>NZ_CP014327.1:2923527-4329554 GCF_000812665.2 Falsihalocynthiibacter arcticus
CCTTGAGAAGCTCGTGAACTGGGAAAACGTTGCATCCCGTCTGGGCTAAGCTTCGTCCTATAATTTTTGAAAACCCGCTAGGAGTAATTCTGGCGGGTTTTTTCGTTTTACCGCTTGGGAATTCTCCTTTACGTCACGGGGCTGCTGTGAAACTCTGAGGGTGATACACGTGCGTTTTTGACACGGGTTACCCCAATAAATTTAAGGTGATCCCCCATGCCCGAGCATATTAAGGGAAGTCTTGCGATGCTCTTGGCCTGTGTTGTCTGGGGCTTTTCGTCGATTTATTATAAAGCGATAGATCACGTGGCACCCTTGGAAGTTTTGAGCCACCGAAGCCTGTGGTCGCTCGCGTTTTTGCTTGGTATTCTGGCGGTGCAGGGGCGGTTGCCGACCTTGTGGCCGATCTTGCGGGATCACCGCAAAATGCTGTGGATTACGGCGGCTTCCTTGCTGATTTCAATTAACTGGTTTTTGTTTATCTATGCGGTTCAATCGGGGCGCGCGGTTGAAAGTTCGCTGGGCTATTTTATCTTCCCTCTGTTTGCTGTTTTGCTGGGGGCCTTTGTGTTGGGAGAGCGTTTGGGGCCGCTCAAATGGGCGGCTGTGGCGCTGGCTGCGATGGCCGTCATGGGGCTGACTTACGCGCTTGAGGCACCGCCTTGGATCTCGCTGGTATTGTCCAGCACCTTCGCGGTTTATGGTCTGATCAAGAAGCAGCTAGATGCCGGCCCCGTGGTTTCGGTGACCTTAGAGGTGCTCATTCTCCTGCCTCTTGGCGTGATCTGGCTTTGGGGCGCGCATACGCAGGGTTGGCAGGCGATTGGCACGCAAACCCCCGGTGTGTTTGGCAAAAACTGGCAGGACAGCCTGTTGTTGATCTTTTCTGGCGTCTTGACGGCGGTGCCGCTGCTGCTTCTGTCCTATGCTAGCAAACGCGTGTCCTTAGCGACTTTGGGGTTGTTGACCTATGTGAATCCAACGCTTCAGTTTTTGGTGGCCGTTTTTCTGTTTGGCGAGATCATGACGCCCGCGCATTTGATCGCTTTCCCCGTCATTTGGATCGCTTTGGCGCTTTATTCCGTTGTGAGTTTCTCTGAGGAAAGGTCGTCGCGTAAAGCGCTGCGCAATGCGGCGACGGTTTCGACAACGTGAACGAAATCGCGCAATGAGGCGTCGGCAAATCCTTGATCGATGATGTGATCTATGAGGGCCATGAGTGGCGCCCAGTATCCGTCGACCGACAAGAGGTAAATGGGCTTGCTGTGCAGACCCAACTGGCGCCACGTCAAGACCTCGAAAAACTCGTCCATTGACCCCGCACCACCGGGCATCACCACCACGGCATCGGCGTTCATATACATCACCTTTTTGCGCTCGTGCATGTTTTCGGTGATGATAAAATTGGTGAGGTCGCGCTTGCCGACTTCATGTTTCATCAAATGGGTCGGAATAACGCCAAAGGTTTGAGCGCCAGCGGATTGCGCGGCGTTGGCCACGGCCCCCATCAATCCGATATCCCCCGCGCCATAAACCAAGCGCCAGTTTTCCTCGGCGATCATCTTGCCCGTTTGTTTTGCCGCCTCTGTATATGCGGGATTTACCCCGTTTCGCGAGCCACAATAGACACAAATTGATGCAGAAAAAGTGGAAGTCATGGACAACGGCCTTTGGTTAGGGTTTCTTGAGCGTCAATGTGGGCGCTGCGCCTGCACAATCGCTTGTTCATGGGACGGGTGCAAGACCATTGGGGAATGGAATACATGGCTGTTCAGGGCAAATCAGGATTAACGGGCGCGACAGGCGTGGTTTTGGGCGGAGGCGCGGCATTGATTGTCGCGATGGTCGGTTATTTGGCCTATTACGCGCAAACGCAACACCCCGTAGAGACAGAGATCAAAGAGTCCGCCGTGGTTGCCCCCGCGCAGGTCGCGGCTCCGGTTAATAATGCAATCGAAACTGTCTCCGAAACGGATGCGCCTGAGACTGAGCCACAAACTCAAACCAAGGCCCAAGTGCCAGAGCAACAAGTATCAGAGCAGCCTGAACCTGCGCAGGTAGAGACCAACATGGCGGAAATCGCGCCCGTCGATCCCGAGCCACTCGCCGACCAAGGCCTCGCGCCGCCAACGTTTGACGTGGTGCGAGTTGATGCCGACGGCAATGCGCTTGTGGCGGGGCGGGGCGTTGCGGGGCAAGAAATAGCCATTCTGGTCGACGGAGAAGAAGTCGCGCGCGCACAAGCAGATGGTGCGGGTAATTTCGTCAGCCTTTTCACAATCGACCTCACATCGGCGGCCAAAGTCGTGTCCCTCCTTCAAGGAAGCGGCGCTTCGACTGTGGCGTCCGTTGATACGGTGATCCTTGCGCCGCCCGAGGTACCTGTGGTTGTCGCAGAGGCCACACAAACGCCAGCAGAGTCGCCAGAAAAGGAACCGCAAAACGCACGAGTGGCCGTGGACCCTTCGCAGGAAACGACGAATTTGAGCACTACAGATGGCACGTCGCAAAGTACACAATTGGTCGTGCCTGCCGAGTCCGTTGAGGTAGCACAAGTACAAACCGAGAAAGCACAGGTTCCTTTGTCCTCAGCGCAGGCTGCGGCGACGCCGGCAGTCCCTGAGGAGAATGTCGCAGAGGCGGCACTTGAAAGTGTTGCACAAGTCGACACGGCTCAAACCTCTGTTGTTCCTGATTCCGCGCCGACCGCAATCGAGGCTGCTGGAATAGAAGAGGTGGTTTCTCAAACAGTTGAGGCTCCGGAGTTGCCCACAGAGACAAACACGCCGACCGCTTCTCAAACGACAACCGAAGCCGTGGCGGAGCCTGTCGCCCAAGTTCCTGCGATCCTTTTGGCGACGGAGGAGGGGGTGAAAGTGCTGCAAACAAGCGGGGCCTCCAACATCAATAATATTGCGATTGACGCCATCACCTATGCGCCCACGGGCGACGTTCAGGTCACAGGGCGCGGCAAGGCGGGCGAATTCGTGCGCCTTTATCTCGACAACAAATCCGTCGGTGAGGGCGAGATTGCTTCTGATGGTGCGTGGTCATTTGACTTGGAACAGATCAGCGCGGGGCTGTACACTTTGCGCGCGGATCAAGTCGACACGGCGGGAAAAGTCAGTGCGCGCGTTGAGACACCGTTCCAGCGTGAGGCGCCAGAACTTCTGGCCCAAACCGCGCCCTCTGCCCCCGAAAACGGAGTGGCCACCGTCAAGGCGGTCACTGTGCAACCGGGCAATACCCTTTGGGGGATCGCGAAGGCAAGCTACGGCGACGGGGTACTTTATGTGCGGGTCTTTGAGGCAAACAAGGACGCCATTCGCAATCCACACCTTATCTACCCCGGGCAGGTTTTTACGGTTCCAGCATCAAAAGAAAACTAGGATTCTGACGGCTCCCCTCTGGCCATCCACCGCGCGTCTGTCTACTTTGCGAAGTTCAGCTAGCCGGAGGAAGCCATGCGCCGATTGACCCCCACAGATGCCGCCCTAAAAGGCGGCCCAAAGGGCGGAGCGTGGAATGTGATCCGCCGCGTCACCCCCTATGTTTGGCCCAAAGATAAGCTCTGGGTGAAACGTCGTGTGGTCGCGGCCATGACCATGCTTATTCTATCTAAGTTCGTCGCGGTTCTCGCGCCGGTTTTGTACAAAGAAGCGGTGGACAACCTCGCGGGCGAAGGGCAGTCCGCGGCATGGATGTTGGGCATGGGCGCTGTCGGATTGACCATCGCTTACGGCATGACACGGGTGATGACGGTCGGGATGAACCAATTGCGCGATGTCATCTTTGCCAAGGTTGGCCAAGGAGCGTTGCGCGCTCTCGCGCTTGAGACGTTCACCCATATTCACCAACTCTCGATGCGCTATCATATCGCGCGCAAAACCGGCGGCCTCTCGCGGATTATCGAGCGCGGCGTAAAGGGCGTTGATTTCCTCCTGCGCTTCCTTTTGTTTTCGATCGGGCCCTTGATCCTAGAGTTGTTGATGGTCGCCATCATTCTATTTTTTGTGTTTGATGTCTGGTATTTAGCTGCCGTTGTCGTGACTATTACCCTGTATGTCTGGTTCACATTCGCGGTGACCGAATGGCGCGTGCGCGCCCGCCAAGAGATGAATAAACAAGACACCGAGGCCAACCAAAAAGCCATAGACAGCCTTCTCAATTTTGAGACGGTGAAGTATTTTGGCGCAGAGAAGCGCGAAGCTGCGCGCTATGACGACTCTATGGCGCTCTATCAAGTTGCCGCGCTCAAAACCAACTATTCCCTCGCGTTTCTCAACTTTGGCCAGTCGCTTTTTATCACTGCTGGCCTTGTGGTTGTGATGGTGATGGCGGCCATGGGCGTGCAAAGTGGCGCGCTGACGGTTGGCGATTTTGTGATGGTGAATGCCTATATGATCCAAATCACCATGCCGCTCAATTTTCTTGGATCGGTCTATCGCGAAATCCGCCAAGCCTTGGTGGATATGGGCGATATGTTCGACCTTTTGGGACAACCCGCAGAGGTGGTCGACAAGCCAAATGCGCCCGACCTCAAGATCAACGGCGGCGAAGTTGTTTTGGACAAGGTGAAGTTTGGCTATGACGCCGAGCGGCCGATTTTGAAGGGCGTGAGCCTGACGATTGGGGCGGGGGAAACCGTAGCGATTGTTGGCCCCTCAGGGAGCGGAAAATCCACCATTGGACGTCTGTTGTTTCGGTTCTATGATGTGAGCGACGGCGGGGTGCGCATTGATGGTCAAGATCTTCGCGATGTGACCCAAGAGAGCCTGCACGCCCAGATTGGCGTCGTGCCACAAGACACCGTATTGTTCAACGATAGCATCTATTACAACATTGCCTATGGGCGTGCGGATGCCAGTGAGGAAGAGGTCTTTGAGGCCGCACGCGGTGCGAAAATCCACGACTTCATCACGTCGCTTCCCGATGGGTATAACACCCCCGTTGGCGAGCGCGGTTTGAAGCTTTCGGGCGGTGAAAAGCAGCGGGTCGGCATTGCGCGGACCCTGCTCAAAAATCCACCGATCCTGTTGCTTGACGAGGCCACCAGTGCGCTAGACAGCGAAACAGAGCGCGACATTCAGGACAGCCTCGCGGCCATGGGGCGGGGGCGGACGGTGATTACGATTGCCCACCGTCTCTCGACCGTTGTGGATGCGGATCGGATTGTTGTGTTGGAGGCGGGCGAGGTTATCGAGCAAGGATCGCACGATGAATTACTCGTGCGTAACGCGCGTTATGCCTCGATGTGGTATCGCCAGCAAACAGAAGAAGACGTGGCCTAAGAGCACCGTTTTTACGTGCTCCGAACCCAGCTATTGTGGAATGCCTAAGGGGGAGACCGCAAGTCACGTAGACAAAAAAAGACCGGAGATAATCTCCGGTCTTTTGCGTTTTACATTACTCTGCAGCTTTTAACGGGGGGCCATCTTTTTTGGCGACCCCGTTCTGGTGTTCGCCATCATTGCTTGCTGCATCGACATCCGCTTCGCGCAGGTAATCCTGCTTTGGGGCCGGCGCTTTGCCGGCTTTCTCAAGGACGCTCTCAAGTTCGCTGAGGTCGATATCCTCGGCGGGTTCCTCTTCAAAGCCGTCGCCTTGCGGCAAGGTCAGGCGGGTCCAGTCCAGTTCGGGAGCGTGGATTTTACGGGCGGCAGATTGGAGGGCCCAATCCTGTGCGGCCTTGCTGCTGCGCCCCATCGACAGCATCGCAAACAGGCGCGCGAGCCAGCTTACATAGGTCCAGAACCACACCCGAATGGCGAGCATTGACGGGGTGAACACAAGCGTTAGAATGGTTGCAATCCCAAGGCCAAAGACCACCGCCGTCGCCAGTTGGTTCCACCAAAGGGCAGTGGGGCTGTTGACGGAATAGCCACCGTTGATGAAGTCGAGCGACAGGCCAAACATCATCGGCGCAAGGCCCGCCATCGTGGTGATTGTAGTCAGCAACACAGGGCGAATACGGTTCTGCGCTGTGCGGATGATCGCTTCAATGCGCGGCATGTAGCGTGCGTATTCCTGATAGGTGTCGATCAACACAATGTTGTTGTTCACCACGATTCCCGCCAAGGCCACGATCCCCGTTCCGGTCATAATAATCGAGAACGCTTGCCCCATAACCAGCATCCCGATGAGCACGCCAGTGGTCGAAAGAACCACCGCGATGAGCACCAAAATGGAGTTATAGAAGCTGTTGAATTGCGCCAGTAGGATCACAAACATCAAGGCCAAAGCGCCCGCAAAAGCTTTCATCAGGAAGGCGCCGGACTCCGCTTGCTCTTCTTGATCGCCCGTCCATTCCCATGCAACCCCCTGGGGCAAATTGCCGTCAGCGTCGAGCCATTCGGTGAGGGTTTCGATGCGCTCGGTGGGATTTACGGGGATTGATTTGTAATCACCCGCGTCAACCTGCGACTGATAGGTGGTCCCGTTTGAACGTG
Source organism: Falsihalocynthiibacter arcticus (assembly GCF_000812665.2). Taxonomy (GTDB): domain Bacteria; phylum Pseudomonadota; class Alphaproteobacteria; order Rhodobacterales; family Rhodobacteraceae; genus Falsihalocynthiibacter; species Falsihalocynthiibacter arcticus. The sequence goes on from NZ_CP014327.1 coordinate 2,929,977, forward strand.
TCAATTCAAGTTGGTCCTCACTTATCACAACGGTTTCCATGCCCTCTTGCGAGGTGTCCTGAGGGACCAGTTTGACGAGGTTGGAATCAACTGCAGCTTTCACATCGAAATACCGTTGCTGATCAATCCGGTCGATCTGTGCCAGCTTTGCCACGGGCTTACGGGTGGTGAAATTCGACAGCGGGACAAGGCCTTCGGAGGTGCGAATACGCAGGCTATCCAAGGTCGAAAGAACGCGGTCCGCTTCGGGTAAACGCACCCGAATTTCGATTTCCTCGTCGCTGGTATCGACCCGCATGGTGTCGAGCAAAATACCGCGCGTTACCAGCTGAACCATGCCGCCAACGGTGGCCACATCCGCGCCGTAACGGCCGGCTTTTTGGACGTCCACGTCGATCTGCCAATCAATCCCCGGAAGGGGAAGCGTGTCGTCAATATCGGCCAGACCCGCCGTGTCTTCAAACTTCGCGCGTGCGATTTCTGTTGCAACAAGAAGCGATTCCCAATTGTCGGATTTCAGGCGCAGATGCACAGGTTTTCCGGAGCCCGGACCGCGCGACAAGTTCAGGATTTCGGCTTTGATACCCGGAATTTGGGCGAGTTTGACTTCGAGGCGCTCCAGCACCTTATTGCCATCATATTCAGGGTCGACGGCGTTGCGTTCGATGCCCCAAAACCATGGCACTTTGACGGTGGGGCGGTCTTCCCACGGGATCAGCTCGATTTGCACCTGACCGATGGCGTCACGCGGTGCGCCCGCGCCACCGTCGTTTTGGGTCAGGCCGCCGTCACCCGCGAAGGCAAAGGTGCTTTGCACACCGGTTTCATTGATAATAACCTCTTCGGCCTCGCGCAGGGCGGCGTCTTTTTCCTCAAGCGATAGGTTACCGCGTTGGCGCACGTAAATGATCGCCTGCTCGGGTTCGCTTTCAACAAAAAACTCGACGCCTTTGTTGTTTTCGCCAAAGTATTGGAAGGTGGTCATCACCACGAAAATCACGGCGGCGACCGAGACCAAAGGCATGATCGGGTTGCCCACGATGAATTTGATAAACAGGCCGAAAGGCGAGCGGCGCACACCTGCGCGCACCTTTTTCTCGCGTTTGGGCAGGGCCGCAGCTCCGAGGAACGCCGAGCTGGCAAAGGCCGAGATCATAAAGAGCAAAGCCCCTGGAACAATGGCCATCACGCCCTCGGTTGGGGCCGTGCCGCCAAACAGATATCCGGGGTTGAGCATTTGCATCATGCCCAAGAACAACCCGTAGAGCGCGAAAGGCACGAAAGCCGCGCGCACAAACCACGGGAGTTTAGTGATCAGCCACGCCGAGACATGTTCAATGATCCGCGACCCACGGCCAAACACACCGCCAAGGACGGGCAGGTAGATGAGGGCAACTACAAGGGAGGCCGAAAGCACGAAGATCAAAGTGACGGGCAACATGCCCATGAATTGGCCGGGAACGCCGGGCCAAAACAGCATCGGTAGGAACGCACAGAGCGTGGTCGCGGTGGAACTGACGATGGGCCAGAACATGCGTTTGGCGGCCTCGGTAAAGGCGTGCATCGGGCCGACGCCCTCTTTGATACGCCGGTCGGCGTATTCCACGACCACAATCGCGCCATCCACCAGCATCCCCACGGCGAGGATCAAACCAAACATCACGATGTTGGAAATGGTGATCCCCATCGCGCCCAAAAGCACGAAACACAGGAGGAACGATGTGGGGATTGAGAAGCCCACCAGAAGGGCGGAGCGCGTGCCAAGCGACGCGAGTACAACGATCATCACCAGCGCAATCGCCGTGAGAACCGAGCCTTCAAGCTGGCTCACCATCGAGCCCACGGTGCGCGATTGGTCGTTGCTCGCGCCGACATGGACGGCGGCTTGCAACTGTTCGGGCCACTCAGCGCGGGCCTCTTCAACGGCGGCGCGCACCTGTGCGGCGGTGTCGATAATGTTATAGCCTTTGCGTTTCACCACTTGCAACGCGACCGTTGTTTCCCCGTTAAAACGAGCTGTTCCGGTGCGATCTTCGAACGTCAGACGGATATCCGCGAGGTCGCCAAGGGTCACAACACGGTCGCCGTTGGTTTTGACAGGCAGGTCGAAAATGTCTTTGGCATCGTTGAAGCTTGAGGGGATTTTCACCGAAAATGCGCCATTAGGGGTTTCGATTTCCCCCGCTGCGATCAGTTGGTTGTTGTTAACCACAACGTTGATCAATTCGGGCGCGGTCACGTTATAGGCCTCAAGGCGCAACGGGTCGATGGTCACTTCGACCATCTCGTCGCGATGCCCCGCAAGGGCCGCTTCCAGCACCGGTTCAAGGGCTTCGATTTTATCCTGAAGCTGCTTGCCAACACGCACCAAGGTGCGCTCTGGTAAATCGCCAGATAGATTCACAATGATGATCGGAAATTCAGAAAAGTTGATCTCGGTGATGGAGTATTTATCCGCCCCAGCGGGGAAATTCCCCTCAACAGTGTTCATCTTGTCGCGCACATCGGCAATGATTTTGGTCTTGTCCCAGCCAAACTCAAACTCAAGCGCAATGCCGCCATAGCCCTCAGAGGCGGTGGCGGACATGGATTTGAGGCCATCCAAATCGGACAGTTCGGTTTCCATTGGCTTAACCAACAGGGCTTCGCTGTCTTCGGCGGAAATTCCGGGGAAGGGGACAGAAACAAAAAGAGCCGGAATTTCAATATCCGGCTCGCCCTCCTTGGGTAGGTTCATATAGGCGGCGGCCCCCGCGATCAGGGAAATCGCGATAAAGGCAACCACCATGCGGGCGCGTTCGGCGGCCCAATCGACTAAACCAGTCATCAGCTTGGCTCCCTATAGGTCACCGCGACGGTCACACCATCAATGACATATTCTTGGCCTGACGTAATCACGCTCACTTCTTGGGGAAGGTCCAAGACCCAAATCCCATCGACGCTGTCGCGTAAAACGGACACTTCCAAAAATTTCACCACGTTTTGGTCTTCGACAACCCGAACCCCAAGGGCACCTTCGTCATTCAGGGTCAAGGACGAGGCGGGCAATAAATGCGCGTCCGACCCCGCGGAGGATACCACGATCTCCACCGTTTGGCCGTCGCGGATGGCGAGATCTGCGTTCGGCACGATCACCTCCACGCGGAAGGTGCGGGTCGCGCTATCGGCGGTGCGCGACAGGAACGACACGCGGCCAACGGCGTCAACACCCGAGGCCAAACGTGCGCCGGACATGGCCCCAACTTTGATGCGTTCCACATCGGTTTCCGGAACAAACCCGACCAGCTTAATCGGATCAAGCAATACGACCGTAGTACACAGAGCGCCCGGTTGCATCAGGGTGCCAAGCTCGGCGGTGTCTGTTTCCAACATGCCCGAGAAGGGGGCTAAAATACGCAGACGTTCGATATCCCGCTCGGCGGCAACCACACGGGCCACGGCCGATTTGATTCCAGATTCGGCGGCGGAAACGGAGGCTTTTGCGCCCTGAACACCCGCGAGCGCGCTTTCATACGCGGCGGCGCTGGAGGCCACCCGTGTATCGGAGGCAAATCCACCCTCAGAAAGACGTTTGGCGGCGGTGTCGTTAATTTTTGCTTCAGAAAGGCGTGCATTGGCCTCGGCGAGGCGCGCATTGGCTTCAGGGACGGCGGCATTTGCGCGCTCAAGATTGCCCTCGGCATCCGCGAGGACAGAGGCGCGGGTGCCAATCTCGACTTCGCACAAAAGCTGGCCTTTTTCGATGTAGCCACCCTTGCGCAGGGGTTCGGAGATAATCAATCCAGTGACTTCGGAGCGGATTTCAACTTTGCGGGCCGCTTCGGTTTGGCCGCGCAGTAAGACCGCATTTTCAACTGGCTGGGCAACAGAGCGTAACGCAACGACAGAGACCAACGGGTTGGCGTTTTCTGTGTTTATTGTTTCGATTAGGGCCACGGAGGCGGTCTGATCACTCGCCTCAACCGTTTCTTCTACGACGGCGGGTGTGTCATCTTTAAAGGCAAATCCCAAGAGTCTGTCGCGTTCAAATACGAGTAAAAATAAAAATACACTCACCAAAATGGCGGAAATTACGGGTAATGGACGCATGGAACCCTCTTAAAAACATACTATGGCTGCCCGTGGGACAGGTGTTAATCACGTTCACATAAGTGGTTTTGTCCAGATTACAACTGAAATCTAACGTCAATTCACCTGAACTGTTTAGTTCAGATTGTTTATGCGGCACAATGATTACAAAGGAGGAGGCAATGGTCATTGGGGGAAAATGTTGCATCTAAACGCCCAGATATTCCCACCTAAGCCCGTGCATTTATAAAGAGCGACGCGGCGGGTCTTGGCAAGGCGTTCCGCTTCGGGGTATGAGGGGGCATACCGGACGCATTCGGGAAGACGAAATGCCCCCGCACTAACGGGTGGGCAGACGGGCAGGAGAACGACGTGAGCGATACAGACAGTTTTATTGACGAGGTAAGTGAAGAGGTCCGTCAGGATCGACTCTTTGGATATATGCGTAAATACGGGTGGGTCGCAGGTGCGCTCGTTTTGCTTTTGGTTGGGGGAACCGCCGTTAATGAGGCGAGACGCGCCTCAGCCCAAGCGTCAGCCGAGAGCTTTGGCGACGAAGTGATTACCGCGATGCTCAACAATGAATCCGCAGCCCGAGTCACCGAACTTGCGGTCATTCAAGCGCCTTCCCCACAGGCCAACGTCATTCTTGCGTTTTTGCAAAGCGGTGAAGAAACTTTGGGTAGTGAAGGCTCAGATGCCGCCATTGCAGCTCTTGATGTCATCAAAGCGAGCCCCGAGTCTGCGCAGGTCTATCGGGACCTTGCGGGTTTCAAAGCGGCATTGCTTTTGGGGGCGGGCGTTCCCGCTGCGGATCGCAAAGCGGCTTTTGCGGCCCTCATCGTTCCAGGCAGCGCGTTCCGCCTGTTGGCCGAAGAGCAAGTGGCCCTTATTGAGGTCGAAATGGACGACAAGGACGCGGCGATCGCGCGTTTGAACTCCATTTCGCAAGATGCCGAACTAACGTCGAGTTTGCGTCAACGTGTGGAGCAATGGAAATTGGTTCTGGGCGTGAAAACAGCGACCGGCTAGAGAAAACGCGTCACCGCTTGAGAATGGCCTATTTGCGCCGTGAACTAGGGACGAGGAATTTGAGTGGAGCTTAACATGAACCCAGTGCTACCGAAATTTGCACTCGAGTCCGCCAAAACAACTTCTGTTTTCGCGCCCTCACGGTTCGGACTCAAAAAGGCCGCGCATCTTTTTGCGGGGCTTGCTATGGTAGCTTTGTTGGCGGCCTGTGCCAAGGATGAAGTTATTCTTCCGGGCGAGCGGATTGGTTTGCGCGCGCCTTTTGGCGCTCAAGAGCCTGCAACCGCAATGGTTGTCGAAACCCGCGCCGAAGTCACGCTTCCGCCAGCGCCCAGCTTTTCGGCGCGTCGCCCCGTGACCAACAGCGCGTGGACCCATTCCAACGGGTCCCCACAACACCACATTGACCACCCTGCCTTGGCCCAAACCATACGCCCCCTTTGGAGTGTGGATATCGGCGAGGGTGACAGTCGGAAGTACCGGATTTCAACCACCCCCGTCGCCAAAGACGGCCGCATTTTCACCATGGACAGCCAATCACTGGTCATGGCGCATAACACCAGCGGCGCGCTCCTTTGGAAGCGCAACCTGACGCCGATCACAGATTCGCCCGAGGATGTTTCCGGCGGCGGTCTGGCGATTTCGGGCGACATCTTGGTCGCCACAACGGGGTTTGGCGAGATGGTGGCACTGGATGTGAAAACCGGTGGCGAAGTCTGGGCACAACGCGTGGACGCAAATATCGCAAGCCCTCCGACAATCTTAAACGGCTTGGTTTATGCTATTTCGCGCAACAACGTGGCTTGGGCCGTTAACCTGAGCGACGGGCGCGTCAAATGGCAATTGGCCAATGCGCCAAGCGTATCCGGCATCATTGGCGGCGCGGCCCCTGCGGCAACAAATGATGTCGCGATCTTCCCGTTCAGCACGGGCGAAATGATCGCCACCTTCCCGCAAGGCGGCGTCCGTCTGTGGAGCACGACGATTTCTGGCCGTCGCGTCGACTCAGCCTACGCGGGCATCACTGACATCACCAGCGAGCCTGTGATCCTTGGCAATACGGTCTATGCGGGGAATGCTTCTGGGCGCACGATTAAATTCAACCGCGCCAACGGCGATGTCGTTTGGACCGCGCAAGAGGGGGCTTATGGTCCCGTTTGGCCTGAGGGCAACTCGGTGTTTCTGGTCAACGATCAATCCGCACTCGTGCGATTGAGTGCGGCGACGGGCGAAACCTTGTGGAAAGTTGATCTGCCCTATTTTGTTGAGGAAAAGATCAAGAAACGCAAAACAATCTATGCCCATTACGGCCCTGTCCTTGCGGGCGGACGCCTTTGGGTGGGGTCGAGCGATGGCGTGCTACGCTCCTTTGATCCGCAAAACGGCCAGCTTTTATCGACGGTCCCGCTGCCTGAAGGGGCAACCACAGCGCCAATCGTCGTCAACAACACACTCTATATCGTCACCGGCGATGGGGCTTTGCGCGCCTATCGCTAGGTGCGGCACCCCGATATCTTAGGAATTCTTTACGCAGGGGCTTTCCGTTCCTGCGCAAATCATGTTACGGACGCGCCTGATCCGTGCATTGGAGCATAAAATGAGCTTTACCCTTGCCATCGTGGGCCGCCCGAATGTGGGCAAATCCACTTTGTTTAACCGTTTGGTCGGTAAACGTCTTGCGTTGGTGGATGACCAACCGGGCGTCACACGAGACCTGCGCGAAGGTGCCGCGCGGCTTGGTGATTTGAACTTCACCGTCATTGACACGGCGGGCCTTGAAGAAGCCACCGACGAGAGCCTTCAGGGACGCATGCGTGCGTTGACCGAACGCGCCGTCAGCATGGCTGACATCTGTCTGTTCGTGATTGATGCGCGGGTTGGCGTGACCTCAACCGACCGAGTTTTCGCCGAAATCCTGCGCAAAAAGAACGCGCATGTTATTGTTGCCGCGAATAAGGCCGAGGGAAACGCCGCCGAAGGGGGCGTGCTTGAGGCCTATTCTTTGGGCCTTGGCGAGCCTCTTCGGCTATCTGGTGAACACGGCGAAGGCATGTCGGATTTGTATTCGATGTTGCTGCCGATTTCCGAGGAACTTGCCGCCAAGACCTATTCGGCCGAGCCAGAAGTCGATGTTGACGTCTCGGATGATGACGAAGAAGAAGGTCCCCGCGTTCCGACCAAAGAACAGCCGCTGCAAATCGCGATTTGTGGCCGTCCCAATGCGGGTAAGTCCACCCTTGTGAACCAGCTTTTGGGCGAGGAGCGGATGCTTGTTGGTCCAGAGGCGGGGATCACGCGCGATGCGATCTCGGTGCAGACCGTTTGGGAAGGCACACCTGTGCGCGTGTTTGATACGGCCGGCATGCGCAAACGCGCTAAGGTGCAGGAAAAGCTTGAGAAACTCTCGGTTTCCGACGGTATTCGCGCCGTTAAATTTGCCGAAGTTGTGGTGGTTTTGCTGGATGTTGAAATCCCGTTTGAGACCCAAGACCTGAAGCTTGCCGACCTTGTGGAACGCGAGGGGCGCGCGGTTGTTATCGCGGTTAATAAATGGGATACGGAACCGGATAAACAATCTAAACTCAAGCAGTTACGCGAAAGTCTTGAGTTGCACCTACCGCAATTGCGCGGCGTGCCGATGGTAACGATTTCGGCCAAAACCGGCAAGGGCATGGACCGTCTGCACGAAGCGATCATGAAGGCCCATGATGTTTGGAACACACGGATTACGACAAGTCACTTGAACCGTTGGCTTATGGCGATGGTTGAGGCGCATCCGCCGCCCGCACCGTCGGGTCGTCGGATCAAATTACGGTATATGACACAGGTGAAAACCCGTCCTCCAGGGTTTGTGGTGATGTGTAGCCTGCCGGAAAAATTGCCCGAAAGTTATTCTCGCTATCTTGTCAATGGGTTACGGCTCGACTTTGAAATGCCAGGGACTCCGATCCGTCTGCATATGCGCAGTCAGGCGTCGCAGAATCCGTTTAAGGATAAGAAGAAATCGACGCCGTCTCGTTTGCGTAAGCACCTTGGGAAACCGACCGCTAAGAAGACTTGGTAGGGCGTTTTTTAAAAAGTTTAAAACCTCTGAGAGGCACTTTTTAAAAAGTTTAAACATTCTGGAATAAAAAAAGGGGCCTCAACGGGCCCCTTTTTCGTGTCTTGTGGGAAATGGCTTAGGCCAAAGCGCCCTCGGAGGTGATGCGGGTTTTGCCGCCAAGGTAGGGGCGCAAAACGGCGGGGAGGGTGACGGAGCCGTCGGCTTGTTGGCCGTTTTCGAGGACCGCAATGAGGCAGCGTCCGACGGCGAGGCCGGAGCCGTTTAGGGTGTGGACGAATTCGGGTTTGCCGCCGTCCGCAGGTTTGAAGCGGGCGTTCATGCGGCGGGCTTGGAAATCGCCTGTGGTGGAGCAAGAGCTGATCTCGCGGTAGGCGTTTTGACCGGGGAGCCACACTTCGATGTCATAGGTGCGTTTTGCGCCGAAACCGATGTCGCCTGTGCAGAGTTTGACGGTGCGATAGGGCAGAACGAGCTTCTCAAGGATGCCCTCGGCGCATTTTGTCATGCGTTCAAGTTCGGCGTCGGAGTCGTCGGGATGCATGATTGAGACCATCTCGACTTTTTCGAACTGATGTTGGCGCAACATGCCAGAGGTGTCGCGGCCTGCGGAGCCAGCTTCGGAGCGGAAACACAAGGTATGCGCGACCATGCGGCGGGGCAGGTCTTCGGCGGCGAGGGTGCCTTCGGCGACGCTATAGGTGAGGGGGACTTCGGCGGTTGGCACGAGCCACCAGCCGTTGGTCGTTTGGTAGCTGTCCTCGCCGAATTTTGGCAATTTATCGGTGCCTGTCATGGCGTCGTCGCGGACCAGAACGGGCGGGTTGATTTCGGTCAGGCCGTTTTCATCGACATGGGTGTCGAGCATGAATTGGGCGAGAGCGCGGTGGACGCGGGCGACGGCACCTTTGAGCATCACGAAACGCGCGCCCGAGATTTTGCCAGCGGTTTCGAAATCGAGGGAGGCGGCGGTGCCGGACAACTCAAAATGTTCCTTGGGGGCGAAATCATAGGTGGGGAGGGCGCCCCATGTGTGCATTTCTTGGTTTTCGCTCTCGTCTGCGCCCTCGGGTACATCGTCGGCTACGATATTGGGGATGACCATCAACATGTCGCGCAGGCGGGCGTCCTCAATCTTGGATTCTTCTTCGAGGGTGGCGATTTCTGCCTTTTTCTCGGATACGAGCGCGCGGAGGCGCTCAAATTCGGCGTCGTCGCCACGGGCCTTGGCCGCGCCAACTTCTTTGCTGGCCTTGTTGCGGGTCGCGAGGGCCTCTTCGGCGGCCATGATCTTCTCACGGCGGGCGGTATCAACGGCGAGGATTTCGGAGGACAAAGACGACAGGCCTCGACGTGCCATGGCGGCATCAAAAGCGGCGGGATTTTCGCGGATTTGGCGAATGTCGTGCATGGGGACTGTCCTTTATTGGGGTGATCTTGGGGGGCTTTTAGCGCGTTTTATTTGGGTTGGGAACCGTTGGTTTTTTGCCATTCACGCCAGTAGTCGTCTACCTTATTGTTTGTGGCTTCAACAGTTGTCCAATGTTTGGGAATGTGGCCATCAGTTGGATCAAAATTTCCAATGCCTAAGGCCGTTTCTTTTTGTTCATCAGTTAGGGCAGTGACAACGTTCCACTCACTTGAGAACTGGCTACCATCGAATTGTGTGTCATTAGAAATCCGAGTCGGGGCGAAATCAAATTTAAAAAACTGGCATCCTAGAAAACTCGTGTGCTCTATCTCAAGGTCGTCTGTTGCGACGATATGGAATTTAGTGTTTTCAGCCTTTACTGAATTGAAGGTGGTACTACTGAAATTGGCCGCCATGAAGTCGGAATTTTGAATTTCATTACGGAAAAAAGTTGCTCCAGAGAAATCACAATACCAAAACCGACAATTATCAAAGCTTAGCCACCAAAGTCGATAGTGGATAAAGTTACAGGTACTAAAGTCAAATACGTAACGCTGGCCCTCTGAGTTTAGCCTGCTTTCCTCTTTTTTCTTTTGAGGCTTTGATCTTCGTGAAATGATTTTAAAAACGACAGAAACGTCATCAGGCAAGAGCCTTTCTCCCGCCTTTGGGAGGGGAGAAGTGTCCGTCATGGTGCTTAATTCACCCGGTTTGTTGTCTATCTTATTGCTTAAGTTTTCCCGTACATAGGCGCAGAGAATGTCCATGATTTGGATGTGAACCTCCAAATTTTGTTGGGCGATGTTCTCTAAGGCATAGAGGCCGCCGATGCGGACTTCTATGTTTGGTAGGGTGCTTGATTTGTCGTCTTTTATTACCGTTTTAACTGCGCCGATTTGCTCGACGGCTTTGGTGATTCGGTCCGTTATGAGGCCTTGTTCTGTGGCAACGGTGTGCCGCTCGGTTGTTTGGGCGCGTAGAAACACGAAGGGTGTGCCGATGAGGCCTGCGAGGGAGGTCATGAGGCCGACAAGGGCTAGGGCGTGCCAGCGGAGGTCGTCGCCTTCGGAATAGTCTGGGAAACTTGCTGCGAGACTAATCAGAGTCCAGATCACAAATCCCATGAGGCAAATCCAGACGGGGATGAGGAAGACAAACAGGATTTCGATGCCTTGTTGCTTCCAGTCGCGGTTGCGGTTTGCCGTGGTGGGCATTTGCAGGATGCCATAGACTGCGAAGCTGAGCGCGAGAACCGCTAGGACGGCGAAGAAAACCGTTCCCGTGTTCTCATCAAAGGGAAAGGTAATCGTAAAAGGCGGGACGGAATCACTCATTAAGACCTCAATTCAGTTGCAATAGTGTTAGCGCTGCACTGGCATTGGGACAACAGGCTGCATATGTCCTGTGGGGGCGGGTGTTTAGCTTGTGATTCTGTAAACGCGCCTTTAGGGTGCCCGCCAGCCAATACGGTGCAAATGCACCACTAAACCCAAGAAAAGGACGACCAAATGTTCGTGACCCCTGCATATGCCCAAGCCGCTGGTGGCTCTTCCAGTGCTATCTTGCAATTTGTGCCCCTCATCGCGATTTTCGCCATCATGTATTTCCTGATGATCCGCCCCCAGCAAAAGAAGCTCAAAGAGCACAAAGCGATGGTTGCGGCGCTGCACCGTGGCGACCAAGTGGTCACACAGGGCGGTTTGATCGGCAAGGTTTCCAAGGTTAAAGATAACAATGAAGTTGAAGTTGAATTGGCCGAGGGCGTAAAAGTGCGCGTGGTTCAATCGACGATCGCGCAGGTTTTGAACAAGACAGAACCAGCTAAATAATCAACAAAAACAATATCCTAATACGATTGTCTAAGAACAGGCGGAAAAGATGCTGAGTATCGCTTTATGGAAGCGGATTACCATTTGGGGACTCGTTGCCCTTGGTGTGGTCCTTGCGCTTCCCAATGTGTTTTACCCACGGGTAGAGCGCCACAACGACGCCGTTGCGGCGATTGAGGCTGGGTTTAATACACCCGAAAATCAGGCAGAAGCGGCGCTTTGGCCTGATTATCTGCCGTCAAATCTGGTCAATCTAGGGCTTGATCTTCGCGGCGGGGCGCATTTGCTGGCGCAAGTGAACCTCGCGGAAGTTTACGCGTCGCGGATGGAGGGCATGTGGCCTGACGTGCGGGATGCGTTGCGGGTTGAGAGCGATGTTGTTGGCGGTGTGCGTCAGGTAAAAGACGCGCCCGAAGGCGAATTGCACGTTCAGATCAACACGCCCGCCGGATTGCAACGGGCGATTGAGATTGTGCGGACATTGGCGCAACCCGTTGTAAGCCTTACAAGTATCGGCCACACCGATTTGGAAGTGACGGGTGAAGGCGACGTTATTGTTGTGAAGCTGTCGGAGGCCGAACGTGTGGCAACCGATTTGCGGACCATGGCAACATCGCTTGAAATCGTGCGCAACCGTGTGGATGCGGCAGGCACGCGCGAGCCGACAATTCAGAGCATTGGCGAGGATCGTATCCTTATTCAGGTGCCCGGAATTGGTTCGGCGGAAGAGTTGAAAACGCTGATCGGCTCGACCGCGAAGTTGGAATTCAAACCTGTGACAGGACGCGCAACAAGCGCCGACGCACGGACGGATTCGCGCAACGAAGTCCTTAAGTCGGTTGACGAAGAGGGTGTCTATTACATTGTTGAGAAAACAGCCGTTGTGACGGGTGAAGACCTGACCAATGCGCAGCCAAGTTTCGACCAAAATGGCCGCCCTGCTGTGAGCTTTACCTTCAACGGGTCTGGGTCGCGCAAATTTGGCGATTATACGTTGGAAAATATCGGCTCGCCGTTTGCGATTGTCCTCGATAACGAGGTGATCTCGGCGCCGACCATCCAAAGCCACATTCCAGGTGGATCGGGGATTATCACGGGGAACTTTGATATTGCCGAAACCACGCATCTGGCGATTTTGCTGCGGGCGGGGGCGTTGCCAGCCAAGATGACTTTCCTCGAAGAACGCACTGTTGGGCCAGAATTGGGCCAAGACAGTATTGATGCCGGGCGGATTGCTTGCATCATCGCCTTTGCGGGTGTGCTGATCTTTATGGTCTTGTCTTACGGGTTGTTTGGCCTGTTTGCCAATATCGCGCTGATCATCAACGTCGGGCTTATTTTCGGTATTCTGAGCGTCTTTGGCGCGACCCTGACCCTTCCCGGGATTGCGGGGATCGTGTTGACGATTGGTATGGCGGTTGATGCCAACGTGCTGATTTTTGAACGGATTCGCGAAGAACTCAAGGCGGCGCGCGGGCCTGTGCGGGCGATTGAACTTGGCTATGAAAAAGCGCTGAGTGCGATTATCGACGCCAACGTCACCACACTGATTACCGCGTTTATCCTGTTTGCCATGGGCTCCGGTCCTGTCAAAGGCTTCGCGATTACGCTGGGAATTGGCATTATCACATCGGTCTTTACGGCCATTTTCGTGACCCGTTTGATCATTGTGATGTGGTTTGAACGTAAACGTCCCAAAACGATCGAGGTATAAAGATGCGTTTGAAACTTGTTCCTTCGGAAAGCAATTGGGATTTCTTTTCGACCAGTAAAATCACTTTGGGCGCGTCTGCGCTTGCGGTGATCGCGTCGGTTATCTTGTTCTTCACCATGGGTTTGAATTTCGGGATCGACTTTAAGGGTGGCACAACCATCCGCACGGATTCCGACATTTCGGTGGACGTGGGCGCCTATCGGGACGCCTTGACGCCGCTCAATTTAGGCGACGTTTCGATCACAGAAATCTTTGATCCGACCGATGGCAATTTGAATGCGGCACAAGTCCGTATCCAAGCCCAAGAGGGCGCGGAAAGCGTGTCCATCGACATGATCACATCGGTGAAAGAGGCGCTTCTGGCGACCGACAGCACTCTGACGTTTCCAGAGGTTAATTCGGTAGGCCCGAAGGTCTCGGGCGAGTTGGTACAAACGGCGGTTCTTGCGATTGTTGCGGCGATGGCAGCGGTGTTGTTTTACATTTGGCTGCGGTTTGAATGGCAGTTTTCGGTTGGCGCGGTTGTGGCACTTGTCCATGACGTGGTGCTGACAATCGGGGTGTTTAGCCTTGTGCAAATCCGGTTTGATCTGGCGATTATTGCGGCGCTTTTGACCATCGTGGGGTATTCTCTCAACGACACAGTGGTTGTGTTTGACCGTGTGCGCGAGAACTTGCGTCGCTATAAAACACGCCCCTTGCGGGACGTTTTGAACCAGTCAATCAACGAAACCCTGAGCCGCACTGTGATGACATCGGTGACCACGTTGATCGCGCTTATTGCGCTGTTCATTTTGGGCGGTGACGTGATCCGCGGGTTTGTTTTTGCGATGATTTGGGGCGTTGTGGTTGGGACATATAGCTCGATTTTCGTGGCCTCCGCGATCCTGTTGCGACTCGGTGTGACGCGCGATTGGTCAAAAGAACAAGGTGATCCCGCCGCAGAACAAGCGGAAGCTTAAAACACAGTGCTGGCCCATAACGGGCTGGCATTTTTTTTGCCTTGACGGTCTCCAGACTTGTCGGACTTACGAATTAGGGGTAAAAACACATTATGAAATTTACCGAAGTAACATATGGCGATGTGGTTCCTGTGGACGGTTACGGCCCCGGGTTTTTCCGCATTTTGGGCGAGGTTCATACAGGGCCTATGGCCTTGATGCCCAGCGGTGTTGTTGAATGGCAAGGGTTTGACGACCTTGCGCCGCTGCTCAAGGCTGCCGATGATTTGGACGTTTTGTTTGTGGGTGTCGGGGCCGAGATTGCCGCGCTTCCTGCGGGTGTGCGCGCCGCCCTAGAGGGGGCTGGCATTGGCGTGGAACTAATGGCGACGCCCACGGCTTGTCGGACGTATAATGTGCTTTTGAGCGAGGGGCGGCGCATTGGGCTTGCGGCCTTGCCTGTCTGAATTCCTTGCCTTTGTCGGGCGCAATAGTCTAGGCCTTTCCCTATGATATTGCAGGTTGAAAATCTTACAGTGCAGCGCGGCGGCGTCGCGGTCTTGGCGGGGGTTTCCTTTGCGCTGGACGCGGGGCAGGCCGTTTTCTTGCGCGGTCCTAACGGGATCGGCAAGACGACGCTTTTGCGCACGTTGGCGGGGTTGCAACCCGCCGTGACGGGAGCGATTTCGGGCGCGCATTGGCCAGAGGGTATCGCCTATGCCTCGCATGCTGATGGGGTGAAGCCCACGTTGACTGTGGCGGAAAATCTGCGGTTTTGGGCGCGTGTCTTTGGCACGGTGGAGATTGACGCGGCGCTTGATCAAATGAATTTGAGGGATCTCAAGCAGCGACCCGCGCATACGCTTTCGGCGGGGCAAAAACGGCGGTTGGGGTTGGCGCGGATGCTGGTGACGGGGCGGCCGATCTGGGTGATGGATGAGCCGACAATCTCGCTGGATCGTGACAGCACGGCGCTTTTTGCACAGGCGGTGCAAAACCATCTTAGAGGCGGTGGCGCGGCAGTGATTGCCACCCATATCGACCTTGGTTTTGACGCGCAAACCCTTGAACTTGCGCCGTTTAAAGCGGCCCCCATGAGTGACGCAGATTTTGATGAGGCTTTCCTGTGAGGGCGCTTTTCTGGCGGGATATTCGCCTTGCTGTGCGGTCGGGCGGTGGCTTTGGGCTTGGGCTTGCGTTTTTCCTGATCGTTGTTGTGCTGATTCCGTTCGGAGTGGGGCCGCAGACCAGTGTGCTGCGGGTGATCGCGCCGGGGGTTTTGTGGGTTGGGGCGCTTTTGGCGTGCCTTTTGTCGCTTGATCGCCTTTTTGCGCTGGATTACGAAGACGGCTCGCTTGATCTTATGGCGACATCGCCCTTGCCGCTTGAAGGCGTTGTAGCGGTAAAAGCGATGGCACATTGGGTGACGACGGGGGTGCCGCTGACGCTGGTTGCGCCTGTTTTGGCGGTGCTTTTGAATATGACGCCGGAGGCATTTGTGTGGTTGGTGGCGACGCTGGCGATTGGCACACCTGCGCTTTCGGTGATCGGCACGTTCGGCGCGGCGCTGACGGTGGGGTTGAAACGCGGCGGGTTGCTGCTGTCGATTCTGGTGCTGCCGATGTATGTGCCGACGTTGATTTTTGGGGCAGAAACTCTGCGCCGTGGAGCGAGTGGCATGGAGGTGCAAACGCCTCTGCTTTTGCTCGCGGCCATCACGCTTGCGTCCTTGGCAATTCTGCCTTTTGCCTCGGCTGCGGCAATCCGTATCAACCTGCGTTAACACAAACCCGTGTATGGTGATTGCGCAAATGTTTAACTCAATTTAGGGTCCGGCCATGTCACTTTGGGAATATGCAAATCCGCGAAAATTCATGGCAACCTCCGGCACCATCTTGCCGTGGGTGATTGCGCTTGCGGTCGTGACGTTGGTCGGCGGTCTTGTTTGGGGGTTCTTCTTTACGCCTGAAGATTATCGCCAAGGGGCGACAGTAAAAATCATGTTTTTGCACGTGCCAGCGGCGCTTATGGCGATTAATGCGTGGTTGATGATGTTGGTTACGAGTTTGATCTGGCTGGTGCGGCGGCACCATGTGAGTGCGCTGGCGGCCAAAGCGGCGGCACCGATCGGCATTGTCATGACGCTTATTGCACTGATTACGGGTGCGATTTGGGGGCAACCGATGTGGGGGACCGCGTGGGAATGGGATCCGCGTTTGACGTCTTTCCTTATCTTGTTGCTATTTTACCTTGGCTATGTGGCCCTTTGGGAAGCGATCGACAATCCTGATACCGCCGCCGATTTAACGGCCGTTTTGTGCCTTGTCGGATCTGTTTTTGCGCTGTTGTCGCGCTATGCGGTGCTGTTTTGGAACCAAGGCTTGCATCAAGGGGCGAGCCTGTCGTTGGATAAGGAGGAGAATGTCTCTGATGTTTTTGCCTATCCGCTGTACCTTTGTATGACCGGTTTTATCCTCTTGTTTGTGGCGCTGGTTTTGATGCGTACACGGACCGAAATTCGTGTGCGGCGGTTGAATGCGTTGCTGGCAAGGGAGCGTTCGGTATGATGCCAGAACTTGGAAAATATGCGAGTGAAGTCATGGCAGCCTATGCCGCCACGGCGGTTTTATTGGCGGTGTTGATCGCCATGACCGTGGTGAAAAGCCGCCGCGTTGCGGATGCGCTGCGTGAAGTTGAAAATCGGCGTGAAGCGCTTAAAAACGGGAATGAAAATGGCTAGAATATCACCTTGGGCCGTTGTCCCCCCCCTCCTTTTTGCGGGGCTTGCAGCCGTTTTCTATGTTGGCATGTACCGCGAGGACCCGAGTGCTTTGCCAAGCGTTCTTATTGGCAAAGAGGTGCCCGTATTGACGCTTTCCTCGTTTGAGGGCAGCGACGTGCTCTCCGCCGAAACCCTCGCGCTGCCAGGTGTGAAGCTGGTGAATTTCTGGGCCAGTTGGTGCGTGCCGTGCCGTGCCGAACATCCGCAGCTTGAGGAAATGGCGCAAACGGGCGTTACGATCCACGGCTTGAACTACAAAGACAAACCGGAAGCGGCGGCAAAATTCCTCGCGGAGCTTGGCGATCCCTTCGCGACAATTAGCGCGGATGATACGGGGCGCACAGGGCGTGATTGGGGGGTATACGGGGTTCCGGAAACCTTCGTGATCGATGGCGACGGCAAGGTGATTTTACGGTTTGCTGGCCCGATTACCCAGCGCGTGATGAAGGAAACGATCCTTCCCGCCATAGAAGAGGCCACCCCTTAAGGGGGGAGGCCCGAGAACGCTCGGCAACCCTAGTGAGGGGCGTGCGTCAGAAAAATTAATAATAGAAATCCGGCAGTTTCGAGCAATGGCCACGAAAATGGCAGTCCTACGGGAATCAATTTTATCTTGGAAATTTTCATACCTAGAGTGTCGCATCTATTTATTAACAAGGATAGAACGCCAATGGCCCTTTAGGCGGTATCTTGGGAATTTCACTGTTTCCCAATAAAGGGCACTTTCGCCTTTAAGATGTAAAAAAGCGCCCCGCAAAATCTGCGAGGCGCCTAAATTTTTCTAGATTCTGTCGTTAAGTATTTGAAACTTAAGACTTAGCAAGATTGCGCAGCACATAGTGCAACACGCCGCCGTGTTCGACGTACTCAACTTCAATCGCAGTGTCAATCCGGCACTTGAGCATGATCTCTTTGACGGTACCGTCCGCCATCGTGATCGTGCAGGGCACCTCTTGGAGGGGCTTAATGCTGTCCAAACCGCTGATTGAGACCGTTTCTTCGCCAGTGAGGCCAAGTGTTTTGCGCGTGTCGCCGTTTGTAAATTCGAACGGGATAACGCCGAAGCCAACGAGGTTGGAACGGTGAATACGTTCAAAACTTTCCGCAATCACAGCTTTGACGCCGAGGAGGGCCGTTCCTTTGGCCGCCCAGTCACGCGAAGAGCCCGCACCGTATTGTTCGCCGCCAAAGACAACGAGCGGTGTTCCGGCATCTTGGTAAGCCATGGACGCGTCGTAGATCGAGGTTTCTTTGCCGTCGGGACCGTTTGTATAGCCGCCTTCAACGTTGTGCAGCATCTCGTTTTTGATGCGGATATTGGCGAAAGTGCCGCGCATCATGATCTCGTGGTTGCCGCGACGCGAACCATAGGAGTTGAACTCCCGTGGGGCGACTTGGCGCTCGATCAGATACTTACCCGCAGGGCTTGTGGTCGCGAAACCACCCGCTGGAGAGATGTGGTCGGTGGTGATCATATCGCCCAAAACGGCCAGAACTTTGGCATCGTGGATGTTGGTGATCACACCTGGTTCGGGGCTCATGCCTTGGAAGTACGGCGGGTTTTGCACGTAGGTCGAGGTTGGGGGCCAGTCGTAAGTAACGCTATCTGTGGTCTTAACGCCCTGCCATTTTTCGTCGCCTTTGAAGACGTCGGCATATTTGCTTTGGAAGGCTTCGCGGGTCACGGTTTTTTCAACCAAATCCGCGATTTCCTGTGTCGATGGCCAGATGTCTTTTAGGTAAACATCATTGCCGTTTTGGTCTTGGCCAAGCACGTCTGCTGCAAGGTTAATGTCCAAGGTTCCGGCGATGGCATAGGCCACAACGAGGGGTGGTGAGGCAAGGTAGTTGGCGCGCACGTCGGGGGAAATACGGCCCTCAAAGTTGCGGTTACCAGACAGAACGGAGGTTGCCACGAGGTCGCCTTCGGCGATGGCGGCGGAGATTTCCGCTTGGATAGGTCCCGAGTTGCCGATGCAGGTTGTGCAGCCGTAACCGACGAGGTTGAAGCCGAGTGCGTCGAAGTCTTCTTGCAGGTCAGCCGCCTCTAAGTAGGCAGAAACAACTTGCGAACCGGGCGCGAGGGAGGTTTTGACCCAAGGCTGGCGGTTAAGACCCAAAGCGCGTGCTTTGCGAGCTACGAGGCCTGCGCCGATCATCACGTAGGGGTTGGAGGTGTTGGTACAGGAGGTGATCGAGGCGATCACAACTTTGCCCGATTCCATTGTGTAATCTTCGCCTGTGACAACCACTTCTTTGCCCATTGGACGTTTGAAGGTTTCTTCCATTTCGCGACGGAATTCGGTTTTGCCGTCTGTCAGCGCCACGAAGTCTTGTGGGCGTTTTGGACCGGAAATCGCAGGAACGATTGTGCCCATATCGAGGGACAATGTGTCGGTGTAGATCGGGGAATAATCCGCGTCGCGCCAGAAGCCGTTCTCTTTGGCATAGGCTTCGACGAGGGCAATCCGGTCTTCGTCGCGGCCAGAAACACGCAGGTAGCGGAGCGTTTCGTCATCGATTGGGAAGAAGCCACATGTTGCGCCGTATTCTGGCGCCATGTTGGCGATTGTCGCGCGGTCGGCGAGGGGCAGGTGATCAAGACCCGCGCCATAGAATTCGACGAATTTGCTGACAACGCCTTTGGCACGCAGCAGTTCGACAACTTTGAGCACAAGGTCGGTGCCGGTTGTGCCTTCGACCATCGCGCCTGTCAGCTCAAAGCCAACAACTTCGGGGATGAGCATGGAGATCGGCTGGCCGAGCATCGCAGCTTCGGCCTCGATGCCACCAACGCCCCAACCAAGAACAGCCAAACCGTTGACCATAGTTGTGTGGGAATCGGTGCCGACGAGCGTGTCGGGGTAAGCAACTTCGTCGCCGTTTTGGTCGGTGTCCGTCCAAACAGTTTGCGAGAGATACTCAAGGTTCACTTGGTGACAGATGCCCGTGCCCGGAGGAACAACGCGGAAATTGTTAAAGGCGGATTGGCCCCATTTCAGGAAGGTATAACGCTCCATGTTGCGTTCATATTCGCGGTCGACGTTCATTTGGAACGCACGTGGGTTGCCAAATTCGTCGATCATCACGGAGTGGTCAATCACCAGATCAACAGGGTTGAGCGGGTTGATTTTCTCAGGGTCACCACCGAGGGCGACAATCCCGTCGCGCATGGCGGCAAGGTCAACCACGGCAGGAACGCCGGTGAAATCTTGCATCAAAACGCGGGCAGGGCGGTAGGCGATTTCGCGCGGGTTCTTGCCACCGTTGGCACCCCATTCGGCGAAAGCTTTGATGTCGTCAACCGAGACGGTTTTGCCATCTTCAAAGCGCAGCATGTTCTCAAGAACAACTTTCAGCGCGGCTGGCAATTTGGAGAAATCGCCAAGGCCTGCGGCTTGGGCGGCGGGGATGGAATAGTAGGAAATGCTCTTGTCGCCCACAGTGAGTGTTTTGCGGGTCTTTGAGGAATCGTGTCCGACGGTGATGGGCATGTTGGCCTCCCTTTATAGTGAAAATAGGGTATCGCTGGAGGGGTTTTGGACCAGTTTGACTCGATAATCAAGAGGGGAGCGCGTCTATTGTATACCATTGTACACGATTTTTGCGCCGAGAGAGGGTTTTTTCCCGATTTTGACGCGCACGGTTCACACGCGGCGCTCGCAAATGGTTGATTGGCGCTTTTACTGGTGTTTCAATACAAGGTTAAGAAACAGATGTATCGGAAAGATTTTATGACGGCAATTTGGACACGCGCAGCACGCGCCCTTGCACTCTCCCTTGGCTTTAGTGCGATTTGCGGAGCCGCCAATGCGCAGTCTGGGCCTGTTGTTGTGGAACTTTATACCTCTCAGGGGTGCTCGTCTTGTCCACCTGCGGATGCGCTTTTGGATCAATTGGCGCAGCGTCGCGACATTATCGCCTTGGGGCTGCATGTCGATTATTGGGATTATATCGGATGGAAAGATGTCTTTGGCGACCCCGCCTTTACGGAGCGCCAGCGTAATTATAGCCGCGCGGCGGGAACGACGGTTGTGTATACCCCGCAAATGGTGATTGGCGGCGTTGAACATGTTGTTGGCAACAAACCTGCCGATGTTGAGCGAGCGATTAAGAAAGCCATGGGCGTGGTTTCCCCTGTCACGCTCTCGGTGGTGAAAAACGGCCCGCTGTTCGTGATCGAGGCGCAGTCCAAGCAACGTGCGGATATGGTGGTGCAATTGGTGCGGTTCGTGCCAAATCAATCGGTAAAAATTCGCGGGGGCGAGAACAATGGTCGGGAAGTGTCGTATTCCAATATCGTGACCGATT
Source organism: Falsihalocynthiibacter arcticus (assembly GCF_000812665.2). GTDB lineage: Bacteria > Pseudomonadota > Alphaproteobacteria > Rhodobacterales > Rhodobacteraceae > Falsihalocynthiibacter > Falsihalocynthiibacter arcticus. Next base: position 2,951,126 of record NZ_CP014327.1, read on the forward strand.
GGCGAGTGCTTAAGAAATGGAACGGCGCGACGCCTTTTTCGGCAAAAGTTGACCCCAAGGGCGCGCATCACGTGATCATTATTCAGCGCGCGGGGCATGGCCCGATTTTGGCCGCGGCGCGTTTGGATTAACCTTCGGGCGGATCGTCATCCATTCTTAGGAAGATTTCGCCCGCCGCCTCAAGTTGGCGGACCGAAGCCACAAGTTTGGTTTGGGCCTCATCCGAATCCTTGGCTTTGATAACTCCCGCTTCTTCCATTTCTTCGAGGAGGCTTGCCGACAGTCGTTTGGACATGCTTGCGAGAATAAAGTCGACGGTCGCGTTATCCCCCCTTGTTTGGCCGCCGCGAGCGCGGTCACAAGATCGGCCTGATCGACGCCGCGCAAAACTTTGGCCATGTCGCGGGGGTGAATGCGCTGGGGAATATTGGCGAAGGTGAAAATAGCCTTGCGCACAAGGGCGCCGAACTCCTTGTCATCCTCATCCAGCCCATCCAAAACCTCGTCACGGCGGGTGGCGGCCGAGAAATTCAGGATTGCGCCGACACGGTCAACGGGGTCGTCGTCAAAGGCGACGGGGGCTGGTTGTTGAGTTGGGTGGCGAGGGAAACGCCGATGCGGCGCACGGCCTCTGGGGTGACGGATTTGGTTTGGGAAATCGCATAGGCAATGCGGCGCGCGCGTTCGCCCGCAATCATGCCAAGCAGTTCGGCGGCGCGGGGCACGGCGAGTTTGGAGATCATCACGGCGCAGATTTCAATTGCTTCGGATTCCAGCGCCACGAGGAGAATATCAAGCGGGAGGTCCACTACTTTTTCCCAAGGGTCACCGTAGAAAACGCCGCCCGCTTCACGGCGCAAGCGCGTGACCATCGAGGGGGAGAGCGCGCCCTCTAGAACCTTGAGCGCGCCATCAAGGCCACCGGGGAAGAACATGCCGACGCTCTCGATTTCCGAGAGGAATTCCTCGATAACGGAGATCATCGTCTCGCGACTGATACTTTTCATGCTGCCCATAGAACGGGTCAGAGTGTGTTGTAATTCCTCGGGAAAATCAGAAATCGGCAGTTTGGCGCCATCCGAGAGGAGCAGGCGCACGATGATCGCCGCTTTTTGGGCGCGGGAGAGTTTGGGGGCGGGGCCGGAATTTGAGGGGAAAGACGGTGCGGCGGGAAAGCCACTTCCAAGGGCATTGCCCATGGGAGGCAAATCTAGGGGGAAATCGCCGATTGGGGCTAAAGCTGTGCTCACGAGTGTCTCTCCATTCTGGATGTCCTAGGAATGCACCAGAGATGTTAAGAGAGGCTTTAAGAAAGGGAGGTTAGAGAAAATTCTCAGTAGTTTTTCGGCGTAGGTCTGAAAAATCCCGCCAGAAGGTGTCTGACGGGATTATAAGTGTTTGAAATTTAGGCTGGGTTAGCTTTTGCCAAAGACCCGTGCAAAGATCGTATCGACGTGTTTTGTGTGATAGCCGAGGTCGAATTTTTCCTCGATTGCTTCAACGCCAAGCGCTTTTACGACGGCGTCATCGGCGAGCAATTCGGTTTTGAAATCACAGCCCGTTTCCCAGACTTTCATCGCGTTGCGTTGCACCATGCTGTAGGACTCTTCGCGCGACACGCCTGCTTGGGTGAGGGCGAGAAGCACGCGTTGGGACATCACGAGGCCGGGGAATTTGTTCATGTTGGCGAGCATATTCTCAGGGTAAACTAGGAGTTTGTCGATCACGCTTGTGAGACGCGCGAGAGCGAAATCAAGGGTGATTGTGGCGTCTGGGCCGATGTTGCGCTCGACCGAGGAGTGCGAAATATCGCGCTCGTGCCAGAGGGCGACGTTTTCCAAAGCGGGGATCACGGTCATGCGCACAAGACGCGCGAGGCCTGTGAGGTTTTCGGTGAGGATGGGGTTTTTCTTGTGCGGCATCGCCGAAGAACCCTTTTGGCCCATCGAGAAAAACTCAGCCGCTTCAAGCACTTCGGTGCGTTGCATGTGGCGGATTTCGGTCGAGATATTTTCAACCGTGGAGGAGACGACACCGAGGGCGGCGAAGAAAGCAGCGTGGCGGTCGCGCGGGATGACTTGGGTGGAAATGGGCTCGGGCTCAAGGCCGAGTTGTGCGCAGACATATTCTTCAACGGCGGGATCGATATTGGCGAAGGTGCCAACCGCGCCGGAAATCGCGCCTGTGGAGATTTCTTCGCGGGCGGTTTTGAGGCGGCGCAGGTTGCGGTCCATTTCGGCGTAGAAACGCGCGAAGGTGAGGCCCATGGTGGTTGGTTCCGCGTGGATGCCGTGGGAGCGGCCGATGCGAATGGTGTTTTTATGCTCAAGCGCGCGGCGTTTAAGAGCAGCCATCAGGCCCTTTGCGTCTTCAATCAGGATGTCGGCAGCGCGTACGAGTTGGACGTTGAAACAGGTGTCCAAAACATCGGAGCTGGTCATGCCTTGGTGGACGAAACGGGCTTCTTCGGAACCAACATGCTCGGCTAGGTGGGTGAGGAAGGCGATGACGTCATGTCTGGTTTCGGCTTCGATTTCATCAATCCGCGCCACGTCAAATTCAACGTCTTTGGCTTTCCAAACGGCATCGGCGTTCTCGCGCGGGATGACGCCAATATTGGCCATGGCTTCGCAGGCGTGGGCCTCGATTTCATACCAGATTTTGAATTTGGTTTCAGGGGACCAGATGGCAACCATTTCGGGGCGAGAATAACGAGGGATCATGGGGTAGCCTTTTTTAGGGAAACAGACATGGCAGAGGCGCGCGGCTTCTCATAGACTGACGGGGCACAGGCGGCAAGGCCACGCGGCGTAAAGGGACGTGACAAAGTGAGTTTTTCACCAGATTTAATGGATTTTAGCGGCGAATGGGCGTTGGAACGCGAAATTCAGAGCGAAATTGCGGGGCAAGCGGGACGGTTTTCGGGGCGCGCGTGGTTTTGCGCGGCCGAGGGGGGCTTGGCCTATCGCGAGGTTGGGAAGCTGCATCTTGGGGCGGCGGTGCTTCAGGCGGAGCGGCGGTATTTTTGGCGCAAGGCGGCGGGCGAGATTGAGGTTTTGTTTGCCGATGGGCGTCCGTTTCACAGCTTTACCCCCGCCCAAACGGCGGCCACGCACTATTGCGATCCTGACGTGTATCAAGTGGCCTATGATTTCGCCGATTGGCCACGCTGGTCTTCGCGCTGGCGCGTTTCAGGGCCGCGCAAAGACTATGTGATGGTGAGCCGTTTCAGTCCAGTTTCTCGCCCAGAGCCGTCGTGATGTGGGATTTTTTCTCAAGGGTTTGATGCACGGGGCAGCGGTCGGCAATTTCCAGAAGGCGCGCACGTTGGGTCGCATCGAGGGAGCCTGTGAGGTGGATTTCGCGATGGAAACTATCAATGTTTTGCGGCGTGGTTTGACAGGCGTCTTGGGCGTGGACCTTGTTATGGGTCACGTCGACCTGAACCGAGTCCAGCGGCCAGCCCTTGCGGCGGGCATACATGCGGATGGTCATTGAAGTGCAGGCGCCAAGGCCTGCGGCGAGGAAACCATAGGGCGACATGCCCTGATTTGTGCCGCCATAGGCGTGGGGTTCATCGGCCAATGCATGATGAAACGGGCCGGAGGTGACGTCTTGCAGGAAGCCCGTCGGATCGGCCTCCGAGACGCGCACAATCCCTTCGGGCGCGCCAATCGGCGGGGCGGGGGGCGCGAGTCTGAGGTAGCGCGAGGCCCATGTGGCAATCACTTCGGCCACGTATTCGGCATCTTCGGGGCGGGTCAAAAGATGGTCGGCGCTATCTAGGGTTACAAAGCTTTTCGGGTGTTTGGCGGCGGTGAAAATATCGGCGGCGTTTTCGATGCTGACAATTTCATCACGCGGCGCATGCAGGACCATGAGCGCGGCTTTGAGCTGGGCCAAATCGGGCAGGATGGAGGCGTTGGCGATGTCATCGATGAAGGTTTTGCCAATGGTAACCGGACGGCCACCAAGTTCGACTTGGGCGGAGCCTTGGGCGTTGATGGTCGCGAGATCATTGTCAAATAAATGCGCCACATGCGACGGATCGGCGGGGGCGCCGATGGTGGCCACGGCTTTGATGTTGGGTAAGGAGAGCGCCGCGCGCAGAACCGCCGCGCCACCCAAAGAGTGGCCGATGAGGAGGGATGCGGGGGAGCCGATACTCTCAAGATGGGCCGCAGCAGCCAAGAGATCTTGGGCGTTGCTGGTGAAGTTTGTATTGCCAAATTCACCGTCGGAATGTCCCAAGCCCGTGAAATCAAAACGCAAAACGGCAATGCCCATTGAGGCAAGGCGCGCAGAAATCCGACGGGCGGCAGGGATGTCTTTGCCACAGGTGAAACAATGCGCGAAAATCGCGGTCGCCAAATGCGGCCCGTCGGGTCGATCAAAACGGGCGGCGAGCTTGTGGCCATCATGGCCGACAAAGGTGAGTTTTTGGGGGGGCATTGGACTTCCTTGTTGCAGGATTTGAGAATGGGGTGCGGGGGCGATTTGGGCAAGGGGGACGGGGGCACCTCACGCATTGGTGAGGCGGCGGAGGAGAATGTGAGGTCGAAATTGGGCTGGTGTTCGGGGCGGGGTCGCCTAAACTTGCGTTATGATTGAGATCTTGAATACGTTCCTTCCGCCTGAGCAGGTCACGCGTGCCTGTGCGCCGCGTATGCCCGGAATTGCGCCGCTTGATTTTGCGGATTGGCTTCAGATTTCGGAGGTTTACGGGCCGCAGATGGCGTTGCGGAGGGAGTTGCTGGCGCAGAGGTCGACGGATGTTTTGGTGGAAGCGTCGCCCGTGTTGGGAAGCGAATTGCTGGATTTTGTTTTGGCACAACTTGCGGCGCGTCCGGATTTTGAGGTGACGGCGGAGGCGGTGATTTGTGCGGATGGGGTGCAGGTTGCGGTGGATCGCGCCGCGCCTTTGGCGACGCTGGCGCAGATCGTGCAGGAGGATTTTTGCATTCTTGTGCCGCAGGATGGAGAGTATGTGTTGCGGGCGGCGGTGCTGTGTTTTCCCGCGAGTTGGACCTTGAGAGAAAAAATGGGGCGGCCGCTTTTGGGCATTCATGCGCCTGTGGACACTTATATGCCCGACCTTGCTAAACGGGTGCAGCGCCTGCTTGAGGCCATCCGTCCCGAGGCGCCGTTGTGGCGGGCGAACGCGTTGTTTTATGACGCAGCGGAGTTGTTTCATCCACGCACAGAGGCCGCGCCGCGCGAAATCCATGGGGAGCACGAGCCCTATTTACGCAGCGAGCGCCAGAGCCTTCTGCGGCTGCCGAGCTCCGGCGCGGTGGTGTTTTCGATCCACACATATTTGCTACGCCGCGCCGCCCTCACACCCGCGCAATCAGAGGCGTTCGAACAACGAAAAAGGGCGCCCGAAGACGCCCTTTAAGATATTGAAACTGTTATAAATTAGCAGCTGTAGTACATTGCGAATTCAACAGGGTGTGGTGTGTGCTCGTAGGTGTAAACTTCTTCCCACTTGAGTTCCATGTAGCCTTCGATTTGGTCTTTTGTGAACACGTCGCCTTTGAGGAGGAAGTCGTGATCTGCTGCCAACTCGTCAAGGGCCTCACGCAAGGACGCACAAACCGTTGGGATGCCAGAAAGCTCTTCTGGTGGCAGGTCATAGAGGTTTTTGTCGGACGCCGCGCCGGGATCGATTTTGTTGAGGATGCCGTCAAGGCCAGCCATCAACAAAGCCGCAAAGCAAAGGTAGGGGTTTGCCGCGGGGTCAGGGAAGCGCGCTTCAACGCGTTTTGCTTTGGGGGATTCAGCGAACGGGATACGTACGCAACCAGAGCGGTTAGAGGCGGAGTAAGCGCGCAGAACGGGAGCTTCAAAACCAGGGATCAAACGCTTGTATGAGTTTGTCGATGGGTTTGTGAAGGCGTTCAAAGCCTTGGCGTGCTTGAGGATACCACCGATGAAGTACAGAGCTTCTTGGGAGAGATCCGCGTATTTGTCGCCAGCAAAGAGCGGCTTGCCGTCTTTCCAGATCGACATGTTTACGTGCATACCAGAGCCGTTGTCGCCATAGATTGGTTTTGGCATGAAGGTCGCGGATTTGCCGTAGGCATGGGCCACGTTGTGCACGATGTATTTGTATTTCTGCTGGTTGTCCGCTTGCTCTGTGAGCGTGCCGAAAATCATACCAAGCTCGTGCTGACAGGAGGCAACCTCGTGGTGGTGCTTGTCAACTTTCATGCCCATGCGCTTCATTGTGGAGAGCATTTCGGAACGAATGTCTTGAGCATCGTCGATTGGGTTTACAGGGAAGTAACCGCCTTTGAGACCAGGACGGTGGCCCATATTGCCCATTTCGACTTCGGCGTCTGTATTCCAAGAGGCGTCAAGCGCGTCAACTTCGTAAGACACTTTGTTAATCGCAGTCGAGAAACGCACGTTGTCAAAGAGGAAGAATTCAGCTTCTGGGCCGAAATAGGACGTGTCTCCAACACCGGAGGAGATGAGGTAAGCTTCGGCTTTTTCCGCTGTGCCGCGGGGGTCACGGGAATAAGCTTCGCCTGTATCTGGCTCAACAACGGAGCAGTGAATGCAGAGAGTTTTTTCCGCATAGAAAGGGTCCATATAGACAGAGTTTGTGTCTGGGATCAATTTCATGTCGGATTCGTTGATCGCTTTCCATCCAGCGATGGAGGAGCCGTCAAACATGAACCCGTCTTCGAGGAAATCCTCGTCAACTTGGTCAGCGATGACTGTTACGTGTTGCAATTTACCACGTGGGTCTGTGAAGCGAATGTCCACATATTCAACGTTTTCGTCTGCGATAAGTTTGAGAACGGCAGCTTTGCTCATCTGGATCTCTTCCCTCTATTTTGTGTTAGATTAGAACCGCTTGCGCGGCGTTGTTAATTTACAGTGCGTCTTCGTTGGTTTCGCCGGTCCGGATGCGGATGGCCTGTTCAACAGAGGACACAAAGATTTTGCCATCGCCGATTTTATCGGTTTTAGCAGCATTGATAATGGCTTCAATTGCGGCATCTACCTGATCGGTGGCCAGCACGATTTCGATTTTCACTTTGGGCAGGAAATCGACAACATATTCGGCGCCACGGTAAAGCTCTGTGTGGCCTTTCTGACGGCCGAAACCCTTGACTTCAATTACTGAAAGACCCTGAACGCCAACTTCTTGGAGCGCTTCTTTTACCTCGTCCAATTTGAATGGTTTGATAATGGCTTCAATCTTTTTCATTGTGCGTCTCCTTTGAATGGGTCGGGGAATCTCCGCTGTCGAAGTGTTCAGAACACTTTCCTAATCGGGGAACAATTGGCTATGCTGACGCATCCACGGTGGGGGTGGGGAATTTGAGGTAGAAGTTCGTTAATTGTGCGATTTGCCCGAAAATGCGGCAGTGTGAAAACTTTTAACGCAACGTGGACCCAGCGTTTTCGCAATGGAGGCTTTGGCGTCCTCAGGAACAGGTTTGAATGTGGAACTATGACGGACCTTATAACAGCGGCGCAAATGCGCGGTATTGAACTGGCTGCGATCACGTCGGGTGTGGTCACAGGGCTTGAGTTGATGGAGCGGGCAGGGCGCGGCGTGGTGGCGGCTATATTCGAGGAATGGCCAGAATTTGCGCAGTCCGGCGGGCGCGCAGTTGTGCTCTGTGGGCCGGGAAATAATGGCGGCGACGGCTTTGTGATTGCGCGTTTGCTGCGGGAGTGGGGCTGGGAGGTGGAAGTTTGTTTGTGGGGCGATCCTGCGCGGCTTCCGCCCGACGCCAAGGCGAACTATGAGCGTTGGTGTACATTTGGCGCGGTGCATCCATTGGGGGAGCCGGTATTTGAGGCGGCAGAGTTGGTGGTGGATGCCCTGTTTGGCACGGGACTTACGCGGAAGTTAGAAGGGCTTGAGAAAACGGCATTGGCCCTGAAGGGCAAAAGTGCCGCCGGATTTCCTAAGGTTGTTGCGGTGGATGTACCAAGCGGATTGAGCGCGGATAGTGGCCGGTATGTGGGGGAAACTGACGTTGACGCATGCATTTCTGCGGATCTGACGGTGAGTTTTCATCGGGCCAAAACGGGGCATTACTTGGCGGATGGCCCAGCGGCTTGCGGGCGGTTGGTGATAGAGGATATCGGGTTGGACGCTTTTTGCGTGCCGGAAGAGGCCGTGTGTTTGGCAGGCCCGAATGTGGAAAGGCTCCAAAAACGAGGCGACGCGCATAAGTTTTCGCATGGGCATGCGTTTGTGCTGTGTGGGGGTGTCGGCCACGGCGGCGCGGCGCGGCTGGCGGCGCGCGGGGCTTTGCGGATTGGCGCAGGGTTGGTGACGCTTGGGTGCCCTCCGGCGGCGATTCTGGAAAACGCCTGCCAGCTTAATGCGGTGATGCTGGCGCGGGTTGCGGATGGGGCGGGGTTGACGGAAATCCTTGAAGATAGCCGGATCAACGCGCTTTGTGTGGGGCCGGGGCTCGGGAGCCGCGCCGAAACGCGGGGTCTGGTTCGGGCGGTGCTTTTGGCGCGGCGCGCGAGCGTGGTGGATGCCGATGGCTTGTCGGCGTTTGCAACGGCCCCTGCGGATTTGTTTGAGGTGTTGCATGAGGCATGTGTTTTGACGCCCCATGCGGGCGAATTTGCACGGTTATTTCCGGATATCGCAGAGCATTTGTCGGCAGGATGTACCAAGGTTGATGCTGTGCGAGAGGCTGCTGCACGAGCGGGAAGTGTGGTTTTGTTGAAAGGGGCGGATACGGTAATTGCGACCCCAGAGGGGCGGGCTTGTATTAACGCCGCCGCCTATGAATGCGCGGCGCCGTGGTTGGCAACGGCGGGGGCGGGGGATGTTTTGGCGGGGTTTATCACGGGGCTTCTGGCGCGCGGATTTGCGCCCTATGAGGCGGCGCAGACGGCAGCTTGGCTGCATGTGGACTGCGCCCGCACTTTTGGAGCGGGGTTGATTTCCGAGGACTTGCCGGAGGTTTTACCGAGCGTTCTTAGGCGCTTACACGGATAGGCGGCGCGCTAGCGACTTCGAGACCGTCCACATAGAGAATATGCGGCGTTTCAAACTCAAGTGCATAGAATACAGTCTCTGTGGAGGTTTCGCGTGCAATGAAGTGACCGTCCGCAAGGCGGCTTACGGGGACCAAAGCTTCGGCCTCGCCAAACATCGCTTTTGCCCGCCAGTCGCGCAGTAGAATGCGTTGCCCTTCGGCGACCAGAAGTTCGCTTGCGGGACGATCATGCCCCAAGACGCTGGCGCGAATGCGGTAGGCCGAGTCGGAGCGGGTGGTGGTGACGGCTTTGAGCTGCGCCATGCCGATATCGCGCGTGATAATGCGGTCCCCCGCGCGCAGATGCTCGACCAGCATTTCGCCCTTCAGCGTCAGGACAATACTTCCCGTCGCAAAGCCGGACGGCAAAGTTGGCCCAGTGTCTTCAATTTTCCGCGCAAGATTCATCACAAGGCACGCCTGGGGAGCGTTCCTTGTTTGCGCGCGTCGGACCGTTTTCGGTTTCATAGACGTGCTCTCTTTTAACCTGCCTCAAGGTTTTCCCTCAACCTAGGGCACAAAGGGGAAGACTGAGGTTTTTTTGGCGGAAATTCGTTAATATTTGATTGATGTTGCCCTGAAGACTCGCATTGGGGGCAGCCTTTTTGGCGGGACGGCGAAAAAACTTTAATATTGGCGCATTTTCCACTCGCATAGGGGAAACCTCTAGGCTAGAAGGACGCGAATGGTGGCCTCGGTCCCATGAGTGCGGGTGTGGCGGAATGGTAGACGCACCAGATTTAGGTTCTGGCGCCGCGAGGCGTGGAGGTTCGAGTCCTCTCACCCGCACCACTATTTTCCCCTTATACAGTGATATCCCTTATTTATATAAGGTTATACAGGGGTTTATGATGAACGCTTCGTACTGATTTGCGCTAAAATCCATTAAAATTGACATGTTACTACGAACGAATTACGAATTTTCCGAGTGGGGGAGTTCAAAATGGCGTCTATTAAAAAGCTGCAAACTGGCAAATGGCAGGCGCAAGTCGCCATGCAAGGTATACGAAAATCAAAGTCATTTGAGAAGCGGGTTGATGCCAAAGACTGGGCCGCGCGCCAAGAGTTCTTGATTCGAGAAGGAGAGGTTTCGGGATCGACTGAGACCATGCGCGATGCGTTGCTGCGCTATGCGCGGGAAGTCTCGCCGTCAAAGCGGGGTGCGAAGTGGGAGCAGCTGCGTCTGGAAAAGATTGCCAGAGGATCCTTGGGGGATGTTGTCCTGCGCGATGTTCAACCGATCGACATTGCGAATTGGCGCGACATGCGATTGCGCGAAGTGGCGGCCGGCACCGTAAATCGGGAAATGACCCTCTTGTCGGGCGTGTTTAGCATTGCGCGTAAGGAATGGGGGATCATCAAAGTTAACCCCATGACGGACGTGCGGAAACCTACCAAGCCCAACCCCAGGGACCGACGGATTTCCGACGAAGAAATTGCGTTGTTGATTGAAAATGGTGGTGGCGATTTGGGCGTGCAGATCGGTCGGGCGATCCATGCATTTCAATTTGCGATCGAGACCGGCATGCGCGCCGGAGAAATTGTCGGGCTGGTTTGGGATGATGTGAATTTTGAGACGCGGGTTGCCAAGTTGGAAATGACCAAGAATGGCACGGGGCGGTCTGTGCCTCTCTCAACTGCGGCTGTGGCGCTTCTGAAAGCGCTTCCCGTTGGAGAGACGGGTGGGGCGTGTTTTGCCGTGAAGAGTGCCAATCTGGACGTTCTGTTTCGGCGCGTGCGCGATCGGGCAGGGATCAAGAACCTGACGTTTCACGATAGCCGGCACGAAGCCATCACGCGGATGGCTTCGAAGCTCGATGTGTTGAGCCTAGCGCGGGTTGTGGGACATAAAGATATTCGGATGCTGCAGATTTATTATAACGAAACTGCGGAGCAATTGGCGCAGCGATTGGGGTAGGGCTGCCGTTCGAAGCAGTCAGAAACGATGTCTACTGAGCGGACTAAATAGGCTTTCGCTGCGCTTGCGCAAATGGCTGATTTTGGCAATCGTTCAGAAACGTTGGTTACTCTACATGGAAACGAACAGAGAAAAGAGTGAAATGAGAAAAGACATCGAAACGGTACGCCCTTTGCCTCAGTCTGTGATGCGACAACCTGATGGGGGCGGTTCCGAAGTGGACGACGATAAGTCGCAAATAGAGCTAGTACTGATTGGCGGGAAAGCCCATTGCAGTGGATATCTGTCTAAAGCAGAATTTACTGCTCTGATTAACAAGAATGAATTCAAAGCAATCGCGTTTCAAAAGATAGGCTGGCACAAAGGAGACTATCACTCAAGTTGGGTACCGTATCGTATTGGCGAATGAGCGCCAGCTCGATCGCTGTTTGGCTTCGCCGGTGGAAATCCCCGTCAACACAAAGATCGCGATGATGGCCTGGTCCTGGAATGTCGGTGTCGGTGCGGCCTGTCGCTCCACTTTGGTGCGTAAAGTGAACGCGGGCGATCTGCTGGGGGCCTGCCATGAATTGCCACGCTGGAATAGGGCTGGTGGCAGGGTGATCCGTGGGTTGAGCAACCGGCGCGGAGCCGAGCGCAAGCTGTGCTTGTCTGGGTTGGGGTGATGCGTCTTCCAAATCCTTGGCTCCTTCTGGCCGTTTTGGCGGCGCTCGGAGCCGTCTATGGGCTTGGGCGGGGCCATGGTGCAAAGGCGGCAATGCAGGACGTGCAGGCGGCGACACAGCGCAAAAACGTTGAGTTGTTCAACCTTGCCGAAAAAACATCCCGCATCGCCGCCGAACTCAACAGGGAACGCGCTGCGCGTGCAGCGCTTCAGGAGGATTTTGAAGATGCAGCCATTGAAGCAATGGGGGCCGATCGCTGCGCTGTTGATGCTGACAGCGTGCAACGGATCCGCGCCCTCTGGGATGCGCGCCCCTAGGCCTGATGCCGAGCTGCTCGCGCCCTGTGAAAAACCACGGCTCGCACCAGGGGCAAAGAGCCAAGCTGACATCGAAATTGCACTGGGGCGGATTGGTAGTGATTTGATCACCTGCGCCGATCGGCATGGGGCGCTGGCAAACTGGACGATCGAACATACCGCAATTGTCGGATTCCAATAGGGGGCAGAAAAAAACCAGATACCCGTGCCTATCCGTACCTGTACTCTTTCCGGCGTCACCGACGGCAAATTCGCCATTGGTTTAGTAAACCCGAACGGCCCAAACGGACTTCCGTAAGGGGACCCTAAATTCTATCGAACATATTAGGAGCGTTCAGTTCTGTTCGCTCGCCCATTTCCTCAATGTGGCATTTGCTGGGCTGTTACTGCTAACCGCAAACTGCATTGTGCTAATTTTCCACCTGTCCTCTTTGCGTCGGAGAATAACAAACCCGACATATGGATCTTCAGTTCGAAAATTGCCTTCTGCGACGTAACGGGTTTCATAGGCTGCCCAGATTGTATCATCATCCTTCAAAATTGCTTCAACACAGTTGCGCACCATAAACGTCAGCCGCTTTTCCTTGAGGTTCTTGATAAATGCTACACATATGGCACGCATCTCTGCCTCATTCTTCGCCACCGCCCGTCCCTCAATGCTTTCAAGAGTGCAAGGGATATCGCACCAGCCCAAGGTCGCCTCGACATCACCCGAAATCGTTGCCTCGCCTTGGCGATCTAGAAAATCTTGCGCAATACTTCGCGCGCTGCCGTCTAACATTTTTTTCCAATCTGAATTGTCCGCTTGTCGAAGTTGCCTAAAGGCTCTTGATGTTCTGGGCCAAACTTATGCCTAAAAGCCTTGCTGCATTTTTCGCCAAATATGCGCACCGTTTAAAACCCCTCTTTGATTCTAACAATGCCTAGAAATGGTGAAAAAAATCATTGCTTTAGCAAAAAAACTTTGTAGCTGTCATTCGTACTTCACGCAGCGAAAGGCAGTTCCGAACCCAAACCTATGGACGTTTTACAATACCACGAATGGCTGCTATCTTTGGACAGGTGAATTTCTCCAACCTTTGGCTAGGTTTGGAAAGGTTGTTGATGGAGCATAGTAAGGTGGTTGGCTCAAGGCCCAAAGACGAGCGCTTTCGAACCGCCTTAGGAAAACTTTGCAACAGAACTCCGCTTAAAATGGGGATTTATTGAGTCATGCCACTGTACAACCACATTTCAAATTTACCACTCGAATTTTAGAACAATAGTTTTGCTTGGAGCACTTTTTTAAATGCCTGCTTTTATCGTAATTACGACTTCAAACTTTTACGATCCTTCGTTCTGGTCAGGGCTTGATATCGGGCCGAACAGCACAATTGATGCTAGTGCGTTGAACGATCAAGTCGATATCACTATTACAGGGAATTCGATTGAATTTAATGTTGCTGGTTATAATTGGACCTTTTCTGACAGCGACTTGGCTAGTGGATCGTTCAGTGAGGTTGTCCAATTCGAAGGAAATGATGGGAATAGTACTGTCGGAGGCTCTGTCGGATTGGATGCATCGGGATATATAGGCGGATCTGGTGACGATACGTTTGTTGATGACGGTTTAGATGGCGGCGCTTTAGACGGTGGCGATGGCGACGATATTCTTACTGGGGGCGTCGGCAACAACAACATAGATGGCGGCAAAGGGAATGATATCCTTCATGGTGGTGACGGCAATAATAACCTCGATGGAGGACATGACGACGACATTCTGTATGCTGATAACGGTTCTGGAAATCTGATTGGCGGCCACGGGGACGACATTGTTTATGCTGGACTAAATACGACATATGCAGCCGGTGGTAGTGGCAGTGACACTTTGTACGTTCCCAAAGTGTGAGCGATGCTTGAAGTGCGACTCTTGTTAGGCCGTAGGGTAGGGGCTTCATCGCATTTCTTCCAACATCTTTTCGCGGAAGACTTCAGCTGGTGTCTTCCAGCCGAGGCATTTGCGGGGTGTGCTATTCAGGCGGTCACTGATTTCTTTGATGTCGTGATCCGTCAATCTTCGGATGTCCCGTTTGCGGGGCAACCAACGTCTAGCCCTTCGATTAGTGTTCTCGACGGTGCCTTTCTGCCACGGTGAAGAGGGGTCACAGAACCAGGTCAGCGTGCCAATTTCAGCTTGCAGATGTGGCCATGAAACAAACTCAGTGCCACGATCAAAAGTAATGGATCTGCGCGCTACATGGGGCAAGTCTTTGATTGCCTTCATGATTTTCCCCATGACCGGCTTAGTGCGCCTATTTGGGTTCTTTAAGATCAGTGTGAAGCGGCTCACGCGTTCAACTAGAGTTGTGACATTTGTCTGTCCAAGCGTTTGTTTGAACAACATTAAATCTGCCTCCCAGTGGCCAAACTGACGCCGGTGAGCAACATCATCCGGCCTGAACAAGATACTGACATCGCGATGGAACTTAGGTGGCTGGCGTTTGCGCGCACGGCGTGGTTTTCGCGACATGCGATGCGTCGGCAGATACCACCACAATTCTTGGTTCATGCCGTCTTTGGAATAGATGTAGCGGTAAATCGTTTCCTGACAGACCCTTAGCGGCGCTTTCTCGAGGATCATCCGATTGCCAATTTGCTCGGGTGTCCAACCGTTCTTAAGCTGTCTAATTACGCTGTCGCACAAGCTCGGATGTTTAATTAGCTTGCGCTGCCTTGCGCGCCTATCTGCCGTCTTCGTATGAGCCGCTTCACCATAGTATCCAGCGTATTTGGGCAAGCTTTCATCTGAGAAGTGATTGCGTCTCAATTCTCTGTAAATTGTTGATCGACAACGCTTCAGCACACGCGCCATCTCATCAACAGGGACTTTTGTGTGCTTCCAGCGTTCAATTCTGCGGCGCTCTGTGATACTAAGCTGTGTATAAGTCGTTCCCATACCGATTCCTCCTGTCAGATAACATACTGTTTTCTAACAAGAGTCGCAGTTGGAGGTAGCGCGCACCAGGATCGACTATTACGGCCTATAATTCGGGTTCTGGCACGGTAAATTTATCGAACGGCAAGTCATTTTATTACACTCGGTTCGAATCGGTCGAAATTGCTTGTTTTACTAAAGGGACCCCTCTCACGACCCCCGATAGCGAGGTTGCCATCGAGGACTTGCAACTCGGTGATCTGGTGATGACCCAGGAGCATGGACCACAGCCCATTCGCTGGATCGGCGAAAGAACGGTCATTGGAAAGGGGAGCTTAGCACCAGTATGTTTCGCCCCAGGTGCCATCGGCAATAGTGATCGATTGCGTTTATCGCCTCAACACCGAGTGCTATTCTCTGGCTGGAAGTGCGAATTGATGTTCGGTGAAGTCGAAGTTCTTGTCGCCGCTAAAAACCTATGTGACGGCGACAAAATTTATTCGGAACCTTGCGAAGAAGTCACGTATTTTCACATTATGTTCGACCAGCACGAAATTGTTTATTCTGAGGGCGTCCCCTTAGAGAGTTTCCTCGTTGGAGATCACGCCATAGAACGGAACCGCGACACCTACGATGAACTGGTTAATTTGTTTCCGGAGCTTGCCGACCCCACTCACCTTGCCCGCATCATCGCCCGGCCTCAGATCAAAAAATATGAGGCGGCCTTACTCAGATGAACCCAAGCATATAAATCGTCCAGAAATATATCGAGTTGGAAACAGGTCTTAAACTCAAAATAGAATGATTGCGGCGCGGTCTATTGTTAAGATGCAGACGCTACTAACGTGGGGTATGCATGGGTATAGTTTAAACTGAATAGTGCCCACTTCGAAAACGCAGTTTGTTGAGCGGCGACTCGGAGGCTGACCTTGCCGCATTTGTGGCGAACTCACACTAAGTCCGCGTAGTGGCCTTGATGCGTTGAACCGCTAACGGCGGGTTCGAGCCCACTTTACCGGATGCTACACGCTACACGAATGTCGGCTACCATGGTTAAGCGCTTTACGTTATTGAAAACCTGTCGAGCGTTTTCCTCTCTGGGGGTGAGCTTAACCCGTCATTTATCAAGGAAAAATTTGATGAGCCGTGTTGAACGTCTTTCTCTCTATGTCGCGCTGACCGCACTGACTGCTTTCGCTATCGATGGCGTGCTACCGGCAATGCTCATGATAGTAAGTGCTTTTGACGCAGAAACTTCGCTCTCAGGTGCGCAAATTATTACAGCATTCGTCTTAGGAATGGCTGTCGGAGAATTAATGATTGGTCCGATCAGTGATGCTTTGGGACGTCGTCCTGCTGTGATTGCAGGGCTTGTTGTGTTCATTATTGGCACAATGGTCGCCGCCACGGCAGAAAACTTTGCGGCAGTGGTTTTGGGGCGGTTCCTTCAGGGTATAGGCGTTGCCGGGCCGAAAATCGGGACACGTGCCATGATCCGGGATCGATATGAAGGCGCAGAAATGGCCAAGATCATGTCGGTTATTTTTACCTTGCTCATCCTCGTTCCGATGATTGCACCTGCGTTGGGCGCGCTGATCGTAGCAGCCGCTGGATGGCGAGGTGTGTTCTGGTCGTATCTGACATTGGCGGTAGGGTTGGGCGCATGGTTGTGGCTGCGGCATCCCGAGACGCTGCCTGTCAAGAAGCGCGTCCCCCTAAATCTACATAGGCTGTGGCAAAATATCCGAAAGATTCTGGTTCGCAACGACGTGATACCTATTGTCATCGCAACCGGTTTCGTCTTCGGCGCACAGCTTACCTATTTTGCTGTGGCTGCAAACCTTTTTGGCGAGGTTTATGATGTTACAGCACTGATGCCCGTGTTCTTCGCCCTTCTGGCAACGGGAACTGCGTTCGCTCTTATGTTGAATGTTTGGCTGGTAGGGCGCACAGGCATGGAGGCTCCGATTTTAGCAGGCCTATTGGTGTTGGGACTATCGGGCGCAGGACTTTTGATTGCTGCCGCACTTTACGCGGGTCATCCCCCGCTGGCCATTCTACTTGGCTTAACTTGGTTTGGTTTCTTTGCTCTCGGTCTTTTGTTTGGCAACCTCAATGCGTTTGCGATGCGCCCGCTCGGTGACTTGGCGGGGCTGGGAGCGTCCATCATTGCATCAGGGTCTAGTCTGGTGGCTTTTGCCTTTGCATCAGCAATTGGAACGGCCTTTGTCGCTCCGGTTTGGGCCCTGGCGTGGGCGTTTACCCTTGCCGCGCCACTGGCCATGTTCTTCATCTTACTCGCAATACCGGCTGGGTCTAGAAAGCAGTTTTTTCAAACTATCCGCAGATGGATGTGATCTATCGGACATTGCGGGCTCGTTCGGAAACAAAGCCTGTATTGGTCAAAGCGGTCATTCACCCACCCGAGACCAAAGTCGGATAAGTCCGCATACCCGACGTCGGTACATTGTGCCGCGAACGGCGGGTCTGAACCCATTATGACCGATTTTTTGTGTGACGGCGAACGTCCAGTTTCGGCGCGATTTAGTTCCAGAACGTGAACGATGAGGACGAGATTACAAGCGGTCCGATGGCTTGTGTCATTGTGGTCCAATCCACCTGCAGGCTGTCGTTACTGGGCAATGTTTCTGGGGCCGCGTTCAGTGCGTAAAGCGTGATGGTATATTCGTGACGTGCGCCGCGTGGGGAGCAAGGCGGTGTGTACCCTGTGAATCTCTCATCTTTGTCCGCGCCTTCATCGCCCAAGGAGGTTGGGTTCCCGCGCGGAATGGCGGTTGTGTCTGCGGGGATGTTCCACAAGAGCCAGTATTGGCTGGGCGCGTCGGTGCCTGCGATTTTGCCGCGCGGATAGTGTTGCATGATGACTGCGAGGCTCTGCGTTCCTTCGGGAACCGTTGACCATACGAGCGGAGGCGAGAGGCCATCCCCCCCGTCGCGGCTGCATTTTAGATCGCTTGGCAGGTCACCGCCACTTACAATGGCCGGACTAGTCAGTGCGAAAGTGTCTTGGGCGGTCGCCGCACCCGCCCAGATGCCGCAGAACAGCAGCGGAGCGAGGCCGGACAAGCGGTGGGCAAGGGTCATCGGCAGAATTCCCCTTCCATGACGTCCCCATCGTTGGTCACGGTTTTGGTGGTGTAGTCGTAACAATTTTCCGTAGCAGCGGGGCTGTAGCGGATGAAGTAATCTTCGCCTTCATAGCTGTAGTCCATGCTGCGGCTGCCATCGGCGCTTTGCGTGAAGACGAGGTCTTGAACGCCACCTTGAGGTGGGCGACCTGGTTGTGCGCCGCCGCCGCTTGCGGCTGATAGGGGCCGTACACGGGGCAAATCATTGAAGTTCGGCAGCTCGCCCATCAGGCATTGCACGATATAGGGCGCGTCTTGTGAGGTGTGGTAGCGGTAGCCAAATGTGTCGTCGGTCTGCCCGTTGCAAACATCCAGTACACCCCCTTCAATGGTGCTGCCGTCGGGGTTTGTGTCGCCATAGATCGGAAAGCCGTCAAACGCCCAGCCGATGATTGCTTCTGGTCCCGCATTGGCCATTTGCGCGATCATACAGGTCGGCGCGACGTGATAGTGGTAGTCATCGCCACGACCAGCGTGCCCGCCGCACACGTCCAATTGGTCCGTTTGTAGCGTGTCGTGTTGTGCCTGATGGTGCGCCAGATCAGCTTCCGACATCTCGCCGCCGCCAGTGTAGTCATAAATCGGCACCCCGTTGACCGCCACGCCGAGTGCTGCATCGCGGGTTAGCGGTGTTCCCGAAAAGACGGGATTGAGGAGGACAGGTGCGGGGTATTCGGCGGGAACGGGCACTTGTTCGTTAGTACCGACGATGCCCGTCATCATGTCATGATCGGGATAGGTGTCGGATGTCAGAATGGCTTGGGTGTCGGAGCAGGTTACGGTGACACTCTCGGCGAAGCCTGCATCCGCGACAGAAGCGGCCACAGCATCGCAGCGGTCGTCGTGGGCAAGTGTAGGGCTAGCAACGGCGATAAAAAGCGGACAGGCCAGAAGGATAATTGTGCGGTTCATAGTGCAGATTCCTAAAGTATGGGTCAATTGACAGTGATACGGCACAAGACGGTATTGCTTTGTTCAAGGTCGGGTCCCCAGATCAGCTCGGCTTTTGGATCCCAGCTGATGGCGTCGTAGCCGTCTTTTGGGCTGACCTCGCGGGCAGTATAAACGTTGGCTTGTGGCCAATCGGATGCGTCAAAGGACGCTGTGTCCCAGCCTGCGGGTTCGTCCATAGTGTCAAATGTGCAAACCCCTTCGCCAGCCACGGGATTTTTGGACGCCTCGCAGGATTTATCCAAGGGGGCCGTGTGGATGACTTCACATGCCCATTCTGCGGAGCTGGCGGCCACGGTCTGTCCGGCTGCGTCGCGGATTTGAAGGATCAGCCCGCCATCGCCCATCTGTTGGCGCCCCGTTCCGATATATTCCAAACCTGTATCGTTTTCTTTGAAGTCTTTGGCCACAACACCCACCACGAAGGGGCGCTCGGCCTCAAACGTGAAACTTTCTGCATTGAAAGACCGCTCTGTTGTGATCGGTACACTGTCCTGCGCGACCTGCGTGCCGTTGATGCGCATCTCGAACCAATTGTCGGCCCAAACGTCCGATGAAAAGGTCTCAGCGCCAGAGGCGGTGGCGCAGATTGAACTCAGTGCGAGTATGGCGAAGGTAGGTTTCATGATGGATCCAATGTGTTTGTGACATCGGTTATACGCGCACCATGGATCATTCCGTCGGGCTTAGTTGAAATTAATTTAGCTATGACGCCAGATTTTGCCACTCGGAGCCAGCGCCCCGTCATCGATGACGCCATGTGTCGAGCGTGTCGCTTCCGACAATATAGCGAGGCAGTCGACTGAAGGGCTGGATAAACGGACCTTGGCGCAGAGGCAGCAAAGGCGCACATCGTCCGAATGTTGCGCTCTGACCGTTGGCCTCAAAGCGTTGAGCAACGGGGTGGCAGCATGCATGCCCCTAAATAGGAACATGCATGCTCAAGAACCGATGGGACATAATCGTCCTTAAAAATCGGCAGTCCGATCATTGATTACGAAGCCATTTTCCATCTCCAACGTCGTAGGTTTTGTGATCTTGGCTATGACTTTACGCACATCAATGCTCTCAACGGCTTGTGTCTTATATGTCTTGTAATAATACTGAACGTTTTTGGTATCGGAAGCGGACGTCCAGATTGTGTAATCAGTTTGCAGGCTGTCGTCATGACCTTCGCGGATCGCGCCTTTTGGAATGTCAAAAGCGTTGAGGATGTGAAACGCATTGAAGATCGCCTCACTTGCGTCTGCCGCCGGGAGTGTCGTATTTGCGAACGCAACCGCCCTTACAAAACGTGAGGGCGACGTGAAATCGCCTGGAAGTCCGGCCATTCCAGTTCCCTGTCCATAGGGCTGCAATGTCTGACGGCCAACTGTGATTTCTGGCACGTTCTCAGCTTGCAGGCCGATATAGTTGCGCAGGTTGGTCAGGTGCCAATCGTAGGGCGGATTGTTGGTCATAGCATTCACGGTGTTATCGTGGATAGTAAGGCCGTCCACAGTGTATTCGATAACGATCGAAGCGCCGCTAGCATCAGTCACACCGTAATGAAACGGTGCCACGCCTTTGAGCGCGTCAATATGGGTGCCCACGACCTCAATGGTTGGCAGAGCGGCCTTGACCTCGTCTACGGTCGCGAATTGCCCAAGGATCCAGTTGCCCAGTTCTTCGGAAGAAACCGCATGGTCGCGATTTGCGTCACTGACGGTACCAAAAACGGCGTCACCGGCGAAATAGAACGCACCGAAATAAAGCCCTTCGGTATTCAAACCGTCGAAAACAATCGGCATGTCGAGACCGTTAGCACCGAGAAATCCATACTTAGCTTCGAATGTGAAGCCCGTTTGTTCCTTATCTAGCACGAGAGTTTCAATGGATGTTCCAGCTGGCACTGCATAGATATTAGATTGGACATCAAACCCAAATTCCATGGTGCGCGCAGGAACCACTGTACCATCCTGCGCGTGCAGCACGATTCCCGTACAGGCAAGAGCGGATTGGGTGCCTAAGGCAAGTATGGCAGCCCCAGCTATCAGGGTCTTAATGCTCTTAAAAACATTATTAGCTGTTGTAATTTTCATGTTATTTTTCAAATCCTTAGGTGGTGGTAGTTAATGTGACTCAGGGCTACATAGGCTTCTCAATCTTAGCAAGTTTATAATGCCGATAATCGGTAACAGATATGGAGTGGCCTGTAGCGTCTACCGTGTAGTGCTGTTAAATATCCATTGATCTACCGGCACTCTGAACAGTGGGTGCTGCCTGCATGGCGCTATATGTCGCTGCAAATGACTGAATTCTGCCAGTGACCATTTCTGTTTCCGCCCCTTACGTCCCTGTAATTGCGCTGTAAGGAACGTTTCAAATTTGACGCAATCGAAAATTAAAATGTAAGCGCAATTACGATTTATTTACGAAATTTATTCATAATTAATTGAATCTAAACATCAAACGTTGCATCTCACCCGCACCAATATCTTCAATTTTTCCTTATTTTGATCATTGGTGGCGATAGATTTTTTCTGCCCCCACTTATTTGTTGGTGGCCATACGACTGTCGTTCGCCACTTGGTGAACCTCCGCTTTCGGTAGAACTACTGTGCAATGTCTCGATAGAGGTGACTGTCGGTCTCTACCGGAAGTGGACGTGTTCACTTGGACGGAATGTGGTCATTCGCTGCACGACGCGCTTAGGCCAGCTCTACGAGACCTTTTCGCCATTTGATGTACCGGTTGTTCCAAAGGCCCCTCTGGCCAAGCCCGGTGTTGACAGACGATATATGCAATTTCAGCTTGTCACGAACTTCAGCTTCAATAAGCTGCTCAAAAATAAAATCCTAGACTAGAAACTGAGTTCGCTTGGGAATGGTGTCTAGCTACCGCCAAATTCGTGGCACATCATGTTGGAGAAATAAATGGAATTCGCAACTTTTGATCTCCAGGGATTCGAAAAATCTGGATTGTCTAAGCGAAATGCACTTGCCGCGCAGTTGGATAAGATCTGCCGAGACAGCGGATTCCTCGTTTTGACCGGGCACGGCGTTTCGGAAAACTGTATTACGGATATGCAGAATGCAGTGCAAGAATTCTTCAAGCAAGCACCCGATGACAAACAAAAAGTGAAAGCACCCTACGCTGGTTATCCCTATGGTTATCTGGGGCCAAATAGCGAGGCGCTAGCCAAGTCAAAGGGCGTAGATACGCCGCCAGATCTGAAGGAGAGTTTCAACGGTGGGCCGCAAGACGTGCCCCATGGTATCGTTGATCCCGAGGCATTGGAATTTTGCTACGTCCCAACGATATGGCCAGACCTAGACGGTTTCAAACCCGCGTGGCAAACTTATTATGGCGAAATGGAAAGTCTAGCCTCACGGATTATGGTGGCATTTGCAGTCGCGTTGAACCTGCCCGACGGCTTCTTCGAAGATTACATCAATCATCCGATTTCCGGTTTGCGGGCGTTGAATTATCCTGCAACAGATGAGATTTCGTTGCTGAATCAACAACGAGCAGGTGCGCACACTGACTATGGGTCACTTACGATCTTGCTGCCGCAAGCTGAAAGCCAAGGTCTACAAGCTGCATTGCCGGATGGGGGCTGGTTTGATGTTCCGACGCCCAAAGGTGCGTTTGTAATCAATATTGGTGATCTAATGGCGCGATGGACCGCCGACCGTTGGGTCAGCACATTGCACCGCGTCGTCGCAAAGCCACATCAACCTGCTCGGCAATCATTGGCCTTTTTTCATCAACCCAATTGGGACGCCGTGATTGCCCCCTAGATGGCTCTAAAAAATACGAAAACGTTTTGTCAGGGCCGTATTTGATGGAAAAATTCAAAAGCACCGGTTCTTAGATGTAAAACATTTTCAGCCAATCGCTACTCTTTAAAATGTGGCCATTCGCTACGTCTGAGAAATAGGGGGTTCGAACCTGCCGTTAGTTGCCAACGCATCAAGGCTCGCTATGTGGACAAAACTGCCGTCTGTTAATTCACTTCAATGGGCTTTGGGGTTTATGCTGAAGCAACTGATTTTACCGCCTGAAATCCCCCCTTACGCCAAAGGTTCCTACAGGCTCACACCTGTGATGTCGTGATTGTCTTCATACGAATGCGCGAGACCTATCCCTCGATCAATGAATGACAACTTAGACCATATGAGCGTTTTGCGGCGGTGACATACTAAGTGCCGCAGTGTCTTCTCGACGGACTGGAAAGTTTGAAGGAGGAAACAAATGGAAAAGACAGTTTACGTAGGTTTAGATGTCCACGCGGATACAATCGCGGTTGCCCTGGCAGATGAAGGTCGTGGCGGCGAGATGCGGTTTTATGGAACAATTGTCAATTCAGCAGACACTGTATTACGGCTGACCAAAACGCTGAGCCGCGATGGTAAAATCCCAACATTTTGCTATGAAGCGGGCCCTTGTGGTTATGGCTTGCATCGGCATCTAACGAGGCTGGGGTTTGAATGCGCCGTTGTTGCGCCAGCCCTAATACCGCGCAAAGCGGGCGACCGAATTAAGACAGATCGACGTGATGCCGAAATGTTGGCACGGCTTTGGCGTGCCGGGGAACTCACGCCAATCTGGACGCCAGACGAAGAACAAGAGGCCATGCGGGATCTCATCCGCACTCGTAAACAAACGGTGGACGCCTTGAAGGTGGCCAAACAACAGCTCCTGAGCTTTCTGTTACGTCATGGCCTTCGGTACAGGAACGGCAGCTATTGGACGAAGCGGCACCGCCGATGGCTGGCCGAATTGCGTAAGTTTCCATATCCGCACCAGCAGATCGCCTTCGAGGAGCTCAAACGTGCCATCGACCAGATCGAGGCACGTATTGCAACGCTGGACCAAACAATCGAAACGGCCATCAAAAGCTGGCGTTTTGCCCCGGTCGTGGATGCGCTTCGGGCGTTGCGCGGCATAAATACGACAATCGCGGCGACCGTTGTGGCTGAGATTGGGGATATCACCCGCTTCGAGAATCCTCGCCAACTCATGGCCTGGTTGGGATTGGTGCCAAGCGAGCATTCCAGCGGATCGACCATCCGGCGCGGTCGATTGACCAAAACAGGCAATGCGTTAGCCCGAACAATGTTGGTCGAAGCAGGGTGGTCATACAGGCATCCGCCAAAGGAAGGGCACCCTTATCTCAAACGATCCGCGCACCTGCCACAGCAGATCAAGGACATTGGCTGGAAGGCACAGACCCGTCTGTGTAAACGGTATCGGCATCTAAGCCGCGCAGGAAAACCCCAGCCCCGTGTGATCGCAGCAATCGCCCGCGAATTGGCTGGTTTCGTTTGGGACATCGCCCGGAAAACGCCGCTCCCCACCTGAGCACAGAGACAACAGACTGCCTGTGCAGAACGCTGGAGATGGCAGCCAATGATAGGTGAACCCTCGGCGTACGTTGGGATAGATATCCGTTCTTAGAGAGAGGCAAGCCCGCATCGAATATGGTCAGGCGGCAACCAACCCGCGGATGAGAGCATGATAACCATCGGTTCGAGCTGACGTCTCCAGCGCCATGCACAGGCTACATATTTTGACCATCCCGCGTCAGTGGGGTAGTATAATCGTGTCGAGAAGATCAAAAACGCTCATGAGAACGTACACCAAAATCCACTAAAAAGTTGTGGGTGTTGGGCTAATGGCGACCAGGGCATTCGCGCCACATCTACGATATATTGTTTCGTGTGACACTCGGTTTTGCTCTTCATCAGGATATTTGCGTTTGAGCCACCCTGCGATTTTCTGCGGTGACCATTTCCGACGCAGCTGCAAAGGTTCGTTAAACGAAAGCTTACACAATTTGGGCCGGGTTGCGCAGTCCCAGGCACGCTGATCTGAGTGGGCGGCGCGATAGGCTTGACGACCGCCATTCCTGCGAACCTCTCGACTGATTGTCGAAGGAGACCGGTTCAGGGTTTGCGCGATTGAACGAAACGACAGCTTTGCGGCAATCCCGCGAGAAACCTCCTCCCGTTCAATGTGGCTCAAAGCACATCGCGACCGCGTGCGAACAGCGGGTTGGACCCCACCAGTCCGCGCCAAATGAGGGAAGATCGAAGAAGACGCACGACTGAAGTGACGACCAATCGATCTCATTGACTCACCGCGTTGCCACCGATCCCAAATCTCGGACTTCTGTCTGTCCGTATTAAACGTTCGTGTGCGATACTTCATGATAAACACTCCATCTCTTCTAAAAGATTAAAGTGTTGCGACGACCCATTGAAACCACAGCTTTAAGCCGACGTTAGAATTTCGTGCAGCGAATGACCTTACTGTATTTTTGAACATATACGAGCGAGTAAAAACAAGGACTCAGGCTCCTCGCTCTACACATCGTTAAGCTACCGGCAAGAGGCGGCGCCTTGTTCTACGCCGTCACCTACCTCTTATAGTTCCTAGGCGTTCAAACTGAAAAAATCGTGCTTTGTCACACGGTTCTCCCGTACAGCCCGATCCACGAAGGGGCATGCACCGACCACATTGTTCAGAATTTTCAGTCTATTGGAGGCGAATTTCAACCAATCCGCGATGAATTGCCCCCTTTTGAAGCAGACGTTTACCTCTCCTGAAGAATCAAACCATAGGCGTTTACCAAGCGCGTCCCAAACCCTTAGACATAGTCCACACGTTAAATCTTTGCATCCTAGAGCTTTGGTAAACACCCTTGGCCGAGTCCATGCCCGGAATTTCAATCCTGGACTTCTCGATCAACTGTTGCGATTTTTTAATCACCGGATCGATAGCATATTTCAGGCGCAGCGCCTCTTGCTGCCAGTTCTGCTTGCCCATGTTCTCAAAGTTGAAATCCATGATGCTCGAATGGTCTTGAATCGAGATGTAATAACAACCCAGAATTGGGGAGGTCTCAAAGAGCTTTAGGTCGAATTCCTTGGCGTCGAGAATCTTGTTGGCCGCCTGTATCTCTCTGCAATCAACGGCGAAATCCGCGAGCTGGTTTAACAATGTCGCAACGGTTTCGCACGCACCGGCCACTGTGTTTGTAGCGGCACCACCATCGAGCAGCAGGCCAAGACCTTTTGCGACGAAAGCGCCGGAGTGGATGCCCGCTTTTCTTGCTTTGTAACTGATTTGACGGTCCAAAATCTGACTGATTGCCGTCAGCGCTTCGGCAGGGTCTCCCAAGCGGATAGAGGGGCGAATTTTCATCATTTTTTCCGCGCTATCGATGGTTTTAATAACGTCATTCCAGCCAAGTACAGCTTTTCCACCGGACGAGACCAAGCCAAAAAGTGGCGCCGCACTGATCGCGAATTCTTGGGCACTTGAACCGAGCACGGCTCCAATGATTTCTTTTTTGGGGCCGTCGGAAACACCGGTGGTTATCAACTCGATCGTTTCCTCGATCTTACTTACAAGGCTGCCAAACTTTTTAGTCGCTTTGGCTGTCTTATAGCTAACACCCGCTGAAGACTTAGCAACCTCTTCCGTTTTCGACCAGAAATCATCTTTTTTGGCTCGGGCTACGCCAAAAACGCTGTGTTTCAGCACAAGTTTCTTCCCGTCGAACATCTTTGCCTTGGCGGCGTTTTGGAGCTTGCGGACCTCGTTCTTGGCGAAAAAGTCTTCCCACTCATCCCCCAAACTATCAAAACTTACCTCAGCACCCAAAACGTTGAGCTGCTTGTAGAGGTCCTCCACCGCGCCTTTAGAATTCCTGACGCTTTTGTGCCAATTCTGTTTCTTTGAGTTCTGTGCATTTATCCAGCTGACCAGCGCAAATTTTGCCTGAGATTCATTGCGAACCATCAATGCTTGATCAATCGCTTTGAGCGCAGCACTCCGCGGACTCGTTAACGAATATGTTTTCTTCATCCAATCGGCGTGCGACATGGCCAATGCCATATTTCCTCCTAAACGTTTTAATACTAAAGTAAGACGCTCCTTTTTTAAGGGTTTTGCAGCCTAAAACTGAAGTAGTTCTGCATTTTCAGGCAGGAAATGGGTCGATGATATGTGAATATTCATACTGTTTGGTTCTGGTGTGTCAAGGTTATGAATACTTTGAGATTTCTAGACACATTATTTGAACGGCTTAGGCGTAGCTAACAGCAGCGTCTCCGGTGGTATTTTGATCAAAGAGGGCAATAACGCGCCAGCCCGTTGGTTTGCGAATGACAGAATTCTTTACAACTGGCAGGTCTACGCAAATAGATCCAACGACAAGACTATAGATCGGCACCTTGCCGTCATTCGTTATTGCGAAAACAAAACGCAAGGAAAAGACTTTGGCAGCGTCACGATTGAAGATTTATGCAAGGTGCGGAACGATTTAAAACAGTGTACAGTGGCGGATGCAGAGGGTCAGCTCTGGTGGATTACGGCACGCATTCCATGCGGCGAACAAAAGTCACCCAGATTTACAAGAAAACGGGCAACCGGCGCGCCGTTCAGCTCTTGCTAGACAAACCAAAATGGGCAGCACTATTTGATTTCACGACCTGCCCACCACAGGCGATCATCGATCATGAAAAGGGTTACACTGTCTTTTTTCTCTGAGCGATTGAAAGCTATGCTGAGGACAGCGGTGTTCGTCCGCGCCCACTTTCGGGTTAGGTCTTCGCACTCACTTCGAGACCCATCTGTTTGCGCTCGGCACTCCAGAAATTTTTCACTTTGGGCCGCTTGAATGTTCGCATTATCGCGGGGAGTTATACCGAAATATGTTGGCCTTGAAAAAGCCATTCCCTCGACGGAGATTGTGGCTGAGCCAGCGTGGGTAATTCCGCCACCCATGTTTTCTAGGAGTATGTAGCCACCGGTAGAAAACGGTCCTTCATCGTCGTCGGCGGGGGTTTCAACAAGAAAACCAAAGGCGCTTGGCGCATGCCAAAGCACATAACGATCTGCGTCTACTGTTTTAGAATTAGTTTCCCAAAGAGAAATATTTCCTTGCTCGGGACTCTCCTGAACATTCGCCAACTTCAGTCTGGGATATTCGTCCCCGCAGGTCTTTGAATGCCAAAGGGAAAGTAGGGTTCCATTCGCAAAACTTTACTCTTCGCAGAACGGGTAGTTGGATAAAGGTCGGAATTATCTAGAGGTGCTTCTTTTGCGGGAGCTTCGGCCGCGTTTGGAACGCAAGCGCTCAGCACAGCCACGGCGATCACGGTCAGAGAGAGTCTTGCCCAAAACCCACGCGACCAAAGTATCCTTAACATAATGTCCTCCAACAAACTTATTCTCAAGAATCGTCGATATCAAATAACCAGCCCTAAAAACACTCAAAATCGATTTAGTCTCAATAAGGATGGCTACGCATCGATTTTTGTTAGCTTAATTCCGTTCGGACCTGCGGCAGTCTTGTAGTTTATAGCGAAGGTCCGCAATCACACTCCTGTGTGGTCTTGCTGAGTTCTTTCTTGTTGGTTTGGGCGCGATACTTCTGAACCATCGTTCGCCGCTCCCCTGTAGTTCCGATTATCATTCGTGGGGCCAATCATGGTCGACGAACCCCAAAGGCGCCCCAACCGCGTGTTGGGGCGCTCACCAAGTCATGTCCGCATTTCGTAGAACGGCCCAAAGAACACAACGGCGCTGACCGATAAACCGCTCGCTCTGTGGAGCAAGCATCGCCCAATGAAAAGCGGCAACGCCGTTAGCGCCCTTCTTTTTGACGCCTGATATTCAAGTTTTCGCGGGCATATTTACGCAGTATCCGTGCGGTTTTGCCTGCCATGCCGTCGCTCTGGCTTTCGCTGAAAACGGCATAGGCCGCGTAGGCAAATCGCGGAGCGTCCTCAATTAAATGTAACCAGCCAGCCTGTATTTCTGGCTCGATTGAGCGTCGGGGAAAATATCCAGATGCAGGTACGGTCCGCAAATACTGCAAGCCCAAAGTCCCAATCCCAAGTTGCAGGCTTGGTGTTGTGAACTGTGGAAAGTTCAGCAGGTGATGTGTGCGAAATTCAAAACCCCAATCGATCAACACGTAGTTTTCCCCGAAAGGATCGGTTGACGTGTCGCTATCGCTGCTGACCAAAACGAACTCGTCCTCGAAAAGCTGTTCAACCGCGAGCCCCGACGTGTTTTGCGGCCTGTACATCACAGCGAGGTCGAGCGAGCCATCGTTAAGTTTCGGTCCTAAGATGTCTGAGGTCGCCAAGGATGCCTTAATTGCCATGTTGGGGATTTTGGCTTGAAGGGTAGGGATGGCATCAATCAGGAAGCCGTCCCACAAGCTTGGTGGTGCGCCAATTTCCAAGACCGATTCCAGTGTCGCAGGGAGTGCCGCGTCGAGCTTGGCCTGTGTCCACGTCCGCACAAGTGTTGTGGCATGCCTTTGAAAATTGCGTCCCGCAGCCGTCATCGTCGCACCGGATTTACTGCGTTCAAAGACCGGTTGTCCGAGCTGCTGCTCAAGCGAGAGGATGCGCATGCTAACGGTGGATTGTGTGACATTTACCTTGCCAGCAGCATTGAAAAAGCTGCCAGTTTCGACAACGGCCAGAAAGGTTCGTGCGAGTTCTACATCCATGTTTCACCTATTTGAATATCCGATATCATCATTGCTTTAAATTCACTATTCAAATCTCAACGGACGTGAGAAATAGAGCTACGGATCGAATCATTCGGTCCTTACGAGGAGTTCTCCCATGAAATCGACTTCAAAACCTTCTTCAAAACCAGCATCTCCTAAGCCCACCGGAAAGCCATCCGCACCTAAAGGCGTCTAGCGCCCTTAGCTTTGCGAATTGTACCTGCTGATAATTCTACGGCCCCCATATTTACGAGTAAAAGAGAGACGCGATAGACAAGCATATCTCCTAAAACAGCTCAATCTCGCGTTTCTAATTTCTCGGTAGGTCTAGGAATGGACTCCAATGAACCTAAACACCAACAAAACTTCGGAGAAGATGAAATCCGTCAAAGCCAGCTGTGACAAGGCACCTTTTGGCGAAAAAAGGGCTTCCGCAATGAAGCACTATTACGCCGCTGAGTCCGCGCACACAGCAAAGGACGACGCAAAAGCGAACAAAGAACTTGATGCCGCAAAGCACGCCCTTGCGTAACATCATCTCCTCAAACACCCAAAACGCGGTCCATTATGGAGCGCTTAATTCTGAATGGAAATATCATGAAAAACGTAATTCTCGTAGCTGCTCTCGCGACTTCTTTTGCTTTCTCTGCTAATGCAATGAACGCTGAGGTTGATACCGACGGCGATGGAATGGCATCTCTCGTTGAGCTTCAAGTGTCACAGCCTGATCTCACCGATGTTGTGTTCAACGAAATCGACACAGATGGCGATGGCTTCCTTAATGACGACGAAATGGCTGCTGCAATCGAGGCCGGCACTTTGATGGACCCAGAGGCTGATGCTTAAATCTTAAGTTGAAGAATAAATTCAGCTTTCGAACTGTTTAGATAACCAAGAACGGCACGGGGAGACCTGTGCCGTTTTTACCGACGTTTAAGGCATTACCCGTTGGAGAGAACCTTGATTGGCGCGAGTTTTTCGCTACCCTGTCATGAAGACGTCATATCGTGTTGTTTTGCCGCGAATTTGGTGTGAACACGCCTGAACGCCTTCAATCGGATCGGCCTTGGCTGGCCATTTAAGAACCACCCGTTTACGCGCATGTTTTATTGCCAATCGCACCAGATCAGCAGCGTCATCGTCTGTGCCAACGATCTCGCGGACTTGGCGCAAGTCTTGTTTTACAAGCGCTGAATTTTTCCGTTCGGGATGCATTGGATCGATCAAAATTGCTTCGCCAGACAGTTCAGGGATCAAATCCTTGGCGTCCCCTTTCAAGAGGGTCATGCGGCCAATAATCTCGCGAAGCTGCCCACCCTCGCTCGCGGCGCGCTCCATGCCATCCGTTAACAACGCATGCATTTTCTCTGAACGCTCGATCATGGTCACTTGCGCACCTAAAGACGCCAAAAGAAATGAGTCCCGACCCAATCCTGCTGTCGCATCAATAATCATTGGCGTTTTGCCCGCACGCAGCCCCATAGCCTTCGCTAAGTCTTGACCACGACCGCCACCAAACCGAAGCCGATGCGCCACGGAACCATTGACAAAATCGACGCGCAACTCTGCTACAACCCGCTTCAAACTCTACTCATTTTCTTTCCCAGATGGGCACCAATGCCCATAATGCCCAACCAATACCGCTTTTCTAGATGTACCACAGCCCCATTTTTAAAAGGCGTGAACAAAACGCTTTGCTCCACAGAATTTTATGCTGCGCGGAGGGTGAAATGGTGCCGTTACCCATGAGACTGCTTTTGGACTGCGACAACTTGAGGTTCTTTTCGGAACAGGCAAAGGGTTGACTGCGCGAGTTAATTATCTCAAATCAGTTTCATAGCGAAGGGGCAGCAGATGGCGCTTGAGGTGCAGAATTTGCGTACGCTGAACGGAAGCTGCGTTACATTTAGGGTTTCGGCGGGCCAATGTGTGGCGCTGACTGGTCCCTCTGGGTCGGGGAAGTCGCTTGTGTTGCGCGCGATTGCCGACCTCGATCAGGCCGAGGGTGGCGTTGTCTTGAACGGGCGCGCGCGCGAGGCATATCAACCAACTGTCTGGCGGCAACTTGTCCGCTACTTGCCGCCAGTGAGTCAGTTTTGGACGCCGCACCTCGCGGGGCATTTTGTCAAGGACATGACCTCCGAAGCCGAAAAACTTGGCCTCAGCACCCATGATCTCACCGCACCAATCGATCGGCTTTCGACGGGGCAACGGCAACGGGGGGCCATAATGAGGGCCATGTCCAATCAGCCGAAAGTGCTCCTACTTGATGAGCCAACGTCAGCCCTTGATGCTGTCTCCGTTGATCGTGTTGAAGGGGTATTGCGAGAATTTATGGGACAGGGTGGCGCAATAGTTTTGGTGACACATGACCAAGCGCAAGCACAACGCATGTCCGAGTCTATGATCGAACTGGTGGTGAAGGCATGACACCAGATATCGGTTTTGATAAAATCCTCATCGCTGCTTTGTTTCTGCTGATTAATGGCGGGATATCCTTGGCTCTTTCGCTTGGGATTGGCCGCAGCCTCCTGATCGCTGGGGTGCGAATGGTGGTGCAACTCGTTCTGCTGGCCTTCGTGTTGCGCTGGATTTTCGAGGTCGATAGCATTGCAATTACGCTTGTGGCCATGATCGTAATGGGGGGCTTTGCGGGGTATGAGGTCTTGCTTCGGCAAGCGCATCCTGCGGGGCGGCTTTGGACGGCCAGTTTGGGGACGACGGTTATGTTGTCTTGCGGATTTCTCATTACGTTGCCGACATTAGCTGTGATTGTGCAGGCCGAACCGTGGTTTTCCCCGCGCGTCGCCTTGCCAATGTTTGGGATGATCGCCGGAAGTGCCATGGGGAGTATAGCGCTCACTTTGCATGTTTTAAGCCATGCGTTGATCCGAGATGCGTTGATTATCGAAGCGCGGCTTTCCATGGGAGAAAGCAAATTTCAGGCGCTCGGACCGACGCTGCGAACGGCAATTCGCTCTGGCCTATTGCCGACGGTTACAAATATGGCCTCCATCGGGGTTGTCTCAATACCGGGGATGATGACGGGGCAGATCCTCGCAAATGCCGATCCCTTAACGGCCGCGAAATACCAGATGGTCATCATGTTCCTAATCTCGGCAACCAGTGCGTTAGGGGCCGTGGCCGCCGCTTATGCCTTGGCGTGGCGGGTCACCGACCAGCGCCATCGGCTGCGGCTAGATCGTTTGCGCGGGGTGTAACACCCTTACGAACCTGTACCGCTTTCCACGCCTGTCGTTCCTTTAGGGGGAGGTCATCGCCTAAATCTGAACATGAATCGTGACTTCTAGAAATGGTCGCTTCACAACCCACAAAATATACTCCGTCATGGGTCTTGACGTGAAAATCGCGTGCGCTATCCGTCGCGTGTAGGAGATCAATCGCAAGCGCGGGGAATTGCGTATGCCCGCCAATCGCTTGTAGTGCGGCGATCTCGGCCGCTTGCGCCTCGGGCGACAGGTGCGATGTTCCGCGCAAACTCGGAAGCCATGCCTGCCCATTGCTTTCTGCGGCGATTATTGCGGCGGCATCCGTGGCCCCGATGCGGCCATATTTACGCATCGAACGTGTAAATACCGCATTGCCAGAAAAACGGCACCCGCCCAGATGCGTGCTCTCCCAAACGTCAAAACGGTCGCGATATTCCTGCGCAGCGGCCGCCAAAAGGCGATAGGCGGCGAAACCGAATTTCGCGCAGCAACGATCATGTTGACCGTGCGTGCAACATAAGACCACTTCTGCAGTTGCATGCGTGGACCGATAATCTGTGAGGGGATGATCTGCGGCCAAGCTCAAAAGGAAATCCGCCAGATGATCAGGGGGGATGTCAAAGGATTGCCGTCTGGGCACGACAATCACGCGTCCAATTGGGCCTGCGTCATTTTTGCGATCAACGAGGTTCACCCGCCATCCCGCCTTAGTAAGAGTTTGGATGGCGTCGCGCAGCGGGCCGCCCATGTCCGCCGCTTCGCGCATTGCATATGACCAGCGCGATTTTGGCCAGCGGATCAATACCATGCGTTCGGGGTGCGCGCCGGTTCCCGCGAGGGCTTCGCCCGATTGCTGCCCGAAGGTTGCACAGAAATTATCCGGCTGTGTCATCGGGGATTTAGGCGGTCGAGAGGGGGGCGGAATTGGCATTTTTAAAGGTGTGACTTTCGGCGAGAAAAGTTGCGCGGCGGGGTTTGACAAGCTCTTTGATTATATCTAAGTAAAATAGTCAGCCATTATCATCAAGCCATTTTGATAAGAGCCAGAAATTAAAAATTATTTGGATCTCTTATGAAACCGACGCGTCGCGTTCTTCTTTCCGTCCTTGCGGTCGGCATCGCAACTCCCGTGTTTGCGGGCGAAATCTCTCACGAGCTTGGCACGACCATGGTGCCTGAAAATCCACAGCGCATTGTCGTTTTGGAGTTTAGCCATATTGACGCGTTAGTCTCTGTGGGTGTGGTGCCCGTGGGTATTGCCGACGACAATAAACCCGAGCGCATCATGCCGGTTTATGGCCCCGTGATTGGCGATACATGGACCTCCGTAGGTACACGCAAAACCCCGAGCCTTGAAGTGATTGCGTCGCTGCAACCTGATTTGATCCTCGCAGATAAAACCCGCCACACCGATGCCTATGCCACGCTTTCGCAAATTGCGCCGACGGTTGTGATGGATAGTTTGAGCGGCGATTACACAGCTTCAGTTGAGCAGATGCTCCTGATTGGCGAGGCGATTGGCAAAGCGGATGCAATGAATGCGCGTGTGGCCGATCATAAAGCGACAATGGCAGACTACGCGGAAAAAATTCGGCCCTATGCCCAAAACGTGCGGGCACAATTTGGCGTCGCGAATGGCGAAGCGCTCTTCTTACATGCGCCGTCTTCCTACAACGGGTCTTTGCTGGCGAGCCTTGGGTTTGCGCCAGCGATGACCCCAAACGAGGGCGAAGGGTATGAATCCAATTATGTGACGACAACCCTAGAGCAGCTATCGGAAATCAATCCTGACGTGCTTATCATTGGCGAATATGCCGATCCCTCCGTCACCGATAATTGGGAAAATGACGCGTTGTGGAACGCGCTGAAAGCCGTGAAGGATGCGCGCGTCTACAACGTTGAGGCCAACACGTGGTCTCGTTTGCGTGGCATGGTGGCCGCCGAGCAAACCGCCCAAGACCTTTTGACCATTGTGGGCGCAGATGGCAGCGATAGCTGATATTTCGGTAAGCGTAAGAATGAGTGGCCAAGTTTGGAAGATAGCGGCAATTGCCGTTGTCCTCCTGCTGGCCACTGTTGGGTCGCTCATCACGGGCGGCCGCTCTGACGTTGGCTTAACCGATATTTTTACGCTGTTAACGGGGGCGGAGGATATTGCCGCGACAACGATGCGCGATATCCGAATGCCGCGTACGGCTGTGGCCGCGCTTGTGGGGGTAAATCTCGCGCTTGCGGGTGTGGTTCTACAGGCTCTTACGCGCAACCCACTCGCGTCTCCTGCAATTCTGGGCATCAATCAAGGGGCCGCCCTTGGCCTTGTCGCCGCCCTCGTTTTTCCTAGCGCGACTGGGCTTGCGCTCAATAGCATGGCAGTGGCCGGAGCCTTGGCGGCAGGGGCGGCGACCTTCGCGATTGCGGGGGGATTTGGCGGGCGGATCGACCCGCTGCGGCTTGTTCTTGGGGGCGTGGCCGTTGGCGCGTTTTCCTTCGCGGCGGTGCGATTTGCCTATACGCTTGAAGATGATCTGGCCCATGCGGTGATCCGATGGACCATCGGCGATATTGGCGACATGCGCTGGCACGACGCGGCACCACTGGCAGTCTTTACCTTTGTTGGAATGTTGGGGGGCGTGGCCCTCGCGCAGCGTTTGAATATGATGGCGTTGGGGGATGCCTCGGCGCGGGGCTTGGGCGCTGATCCGCGCTGGACGCTGTTTCTTGGCGCTGTTCTCGCGGCCATTTTGGCGGGGGCAAGTGTGACTGTGGCAGGGCCGATTGCCTTTGTGGGCTTGGTCGTGCCCCACCTCGCGCGTGTGATGTTCGGGGGCGATCATCGCGTATTGGTTCCTGCCGCCGCCGCCCTTGGGGCCGCCCTGATGCTTGTCGCAGATACTTTGTCCAAACTTATAGCGGCCCCGAGTGAAATCCCTGTCGGATTGGTCGCGGCATTGATCGGCGCGCCGTGGTTTCTCTATCTCACTCTGACATCAGAGGCGCTAGAATGAGTCGTAGAGTATGGGTTCTCGTCGGCTTGTTGGGCGTGGTCGTGCTGGCGGTAATATGGTCGATTTCGGCGGGGGCTGTGCCAATCTCGGCTTCGGTTATCGTGAACACGTTGTTCGGTCTTGAGGGGCCACACCAAGATTTTATCATCCTGCAATCGCGCCTCCCGCGCACCGTTTTGGCGCTAATTGCCGGAGCGGCTTTGGCGATCTCTGGAGCGATCATTCAGGCGCTCCTGCGCAACCCATTGGCCAGTCCAAAAGTTATCGGGATCAACTCGGGCGCGGCCCTCGCGGTTTGTCTTGGTGTCTTGTCAGGCGTGAGTCCCCTTTGGTCGCCCGTGTTGGCAGCGGTGGGCGGGTTTGCTGCGGCGTCTCTGGTTTGGATCGGGTCGCTCCGGCGCGGCGCAAGTCCAGCGCGGCTGGCGTTGATCGGCATTGCGGTCGGTTTCTTGGCCGACGCAGGGGTGGATTATATCCTCGTGACGGCGCCCACCTTTGAATTTTCCGCGCCTCTGGTTTGGCTGACGGGATCGCTTTGGAGTAGGGGGTGGGATGATGTGGCACGGACCGCTCCGCTGATTTTACCTCTGATCGGCATGGCGTTGCTCCTTGCATTTAGGCTCGATTTGATCCGACTTGGAGATGCACATGCGCGGGGTCTTGGGATGAACGTCAAGATCGAGCGTTTCTTGCTCTTGGCCTTGGCAACGGCTTTGGCCTCCGTTTCTGTCGCGGCTGTCGGCGCTTTGGGATTTGTTGGCCTCATGGCCCCCCATATGGCGCGACAATTGGTGGGCGGAAATCATCGGGCGGTGTTGCCCGCATCAATGCTCGTGGGCATGGCCCTTGTTGTGTTGTCCGATGCCGCAGGGCGCGCACTGGCTCCCCCATTGAAATTTC
This sequence comes from Falsihalocynthiibacter arcticus, assembly GCF_000812665.2. Classification (GTDB taxonomy): domain Bacteria; phylum Pseudomonadota; class Alphaproteobacteria; order Rhodobacterales; family Rhodobacteraceae; genus Falsihalocynthiibacter; species Falsihalocynthiibacter arcticus. The sequence continues at coordinate 2,987,726 of NZ_CP014327.1, forward strand.
GGCGGGCATCCTGACCGCTCTTTTTGGCGCCCCGTTTTTTGTATTCATCCTTCTGACAAGCCGACGCGAGGGCCTATGACCATAAAGTTGCAAAATCTACGTGCGGGCTATCGCGGCTTCATGTTGAAAGACATCAATCAAGACCTCCCGAAGGGGCGTTTGACCGCATTAATCGGGCCCAATGGTTGTGGGAAATCCACACTTTTCGGGGCGATGGCGGGTAATCTCGCGGTGAAATCGGGCCGAATTCTGATTGACGGTTTGGATGTGACCAAAACATCGCCGCGCAAAATTTCGCGCCATGTGGCCTTGCTCCCTCAAAACCCAGTCGTGCCACCCGCAATTCGCGTGGAACAACTCGTGGCCTATGGCCGCGCGCCCTATCAAAATTTATTGGGACAGCGCCGCGCAGGGGATCAGGAAGCGATCGAGTCGGCGATGGTCAAAGCGGGCATTGATACCCTAAGACAAAGCAAGCTTTCCGACCTTTCGGGCGGTCAGCGACAGCGCGCGTTTCTAGCGATGTGTTTGGCACAGGACACCCCCGTGATGCTGTTTGATGAGCCGACGTCGTTTCTCGATATTCGCTATCAATACGAAACATTGGAGGTCCTTGCCGATCTCGCAAATGGGGGACGCACTGTGGTTGTGGTGTTGCATGACATCGGTCAGGCGGCAAGATTTGCGCATCATTTGGTCGTGATGAAAGCAGGAAAAGTGATCAACAGTGGCCGTCCGTCTGAAACGATCACGCCGCAAACCCTGCGCGATGCCTATGAGGTCGAGGCGCAAGTTTATGCGGACCCCGTCACTCAAACGCCCCAATTGTCGCCCTTGAGCAGCGTCAGAGCAAGAAACTAGCGTTTGGTCATGATAAACCGAGCCGCTTTACGGGCGTCTTGGCTGTATTTGGACAAGCCCGTTTTAAGCCTCAACATCGGCCATCAACTCGAAATTATGGTCCTTGCCAAAAGGCCCACCCAAAACGGTGATAACGGATGCGAGGTTTGGCGAGGACACCTTAAACGCGCCTTATCACTTAGCGGCGCGTTTAAGGCTGTTTCTTGGCGGGGTCGCGCTTGAATCAGCCAACCTGCCCATAATCAGAGCGTCGGCAAAACGGTAAACCTAATTTGCCGAAACATCGAATAAGTGCCTGCTATTCCGCCACATCCGCGGAATCTGCATTCAACTGGCCATAGTTTTGGACCCCAATTTGATCCAGCAACCCAATCTGCGTTTCCAAGAAATCAACGTGGTTTTGTTCATCAAGGATCAGTTGCTCAAACAAATGCATGGAGGCGTAATCCGACGCGTCAGAACATACTTTGCGCGCTTCGGTGTAAAATTTAACGGCTTCCATCTCCGCTTCAAGATCGCATGTCAGCGTCTCGCGCAAATTCTCGCCGATGCGCAGTGGATCGAGGGTTTGGAGGTTTGGATGGCCCTCAAGAAACAGGATGCGGTCAATCAGCTTATCCGCATGCTCCATCTCTTCGATGCTTTCCTCGCGCATTTTTTTGGCAAGTTTGCCGTAACCCCAATCTTTTTGCAGACGGTAATGAAGCCAAAACTGGCTTACCGCCGTTAGCTCAATCCTCAGAGCCTTGTTCAGGACCTCGATGACTTTTTTATCACCCTTCATGGCGCGTTCTCCTTTTTTTGTCGCTGCGCAGTCCTTGCAACTCCACAGGTACGCCGAACTTAGTGTTGGTCCGCATGGTTGCAATGAAAAGTTTCATACATCCGCCACATTGCGGAGTTTTGCCGAGGGCGCGATAAATTTTACCTGGGGTTATTATGACTTTATCGTCGGCGGCGCGCATCCACTCAATCGCGGCGTGGATGCTTTTGTCATTTATGGATTGGCAACTACAGATGATCATGGATAACGCCTCGTTTTTCGTGGCCCCAATATCGGATAAATCGAGAAAATGTCAATCCCGACAAAAACGATAAAGTAATAGAGGCGAGCGGTATCAGAGGGTCCTGACGAGAGCGGTTTATGTTCTGCGCTCGCAACACGGCGTTTTTAACAAAACGGGCGGGAAGTGGCTGTTGGCTAGAAACGGCACGAATATCTGCTGAGCGGGGTGGTCTCAACTGATCGAAGCAACACATGCATTGAAACGCTCTGCGGGAGTTTCGTATCCCAGCGTTTTTCGAGGTCGTTCATTGAGCTGACTTGCGACGGCGCTCAGCTTTGCTTGACTATATATCGACAAATCCGTTCCCTTTGGAAAGTACTGTCGTAGCAAACGGTTTGTATTTTCGTTTGTGCCACGTTGCCACGGCGAATGGGGTTCGCACAAAAACACGTCGATATCCGCCGCCAAGGTGAAGGCCTTATGCTTCGCAATTTCTGAACCACGATCCCAAGTCAGGGAGCGATACAATTCTTTGGGCAGTTTGCGTGACTGTTTGATCAACGCTTGAATGACGCTAGCGCTATCTTTCTTACTGATTTTTGCCAACATGACAAAGCGCGTGTGGCGTTCGACCAGAGTGGCAATGAAGCTGTTGCCAGAACCTGCGATCAAATCGCCCTCCCAGTGGCCTGGTACTGCGCGATCTTCTACTTCGGCGGGGCGGTCACGGATCGATATTGCGTCGTTGAACTTACCTACTCCAGTCCGTTTTAGTGTGGCATGGCGAGACCGGCGAATGGCCCGCGTTGCCCGTAGATGCGCAAGCAATTCCTTCTTAAGAACGCCGCGCGTTTGGATGAACAGGCTACGGTAGATCGTCTCGTGCGAGACACGCTTGCTCTCATCGTCTGGATGTTCACGCATCAGCCAGCCTGCGATTTGTTGCGGGGACCATTTGCGGATCAGCTTGGCCGATATCTCTCGGCAGAGATAGGCATTCCCATTCAACTTGCAGAGTTTTGGGCGATGCGCACGATCCCAAGCTGCTGTATCAGAATGCGCTGCGCGGTATTGGGCACGCCCGCCATTGCGTCTGACCTCGCGACTAATCGTGGACGCTGACCGCTTCAGGGATCTCGCAATGGACCGCAAGGACCGCTTCGCACGCAGGCCTCTGGATATCTCCTCGCGGTCCATCAGGGTGAGAGCGAGGCGAGACCGCACACGGTCTGGTGGACGGATGCCACCAGTGCGGGCAAGGAGTGGATAAATTGACGACGACGAGCGGTCAAAACCACGCCCAATCGAGTTCATCGACTCTCCGCGTTGCCATCGATCCCATATCTCTGACTTTTGCTCATCTGTGAAAAACACTCGGCGACGATACTTCATAGGGTTCACTCCATCTTTCCAAAAAGATTAGAGTGTTGCGTCGATCAGTTGAACTCACCGGATTTTGCAGACGTTTACGATTTCGGTGAGTATATCCGCTCTCGGATATGCTCAAACGAATTCCGTCAGTCCAATGCGAGTACGATTTTTCCGATATGTCCCTTTTCGCCAAAAGCGCTTTGTGCAGCTGCGATATTACGAAGCGGATAGGTTTCAGCCACCAAAGGTGCGATCTCTTTGCGTTCGATCCGCCCAACAAGATTACTGAAAACTTGCGGCTCAAGAACCGTGCAGCCAAAGAAGCTGAGGTCTTTGAGATAGAGCGTACGGATATCAAGCTCAACAAGGGGGCCGCCGATGGCCCCCGCAACTGCATAGCGTCCACCGGGGCGCAACACGTTAAGCAATGACGGCCACTTCGGGCCAGCCACCAAATCAATAACGACATCGACGCTATTTGCACCAAGCGCGGCAACAAGATCATCGCCACGATCAAGTGTTTTTTTCGCACCAAGTTCTAAGAGAGTTTTGGCTTTTGACGCGCTGGTGACAGCAATGACCTTTGCCCCACGCGCTTGCGCCAATTGAACCGTCGCCGAACCGACACCACCAGATGCACCCGTGACCAAAATGGTCTCGCCCTTGCGCACATTGGCGCGTGTCAGCATATTTTCGGCTGTAGAGTAGGAGCACGGAAAAGACGCCAGTTCTATATCAGTCAAATCGCAATTGATTGCATGAGCGTGGCGTGCAGCAACCCGCGTGTACTGGGCAAATCCACCGTCACACTCAGACCCAAAATACCATGGCGTTTTGAGTGTGTCCCCATTCGCCTCGCGGATACACGGTTCGATCAGGACACGTTGGCCAATTCGAGACGTGTCGATTGCCGCGCCGACAGCAACAATTTCGCCGCAAACATCTGCGCCCTGAATGCGTGGAAATGTAAGCGGTGTACCAGACCATGACGCATCGTCTGCTTCTGCTTCGCCCTTGGAATACCAAGCCGTTCGCGTGTTGATATCTGTGTTGTTTACGCCTGCGGCACTGACCCGTACAAGGACATCGCTTTCCCGAAGCACGGGAACAGGGAGATCATCGCGCCACTCAAGCATTTCGGGACCGCCATGACCATTCAGAACAACTCCGGACATTTTTTCAGGGAAAGTCATGTTGGTCTCCTTGTAAAACAAAGCGCACCCTTAGAGAAACAACTGAAAATGTCAATCTGGGCGCGGAACGGATATTGGCGGCACTTTGAACGAAAGTCGGCTATGGCCCGACAAAGCGCAACCGTCCTAAGGACCGCTAGCCGCCGAGTTGCGTGCGCATCGCTTGATAGACAACGGCGGTGGCGACATTTGCCAAGTTAAGGGATCGAACAAGAGGATTGAGCATCGGCAAACTATGCACGCGATCGCCCATGCCGTCCAAGATTTCTGGTGGCAAGCCTTTGGATTCACATCCGAAAACTAAATAAGCGTCCTGTTGATAGTCAGGCGCATAAATGCTCTGTTCGCCATGTTCCTCAAAGAAATACATGCTATCGCGCGGCGGGTTTCGCAGATCCAAAAAGCTTTGCCACGTGTCATATTCGCTCAGATGAACATATTTCCAGTAATCGGTTCCCGCGCGTCGCACGGCCTTTTCGTCGAGGGAAAACCCGTAGGGTTTGATCAGGATCAGCTCTAGATTTAGCGCCACACAGGTCCGCCCAATCGCGCCGGTATTGTAGGGAATTTCAGGGGTTACTAATACCAATTTTAGGCACGGATCAGACATAGGCTGTGCAGACTTTCTAAGTCACGGGCGCAGGATCGGCCCGTTGCTGGCCCCCTGTTACCCCAACTTATGCGTCCTTAACAGCGCCAAATCTGCTGTCATAGGGGCTGTTGGGAGGTGGAGATTGCGGCTCCGCTCCGAAAGCCACGTTTTGCGCGGCCAACTTACACTTGCCCAAAAGGGGGCGCTGTGGTCCTTATTGTGGCACATCATGCGTGACGGCAATTGGGTGTGAGCGCATATCGGAATTAAATCCGTTGGGGGACGTAATATTGAAGAAGTCTAGGGCGCGCGGGTTTTGGGTTTGGTTTTCAGTGGTGTTGGTGACGTTGAGCGCCTGTGTGCCAAGCGACGACACATCGTCAGAAGAGGCGAAGAAGTTGGCCAATATTGACGCTTACGAATCCAGCACTCAAGAACGACTGAGCCGCGACGTGCCATATTTTCCATTTGGTATCCAAAAAACCTGCGGGAATACGTACCCACGTCTCAAATTGGCGGATGTTAGGCAGAGCCCTCAGCAGGGGAATATATCTCTATGGGAAACCCATTCGAAAAAAGCCAACGTAGCCCGCTATTTGCTTTGGAACGAAGTCCGTGCGTGTGGCTTTCTGTTTGAAACGCCTGCCGCCGATGGCGAAGGGCCATTTAGCCGTGGGGCCTATGTCACCCTGTACGGCATGCAGTCTGGCGTAACAGAGTCACCTCGGGACATGATTGTCGATGGAATGGCCTTTCCGTCGGTAGTCTACAGGGATGGGACACGTCAAGATGCTGAAGTATTAAGAGCTACTTATTCAAAGAAATTTCGTGAGTGCCGAGAGCAAACCGGCAGCTCCAAGGAAACATGCCAAGGGGTCATTCGAAAATGGGTGAGCGATAATACCGCGACCCTTGGGATTACATACAGTGGCCAAGAAAAGAATGAAACCGTGGGACTGTTTATGCTCGATGATCGTCTGTTGTGGGCTGGCCGCGAAATTAAATAGGGCGAGGGGTGGCTTGGAAATGCACGCCTGTTGCAAAGCCCTCGACGCATCAACTGTTTAGGGAACGACGAGTTTATCACGGCCATTCGATACGTTGTCTATGGTTGTTGAGCCGCTAGGCATTGCCGCTCCCATTCCGTTAGAAATGCCATTATTTCGAGGGAGTCCGTGAGGCGGGGCGAGGGGCGTTGCGCCTCTTTTTGACCGGCGGCAAGGGAGGCCTCGACCATTTTAACTTGGGTGTAGAATGCATCATGGTCTGCATCAACGTAAATGTCTTCGACCTCGCCGTCATAGGAGGTCCAGCGGAGGTGATTGCGGCCCGCCACGGGGAGCCATGGGTTTGTTACGAACGTTAGCGTGCCCTTGTCGCCCGCAATCGTAAAGCCGTGCTCCATGCCGTAGCTGTCGGTTGATTGCAGCGTGGCCAGCACGCCATTGGCGAATTGCGCGGTCACGGCGGCGTCGCAGATGGTGCCGTCATGCGTCGATACATTTCCCAGTCCCGCGAGTTGACCCGTGGCAAACATGTCTTGGCCACAGAGAGTCTGGACGACCAAATGCAGCAGCGACACGGGGTAGCAACCCAGATTATAGAGCGTGCCGCGCCCAAGGGGGTTGGTGACGTTCCAAATATCCGCCGAATAAAAGCCGGTGATCGCGCGTAGGTTGCCCAAGCGCCCATCCGCCAGAATTTCCATCAAACGAGCGTAGAGCGGGTGGGAAAGATACATAAACCCTTCGACAAAAAAGGTGTCGTGGGTACGGACGGCAGTAGCCAGAGCCTGCGCTTCCTCCATTGTTGTGGTCAGCGATTTCTCGGACAAAACCGCCTTGCCAGCCTTGGCGGCGGCAATGGTCAGCGTGTGATGGACGTGGTTTGGCAAGCCGATATAAACGACGTCAATCTCAGGGTCCGCCAGAATTTCGTCATACCCGTAAGAGACCGTAGGAATGCTGTATTCCTTTTGAAAGGCGTCCACGGCGTCGGAATTGCGTCCTGCAATTGTGCGGATCTCTGATCCGTTGGAGGCGGCAATCGCCTTTGCAGTTTTGTGGGTGATAAACCCAGTTCCAAGCAATCCCCAGCGCAGCATATGGTCGTCCTTTGAGTAATCCGAAAAGCGAGCCTATGCGGGCCGCGATAGTTTGCGAAGCCTTGAGGCGAAAGGCCGCTTCAATGGATCGACGCCTTGCCTTAGTGCTTTAGTGGCACGGCAACTTATCTGTTTTCTAGGAAATGATAGGCTTCAAGAATGGTCGTGCTCAGCCCATCAAAAAAGCCCGGAACAGTGACGTCAATAAGGCCTACAGCGGGGAGTGTTTCGTCGGCGACGGTGTCTTCGGCGGGCCGCACCACAATAAGCGTGCTCGGGTCGTTGAGCAACTCGCGATAACTCGCACCTTTGCCATGCTTTAGAACGTTGATCGCCAAATAATACAGGTGGAACCGCTCAGCAAGATCAGCTTGCTCCGCCGCGACCAGCATTGTTTTCAATTTGCGCGCGAACGGACCCCGTTTAAAGGTGTTCTGCATCCGCGCCTCAAAAACAGAGAAGATATCGACCGCAGTCAATTCAAGCGCCACAGTCGCCGCGCGCAGCTCTTCTAATTGGGCGTCAGATCCGTTCTGGCCGTCCAAAAGTTTCAAAACCTCCGAAATGCGATTTTCGGACGCCTTGGCATTGGTTTGCGCCGCCGCAACCAGTTCAGGTACGCTTGGTGAAGCTCCCATCATTCTATCTCCTTAAGATATCAACTCCCTAATGCTATGCGGCGCGGAATGATAGTGGCGGGATGGGTTAATTCGGATTCTGGGGTGAGGGCGGCGGTTTTGGGCACGCTGACCCGCGCTCAAATATATGCCCAAGGCCACACGGATGTTGCGAACCTTGCTTGTTTTTATACGTAAATGAAGTCAGTCCGTTCGTTTTGGCCGCGATTTCCACCGTCCTATCCGCGATTTTTGGGTCATTTCAGGGCGGGACTCAGTGATTCCATGATGAAATTCCGAGGGGTTACAATCCGGTAAATGCGTCTGTTTCCTCGGAATTCGACAGAAAACACAACCTCGGCGCGAATAATTCAGCCGCAGAGATGAAGCGCGCGCCCCCCTGCAAAAGCTAGAATGGAACTTGGCCACCTGAGGGCGGGCCGTTTATTTATCTGGGCACCTTGGGTGCGTAAAATGGAGAGAACACTATGAAAAGAATTTTTGCAAAAACTTGGTCACGTTTTAAGTCCGATGAGCACGGCGTTACGCTGGTTGAATATGGCATTGCGCTTGTTTTGGCCGTTGTTGTCGGGACCTCAGCGCTCTCGACCCTTGGCGGCGCAGTGGGTGACAAAATGGGCAGTGCTGAAGACTGCTTGGATGGTACTACCACTACTTGCAGCTAAACTTAACGGCGGCCCAGAATTCGTCGGGCCGCCGGAAGTTCACTCATTATGAAGCAATGAAATTTGGAGGTTTTTCCAACGCAGTGCTTCAAATCCCTTTCGGTCCTTTGGCCACAATGTACGCAACGCGCTGAAGGACCGAAAATCCGTATTGATTTCACGTCATCGAACGACCGTTACGAGGGCTTCGTTTCCGCCAAATGCCAAATTGAAAAGGACCTATCACATGCGATTGTCATCTATCCTACTGGTCGTTACGGGCCTTGGTGTGGCGACGGGGTCTGTTTATCTTGCGCAGGACGTCTTGACTGCGCAGATTCTCAGCAAACAAGCGTCGCAAGAAGAAAGTCAAACGGTTGGCGTTTTGGTCGCGGGCCGCGATATCGCCTTTGGCCAAGCCATTGAATCGCAACTTATTACCACGATCTATTGGCCGCGCGATGCGTTGCCAGTGGGCGTCTTGACGGACCGCGACTTCCTCCTTCCGAGTGATGGCGTCGAGCCACGTCGGGCGCGAAAAGCCATGTCACAGGGAGAGTTGTTTTTTGCCAGTCGGGTCTCGGGATGGGGTGAAAAAGTCACCATCGTTCAGTCGCTCTCGGCCAACCACCGCGCCATGGCCATCAAAGTAAACGCCGAGACCGCCGTGGGCGGTTTTGTGACCCCCGGGGATTCCGTGGACGTGCTTTTGACCGAGGGACGGAATTCCGGATTGCGCACCGTGACGATCCTGCAAAATATCAAAGTTATTGGTGTCGATCAGGACTCCGACATCGGCAATGACTCGCCAGAAGTGGCGCGTACCGTGACCGTCGAAGTGACGCCAGATCAAGGGCAGCGTCTTGCGCTCGCCCAGCAAGCGGGCATCCTGAGCCTGACATTGCGCAACAATGTGGGCGCGGAGGACCAACCGCTCGATTCCCTTAAGCTTAGCGATCTGATGCAGGATGTTTCGCCCGTTCCGGAAATGATTTCCACCCCGAGAATTACAGTGCGGCGTGGAGTCGTAATCGCCGACGAAGGTCTGTAGAAACCATGTCAAACCGCAGGTCACATATCGCCACCTTTGGGCAGGACCAGAAGGGCACCATCCTTGTTTTTTGGGGGATGGCCCTTGCTTTGATGCTCGGACTGGTGGCGATGTCGTTTGATCTGGGGCAGGTCTCCGCCACACAGACCGATATGCAGAGCTTCACCGACAATGTGGCCCTCGCGGCAGCGGGAGAGTTGGATGGTCGCCCGGATTCCATAACGCGTGCGACAACTGCGGCCGCAAATCTGATCGTCGACAGTCGCAAGTTTGGCAGCGGCGACCATACGCTATCGGGGGCGGATGACTTTACCCTGACGTTTTTCTCGACCTTGCCTGCCAGTGACACGGCGGCCCCTACGGCGGTAACGACAAACCCAGCCCTTGCCAGATTTATCCGCGTGGCCGCCACGGAAGCCGAGGTGCCCGTCGCGTTTTATCGGGCCTTAATGGTTCTGCGCGGCGAGACCCTTCAGGATATTAACGTGCAAGCCCAGTCGATTGCGGGCATGACCCAATTCGCCTGTGACGTGACCCCGTTGATGTTTTGCCAGCCAAGTGGATGGACGTCGGCGGCCAACAAGGGGACGATGGTTAACCTTCGTTCTGGTGGCAATGGCGCGGCTTGGGCACCAGGAAACTTCGGGTTTTTGGACCCGTCCAAGGCGCTGGTCGATTCCGAGGGCCCTTGCGCGGGGAAAAACGGCGTAAAGCTGGATGCGTGTTTACTTGCGGCGGTGGGATCGATCACACAGTGCTACGCGCTCAATGGGGTCGATACGGAACCTGGCCAAAAGAACGGCATCGAAAACGCAATTTTTAACGTGCGGTTTGACATTTTTCAGACGATCCTAAAGAGCGAGAAAAATAACCCGAACTATGCGCCTGCACCCAACGTTATAAAGGGGGTGGTGCCCTCAAACGGCAACGCCTGTCCAAACAACTACGACCCATCCCCCGATACAGTGGGCTTGCCGCGCGACGATTGTTTTAACGCGGGGGGGTGCGCTGGGGGGCGCTTTGGCGATGGGGACTGGTCGGCGGGCTATGCCAATTACATCGCGACCAATTATGGCGGTGCCGACCCGTTTTTCATCAATCCTGCGCTCGACACGCGCTATGATCTTTACAAGGCCGAAATTGCCAACCCACAAGGGACAAGCGGCAACGCGGGTATCCTTCCGAATGGGCTGGCGGAAAGCGGATTGCCGCAATGTAATACCGCAGGCGGTGCTTCAATTGGACCTGAACGCCGCGTCATTGTGGCGGCTGCGATCGACTGTGCCGCCAACAATATTCAGGGTTCCGCCGTTAACGTACCTGTGGCCGAATTCGTCGAAATTTTCCTGACAGAGCCCGTGGCGGCCGTCAGCTCAAACACTGTGGATATTTGGGGCGAAGTGATTGGCCCTGCGGATCAAGGCAGCGGCGCGGGGTCGACCGGAATTTTCCGCGACGTCGTGCAGTTGTACCGGTGAGGGGGGGGGCATGTTGAAACATCGGATCAAACGCGCCTTTGGTGGTTTTCGTCGCGATGAGCGCGGGACGGCCCTCGTTGAACTGGCAATTTCGCTGCCGTTTGCGTTGCTGGTTTTTGGCATGATTATTGAGGGATCACGGATGCTGTGGGCCTATCAGTCGGCAGCGGCAGGCGTGCGAGATGCGACGCGGTATCTGGCGCGGATTGTGCCGCGCGATATTTGCACCTCGGGGGGGCTGTCGCGGGCTATACCACGCAACTCACGGGAATCGTGCGCAACAGTTCCAGCGGCACCACGCTGTTTCCCAACGGCATTACCGTCAATTCGGTGATCCCCACCTATAGCTGTATCGCGGGGGATTATCGCAAAGGCATCGCGCCGATTGCTCAAGTTTCCGCAGAGATTACGATCACAATGCCTTTCTCGGGCTTCTTTGCAGTCGCGGGCTATACGCTCAACGATGTGACGACCACCGTCACCGATCAAAGCCGGATTTTCGGGTCATGAGGGCGCATCGCACATATTTGGCGCGGACCGTTGAATTCTGGCGCAATGAGCGCGGGGCGACCCTTGTGGAATTCGCAATCGCCTTGGCTCTTTTCCTACTGTTGTTGTTCGGGATGATCGATTTTGGCCGTCTTGCCTATCACCGGATTGCCGCCGAAAAAGCGATGCATATTGCGGCCCGTTTGGCGGCGGTGCGCCCCGCCGCCTGCGCGGGTTTGCCCAGTATCAACGCGCGCGGATCAACATCCGTTGTGCCCAAGCCGCGGTTTGGAACCAGTTGCGGCGCGGGGGCGAATATTTGTGCCACGCAAGCGTCGCTCGTCTGCACAGGGTCAGCGACGAACGCGACCGCCAGTGAAATATGGGCGCGTATCAACGCGATCCTTCCGCCCGGTGTGGCGATCGACGATTTGCAAATTTCCTACACGTTCGACCCCAATCTTGGGTTTCTGGGGGGCCCCTATGTTCCTTTGGTCACGGCGGAACTTGTGGGGGCCACGTTTACCTTCATTTCCCCGCTCGGACAGCTTGCCAGCCTTGCTGGGGGATCGGCCCCAAGTGGCCTTGGTGGAACAATAAATTTCCCTTCAATGAGTGTCTCCCTTCCGGGAGAGGACTTGGCGAGTGGGACGAATGGATAACATTAGGAGGTTAAGTCAATGACAGAGCCAGTTCAGAAAATCACGGTTTTTGCCGCAAATGGCCCAGACTCAGACGCGATTTCCGCAGTTGTCTGTACGCTTGACAACGTCAAGTTGAACCGCCGCGATATGACCCTTTCAAAAGCCAACGGCACCGCGCATGCACTGGCGGCCTCGGGCGAGATGATCCTGTTTCGAACCTCGGGGGAGAGCGAACAGGACGAGGTGGCGGTGCGGGAATTGTGCCGCACTGCAGGGCCGGATGTGCGGGTGGTTGCCATCAGCGACCCCGACTTGCAATTGGCGGCGGCGCGTAAACTTTTGCAAGCTGGCGTGGCAGATGTCTTGCCGATGCCGGTGACCAAAAAGGACCTGACGGAGTGTTTGGAGCGCTTGAGGGCACCGATTGCCGCCGTTGCGCCGCTTGCTTTACAGCGTGGCAAAATCATCACCGTCGCCCAAGCGCGCGGCGGGATTGGCGGCACCACGGTCGCCGTCAACCTTGCGGATGCCTTGCGGGGCGAGGCGGGACTTCTGCGCCGCAATGTCGTCAAAAAGGTCGCTTTGGTCGATCTGGATTTGCAGTTTGGCGGGATCGCAAGCTTTTTGGATATCGAGGCCAACGACTCCCTTTGTCGGATGGCCAAAGACGAAATTATCCCCGACGCCACGTTTTTGTCGCAAGCCATGGTGACCACCAAAGGCGGGTTGTCGGTGATCACTGCGCCAACTGAATTTGTGCCCATGGAGTCGCTCACAAGCGAGCAGGTTGAAGCGCTTTTGGAGCAGTTGACGCTTCAATTTGATTACGTGGTGGTGGACCTGCCGCGCACCTTGGTGCAGTGGGTGCAATCGGTGCTGAACATGAGTGATCGGCTGTATTTGATTACCGATAGTTCGGTACCTGCGATCCGCCAGTCAAAACGTCTGATTGATGCCTATTCCGAAGAAAGCCCGAGACTACCGATTGATATTATTGTGAATTTTGAAGCCAAGCCGATATTTAAAGGCCGTCACCATGTGCAGGCCGCGAAGCTGTTGGAGCGGGAGTTGCGACATTGGCTTCCCCTTGATCCCAAAGCCACACGCGAGGCCCTTGATCGTGGGGTGCCGCTGTCCGTGGCGGCAAGCCGATCCGCGTTGACCAAAGCGATTAAGAAGCTTGCTGTCGAGGTCATTGACGAGAAAACGACCGCAAAGACAGACCCGATGAAGCGCGAAGCCACCCAGGGTTCCGATGCCATTTTTAAATCAATTCAGTCGAGCTAAGGAGAGCCAAGGTGTTCAAGAATTTTACACGAAACGGTAAAGAAAATTCAGCCAAAAGCATCGACCTCCCCGGAGCGGCGGTTGCTAAAGCTCTGAAGACCCCGTTGCAACTCGTCGATCCTCAACAAAGTGCCACAGAACACACGTTGATTAAGCGGCTAGAACTCAAAAGCCGCCTGCATGACGCCTTGCTGGATCGGTTGAATTTCTCGGTGATCGACAAGGTCGAGGATGAGGCGCTGCGCAAGGAAGTAACCTCCTTGGTGAGCGAAGTCTTAAGTAAGGAAGGCACGCCGTTACGCGGCGAAGAATTCAAGAAGATCGTTGATGAGTTGATGGATGAGGTGCTTGGATTAGGGCCGCTTGAGCCGCTCCTCGCAGATCCCACCATTAACGATATTCTGGTGAACGGCCACAAAAGCGTGTTCGTGGAACGCTTTGGTGTGCTGGAGCGCACCAACGCCCGCTTTCGCGACGAGAAGCATCTTTTGCGGGTGATCGACAAGATCGTTACACGGATTGGACGCCGAGTAGACGAAAGCCAGCCTTGGGTGGATGCGCGCCTTGAGGACGGCAGCCGCGTGAATGCGATCATCCGGCCCTGTGCCATCGACGGCCCCTCGATTTCGATCCGTAAGTTTTCGCGCCAACCCTATAGTCTGGCGCGACTGGTCGCGAGTGGCGCCCTTACGGGGCCAGCCGCAAAGTTTCTGGAAGGGCTGGTGGATGCGCGGATGAATGTGTTGATTTCCGGCGGCACGGGCTCGGGTAAGACCACCATGCTCAATGCTATGTCGGCATTTATTTCTGAAAAAGAGCGGATTGTGACCATCGAAGATGCCGCCGAATTGCAACTACAGCAAGGTCATGTTGTGCGCCTTGAAACACGGCCCTCCAACCCGTCGGGGGGCGGGGCAGTGGCGCAGCGGGACCTGTTGCGCAACGCGCTTCGGATGCGGCCTGATCGGATCATCGTGGGCGAGGTGCGTGGCGCTGAAACCTTCGATATGTTGCAGGCGATGAACACGGGCCACGACGGATCGATGACCACGGTGCACGCCAATACCGCGCGCGACGCGCTGTCGCGGTTGGAGCAAATGGTGACGATGATGGGCGTTGATTTTCCGATGGCGGCCATCCGTGGCCAGATCGCAAGCGGATTGCAATTCGTGCTGCAACTATCCCGCCTAAGCGACGGGCGCCGCCGCGTGATGTCGATTTCCGAAATTACCGGCATGGAGGGCGATGTGATTACGATGCAGGACATCTTTGTGTTCCGCAAAACCGGTCGCAGCGAAAATGGCGATATTCTGGGGGAATTCATTCCCACGGGCATCCGTCCCAAGGCCGCCGAGGCGCTGATCGCTGCGGGGATTAGCATCGATGCCTCCATGTTTATTAGGGAGAAAGTGCAATGAAACAGCTTATGTCCCACCCCTATGCTTTGTATTTTGTCTATACGTTTTTGGCGGTGGGCGTGTTTTTCCTTCTCTCTGGCGTTTGGCAACTTCTGCGCCGCTCCGAGAACAAACATGAAGCACGCAATCGTCGGATGAAAATGATCGCGGGCGGGGCGACGGCGGCGGAAATACTTGCTGTCCTCAAACCGGTGGAACGCGGGGGGTGGATAACGCGCCTGCCGTTTGTTGGCGACCTTCCCAAGGCGATGCGGCAAGCGGGGATGACCAGCTCGCCGACGCTGCTCATCCTGATTTGTCTGAGCATTTCGGCCGTTATTTCCGCAATGGCAGCTATGAAAGTGACGCTTTGGATGGCCATTGCCATAGGTGTTACGGTTGGCTTTCTCCTGCCTATCGGGATTATTCGCCACCGTCGGGCGGCGCGCATTGAGGCGATAACCAAACTCTTGCCTGAGGCGCTGGATTTGATGTCGCGCGGCTTGCGTGTGGGGCATCCGTTGAACACATCAATTGCCTCGGTCGCAGAGCAAATGCCCGATCCGATTGGCTCCGAATTTGGTCTGATCGCAGACCAAGTGAGTTTTGGCGACGACTTGGTCGACGCTTTTGCCGAATTTGCAGATCGTATCGACATTGAGGACGTCCACTATCTCTCGGCCAGTTTGGGCATTCAACACGGGACGGGGGGCGACTTGGCGCGGGTGCTCGACGTCTTGTCCAAGGTGGTTAAAAACCGGATCGCCATGCGGCGGCGGATTCAGGCGATTTCCGCAGAGGGCCGTTTGTCGTCGTATTTCCTCTCGGCGATCCCCGTGTTTATTTTCGTTTCCACGTCAATTTCCAATCCGCGATACTATCAGGATGTCTATGACGATCCGCTTTTCATTCCCATGGCCATCGCGGTTGTGACGTTCACGGTGTTGAACGCCGTTATTCTCGCCAAACTCGTTAGATTTAGAATATGAAAGGCTGCGACCATGTTTGAAACACTCACAACACTGACGAGTGCGTGGAATATCACGCCGCAAATGGTCCTTATTATCGGAATGGGACTGGGCGCGTTAACCATCCTTGGGGGCGTCGCGGTTTTGGTTGGGGAGCGCAACCCCGCCGCAGACCGCATCGCGGCCAGCGCCACAAAACGCCGTGAACAGCGGCGTGATTTCGGGCTTTTGCAAGCCCCCAATCATGACCCCAAAGGCATTTGGAAAGCGCTTCTACCGGGGGATATGAAAGAGCGCAGTGACCTGTCCCGCAAATTGTCACAAGCTGGATATAACGGCCCCCACAACCTGCGAAATTTCACTTTGGTCCGTGTTGTTTTGGGCCTTGGCTTGCCTGGGGTTCTGTTGGCGGTTTTGCTCATTAGTCGCGTGCCGGACATTCAATTGCCGTTTGATATTTCCAGCCGTGTCTCCGAGATGTCGAATGGCACCATTGTGCGCGTGCTCTCTGTTTTGATATTTCTGGGGTATTTTGTTCCGATCAAATGGCTCAATGATCGTGCTGAAGAGCGGCGGATGCGGATCGAGGAATCTTTTCCCAACGCCTTGGACCTCATGCAAATTTCTGTTGAAGCGGGGCTTGGGTTTGACGCCGCGATGACGCGGGCTGGAAATGAATTGGCCGAAATTGCGCCCGAGATGGCCTATGAGTTCCTCACGGTTCAGCGGCAAATTCAAGCTGGTCGTGATCGGGACGCCGCAATGCAAGACATGGCCCAGCGAACAAATGTGGATGTCATCCGCTCGTTTTCCGCTGTGGTCAGCCAATCGGTTCAATTCGGGACATCCATGTCGGAGGCCCTGACGGCCTACGCCAAAGAGATGCGAGAGTTCAGGGAAGTTAAGGCCCAAGAAATGGCCAATAAACTGCCCGTGAAAATGTCTGTTGTGCTCGCGTCCCTCATGCTTCCCGCGCTGATTTTAATTTCCATTGGCCCGGTTGTTATTCGCTATACACGGTTTTTTGCCGAGTAAGAGGGCAGGGTTTTTGCCCTAATTTTGACACAATTCATCCGAAAATACATGCTAGGATTGAAAATGCAGTGAAAAAGCCGCCAAATGTGGCAATTTGTTGACAGAATTAAGAATTCAGGCCTAAAATTAAGACATAGGCTGGAAGAACCAGCATTGAGATTTTTTGAGGCACCCGAGTATGTTTATGGGGGTCATAAAGTGGGTACTAAGGGACATTATGGGGATAATACCCTAGGGAATACTTTGAGCGTTGTAAGTCTGGTCGAAGGCATAGCTGGCTGGTGCCAAGCGGTGCAGGGCGTCGCGTCCTTTCGGCAAGGCCTTAAGGCGATCTCAATGGGATTTGGGGCAAAAGCCGCGACGCTGGTGAAGGCCGCGAAAACGCAAGACGGGAAAATTCGATCTATTTCCGTGGACTTACAGCGAGAGGCGCAATGCGGCGCGTTGGATCGCTCATTTGCTGACCTTATTTTAGGATCCTATATAGCGCACGCCAAACTTGGCTCCGTTTGGTACGCCAGCATGGCCGCCTATGGGGATGCGCCAGAATTGTTGGAGTTGAGAAATCAACGCGCTCTGGCCGAAACTGTGGTGATCGTTTTGGGGCAAGACGGGAAGTGGGTTTACCTTCTGGAACTGCATTTCGCCAACCGCCTGTCATCAGGGGCCGGCGCGATGCTGACGTCCCTGTGCGACACGCTGTGTCAAACGTGGTCGTGCCTCTCGCCGGGGGTGTTTTCAGAATCCCTCTTGGATCGTCAGCCAGAAACCTTGAATGTGACCCTCGCAGCACCGCTTTTGTCGGACCTTAATCCGGCGGGGTTAAGTCGCGCAGAATTTCGCGTGTGTTTGCTGTTGAGTCATGGGTTAAACCGCGACGTTTTGGCCAAGGAGTTGAAAATTTCGTCCTCTACCCTGCGCAGTCACCTCAGACAGATTTATGACAAGGCCGAATGCCGAAATCTGAGCGACTTGCTGCGTCGGTTACTTCTGGTTGGGCCAAGCCCCACGCAGGAAACCCCCTTGGTAACAGCGATCGAGCGAAGGGCGATATCCCATCAATCCGTCGCTTGACGGCCCTGAAATGATGCTTTTGCCGCTTTTGCTTTTTACGCCGGTTCTGCTTTATGTCGCGCAAAGCGATCTGCGGTGGATGCGGATTCCAAATACGGCCTCGCTCCTTGGGATTGGCTTGTTTGTGGTCACCATTCCATTGATTGGACTTGAGGAGGCCATTTCGCGCATCCTCCCCGCCTTGATCGTGTTTTGTATCGGGTTTGCCCTGTTTCTCCTGCGGATTTTTGCGGGCGGGGATGTGAAAATTCTTGCGGTGCTCATGCTTTTTATTCCGTCGGGAACGCTCTCGCTTTTTGCGCTGGTTTTCTCGGGGGCGATGCTTTTGGGCATTGTCGCCGTAACCGGCACCCGTGCGTTGGCCCTCCCGCAATTGCGCGGCTGGGTTTCGATGCGCGCACGCGGCCTGATGCCGATGGGGCTGTCCATCAGCCTCGCGGGCATTGGCCATTTAGCGGTGCTTTATGCGCTTAAAACGTCTTCCCTGATGCCCTGATCCGAGTCCGTCGCAAGGGTGGTTTAGGTTCCGATAATTTGGTGTGTTTCAAACACGGTTGGTTCTATGGGGGTCCCATCCGGTTCGGTCGCGTGTTCGATAAAGGTATTCACATGGGGCGGAATGGACGTGCCGCGTTGGGCCACGCCTAGGAAAATTTGCTTTGAGTTTTCCGGAGTCAGATCAAACCAATCCGGATCGTCAAATGTGCCGCCATAGACCCCAACAATGTTGGCGAAACGCTCAAAGGTTAAAAACAATTTGGTCCCGCACGTGTCGCAGAAATGAACGAAAACCTTTTTGCCGCTGCCCGCCGAGATATGAGCGTATTTTTTCGGTGTTCCTTTGAGGAGGCGAAAATCCTGTGCGTCAAAAATCGGCTCAACCATATAGGCGCCGCCCGTGGCGCGTTGGCAAAATTTGCAATGGCATATCGTAACGCGGCTGGGTTGATTTTCCACAGCGTAGCGAAGGTTTCCGCACAGGCATCCGCCTTGGGCATTTTCCATCATCGTGCCTCCCTCGATTTTTTGTGAACCTCTCGTTTTATAGCATGATTTCGGGTGCAAGTCGCACAACAATCCTCGGGGAAGTGCGATCTTGGCGGGCGGTTTTCCTCAAAAAGAAGCTGGATATTGCTGCTCGTGGCCTTTGTGTGCCGATGGTGGTGGGATTGCGGCCTTTCTCCTTGCATCACGGCGCTCATCCCCATAGAAGAACCGTGATTTAACTCATTGCCGCGTCCGCGCGGCCATTTTGCTATAAGGACCCCCCATGCAGGTTACTGAGATCCTGAACGAAGGCCTAAAACGCGGTTACACGCTTGTTATTCCCGCTGCCGATTTGGACGCAAAAGTTAACGAAAAGCTTAAAGAAGCGCAGCCAGATGTTGAAATGAAGGGCTTCCGTAAAGGCAAAGTGCCTATGGCGTTGCTCAAAAAGCAATTCGGCCAGAAAGTTATCGGCGAAGCCATTCAAGAGACCATCGATGGCGGCCTTGGCAAGCATTTTGAAGATTCCGGCGACCGCCCTGCGTTGCAACCAGACATTCAAATGACCAACCAAGACTGGAAAGAGGGCGATGACGTTGAAGTTACCGTCGCTTATGAAGCTCTTCCCGAGATTCCAGAAGTTGACCTAAAAGCTCTGGCGCTTGAAAAACTCATCGCAAAAGCGGATGACGCTTCTGTGGACGAAGCTTTGACCAACCTTGCCGGAACCGTCAAAAATTACGAAGATCGTAAAGCTGGCAGCAAAGCCAAAAAAGACGATCAAATCACCATCGATTTCGCAGGCAAAGTTGACGGCGAATTGTTTGATGGCGGCACAGCCGAAGACTTCCCATTGGTTCTCGGTTCCGGTTCGTTCATCCCCGGTTTTGAAGACCAATTGATTGGTGCCAAAGTTGGCGACGATGTTGCCGTTACAGTGACGTTCCCTGCGGAATATCAGGCGGCAAACCTTGCGGGCAAAGAAGCTATTTTTGATTGCACAGTGAAAGCTGTAAAATCGGAAATCGCTGCTGTGGTTGACGATGAATTGGCGAAAAAATTTGGCGCTGAGGATCTTGCTGGTCTTAAAGGTCAAATCGCTGAACGTCTTGAAGCTGAATATGCGGGCGCTGCTCGTGCGGTTCAAAAACGTGCATTGCTTGATGCGCTTGACGGTTTGGTAAGCTTCGAGCTTCCCCCATCGTTGCTTGAAGCCGAAGCTGGTCAAATCGCGCATCAACTATGGCACGAAGACAACCCAGATGTTGAAGGCCATGATCACCCCGAAATCGAAACAACAGACGAGCACAAGAAGCTTGCGGAACGCCGTGTGCGTTTGGGTCTGTTGTTGGCAGATATCGGTCAGAAAGCGAAACTTGAAGTTTCCGATGCTGAAATGACCCAAGCGATCATGACGCAAGCGCGCCAGTATCCAGGTCAAGAACGTCAGTTCTTTGAATTTGTTCAACAAAACCAACAAATGCAACAGCAACTTCGCGCTCCATTGTTCGAAGATAAAGTTGTAGACTATGTTTTTGAATTGGCCACGGTCAGCGAAAAAACTGTCACCAAAGAAGATCTTGAGAAAGCTGTGGAAGCTCTCGAAGAAATGTAAGGCCTAACCGCTTTTAAAAAAACGAGGGTCGTCGCGGGGTTAAACCAGCGGCGGCCCTTTTTTTGTGATATAAAATTGCAAAATGAGTACTGAGGGTATTGGACGTATGGACTGGTCAGACGTTGTTAGAGATTTTTTAACGATATTTGCGGTGATTGATCCGATTGGGTCGGTCCCTGTGTTTCTCTTTGCTACTGCCAAAGTGCCCCCCCACTTGCACAAACGATTTGCGCTTCGAGCGGTCCTGATTGCGACATTGGTGTTGTTTGGATTTTTGATCGGTGGTCAGTTCGTTTTGGAAGGCCTTGGTGTTCGGTTGGGCGCCTTTCAAGTCGCTGGGGGGATTATCCTTTTCCTCTTTGCCCTGACGATGATCTTTGGAGAATCCAAACCTTCGGCAGAAATTCACGAGGCGGAAAAAGACTATTTGTCGGGCGCAGTGTTCCCGCTGGCGATGCCGTCGATTGCGTCTCCAGGGGCGATGTTGGGGGTGGTCATCCTAACAGACAATAATCGTTTTTCTGTTGCTGAGCAATCGGTTACAGCAGTGCTATTGCTGTCAGTCCTCTTGTTTACGCTCGTTTTCCTCCTTATGGCGCAGAGAATTTATCGGGTTATTGGCACAACTGGGGCGAGTGTGATCAGCCGCGTTATGGGCATCATTCTTGCGACAATCGCGATTGATTCCATCCTGCAAGGCCTTGAAGTTGTCGGCGCTATTAGTCTAAATCCCTAAACATTCTCTTAAGGAGCACGACATACAAAAGTGGTCGTTTCAAGGGGTATCGTAATGGGACTAGGGCCGAAAGCGCTGTGGAAGGCCTCCAAGATTGCTTCCGCAATCACAGCCGGTTCCACCTCGCCGCGTTGCCGGATTTCGTCGATAATCGGATTGCCGAAAACCAACGCTGTTGCAAAAGCTTCTGGATTTGTAATGGTCTTTTGCAGTTGAATGGTCTCGTGCTCAACATCGTGCCAGCCCGCTTGGGTAAGGTCGGCGCGTACTTGGACGGGATCACCATAGTGGAAGGGGACTTTATAAAACGCGGGAGGATCGTTGGGAAAGAATTTTGCGGCGACGTCATAGGCGATTTGCGCGAACGGGTTCTTGGACATCGCGCTCCACACATTGAAAAGATAGTACCCGTTTTTTTTGAGAACCCGCGCAGCTTCCCGATAGGACGCGGGCTTGTCAGGAAAAAACATCACCCCAAATTGACAAACCATCATGTCGAATTCGGAATCCTCAAAGGGTAAATCCATGGCGTTGGCGATGGTAAAATCGACTACGTCTTTGTTTGTAAACTTGTTTTTGGCCACCTGTAGCATGGGAAGGTTTAGATCCGTAACCTCAAGGCGCGTTTCTGGGGACAAGCGGTCGCGTAGGCGGCGACTTAGAATACCGGTCCCTGCTGCAAGTTCGACGACATTGGTGGCCGGTAAGTTGGCGCAACGCGTTGCGAGCAAATCCGCATAGTCAAAAAATATATTGGGGCCAAGACCGCTGTCATAGTAGCTTGGAATATCCCCGACGAAATTGGATGAGGTATTAGACATTGTCATAACTCCCAATAATTTCTGAACAGTGTTTAGGTGTAAGCATTATAGAGCAAAACGGGTGGAAAAACGAGGTTGAAAATGTCGAGACCTACGGCTCAAGCCGCTGCATGTTTGGGGCATGGAAAAGGGGGCGGGCTTGGCTCTTTTGACGGAGCAGGTAAGCGCGTCCCCCTCCTATTTTAGTCCAAATCGAACGTATAATTTGGTTGGCATTTTTTTGCGTTAGGCTTCTTGATACAGGCCTCTACCAGAGTTGCATATTTGGTGAGGCGTGGATCACCGGGTGTTTTGTATTTTGCCGCCGCATCAAGCAACTCTTGTGCTGTCTCGGGCTCCCCGCTGCGAATGCGTGCGAAAGCAGCGGTCAGATAGATGTACTGTTTTTCCTCATTCGTTGCGACATTTCGGAAGGCGTTGGCGGCTTCGCGATATGCGGCGTAATATTTGGCATTGCCGTAGGAACGGGCGGAATCATATATGTGACCTTGCTGAAGGAGCGTGAACATTTCTGCTTCGGATAGAGTGCCAAGCTCCTTTTCCACAAGGTAGGCCCGTAAATACCGAGAGTCCTTTTGCGATTTTTTGTACCAATCGGTTTTAACCATTGCCTTGAGCTTCGGTATTTCCGAGAGAAGAAAATTTTTATAGATCGGGAAGTCTGCAGTTTTGCAAACAGGCAGATGGGTGATGAAATCGCATGTCGATAATTGAGATAAACTCATCGTAAATTCTTGCTCATAGGAACAAGAAAATGTGCTGACGATTTCGGTCTTAATGCCGCCAATTGGGCAATCTACTCTTTCTTCAAATGCCTCACCCGCCCAAGCTGTTTGGCTTGATACGAGGGCTGCGAAAAGGGCGATGGCCGTAAATTTATGTCTCATAAGGGCTCCTAGAAAATTGCGCGTTTTCAATGTGATCTAGGGGAAGTCTGGGGGGGGGGGCGTTTATTTTCAAGAAAAAAATAATTTAAACTGGGCGCATGAAAAAAAGGCCGCGCAGAATGAACTGCGCGGCCTTCAAATTGCTGGGGAAGGGAAGCTTAAGCTTCGTCTTCGTCCGCAACTGCTTCTTCTTTAGCAGCAGGTGTATAGTCGTCGTCGCCAAATTCATCCGCAGCAGCGCCGATTTCGTCGAATAGCTCGGCGATTTCGAATTCTGCTTCAGCTTCAGCTTGCGCTGCGAGCTCTTGGATAGATTTACCAGAGGCCTGTAGTTCAGCTTCTTCCTTGGAGCGTGCAACGTTCAATTCGATCGTTACAATAACTTCAGGGTGAAGTTTAACAGACATGTTGTGCAAGCCGAGTTCTTTGATCGGGGAGACCACAGAAATTTGCTTACGGTCGATTTCGAATCCACCAGCGGAAGCAACTTCGGAAGCGTCACGTGGTGTGACGGAACCGTAGAGCGAGCCGGAGTCGGACGCGGAACGAATCACAACGAACTGTTGACCGTCAAGCTTGGCGCCGAGCGCTTCTGCTTCAGTTTTGGTCTCAAGGTTTGTGGCTTCGAGCTGGATTTTGCGCGCTTCAAAGGACTCGATGTTCGCTTTGGAAGCGGACAGTGCTTTGTGCTGTGGCAACAAATAGTTGCGCGCATAACCGGATTTTACATCTACAACATCGCCCATTTGGCCGAGTTTTGTAATGCGTTCAAGAAGGATAACTTTCATGATGTGCGCTCCTTACTTAACAGCGTAAGGAAGCAGAGCGAGAAAGCGTGCGCGTTTGATTGCACGGGCCAACTCACGCTGTTTCTTAGCCGAAACTGCGGTGATACGGGAAGGAACGATTTTGCCACGCTCAGAGATGTAGCGCTGCAGAAGACGTGTGTCTTTGTAATCGATCTTCGGAGCATCGTCGCCAGAGAATGGGCAAACTTTGCGGCGGCGGAAAAATGGTTTAGTAGCCATGGTTTAGCCTTCCTTACGTGCGCTCGCGACGACGGTCGCTGCGCTCTTCACGTTTTTGCATTTGAACCGAAGGACCTTCGGCGTGCTCGTCGACTTTGATAGTCAAAACGCGCATTACATCTTCGTGTAGACGCATCAGACGTTCCATCTCTTGGACGGCTGGGGAAGGGGCATCAGAGCGCAAAAAGGCATAGTGGCCTTTGCGGTTCTTGTTCACTTTGTATGCCATGGTTTTAACACCCCAATACTCGTGCTCAACGACTTTGCCGCCGTTGTCCGAGAGGATGGTGCTGAAATGTTCGATAAGGCCTTCGGCCTGCGTGTTGGACAAGTCCTGACGCGCAATAAAGACATGCTCGTATAGTGGCATGCGATCTCCGTTCATATGGGGCGCACTTCAAAGATCGGTAATTCCTTCTGCACCCGATCACGAGAGGTTGCGCTGTTAAAAATGCCGCAGAAGAAGGTGGCCTTATAGCAGGGTAATGAGGGGATGCAAGCCTGCAGGGTAAAGAGGAGCGCTATACAACTATCGCGGTATTAACCAACTGCTGACACAGTTCTGCCGTGTTTGGATTCGAGAATATTAAGCAAGCCTTAATACAAGACAGGAATGTACAATGATCAATCACATGTCAGACAAGAGCAAGTTAATTGCCGCTGCGGCGCGGTCCAAGAAATTCGCGATCCAAGCGACCTCGTGGGGATATGCCGTGCGGATGCCGGGCAATACCGGATTTTGGGCGCGATTTGCGCAGGCATTGGCGGGGGGCGTCGCCCTTGTTTCCATCGGAATCGCCGTTGGGATGTGGGTTATGCCGGGGTCCGAAATGGGGGCCGATATCGCGTTGTTTAAAGCGGCGCTCTCTGGGGTGCTTGTGCTGACGGGTCTTCTGGCGCTTTGGTTTGCGGCGCAGGGCACGACATATGAGTTACAGGTGGACAGTGTGAAGCGCGAGTTGCGCGAAGTTTTGAGCAACAAAAAGGGGCAAAACCTCGTTTTGCGACGGATGCCTTTTAACGATATTCGCAGCGTGATCCTGTCGCGCGATCCACAGCGCAATTTGCCCGGTTATGCGCGCCTTATGTTGCGCCACAAAACGCAGGGGCATTGCATTGATCTGGTGACAGATAAGGACGACCGCCTTGAGGCACTGCGCGAGGTTTTGGCGCGCGATATCCTCATGGGCGAGGCTGAAATGGTGAAAGCATCGGGCGTTACGCCGCGACGTGGTGCGATAGTGCGTCATGAACGCGAAATGCCAATCCCAGCACAATAGGCGCGCGTCAAACTCTGTGCAATCGGTTTTCCGCCGCAAAACTGTGCGCAAGTGCACAGACCCTGTGGAGGGAACGTGGGTTGAGAAATATGCCATCAATGAACATCTAAGCTCCATCAGACATTCAATCTTTTGGAGCTTTAATAATGTTTACCACTACCCTGAAGTCCGCCGTCGTTGCTCTTGCTTTTGCAGGCGTTTCCTCCGCTGCAGTCGCCGCACCTGTTGCTTATAAATTCGATCCAAGCCACAGCCAGATCGTTTTCAAGATCAACCATCTCGGTCTTTCTACAACCACGGCCATGTTCTCGGGTTTTGACGGAAACATCCAGTTCGACCAAGAAGACCCCGCAGCAAGTTCGGTTGAGGTCTCCTTCCCTGTAACGACTTTGTTGACAGGCTGGGAAGCGCGTTATGACCACTTCATGTCGCCAGATATGTTCAACGCATCGGAAAATTCGGACGTGACGTTTGTATCCACAAACATTGAAGTTACAGACGACACCAACGCGAAAATTTCGGGTGACTTGACGATCAATGGCATTACCAAGCCCGTCGTTTTGGATGCGGTTTTGAACGCGGCATTAGAAGAGCACCCTATGGCTAAAACGCCGTGGGCGGGTTTTGACGCGACAGCAACGGTTCTGCGCAGCGAATTCGGACTTGGCGCTTTTGTTCCCTTCGTGGGCGACGAAGTTGAAATCGCGATCTCTGTTGAAGCGATGCAAGCCGAATAAGCTTTCTACACGTCACAAAAAAGGGGCCTCGCAGCGATGCGAGGCCCCTTTTTTGTTGTTGCTTTTGTTGTCGCTACTTGAAGGCGACCAAATCTACCTTGAGGTCGACGTCAAAGCCGAGGCTGCTTTCGTCAGGCATGGCCGCGCCGATGCTATAATCCAGACGCGCCAGCGAGGCCGCACCCGCCATTGTCGCAACATCATCCTCGATGCTGAGAGTGAACGGCAGGGTTAATGGCAAGGTTGTGCCTTTGAGTGTGAGGGTCCCGCGCGCCTCGTACGTGTCGCCCGTTGCGAAAATATCAGCGGCGAACACGGCGGTCGGGTGGGTGGATACGTCAAAGAAGTCGGGCCCCATGGCTTGATCTGTGACAGAGCCAAGGGTGAAGGAGGCGATGGCGACGGTTACTTCGACGTGGCCCTTAGTGTCGCCCTCCAAAGTGGGATCAAAGGCAATATCGGCAGTCCAATCGGCGAAGCTGCCAGTGACGGCGCTACCGAGTTGTTGCACGGTGACGGCCATGGTGCCGCTTTCCACGGTCCAGTCGCTTTGCACGTCTGCGAGGTTGGTTTGCGCGGCGGCAGGGGTTTGCAGACCCAAAAATGTGCCCGCCCCCATGGCGACACCATAGAGAGCGACAGCAATCACCAGCGGGGTTTTGCTGTGGCGTTGCTGTGGCAGGGTCGGGGTGCTCATTTTTCCGGGAAGCATGCGTTTGAGCGTGGAGTCGCGATCAATAAAGGCGTGTTTCAGGGCCCCTGCAATATGCAGAATAAGGGAGGCTAGGAGCAGTTTAGTGAACACTCCGTGCCAGCCAGACGTAATATGCGAGAACAATTCAGATTTTGGGAGTTCGGGGAGGATCGCGCTAAAGGGCCACAGGATCGGCGCGCTAAAGGCCGCGGTTGAATGGTGAAGCCAGCCCGACAGGGGCACAAGAACGAGGGAGAAATAAAGCAGCCAATGCACGGCCTCAGCGGCGGTGGCCTCGGCGGGTTTGTCGGCGTTCAGTAGGCCGGGTTTGGGTTGGGTCGTTGCCCAAAGAATGCGCAGGACGGCCACAAAAAACAGAGTGACGCCGACGGTTTTATGCACACTAAAGAGCCACGCTTTTTGCGCGACCTCGTCGCTCGTTGCCATCGGGAAGTCGTTTGCGATCATGCCAAGGGGGAATGCGGTGAAAATAAGAAGGGCGGTGAGCCAGTGAAAGGTTTTGGTAACGCTGCCATAAAGGGCGGGCGAATTGGTGAGGGCCATGTTTTGCTCCGAAATTGGTTGCGCAAACTATAGGTGCGCGGGGGTGGCAAGCAAAGGCGTGAATACGTGCAGGTACACACAAGTATTGCGCGCGGTTGCAAAGGCGAACATTGCGAAAAGCTGCGCATCGTTGTATTTGAAAAGAAAACTATAAAAGGAAGCGGTATCATGCGCGCATTTGTATTTCCGGGGCAGGGCGCCCAAACCATTGGCATGGGGAAGGCTCTTGCAGAATCTTATCCTGCGTCCAAGGCAGTTTTTGACGAGGTCAATGAGGCGCTTGGCGAGAATTTGAGCGGGATGATTTGGGACGGCGATATTGCCGATCTGACCCTGACACAAAACGCCCAACCCGCGTTGATGGCCACTTCGATTGCCGCGTTGCGCGCGCTTGAGGCCGAAGGTGTTTTGGTGACGGATGCGGCGTTTGTCGCGGGGCACAGCCTTGGCGAATATTCGGCGCTGACGGCGGTTGGCGCTTTGTCACTCGCTGACACCGCGCGGCTTTTGCGGATTCGCGGGGCGGCCATGCAAAAGGCGGTTCCGGTAGGTATTGGCGCGATGGCGGCCTTGTTGGGGCTAGATTTTGCCACCGCCAAAGAGGTGGCCGAGGAGGCTGCACAGGGGCAGATTTGTCAGGCGGCCAATGATAATGATCCTTCGCAAGTTGTGGTTTCAGGCAACAAAGAGGCCGTTGAACGCGCGATTGAGATTGCGAAAGCCCGTGGCGCAAAGCGAGCGATTTTGCTCCCTGTAAGTGCGCCGTTTCATTGCGCGTTGATGGAGCCTGCCGCGCAAATCATGGCGCAGGCTTTGGCAGATGTTACGATTAACGCGCCGTCTGTTGCACTGGTTTCCAATGTGCGCGCCGAAGCGACGACGTCGCCGAGTGAGATCCGCGACTTGCTGGTGGCACAGGTCACAGGCTCAGTGCGGTGGCGCGAATCTGTGGAGTATATGGCAGGCCAAGGCGTGACCGAGGTCTGGGAAATTGGCGCAGGAAAAGCCCTCGCGGGGATGATCCGCCGAATTAACAAAGACGTGGTTTGTCGCGCTGTGGGCACGCCTGAGGACGTTCTTGCGGCAGTTGAAAGCACGAAATAAGGAATGCAAATGTTTGATCTTACAGGAAAATGCGCGCTGATTACGGGTGCGTCTGGTGGTATTGGCGGCGAAATTGCGCGGGCCTTGTATGGTGCGGGCGCCACTGTGGCCCTTTCGGGTACACGGGTTGAGCCGCTTGAGGCGCTGGCGGCAGAACTGGGCGAGCGGACGCATGTTTTGCCCTGTAACTTGAGTGACGCAGCGGCCGTGGATGCGCTGCCGAAAGAGGCGATTGCCGCTATGGGCACCGTTGATATTTTGGTGAACAATGCAGGGATCACCCGCGATCAGTTGTTTATGCGGATGTCGGATGAGGAATGGTCCTCGGTGATTGACGTGAATCTGACCTCCACAATGCGCCTGTGTCGTGGCGTGATGCGCCCGATGATGAAGGCGCGTTGGGGGCGGATTATTAATATATCAAGCATCGTTGGCGCGACGGGCAATCCGGGCCAAGCGAACTATGCAGCATCCAAGGCAGGGATGGTCGGGATGACCAAATCGATTGCCTATGAAGTTGCGTCGCGCGGAATCACCGCCAATGCTGTGGCTCCCGGATTTATTGCGACGCCGATGACGGACAAGCTCACGGATGATCAAAAAGACAAGATCAACGTGCAGATTCCCGCCGGTCGGATGGGAACACCCGCCGAAATCGCCGCAGCCGTTGTATATCTGGCCAGCCCAGAGGCCGCATATGTGACGGGAACCACGTTACATGTGAATGGCGGCATGGCGATGCTCTAGGGCTTAAAAGTGTGGGCATGCCTAAATTTAGGGGATGCCCCGCAACTATTTTTAGAATAGGGTCCGAGTGAGAAAATAATTTGCGCTCTTGATCCTTAAGAATGTATATCTATCTTCTGGAAAGCGTTTGCCTTGGCGGATTGATATGCTAAAGGAAGCGCAGAAGAACCGACAGCGGAATAAGCGTTTGCCGGATTTCCTGCGTTAGCAGGGCTTAAGTCGCCCACTCTGGGCAGGAAAGAAACGGGTGGTTGCACCCTACACTAGAATGAGGAAATAATATGAGCGACATCGCAAATCGCGTTAAAAAGATCGTCGTAGAGCACCTTGGTGTAGAAGAAGAGAAAGTCGTTGAAAACGCTTCCTTCATCGACGATTTGGGCGCAGACAGCCTTGATACAGTTGAATTGGTTATGGCGTTTGAAGAAGAGTTCGGCATCGAGATCCCTGACGACGCTGCAGAAACTATTCAAACTTTCGGCGACGCGACGAAGTTCATTACAGAAGCTTCCTAAGCCTCTTACAGAATTTTTAGCTATAACGGCGCTCCCTTAATTGGGGGCGCCGTTTTTCGTTATTGTGTTTGCTCAACGGTCGGTTGGGGGCTTTTTCCCCTTGGTTTGGGCCAGCCAGACGGCCCAGAGGGTTATAATCGCCCCGCCGATTTGGAGGGGCGAGAGCGTCTCACCTGCAAAGGTCCAGCCAACAAGTACCGCAGTGATTGGACTAAGGAGACCGAGGGCCGAGATGATTTCCGTGTCCTGTGTTGCAAGCCCGCGAAACCAAAGGAAGACCGCGCCAGCCGTGCCGAATCCGGCTAGATAGGCGAGGGCGAGCCAGTTTTGCGCGGTAAAGCTGGGCATTGGCGGCTCGAAAATGGCAGCGAGCCCCGCGATCATGAGGCCTCCGGCAATAAGTTGCCAACTGACGAACCCCACAAGCGAGACTGGCGGCGTCCAGCGGCGGGTGAGGACATTGCCCAAAGCCATGGAGGCGGCGGCCACAATCCCCGCAAGAATGCCGAGGGGATCAAGCGTTGCTGCGGGGGTGAGAACCAAGACCGCGATGCCGAACGCGCCAAGGCTGGCGGCAAAAAGCGAGCGTGGGCGAATGCGGCGGTGCAGGACGATTCTGACGAGGAAGACGACCATCAAGGGCTGAAGCGCACCCAATGTTGCGGCGACACCGCCGGGGAGGGCATAGGCGGCATAGAATAAAAACGTCCAGAAAATGGCGAAGTTTAGCGCACCTAGAATGGTCGCGCGCAGCCACCAGATGCCGTGGGGGATTTCGCGCGAAAAGAGCCATAGCACAAGGCCCGCAGGCAGGGCCCGCCACGCCGCCATACCCATCGGATGGTCGGGCGGTAGAAAGTCTTTGAGCACAATATAGGTCGTGCCCCAAAGGATGGGCGCAAGGGCGGCGAGATAGAGGGTCGATTTGGAAGACATGGGGTTTGTCCTTTCGTCTTGACGTCAAGATAAATAGTTGACCACGTATTGCAAGGTGTATTTCCTTTATTCTTGACGTGAAGATAAAAACCAGCATCCTGTGTGCATGGATCATGTTGACAAAATTGTTGCGCAGTGGACGCAGGAGCGGCCCGAACTTGATGTCGGGCCGATGGAGGTTATTGGCCGCATTGTGCGTTTGGCCAATGTGTTGAACCAAGAGATGGAACGTGTTTTTGAGCGCCACGATTTAACGGCTGCGAGCTTTGATGTACTCGCCACGTTGCGCCGCTCAGGTGCGCCGTTCTCACTCTCGCCGGGGGCGTTGATTGGCAGCTCGATGGTGACCTCTGGCACGATGACCAATCGGATTGATCGGTTGGTGACGGCGGGGCTGGTGGAGCGACGGGGCAATCCAAAGGATAAGCGTGGGTTTTTGATTTGCCTGACGGCGGCGGGGCATGCGCTGATTGATCGCGTGGTGGAGGACCACGTGGCGCGTCAGGCCGAGTTGGTCGGGGCACTGAGCGAAGAGGAACGCGAGGTTTTGGTCAAAATTACGCGAAGCCTGACGGACGCGATTGCCGCTTTGCCTTAATAAATATTGACGCGAAAATAGGGGGTAAGCCGGTTTGGAGGACGAAAGCGGGGGGATTTTATCCGCTAGGGTTGTTTCTTTACCTTGCTCCTTAGGGGGAGAGCACGATATCAAGCAAGGAACAAAAGTTTAAGGCGGGAGAAACGCTATGCGTCGAGTAGTTGTCACAGGTTTGGGAATGGTCACACCATTGGCCGATGGTGTTGAAGAAACATGGAGCCGTCTGATCGCCGGAGAATCTGGGGCAGGGACGATCACGCGGTTTAATCCCGAACGTGTTGCCACCAAATATGCCTGCGAAATCCCTTTGGGGGACGGTAGCAATGGCACGTTTAACGCCGATAAATACATGGAGCCTAAAGACCGCCGTAAAGTCGATGATTTCATCCTTTATGCGATGGCGGCTGCAACCCAAGCCGTTGAAGATTCAGGCTGGGTTCCGGAAGACGAAGAAAGCAAATGCCGCACAGGTGTGATGATTGGCTCGGGCATTGGCGGGTTGTCGTCGATTGCAGAAACCGCGCTTGTTTTGGCGGAAAAAGGCCCGCGCCGTGTTTCGCCTTTCTTTATTCCGGGTGCATTGATCAACCTTGCGTCGGGCCAAGTGAGTATAAGATACGGCTTTAAAGGCCCCAACCACGCGGTTGTGACGGCGTGCTCGACGGGCGCGCATGCCATTGGCGACGCGGCGCGTTTGATCATGTTGGACGATGCGGATGTGATGGTCGCGGGGGGGCAGAAAGCCCGATTTCCGAGATTGGCATCGCGGGCTTTAATGCCTGTAAGGCGTTGTCGACCTCGCGTGGGGACGATCCCAAAACGGCGAGCCGTCCTTATGACAGAGATCGCGATGGTTTCGTGATGGGTGAGGGCGCAGGCGTTGTTGTTCTGGAAGAATATGAACACGCAAAAGCCCGTGGCGCGAAGATTTACGGCGAAGTTTTGGGTTATGGCCTGTCGGGGGATGCGTATCACATTACGGCACCAGCGAGTGACGGCGATGGTGGCTATCGCTCCATGGCGGCGGCGATTAAACGGGCGGGGATTACGCCTGCGGATATTGATTATATCAACGCACATGGCACCTCTACGATGGCCGACACGATTGAACTCGGCGCGGTGGAACGCTTGATGGGGGATGCTGCAGATACGGCGACGATGTCCTCGACAAAATCGGCAACGGGGCACCTTTTGGGGGCAGCGGGGGCGATTGAGGCGATCTTCTGTATTCTGGCGATCCGTGACCAAGTTGCACCGCCAACGCTCAACCTTGAGAACCCTGATGTGACGCCACGCCTTGATCTAGCGCCGCTCAAAGCGGTGAAACGTAAAATTGACGTCGCGCTGTCCAACTCCTTTGGGTTTGGTGGCACAAATGCGAGCGTTATCTTTGGTAAGGTAAAAGACTAATGTGGAAAAATCTGGCCTCAAGCGCCCTGACTTTTCTGGTGCTTATTTTGTTTTGCCTCGGCGGAGTCGCGATGTGGGCGACCAAGCAATATGAAGCCGAAGGCCCACTTGAAACCGCGATTTGCCTGCGTGTGGCTGCTGGGTCTAACATTGGACACGTGGTTGAAAGCGTGGAAAAAGAGGCTGCCGTTACCAGTGGCTTTATTTTCCGCGTAGGCGCGAATTATTCTGGAAAGGCCGAAGCAGTAAAAAAAGGAAGTTTCTTGGTGCCCGCAGGGGCTTCTATGAAAGGCATTCTTGACATCGTGACGGGCAATGGCCGCTCGACTTGTGGGTCGGAAATTGTCTATCGAATCGGGGTGTTACGCAGCGAAGTTCAACTAAGAGAGCTTGACCCTGCGACCAACCGATTTGAAGAAAAATTCGCTTTTGATCCGGTCGCGGACGCGGTGCCAGATGGGTTTGAAGAGGCGCGGCAGAATGCAGATTTGCGGTACCGTGTTGCCCTTGCTGAAGGGGCCACAAGTTGGCAGGTTGTTGAGGCGCTGAAGGCGGCGGATTTCTTGACGGGTGATGTTGATGAAATTCCAGCAGAAGGATGGCTGGCACCGGGGAGTTACGAAGTGGCGTCCGGCGAGACGCGCGCAGAATTACTGGCGGAGATGAAAGATCGGCAAGCGGCGGATTTGCAGGAAGCGTGGTCCAACCGCGCCGCAGATCTTCCGATTGAGACAATGGAGGAGGCGCTTGTTCTCGCGTCGATAATTGAGAAAGAAACGGGGATTGCGGAGGAACGTGGGCAGGTTGCCAGCGTTTTTGTGAACCGCTTGAACCAAGGGATGCTTTTGCAAACAGACCCTACAGTCGTTTATGGCGTGACGGAGGGTAAAGGCGCGTTGGGACGCGGGTTACGCCAGAGTGAGTTGCGCGGAGATACGCCGTGGAACACCTATGTTCACGCGGGCCTACCACCGACACCCATTGCCAATCCAGGGAAGGCGGCGCTCCAAGCGGCGGTCAACCCAGATAGCACGAAGTACGTATTCTTTGTGGCGGACGGGACGGGCGGACATGCCTTTGCCACGACACTTAAGGAGCACAATGACAACGTGGCCATTTGGCGCAAAATCGAAGCTGAGACACCCGAAAATTAGGGGTTTCAGCGGCAGGAAATGAAGGAAAAGGCGTCCGCTTCGGGCGCCTTTTTTGTGCGCGTTTGCGACAGGTTTCCCTTTGTTCTTCGGGAGTTACGTGGGGGTGCGTTCGGTGGGTGTTGCCACGCAACACCTCGACATCATTGATTTTTTCACTCTGATGTGTCAATTTACAGGTCGAGCTAGAAGGGATGTGACCCCGTTAAAAGCGCCATTTTAGAGCGCTAGATTGAGCCACATTTCTCTCGTGCGGGCAAAGCATGAGAGGCGGACAATAAGAATATGACACTTATTACACCCATTGAGGATATTGGCAGTGCCGAAAGCTTGCTTTTGGTGGCCGAAAAACAGGTTCAACGTTTGATCGGTGCCGTCGAAGGCGTCTTGCAAACAAATGAAACAAGCCAAGATTTGGACACGAAGGAGGCCGTTGCGCTTTCGAAGGATTTGTCCAAAGCCTTGCAAACTCTATTTGAGGAAAGGTCGCGCGTTGAAAAACTTCGCAAACAAAAGTCCGGAATTGTCCATGACTTCGCGCTCGACTTTGACCGAGCACGCCTTGACATCGGGAGCCGCTTGGCTCGCTTGCGCAGAGCAAACAATACAGGAGACGTTTCTGAATGAATTAGGGGACGAGTCGCTTTTGGCTCTGCCTTGGTTGTTTGAATTTTGGGCCCTACCGCACCAACTCCCGCCAGAAGGCGATTGGCGCACTTGGGTGATTATGGGAGGGCGTGGTGCGGGTAAAACCCGTGCTGGTGCCGAGTGGATACGGTCGGAGGTAGAGGGGGCGGCCCCCTCGATCCGGGTCGCTCGCGTCGTGTGGCGCTCGTTGGGGAAACGATTGATCAAGTGCGCGAAGTGATGGTTTTTGGCGAGAGCGGCATTTTGGCGTGTTCTCCGCCAGATCGTCGGCCCGAGTGGCAAGCCAGCCGGAAGCGTTTGGTTTGGCCGAATGGGGCGATTGCACAGATATTTTCTGCCCATGATCCAGAGAGCCTGCGCGGGCCGCAATTTGATGCGGCTTGGGTGGACGAGCTGGCGAAATGGAAGCGCGCCGAAGAGGCGTGGGATATGCTGCAATTCGGGCTGCGCCTTGGGGATATGCCACGCCAATGCGTGACAACAACCCCGCGTAATGTGCCGATTTTAAAAGGTATTTTAGGGAATAAGTCGACGGTTGTGACACAAGCGCCAACCGAAGCAAATCGCGCCTATTTGGCGGCGAGTTTCCTTGAAGAAGTGCGTGCGCGGTATGCGGGCACCCGTTTGGGGCGGCAGGAATTGGACGGCGTTTTGCTTGAAGATACCCAAGGCGCGATGTGGACGCTTGGGACGTTGGATCAGGCGCGGGTCAATGAGGCCGACAATTTAACACGCATCGTTGTGGCGGTTGATCCGCCTGTGACGGGCCATAAAGGGTCTGACGAATGTGGGATTTTGGTGGTGGGCGCGCGCACTGTGGGCGAGCCGAAGGACTGGTACGCCGTTGTGTTGGAAGACGCGACGATCAGCGGGGCCGCGCCCAGCGTTTGGGCGCAAGCCGCACTGGATGCGATGGAGCGCCACGGGGCCGATTGTTTGGTGGCCGAGGTCAATCAGGGCGGTGATTTGGTGGAATCGGTGATCCGCCAGTTGGACCCGATGGTGAGTTACAAAGCTGTGCGGGCAAGCAAGGGGAAAGCGGCGCGGGCCGAACCCGTGGCGGCGTTATATGCCCAGGGACGCGTGCATCATTTCGGGGCGTTTACAGCGCTTGAAGATCAGATGTGTCGCATGACGCAGCAGGGGTATGAGGGCAGGGCAGCCCCGACCGTGTGGACGCGCTTGTTTGGGCGATCACTAATCTTTTGATCACCCCAAACAAGATGGCGCAACGCCCCCGCGTACGCACACTTTAATAACCCGTAAGGGATTTGTGAGAGAGTGGTTTCAACGAGAATGGAACCAAAAATATCCATTCTTATTCATATGTGTCAATAGTTTACCGATTGGGAATTCTGATGGCCCGCCCGGTGGGTGTTCTTTTAGGCGAAGAAACAGGAGCTTCTTCAGATGGTATTTGATTTCCTAAAACGCGGCGAGAAGGTTGCGGCAACTGGCCCAACTGCCACCAAAGCTTCCGCCACAGGACCGGTGGTTGCGTATCACGGTTCCGGGCGTGTGGCATGGAGCCCGCGGGATGTTGTGTCCCTCACCAAAACGGGTTTTGCGCACAATCCTGTGGGCTTTCGGTCGGTCAAGATGATCGCGGAGGCGGCGGCGGCCTTGCCATTGGTGCTTCAGGATCGGGAACGTCGGTATGAGGATCATCCGATCCTTTCGTTGATTGCATCGCCAAACGGGGCGCAAGGACGGGCGGAATTGTTTGAAAACCTCTATGGTCAGTTGTTGCTGACGGGGAATGGGTATCTTGAGGCGGTTGCGGCGGATGAGGGCGCGCTTCAGCTCACAGCGCTGTAATGGCGAATCCGTGGGCAGGAGTGGTTGAGCTTACTCTGGATGGGGAACGTCGCGCTCTCAAGCTAACGCTTGGGTCACTCGCACAGCTCGAAAGTACGCTGGCAACGGGAACGCTCATTGACTTGGTTGATCGTTTTGAGGCGGGAAAATATTCAACCCGTGATGTTCTGTCGCCCATCGTGGCAGGTCTTCGCGGCGGTGGGTGGCAGGGGCGCGGTGAGGATTTGCTGCAAGCAGATATAACCGGCGGACCCATTGAAGCGGCCCGTATTGCCGCACAATTGTTGGCCCTTGCGTTCACAATCCCCGGAACCTCTGAAGCCAGAGCGCTCTAGTGGCGATTGGAGAAGGATACGGTATGGACTGGCCTTCGCTTATGCGTGCGGGGCTTCGCGGATTGGACCTTCAACCAGAAGAGTTTTGGCGACTCACTCCGGCGGAATTGATGATGATGTTGGGCCGTGAGGACCAACAAATGCCCCTGAGCCGCAACCGGCTTGAGGATTTGTCGCGCCTGTATCCCGACGTTTTGAACACACAAAAAATCAGGAGCGCGATCATGACCCAAGATGTAGATGGTGTTGGCCAATTTGATGAGAGGGTCGACTCCCTTGAAAACAGCATGAGTGGTGCGGTGGCAATGGCGGCCGCATTTGATGCAGAATTG
Organism: Falsihalocynthiibacter arcticus; assembly: GCF_000812665.2. Taxonomy (GTDB): domain Bacteria; phylum Pseudomonadota; class Alphaproteobacteria; order Rhodobacterales; family Rhodobacteraceae; genus Falsihalocynthiibacter; species Falsihalocynthiibacter arcticus. The sequence goes on from NZ_CP014327.1 coordinate 3,024,502, forward strand.
ATCAAGATGCGCGAAACTTTGAGTGCAACGGGCAACGAAGTTGATACGCTCTCGAAGGGAATTGGACGCGGGTTGCGGCGGGCATTTGACGGCATGAAGCTTTCGGATGCTCTCAATACGGTAGCTAAATCGATGATCGATACCGCTTATGCTGCGGCAATCAAGCCAGTCACAAACCAACTCGGTGGAATTATTGCGACTTCGGTTAGCAATGCGGTCTCCGGCGCGATCCCATTTCAAAATGGTGGAGCGTTTACGCAAGGCAAAGTCATGCCGTTTGCAAAGGGGGGCGTGATTTCCAGCCCGATGAACTTTCCGATGCGTGGCGGCATGGGCTTGATGGGGGAGGCGGGTCCTGAAGCGATCATGCCTTTGGCGCGGGGGGCAGATGGTAGCCTCGGGGTGAAAACCCAAGGGGGAGGCCGCCCCGTGAATATTACCATGAACATTAGTACCCCAGATGCGCAGGGGTTGCAGCGCAGTCAGGGACAAATCGCGGCGCAGTTAAGTCGTGCCATGGGACGTGGTCAGCGCAACGCGTAGGGAGGAATTACGATGGGTTTTCATAAAGTTAGATTCCCGACGACGTTGAGTTTTGGGTCCGTTGGTGGACCCGAGCGCAAGACCGTGGGCACATTCCCGGCGTCGCTATGATGCGGGTGTTGCCATGCGTTCCCTTGACGATATCGAGTTGTTGATTTCGTTTTTTGAGGCGCGTCGCGGACAACTTCATGGCTTCCGGTGGAAAAATTGGTCGGATTTTAAATCTGGACGTCCCTCAATGGAACCAACGTTTGAGGATCAAGTCATCGCGCATGGGGACGGATTGCAGGCCGTGTGGCAACTCAATAAGACTTACGAGTCTGGGAGTTACACCTATACACGGCCTATTAAAAAACCCGTTGAAGGGACTGTTCGTCTTGGGGTCCAGGGGGATATTCTAAAGGAAAGTATCGATTTTGATTTCGATTTTTCGACGGAGCTCGTCACATTCTCGCACCCACCAGATGTAGGCGTTGCGATCACGGCCGGTTTTGAGTTCGACGTTCCTGTCCGTTTCGATGCCGATAGAATCCACACGTCCGTTGCAAGCTTTCAAGCGGGTGATGTGCCGAATGTGCCGATCGGTGAGGTGCGTGTATAATGACACTTTCTCCAGAACTGAAAACGCATCTTAGGTCGGGTATCACGAGTGTGAGCCGCTAGTTGGGCCGTTACGCGAATAGATGGTGTTTCGCTCGGCTTCACAGATCACGACGAAGATATTGCCTTCGACGGTGTTGATTTTCTTGCCAATACGGGGCTGACGGTACGTGCGTTGCAGCAAACAACGGGCCTCGCAGTTGACAATACAGAGGCCCTTGGGGCGCTCAATAGCGACACAATCCGCGAAGAAGATATCGCCGCGGGTCGCTATGACGGGGCGCAAGTTCTGGCATGGCTTGTCGATTGGCAGAAACCAAGCGAAAGAACGCTCCAGTTTCGTGGCACTATCGGAGAACTGACACGTGGAGATGGGGCATTTCAGGCTGAATTGCGCGGCCTAACGGAAGCGCTAAATCAACCCCAAGGACGGACCTACCAAAAGCCTTGCTCTGCTGTACTGGGAGGTCATTCTTGCCGCTTCAATCTTGATACCGCTGGCTATGCCGCTACGCGTCCTGTTGAGTCAATCAATAATGCGCGCGAGTTGTTCTTTGATGACTTTCTAGGGTTTGACGATCGGTGGTTTGAACGTGGTCGTTTTGAGGTCCTTAGCGGGCATGCAAAAGGGCTTGTTGGCTTTATCAAGAATGATCGCCTTACGGACAAAGGTCGCACGATAGAACTTTGGGAAGCCCTTCGATTGTCGTTGGATTCCGGTGACCTTGTGCAGTTTGAAGCTGGATGTGACAAACGTACAGAAACATGCCTGTTGAAATTCCAGAATTTTCTAAACTACCAAGGCTTTCCTGACATCTCTGGGAAGATTGGCTTATGAGCTATCCGTCATCGGGAGACGTTAACGATGGTGGTCAACTTGTTTCCCACAAAAAACAGTTGAGGTGGGCTGATGCAAAGCGAGTTGATCGTACAAGCCGCGCGTTTGTGGCTTGGGACACCATACCGCCACCAAGCGTCGCAAAAAGGCGCGGGCACTGACTGCCTAGGTCTTTTACGTGGGGTTTGGCGGGAAGTATTGGGGTTTGAGCCAACCCGGGTGCCAGCCTATAAGAATGACTGGAGCGAACCTCAGGGGGGGGGAGAACTCTGGGAAGCCGCGCTTGTGCATCTAATTCCAAGGCCCTTGATCATGCGGCAATGGGGGACGTTCTGTTGTTTCGGATGCGCGTTGGCGCTGTTGCTAAGCATCTTGGCATTCAAGGGAATGTCGGATCTGAGCCAAGTTTTATTCATGCATATTCAGGGCACGGGGTGTTGGAAAGCCCCCTGAGTGCGCTGTGGCAGCGCCGAATTGTGGCCCGATTTGAGTTTCCCGAGGAGGGGGCCTAATGGCGACGATAGTTCTTTCAGCGATTGGTTATAGTTTAGGCGCCTTTTTTGGGGGAGCTGCACTTGGCATTTCGTCTGCGATCATTGGGCGCGCTGTTGGTGCGACCCTTGGCCGAGTTATCGATCAACGCCTTATGGGGTCTGGATCACAGGCCGTCGAAACCGACCGCGTGGATCGGTTCCGGATTATGGGGGCGAGCGAAGGTACCGCAATCCAACAACTCTATGGGAGCATGCGCGTACCCGGGCAGGTAATATGGTCCACGCGCTTCAAAGAAGAAAAAAGCACCACGCGTAGTGGTGGCAAAGGCGCGCCCAGAGGCCCATCCGTCACGAGTTACGCCTATTCGGTAAGTGCTGCGGTTGCGCTGTGTGAAGGCGAGATTACACGGGTTGGTCGTGTTTGGGCCGATGGCGTTTAAATATCTTCCGAAAACTTGAATATGCGCGTTTATCTGGATGACAGTACCCAGATGCCCGATCCGAAAATGGAGGCAATTCAAGGAGCGGGAAATGTACCTGCCTATCGTGGAATTGCTTATATAGTGTTTGAAGATTTGCCGTTGGGGCAGTTTGGGAACCGGTTCCCGCAGTTTAGTTTTGAAGTTGTACGACCCGCGCAACCCGACATCTCAAATGCTGTCGATGATCCCGTCAATATGATTGAAGGCGTGGCTTTAATACCAGGGACGGGGGAATATGCATTGGCCACTACGCCAGCCCATTTCTAGGGCGGCTTAGGTGTGAACTCTTCCGTCAACGTCAATTTTGCGTCGGGGAAAACAGATTTTTTGACGTCTATGGATGCGCTCCGAGAAGAGTTGCCCGCGTGTAAATCTATATCGTTGGTTGTGAGTTGGTTTGGCGATGATTTGCGGGCCAGTAGTTGTTCACTGAAACCGAAAGTTGGACAAACCACTTCTGATGGCTTCGGAATGCCGTGGCAGGTTTCTAGTTTGGATCGTTTAAGCGCTGAAGAGATCGTCAAAATAGACGACCGAACCATTTACGGAGGCACCCCCACGGACCAATCGGTGATTGAAGCTATTACTGACATCAATGCCGCGGGGCAAGATGTCGTTTTTTATCCGTTTATTTTGATGGACCAAATCGACGGAAATGGATTGCCCGACCCATACACTGGGGCTGCCGATCAGCCAGCCCTTCCGTGGCGCGGTCGAATAACACTTTCTGTTGCCCCTGGGCAGTCTGGTTCACCTGATAAAACTGTGGTCGCCGAGGACGAGATCGAGAGTTTCTTTGGCACGGCGTCAGCGAATGATTTCAGCCAAACAACAACTGGTGTGACTTACACGGGGCCAGATGAGTGGAGCTATCGCAGGTTCATACTTCATTACGCCCATTTGTGCGCGGTCTCTGGTGGGGTATCGGCATTTTGTATTGGCTCGGAAATGCGCGGTGTGACGCAAATGGGAGCTTTCCAGCAGTTGCGCAATTGGTTTCGCTTGCTGCAGATGTTCGCAGCATTCTTGGGAGTGAAACAAAAAATGGATATGCGGCCGATTGGAGCGAATATTTTGGGTATCATCCACAGGATGGTTCTGGTGATGCGCTGTTTCACCTCGCCCCCCTCTGGGCGTGTGCAGATATCGATTTTATCGGAATTGACAACTATATGCCGATGTCTGACTGGCGTGAGGGGCAAGATCACCTCGATGCGTCTTGGGGCTCGATTTACAATTTGGACTACTTGAAATCCGACATTGAGGGCGGGGAAGGCTACGACTGGTACTACCATTCCTCAGAAGCGAGAGCTGCCCAAATCCGCACGGCAATTGAAGGTGGGGCGTATGACGAAGCATGGGTTTGGCGCTATAAAGATATAAAGAACTGGTGGCAGAACCCTCATCATGAACGCATAAGTGGGATACGTCAGGCCACATCAACAAATTGGACGCCTGGTAGTAAACCAATCTGGTTTACGGAAATCGGCTGTGCCGCTGTAGATAAAGGTACAAATCAACCCAACAAATTTATTGATGTAAAATCGAGTGAAAGCAGCCTTCCGAACCACTCGGATGGCACGCGTGATGACTTCGTTCAAATGCAATATTTACGCGCTCTGTATTCCTATTGGAATACCCCCGCCAATAACCCTGTATCCGATGATACTGGAATTCAAATGCTCGACATGAAAAAAGCGCATGTTTGGGCATGGGATGCGCGACCCTACCCATATTTTCCAAACGCCCTCAGTGCTTGGGGCGACGGTAAGAACTATGAGCGCGGTCACTGGCTGAACGGTCGTACTGGTGCAAGGTCCCTTTCCTCAGTTGTCGCTGAGATATGTGAGAGATCGGGCGACAAGGATTACGTTACATCGAAGTTATACGGGTACGTGCGCGGGTATCAGGTTTCGGATATTTCTGGCGCACGTTCAGCTTTGCAACCGCTGATGCTTGCTTATGGATTCGAAGCTATTGAGCGCGACGGCACTTTGGTTTTTAAAACGAGAAACGGCTTGCCAGATTTGGATATTGAAACTGAAAAACTTGCGATCCTTCCAGACCAAGATGCTCTCGTTCAAACTTCAAGAGCGCCCATTGCGGAAGTGGCTGGCCGAATTCGCCTGACCTTTGTTGAAAACGATGGCGATTTTGAAGTTCGCGCTACAGAGGCCATTCATCCAGATGAGGTGACTTATATGGTCTCCCAGTCTGAGTTGCCACTTGCTCTGACGCAAACCGAAGCGCGCGCAATTGTAGAACGCTGGTTGACAGAAAGTCGGGTTGCTCGTGACACTGTGCGCTTTGCTATGCCGATGTCAGAAATGGAGATTGGTGCTGGAGATATTCTACGCTTTGAAGAAGCCGGTGGGGAGGCGCTCTATAGGGTTGATAATGTAGAACAGGGGGGGGCTCAAATTCTGGACGCGGTGCGCGTGGAGCACGAGATTTACACGCCAAGTGACGCCACATCGGAGCCAATTGGCGTTCGGGGGTTTACCGCTCCGGTTCCCGTGTATCCGGTTTTTTTGGATTTACCACTACTGTCAGGGGACGAAAATCCCAACGCTCCTCACCTTGCGATTACCGCAACGCCTTGGCCAGGGTCAGTTGCTGTTTATGGATCTTCGGAAGATGCGGGGTACACGCTAAATACACTTATCGGTACATCCGCAACCATAGGTGAGACACGAACTGCATTGGTTGAAGCCGGTACTGGTTTGCCAGATCGTGGCGAACCACTTCGGGTAAAAGTTTACGGAGGAGCCTTGTCCTCCACGACTTGGGAAGGACTGTTGAACGGGAGGAATTTAGCCGCCATCGGGGATGGAACTAGCGAGAAGTGGGAGGTGTTCCAATTTGCTGAAGCCACTCTCGTTGACAAAGATACCTATGAATTGAGTCAGCGGCTTCGCGGTCAATTGGGCAGTGACGCAATCGTCCCAGATAGTTGGCCTGTGGGAAGTCACTTTGTTTTGCTGGATGGTACGCCCCAACAAATCGACATTTCGGCCGCCTCACAAGGGCTGGAACGTTATTATCGAATAGGTCCATCGACACGGTCTTTCGACGATCCGAGTTATGTTTACATTAGTGAGGCTTTTCAAGGCATAGGCTTGCGCCCATATGCGCCGGTTCATGTTCAAGGAAAGCATGACGGAGCAAACTTGGAAGTGTCGTGGATCCGGCGCACTCGATTTGGCGGTGATACTTGGTCAGGAATTGATGTCCCTTTGAATGAAGACTCCGAAAGCTACCTTTTGCGTGTTTTGGACGGAAATAATATCGTCCGAGAGGTCATGACGACCTCCTCAAACTACACCTATACCGCAGCTCAGATCGCCCAAGATGGTGTGAGCGCTCCCTTTGGGTTGGAAGTTGCCCAAGTCTCCCAGCGTTTTGGTGCTGGCCCCTTTAGAAGGATTGAAATCAATGACTAATACTGGAAATTTGGGCTTGCCATTGGTACAGCCGAGCCAAGCGCAAAAGCATATTACGGTCAACGAAAGCCTCGCGAAACTGGATGGGTTAACCCAATTGATTTTGATCTCAATTTCAACGGGGACGCCGCCGTTGTCCGCGTCGGACGGGGCGTCCTATGGTGTGCCAATCGGAGGGGTGAATGCATGGGCTGGCCATGATGGCGAGGTCGCAATTTATTCCAACGGTGGGTGGGTCTTCTCCATTCCTCAAACGGGCTGGCGAGCCTGGATTGCAGATCACGCTTATTCAGCCCTGTTTGACGGTTCAAATTGGACTCAAGGAGCCCTTGCACAATCACCAAACGGAGCGAAATCTGGGTTCTCCATCTTGGAATTTGATCATGTTATTTCCGCAGGAAGTTCCAATTCAACTGTTGTAGTGATTCCCCCCATGCGATGCTTTTTGGCGTATCGGGAGTGGTCGTGAGCGACGTGACTGGGACGCTGACAAGTTGGAGTTTGGGGAAGTCTGGGTCCCTGAGTCTGTTTGGAAGTGGCCTGGGCCTCGCATCAAATTCCTATGTACGTGGTACGTTGTCGTCCCCGTATACCGAGTACAGTCCTACCTCCCTACTTTTAACGGCCGACGGAGGTGATTTTGCAAGTGGGACTGTTCGTCTAGCCATCCACTATTACTCACTCACGATTCCTAGCATTTAAATGCGGCCTGTCTTGCACGGGGATATGACCGCAGCGGCGCGCGCTCTTCTTTGTTTTCCAGAGAGGAGGCGTGTTAGTACTTTTCAACTCATGCTGACGGAGGCAGAGGCTGCGGATAAATACCGAAAATCCACCGGCCGGTGTCATCCGCTATGGGGAAACGGTAGCCTTATGGCGGCGGCGAATATGCGTCCTCAAGCAAAGGAGCCGTACTTGGATGATTTGGAATACTGTGGGATTTTAGCGCAAACATTTGAATGTTTATTGGCGTGGCGCATGAAGCAACGAAACCGAGCATAGTTCCATAACTTCTTCGAATATGTTGTATCACACCTTTGCGATTGTTGATTTCTCCCTATCTGTTGTAGACTGGGGTGAAATTGAAAGGGTACATCATGGCGAAAGCGCAGAAAAACATTAGTGAGATTGATCCTGTCTGGTCGCGAATTTGCCATGAAGCAGAGGAGGCGGTGCGTGACGAGCCTTTGATGGGCGGCATGTTACACGGCTCGCTCCTGCATCATGCATCCCTAGAAGGTGCTTTGGCGTACCGTTTGTCGTTAAAACTGGCGTCGCCGGAAATGTCGGAACAGATACTGCGGGAAATTGCAGATCAAGCTTATGCCGACGATCCGAGTTTGATTGAAGCCGCGCGTGCAGACCTTGTTGCCGTGAATGAACGGGATCCTGCCTGTAATCGCTATATTCAGCCCATCCTTTACTTCAAAGGATTTCAGGCCATGCAAGCCTATCGGATTGGGCACTGGTTGTGGAAAAAAGAGCGTTTCGATATGGCGTTCTTTTTACAAATGCGTATTTCCGAAGCCTTTGGCATAGACATTCATCCCGCAGCTCGTGTTGGCAAAGGCATTATGATGGATCACGCCCATTCGATTGTTATCGGTGGCACCGCAGTGGTTGGCGACAACGTTTCAATCTTGCAGTCGGTGACCCTAGGTGGCACGGGCAAAGAAAGCGGCGACCGCCACCCGAAAATCGGTGATGGCGTCTTGATTGGCGCTGGCGCGAAAATTCTTGGCAACATTAAAGTCGGACGTTGCAGTCGGATTGCGGCAGGTTCGGTTGTACTTCACGAAGTACCGCCATGCACAACTGTTGCTGGCGTGCCTGCCAAGGTTGTGGGCGAAGCGGGATGCCCTCAGCCTTCGATTTCAATGAACCAAGTGATCGGTAAATAGGGATTTACGAACACTGAAAGCAAAAAACGCCGGCGCTTCACAGCGCCGGCGTTTTTGTTTGAACAGTAACTTCTAATTAAGCCAGCATCGCAATCGGGTTTTCGAGGTTTTCAACGATTGCATTGAGTAGGTTTGCCCCAATCGCCCCGTCAATAACACGGTGGTCGACCGACATGGTGACGGACATAACTGTCGCGACGATTAGTTCGCCGTCGTCGCCAACCACAGGGCGTTTCTTGCCCGCGCCCACAGCCAAAATGCCGGCATGTGGAGGATTCACGATGGCATCAAAGTTATCGATGCCAAACATACCGAGGTTTGAAATCGCGAACGATCCGCCCTGATATTCGTGTGGCGCAAGTTTGCGAGTCCGCGCGCGCGCAGCCAAATCTTTCATTTCGGCGGAGAGGGCAGAGAGCGATTTCATCTGCGAATCTTGGAGCACCGGGGTAAACAGACCGCCTTCAATGGCGACGGCTACCGCAACATCCGAGGATTTCATCTGAAGAACACGATCCCCAGCCCATACGGCGTTGGCTTCAGGCACTTGTTGCAGGGCGAGCGCCACCGCTTTGATGATGAAGTCATTGACCGAGAGTTTTACTCCACGGGCTTCAAGCTGCTTGTTAAGGGTGCCACGGAATTTGAGCAAAGAATCAAGTTTGATATCACGGCGCAAATAGAAGTGCGGCACCGTTTGCTTGGCCTCTGTCAGGCGGGCGGCAATTGTTTTGCGCATACCGTCAAGGGTGACTTCTTCGTAGTCGCGATCTGCGTACATCTTGGCAACTTGGCTTGCATCTGCTCCGGTTGCTAGGGCCGCTTTGGCTGGAGCCGCAGAAGTGGCTGGCGCGGATTTAGGCGCTGCCGTTGCATTCTCTACATCAGCTTTTACGATCCGTCCTTTTGGACCCGATCCTGAAATAGCGGTCAAGTCGAGACCTTTATCCGCAGCAATCCGCCGCGCAAGTGGGGAGGCGAAGAGGCGTTCACCGGAGGTCGCTGCGGGGGCTGCTGGGGTAGACGCGGCAGCTTGGCTTGTTTCAACACTTTCTGCTTTTGCTGGTTCGGCTTCTGTTTTCTTAGCCGCAGCAGGTGCACCAATGTCACTTGCGCTTTCGCCATCCTCTAAGAGGACAGCAATCAGTGTGTTGACGGCAACGCCCTCGGTGCCTTCGGCAACGAAGATTTTACCAATAACGCCTTCGTCCACGGCTTCAAATTCCATCGTGGCTTTGTCGGTTTCGATTTCCGCAATCAGGTCGCCAGAAGACACGGTATCGCCTTCCTTCACGAGCCATTTAGCAAGAGTGCCTTCTTCCATTGTGGGAGAAAGCGCGGGCATGAGTATTTCGATTGGCATCCGGTTTCTCCTTAACGATAAGTTACTTGTTTCACAGCGGCGATTACTTCAGCCGTTGTGATCAAGGCAAGTTTTTCAAGGTTGGCAGCATAGGGCATCGGAACGTCCTTGCCTGTGCAATTGATTACGGGTGCATCCAGATAGTCAAAGGCGCGTTCCATAATCGTGGCCGAGATGTGATTGCCGATGGCACCTACTGGGTAACCTTCTTCGACGGTCACGCAGCGGTTGGTTTTCATCACAGACTTCAGAACCGTGTCATAGTCGATTGGGCGCAAGGTGCGCAGATCGATGACCTCAGCCGAGATGCCTTCTTCGGCCAATTTATCCGCAGCTTCGAGGGAATAGGTCATACCAATTCCAAAGGACACGATGGTCACATCCGTACCTTCACGCCAGATTTTGGCCTTACCAAACGGCACGGTGAAATCATCTATGACAGGCACATCAAAAGTCTTGCCATAGAGAATTTCGTTCTCAAGGAAGATCACTGGGTTGTTGTCGCGGATCGCGGTTTTCATCAATCCTTTAGCGTCTGCCGCCGAATAGGGCATTACAACTTTAAGGCCGGGGATTGCCGCATACCATGCCGCATAACACTGGCTGTGTTGTGCGCCAACACGAGCCGCAGCACCGTTTGGTCCACGGAACACCATAGGTGCGCCCATTTGACCGCCCGACATGTATAGCGTTTTGGCGGCTGAATTGAGGATTTGGTCAATCGCTTGCATCGCGAAGTTGAAGGTCATGAACTCCACAATCGGACGCAAACCGCCGAACGACGCGCCGGTGGCAATGCCCGCAAACCCATGCTCGGTGATTGGTGTGTCGATCACGCGCTTTGCGCCAAACTCATTCAACATGCCTTGCGAAATCTTATAAGCGCCTTCGTATTCGGCAACTTCTTCGCCCATGAGGAACACAGTGTCGTCGCGCCGCATTTCTTCGGACATCGCGTCGCGGATGGCTTCGCGAACTGTTGTTGGGCGCATTTCGGTGCCCGCTGGGATTTCGGTTTCGTCTGGCACGTTGATTTGTACAGGCGCTGCTGCAACCGCAGGGTTAGGGGCCGCAGCCTCAACCGCCGCAGGGGCGGCATCGGGTGTTGCGGCTGCCGCGGGCGTGGCGTCGGCGTCGTCGTCTTCTTCAAGTAAAATCGCAATCGGTGTGTTGACGGGGACGCCTTCGGTGCCCTCCGCGATCAGGATTTTGCCCATCACACCTTCATCGACCGCTTCGAATTCCATCGTCGCTTTGTCGGTCTCGATCTCGGCCATAATCATGCCGCTCTCGATAACGTCGCCTTCTTTAACCAGCCATTTTGCCAATGTGCCTTCCTCCATAGTCGGGGAAAGCGCGGGCATTAGAATTTCTGTAGCCATTGTATAAGTCTCCTCTGTCCGCTTAGGCGTAAATATCTGTGTAAAGCTCGTCGAGCGCGGGCTCGGGGCTTTCTTTGGCAAATTCTGCCGCCTCGTTCACGGTCGCTTTGATCTCTTTATCGATGGCTTTTAGCTCATCTTCGGTCGCATGATCACCGGTCAACAACATCGTGCGCACTTGATCGATACAATCGCGTTCTTCGCGCATCTTCTGAACTTCTTCACGCGTGCGATATTTCGCCGGATCCGACATTGAGTGACCACGATAACGATATGTTTTCATTTCGAGAATATAAGGGCCTTCGCCAGCGCGACAATGGGCAATGGCTTTGGCTGCGGCTTCTTTGACCGCAAGCACATCCATGCCATCGACCGCTTCGCCGGGGATCGAAAACCCTGCGCCGCGTGTATAAAGTTCGGGGGACGAGGAGGCGCGCTGAAGGCTGGTGCCCATAGCGTATTGGTTGTTCTCAATCACGAAGACAACGGGCAATTTCCAAAGCGAGGCCATGTTGAATGTCTCGTAAACTTGTCCTTGGTTTGCCGCACCATCGCCGAAATAGGCAAACGAAACGCGGTCGTTGCCGAGATATTTGTCGGCAAAAGCAAGGCCCGCACCAATTGGCACCTGTGCGCCAACGATCCCGTGGCCGCCGTAGAAGTTCTTCTCTTTGCTAAACATGTGCATTGAGCCGCCCTTACCTTTGGAGTAGCCACCTTCGCGGCCGGTAAGTTCTGCCATAACGCCTTTAGGGTCCATGCCACAGGCCAACATATGTCCGTGATCGCGGTAAGAGGTGACGCGTTTGTCGCCTTCTTCGGTCGCGGCCTCAATGCCAACCACAACGGCCTCTTGGCCAATGTACAGGTGACAGAAACCACCGATCAAACCCATGCCATAAAGCTGTCCCGCTTTTTCTTCGAATCGACGGATCAATAACATTTCGCGGTAATACGTAAGCAGTTCGTCTTTAGAAACATTTGGTTTCTTTGACGTTTTCCGAGCGGCCATAGGTTTCTCCTCTATCGCTAAGCAAAGGTGGATTTGAATATAGTTTAACGTTAAACTATATATATTCCATACGGGAGCAAAAAGCGAGGGAGAAATTTACGGCTCCCTAAAGGGGGAGTTAATTCAGCGCGTTAACAGATTAACGAACGACGATTTCGTTGCTGCGCACAAGGCCAAGAACGGTGCGGGCTTGCTCATCCAGAAGATCAAGATCAAGGTATTCATCCGACAGGCGATGGGTCTTGTTTTTCATCACGCGCACTTCACCTGAAATGGTCTCCAACTCACCCTTGAGCACTTCAACTTCTGCTTGAATTTGAATGCGATGAAACACCCCGTAATCGCCTTGAACGGCGGCAAAGGTAAAATAGACGGACAGCGCAACCGCGCCAGCACCGAACAATAGAACCCCATATGCGGGGCGTTTCTTCACATAACTCATATCTGCCTCATTGCGTCCCCTTCTATGGAGGATCACCTTTTCTTTATGGCACAAGTGATTCCCCATGTGAATCCCTTGATTCACAGAATGATCACTTTTTTACGACACTGTTCTAAAACGGAAAAACCCCAGACGCGTGTCTGGGGTTTTGGTTGTTTTTTGAACTGGCGCGAAGGAGGCCTATTCGTTGCCTTTGTAGATGTTCACCAGCTCGCTCAACATGGCCAGCGCATCGGCGCGATCCCGTTGGAAACTGTTGCGGCCAATGATCGACCCGTTGCCGCCACCGTCACGAATGGCGCGGGCATCGTCATACACACTGTCCGCACCCTTTTTGGCGCCGCCCGAGAACACAACAATCCGACGACCGGCAAAACTCGCGTCCATGCAATGCTTCACACGGGCCGCTTGGGTCGAGATATCGATCTTCTGTTCCTCATAAACCGCTTTGGCCTCGGGGAGGGACAAGTGATCGGTCGAGAGCTTGATTTTGATGATATGCGCCCCAAGGAGCGCTGCGATTTGCGCCGCATAGGCCGCGATATCAATCGCAGTTTCACCATTTTTGTCAAGGGCTTCGCCGCGAGGGTAGGACCAGATTACCGTCGCCACACCTTTGGCCGCGGCTTCTTCGCGCATAGCGCTGATTTCTTCGAACATATCAAGCCCAGCCGAGGAGCCGGGGTAGATTGTGAAGCCAATCGCCGAGGCGCCAATACGCAACGCGTCATCAACACTTGCGGTAATCGCTTGGTCTTTCAGAGCCGCATTGGGGATCAAGGAATTCGCCGAGTTCACCTTAAGGATTGTTGGGATTTGCCCTGCGAAAGTATCAGCTCCGGCCTCGAGTAGGCCCAGAGGAGCCGCAAAAGCGTTGAGGCCCGCGTCGATGGCCAGTTGATAGTGATAGTGGGGGTCATAGGCGGCGGGGTTGGCCGCGAAACTGCGCGCGCCACCATGTTCAAACCCTTGGTCCACGGGAAGGATGATCACTTTCCCCGTGCCTCCGAGTTCCCCGTTCATCAGGATGCGGCAGAGATTGGCTTTTACGCCGGGTGTCTCGCCTTCATATTTGGAAAGAATTTGCTGAACGATGGGGGTAGCTCTCATGGGATGATGTCCTCTTTGGCAGATGATTTTTGGGCCATAGGGTCGTCATACAGAGCAGGGAGGTGGTTTCAAGTTTGATAGCGTTAACATGATGGATGATTGCGCTAACGGGCTGAAATGATGCGTTGAATTTCACATAATGGAACAAAGTTGCGCAAAAAAAAGGCGCGCCATTTCGGGGCGCGCCTTTTGGATTATTGGGAAAAATTACCCTTCGAGAGCGGCAACGCCCGGAAGGGCTTTGCCTTCCATCCACTCAAGAAAAGCGCCACCCGCGGTTGAGATATAGGTGAAGTCCTCGGCGGCTCCGGTTTTGTTAAGCGCGGCAACCGTGTCGCCTCCGCCAGCAACCGAGATCAAGTTGCCAGCTTTGGTCATGGCTGCGGCTTGCTCGGCCGCCGCATTGGTCGCCGTATCAAACGGTGCAATTTCAAACGCACCAAGGGGGCCATTCCAAATCAGGGTTTCACTGGCGGCCATAGCTTGCGAAATAATCGCGACCGTGGCGGGGCCTGCATCCAAAATCATCGCGTCGGCGGGGCAGGCGTCGGCGGCAACCGTTTCGTTCTTTGTATTCGCGGCAAATTCCCACGCGACCACAACATCTACGGGCAGGATCACATTACAATTGGCGGTTTTTGCCTTGGCCAAAATCTCCAACGCCGTGCCTGTCATCTCATGCTCAGCCAGCGATTTTCCGACATTGATCCCCTGTGCTGCAAGGAAGGTATTGGCCATGCCGCCGCCGATAACGAGGTGGTCAACTTTAGCCACTAAATTGCCCAGAAGTTCAAGTTTTGTAGATACTTTCGCGCCACCAACAACCGCCATGACGGGGCGTTTCGGGGTGCTAAGCGCGCCCTCAAGCGCGGACAATTCCGCCTGCATCAAACGGCCTGCACATGACGGCAAAAGGCGCGCGATGGCTTCGGTGGAGGCATGCGCGCGGTGGGCGGCGGAAAACGCATCGTTGCAATAAATATCGCCAAGTCCTGCCAAACGCGCGGCAAAGGCAGGGTCGTTTTTCTCTTCACCTGGCGCAAACCGGAGGTTTTCCAGCAACAAAACTTCGCCGTCTTTCATCGCAGCAACCGCCGCGCCGTATTGCCCGTCCGCAAATAGAACGTCTTGGCCAAGGGCCGCCGAAAGCGCGGGTAAAACGATCCGCAAGCTCATCTCAGGCACAACTTGTCCCTTGGGACGACCATAATGCGCCATCAAAATGGGTTTGCCGCCACGGGCCAAAATATCGCGAACTGTGGGGATAATACGTTGAATGCGCGTGTCGTCGGTGACGACTCCATCGGCAACCGGCACGTTGATATCCACACGGACCAAAACGCGTTTTTGGGCGAGATCCATGTCGTCGAGGGTTTTCCAAGCCATGTGTCGGCTCCTGTTTTGAAGGTGATTTGCCCTTTCACACAGCATCTTGCGGCTCGCGTCAAGCATTTGCCTCTTTTCCTTTGGCTCTATCGCGCATAAGTTTAGGCAAACCACGCTATAAGGACATTGAAATGACTGATTACAAAGATCCCGAAAACACAATCTTGCTCGAACTAAAAGGCGGCACCGTCGTCATCGAATTGCTTCCTGATGTGGCACCTGCCCACGTTGCACGGATGAAAGAACTGGCGCGCTCTGGTGCCTATGACAACGTCGCGTTCCACCGCGTCATTCCTGGCTTTATGGCGCAAACTGGCGACGTGGCGCATGGCAACATGGAAAACGATTTTAACCTGCGTCGCGCTGGCACTGGTGCCTCCGAGATGCCTGATGTTCCCGCAGAATTCTCCAAAATCCCCCACGCTCGCGGCTCGATTGGTGCGGCGCGTTCGGCGAACCCAAACTCGGCTAACTCCCAGTTTTTCATCAACTTTTCCGACAATGACTTCTTGAACGGTCAATACACTGTCTATGGTCAAGTTAAGTCAGGCATGGAACACGTCGACGCAATCGTTGTGGGCGAGCCTCCTGAAAACCCCGATCGTATGATCAGCATGAAAGTTGCCGCCGATGCGTAACAATGACATGATTGCAGCGGGTCTTGGCATTCTGGGCGTCGCTGTTTTTGGCGCTTGGTTCATGATGGATCAAACCGCAAATGCACAGACCGCGCTTGCCGAAGATGGACCGGGCCCAAACCTCGTGATTGACGTCGCTGGTGGCACCGAAGGGCAAATCGTCATCGATCTTTTGTCCGAAGTTGCCCCCAAACACGTCGAACGTATCGTGACCCTCGCCAACGAAGGCGCCTATGACAATGTGGCATTTCACCGTGTTATCGACGGTTTCATGGCGCAAACAGGCGACGTTGAGAACGCGAAGATGGACGGAGATTTGGATCTCGCGGGCACTGGTGGTTCGGTTTATGACGATCTGAAAGCCGAATTCTCGGCTGAGACGTTCAACCGCGGCGCTGTGGGCATGGCCCGTTCGCAAAGTCCCGATTCTGCGAACAGTCAGTTCTTCATCATGTTCGCCCCTGCGCCCCATTTGGACGGTCAATACTCCGTTGTCGGCCATGTGATCGCAGGTATGGACGTGGTTGACGCGATCAAACTCGGCACAGGGCAGGGCGGATCGGTTTCCGACCCTGACTATATGTCGACAGTTACCGTCGTAGAATAAGAGTTAGCGCCCGCCCTCTAACGGTGGGCGCTTTTTTACGGAATGACGCGGGTTCAAGACCGCGTGAGAGGGGCTATGTTTTGCGGCCCGTCCTTGTCACACTCCTCTGATCAACAGGAGGAAGCTATGACGCCCAAGTCCCATCTATTGACCCTTGTTTTTATCTGCAGCGCAAGCCTTGCAGCGGCAAATCCCGATGCGTGGAAATCCGAATGGCCCAGCACCGATTTCACCACCACAACCATTGACGATTGGTCCGAAATTCTCTCTGGTGGCCCGCCCAAAGATGGCATTCCAGCTCTGTCAGATCCGTCATTTATAGCAGTTTCTGACGAGGCAAAAATCGGTGGCAAAGAGCCGGTTATCACGTTGGAAATAAAAGGGGAAGCGCCGCGCGCCTACCCAATCCGCTATCTCACATGGCATGAAATCGTCAATGATGACGTGGGCGATACCCCTGTGGCCGTGACCTTCTGTCCCCTGTGTAATTCTGGCATGGTTTTTGACCGCCGTTTGGGAGGTGACTTGCTCACATTTGGCGTGTCAGGCAAGCTGCGCAACTCGGATATGGTGATGTTTGATCGCGAGACCGAAAGCTGGTGGCAACAGGCGATTGGAACGGGCATTGTCGGCGCCCATACGGGCGACGAGCTGACGCAATTGCCCGCATGGATGGAGGGTTTCGACCAGTTCAAGGCGCGCAATCCAAATGGCCTTGTGATGAAAGAGCCAGACTGGCCGCGTAGTTATGGCCAGAATCCCTATCGTGGCTATGACAGTTCAAGTCAGCCGTTTTTATATCGGGGTGAAAATCCGCCGCATGGCATTTCGCCTCTGATGCGCGTTGTACGTGTCGGGGATGCCGCATGGCCGTTGGATCGCCTGTCTGAAGTCGGTGAAGTTACTGAAAATGGGGTCAAAATCACGTGGCGTGAGGGCCAAACCAGTGTGCTGGATAAAGCCGATATCGCCACTAGTCGCGAGGTTGGCAGCATCCGTGTCAAAGACGCAAGCACTGGCGCGGATGTGCCGCATGACGTGCTGTTTGCCTTTGCGTTTCACGCCTTCTGGCCAGACGGAAAATGGATGCTCAAATAGAGAACGCGCCGCAATGGGCGCGTTCTCCAGTAACTTCGGTGATTAACCTTGTGCAACAACCAAGGCGTGGCGTTTCTTGCCCGCGCTCAGCTTCATCGGGGCTGCAAGCGCCGCCATATCGATCATCAAGCCAGCGTCCGTAAGGGCTTCGTCGTTAACCTTTGCACCGTTTTCCGAGATCAGGCGTTTGGCTTCTTTGCCTGACTTCACTAAGCCCGATTTGACCAAAAGTTGGACGATGGAAATGCCGTCGCCAATGTCTTCGGCGCTCAGGGTCACGGTCGGTAAGTCGTCGCCAATCCCGCCCTTTTCAAACACTTCGCGTGCCGTCGCTTCGGCGGTCTTGGCGGCCTCTGCACCATGCGCGAGGGTCGTGACTTCGTTGGCGAGGAGGATTTTCGCAGCATTGATTTCGGACCCTTCAAGGGCGCCCAAACGGTCGCATTCCTCAATCGGAAGCTCGGTATAAAGCTTAAGAAAACGGCCCACATCAGCATCCGTCGTATTGCGCCAGAATTGCCAGAATTCATACGGGCTGCGCATCGCAGGATTGAGCCAAACCGCGCCATCTTGCGACTTGCCCATTTTCTTGCCATCCGACGTCGTCAAAAGGGGCGACGTCATGCCATAAATCTGGTGGTCCAGAACGCGGCGCGTCAGGTCGATCCCGTTGACAATATTACCCCATTGATCCGACCCGCCAAGCTGAAGGAGACAGCCGTAACGACGGTTTAGCTCAAGGAAATCATAGGCTTGGAGAATCATGTAGTTGAATTCAAGGAAGCTCAGACTCTGTTCACGATCAAGGCGCGATTTCACGCTCTCAAACGCCAGCATACGGTTGACCGAGAAATGCCGCCCAATGTCACGTAAAAACTCAAGATAGTTCAAGCCATCAAGCCATTCGGCGTTGTTCACCATCACCGCATCGGTTGGGCCGTCACCAAAGGTAACATAGG
Source organism: Falsihalocynthiibacter arcticus (assembly GCF_000812665.2). GTDB lineage: Bacteria > Pseudomonadota > Alphaproteobacteria > Rhodobacterales > Rhodobacteraceae > Falsihalocynthiibacter > Falsihalocynthiibacter arcticus. The sequence goes on from NZ_CP014327.1 coordinate 3,042,800, forward strand.
CCGAGAACACCTGTTTGATGCCGTCGATATTGGCGTTGATTTGGTCGTCCGTTAACAAAGGCCGCTCATCCGCCCGAAAGGAAGGGTCGCCAACCTTGGTCGTGCCGCCGCCCATCAAAACGATCGGTTTGTGGCCAGATTTTTGCAGCCAGCGTAGCATCATGATTTGTATCAAGCTGCCCACGTGCAAGGAATTCGCCGTGGCGTCAAACCCGATATAGGCTGGAACGACGCCTGCGATCAGCGCTTCGTCGAGCGATTGATAATCGGTGCAGTCGGCCAAATAGCCGCGGTCGATCATCACACGCATAAACTCTGATTTTGGGTGGTAGGTCATCGTCATTTGGTCCATTCTATTCGTTAACGCCTCTGGGTATAGGGGGGCTGCGCACAAAGGGGAAGTACATGTTGGAAGCTGGGGCAATTTGGTCGATCGGAACGATGTCTGGAACGTCGCTTGACGGGGTCGATGCCGCTGCAATTTTGACGGATGGCGAGGAAATCTTTGAGTTTGGTGAAAGTGCGTATCATCCGTATTCCTCTGAGGAGAGCGCGCCGATTGCTGCGGCCTTTGGATTGTGGCCAGGGGATGCCGGTGTGGAGGAGGCCGCTGAGGCGGTCGAGATCGTCCATGCCAATGTTTTGAGTCAGTTTCAGCGCCCGCAACTCATTGGTTTTCATGGACAAACTCTTTCTCATGAACCTCATGGCCGTGGCACACATCAGGCCGGAAACGGCCGTGTTTTGGCGGAGGTTTTGGACTGTCCGGTGGTGTGGGATTTCCGGTCTAGCGATGTGGAAATGGGGGGGAAGGCGCACCACTTGCGCCGTTTTTCCACTTTGCCTGTGCGAAATTTATTGGCACCGAAGGGCCGATTGTGTTTTTGAATTTGGGCGGGGTTGGCAATATGACGTGGGTTGATCCCAGCGCCAGTTACCCCGAAGAGGATGGCGCGTTGCTCGCGTTTGACACGGGGCCTGCGAATGCGCCGATCAATGATTTGATGCTCGCGCGTCGCGGAGAATCTTTTGACAAAGATGGCGCTTTGGCGGCGGATGGCGAGGTTGACGAGGCGCTGGTTGAGCAGTTTCTTGAGGATGCGTATTTCTATCGTATGCCTCCTAAGTCATTGGATAGAGATAGTTTTCCAGATATCGCGGATTGGGTTGGTCACATGGATGACGCCGATGCGGTGGCGACGGTGACGGCCATGGTGGCCGCTTCGGCGGCGAAGGGTTTGGAGCATTGTCCGAGCCCTCCGCAGGGGGTTTTGGTCTGTGGAGGTGGGCGTAAAAACGTCACTTTGATGTCGATGTTGTCGATGTTTATGGACTGTCCGGTGGCGCCGATTGAGAACGCGGGCCTTGATGGGGACATGCTTGAGGCGCAAGCGTTCGGGTTTTTGGCGGTGAGGGTTGCGCGCGGTTTCACGACCTCGGCCCCCGGAACGACGGGGGTGCGGGTGCCGATTGGCGGCGGCATTTTGAGCGAGCCGACGGGGGCGTTACGCAAGGAAGTTTAAAAACTTTAAACTCCTGAGAGGGGCTTTTTTAAAGTTTTTATACATTTTTGAGCCGGAAATTAGCCGCGCGGGATGTCGAAATCTGGCGGGGCGAGGGTGAATTTGGCAAATTCAAATCCGGGCGAGACGGTGCAGCCGACGAGGGTAAACGCGCCGTCGGTTCTGGCGGCTTGCCAGTGGTTTGGCGCCACGAGAATTTGCGGGGTTTGGTTCGCGAGCACGTCGGGGCCAAGGCAGTGGTCAATGGCGGGGCCTTGGGCGGTTTCGGCGATGGAAAGTGTTAACGTCGCCCCCGCGTAATAGTGCCAAATCTCGGCGGTATCGACCCAGTGCCAATGGCTTGCTTCGCCCTCTTTCAGCAGAAAATAAATGCAGGTCCCCGCTGCGCGACCTTCGTTATCGGCTTGCCACGTTTGGCGGTAATAGCCGCCTTCGGGTGGGGCGCGAGGTTGAGTTGGGCGATGATTTTGTCGGCTGTTTGCATGGAGGAACCTCAGGGGCTTTGGGGCGAGACGTTCATAAAGTATGAGGCATAGAAACGGTTGCCTAATCCTTTGTCAATTCATGCAAAATCCGCGTTTCGTTTGCAGCACAATTTTTCGGCGCGTCGGATCGGCGGATCATAGCAGAAGCGGCGGAGGGCTTGCTTGCATGTGATCCTGAAAATAGCGTAAGCAGCAGCCGTTCCCCTTGGCCCAAAAATGGATAGAATTCGCATGCTTCGCAAACGACTTGAGCAAATTGTAAATCATAGGCTGTTTGAGCCGACGATTATTGTGTTGGTGGTGGTGAATGCGATTGTTTTGGCGTTGGAAACCGTGCCCCAAGCGATGAAATTTGCTGGACCGTTTCTAAAAGTGATGGATGTCACTATTCTTGGGCTGTTTGTCGTTGAAATTTTGCTGCGGCTTTCCGTTGATTGTCGGGGATTCTGGCGCGACCCTTGGCGTATCTTTGACTTCACGATTGTTGCGGTTGCCTTGCTGCCTGCGGTTGGACCGCTGGCTGTTTTGCGGGCGTTCCGTATTTTGCGGGTTTTGCGCTTGGTTTCGACCGTGCCGTCGATGCGCCGCGTGGTGAATGGGCTTATGCAGGCCCTGCCGGGGATGGGGGCGATTGTCCTGTTATTGGGGCTTATCTTCTTTGTTTTCGCGGTTATTTCGACAAAACTTTATGCCGTGGCCTTTCCAGACTGGTTTGGGACGTTGGGCGCTTCGGCCTATACGCTGTTCCAGATAATGACGCTTGAGAGCTGGTCGATGGGCATTGTGCGCCCCGTCATGGAGATTTACCCGTGGTCGTGGGTGTTATTTGTGCCGTTTATCGTGATGACGGCCTTTGCGGTCTTGAACCTGTTTATTGGTGTGATTGTGGATGCAATGCAGTCGCAGCAGAGTGCGGAGGCGCATGATGAGCGTGAGGCGATGTCGGCGGAAACCTCGATGATCTTGCAGGAAGTGCGGGCATTGCGCGCAGAGGTGGCGGCGCTTCAAAGGGTTCGGGCGGCGGAATAAGCGGCCCCCAGAACGCAAAAAGCCCCCGCGATTGGCGAGGGCTTTCCGAGAATTTAGACGCTTATTTTAAGATCGAGAGGCCCGCGTAGACGGCGGTTTCGCCGAGGGCTTCTTCGATGCGGATCAGCTGGTTGTATTTTGCCAGACGGTCGGAGCGCGAGAGGGAGCCGGTTTTGATTTGGCCACAGTTTGTGGCAACCGCGAGGTCGGCGATTGTGGCGTCTTCGGTTTCACCAGAGCGGTGCGACATGACGTTGGTCATGCGGGCGCGGTGGGCCATATCGACGGCTTTCAATGTTTCGGAAAGCGTGCCGATTTGGTTCACTTTCACCAGCATCGCGTTTGCGGAACCGCGTTCGATGCCCATTGCGAGGCGCTCGGGGTTGGTCACGAAAAGATCGTCGCCCACGAGTTGGATTTTGTCACCAATGGTGTCGTTGAGAAGCTTCCAGCCGTCCCAATCGTCTTCGTCACAGCCATCCTCAATCGAGATGATCGGGTAGTCGGCGGCGAGTTTGGCGAGGTAGGCGACGTTTTCAGCGGAGGTGAGCGAAATGCCTTCGCCTTTCATCTCGTATTTGCCGTCTTTGTAGTATTCAGACGCGGCGCAATCGAGCGCGAGGTAGATGTCTTCGCCGGGTTTGTAGCCTGCTTTTTCAATCGCTTTAAGGATGAAATCAAGCGCGTCGCGGGTAGAAGAGAGGGCTGGTGCGAAGCCGCCTTCGTCGCCGATTGCTGTGCTGTAGCCCGCGTCGGAAAGTTCTTTTTTCAACGTGTGGAAGATTTCAGCGCCCATGCGGATGGCGTCGCGGATGTTGGTCGCGGAAACCGGCATGATCATGAATTCTTGGATGTCGATTGGGTTGTCGGCATGCTCGCCGCCATTGATGATGTTCATCATGGGTACGGGCAGAACGCGCGCGGAGGTGCCTCCGATATAGCGGTAGAGGGGTTGGCCGGAAGCTTCGGCGGCGGCTTTTGCAACTGCGAGGGAAACGCCGAGGATGGCGTTGGCGCCGAGGCGGGCTTTGTTTGGGGTGCCGTCGAGTTCGATCATGGTCGCGTCGATGGCTTCTTGTTCGGTGGCGTCCCAACCAACGAGGGCTTCGGCGATTTCGCCGTTAACCGCAGCAACCGCGTTCAAAACGCCTTTGCCCATATAGCGGGATTTGTCGCCGTCGCGCATTTCAACAGCTTCGTAAGCACCAGTGGAAGCGCCAGAAGGGACAGCCGCGCGGCCCATTGTGCCGTCTTCGAGGGTGACGTCGACTTCAACGGTGGGGTTGCCCCGGCTGTCGAGAATTTCGCGGGCAAAGATATCGATGATCGTGGTCATGTAGGGATGTCCTTTTGAAACAAATCACGGGAGGGCCAAGGGCCTTTTACGCAAGGGGGGGGCTCACGTCAAATAGATGCTCTATAGCGGGGGAGCGGTGACGGTTTTATGACGCTAGTTTTTCTTGAGCGGGACGCCGTAGAGCTCGAGGCGGTGGCCGCGTAATTCATAGCCGAGTTTCTGGGCGATTTTCTCTTGTAGGGCTTCGATGTCGGGATCGACAAATTCGATCACACGGCCTGAGTTCATGTCGATCAGGTGGTCGTGGTGGTCGCGGTCGGCGGCCTCGTAACGGGCGCGGCCATCGCCGAATTCGTGCTTCTCAAGGATACCGCTTTCCTCAAACAATTTGACGGTACGATAGACCGTGGCGATGGAGATTCTCGGGTCGAGTTTCACCGCTCGCGCGTAGAGTTCTTCGACGTCGGGATGGTCGGTCGCATCCTCTAGAACACCAGCGATTACGCGGCGTTGGTCGGTTAGGCGCAGGCCGTGTGCTTCGCAGCGGAGTAGAATTGTGTCTGTCATTATCCTGCGGTCCTCGTATTCATTCTGGCGTTTTCATAAGGGTTTCTGCGCGCGTTTTCCAGAGCCTATGCCCGAGAAAGCGACAAAACTGCCTCAATCGTTCGCAGGTTCCGCGTTGTGGTGGGGACGCCGAGGAGGCGCTCGCTGGCGGCCATGAGTTTGGAGCGGCCAATGCCAGAGGGGGCGAGGAGGTAGGCGGCGTGGTCTGTGATCTCGAAGGCTTCGTCAGGGGCGCGCAGGGTTTCTATTTTGGTGAGGTCTGGGGATGTGGGAGGTTCTGCTAGGAGCAGGAAATGCAGGGTTTTTGGGTCGATGTCGGGGGTGCGGAAGGGGCAATCGGCGAGGATTTTTGCGAGGATCTGTGCGGGCAGGACGAGAGTTTCGGGGGCGAAATCAGCTTGGGCTTTGATCAGGGTTTTGAGGGCTGTGGCCACGTCATTTGCGCTTTCGGAGGTGTGGTCGAACACCAGATTGCCGCTTTGGATATAGCTTGTCGCATTGGTAAACCCTTGGGCCTGCATGGACGCGCAGAGCGGTTTCATCGCGAGTTTTCCGTGGCCCCCCACATTCACCCCGCGCAGGAAGGCAACCCAGCGCGCCATCACATAAGCTCCGGTTCAGTCGCAAAGCGTTTGGCGAGGCGCGCGACGCTAAGGCCTTGAGCGATAATGGAAAACACCACGACCATATAGGTGCAGGTGAGGATCAGGCTTTTGTATTCGCTGTCAGGGAGCGAGAGGGCGAGTGCGACCGAGATGCCGCCTTTAAGGCCGCCCCATGTCATAATCGGGACCGCCCCCGAGGAGAAACTGCGGAAGGGGCGCATCATTGTGATAGGCACCGCGACGGCGATAAAGCGGCCCAAGAGTGACAGCAGGATTGCGCCGAGGCCCGAGATGAAGGCGGATTGGGAAAACACCACCGCGAAGACTTCAAAGCCGATCATCAGGAATAGCACAGCATTGAGGATTTCGTCGATCATTGACCAGAAGGCTTTGACGTATTGGCGGGTTTCCTCGGACATGCCGTGTTTCATGCCGACGTCGCCGATAAACAGCCCCGCGACAACGGCCATAATGGGGGCGGAGACATGCAGGAATTCCGAGAGTTGGTAGCCGCCAAAGGCGAGGCCCAAGGTGATCAGGACTTCGAGGGCGTAATCGTCGATGCGGCGCATCAAGCGGAAGGTGAGCCAGCCAAGGACGCCACCAAGCAGGGCCCCGCCGCCCGCTTCTTGGAAAAACAGGATCGCGGCTTCTTTGCCGCCCGTGGCATGCGCGTCGACGGAAGGAAACGCGAGGCTGACCAGAACAAGGAAAACCACATAGCCCACCCCGTCGTTAAACAGGCTTTCGCCCGCGATCTTGGTTTCGAGTGATTTAGGCAGGTTCGCGCCGCGCAACACCCCAAGGACCGCAACAGGGTCGGTGGGCGAAATCAGCGCGCCAAACACCAGCGCCACGATCAGGGGCATGCCCGTCAGCCAGCTAAAGCCGAAGCCAATGACCACGGTGGATAATGCCACGCCCAAGGTCGCCATAAAGAAAACCACCCGCCATTGCTCGCGCAGATCGGCGATTTTTACGTGCAACGCGCCCGCAAACAGAAGCAGGCCCAACATGCCGTCAAGCAGCGCGTCGGAAAACGCGATTTCCGAGACCAACGCGCGGACGCGATCTTCGGAGTGATAGACGGGCACAAAGTAGTCAAACGCCATGACGCCCAGCGAGGAAAACAACGCCACGATGAGGATGCCGATGGAGCTTGGCAGTTTGAGGAAAAGGTAGTTGATGCTGCCGAAAACGCCCGCGAGGACAATCAAAAGGGAGGTGAGTTGTAAAATATCCAAGGAGGTGCGCCCGTCAAATCAAATGCTAGGATTGAACCTACCACAGGGTTTTCTTGGGGCATAGAACCCATTGCCGCCTTGAAAAGCCCCCCTTTGAGGCGTGCTGCCGGTTTTCGCAAGAAAACCGGCTAGGCCCAACGGCTGTGGGGCCGTTAGGCGCCTAAAGCGGGCGGGAGCCGCTGGTTAGGTTTTGCTCAATTCGTTGAGGATACGCGCCCAGCTGCGAATGCCTTTGTGGAAGCTTTCCATGTCGTATTTCTCGTTAGGCGAATGGAGTTGGTCGTCGTCTTTGCTGAAGCCTGTGAGCAGGGCGTCCATGCCTAGGTAGGTTTTAAAGTGGCCCGCAATCGGGATGGAGCCACCACAGCCCACAAAGGCCGCCGCGCGGGGCCATTCCTCCGAGAGCGCGCGTTGGGCCGCTTGAAACGCGGGGTTGTCGGTTGACATTTCGCCAGCGGGCGAGGCGCTGTGGTCCTTAAAGGTGACCGTGCAATCGCTGGGCAACATGCTTTGGACATAGGCGCGGAAGTTTTTGCGAATTTCCAACGGATCTTGTTTGCTGACCAAACGAAAACTGATTTTTGCCATCGCAACGGAAGGCAGAACGGTTTTGAAACCATCGCCCGTATAGCCGCTTTTGAGGCCATTTACTTCACAGGTGGGGCGCGACCAGATCATCTCAAGGGCCGAGCGATCTTGTTCGCCTGCGGGTTTTGCGAGGCCGACTTCGCCGAGGAAACCTTCGGGGCTAAAGCCAAGCGCGTCCCATTGGGCGGCAATATCGGCGGGCAAATCGGCGACGCCGTCGTAGAAATTCGCAACGGTGACGCGGCCTGTGTCGTCGTGCAGACCTGCGATGATTTTGGCCAAAACCCGTGCGGGGTTTGCCGCGATGCCGCCAAACATCCCCGAGTGCAGATCCTTGCTTGGGCCATGGATGTGGATTTCTTCGCCCAAGAGTCCGCGCAGGCGGGTGACAATCGCGGGGGTTTCTTCGCCAAACAGGCCTGTGTCACAGATCAGCGCGATATCGGCTTTTAGTTCTTCTGCGTTTTCCTGCATGAAGGGGATCAGCGAGGGCGAGCCGCTTTCTTCTTCGCCCTCAAAGAAAAAGGTGATCTTGACGGGCAGCGCGCCGTGGACGGCTTTCCATGCGCGACAGGCCTCAATGAAGGTCATCAACTGGCCTTTGTCATCGGAGGAACCACGGGCGCGGATCACTTTGCCTTTGGCGGTGTCTTCGACGCGGGGCTCAAATGGTGGGTTGTCCCAGAGATTAAGCGGATCAACGGGTTGTACATCATAGTGGCCGTAAAACAGCACGTGCGGTGCGTCTTTGGGGCCGTCGATATGGCCGACAACCATCGGGTGGCCCGTGGTGGCGCGCTTGGAGGCCGTGACATCCAGTGATTGCAAATCTGCGACCAGCCAGTCTGCGGCGGTCTCGCAATCTCCCTTGAACGCCGGATCGGTCGAGATCGACTGAATGCGCAAAAGCTCAAAGAGGCGCTCCACGGATTGGGGGAGTTCGGAATCAATGCGTGCGAGAACGGGGGCGAGGGTCATTGTCTGTCCTTTTGGGTGGGGTTTTTCGCGACCCTATCAGCCCTATCTGGCGTGACAAGGGCAGGGCGCGCGGAGAGGCTAAATCGACAGCGCATTGAGATAGATCAAAGCGGGGCACGAAAAACCCGCTTATCGAGACCAAATGAGGGTGAAAAAGTTGTCAATGGATGATTGAATCCAAGCGCGGCATTTTGTAACCTAGATTTATTGCGGCTCGTTCCATAGAGCATATGCGAAACCTAAGAGCCAAGGCTCAGTAGGCAAACTTGGAGAGCGCTTTGACCTATAATGACCACATCGACGCAGCCTTAGAACGTTTGCACGAGGAGGGGCGTTATCGCACCTTTATCGATATCGAACGCAAAAATGGTGCGTTCCCGCATGCGGTTTGGACGCGCCCAGATGGCGAAGAGCAAAATATCACGGTGTGGTGTGGCAATGACTATCTCGGCATGGGGCAACACCCCGTCGTTTTGGAAGCGATGCACGAAGCGATTGATGCGGCGGGCGCGGGCTCTGGTGGTACGCGCAATATTTCGGGGACCACGGTTTACCATAAGCGCCTAGAAGCGGAATTGGCGGATTTGCACCAGAAGGAAGCGGCGCTGCTGTTTACCTCGGCCTATATCGCAAATGACGCGACTCTCTCAACTTTGCCTAAAATTTTACCCGGATTAATTATTTACTCCGACGCTTTGAACCACGCGAGCATGATCGAAGGCGTCCGTCGCAATGGTGGCGCGAAGCGCGTGTTCCGTCACAATGACGTGGCGCATTTGCGCGAACTTTTGGCCGCCGATGATCCTGCGACGCCGAAACTTATCGCATTTGAATCCATCTACTCGATGGACGGCGATTTTGGCCCGATTGAGGCGATCCTTGACCTCGCGGATGAGTTCAACGCGCTGACCTATATCGACGAAGTGCACGCGGTTGGCATGTATGGCCCACGCGGCGGCGGTGTTGCCGAACGCGACGGGCTGATGCACCGTTTGGATATCATCAACGGTACCCTTGCCAAAGCTTACGGTGTGATGGGCGGCTATATCGCGGCATCCGAAAAAATGTGTGACGCCATAAGGTCTTATGCGCCGGGCTTCATCTTTACCACCTCCCTTGCCCCTGGAATTGCGGCGGGGGCTGCGGCCTCTGTGCGGCACCTGAAAACAGACGATTCTTTGCGGGTCAAACACCAGACTCAGGCGGCGATTTTGAAGCTGCGCCTCAAAGGTTTGGGCCTGCCGATCATCGATCACGGAACGCACATTGTACCCGTGCATGTCGGGAATCCGGTGAAATGCAAAATGATCTCGGATCGCTTGTTGGAAGAGCACGGAATCTATGTGCAGCCGATCAACTTCCCCACTGTGCCCCGTGGCACCGAGCGGTTGCGATTTACCCCATCGCCGGTACACGGACCGCGTGAAATGGATGCACTTGTGAACGGTTTGGACGCACTTTGGAGCCATTGTGCGCTGAATCGCGCCGATCTCACTGGGTAGTTCACAGAAACGTGCAGAATCGATTGTGCTGTGCTAAGATAATCGTCAAGAGGTTATCTAGACACGGGATTTCAGGCGAATCAAACTCGGCTAGGAAATGACCACTGGGGCAATTTGAACGTTAGGGCAGGGCAGATGATTAGGCGCATTCTTTCGCCGAAATCGGTCAAAGAGGAAGGGACATCCGGCTTTGACTCATATGAGTTGCGACTCGGCGATCTTATGCGCGGAGAGCGGGCGACTCTGGGCAAATCCCTTCTAGATGTTCAACGCGAGCTTAAGGTCAAAGCGACCTATATCGCCGCAATTGAAAATGCCGACCCCCTTGCTTTTGAAACTCCCGGATTTATTGCCGGGTACGTGCGCTCTTATGCGCGCTATCTTGGGATGGACCCCGAATGGGCCTACACGACCTTCTGTGTAGAAGCGAATTTCGAAACCGTGCATGGCATGTCCGCCGAGGCCTCCAGTGCGGCGGCGCTCAAGGCGGAACGTCGGGCGCGTAAATTTGAGGGCAAAGACCCCTTTGCCAACCCCAACGCCTCTTTTGTGCCGCGTGGCGAGGCCATGCTGTCCAAAATCGAACCCGCAGCCATTGGCTCTGTCGCGGTTTTGATTGTGTTGATCGCGGGACTTGGTTACGGCGGATATTCCGTGCTGCAGGAAGTGCAGCGCGTGCAATTTGCGCCTTTGACAGAAGCTTCGGGTGTGGGCTCCTCCCTAGATCCTTTACGCGGTGGGTCCTCCGGATTTTCCGAAGACGTGTTGCCGACGCAAGTAACTGATAACGCATCAGATTTACCAACAGACGCCCTGACGCGCCTGTACCGTCCAGAGGCGCTCGCGGTGCCGGTTTTGATCGCGCGTGATGGGCCGATTTCGGCCCTGTCCCCCGATGCATTTAGAAGCGCTGCGACCGTCCTTGCGAGCAATGTAGAAGCCGCCTTGGCGGCGATTGAAGAGAGCGAAGTTCAGGTCATTGCAGAAGCTTCGCCAGAGTTAAAGATTTTCGCGGTGCGCCCAGCGTGGGTGCGGGTTTCAGCGGCGGATGGCACTGTTATCTTTGAGAAAATTCTCGACACAGGCGAAGAATTTATCATTCCGGCAACGGAAGTGCCGCCTATGCTACGCGCGGGGAATTCTGGGTCGGTTTACTTCGGCGTCAACGGCGAAACCTATGGTCCCGCAGGGCGCGCGGGTTCGGTCGCGTCAAAAGTGGTTTTGGCACAGGACTCGCTGAGCGAAGCCTATAAGGTTGCGGATATGAACGCCGATCAAGATTTGGCAAAATACGTCGCTTTGGCCGCAGTAGAATAATTTCGGCACCTCCCCACACAAAATTGAAGGTCCGATTTGCGTGCTTGCAGTTGTCAGTGCTTGCGCGAAGCCTTATCTAAACACCATCGGAATGCGCCAAAAACGGCCCCCAATGCGGAGAATATAGATGTCGCTCAATCCTGTGCGCCCTTGGCGGAATATTTATCGGCGCAAGTCTCGGCAAATTATGGTGGGAAATGTGCCTGTGGGCGGCGATGCGCCGATCACGGTGCAAACCATGACCAACACTCTCACGACCGACGTGAAAGCGACTTTGGCCCAGATCAACGCCGCCGCCGAGGCCGGAGCCGATATTGTGCGGGTTTCGGCCCCCGATCAGGAGAGCACGGCGGCGCTGCGTGAAATTTGTAAGCAAAGCCCAGTGCCGATCGTGGCCGACATCCATTTCCATTATAAACGCGCGATTGAAGCCGCCGAAGCGGGGGCTGCGTGTCTGCGGATCAACCCCGGAAATATCGGTAGCCAAGAGCGGGTGCGCGAAGTCATTAAGGCCGCGCGCGACTATGGTTGCTCCATTCGGATTGGGGTGAATGCGGGAAGCCTTGAGCGCCATCTGCTTGAAAAATATGCCGAACCTTGCCCAGAGGCGATGGTCGAAAGCGGCATGGATCACATCAAAATCCTGCAAGACAATGACTTCCACGAGTTCAAAATCTCGGTCAAAGCCAGCGATGTTTTCCTTGCGGCCGCCGCCTATCAGGCGCTTGCCGAAGAGACCGACGCGCCCATTCACTTGGGCATCACCGAGGCGGGCGGCTTGATGTCAGGTACCGTCAAAAGCGCGGTCGGCATGGGCAGCCTGTTGTGGAGCGGGATTGGCGACACCATCCGTGTGAGCCTGTCGGCGGACCCTGTTGAAGAGGTGAAAGTGGGCTTTGAAATGCTCAAATCTCTTGGTTTGCGCCATCGCGGGGTGACGATTATTTCCTGTCCAAGCTGTGCGCGGCAGGGTTTTGATGTGATCAAAACCGTCCAAACGCTGGAGGAGCGCTTGGCGCATATTTCCACCAGTTTGAGCCTGTCGATTATCGGCTGTGTGGTGAATGGTCCGGGGGAAGCCCTGATGACAGACATCGGATTTACCGGCGGCGGCGCGGGCAGTGGCATGGTCTATTTGGCCGGAAAACAAAGCCACAAACTCAGCAATGAGGCGATGATCGAAGAGATCGTGGAGCAAGTCGAGGCAAAGGCTGCGGCGTTGGATGCACAGGCTGCTTTGGACGAGGTTGAGGCTTAGTTTCTATTTTTTCCTTTCTTCTCAAGGCGTTCGGCGGTGAATAGAATGTCTTGTGCTTGGCGCGCACCGGTCGATCCATGCGGGAGCTGGTCTGCGGCGCGTTTGGCGTGAATGGCGGCGTCTTTGAATTTACCGTCCAGCGCAAAGCGCTCTGCCGTCACGAGGGACGCCATTCCGGGCTGTTTCGCCTTGGCATAGGCCACGGCAAGATCACGCAAAAGGCGCGGGTCTTGGCCATCCAGAGCTCGGGCTTTTATCAGGACATTCAACGCTTTAGCTTCGTTTGCTGATCCACCTGCAGCCAACAGCGCCCGCCCGTATCCCGCCATGATGATCGCGTTTTTTGGCGCGCCGTTGAGGGCCATAGCATAGGCGCCGAGGGCCGCATCAAACTGGCGAGATTCCATCAGTATTTGCGCCTGTAATTCGCGATAGTAGGGGTCATTCGGGCGGGCCGCGAGAACGCTATTCATCGCGGAAAGCGCTTTGTTTGCATTAGCTTGGCGATGGTAGGTGATCGCGCGGACCATCTGCGCGATCTCGCCCGTGTCGGAGGCTTTGAGTTTGCGCCGTTCGGCTTGCGGGTTTTGTAGGAAGGCTGCGAGTTTGCTTTTGGCGCGGGCAAACCAATAGTCGGCTTCGCGGCTGTCTTTGACATTTCCACCGTAGGCGGCGGCGAATCCACGGGCGGCGCGCAGGCGTTGGCTGGTGAGGGGGTGGCTGCGCACATAGGCGTCTTGGCGGGAGGTTCCGAGGACCTCTTGTCCCTTGAAAAGATTGAGAACTTCGATCATTGCGGCGGGATCAACACCCGCACTTGCGGTGTAGCGAAATCCGGATTGGTCGGCGCTCGCTTCCTCGGCGCGGGTGTGGGTGAGGAAGGACCGTTGCGCGGAGGAGGCCACGCCTGCGGCTACTGCGGCCCCTGCATCCGGCCGCCCCGTGGAGGCGGCAATCGCGACGCCCAAAATTATCCCGATTCCGGCAACGGCGGAAATTCCATCAGCCAAAACAATGCGTTGAGTGATGTGACCATTGGCAATATGCGCTGCTTCATGGGCGATCACCCCTTGGATTTGGGCGGCGGATTTTATGCGCAACATCAGGCCCGTGTGGATGAAAATATGGTTCTGATCAATCACAAAGGCGTTCATTGATTTATCGTTGATCAACAAGATTTGAATGCGCCCGGGATTGAGTCCGGCGGCCACTAAAACGGGGGTGGCCAAGCGATGGAGGGCTTGTTCAATGTCGGGATCGCGGATCAGCGACGCGGCGCGGGCGGAAAACGGCTGTAAACAGAGAAGCAGCACGAAGAGAAGGCGAAAAAACGGGATTCGGAAAAATGCTTGCATTGACCTTTGAGGCTTTCATTGGGACAAAGACGTAAGCGAGCATAAGGATAAAATGATGCAGGTTTCAAGGCGTTCACAGGTTGATCCCTTTATTGTTATGGATGTGATGGAGGCCGCGACGCAAGCGGAGGCGAATGGGCGCCATATTATCCATATGGAGGTCGGGCAACCGGGCACGCCTGCCCCTGCGGGGGCGCGGGCGGCTTTGGCGGCTGCGATGGAAGAAAGCCCGCTTGGATATACATCGGCGCTTGGGCTTCTGGCGTTGCGCGAAGGAATCGCGGCGCTCTATCAGAAGTGGTACGGGGTGACGGTTTCGCCTGCGCGGATCGTCGTGACATCGGGCTCGTCGGCGGGGTTTTTACTTGCGTTTACGGCGCTGTTTGATGCTGGAGACCGAGTGGGTTTGGGTTTGCCTGGCTATCCATCATATCGCCAGATTTTGCGGGCTTTGAGCCTGACGGACGTTGGATTTGAAACCTCCGAGGCCAACCGTTTTCAGCCGGTTCCTGATGATCTTGTGGGGCGGGACCTCAAGGGGTTGATCGTGGCCAGCCCGTCTAATCCGAGTGGTACCATCCTATCGCGCGCGGCATTGGCGGCGTTGATCGAGAGTTGTGCTGCAACCGATACCGCCTTTATTTCCGACGAAATTTACCACGGGATTCACCATGGCGAGCGGGCGGTTTCGGCGCTTGAGTTGAGTGATGATGTCTATGTAATCAACTCGTTTTCCAAGTATTTCTCGATGACGGGGTGGCGCATCGGCTGGATGGTTGTGCCGCAAGATCATGTGCGCACGGTGGAACGTTTGGCGCAGAATATGTTCATTTGCGCCCCGCATGCGGCGCAGATAGCAGCGCTTGGCGCGTTGGGATGTGACGCGGAACTTGACGCAAACCTTGAGGTCTATTCGGCCAATCGCGCGCTGATGTTGGAGGAATTACCAAAGGCGGGTTTCACGCGGTTTGCGCCGCCAGATGGCGCGTTTTATATCTATGCAGAGGTGAGCGAGTTTACCGATAACAGCCTCGCGTTTTCACAGGAAATACTGGAAAAAGCGGGGGTTTCTGTGACACCCGGATTGGATTTTGACGCGGGACGGGGCGCACAATGGATGCGGTTTTCCTATGCCCGCAGCACGGCGGATATCAAAGAAGGTTTGGCCCGTTTGCGCAAGTTTATGACCGAGCGAGGCCATTTGTGAGAGGGATATTCGCGACCCTGTGCGCGTTGAGTTTTGCGGGTGCGATCCACGCGCAGGAGTTCAATGCTTTGGCGCGGGTGGATGTTGAAAAATCCGCGATAATTGACACGGAGGACGGGCTGAAGGTTGATCTTTTGCTCAGCCAACCCGTGCCCTATCGCGTCTTTACCCTGACCGACCCTGCGCGCCTTGTTATTGACTTTAATGAGGTGGATTGGAGTGGCGTGGAGGCGGAGGATCTGCTTTTGGATACCCAAGTGCAGGCAGTGCATATGGGGCCGTTTTCAGCGGGATGGTCACGGATGGTTGTTGATCTTACTTCGCCTCAAGTGATTGATTTAGCTGGACTTAAAGTAGGTGAGACCCGAGACGCGCTGTTCACGGCGTTGTTGAAAAACGCGACACCGGAGGCCTTTGCCGCCGCGTCTGGCGCACCTGCGGGGGCCGCATTCTCTGTACCAAAGGCTGTTGACTTGGCCACCCCCATCCGGCGTCAAACCGGCGAGGGCGATGTGATGATCGTGTTGGATCCGGGGCATGGGGGCATTGATCCGGGGGCAGAGCGCGGCGACGTGCGCGAGGCCGATTTGATGCTGACGTTTGCGCTTGAGTTGAAGGAAATCTTGCTGCGCGAAGGCGGGTTTCAAGTTCAGTTGACCCGCGAAGACGATGCGTTTGTCCCTTTGGAAACGCGGGTGACAATGGCGCGGGCGGCGCGGGCGGATGTGTTCCTGTCGCTGCATGCGGATGCACTTTCGGAAGGGCGCGCGACGGGGGCCACCGTTTATACTTTGAGTGATACGGCGAGTGACGAAGCCTCGCAAAAACTTGCGGAGCGCCACGACCGCGCGGATCTGTTGGCGGGGGTGGATTTATCACAGCAGGACGATGTTATTGCCAATATTTTGATGGAGTTAGCCCGCACAGAGACTTCGCCGCGTGCGGATCGTTTGGCGGATGATTTGGTAATTGGGCTGCGCGAGCACCTTGGGACGATGTATAAAAAACCACGTCTTGAGGCTGGATTTTCGGTCCTTAAAGCGCCGGATATTCCGTCGGTTTTGGTGGAGCTTGGGTTTATTTCCAACCCCAAGGATTTGGACCGCCTGCAAGACCCCGAATGGCGCAAAAAGGCGCAATTGGGGATTTTACAAGCGTTGCAAAACTGGACAGTAACCGATGCCGCAGAGGCGCGATTGTTGCGCCAATAGGATTAGCTGCGACGTCTGCGGGCCAACCAAACGGAATGGCCTGCGCAATCGGGGTCTTCGGGGATGAAGTCGATCACGTCAAAACCAGCCTCGTCAAAGAGGGTGCGATAGGCCGCAGGGGCGAGGCTCGCGTGGTAAACGGGCGCGCCGCCGTCGATTTCGCCAATCGCTTCGCCTTCCGCATGGCCCGTCGTGAGGATAACCGGCGCACCGGGGCTGGCGTGGGCGGCGAAAACGGGGAACATATTGCGTTGGTCATCGGGGCTGAGGTGGAAAAAACTGTTCCACGCCAAAATGCCGTCAAATTTTTTGCCAAGGTCCAAACCGCGCATGTCGGCATGGATAACCGTTTGTTCCGGTAAGTTTTTAGCGAAGAGTTTCACCATCGTTGCCGCACCATCGACACCCGTGATGTCGCGATTACGCTCGCTGAGGTAGGTGGCGATGGGTTGGCCTGAGCCACAGCCCAAGTCCAGCAACTCGCGGCCCGTCGTGTATCGTAAAAAACGATCCAGCCATGGGCGCTCAAAGAGGCTACGACCGCGATTTGCGGCAAAACCGGCCCCGTGGGCCTCATACGTCGGGAGGATATCATCTGGATGCATCCGCAATCTTTGGCGGGGTCAGCGACAATTTGCAATGGGCGAAATTCATTGTGTTAAAAGATGGCGGCAAGTTGCCGAACCCTTTTGACCCTCCTCTGCGCGCCCTATATAGAGTTGAGTGAACTAAGAGGTGGCACAGAATGATCCGGGCAGTTTTTTCCCTTTTTGGCGGGCTTTTTGCATTCGTCTTGAATGCTCTATTTATGGGCGCGTTTTTGATCGGCGGGTTGTTTCTGTTGTTCTCTCAAGACTTGCCTGACCATGAAACGTTGAGCGTTTACCGCCCTGCAACGATCAGCCGCGTCTATGCGGGTTCGGGGCGCATTATGGACGAATTCGCCAAAGAACGCCGGATTTATGCGCCAATCGAAGAGATTCCCGATGTGGTGAAGGCGGCGTTTGTGTCGGCCGAGGATAAGAATTTTTACACCCACCGTGGCTATGACGTGCGCGGGATTGCCGCCGTGATTGTTGAGGCCATTGAATCCAAGGGCGCGAACGTGCGCGGGGCCTCAACGATTCCCCAGCAAGTTGCCAAAATCAGCTTTTTGGATGGGGGTCGTCGGGCCGAACGTAAAATTCAGGAGATCATTTTAGCCAATCGCATGGTCAAATCACTGGATCGTGATCATATTCTAGAAATCTATCTGAACGAAATTTTCTTGGGTCAAAACAGCTATGGCGTTGCGGCGGCGGCACAGACTTATTTCAACAAGAACTTGTCCGAACTTGACCCCGAAGAGGCGGCCTATTTGGCGGTTCTGCCAAAGGCACCATCGGATTATCACCCCGTTCGCCAGCTTGATCGGGCAATGATCCGGCGCGACTATGTTTTGAAAGAAATGCATGAAAACGGGTATTTAGACGACGCCGAGTATGAAATCGCCGTGTCCCAACCTTTGCGCACGGTGCAAAGTGGCGATTTTGAAAGCTTCAAATCTACCTTGCCAGAGCGGGATTATTTCTCGGATGAAATTCGCCGTCAATTGAGCCGCGATTTTGGCGAAGACGAGTTTTTCTCGGGCGGTTTGACCGTTCGGGCGACCGTGGATCAGGAATTGCAAGTCGAGGCGGCGTTGGCGTTGCAAAACGGGCTTGAGGCCTTTGACCGCTCGCGCGGAATTTGGCGCGGTACGGGGAAAACGCTTCCCGCGGAGGCCTTGGTTGACGATGCAACATGGCGCACGGCGCTCGCCGAATTGAAGACGGCCCGCGATATCGAAGGCTGGCATGTCGCGGTTGTTTTGGAACTTGGAGACACGTCGGCGCGAATCGGGATTGAAGGCGTTGAAGATGATGCCGACGGGCACTGGATTCCTGCCGAGGATGTGAAATGGGCGCGACCCTTGCTTGAGGGCAGTGCGCGCGCCAGAAACGCGAGCAAAGCGTCCGATCTGCTGGATGTGGGCGATGTGGTTTATGTGCGCGCGATGACCAAAGACAGCGACGGGAGTTTCATCCGCTGGACCCTACGCCAAATCCCGCAAGTGCAGGGCGGCTTCATGGCGATGGACGTGAACACAGGGCGCGTGATCGCGATGCAGGGTGGGTTCTCCTATCAGGATTCGGTGTTCAATCGCGCCACCCAAGCGGACCGCCAGCCGGGGTCCTCGTTTAAACCATTCGTCTATGCAGCAGCACTTGATAGTGGCTATTCGCCCGCGACGATTGTGATCGATGCGCCGATTGTTGTGGAAACGGGCGCGGGCGTTTGGCGTCCGAAAAACTCGAGCAATAAGTTCTATGGTCCCGCGCCGTTGCGTACGGGGATTGAGCAATCGCGGAACCTGATGACCGTGCGTTTGGCGCAGGAAATCGGCATGGAAACCGTTGCCGCCTATGCGGAGCGGTTTGGGGTTTATGACCACATGAACGCGTTTTTGGCGAACTCTTTGGGGGCTGAGGAAACGACGCTTTTCAAGATGGTCGCGGCCTATGCGATGTTTGCCAATGGCGGCGAACGGGTGGAGCCGACGCTGGTTGACCGCGTGCAGGATCGCTGGGGCAAAACGGTTTATCGCCACGATCAGCGGACCTGTAGTGATTGTCGCATTGCCAGTTTAGAGCCAGGATTGGCGCCAGTGATTAGCTCGGGGCGCGAGCGCGTCATGGACCCGATCACCGCCTATCAGTTGACCTCGATGATGCAAGGCGTGGTGCAGCGCGGAACGGCGGCGGGGCGGGTGAATTTGGACGTGCCAGTGGCGGGTAAAACCGGCACAACCAACGACAGCAAGGACGCGTGGTTTATTGGTTTCACCAGCAATATTGTGGCGGGATGTTATATTGGGTATGACCGTCCGCGCAGCTTGGCGCCGAACGGATATGGCGGCACATTATGTGGCCCTGTGTTCACCCAGTTCATGAAAAAGGCCACCGAAAAATATGGTGGCGGGAAGTTTAAAGTCCCACCGGGCGGTCACTTTATCAAAATCGATCGCTACTCTGGTGCGCGTTTGGACAACGCTGCTTCTGGCGCGAATGTGGTTGCCGAATATTTCCGCGACGGCGAAGAGCCGTTGTTTGGTGTGGCGTTTGACGGAGGTTTTGCCATGGGCAGCGACTTGCCGATGTTCGACGACGTTGGGCAAAGCGAGCAAACCACCACCACCCGCACCTCGACCGGCGATACGGTTACTTTCGGGAAAAAAGCTACCTTTGGAACCATTTCAAGCGGCGGCGAGTATTAACGCGCGCGCGGGGGGAGGCGGGGCAAGCGCCCTTGTTTCACCGCGCGCCGTTTGATACCACCGCCCACAAAACCTCTCATCCAAAGGATGCACCATGCGGGCCGAAGTCCAAAACTCTGTTGCTGCGATCGAAAAATCTCTTGACCTGTTGAAGCAACGGTTGGGGTGGGAAACATCTGCGCATCGGTTGGAGGAATTCAACGCACGCACCGAGGATCCTGAACTCTGGAATGATCCTGCTGCGGCGCAAAAACTAATGCGAGATCGGCAGATGTTGATTGACGCATTGGCGACGTTTGACGGCATTCAACAGGAGCTGTCGGACGGCATAGAGTTGATCGAAATGGGCGAGGCGGAAGAGGACTTGGAGGTCGTTAAAGAGGCCGAAGACGGCTTGTTCGCGCTTGAGAAAGTAGCGGCCCAGAAGGAGCTTGAAGCGCTCTTGGATGGTGAGGCCGATGGCAACGATACCTTCCTTGAGATCAACTCTGGCGCAGGCGGCACCGAGAGTTGTGATTGGGCCAATATGTTGGCGAGGATGTATGTGCGTTGGGCCGAGAAGAAGGGCTACAAGGTTGAGCTGCAAAGCGAGACGGCAGGTGAGGAAGCGGGCATTAAATCCGCGGCCTATAAAATTACGGGCGTGAATGCCTATGGCTGGTTGAAATCCGAAAGCGGCGTGCATCGCCTTGTGCGGATTTCGCCGTTTGATAGTGCTGCCAAACGGCACACGTCATTTACCTCGATCAAGGTTTATCCCGTCGTCGATGACAACATCGAGATTGAGGTGAACCCCGCCGATATTCGCATTGATACCTATCGCTCGTCGGGCGCAGGTGGACAGCACGTGAATACCACGGATTCGGCGGTTCGGATTACCCACGCGCCCACGGGGATCGTGGTGACGAGTTCGGAGAAATCCCAGCACCAGAACCGTGAAATCGCCATGAAGGCGTTGAAATCGCGGCTGTATCAAATGGAGTTGGATAAGCGCAGCGCGCTGGTGAACGAAGCGCATGAAAGTGCGGGCGACGCGGGCTGGGGTAATCAAATCCGCAGCTATGTTTTGCAGCCGTATCAGATGGTCAAAGACCTGCGCACGAATTATGAGACCAGCGACACCAAGGGTGTTTTGGACGGCGATTTGGACGGGTTTATGGCCGCGACCTTGGCGTTGAATGTGGCGGGGAAATCGCGGTCAGAGGCACAGGGCGACTAGGCTTTTCGGCCATTAGATATGCAAAAGGCCGCCCAATCAGGCGGCCTTTTTTGATTGGAAGTTTTGTGGCTTAAGCAGGTTTAGCGGCTGGAATAGCGGGGGTTGTTGGAGCCGCAATCGCTTTTTGCGCTGAGCCTGTTGACAAAGGATCGTCCTGACGTTGAACGGAGCCTTCAAAATGCGCGCCGCTTTCGATCGCGATTGTTTTGTGAATGATGTCGCCTTCGACGCGGGCGGTGGAGGTAAGGCGGACTTTCAAGCCACGCACACGGCCAACAACGCGGCCATTAACCACAACGTCATCCGCAACAACTTCGCCGCGCACGGTGGCGCCTTCGCCAACAGTCAGCAAATGGGCGCGAATGTCGCCGTCAATGACGCCTTCGATTTGGATATCGCCTGTGGTGCGCAGATTGCCTGTGATTGTGAGGTCAGACGACAGAACTGACGCAGGCGGCTTTGGTTTTGGGGCAGATGGCTTGAATTCGCCTGTTGGCTTCTGAGTGGAAGCGTCCAGATTTAAAGTTTCGGGTTCACCAGCTTTTTTTGGGGCCGGATCATTGATTCTGCTTTTAGAAAACATCACTTGCTGCCTTGATAAATTTCATCGGGTTAACAGGTTTCCCGCCAACGTGTACTTCGTAATGAAGATGCGTTCCGGTCGACCGTCCTGTACTCCCCATAGCACCTAATTGGTCGCCGCGCGAGACCCTTTGGCCCTTGGAAACGTTGATTTTGGACATATGGGCGTAGTAGGTGACGATGCCAAACTCGTGTTGGACTTTGACCAATTTGCCAAAGCCCGAGAGCCAGCCTGCGGAAATCACCACACCGTCGCCTGTGGTGTAGATTGGTGTGCCATAGGAGGCGGCGAAATCGGTGCCGTTATGCATGCGACCCCAGCGTGGGCCAAAACCGGAGGTGAAGCGGAACGCCGATTTGAGGGGCAGGGCGAAGGGGGCTTTTGTGGCGGCGATACGGTAGATATTGATGTCGTCCATGGAGCGCAAAATCGTATTGGCGCGCAGACTGTCCGCATCGGGGCGTTCGCCTTTGGTCGAGAAAGTGAGGGGCGTTAATGGCCCGCCTTGGCCAGTATAGCCGGAGCGAATTTGATCGATCATGCGATCAGGGGACAGACCCGCGTCGCGAAACATTTTGTCCATGGGCGCGAGCGAAACAGAAACGGCATCTTCAAGCTGGCTGAAAATTTTGTCATTACGCTGTTGGGTCAGGAGAGCTTCGAATTCCAAATCCTCGATGGTTGCCTGCGCCGTGGATGCGGACACCACGATCTCGTCACGCTCATCTGCGGCATTATCAAGGGCGGCGGTTAAGAAATCGACGGTGCCTGTGATATCTTCAAGCGCGCCTTCGGAGGGGGTAAACGCCTCGCCTTCGGCCAGCTTGAGGTTTAAATCTTCGGTCTCGCGCCGCGCGTTATCGCGCTCATGGATCGCGGTGCGCAGGGTCGTTTGAATGACATCAACACCGGTTTTAAGCTCAAGACGGCGGTCCTCAAGAGCGAGGAGTTCCGACTGCATTTTGGAGATCTGGTCGAGCGCCGCGCTAAAACGGTTTTGCGCATCAAGGGCGTCTTGGGTGCGGCTGTCGCGTTCTTGGGAAAGGGCGTTGAGGCGGGCCTCGTAGAGGTATTGTTCACGATCAGCTTGGTCGCGAACCGACCCAGAGCCGATACTATTCATAAAGAGAACTGAGGACGCGATGATCGTCCAGGCGATCACACTCGCCGACCCCAGAAGGGCCACAGCTTGGGTCGTTGGCGAGAGCCGGACAAACCGTGTTTCAGTGTCAGATTTTAGGAAAAGCCGCCGTTCGGGAAGCCTTTTTTCAAATGCTGAATTAATCTTGGATGATAGACGTGCTCGCAAAACGAAATCCTGTAACTGCCCCATAAGTGTGACGTGTCATTTTCCCCAAATCGGCGTCACCTGAGTGGGTTAACTGTTCGTACCCTCTGGATCAAGATTTTTTGCTATATCTTGTTGAGTTGACTGAAAAAACGGCGAAATTTCGCCTATTTTGTGGGCGCCAATGCCTAGATTTAAGCGTCGTTAATCTCTGTTAACGGCCAATAGAAATCCGGTGGAATACCTGCCTCGGCCCGTTTTTCTTCGTTAAATGGGGGACGTAGGGTCGAATGGAAGTATTTGCGCACGAGGGTATGGAAGACTGGTTTCGGGTCAAGATTGTGGCGTCCGCACAGGAAGTGAAACCATTTGCTGCCGTAGGCCACATGGCCGACTTCTTCGCCATAGATCACTTCTAGCGCCTCAATAGTTTGCGTGTCTTTGGCCTGTTTGAATATTTTGATCATGCCGAGCGTGACATCAAGGCCACGCGCCTCCAACACCATGGGGACAACGGCCAAACGACCCATCAAATCCTCCGCGGTATCCTCGGCGGCTTGCCACATGCCCGCGTGGGCAGGCAGGGCGCCATAGTGGCTTCCGTGTGCCTCAAGACAGTCGGCCATCAGGTTGAAATGTTTGGATTCTTCATCTGCGGCCTTGACCCAATCATCGTAGTATCCAGCGGGCATTTCGACGTGGCCAAAGCGGGCCAGAAGGTCCCAATGAAGATCGACGGCGTTGAGCTCGATATGGGCAACCGCATGTAGAATCGCGATCCGCCCCTCGGGGGTTCCGGGCTTGCGCCGCGGCACGTCGCGGGGATTAAGAAGCGCAGGTTCGTTTGGGCGCGCAGGATGCATAGGGGGATTTGCGGTGCCAGTTTCGGGCGCATTCCCCGCAAGGCGCGCCGCAGCCCATTCGGCAGCATAGCGGCGGGACAGCGCGGTTTTTGCGCGCCCATCGGCGGTGCTTAGAACGTCGGTGGCCATTTCAGCGAGCGTTTTGCTCATCCGTTAACCTCGGTTAACACGGCGTCCAAAACCTCTTGCGCGTGATCTGGCACTTTAACTTTGCGCCATTCGCGCAGGATTTTTCCAGTGCCTGAAATTAGGAAGGTGCTGCGCTCAATGCCCCAGAACACCTTGCCATACATGGATTTTTCGCGCCAAACGCCATAATCTTGGCACATCTGCGTGTCCTCATCACAGATCAAAGGAACAGAGAGCGATTGTTTGGAGATAAAGTTTTCATGCTTTTTTAGGCTGTCTGCGGAAACGCCGAATACCTGTACACCCGCGGCCTCAAATTGAGGGAGAAGTGACGTGAAATCAATGGCTTCTATGGTGCATCCTGCGGTACTATCGCGAGGATAGAAGAATAGAACAACAGGGCTTGGGCGCAGTTCTGATAGGGTGACTTCGCCTTGCTGGGTTGCGGAAACGAAGGGTTTCGTGAAGTCAGGGGCGTTGGTCATTGCGAGGGGGCTATTTTGCATTTCTTGTCTCCAAAGGGAATCGTCCCTGTTGTAACCTGTTTTGCGGCAAGGTAAAATTCGGGAAACGAGCGGGCGTTAACCTTGGTTAATTGCCGCCACATGAGGGTAGTGCGATCAAAGAACCGAAACAACGACGTCCCCTTAAAAAACACCACAAAATCGGGTTAGCCACGCTCCTGATGATCTTTGCTGCCGTTGCTATGACGTTTGGGCTGACATTTTGGGCGTTGAAGCGCGGGATCAACGCTCCCGTTTGGATGATCGAACAGCTTGAAACCCGTCTGAATGCGAATGTTATTCAAGGGGTTGTGGCAGTGGGCGGCGTCCGTGTGGAACTGCTGGACGGGTTGGCGCCCGATATTGTTTTTACCGATGTGGTCTACCTCACAGAGGACGGCCGTCCGATGGCGCAAGTTGATCGCGTGCACGCGGTTTTTGCCGAGTCGCCGATGTTTTCGCCCGAGTTGCTCCCGCGCCGCGTCGCGCTTTCTGGGGCGAAGGTTGTTTTGCGACGGGACCGCAATGGCGCGTTCAACCTTCAGTTTGGGGGCGAGAATGCCTTTGCCGCATCGGGCGATTTTAAGGACGTCATTCGCGAGCTTAAGTCCTTGTTTGAATTTCCTTTTTTGTCAGAAGTGGAAGATGTTTCGGTCAAGGATTTCGACTTTGAATTGATCGATGATTTTAGCGGTAGAACGTGGAATGTGAGCGAAGCCGCGCTGGTTATGAACCTTGCAGGCGGGCAAATTGACATCATTTCCAGCCTAGCGCTTGCGCGTGAAAACAGCGCCCCTGCAACGATGGCGTTCTCTCTTTCTGCGCCCAAATCTGGTTTGGCTGCCCAAGCGATGATCAATGTTCAAAACGTGCGGGCGCGCGATGTGGCGTTGCAATCGCCTGCGCTGTCGTGGCTTGGCGTTTTGGAAGCGCCGATTTCTGGAGCGTTGCGGACGGAACTTTTGGATGATGGTTCGCTTGGTGATTTGAACGGCACTTTGGAAATTGGCGCGGGCGCATTACAGCCAACTCCGACCGCGCATCCCATCCCCTTTAGCGAGGCAAAAGCATACTTTTCCTACGACCCAAAGCGGGCCAAAATCAGTTTTGATCTCTTGCAAGCGAAGAGTGATGCGGGGGAAGTTTTGGCCGAGGGGTTTTCCTATTTGCAGGATTGGGACGGCGCGCGACCAGGCGCGATGGTTACGCAATTGCAGTTTTCAAAAGTGGTCGCCAATCCGGGAAATCTGATGCCGGAACCTGCGGTTTTTGACGGCGGCGCGCTTGATTTTCGCCTGAAACTTGATCCTTTCGTCGCAACCATTGGGCAGCTTTCCCTGACCACTGACGCGCGAAAATTCTTATTTGATGGCGAGATTTCGGCTCCCGAAGGCGACTGGGACGTGCGGGTAAACACGCGTCTGAATACGATCGATCACGACAGCCTTTTGGCGCTTTGGCCCGTTAAGGTCGCGCCGCGCACGCGGAAATGGCTCATGGAAAACGTAACGGGGGGGCTGATTTACAACGTGGTCGCGGCCATTCGTAAAACGCCGGGAGAGCAGCTTCGCGCATCGCTTGGCTATGAGTTTTCCGACGCCACTGTGCGATATTTGAAAACCTTTCCGCCCGTAAAAGGCGGGAATGGTTATGTCTCACTGACCGGCAAGACGATGACGATTGCCGTCAACGAGGGGCATGTTTTGGTGCCCAATGCGGGAAGTCTTGATGTGGCGGGCACGGTCATTTCAATGCCTGACGTGACCCTGCGCCCCGCACCGATGGAAATTGAAATGCTGGCCCGCGGAGAGATTTCGACGGCGCTGTCGCTGTTGGATCTGGAGCCGTTTCGCTTTGTGAGTAAATCCGGCCAGAACGTTGAAATCGCGCAAGGAACGGCGGATATCTTGGCGAAGTTCAGCTTTGATATCGTCAAAAAGGTACAGCTCAAAGACGTGACCTATGATGTTACGGGCAAGCTACTGGACGTGACGTCGACCCGCATTGTACCGTCGAAAATACTGACGTCCGAGCAGTTGGATTTGCATGTGACGCCCGAGTCGCTTCGCATTTCTGGGCCGGGACGGATTGGCACGGAAACCGATAAAGTTGCCTTTAATGTGGTGTGGGAGCAGCTTTTTGGCCCTGAGCATAAAGGGAATTCCAAGGTTACCGGAGACATCGAAATTTCGCAGGAATTTGTGCGCGCGTTTGGCCTTGGTTTGCCGAGGAACATGCTCTCTGGGGCGGGGATTGCGCAGATTGAAATCGACATGCAAAAAGACACGCCGCCGCGCTTTTCTATGACCTCTGATTTAAATCGCTTGGGGATCAGTTTGCCCGAAATTGGCTGGAGTAACCCCAAGAATTCAACGGGGACGCTCGCGGTTTCTGGCGTGCTTGGCAGCCCCGCACAAGTTGAGTCCCTTGAGCTTACGGCCAGTGGTCTGACGGCGAGGGGCAAGATTGAAATGTCGCCAAGTGGCGGGTTGAAAAGCGCGCGGTTAGATAAGGTGCGCCTTGGAAAAGGGTTGGATGTCGGGGTTAACGTTGTTGGGCGCGGGGCTGGGCGCAAGCCCGAAATTAGCGTTGTAAACGGGACCGTTGATCTGCGAAGCTTCAAGCTTCCTTCGGGAAGTGGCGGCGGGAGTGGTGGGGCGGCGACGCCGTTGACGCTGCGACTTGATCGTCTGGTTTTGTCGAACACCCTGTCGTTGACCGACTTTAAGGGCGATTTTTCGACCGGATCGGGAATCACGGGGAAATACACGGGTTTGGTGAATGGACAGGCGGCGGTTTCGGGGACGCTTGCACCGTCTGGAAGTGGAACGGCCATTCGGATGCGCTCCTCGGATGCGGGAGCGGTTTTGCGCGCGGCGGGCCTTTATAAAAATGGGCATTCGGGGGCGATGGATTTGGTTTTGGCCCCGCGCGGGCCTGCGGGGCATTATTCGGGCCGCCTTGTTGCGAATGATTTGCGCATCCGGAATGCACCGGGGATGGCGTCGCTGCTTGGGGCGATCAGTGTTGTTGGGTTGCTGGACCAGTTGGAGGACTCCGGACTGCTGTTCAATGAGGTCGTCGCGGAGTTTGTTCTGACACCAGAACGGCTTACCCTTATGAAAAGCAGCGCGGTTGGCGCCTCCATGGGTATTTCTTTGTCGGGGGCGTATGAATTCGGCTCGCAACGCATTGCCATGAAGGGCGTGTTAAGTCCGCTTTATGTGCTCAATGGGATTGGGTCTATTTTTACTCAAAAAGGCGAGGGGCTCTTTGGCTTCAATTTCTCAATGACGGGGACGGCCACCGCGCCTAAAATCAGCGTCAATCCGTTCTCTATCCTGACCCCAGGGATGTTTCGCGATATTTTTAACGGACCGCCGCCCAAGGCCGAGTAGGTCGGCGCGTGATTCTGCTGGGCAATCCGATATCAAGGTAGTAAACCGCGCAATTCCAAAGCTGGGGACCGCCATGAAACTGTCTGATTTTGATTTTGACCTTCCCGAAGATCGCATTGCGGTGCGCCCTGCGGTGCCGCGCGAGGCTGCACGGCTTTTGGTGGCGCAAGGGACGGGGATTGCCGATTTGCATGTCGCGGATTTGCTCGATCAATTTCGCGCAGGCGACCGTCTGGTTTTGAATGATACCAAGGTTATTCCTGCGCGCCTGTTTGGTACGCGCGCGCGTGATGGGGTTGAGGGGCTGACACAGGCCAAAATCGACGTGACCCTGCTTGCGCCACGTGGCGATGGCAATTGGTTGGCGCTGGTTAAGCCGTTGAGAAAGATCAAAGAAGGCGAGACTGTTGTCTTTACGGACGGGCTTTCGGCGCGCCTGATTGCCAAGGAAGATGGCGCGGCGATTTTGGCGTTTAACCTTGAAGGAAGCGCGTTTGATGAGGCGTTAGAGGCCGCAGGTGCGATGCCTTTGCCACCCTATATTGCCGCCAAACGCCCCGCCGATGCGCAGGATCACGTGGATTATCAAACGGTTTTTGCACGTCATAAGGGGGCTGTTGCCGCGCCGACCGCGTCGCTGCATTTAACGACAGAGATGCTGGAGGCGCTGGCGAAAAAGGGCGTGGATGTAACCTATGTGACGTTGCACGTTGGTGCAGGCACGTTTTTGCCCGTCAAGGTTGACGACATTTCCGATCATAAAATGCATGCGGAATGGGGCGAAGTGACGGCGCAAGCCGTCGCGGAAATTGCGGGTACCAAGGCGGCGGGGCATCGGGTAATTCCGGTTGGCACCACGGCACTGCGGTTGATCGAAACCGCCGCGCGCGCGGGCGAGCTTGCGCCTTGGGTGGGGCCAACGGATATTTTCATCACCCCCGGATTTGAGTTTCGCGTGGCGGATGGGCTGATGACGAATTTCCACCTGCCGAAATCGACTTTGATGATGCTGGTGTCGGCGTTTTTGACCCCAAAAGCCATTCGCTACATCTATGAGCATGCAATCGCCGAGGGGTATCGCTTTTTCTCCTATGGCGACAGTTCGCTCTTGTGGCGCTGACGTTTCTCAACGAAGACGGATGCTTCATAGTTCGACCCTTCTAGACTCTCTAATGTCGTTTTTGTCGCACTAACTTCATTGGCTGCACATATATGTAGCCGAGATTAGAATAGGAGAAACGCATGTTTCAAGTCTTGGGTAGTAGCTGGGCGCTGCTTTTGGGGATGATGTTGTTGATGGTCGGCAACGGTCTTCAAGGCACCCTTTTGGGCGTGCGTGGCGGGATGGAAAATTTCTCGACCTTCTCGATGTCGATCATCATGTCCGCCTACTTCCTCGGCTTCTTGGGCGGGTCAAGAATGGCGCCGTGGATGATCCGTCGGGTTGGGCATGTGCGGGTTTTTGCGGCCTTGGGCTCGTTTATTTCTGCGGTTTTGATCCTTTATCCAACGGTGCCACACCCTGCGGCATGGACCATCGGACGTGTGGTTATCGGTTTCTGTTTTTCGGGGGTGTATGTGACGGCGGAAAGCTGGCTCAACAATTCTGCCAGTAATGAAAATCGCGGCAAGGCCTTGAGCCTTTATATGATGGTGCAAATGTTCGGGATTGTCGCCGCGCAGGGCTTGCTCGCGTTTGGGGAGCCTTCAGGGTACATCCTTTTTGTGATCCCATCGGTGCTCGTTTCGATCTCGTTTGCGCCCATCCTTTTGTCAATCAGCCCAACCCCAGCCTTTGAGCGCACCAAGCCTTTGTCCCTCTTAGCTCTGTGGAATATTTCCCCCCTTGGCTGTGTTGGCATGTTTTTGTTGGGCGGCGTCTTTGCGGCGCAATTCGGGATGTCGGCGGTTTGGGGCTTTCAGGCCGGTCTAAGTATTAAAGAGATCTCGTTTTTCGTCGCTTCGGTCTATGTGGGGGCGTTGGTTTTGCAGTACCCCATTGGGTGGGTCTCCGACAAAATGGATCGTCGGCGACTCATTTTGATCGTTGCCTTTATGGGCGGAACTGCGGCGGTTTGCGGATATTTCTCAGGCGATAACTTCGTTCTATTGACCATCGCGGGCGCTTTGATCGGGGGAACTTCAAATCCGCTTTATGCGCTGCTGATCGCTTATACCAACGACTTTCTGGAGCACGAAGACATGGCCGCGGCCTCTGGCGGGCTACTTTTCGTCAACGGAGTTGGGGCCATTTCTGGTCCGCTTATCGTGGGTTGGATCATGGGGGCGATTGGCCCATCGGGGTATTTTGCCTATCTCGCAGTCCTGATGTTAGGCCTTTCGGCTTATGCAGCTTGGCGGATGACGCGCCGTCCGAGTTCCCATTTGGAGGGCACGGGCCACTACACGCCGGTTTTCTACTCAGCAAGCCCCGTTGCGGTGGAATTAGCCCAAGAAGTGTTCATTGAGACAGCATTGCGCGAAGAAGAAGAGGCTGAACGCTCAGTTTCGTAGTTTTGGCTTGCGTAATGTAGATAGGTTTGCAACGCTTGGGGTTCGGGGGACTGGTTCAAAGCAATGGAGGTTTTACCATGCTGAGCTCTGAAGAAGTACTGGCCTTTTGGCTTGACGACATTGGCCCAGAGGGCTGGTATGCGGGTGGCGACGAGTTGGATGTGCGCATTCGTGATTTCGCCCTTGAAACGTGGGAGTCTGCGATGAGTGGCGGACTTGGGCTTTGGCTCACCTATCCGACGGGCACCTTGGCTTATGTCATTCTAACCGATCAGTTTTCGCGCAATATGTTTCGCGGAACGGCAAAGGCTTTTGCCTCGGATCTGTACGCGCATGCCGCAGCAAAACGGGCGATTGACCGCAAGTGGGATTTGAAGATTAACGAACCCGCGCGCCAGTTTATGTATATGCCCCTGATGCATTCAGAATGCCTGACCGATCAAGACCGCTGTGTGCGGTTGATGGCGGAACGGATGCCCGAAACGGGCGGCACGCAATTGTTGCACGCAAAAGCGCATCGTGAAGTTATTCGTCGCTTCGGCCGATTCCCATTCCGCAACCTTGCGCTGGACCGTCCAGAATTCAAACAGGAAGCAATCTTCCTTGAGCAGGGCGGTTATTCCTCGGCTGTGGAAGCGGTAAGCGCTTGATTTGACGGGGCTTTGATACAGTTTACCCTCTGCGTTTGTACGGCGCGGAGTTGGGAGTATTGATGTGTTTTGGAAAATAGTTTAGCGTTGAACTACATTTTAAAACGGAGTGACCCCACATGTCTTCTAAGTCTTTTGATATCGTTGTTATTGGCTCTGGTCCGGGTGGGTATGTCGCCGCAATCCGTGCCGCGCAACTTGGCCTCAATGTGGGACTTGTTGAACGTGAAAATCTCGGTGGGATTTGCCTGAACTGGGGCTGTATCCCGACAAAAGCTTTGCTGCGCTCAAGCGAGATTTTCCACCAAATGGAACGGGCCAAGGAATATGGCCTGTCCGCCGAGAAAATCGGCTTTGACCTCAAGGCAATCGTTAAACGCTCGCGCGGCGTGGCGGGCCAGATGGCTGCTGGCGTTAAAGGCTTGATGAAAAAGAACAAAATTACCGTTGTGATGGGCGAAGCGACGCTCTCCAAGGGGAAAGTCATCGTGAAAACCGAAGCGGGCACCGAAGAACTGGTCGCCAAGAATATCATCATTGCCACTGGCGCGCGGGCACGTGAATTGCCAGGCCTAGAAGCTGACGGCGATTTGGTTTGGACCTATCGTCACGCCCTTGATCCCGTGCGGATGCCCAAGAAGCTTTTGGTCATTGGGTCGGGCGCAATTGGCATCGAATTTGCAAGTTTTTACAACACGTTGGGCGCGGAAACCACGGTCGTTGAAGTGATGGATCGCGTGTTGCCTGTAGAAGATAAAGACATCTCGGCCTTTGCGAAAAAGCAATTCGTAAAGCAAGGCATGAACATCATGGAAAAAGCCATGGTCAAAAAACTTGATCGCGGCAAAGGTACTGTCACGGCCCATATCGAAGTCGGTGGCAAGATTGAGAAACACACGTTTGATACAGTGATTTCTGCGGTCGGTATTGTTGGCAATGTTGAAAACCTTGGCCTTGAAGACGCGGGCATCAAAGTCGATCGCACCCACATCGTGACCGACGAATATTGCCGTACCGGCGTTGAGGGCGTGTTCGCGATTGGCGATGTCGCAGGCGCCCCATGGTTGGCGCATAAAGCGAGCCACGAAGGCGTCATGGTTGCCGAACTGATCGCGGGCAAAAAAGTGCATTCGATCAAACCCGAGAGCATCGCGGGGTGTACCTATTGCCATCCACAGGTCGCTAGCGTTGGTTATACCGAAGCCAAAGCGATTGAGCTTGGCTATGAGATCAAAGTCGGGAAATTCCCCTTTGTTGGTAACGGCAAAGCCGTCGCTTTGGGCGAGGCGCAGGGCCTTGTGAAAACGGTATTCGATGCAAAAACCGGCGAACTTCTGGGCGCGCATATGGTGGGGGCCGAGGTGACGGAACTGATCCAAGGTTATGTCATTGGACGCACGCTTGAGACCACGGAAGAAGAATTGATGAACACGGTCTTCCCGCATCCGACCCTAAGCGAAATGATGCACGAAAGCGTGCTCGCCGCCTATGGTCGTGCCATCCATATCTAGCGAGTGGTTTAATTTTAAATGCAAAGGGTCGGGGATTACCTCCGGCCCTTTGACCTTTGTGGTGCAAATCCTATGTTTTTGCGAGTTTCGTTCGCCTTCTGTTCCCAAAGCCTCTTGGAACCGGCGCAACTTTGCCCTATCTCTTAAACAAGTCTTAAGAGGTGGATCATGGCCGAGCAGAAATACATCGAAGTTCGCGGCGCGCGCGAACACAATTTGAAGTCAATTGATGTCGACATCCCACGGGATCAACTCGTTGTAATTACGGGTCTTTCTGGGTCTGGAAAGTCGAGCCTCGCCTTTGATACGGTCTATGCTGAAGGGCAGCGCCGTTATGTCGAATCGCTCTCGGCTTATGCGCGGCAGTTCCTTGATATGATGGAAAAACCGGATGTGGATCACATTTCCGGACTGTCCCCCGCGATTTCCATTGAGCAAAAGACCACAAGTAAAAATCCGCGCTCTACCGTCGGCACCGTGACGGAAATTTACGACTATATGCGCCTGCTTTTTGCGCGCGCTGGTACGCCGTATTCTCCGGCAACTGGCCTGCCGATTGAGGCGCAACAAGTGCAGGACATGGTCGACCGCGTGATGACCATGGAAGAGGGGACGCGTGGTTACCTTTTGGCACCGATTGTGCGTGATCGTAAAGGCGAATATCGCAAAGAATTCCTCGACTTACGCAAGCAGGGTTTTCAGCGTGTTAAAGTGGATGGCGAGTTCTACGAACTAGATGAGCCCCCAAATTGGACAAGAAATACCGCCATGATATTGACGTGGTTGTCGACCGTTTGGTCGTGCGCGAAGGTATGGAAACCCGCCTTGCGGACAGCCTGCGCACAGCGCTTGATTTGGCCGACGGCATCGCCATTTTGGAAACCGTTCCTGCCGAGGGGCTGGAACCCGAGCGCCACACCTTTAGCGAGAAATTCGCCTGTCCCGTGTCGGGATTCACCATCCCCGAGATTGAGCCGCGGTTGTTTTCATTCAACACGCCGTTTGGGGCCTGTCCGACCTGTGACGGGTTGGGGATGGAGCTGTTTTTTGACGAACGTTTGGTGGTGCCTGATAGCACGTTGAAGGTTTACGACGGCGCACTTGCCCCATGGCGCAAAGGCAAATCGCCGTATTTTCTACAGACGATTGAAGCCATCGCCAAGCACTATGAGTTTGATAAAAACATCGCGTGGAAGAACTTGCCTGAGAAGGCGCAGCAGGTGTTTTTATTCGGCTCTGGCAAAGAGGAAATCCCCTTCCGCTATGACGAAGGTGGCCGCGTTTACGAGGTTACCCGTACATTTGAGGGCGTGATTCCGAATATGGAACGGCGCTATCGTGAAACCGATTCCAACTGGATTCGTGAAGAATTCGAACGCTATCAAAATAATCGACCTTGTGGGGCATGCGGGGGATTCCGCCTGCGGGAAGAGGCTCTGGCGGTTAAAATCGGAGGCGCGCATATTGGGCAGGTCGTTCAGATGTCGATCCGCGAGGCCTTTGCATGGTGCGAGGACGTTCCTGCGTCCCTTTCGAAGCAGAAAAACGAGATCGCACGGGCGATCTTGAAGGAAGTGCGCGAACGGCTTGGGTTTCTCAACAATGTTGGGCTGGACTACCTCACTTTGAGCCGTAATTCAGGCACGCTGAGTGGTGGGGAAAGTCAGCGTATTCGCCTTGCCAGTCAGATCGGGAGTGGGTTGACTGGGGTGCTTTATGTGTTGGATGAGCCTTCAATTGGGCTGCATCAGCGCGACAACGGGCGCTTGTTGACGACACTTAAAAACCTGCGAGATCAAGGTAATACGGTGATTGTGGTTGAGCATGACGAGGAGGCCGTGCGCGAGGCGGATTACGTTTTTGACATCGGTCCGGGCGCGGGGATTCATGGCGGTCGGGTCGTGGCCGAGGGGACTCCAGCGCAGATCATCGCCAATGCGGCCTCGTTGACGGGGCAATATCTTTCGGGAACACGGGAAATTCCCGTTCCGTCGGTGCGGCGCAAGGGAAATGGCAAGAAAATTAAGGTGGTCAAGGCCACGGGGAACAACCTCAAGAACGTGACCGCCGAGTTTCCGTTGGGGAAATTTGTGTGCGTGACGGGAGTGTCGGGGGGCGGGAAATCGACTCTGACAATTGAGACCTTGTTCAAGACGGCGAGCATGCGTTTGAACGGGGCGCGGCAGACGCCTGCGCCCTGCGAAACCATCCAAGGGTTGGAACATTTGGACAAGGTGATCGATATTGATCAGCGGGCAATTGGCCGCACGCCGCGCTCAAATCCCGCGACGTATACGGGGGCATTTACGCCGATCCGCGATTGGTTTGCGGGGCTGCCCGAGTCGAAAACACGTGGATATAAGCCGGGACGGTTTAGCTTTAACGTGAAGGGTGGACGTTGTGAGGCCTGTCAGGGCGATGGGTTGATCAAGATCGAGATGCACTTTTTGCCCGATGTTTACGTCACCTGCGAGACCTGTCAGGGCGCGCGCTATAATCGCGAAACGCTGGAAGTTAAGTTTAAAGGCAAGAGCATAGCGGACGTTCTTGATATGACGGTTGAGGATGCGCAGACGTTTTTCCAAGCGGTTCCGCCCATTCGCGACAAGATGGATGCACTGGTGCGTGTGGGGCTGGGCTATATCAAGGTCGGCCAGCAGGCGACGACGCTTTCGGGCGGCGAAGCGCAACGGGTGAAATTATCGAAGGAACTGGCTAAACGCTCAACGGGACGCACGCTTTATATTCTGGATGAGCCGACGACGGGGCTGCATTTTGAGGACGTGCGCAAACTGCTTGAGGTGCTGCATGAACTGGTGGATCAGGGCAATTCGGTTGTGGTGATTGAGCATAATCTCGACGTGGTGAAAACGGCGGATTACATCATTGATATCGGGCCTGAGGGCGGCGATGGCGGCGGGGAAATCGTGGCGAAGGGGACGCCGGAGAAGGTTGCCCAAGTGGCGGCAAGTTATACGGGGCAATACCTCAAGCCGATGTTAGAAAAGCGCAAAGTCGCTGCCGAATAGGCAAATGGCTGAGAGCGCGGGCATCGAACCCGCGCCCTCGGCGCCGCTTAGGCGAAGTTAGCTCGTACGGCCACGTTTTTCAAAGCGCGGCAACATAGCGGAGAAATCCTTGCCGCGACCGCCCTCATTTTCGACGAATTCCGCATAGAGGGCCTTGGCGAGGGCGCCCATCGGGGTGTCGGCGTCGATGTTTTCGGCGGCTTGTTGGGAAAGGCCCAAGTCCTTGAGCATCAGCTCGGCCGCAAAGCCAGGTTTGTAGCCGTTGTCGGCGGGGCTTTGGGGGCCAATACCAGGCGCGGGGCAATAAGTGTTCATGGACCAGCTTGAGCCGGAAGAAGTACTGACCACGTCGAACATTTTTTGCCGATCGAGACCCAATTTGTCAGCCATTGCAAAGGCCTCGCAGGTGGCAATCATGGTCACGCCGAGGATCATGTTGTTGCAGATTTTGGCGGATTGACCCGCGCCTGACTCGCCACAATGCACCGCTTTTTGGCCCATGATATCAAAGAGGGGGGCTACCATTGCAAAGCCCTCGTCGGAGCCGCCCGCCATGAAAGTGAGAGTGCCCGCTGAGGCGCCACCGATGCCGCCAGACACGGGGGCGTCGACGGCCAGAAGGCCCGCCAATTGGGCCTGTTCGGCCACGTCGCGTGCGCTTTCGACATCCACCGTGGAGCAATCCAAAAAGCAGCTTCCACTAGACATCGCAGGGATGATTTCATCGGCGACGGAACGCAAAATCGCACCATTTGGCAGCATTGTGATGACGACGTCGGCCTCTAAGACTGCTGCCTGTGCGTCTTTAGCTTTTGCGACACCTTCAGGGCAGGGCGTTACAAGATCAAAGCCTGTCACCTCGTGGCCTGCGCGCGCCAAATTGGCAGCCATGGGGCCGCCCATATTTCCTAGTCCGATAAATCCGATTTTCATAGCAGATCCTCCTTATCTTTGGTGAATTTGTCTTGCCCGAGAGGCATCAAAAGCTGTGACACAAGAATCGGCGGAACCGATTGTGCATCGCTGTGGAGCCACTTGGGGGCGTTGTCTTTGTCGATTATTCTGGCGCGGACGCCTTCGAGGAAATCGGAGTCTGTGATCGCGCGGTGGGTGAAGCGATATTCCAGTTCCAGCACATTCCAGATCGTATGGTTCGTGCGCCGCTGACGGTGGATGAGTTCCGTTGTGGCACACATTGATAACGGAGAGTTGCGCGCAAGGGTTTGGAGGGATTTCTGCGTGAATTCAGTCTCTTCTGAGACAAGGCTACGGATAATATCGCCCATGGTTTCACCGCCGAAATGGGCGTCAATCTCGCCCGACATGGCTTTATAACGGCCTTCGGGGGCGGTTTCATATGCTGCTTCGACCAAAGTATAATCGCCGGTTTCTGCGAGCTTTTCGATCAAAGTGGGCCAGTTTTCGCGCGGGATATATCCATCGGCAAAACCGGCATAAATCGCGTCGCCCGGGCCCATGCGGGCGCCCGTTGCGCCGAGGTATTCGCCAAGGCGACCGGGGGCTTGGCCGAGGAGCCAGCTTCCGCCGACGTCGGGCACCAAACCGATGACGGATTCGGGCATGGAAATCTGGGTGGATTCGCAAACGACGCGGTGAGAGGCGTGGCAGCCAAGGCCGACGCCACCGCCCATGACATAACCGTGCATGAGGCTGATCAGGGGTTTGGGATATTCGAAAAGTTCGGCGTTCATTTGGTACTCATTGCGCCAGAAGCTTTGGGCCTTTTCGACTTGGTCGCCAGTGCCCCAGTTGTAGATTTCGGCGACGTCGCCACCCGCGCAAAAGGCCTTGTCACCTGCGGCGTCCAGAACAACGAGGGCGATGCTGTCGTCCTTCGCCCATGCCCGCATGACGGGGGCGAATTCTGCGAGCATATCGGCGGAGAGGGCGTTCAAAGCTTCGGGGCGGTTCAGGGTGATGTGGCCGATTTTGCCCACCACGCGTGCATGAATGAGGCTCATGAGTTGCGCTCCGTCAGGAGGGCGCGGGCGACGATCATACGCATAATTTCATTGGTCCCTTCGAGGATTTCATGGACGCGCAAATCGCGCACAATTTTCTCGATGCCGTAGTCGGAGAGGTATCCATAGCCGCCGTGGAGTTGCAGGCACTGGTTGGCGGTTTTGCTGCCGACCTCGGTGACAAATCGTTTGGCCATGGCGCAGAATTTCGTGGCATCGGGCGCGCCTTGGTCGAGTTTCCACGCGGCTTGGCGCAGGAAAATTCGGGCCGCTTGCATTTCGATTTCCATGTCGGCGAGGCGAAATTGCAGGGCTTGGAATTGATCGATCGGTTTGCCGAAAGCCTTGCGTTCGCCCATATATTGCAGGGTAGATGTAAGGGCAGTTTGCGCCGCGCCAAGAGAGCAGGCGGAAATGTTCAAACGACCACCATCAAGCCCCGCCATCGCATATGTGAAACCTTTGCCGCGCTCGCCGAGCAGATTTTCGGCGGGAATGTTGCAATTGTCCAACTGCACTTGGCGGGTGGGTTGGCTTCTCCAGCCCATTTTTTCCTCAAGGGCGCCGAAGCTTAGGCCCTCGCTGCCATCTTCTACGATCATCGCGGAGATGCCCTTGGGGCCGTCGCCGTCGCTGCGGGCCATCACGATATAGGCGTCGGCATAGCCGCCACCCGAAATGAAGGCCTTGGTGCCGGTGAGGGAAAATCCGTCAGCGGTTTCGACCGCGCGGGTTTTAAGCGCGGCGGCGTCGGAGCCTGAGGCGGGTTCGGTGAGGCAATAGGCGAACACGCGTTCCATGGAAATTGCGGAGGGGAGGTACTTTTCGCGCAACGCGTCGGAGCCGAATTTGTCGATCATCGCGGCACACATGTTGTGGATCGAGAGCATGGCGGCGACTGAAGGGCAGGCCGCCGAAAGGGCCTCAAACACCAAGGTTGCGTCAAGGCGAGACAGGCCGGTGCCGTCGTTTTCTTCGCGAACGTACAAGCCGCCAAAGCCGAGTTCAGCGAGTTCGGGCCAAAGGGATTTCGGGATGTCTCCTGCGGCCTCCCATTCGCGCGCAAAAGGCGCGATGCGCTCTTGGCCGAAGGCATAGGCCATCTCAAATATTGTCGATTGCTCGTCCGTCAAAGCAAAATCCATGGGGTTTCCTCCGTACCGCTTGAATTGAACGCTTGTTTAGTTTTTCAATGTTGCAAGAGTATTGCAAGCGCAATCGCCGCAAGAAAAAGGCCGGCGATTGCGCGCCGGCCTTTGTTATTTAGTCAAACGCTTTGAAGTTGAACTCGCCGCCTTCTTTGAGGCCTGAGGGCCAGCGCGACGTCACCGTTTTGGTGCGGGTGTAGAACTTGAACGAGTCAGTCCCGTGTTGGTTCAAGTCGCCAAAGCCGGATTTTTTCCAGCCGCCAAAGGTGTGGTAAGCGAGCGGTACAGGGATGGGCACGTTGATGCCGACCATGCCGATGTTAATGCGGTGCGCAAAGTCACGCGCCGTGTCGCCATCGCGGGTAAAGATCGCGGTGCCGTTGCCGTATTCGTGGTCCATGGCAAGGCCGAGAGCCTCTTCATAGGACGCCGCACGAACGGTGCAAAGCACGGGGCCGAAGATCTCTTTTTTGTAGATGTCCATGTCGGGTGTGACGTGGTCAAAGAGGTGTGGGCCGACGAAAAACCCGTCTTCATAGCCTTGCAGTGAGAAGCCACGGCCATCAACCGCGAGGGTCGCGCCTTGGGCAATGCCGGTTTCCACGAGGGCTTCGATGTTTGCCTTAGCGGCGGCCGTTACAACGGGGCCGTAATCCACGTCGTCGCCTGCTGTGTAAGGTCCGACTTTGAGGGCCTCAATGCGGGGGATCAGTTTTTCGATGAGTTTGTCAGCGGTTTCTTCGCCCACGGGAACAGCCACGGAAATCGCCATGCAGCGTTCGCCAGCCGCGCCAAAACCAGCGCCGATCAGGGCGTCGGCAGCTTGGTCAAGATCGGCATCAGGCATGATAATCATGTGGTTTTTCGCGCCGCCAAAACATTGAACGCGTTTGCCGTTGGCACAGCCGCGCGAGTAGATGTAGGAGGCGATTGGGGTGGAACCAACGAAGCCAATGGCTTGGACGGTTTCATTGTCGAGGATCGCATCGACGGATTCTTTGTCGCCGTTGACCACTTGCAGGATGCCATCAGGAAGGCCTGCTTCTTGGAAGATTTCGGCCAGCATCAAAGGCACGGATGGGTCGCGCTCGGAAGGCTTGAGGATGAAGGCGTTGCCGCAAACAAGGGCGGGGCCCATTTTCCAGAGAGGGATCATGGCGGGGAAGTTGAAAGGGGTAATTCCTGCAACAACACCAAGAGCTTGGCGCATGGAATACATGTCGATGCCACGGCCTGCAGAGTCGGTAAAATCGCCTTTGAGAAGGTGGGGAGCACCGATGCAAAATTCGATAACTTCAAGGCCGCGCTGCACGTCGCCTTTGGCATCTGCGAAGGTTTTGCCGTGCTCGCGCGAAAGGGCTTCGGCGAGTTTGTCCATGTCGCGATTGATCAGGCCAACGGCGGCCATCATCACGCGGGCACGGCGTTGTGGGTTGGTCGCGGCCCATTTTGGTTGCGCGGCAGCGGCGGAAGCAACTGCGGCATCAAGCTCGGCTTTGGAGGCCAAAGGAACTTTGGCTTGAACTTCGCCAGTCGCAGGGTTGAAGACATCGGCAAAACGTCCTGATGTACCTTTGACGTGTTTGCCGTCGATGAAATGGGTGAGTTCGTTCATGGGAAGTCCTCCGTTTAGGTTGTCCGCAACTTAGTCTTGCATTTATGCGAAATATATAGGAATTTTACCAAATAGGTTTTGCATTTTTGTAGGTATCGGGGCGGCATGGAAATTAAGTGGGACGACTTGCGGATTTTCCTCTCAGTGGCGCGCAGCGAGAGCATTTCGGGGGCGGGGAAAAGCCTGCGGATTGATGCGGCGACGGTCGGACGCAGGATTGCGCGACTTGAGCGAGACCTTGAAACGCCGCTGTTTGCGAAATCCCCGCAAGGGTATGCGCTGACGGATGCGGGGCAACGTTTGGTGGACCACGCGGCGCAAGCAGAGCAATCCGTGGGGGCGGCGGTCGCGGACTTGCGCGGCGCGGCGCAGGGCTTGTCGGGGGTGATCCGCATTGGCGCGCCTGATGGCTGTGCGAATTATTTACTGCCTCAGATTTGTGCGCAGATATGTGCGGACCATCCGGGTTTGGATGTTCAAATCGTGGCTTTGCCGCGGGTGTTTAACCTTTCTAAACGCGAAGCGGATATGGCGATTACGGTAAGTCCCCCAACGGCGGGGCGGCTAACGGTTCAGAAACTTTCGGATTATCACCTGCATTTGGCAGGCAGTGAAGCCTATCTTGCGGCCCATCCCAAGGT
This sequence comes from Falsihalocynthiibacter arcticus, assembly GCF_000812665.2. Taxonomy (GTDB): domain Bacteria; phylum Pseudomonadota; class Alphaproteobacteria; order Rhodobacterales; family Rhodobacteraceae; genus Falsihalocynthiibacter; species Falsihalocynthiibacter arcticus. The sequence continues at coordinate 3,083,334 of NZ_CP014327.1, forward strand.
TGAAAAATTGAAGGATATCAAAGGGCATCGGATGATCGGCTATATTCCCGATATGATTTTTGACAAGGAACTCGACTATCTGGCCGAAGCAGGCGCCGAGCGCGTGACGCTGGGATCAAATTCGGTGTCGGTGCAGTTTAATTGGGTGCGCACGGGGGGCGGCCTTGGGATTGTGCATGATTTTGCCATCCCCTCGGCGCCGCATGTGCGAAAAATTCTCACCGATCATATTTCGTTAACGAGAAGTTTTTATTTGGTCCGCCATATTGATGATCGGCGCGTCACGCGGCTCAATACGTTTGCTGATTTACTGTCCCAAGGGGTGCGTCGAGAAATTGCGCATCTTGAAGCGCAATCTTGACAGCGCGTGAATTGGAAGCGAACGTGAGAATATATAATTCAACTTTAGGAGGTGCTGCCCATGCTCGTACAACAGATTTTGAAATCCAAGGCGACGGATGGCGTGATTACCCTCACTGTGGACGCCACATTGAGCGAGGCCGCAGCGCTTTTGTCGTCCAAGAAAATTGGGACGATTGTGGTTTCTAACAATGGTAAATCCGCAGATGGGATTCTTTCGGAGCGCGATATCGTGCGCGAATTGGGGCGGCGCGGTGCCGGATGTATGACGGATAAACTCGAAGACGTAATGACTAAAAAGCTGGTGACCTGTACGTTGACGGATCGCGTTGACGATATTTTGCAAAGTATGACAGACGGGCGTTTTCGCCACATGCCAGTGTTGGAGAATGGCGAACTTGTGGGGCTTATTTCGATTGGTGACGTTGTAAAGGCCAAGCTCGCGGAGCTTTCGATGGAAAAAGACGCGCTTCAAGGGATGATTATGGGGCACTAGCCCCTTTGCGGCACATCCGAAAAAAAATCGATTTTATTGGGTTGAGGGCTTGCAATCCTTAGTGCAATAATGTTGCGTGCGCGAAACAATCGCAATGGAGGATCGCAGATGCGGATTGGTCTATACCCCGGAACTTTTGACCCGATTACCTATGGGCATATTGATATTATTCGACGTGCAAGTGCATTGGTTGATCGGCTGGTCATCGGGGTTGCAATCAACCGCGACAAGGGGCCGTTGTTTGACTTGAACGAACGGGTCGCGATGATCGAGGCGGAATGCGCGCCATTGGCCAAGGAGGTCGGCATCGAGATTGTGGTGCATCCGTTTGAAAATCTGTTGATTAAATGCGCAAATGACGTGAATGCGCAGATTATAGTGCGCGGCCTTCGCGCGGTGGCCGATTTTGAATATGAGTATCAAATGGTCGGGATGAACCGCGCCTTGGACAGCCGAATTGAAACGGTCTTCCTGATGGCAGACGCCAAACATCAAGCGATTGCCAGCAAGCTGGTGAAAGAGATCGCGCGGCTTGATGGCGATGTGAGTAAATTCGTAACCCCCGCCGTGAATGCGGCGTTGCTGGCGAAGTATTAAGTTTTAAATATTTGTTTTATAACGAAAAAAAGCCGCCCTTTAAGGCGGCTTTTTGTGTTTGGATGCTAAGTACGACGTGCTTAGATAAGTTTGCCCATCGCAACGGCTGTGTCTGCCATACGATTTGAGAAACCCCATTCATTGTCATACCAAGTGAGGATGCGGCAGAGGTTGCCGTCCATAACTTTGGTTTGATCGGTCGCGAAGATCGAGGAACGTGGATCGTGGTTGAAGTCCATCGACACGAGTTTCTCGTCGGTGACGCCAAGGATCCCTTTGAGGGGACCAGAGGCCGCCGCTGCGGAAATCGCGGCGTTGATTTCTTCGACCGTTGTGTCGCGTTTGGCTTCAAATGTGAGGTCAACAACCGAAACATTCGGCGTTGGAACACGGATCGCAACCCCATCAAGGATGCCGTTCAATTCTGGAAGCACGAGGCCCACAGCTTTGGCAGCGCCGGTCGACGTTGGGATCATGTTGCAGGCTGCGGCGCGGGCGCGATACAAATCGCTGTGCATCGTGTCGAGCGTGGGTTGATCGCCCGTATAGCTGTGGATCGTTGTCATGAAACCACGTTTAATGCCGATGGCATCGTTCAACACCTTCGCAACGGGCGAAAGACAGTTGGTCGTGCAGGACGCGTTGGAAACGATGATGTCGTCTGCGGTAAGAACACCATCGTTCACACCATAAACGATGGTCTTATCGGCACCTGCGGAGGGGGCGGAAACCAGAACGCGGCTCGCGCCGTTTTCAAGGTGGATCGCTGCTTTGTCGCGCGCGGTAAAGATACCGGTACATTCCAGAACGATATCGACGTGTCCCCAAGGTAATTCGGCGGGGTTACGGATCGCGGTAACTTCAATCGGGCCACGGCCAACGTCGATGGTGGAGCCGGTGGTTTTTACGTCATGGGGGAAGCGTCCGTGAACCGTGTCGTAGCGCAAAAGATGGGCGTTAGTTTCGACAGGTCCAAGATCATTGATTGCGACAACTTCGATATCAGTGCGGCCGGATTCGATGATTGCGCGCAGGACATTGCGTCCAATCCGTCCAAAACCGTTGATCGCTACTTTTACAGACATGTGTGAGTCTCCTTGGACATCAAATCAAGTGAGTGGGGGCCACGTGTGTGTTAACGCTAACAAGCTTCTGTTGCAAGTGACGCCCTGCAAAATGCGGTGAGAATATTGTGATGTATACGCTGTCAGCGCCAGAAGGCGATGTAATCCGTTAATTCCCAAAATTTCTGGCAAAGCACAATCGTCATGGCCCAGTCGAAAAAGGTATAATCGACGGCTAGAAAAATAAAGATACAGACGCCGAGGCTGATTGCGAGGGTGTTGTTCATAGGTCTCCGGCTCGTCTGCGCCAGAAATGACGCCTGTTTAGTGCAACAGACGCCCCATTGCCGCCGCGACATCGGCCATACGGCAGGAGAATCCCCATTCGTTATCGTACCATGCAAGCACACGCACAAGGCGTTTGCCCACAACTTTTGTTTGGTCTGGGGCAAAGATAGACGAATGTGGGGTGTGATTGAAGTCGATAGAAACTTTTTGTTCGGGGTCATAAGCGAGGACCGCGCCCATATGGCCATTGGCGGCGGCGGCGACGATTTCGTTGATATCGTCGGCGGTCACGTCTTTTTCCGCGACGAAAGTAAGGTCGATGGCGGAGACATTGGGCGTGGGCACGCGCATGGAGGTGCCGTCGAGTTTGCCGTCGAGTTCTGGGAGGACGAGGCCGAGGGCCTTTGCGGCACCCGTGGAGGTCGGGATCATCGACATGGCGGCGGCGCGGGCGCGATAAAGGTCGGGGTGGCGGCGATCAAGGGTGGGTTGGTCGCCTGTGTAGCTGTGGATTGTGGTCATGATGCCGCTTTCGATTCCCACTGCGTCATTAAGGACTTTGGCGAGGGGGGCGAGGCAGTTGGTGGTGCAGGACCCGTTGGAGACAATCGTATCTTGGGGCAGCAGGTCGCGATGGTTGACACCATACACAACCGTACGGGCGACGTTGGTGGCGGGGGCGGAAATAAGCACGCGTTTCGCGCCTTGTTTCAGGTGAATGGCGGATTTCTCGCCATCGTTGAAATTGCCGGTGCATTCCAGCACGACGTCGCATCCCGACCAGTCAAGCTCAGAGGGATCATAGGTGCTCATGACGTCCATCGGGCCACGGCCCAAATCCATGGTCGAACCGTCAACGCGCACGTCATTGGCAAAGCGTCCATGGACGGAGTCGTATTTGAGCAAGTGGGCGTTGGTTTCGATGGGGCCTGTGGCGTTGATTTTTACGACTTGGACATCGTTGCGTCCGCTTTCGGCAATATGGGCCAATGTACAGCGGCCGATGCGGCCAAATCCGTTAATCCCGAGTGTCACAGTCATAATATTATCCTCTGGCAGCGTCCTTCAGGGGCCTCTGACGGTTTGGCTGTTAAGGGAGTTATACAGGACGGGCTTGCCTCGGATAAAGCGCTATAACGCTTTAATTGCAGCATGTTAGCGTTATCTTTTGGTGTTGGCGCTAACAGTTTTCGCGTTAAAATTGATGGTTGCGGTAACAGGGTGCGATAGGGTGAATCACCGCGTTCACATTTGGGTGGCCACAAAAATGCCCCGCCAACGGAAAGTCAGCGGGGCCAATTTTGAGGGTGTCAGAGCGGGCTTATTTGCCCAGAAGCTCTTTGACTTTCTTGACGGTCTCTTCAGCGGTGATGCCGAATTTTTCATAGAGCGTGGGGGCAGGGGCGGAAGCGCCAAAGCCCGTCATGCCAACGAAACCCGCTTTGGTGGATTTGCCGCGCTCTCCTGTGAGCCATTTATCCCAGCCCATTTGCACGCCAGCTTCAATAGCAACCCGAACTGGGCCGCCAGGGAGGATGCGTTTGCGGTAAGCGTCGTCTTGGGCTTCAAACAGTTCCATACACGGCATGGACACGACGCGTACGCCGATGCCTTCCGCTTCGAGCATATCCGCAGCTTTGAGCGCGATTTCAACTTCAGAACCCGTGGCCATCAAGATGGCCTCACGTTTCGCAGTTGCGTCGCGCAGGACGTAAGCGCCGAGGGCTGTAAGGTTTTTGTTTTTGTGCTCAAGGCGTACCGTTGGCAGGTTTTGACGTGAAAGCGCCATGACCGATGGGGTGTCTTTGACCGTAAGGGCCACTTCCCATGCTTCGGCGGTTTCTACGGTATCCGCAGGGCGGAAGACGTAAGTATTTGGCGTCGCACGCGAAATCGCGAGATGCTCAACAGGTTGATGGGTTGGGCCATCTTCGCCAAGGCCGATGCTGTCGTGGGTCATAACGAAAACCGTGGGAATTTTCATCAGGGCCGCAAGGCGCATCGCAGGGCGAGCATAGTCGGTGAAACACATGAATGTGCCGCCGTAGGGGCGTACGCCGCCGTGCAGCGCCATGCCGTTCATTGCCGAACACATGCCATGCTCGCGGATGCCGTAATAGACATAGCGACCCTTGCGATCTTCGGGGGTAAAGACACCCAAATCAGGCGTTTTTGTATTGTTCGATCCGGTAAGGTCGGCAGAGCCGCCAACGGTTTCGGGCAACAAGGGGTTGAGGACTTCGAGGGTCATTTCAGAAGATTTCCGTGTGGCAACTTTGGGCTGTTCTTCGGAGATTTTCTTTTTCAGGGCTTTGACCGCCGCAGAGATTTTCTGAGGCGCATCAAGCGCATAGGCGCGGGTGAAGTCGGATTGTTTGCCACCAGGCAAGGCTTCGAAACGGGCGGTCCACTCTGTGAATTCAGAGGCTCCGCGTGCGCCAATCGCGGCCCAGCCTGCTTGAACGTCCACAGGGATGACGAAGGGCGCGTGGTCCCAGCCGTAAACTTTGCGGGTGTCAGCAATGAGGGTCGCATCCGTCAAGGCGCCGTGGCCTTTGGAGGTGTCCTGCGCCGAGGAGCCAAGCGCGATATGCGTGGCACAAGCGATCATCGAGGGCTTGTCGGATTTTTTCGCGGCGGCAATGGCGGCGTCAATCGCAACAGGATCGTGGCCGTCGATTTCTTGCACGTGCCAGCCAGACGCCTCAAAGCGCATGGGTTGGTTCGTACGGTCGGAGATTTCAACTTTACCGTCGATTGTGATGCCGTTGTTGTCCCAGAACACGATGAGTTTCGAGAGTTCTTGGCGACCTGCAAGGGCGATGGCTTCGTGGGAAACGCCTTCCATTAGGCAACCGTCACCGGCGATCACATAGGTATAGTGATCGACGACTTTCTTGCCGTAATGGGCGCGTTGGATTTCTTCGGCCATGGCGAAGCCGACGGAATTTGCCAGACCTTGGCCAAGGGGACCGGTTGTGGTTTCGATGCCAGTGGCGTGGCCAAACTCAGGATGGCCCGCAGTGATCGCGCCCCATTGGCGGAAGTTTTTGATCTGGTCGATGGTCATATCCGCATAGCCCGTGAGGTGGAGCAGCGAATAAAGTAGCATCGAGCCGTGGCCCGCAGAGAGGATAAAACGGTCGCGGTCAGGCCATTGTGGGTTCTTTGGATCGAATTTTAGGTGCTTTTCAAACAAAACGGTCGCGACGTCGGCCATGCCCATCGGCATGCCGGAGTGACCGGAATTGGCAGCAGCAACGGCATCTAGTGTCAGGACGCGAATTGCGGCGGCCTTGTTCCAGTGTTCAGGATGCTCTTTACGAAGGGTAGCAATATCCACGTTGTTTTCCTTTGGTTCGGGCCTAGAAGAGTTCGTTGCGCGTTTGATAGCAGCCCAAGCGTGAAGATCAAGAAAGATCAGCCTATTGAGCCAAGCTATTGGTCCAAAAGGGGGCGCATTTCCGCAAATTCCGCTTTAAACTAGCCTTGAGCCGCGCATGAGCGGCGATTCGCACAGCCTTTGGGACGCGCGGGTCGTTGACAGTTCGGGCAAGAATGACCCAAATGGGACCAAATGATCCCAAAACGAGCTTTCTTGTGGCGCACGAAGAGGAGACAGGCAAATGAGCGATATTGTTGAGTATGAGCGCCGAATTACGGCCGCCCTGACCAAAATTAGTGAACGACTGAATGCCGGTGGGGCAAGCGCCAGTACTGCAGATACCAGCGCCCTTGAAGCCGCACTGGAATCCGAGCGCACAGTCAATGCACAGCTTGAAGAGCGGGTGCGGGCGATCAAAACCAAACAAGAAGAAAAAATGGCGCAACTTGAAAAGCGCGTGGCCACGTTGCAAAGCGGGTATGGCCAACTTGAGGGCGACGTGAGCCGCCTCAAAGGCGTGAACGAGCAATTACGCGAGAGCATCCACGCGTTGCGTGAAACCAATCAGTCGAATGTTGGTGAGCCGCATTTGATCAATAAATCGATGTTGGTGGAGCTTGAAGCCTTGCGGGCTGTACACACCTCTGATCGCCACGAAATGGACAGTTTGCTTGGTGAACTCAACCAGATTATTGGGGAGGAAGCCTAATGCCCGAAGTAAAAATCACTATTGGTAGTCGCGAATTTGAAGTCAGTTGTCAGGAGGGCGAGGATCACTTCCTGCATTCCGCAGCAGCGCTATTGGATGCCGAAGCCTCGGTTTTGTCGTCGCAAATTGGCCGGATGCCCGAAGCGCGGATGTTGTTGATGGCGGGCCTGATGCTTGCAGATAAAACGGCGGGTCTTGAGGAACGTTTGGCGCAAGCAAACGAGAAATCCAAAGCCCAAGAACAGTTGATTGCTGAATTGCGCGACCGCCCCGCCGTGACAGAGCCAGTAGCGGTGATTCCGCAGCAGATTTTCGAGACGATGGCCGAATTGGCAGCGCGGGCCGAAGCGCTTGCGGAAGAAGTCGAAGAAAAAATGAACGCCTAATATGAAAATGCCCGCCGAACCGAGGTTTGACGGGCATAAAACAGGGGTGTGAAATTTACGCGTTTGCGGCGCGAATTTTATCGGAAGCGTCTTTGTCGTATGTCACACCATTTTCAGCGAAAAGCGTGTCCAATTCGCCAGAAAGCGTCATCTCGGTGATGATGTCACAGCCGCCAACAAATTCACCTTTGACATAAAGCTGGGGGATTGTCGGCCAATCGGAATAGTCTTTGATGCCTTGGCGGATTTCTTCGTCGGCCAGAACGTTCACGTCGCTAAACTCAACGCCCATGAAGTTCAAAACCCCAGCAACGCGGCTTGAAAATCCGCATTGTGGCGCGTCTTTTGTGCCCTTCATAAAGAGAACAACGTCGTTCGCGGTGACGGCTTCTTTGATCTTTGTGTCTGCACTCATCGGAGCATCCTTTACATTTTGGGAGGGGCGGTTGGGCCCGTTATTCTGGAACTTTGGTGGTCAAGGCGAGGGCGTGAAGTGCGCCGGCGTTGCCATCCATTGCGCCCTTTAGGCTCGCGTAAACGGCGCGTTGTTGTTGGACGCGGTTTTTGCCGCGAAAACTTTCGTCTGTCACTTCTGCCGCCCAGTGGTTTCCGTCGCCAGCCAAATCCGTAATGGAAATTTTGGCGTTCGGAAATTCCGCGCGGATCAGATCTTCGATATCGTGGGCTTGCATCGCCATAGGGAGGGTCCTCTTTCGTTGCCCAAGAGATAACGCCGTGTTCACTGTGATTCAAGAGGAGAGCCACAGTGATTGAACGGCGCGATGTCGCAAGGCGGTCAATGCTATTTTGTTTGTTGCGCCGTTAAGTGAGATTTAAGCGCAGCTAGGAAATCCATCACCTGTTTTTGGGTGTCACGGATTGGAAATGCATCAAACTCCGCGCGGGTCCAACCTGTTTGGGGGAAAAGCCGTGCAATAAAGCTGTCACAGGTTTGTAATTGAGTGGGCGGGAGCGCAAGGGTCTGCGCGGTAAAGAGCAATTCGAGCAACGTATGGATTTTGCGCATTTTGGCAAAATCCTCGCTCATTTGTCCCAAGAGGCTTGGGTCTTGTTGCCAAGAAATCCCATCATAGAGATCCTGAACCACGCGTTGCCCCGCGCCAAGGCAATCATAGGCGATACAGCCCGAAAAGCCTTTATCCTTGAGCATGTCATGTATTCTGCAAAGCCCTGTTGGCGCGAGATTGGGACAGGCGACGCCTGCGGGTTTCTCAAGGGCGAACTTGGTAGATTTCTCGATATGCAGCGCCACACAACAGAGTGAAGCGCAATGAAGGCAATCAGGGACGAGATCAATTGTGCTAGACGGGGACGGATGCATTTAGAAACCTTAGAGCGAGACAGGGGATAGGTTTTGACGGGAATGAATTCTCTTGACCAAACCTTAGTCGGCGGCTTTTGTTAATGCCCAATTTTAGGGGAACGCCCCAACAGCTCAAAGAGGCCATCGGGCAGGTTGCGCATAATCTTGCGTCGAATGCGGGCGCGCAGCGACATATCGGGGAGGGGAGGCGGTACGGGGAACACGCGGACCTTTGAAAAATCAAAGGTGCTTAGAGTGCTCCGAAGAAGGGCCGGATCGTTTTCGCGCAAACAATGGAGGAAGCTTTCTTTTAGCACGCCAGCTGTCAGTAATTTGGCCGGTACCCCGTGGCCAATCCCCAGCACAGGGATGTCTTGAAACCGCTCGTTGAGTGCTTCCTTGACCCTTCGGGCGTGGAATCCGTCTGGGTGATCGGGATCATAAATTCCCCAGACTTTTTTAGGCGTTTTTAACCCCGCGAGCGCGTCATTGAACGGGGGGGGCCATCCGAGGTTTTGCCGCATTTCAAAGCGCTTTTCTCGGGGTATAATATCAAAGGAAGCCGTGGTGAGCGGCGCGAAGGTAATCACGTTATCCGCATGCAGAAGATCGGCGAACGCCATGGCGGCGAAACTGCCCATGCTGTGCCCTGCGGTGTGAATGCGTTCAAATTTTTGGAGTTGATTCTGCAGGGCATTGGAGCCAAGAAAATCGTGAATTTCCACATGCCTATACCAGTGAACGGAGTGGGCGAGAACACTCATTACGGCGTAGCCCTGCCTGAGCAAAAAGGGCTCCGCGAATCCCAGTCGCTCAAAGTTGTTGCGCACAATTCCGTTCCCACCCGATTCAAAACCGACAACAACCTCGGTCGCTTTTTGCGGGGAAGTTATTCGAATTACCGCACTTTCCAATTTAATAATTTCCGGAACAACCGCCATCAATAATAACCCCAAACCAATACAATGAGACCACAAAATAATCCTGTGATCTCATATAGTATTTGGGGGGACGTCAACTGAAAACGTCAGAGAACGTCGACCGGAAGGTTGCGGACAGCTCAGAAAGCGGGGCGGAGGAGGAGCCAAATTGCACGGTATCGCCGCCAAATTTCCCGACACTCTCGATAAAGATGCCAGCGGCCCCAGCGGCACTCATGAGCGCTTCGGCTTGATCGAAGTTACAGGCCACAAGATAGCGCGCTTGGTCTTCGCCAAAGAGGGTCGGGGTTTCGTCGCTGGTGAGATGAACGCCAACGCCTGCGGCCTCCGCGAGTTCAAAGGCGGCAAGGGCGAGGCCACCGTCGGAAAGGTCGGTACAGACTTTGATCAAGTCGCGGTTTGCGAGGATGAAATCGCCGTGTTTGCGTTCGGCGGCGAGGTCCACGTGAGGCGCGTCGCCTTCTTCGCGGCTAAAGACTTCGGCGAGGAGGGCGGATTGGCCGAGGTGGCCGAAGGTTTCGCCGATCACCATGGCCACGTGGCCATCGCGGACTTCGCCCGAAATGGCTTCTTCGCCTGCTGCGATCAGGCCGACTGCGCCAATGGTTGGCGTGGGCAAAATGCCCGTGCCGTCAGTTTCGTTATATAGGCTGACGTTACCCGAAACGATGGGCATATCCAGTGCGAGGACCGCTTCGGCGATGCCTTTGATCGCACCGACGAATTGGCCCATGATCTCGGGCTTTTCGGGGTTGCCGAAATTCATATTGTCGGTAGTGGCAAGGCCACGCGCGCCGACGGCCACAAGGTTGCGATAGGCTTCGGCGACGGCTTGCTTGCCGCCCTCAAAAGGGTTGGCTTTTACGTAGCGCGGCGTCACGTCCGAGGTGAAGGCCAGCTGTTTGTCGGTGCCATGCACGCGCACAATGCCCGAACCTGCGCCCGGATTGCGGGAGGTGTCGGCCATAACCATCGTGTCATACTGCTCATAGACCCATTGCTTGGAGGCATAGTTGGGGCAGGAAATCAGCGCTTTGAGGCCGTCGATGGGATCAATGCTGGGCACATCGCCAAGGGGTTCGGCAGCTGGTGTTTCGACCCAAGGGCGGTCATATTCGGGCGCGGAGCCCGAGAGCGTTGCCAAGGGCAAGTCGGCTTTGACTTCGCCATTATGAAGCACGAGGAAACGGTCCTCGGCGATGGTTTCGCCGACAATGGCAAAATCAAGGTCCCATTTTACAAAAACCGCTCGGGCTTCGGCTTCGAGTTCGGGTTTAAGGACCATCAACATGCGCTCTTGGCTTTCCGAGAGCATCATTTCATAGGCGGTCATGTTTTCTTCGCGTTGGGGCACATCTTCGAGGTTGAGTTTGACACCCAAGCCGCCCTTGTCGCCCATTTCAACAGCGGAGCAGGTGAGGCCCGCAGCTCCCATGTCTTGGATCGAGATCACAGCGCCCGTGGCCATCAATTCAAGCGTGGCTTCCATCAAGCGTTTTTCGGTGAAGGGGTCGCCGACCTGAACGGTGGGGCGTTTATCCTCAATGGTGTCGTCGAATTCTGCCGAGGCCATCGTCGCGCCACCCACGCCATCACGGCCGGTTTTTGCGCCGAGATACACGACGGGCATGCCGATGCCAGAGGCTGCGGAGTAGAAAATCTTGTCGGTATCCGCGAGGCCCGCCGCGAAGGCATTGACCAGACAGTTGCCGTTATAGGCCTCGTGGAAGCGCACTTCTCCGCCCACGGTCGGCACGCCAAAACAGTTGCCATAGCCGCCAACGCCCGCAACCACGCCGTTGAGCACGGATTTGGTTTTCGGGTGCGCAGGTACACCAAAGGAGAGCGAATTCATTGCCGCAATTGGACGTGCGCCCATGGTGAAGACATCGCGCAGAATGCCGCCAACACCGGTAGCAGCCCCTTGATAGGGCTCAATATAGCTTGGGTGATTGTGGCTTTCCATTTTGAAGACGACGCATTGACCATCGCCAATATCAACGATGCCCGCGTTTTCGCCAGGACCACAGATCACTTGCGGGCCTTCGGTGGGCAGAGTGCGGAGCCATTTTTTGGAGGACTTATAAGAGCAGTGCTCGTTCCACATGGCCGAGAAAATACCAAGCTCGGTGAAGGTGGGCGTGCGACCGATGATGTCGAGGATGCGCGCGTATTCATCGGGGCTTAGTCCGTGGCTCGCAATCAGGTCTTCGGTGATGGTTGGCTCTTGCATTTCAGTCCCCATTTTGAAGTTGGGCATTCAATAAGCAAATAACGGGCCAAGGGGAAGGGGGCGCGACGGTTGCGACGCAATTAACAGGTGTTTTTCGCGGGACCTGTGTTTGGGGTGCCTTGCGCGGTGCTTAAATACCGTGCGGATTTCAAACTGCCCAAGGTTTCGGCATCTATTTCGCACCTGCAGAAAAAAGGCCGAAAAAAAAGGCCGAGACAATGCTCGGCCCAAGTACAACAGGGAGGTTGAAGTAATGTGAGTTGCCTCAGCATCAACTTCTAGCTTCATTTATGGGCACTAAAGCCGCGTTACAATAGTTTTTTCTGCTGCGAGAGCGCAATCCCGCTATGCGTGTGGCGCATATCTCACATAAATATGCGTGAAATCGATCCAGAAAGGGCCTGTTTTTTAGGCGCGATCATCCTGTAACCTCTTGCGATGAGCGAATATTTCCTCGGTTACGAAGTCGCGGAAGGCCGCAATCCGCTTGGATTGCCGTAATTCCTCAGGATACGCCAGATAAACAGGCACTTCGTTACTTTCGGCGTCCTGAACCACGCGCACCAGATTCGGGAAGTCTTCGATGACGTAATCAGGAAGCACACCGACACCCAATCCAGACAACACCGCTTGGAGCACGCCGAAGTAGTTGTTCACCGTCAGCGACAGCCGTGGCTCATAAGTCATAAGATGCTGCACGAAGCCGGAACTGGCGGCAACTTGCGCACTTTTGGTGCTTTGACAGATGAGGCGATGCCCCTTGAGGCCGACCAAGTTTTCGGGCGCGCCGTATTCATCAATATAGTCCTGAGTTGCATAGAGGCGCATTTTTACCGACATCAGGCGTTTGCGAATAAGGTCGGCTTGGCTTGGCTCTTTCATACGGATGGCCACGTCGGCCTCGCGCATGGGCAGGTCAAGCACGCTCTCCTCAAGCATCAGGTTGATCTTGAGGTCGGGGTATTTGTTGTAAAGGTGAGGCAGGCGCGGCGCGAGCCAGAGCGAGCCAAAGCCAATCGTCGTTGTCACACGCAATTCGCCAAACACCTCATCATCGCTGTCACGAATGCGCGCGGAGGCCGCATCAAGCCGTTTGCTCATGGCGATGGTGGCCTCAAACAGGAACTGCCCTTGCTCAGTAAGAATCAGTCCGCGGGCGTGGCGGTGAAAAAGGGTGGCCGTGAGGCTGTCCTCAAGGGCGCGAATCTGTCTTGAAACCGCCGATTGCGACAGGTGGAGGGTCTCGCCAGCCGCCGTTAGGCTTCCTGCTGCGGCCACTGCGTGAAATATTCTTAGCTTATCCCAGTCCATCTTTGCGTATTCAATCTCTGTTTAGGGTCATTTCATGCGTTGGAATACAATTAACGCTAACATGTTTGCAAATCCCAAACTTATAAAAAAAACATTTTGTAGGTCAGTCTTTTTGACCTATTGTCAAAATGTGATCGCTTTGAGGAGGATAAGCCCAATGTCTAAGCAGAAAATAACTTTGCATGACCGTTTTGATTTAGAGACTTCGACAGTCTTGTTGAACGGGACGCAGGCGCTTGTGCGTTTGATGATGATGCAACACGCGCGCGATGTGGCGGCAGGGCATAACACCGCTGGCTATTGCACGGGCTATCGTGGGTCGCCGCTTGGGGCCGTCGATTTGCAAATGCAAAAAGCCAAGAAGGACCTAGATGCGCATCAGATCACATTCCAGCCCGGATTAAACGAAGACCTCGCGGCGACCGCAATTTGGGGCAGCCAGCAGGCAGAATTGCGCGGCGAAGGCAAATACGATGGCGTGTTTGGCCTTTGGTACGGCAAGGGGCCGGGGGTGGATCGTTCGGGCGACGTGATGCGCCACGCCAATATGGCGGGGACCAGCGCGCTTGGCGGGGTTTTGATGGCGATGGGCGACGATCACACCGGCGAAAGCTCGACCACGTTGCACCAAAGCGATTGGGCGATGGTCGACGCCTATATGCCGATTGTTTCGCCCGCTGGCGTGCAGGAAATCATGGACTTGGGCCTGTATGGCTGGGCGCTGAGCCGATTTGCGGGCGTTTGGGTTGGCTTAAAAACCATGAAAGACACCGTTGAGGCGACCTCGATTGTGAATGGCGATCCCTTTGCAAAGGAGTTTGTGACGCCGGAGTTTGACGGCCCTGAGGGGGGCATGAATATTCGTTTGGGCGACACGCCTGTGGCCCAAGAGGCCCGCATGATTGATTATAAACGCAAGGCTGCCGAAGCCTTTGCGCGCGCCAATCGGATCGACAAACGGGTTTGGGGCCAAGAGGGTGCGAAAATCGGATTTGTTGCGGCGGGGAAAAACTGGCTCGACCTGACCCATGCGCTGCAACTCCTTGGGTTGGACGCTGAGGAGGCCGAACGCCTTGGCATCACCACTTATAAAGTGGCGCAGGTTTGGCCGCTGGATATGCTCAGCTTCCATGAGTGGGCCGAGGGGTTAGATCTGATTGTTGTTGTCGAGGAAAAGCGCAAATTGATCGAAGTTCAGGTCAAAGAGGCCATCTTTGATGACGTTCATGACCGTCGTGTTTACGGCTGGCGCAAGGGGGCGAGTAAGGAAGAACTCTTCCCGACGCGGTTCGCACTCGACCCGATTATGATTGCGCAGAAGATTGGCAAAATCCTCATTGAGGAAGGGCGCGGAACAAAGGACCTCAAGCAAGGGCTTGAGATTTTGGATATCGCGCAACGTGCAGATAACGCAAAGGAAATTGCGGCGCGTTTGCCGTATTTCTGTTCTGGTTGCCCGCATAATACTTCGACCAAAGTGCCCGAAGGCCATCGCGCCTATGCGGGGATCGGCTGCCATTATATGGTGCAATGGATGGATCGCGAGACCACCGGATTTACCCAAATGGGCGGCGAGGGTGCGAATTGGGTTGGCGAGGCGCCATTCTCAAAAACTGCGCATGTTTTCCAGAACTTAGGCGATGGAACCTATAACCACTCGGGTATCCTCGCCATTCGTGCGGCCCTCGCGGCGGGCACCAATATCACCTATAAAATCCTCTATAACGACGCGGTCGCGATGACGGGTGGCCAAACCAACGAAGGCGGGCTTTCAGCGCATCGGATTGCGGCGGAACTCAAGGCGATGGGGGTGGAGCATCTGTCCGTTGTCTATGACGAAAAAGAGGACGTCGATTTTTCGAAGTTCCCTAAGGGGCTGGATATTTACCCGCGCGATGACTTGATGGATGTGCAGAAAAAATGCGCCGAAATCAAAGGTGTTTCTGCGATCCTCTATATCCAAACCTGTGCGGCGGAAAAACGGCGTCGGCGCAAGCGCGGCACGTTTCCTGACATCGACAAACGGGTTTTTATCAACACGGATGTTTGTGAAGGCTGCGGCGATTGCGGCGTGCAAAGTAACTGTGTTTCGATTGTCCCCGTTGAGACCGAATTGGGCCGCAAACGCGCGATTGATCAGAGCAGTTGCAACAAGGATTTCTCCTGTGTAAATGGTTTTTGCCCGTCTTTTGTGACACTGCAAGGCGCGCAGGTGCGCAAAGCGGCCACGGCGACCTTGGAATTACCAGCGCTTCCTTGCCCCGTTTTGCCGACTATTTCCGGCACCCATAACATCGTGATCACGGGCGTCGGCGGCACAGGTGTTGTCACCATCGGTGCGATCCTCGCTATGGCGGCCCATATGGACGGCAAAGGCGCTGGCATGATGGAAATGGCGGGGCTGGCGCAAAAGGGCGGAGCTGTGCATATCCATTGTCGTTTGGCGAACTCTCCCAGCGATATCAGTGCGATACGCGTGGCGACAGGCGAGGCGGATGCGGTGATTGGCGGCGATTTGGTAACAACGGCAGGGGCCAAAACGCTCGGCCTTATGAAGGTTGGAAAAACCGGCGCTGTGGTCAACAGCCACGAGATTATCACCGGCGATTTCACCCGCGACACGGGCTTCAAACTGCCAATGGATCAACTTGCGCTGGCTTTGGAAGCGCGCCTGCAAGATCGGTTGCAGATGTTCGATGCCTCGGCCCTAGCGAAGGCTTTGCTCGGGGACAGTATTTTCTCGAATATGATGATGCTCGGGGCGGCTTGGCAGCGTGGACTTGTGCCGCTCACCTATGCTTCGATCATAGAGGCGATTGTGCTGAACAAGGCTGCAGTTGACGCGAATAAATGCGCGTTTGAGATCGGTCGTTGGGCCGCACTTTATCCTGAGAAAGCCCAAGAGGCCTGTGCGAAACCTGTTGAAGCTCCGCTGAGTTTGGACGCGTTGATCGACTATCGTGCAACCCATCTTGAAGCCTTCCAAAACGCGGATTTGGCGGCAAAATTCCGTGCACGTTTAGACAGCATTAGTGATCCGGTTTTGAAAGAAGCCGTCGCCAAAGGCTATCACAAGTTGCTGGCATATAAGGACGAATATGAAGTCGGGCGCCTTCATTTGGAAACCGAAGCCAAGGCGCGGGCCGAGTTTGATGGCGATTTTAAAATGACGTTCCACTTGGCACCGCCAATGATCGGGGGAAAGGGCAGCGATGGACGCCCCAAAAAGCGCGAATTTGGTCCGTGGATTCGGCCCATGTTCACTGTTTTGGCGCGGCTGAAATTTCTGCGGGGGACGGCGTTTGATCCCTTTGGGCGGACTGCTGAGCGCAAAATGGAACGGGCTTTGATCGCACAGTATGAGAACGATCTGGAAGCTGTTTTGCCGCTCTTTTCGTCGCAAACTGCGAGCCTTGTGGTCGCCCTTGCCGAACTCCCGTTGGACATTCGCGGGTATGGGCCAGTTAAGGCACAAAACGAAGTTAAGGCCATGAAACGACGCGAAGAATTGCTCTCGGGAATTCGCTCAGGCGGGACTCCAGCGGCAATGGCGGCGGAATAAGCTCAAGAAATACCCTCCCGCGCCGAAGTTTTTCTGGCGTGGGAGGCACAGACCCCGTATTGCAAAATTGAGCAATATCAGAGGGCATCGTGCGTAAAGATATAACACGAGACATTAGCTATGCGAGTTCTGCTCAATCGCGAAGTGGGCGAGCTGTTATTCGGCTTCTGGAAGGGGCGACGGGGCGCGGCAAAATCATCCGCCGTGCTGTTGGCTATGAAGCGGATTTGGCGCAGGGTGCCGACATCTGGCAAGTCATGGTCGACCGTTTCGGAATAGACCTTCACTTAAATGGGGCCGTGTCGGAAATTCCCAAAACCGGCCCTGTCATTTTTGTTGCAAATCATCCTTACGGGATTTTGGACGGCTTGGTTTTAGGGCATTTCCTGTCACGGAACCGCGCGGATTTTCGCATATTGGCCAATTCGGTTTTTGGGCAAGCGCCCGATATTGATCGGGTTATCCTTCCGATCAGCTTTCTGGGGACAAAAGAAGCGCTTAAGGTGAATTTGGACACCCGCAAGGAGGCGCTTCGCCATTTGGCGGATGGCGGTGTTATGGGGGTATTTCCTGGGGAACTGTTTCAACTTCTGCGAAGCTCTTTTCTCCTGCGATGGACCCAAGCTGGCGAAATTTCACGGCCAAATTGATCCAAAAATCCGGCGCAAAAGTGGTGCCTGTCTATTTTCACGGTCGAAACTCGCGGCTGTTTCAAATCGCAAGCCATTTGCATGCAAACCTGCGTCTTGGCCTCTTGATTTCGGAGTTTCGCGCTCGCATTTCAACGCGGGTGGACGTGACCGTTGGCGCACCCATCGCGCAACGGGATTTGGAAGTATACGCGAGAGATCCCAAGGCAATGATGGGATTTTTGCGACATGCGACATACGATCTGTCGCCGACGCCCCTGAACGCGCTAGACTATGGGTATGAATTCGAAGACAAGTATCGTGTTTAAACTAAACGGCGCGAAAAATACGCACCGAAAGGATACGTCATGGCAGTTGGCATTTTTGATTCTGGATTAGGTGGGCTGACGGTCTTGGATGCGGCTGAAAAGCGTATGCCTGATGTGCCGTTTGTTTACTTTGGTGATAATGCCCATACCCCCTATGGCGTGCGGGATGCCGATGATATTTATAACCTTACAACGCAAGGGGTTGAGCGCCTTTGGGAGGCTGGATGCGATCTGGTTATCTTGGCCTGCAACACCGCTTCGGCGGCAGCTTTGCGGCGGATGCAGGAGAGCTGGCTTCCCGAGAATAAGCGGGTTCTGGGCGTATTCGTTCCCCTCATTGAGGCCCTAACAGAACGTGAGTGGGGCGATAATTCGCCGCCGCGCGAAGTTGCTGTGAAGCATGTCGCGCTTTTTGCGACTCCGGCGACGGTCTCGAGCCGTGCATTTCAACGCGAATTGGCGTTTCGCGCGATCGGGGTTGATGTTGAGGCGCAGCCCTGTGGCGGAGTAGTTGACGCGATTGAGGACGGGGACGAAATTCTTGCCGAAGCCTTGGTGCGCAGCCATGTTGATGCCCTGAAACGGCGGATGCCAAAACCGGAGGCGGCAATCCTTGGCTGCACGCATTACCCCTTGATGGCAAAGCAATTTCAGGAGGCATTGGGCGCAGATGTGAAGGTGTATTCACAGGCAGATTTGGTGGCCGAGAGCCTCGCAGATTACCTCACGCGTCGTCCCAACCTTAAAGGGTCCGGTACAGAATCCATGTTTTTGACGACGGGCGATCCCGCGCGGGTGAGCAGTCGGGCAACTCAGTTCTTGCGACGAAAGATCACGTTTACGGCGGCATGAATTGCGCCCGACCTGATTACACACTACATACATTCCGAACATACATAAGGTCCCTGAAATGACCCATAAAATCGCTATCCTTGGCGCATCTGGCTATACGGGCGCAGAACTCGTCCGTTTGATCGCAAGTCATCCAAATATGGAAATCAAGGCTTTGACGGCCTCGCGCAAGGCTGGCCAATCGATGGCGCAGGTTTTCCCGTTTTTGCGGCATCTGGATTTACCAGAGCTTGTCACAATCGAGGAAGTGGATTTCTCCGAGATCGATTTGTGCTTTTGTGCTTTACCACATGCGACAAGCCAAGCCGTGATCCGCGAATTGCCTAAGGACTTGAAAATAGTCGACCTTTCGGCGGATTTCCGGCTGCGGGACCCTGCGGAATATACCAAATGGTATGGCGGGGTGCATGACGCGTTGGAGCTTCAGGCCGAGGCTGTTTACGGGCTTACCGAATTTTATCGCGACGATATCCGTGGGGCGCGCTTGGTTGCGGGCACGGGATGTAATGCCGCGACGGGGCAATATGCGTTACGGCCTTTGATTGCGGATCGTGTTATTGCTTTGGACGATATCATCATTAACTTGATCACGGGCGTGTCCGGAGCAGGGCGCTCGCTCAAGGAAAATCTATTGCATGCCGAGTTGTCCGAAGGGGCGCATGGTTATGCCGTTGGGGGCACGCATCGGCATTTGGGCGAGTTCGATCAAGAGTTTTCGGCGATTGCGGGCGAACCTGTACGCGTGCAATTCACGCCGCATTTGATCCCTGCCAACCGCGGGATTTTGGGTACGGTTTACGTTAAGGGTTCCCCGGAAGCGGTTTATAAATCCCTCGCGCAAGCCTATGAAAATGAACCGTTTATGATAATGCTTCCCTTCGGAGAAACGCCAAGTACGCGCCACGTTAGGGGCAGCAATTTTTGCCACGTTGGTGTGACAGGTGACAGGATCGAAGGACGGGCCATTGTGATGGTTGCGTTAGACAACCTCACCAAAGGGTCGTCCGGACAAGCGTTGCAAAACGCCAACCTTATGCTCGGAGAGGACGAGACCGCGGGCCTGATGATGGCCCCTGTGTTCCCGTAAAAACCAATGAAAAGTCTTAAAAAAACCCGTAGAATCCAAGTCATTGCCCTCGCCATTGTTGCGCTCATTTTGGCGACGGGATTGATTGGCTATGCGATGCGCGATGGGATCAATTTCTTTCGCTCGCCTTCTCAAATTCTCGCGGAACCGCCCGCACCGAGCGAGGTGTTTCGCATTGGGGGATTGGTGCTTGAAGGTAGTATCGAACGCGGAGTCGGACAAGAAATTCGGTTCACTGTGACCGATGGTGGCGCGGATATTCCCGCCGCTTTCAACGGAGTGTTGCCGGATCTGTTTAGCGAAAATCAGGGAATGATTGGCACGGGTTCTTACGTGAGCGGCATCTTTCAAGCTACTGAAATCCTTGCGAAACACGACGAGACCTACATGCCGAAAGAGGTTATCGACGCCCTCAAGGAACAAGGCGTTTACCAAGGCGAATAGCGCACGCAACGTTCGCACCCCTGCCAGATTATAAACTGATTATTGCGAATCTCTCGGGTGAGGGACTGATCCCTCGGAGTTGGGGGTATAGTGCAAGCAGTCCAAGAAATCGCCAAAGAAATCGTTGCCCGTGAAGGCGGGTTCGTGAACGACCCTGATGGTCCGGGGGGGGCGACGAAGTTTGGGGTCACCATCCACACGCTGAAACGTTTAGGCATGGATTTGACCCGTGATGGCATCGTAGATATCGCCGATGTCAAAGCGCTGACCCGTCAAGATGCGCAGTCTGTTTTCGTTGAGCACTACTTTGTGCGACCAAACTTATCCAACCTTCCTAGCGTGTTACAGGCTAGCGTGTTTGACATGTTTGTTAATGCGGGGAGCAATGCTGTGAAGGTTTTGCAACGGCTGCTGCTTGAAATGGGCCTTGAAGTGGATGTTGATGGCGCGGTTGGTCCACAGACGATTGCCGCAGCGGAAAAGGCCTATGAAATGGCACCAGATTATATCGCGGATGCCTATGGAATCGCGCGGCGCAATTATTATTACCGCCTCGCGGATGCCCGCCCAGCCAGTCGCAAATACGCCCGACGTAACGATGGTGGCAAAGGTGGGTGGATTATCCGTGCTGAACATTTCATCGGAAAACAATATCACCTTTCACCAGCCGAACACACAGCGAGGACATCGTCATGGGGTTGATAAATACCGTCTTTTCAATGCTTTTCGGCGGCGGCCGCAATATTGTCCGCGAAACCGCAGAAGTCTTTCGCGAGAATGCCGAGGCGGGTGCGCAACGGGCTACGAATCTGCAAGGACAGGCCCTTTCCCAACATGCGGCCGAGTTCGCGCAGCCAAGGCAAGGCGGCTTCGATTGTTTTATGGATGGATTGAACCGACTCCCGAGGCCCGCGATGGCCATCGGAATTTTGGGATTGTTTGTGAGTTCGATGATTGACCCCATTTGGTTTGCCAGTCGAATGCAGGGGCTTGTTTTAGTGCCAGAACCTCTTTGGTGGCTTCTTGGGGTGATTGTGTCGTTCTATTTTGGTGCCCGCCACCAAGTGAAATCGTATCAATTTCAACAGTCGTTAACGGATACGATGGTGCGGGTGCCCCAAGTCTTGAGCAACCTTGAGGAATTGCGCCACCTAACACCAACCAGTCCCGGTGTTGCTCACGCAAAGCCCGAGGAGGCGAGCGAAGCTTTAACTCCCGATGCAAATGCCGCGTTGAGTGCGTGGCGGATGGCAAAAGCCTAAACAGAACGTATCATTTAAATGTGACATTACGCGCGGGTAAAACCGTGCGTATTGCGTTGATCAAAGGGGAAAGAGTCGCCATATTCGCCGCATGATTATTGAACTTGGCCATGTCGCCCTCATCCTCGCCTTTTTGTTGTCACTTGTCCAAGCGACGGTTCCCCTTGTCGGGGCGCATAAAGGCTGGAGTGGGTGGATGGCCGTGGGGTCTGCCGCTGCAACGGCCCAGTTTTTGCTGGTTTTCTATGCCTTTCTGGCTTTGACCTACGCATTTGTCACCTCCGATTTTTCGCTGAAACTGGTGATAGAGAATTCACACACCCTTAAGCCAATGTTGTATAAAGTTGCGGGTGTTTGGGGCAACCATGAAGGCTCCATGTTGCTTTGGGTGCTTATTTTGGCCGGCTTTGGGGCCTGTGCTGCATGGTTTGGCGACAATTTGCCCGCGACCTTGCGCGCGCGCGTTCTGGCGGTTCAAGGGGCGATTGGCGTGGGGTTCTACGCGTTTATCCTCTTTACGTCGAATCCCTTCACGCGAGTTGCCGTGCCGCCCTTTGATGGCGGGGACCTTAATCCACTGCTCCAAGATCCTGGCCTCGCGTTTCACCCTCCGTTTTTGTATCTCGGATATGTTGGCCTCAGCATGGCGTTTAGTTTTGCCGTTGCTGCGCTCATCGAAGGGCGCGTTGATGCGGCATGGGGCCGGTGGGTGCGCCCGTGGACTTTGGCGGCGTGGATATTCCTCACAATCGGTATCGCGCTTGGCTCGTGGTGGGCCTATTACGAACTCGGCTGGGGGGGCTATTGGTTCTGGGATCCTGTTGAAAACGCAAGCTTTATGCCTTGGTTGATTGCGGCGGCCCTACTGCACTCTGCGGTGGTTGTTGAGAAACGCGAAAGCCTCAAGGCGTGGACAATTTTGCTGGCAATTCTGGCGTTTGGCTTCTCCCTAATCGGTACGTTTATCGTGCGCTCTGGTGTTTTGACGTCAGTGCATGCCTTTGCGACCGACCCTGAACGCGGAGTGTTTATCCTTGCATTGCTTGGGTTGTTTATGGGCGGGGCGCTCACGCTGTTTGCTGCGCGCGCCAATGTCCTTTCGAGCAAAGGCGTTTTTGGCGTCGTGAGCCGCGAAAGCGCCCTTGTTTTTAACAATATCCTATTGGCTGTCGCCAGTTTCGTGGTGTTTGTCGGGACGATTTGGCCGCTTATTGCAGAGTTGTTCTTTGATCGCAAACTCTCGGTTGGGGCGCCGTTTTTTGACACGGCCTTTACCCCATTTGTTATCGCGATTGCCTTGTTGCTGCCGATTGGGCCGCTCCTGCCGTGGAAACGTGCGAAGCTGTCCAAATCCTTGCGCCCGTTGCGCGCGGGTTTACTGCTCGCTGTATCCTTGGCGCTTTTGGTTTGGGCCATTCAATCAGAACGCAGCATTATGGCCCCCATTGGCGTATTTCTTGGGTCGTGGGTCTTGGTTGGTGCAGCAACGGACCTTTGGCAACGTACGGGAAGCAAACGACAGTCCATTCAAGAGCGCCTTGGGCGCATGCTTCGTCTCCCGCGCGGGGATTGGGGGCGTAGCGTTGCTCACTCGGGGTTTGGCGTTACGATTTTGGGGATTTCGATGCTGACGGCATGGGAGCAAGAAGACATCCGCGTCACCCAAGTTGGCGAACCCTTCACCGTGGGCGCCTATGAGATAACCTTGGCGGATGTCACGCAGGGGCAAGGCCCAAATTATTCCACAATCTTGGCGGAAATGCAGGTAAGCAAGGCAGGGAAGACGGTGGCAGTGTTGTACCCTGAAAAACGGGTATATCCTGTTCAGGGCATGCCCACGACCGAAGCCGCGATCGACAACGGCTTTTTGCGCGACATTTATGTTGTGATTGGCGATCCGCAAATCGATGGTGGCTGGGCGGTTCGCACCTATATTAAACCCTTCGCGAATTGGATTTGGGCGGGGGCGATCATCATGGCGTTTGGCGGTGGATTGAGCCTGTCGGATCGACGGTATCGTGTGGGGGCTGTGTCACGGCGCAAGTTGGTTCCTGTCGCACCTCAGGCTGCGGAGTAACCTGTGAAAAAAATCATATTGGTCGTCATTCTTCTTATGATTCCCGTTTTTCAAGCGGGGGCCGTTGAGCCCAACGAGATGCTAAGTGATCCCGTTTTGGAGGCACGTGCGCGGGAAATTTCTAAAGGGCTGCGCTGCATGCAATGCCAAAACGAGAACATCGACGTAAGCAGCGCCGACATCGCCCGCGATTTGCGCCTCGCGGTGCGGGAACGTTTGGTTGCAGGGGACACTGACGACCAAACCGTAGCCTATATCGTTGATCGTTATGGCGAATTTGCGCTCCTGAGCCCCACAAAAACGGGCATGAACCTGTTTTTGTGGTTTGCCGGACCGGCGATGTTTTTGCTGGCTTTTGGGGTTGGCGTGACTTTTTTGCGGCGCTCGGCGCGGCGGCAGGAAAACGGATCAAACCCGACTATCGACAACCTCTCCGAGGAAGAAACAGCCCGTTTGGACGATATTATTAACCGATAACACCATTTTTAAAAGATTTACGCTAGGTTGCCCTTTTTCTGAACCCATTGGTTCACTACCTTTAGGGAAATCGGCAAGGGAGCCTGCAATGAACTATCAAATGATCCGAGTGAGCCTGCGGGATGGGCTGGCTGTTATTGCCATGAATCGCCCTGATGTTATGAATGCGCTCAACCCCCTCATGCGGGCTGAACTGACCCATGCCCTGTTAGACATGGGACGCAATGCGCGGGCTGTGGTTTTGACGGGGCAGGGGCGCGCCTTTTGCGCGGGGCAGGACCTTGGCGATAAAGTCTCGGCGGCAAATGCGGATTTAGAGCGGACGTTGCGCGACGAATATGAGCCCCTATTGCGGGCGATTTACGAGTGTCCTGTGCCCACTTTGGCGGCTGTGAATGGTGCGGCGGCAGGCGCAGGTGCGAATATTGCGCTGGCCTGTGACGTGGTGATTGCAACGGAAAGTGCTGTGTTTCTGCAAGCTTTTGCGCGCATTGGTCTCATCCCGGACGCAGGGGGCACCTATTGGCTGCCTAAACAAATCGGCATTGCGAAGGCGATGGGGGCGGCGCTTTTTGCCGAGCCTATCACTGCCGAAGAGGCCAGTGACATGGGGATGATTTTTGAGGCCGTTGCAGATGAAGATTTTGCGGGGCACTGGAATGCACGGGCGCAAACCCTAGCCAAGGGTCCGACCCAAGCCTACGCGCACATCAAGGAAGCGCTACGGGCCAGTTTTGACAATACTTTGGACGAGCAGTTGTCGCTTGAAGCCAAGCTTCAGGGGCGTGCGGGACAAAGCCGAGATTTCAAAGAAGGCGTCGTTGCCTTTCTGGAAAAACGCACAGCGAAATTTGAGGGCCGGTAATCCCCACTCAGAAAGCTCCTACTGGTAGAAACAAAAAAAGCGCCCCACTTGGAGGCGCTTTTTTCTTTGTGACTGAACCCGCTTAGCGCGTTTCGACGTCGGTATAGTCCCGCCGTGTTGCACCAGTATAAAGCTGGCGTGGGCGACCGATTTTTAACTGGGAATCGCCGATCATTTCTTTCCACTGCGAAATCCAACCAACGGTGCGGCTGAGCGCAAAGATCGGTGTGAACATCGACGTTGGGAAACCCATCGCTTCGAGGATGATGCCAGAATAGAAATCCACATTCGGGAAGAGCTTTTTCTCGGTGAAATACGGGTCGTTCAAAGCTTGGCGTTCGAGTTCTTTGGCGACCTGCAGGGTTGGATTATTTTCAACGCCCAGCAATTCAAGAACTTCATCCGCCGATTTCTTCATCACGGTCGCGCGGGGATCGAAGTTTTTGTAAACGCGGTGGCCAAAGCCCATTAGGCGGAACGGATCGTTCTTGTCTTTGGCGCGCGCGATAAATTCTGGAATGCGATCGACGGTGCCAATTTCTTGTAGCATCTCAAGGCAAGCTTGGTTTGCGCCGCCGTGAGCTGGCCCCCAAAGACAGGCGATGCCCGCTGCAACACAAGCGAAAGGGTTTGCCCCAGAGGAACCGGCAAGACGCACGGTTGAAGTGGAGGCGTTTTGCTCGTGGTCTGCGTGGAGCGTGAAAATACGGTCCATTGCGCGAGCCAGAATGGGGTTCACCTCATAGGATTCAGCAGGAACCGCGAAACACATGTGCAAGAAGTTTGACGCGTAATCCAGATCGTTGCGCGGATAAACGAACGGCTGACCAATGGAATACTTATAGGCCATCGCAGCAATAGTTGGCAGTTTGGCAATCATCCGCACCGACGCAATTTCGCGCTGCATCAGGTCGTTGATATCGGTTGAGTCATGATAAAACGCCGACATCGCACCAACAACGCCCACCAAAGTCGCCATTGGGTGCGCGTCGCGACGGAACCCACGGAAGAAATTGTGCATTTGTTCGTGGACCATCGTGTGATTCGTCACGCGGCTCTCAAAGTCTTCCATTTCGGGGGCCGTTGGCAATTCACCATAAAGAAGCAGATAGCACACCTCAAGGTAATGAGATTTTTCGGCAAGCTGGTCAATGGGATAGCCACGGTGCAACAGTTCACCCTTGGCTCCATCAATGAAGGTGATGTCTGATTCACAGGAGGCCGTGGACGTGAAGCCAGGGTCAAACGTGAACATGCCAGATTGGGCATATAATTTGCGAATATCGATTACGTCCGGCCCTGCGGTGGGGCTGTAAATCGGCAAATCATAGGATTTTCCGTCAATTGTCAGCGTCGCGCTTTTAGTGCTCTCTACCATTTTAGTTCCTCTCAAATCGGTCCCATGCGGATCATGCGGACCAAATGTTAACGTTCCAAAAGAGGGAGAAACCCACTCTTAGTTGGATGCTTGTGTGAGTCTAGCGATGGTTTCATCGCGGCCCAACACGAGCATCATGTCAAATACACTGGGGGTTGCCGTCCGTCCCGCCAGAGCGGCGCGAAGGGGCGCTGCTATTTTACCTAGGCCAATTTCATAAGCCTCAGCGACCCCGGCCACGATGGCCTCTAGAGTCTCTCGGTCCCAAGTAGCATTTTGCAACTGCGGCGTCAATTCCATCAGTATACCACGGGATACAGCATCAAGGTTTTTTGCCGATTTTCCATCGGGGATTATTGGTGTGTTCACGGTAATAAATTGTGCTTTATCAAGTAGATCGCCGAACTTCTTCGCGCGATCCTTTAGGCAATACATCGCCGTCAAAAACATCGCGTTTGTTGTCTCATCAAAGGGAATTTCGCCCTGTACCGCGCGATATTCTGACATTTCTTGCAGCAGTGCAGCATCGTCCGCGACGGCAAAATGCTGGCCACTAATATTGTCGAGTTTTTTGAAATCCAAACGGGACGGTGATTTGCCAATCCCATTGGTGTCAAACCACTCCAAAGCTTGGGCATCGGTGAAAAACTCGTCGTTGCCGTGGCTCCAGCCAAGTCGTGCGAGATAGTTGCGCATGCCGGCCGCGAGGTAGCCCATTTCTTGGTATTCTTCGACGCCTGTCGCCCCGTGGCGTTTCGATAATTTCTTGCCATCAGGGCCGTGAATAAGGGGAATATGCGCGTAAACGGGCAGGGACCATCCCATCGCGTGATAGATATGCGACTGACGTGCGGCATTGGCGAGGTGGTCGTCCCCCCGAATTACATGGGTCACGCCCATATCATAATCATCTACAACCACAGCCAGCATATAGGTCGGTGTACCGTCGGAACGTAAACAAATCATGTCGTCGAGGTCGGCGTTTTTAAAGGTCACGTCGCCTTGAACTTCGTCGTGAATGACCGTCTGGCCATCACGCGGCGCCTTGAGGCGGATAACAAAGGGCAAATCGGGATGTTCGGAGGCGGGGATGTCGCGCCAAGGGCTGTGAAAAAGGGTCGAGCGTTTTTCCGCCTGCGCTTCGGCGCGGAAAGCGGATATCTCGTCCTGAGTCGCAAAACACTTATAAGCGGCACCTTTTGAGAGCATTTCAAGAGCAACTTCGCGGTGACGCGCGGCCTGCTCAAACTGGCTAACGGCCTCTCCATCAAAATCCAACCCAAGCCACGCCATGCCGCGCAGAATGGCCTCAGACGCCTCAGGGGTAGAGCGCGCGCGGTCCGTATCCTCGATCCTCAGCAGGAATTTTCCACCCCGTCCCCGCGCATAAAGCCAGTTAAACAACGCCGTGCGCGCCGTCCCGATATGCATATAGCCAGTGGGGGAAGGAGCGATGCGGGTGACGACGTGAGACATGGGGCATTAACTTTCTAGAAACCAAGATGTGGAAAGACTTAAGGCAGGTTTTAGGCCGCCATGGCCCGAAGGACAAGAAGGCAGAATCGTAACGTGCAGATTAACCTGCAGAGTTGGAAAACACAGCCTCTAATTGCGGGGCAGAGGGGGCACTTGTTCCCTTGGGTGCCTGTATTTTTAAGTATGGGGATCGGGCTATATTTTGCCCTAAGGTTTGAGCCCAATATCGCACATTATGGTTTGCTTGTCCTTGTGACTGTTGGATTATTTCTCACGGCTTCCACCATCCGCGAGAACTTTGCACCGTTTCTGTTGGCCTTCGCGCTGGTATTCTCTGGCGTTTTACTTGCCGGTGCGCGCAGCCATGCCGTTTCAGAACCGGTACTTACGTTTCGTTATTACGGTCCCATTCAAGGGCGGGTCATCAAGATTGATCGCTCCGCCTCAGAAGCAACCCGCCTGACGCTCGATCGCGTCATCCTCGACAATTTATCGCCTGAACGCACGCCAAGCAAGGTGCGCGTTAGCTTGCACGGCGATCAGGGGTTCATTGCTCTGGATCTTGGCTTGACTGTCATCCTCTCGGGCCATCTTTCGCCGCCATCGGGTGCGGTGGAACCGGGTGGGTTCAACTTTCGCAAAATGGCATGGTTTCAAGGGCTTGGTGCGGTTGGCTATACTCGCAGCCCCGTTCTCGCCCTGACTGCTGCACATCACGGGAAAGCGGGCCTCTTGATAAACCGTTTTCGGCGCAAAATCTCGACCGCCGTTCAAGCGGCCATCCCCGGCGAGGAAGGGACATTTGCCGCTGCGATTTTAACAGGGGATCGCTCCGATATGTCGCGCGCCACCCTCCAAAATCTGCGCAACAGTAACCTCGCACATCTGCTTGCCATTTCAGGCCTCCATATGGGGATGTTGACGGGGTTTGTTTTCGCGGCCGTGCGGATCATTTTCGCGTTTTTCCCAAGCGTTTCCATGCGGGTTCCAGTTAAAAAAGTTGCGGCGCTCGTCGCTCTGACCTTTGGGGCGGGTTATTTGGCGATGTCGGGCGGTAATGTGGCCACCATTCGCGCCTTCATTATGGTCTCGGTGATGCTGTCCGCGATCCTGCTCAATCGGCGGGCGCTGACGTTGCGTGCCGTCGCCATTGCTGCGATTATTATCCTTGTCCTTCAGCCTGAGAGCCTCACGGGACCCGGATTTCAGATGAGTTTTGCGGCGACGGCAGCCTTAGTGGCCGTTTTTGGCGCGTTGCGGGATTTACCTTCCCTCCCGATTCCCAAATTTCTGCGTGGCGCGCTCGCCGTTGTGCTTTCATCCTTCATCGCGGGCCTTGCAACGGCCCCGATTGCGGCCGTGCATTTCAACCAAATCGCGCAATACGGGCTGATCGCCAATGTCATTACCGTTCCCCTTATGGGGGTTTTGGTGATGCCTGCCGCGGTGGTGGCGGTGTTACTCGTGCCCTTTGGTTTGCAGGGCGTGGCGCTGGAGGTCATGCGCTGGGGTATTTGGTGGATTCTTGAAGTCGCCGAGCGCGTATCGCATCTCGAAGGGGCCTTGCGGTTGGTGGTGACGCCCGATCCCATCGTCCTGCCCTTGCTCGCTTTGGGCGGTGTCATTTTGATCATTTGGCGGGGATATGGGCGTTTGTTGGGCGTGCCACTTCTTATTGGCGGATTTGCCATATGGAGCCAAACAACCCGCCCAGACATCCTGATTTCTGACACCGGCACGCTTGTGGGTGTGATGACACCACAGGGGCGCGCGTTAAGTAAAGCCAAAGGGGCGGGTTTTGTCGCCGACAGTTGGCTTGAAAACGACGGAGACGGGAGCGCGCAGTTGGTCGCGTCCGAGCGCGGAAAATTTGAGCGGGGGAAAGGTACGGTTTCAACCCAATTTGATGGCTATAGCATCCTACAACTTTCGGGGAAAAAGGCGAATGAACTGCTTGAGGCGGCGTGTCAAACCCATGATTTGGTTGTCACCAACGTCAAAAGCGAGCCGCTGGAGGGGTGTATGCTTATTGATCCCATAACGTTGCGCAAAACAGGGAGCATTGCTGTGTATCAAACCCCGTCGGGTCTTAAAATGATCACCGCACATCAACTCGAAGGGCAGCGCCTATGGTCGCCCGTTGAAAAGAAAAAGCGCCGCTCATTTAGGAAGAGCGACGCCAATAATTCCTCAAAAATAACGCAGAAAACTCAATAGGTTCTAATCAGCCCGACGAGCTTCCCTTGAACTTTTACGTGGCCCGCGGGCAAAACACGGGTCTCATAAGCGGGGTTCGCGGCCTCAAGGGCGATCATATCCCCTTTGCGGCGGAACCGTTTCAGAGTCGCCTCATAGCCTTCGACATGGGCCACAACGATATCGCCGTTTTCAGCGTCGCTGGTTTCGCGAATGACCACCACGTCGCCATTGTTGATCCCTGCGTCGATCATGGAATCCCCTTTGACTTCAAGGGCGTAGTGATGCCCGGCGCTGGAGATCATCTGGCCGGGAACGGCCACGCTGTGCGATTGTTCCGAAATGGCCTCAATGGGTGTCCCTGCTGCGATGCGTCCCATAACGGGCAATTCAATCGCATAGGATTGTTTGATGTCAATCGCCGCTGCGGGCGTCTCGGGGCGGTCGCCCTCGATAACACGCGGTGAAAAACTGCTCTGGCGCTGATTTTCAAGGATATTCGGACGTTTCACAATTTCGATGGCGCGGGCACGGTGGGCAAGCCGACGAATAAATCCACGCTGCTCAAGCGCCGTAATCAAGCGGTGAATGCCGGATTTGGAGCGAAGATTAAGGGCATCTTTCATTTCATCAAACGAGGGGGAACGCCATCGCGCTCAACCCGTTTGTCGATGAAAGCCAATAATTCCAATTGTTTTTTCGTCAGCATCTGTCTCATCCTCTTGCCGTGGCCAACATTCAAAGGCCAATGTTACGAGCTTTGGGTGTGCGGGCGGCACAGCACGATGGGCATTCAATTGTTAACACACGCGAATTTCGCCTGTGTTCTCCAATGTTCTACCCATGTTCTTGTTTTGTGTCAACCGTGTGGTGCGCGTATTTAGATTGGCAAGTAAGAGACAATCGCGCCGGCGTCGATTTTTCCCGCATGAGGGGCGCGGATTAGGAGGGCGTTTGCTGCCGATAAAACGGTCAGCAGGCCGCTGTCTTGGCGCAAAAGCGGGGTGATGCCGTCTTCCGAAATAATTGCGCGCATATAATGGGCGCGAGGTCCGTTTGCGGGCATGTCTTGGGTTGATTTGGCCGTCAACTCACGCGGCAGCACATCCGGATGGCCCATCATTTTGCGGATCATTGGCACGAGGAAGATCTGTCCACAGACCATCGAGGATACCGGATTTCCGGGAAGGCCAACCATAGGCACGTCCAAAACGCGCCCCGCCATCAAGGGTTTTCCGGGCCGCATGGCGATTTTGTAAAACGCGCGTTCCATGCCCAATTCCGCCGCGACATCTGCGACCAAATCATGGTCGCCCACCGACGCGCCGCCAATGGTGACGACCAAATCGGCGGATTTTGCCAAGGTGAAGGCTTGGGTCAGGCTGGGTTTTGTATCGCGCGCGATGGGAAGCAGGCGAACCTGTGCGCCGGCTTCCTCCAACATCGCTTTGAGGCCAAAACTGTTGCTCGCGATGATTTGGTCCGGTCCCGGGACTTCGCCAGGAATAACCAACTCGTCGCCCGTGGCGATAAGGGCCACGATCGGGCGGCGGTAAACTTGGAGTGTGGGGGCGTTCATCGAGGCGGCGAGGGCGATATCGCCTGCGCGTAAAACGCGCGGCGCTTGAATGCGGTCGCCAGCGGCGAAATCATCGCCAAGAGGACGAACGTAATCGTGATTTTCGATCTCGCTATCGAGGGTGATCAACTTGCCACGCACGGCGACATCTTCTTGGATGATAACGTAATCTGCGCCTTTGGGGATCGGCGCGCCGGTAAAAATGCGGACCGCTTCGCCCGCGCCGACGGTGCCTGAAAATCCGTGCCCCGCTGCGGCCTCGCCGATGACGGAAAACATCGCATATGGCTCGACTTCGACACCCTTGACCGCATAGCCGTCCATGGCGCTGCTGGCGAAAGGGGGCTGGCTGCGGGTCGCGACAATATCGCAGGCCAAAACACGTCCTGCGGCCTCCTGAAGCGGGACGGATTCCACCTCAAGCTCGCTAACCAAATTCAATGTCTTTGCGAGCGCCTCTTCAACTGAAATCATGGGTTATTCCGCTTCAAAAAGGCCGGATTTACCACCGGATTTCATCACCAGACGAATGTCGCCGATGACCATGGTTTTTTCAACCGCTTTGACCATGTCGTAGAGGGTGAGCGCGGTCACCGAGACCGCCGTGAGGGCTTCCATTTCGATGCCCGTTTGCCCCGTGGTTTTCACTGTCGCCGAGATTTGTACTCCTGGCAAAGCGGGGTCGGGCGTCAGTTCCACCGACACTTTGGTGATTGGAAGTGGATGGCATAGCGGGATCAAATCGGAGGTGCGTTTGGCCCCCATAATCCCCGCCAGCCGTGCAACCCCAAGGACATCGCCCTTTTTCGCGCGGCCCTCTGTGATTATGGCGAGGGTTTCAGGCAGCATTTTGACATGACCCAGCGCCGTGGCGACGCGGCTAGTGACAGCCTTGTCGGAGACATCCACCATATGCGCATGTCCGTCCCCATCAAAATGCGTCAGACCCGCCATTAAAAACCCGAGGGCATGGGCGGGTTGGCGAGCAACGTCCGTGTCGCATGCTCGACATCTTTTTGGCGCATCAAAGCTTCGCCAATCAGGAATGTGCGCGCGCCGTAACGGGCCAAATCGGCCAAATCCTTGGCGTTGGACAAGCCGCTTTCAGAAACAATCGTGCGCCCCGCAGGCACCAATTTGGAAAGGTTGCGCGTGGTGTCGAGCGTTGTTTCGAAGGTTTTGAGGTCGCGGTTGTTGATGCCAATTAAGGGCGAGTCAAGGAAGGCGGCGCGTTCCAATTCTTCTTCGTTGTGGACTTCGATTAACACGTCCATGTCCCATTCCACGGCGGCCGCTTCGAGTTCGGCGGCTTGGGTATCGGAAACGGTGGCCATGATGATCAGAATGGCGTCGGCATGGAGCGCGCGGGCCTCGGCCACTTGATAGGTGTCATACATGAAATCTTTGCGCAGCACGGGAAGTTCGGTTGCCGAACGTGCTTGGGTCAAAAACACCTTCTCACCTTGGAAACTCGGTGTGTCCGTCAGGACGGACAAACAGGTTGCACCGCCTTTTTCATAGGCTTGCGCAAGGGCGGCAGGGTCAAAGTCTTCTCGGATCAACCCTTTGGAGGGGCTCGCTTTTTTGATCTCGGCAATCAGTGCATACCCTTGTTGGGTGGCGCGAAACAAGTTGGAGGCAAAACCGCGCGTTGGTGGCGCGGATTTGGCTTGGGCTTCAATCTCGGCAAGGGGTGTCGCGACCTTGTCGGCGGCGATTTCCTCAAGTTTATAGGCTTTGATTTTGTCTAATACTGTGCTCATAAATTCTATCTATTCCTTGGTAGGGCGGCGGGCAACTTTAAAGGTACATTCCCAAGATTTAATCGCGCAAAAACCAGGGAAAATGCGGCGGGAAAGCCTAGACCCCTGAAGTAATTTTAGCCAATTTTATCAGCTTCTTGATTGCTTTGCCACTGTCGATCGAATCCGCAGCCAAGGCTACGCCGTCGCGCAATGTATTGCATTTTCCGGCGATGACCAAGGCGGCGGCCGAATTTAGCAAGACCGCATCACGATAGGCGGATTTCTCTCCCGCCAAAAGGGCTGCGAGGGCATCGCCGTTTTCTTGCGGGGTGCCACCCGTGATCGCGGAAAACGGGTGGGTCGGTAGGCCCGCATCTTCTGGCCGCACTTCGAATTCGAAAATCCGGCCATCGCGCACTTCGGCAACCCAACTCACGCCTGTAATCGACAGCTCATCCGTGCCGTCGCACCCATGCACCAACCACGCGCGTTTTGTGCCCAAGCGCAGCAGGGTTTCCGCCATGGGGCGGATCAAATCGCGGCTAAACGCACCAGTTAATTGAAATTTTACGTCGGCTGGATTGGTCAAAGGACCGAGGATGTTGAAGATGGTGCGGGTGCCAAGCTCTGAACGGGTGGGCATGACGTGTTTGGTGGCGGGGTGGTGCATTGGGGCCATCATAAAGCCGATGCCAGCTTCCTTGAGGGCGCGTTCCACGACCTCTGGGCCAACCATCACTTCGACGCCATTTTGCTTTAACGAATCTGCGGCCCCCGAGTTGGACGACAATTTGCGATTGCCATGTTTGGCCACAACGACGCCCGCGCCCGCAACAACAAACGCGCTGGCGGTGGAGATTTGCAAGGTTGGTTTGCCTGTTCCGCCCGTTCCCACGATATCAATCGCCCCATCGGGCGCGGTCACGGGGTTGCATTTTTCGCGCATGACCGTGGCGGCGGCGGCGTATTCGGTGACTGTCTCGCCGCGTGTGCGCAGCGCCATCAGGAAGCCGCCGATTTGGCTCGGGGTGGCTTCGCCCGTGAACAGGATTTCAAAGGCGGCGCGCGCTTCTTCGGGGTTCAAGGACCGTTCCGCGGCAGCAGCAATGAGGGGCTTCATGGCTTCACTCATGCGACTGCGCGCTCCTGTGTGGAGGGTAACAGGTTAAGGAAGTTTTTCAGCAGGGCATGACCATGTTCGCTGGCAATACTCTCGGGGTGGAATTGAACACCGTGGATCGGCAAGGTTGCGTGATGCAGCCCCATAATCGTGCCATCCTCAAGCCGCGCGTTGGCGACGAGTGTGGCGGGTAGGGTGGTCGGATCAACCACTAGTGAGTGATAGCGCGTGGCTTTAAACGGGCTTGGCAACCCCGCGAAAACGCCCGTGTTGTCGTGGTGCATCGCGCCCATTTTGCCATGCACGATTTCATGACAGCGGATCACATCACCGCCAAAGGCCTCGCCAATCGCTTGATGCCCTAAACAGACCCCCATCAGAGGCATTTCCACGTCAGCGGCGGCCTTGACCATATCCAAACAAATGCCCGCCTTATCAGGGGTGCGCGGACCCGGCGAAAGCAAGATCGCTTCGGGACGCAGGGCCATGGCCTCCACCGCACTCATGTCATCATTGCGAATAACTTTAACATTTGCGCCTAATTCGCCCAAATAATGGACCAAATTATAAGTAAAGCTGTCATAATTATCAATCAACAGGAGCATTTTGTCACCTTTAGGAATAGGGGGTGGTTCCCCGCAATCATCGCGGTATAGTTGTTCAGAGAGCCGCCCAAGGGTCAAGGGCTTAACCGAGGAATTCGGTGAGTAATTGATGTTTGAACCATTGTAAACTTGGGGAAATTGGCCGATAGAGCATGCCGATACAGGCAAAAGGACGGGACCTATGGGTGGAGTGTTAAAGGGTGCATTGCTGGGGTTGGCCTGTGCATTTGCATTGATTGTGGTGGCAGTTGTTATTGCGCCAGACGTTGATCCTGCGAAATATTCCGAGGCGCCCGTTGTGGGCCAAGAAGACGCGCCAGAAGTTGCGGCGCCAGAAGTGCCAGCTGAGGTTGAGGCCGCGCAATCCGAAAGCCCCGTTCAAACCCAAGATGTGCCGCAGACACCTGCTGTTGAAGACGCTCCGGCAGAGCCTGATCTTGTCACCACCACGCCCGCGATTGTGGTGGATCCCGCTTTGCCCAAACCCGTGCAAACACCGCTTGAAACACCCCCAGCTGAAATCGTCATCCTTGCGGATCCCACCGTGGATGTGGGCGAGGGGGCTACTGGCCTTCCCGCGCCGCAGAGCGAAGAACAGTCAGATGTTTTGACCCAGAATGCCGCGCCCATCGAAGCTCAACAAACCCAACCTGCGTCACCCGCTGCCCGCACGCTTGAGCCGTCCGCAGAATCGACGGCTGTTTCGCCACAGGAAAACCAGCCTCAACCCCAATCTAAACCCGAACGCACCCAGTCCAACGCCGAATCTGAGGACGGGCCGCCGAGCGTTCAGTTTGAAAGCCCGCAACCCCACGAGCCACCGAGCGTCCTGTCGTTACCGAGGGATTCGGCACGCCCGTAGGGACCTTCAACGACCAAGAAAACGCCCTTGTGAATCGCGCCCCTAGCGTGCGCATCAACCGTCTTCCCAGCGTATCACAAGACGACGAACAAGAGGCTCAGAGCGACACAATCGAAATACCCCCGCCCAGTGCTTTGCGCGACAATCGCGCACCCTTTCAAGCCACTGGAAAACCCCTGATCGGCATCCTTCTTTTGGAAGGCGATGATCGCAGCGAAGACGCCGACCGCTTGGCCCTGATTGCCGATTTCGGCGTGCCCCTCAGCATTGGGATCGACCCCACCTCGGAAGGCGCTTCCCAGCGCGCTTATGAGTATTATGACGCCGGAGCGGAAATTATTGTGCTGTCCAGCTTGCCGGAAAACGCATCGCCGCAGGACGTCGAGGTGACCCTCGCGCAGTATCAAGTGAGCTTGCCAATGGCCGTCGCGATGATGGAAATGCCCTCCGAGACTGCCTCTCGTACAAGCCGCAGCCTGTGGCAACATGTTATCGCGATTTTGCACGATCGGGGCTATGGTCTCGTGGCCGAGAATGTTGGCCTAAACACCGCCGTACAATTGGCGAGTAAAACGGGCGTACCGCATGTGCAGATTTTCTATGGGATCACCCCCGAAGAAACCCAAGACCGTCTGCGGACGATTTTCAATCGGGCAATATTCAGGGCGACGCAAAAAGGCGCGGCGGTGGTAACTGCACCCGGCGATGTGACCGCCCTGACGGCGCTCAAAGCCTGGGCCTTGGTGGACCGTCCGTCCTCGGTTCAAATCGCGCCAATCTCGGCTGTTTTGCTTGAGGTCGCGCCGCAGTAAAGCCTAGGAATTTCCCGAGCGTGTGAACAGGCCAGCCCCTTCGGCTGCGGCTCGTATCGCTTTGGATTTATTGACAGTTTCAATATATTCGGCCTCGGGGTCGCTATCATAGACAACGCCGCCACCGGCTTGAATATAGAGCTTCTGATCCTTAAGCACAGCGGTGCGCAAGGCGATACACATATCCATGTCACCATTGGCTGCAAAGTACCCACAACCGCCGCCATAAACCCCGCGTTTCTCGGGCTCAAGCTCGTCGATAATCTCCATCGCGCGGACCTTCGGTGCACCCGAAACTGTGCCCGCAGGCATGCCCGCAAAGAACGCCGAGAGCGCATCTTGGTCGTCGGCCAACTCGCCAACAACGTTGGAAACGATGTGCATCACGTGGCTGTAATGCTCGACGATGAATTGCTCGGTGGGCTTCACCGTGCCGATTTTTGAAACCTTGCCTGTGTCGTTGCGGCCCAAATCAAGTAGCATCAAATGCTCGGCGAGTTCTTTTTTGTCGGCCAGCAAATCGGCCTCAAGTTCGCGGTCCTCTTGCGGGGTTTTGCCACGGGGACGGGTGCCCGCAATGGGGCGAATGGTGACCTGTTTGTCGAACACACGCACCAGAATCTCGGGGCTCGCGCCAATGACCTGAAAATCGCCAAAGTTGAAGTAGAACATGAAAGGCGACGGGTTGGTACGGCGTAAGCTGCGGTACAGCGCGAAAGGCGGCAGCGGGAAATCTTGGGTCCAGCGTTGGCTCGGGACCACTTGGAAAATATCGCCCGCGCGGATGTACTCTTTGGCCTTCTCGACCGCTTCTAAATACCCTTGATGGGTGAAGTTCGATGTCAAATCACCAAGCTCGGCCTGTGTCCCCAAATCGCGGGATTCGCCCGGCATTTGGCGTTCCAAATCGCGCACGGCGTCCATCACCCGTTCGGCGGCTTGGGCATAGGCGGCGCGGGCCGATTGACCCGAGTTGGCCCATGCGGGCGACACGACAATGACCTCGCCCTTCACCCCGTCCAAAACCACCACCACGGAGGGGCGGATCATCACGGCGTCGGGCAAGCCAAGCGTATCAGGATTGACGTCGGGCAAGTGCTCCACAAGGCGGATCATGTCGTAGCCAAGATAGCCAAACAGCCCCGCGGCTGCACTTGGCAATTCGGGCGGCATGTCGATGCGGCTCTCTTCAATGATCTGGCGTAGGGCGGTTAATGGTTCTGCAGAACAGGCCTGAAAGGCCTCGCGATCAAAGCGCGCTTCGCGGTTTAGGCGGCTGGTTTTTCCGTCACATTCCCAGATCAAATCAGGCTTCATGCCGATTATGGAATAGCGGCCACGGGTCTCGCCGCCGGTCACACTTTCCAAAACGAAACTGTCCTTGCGACCCTGTGTCAGCTTGAGCATGAGCGACACAGGTGTGTCCAAATCGGCCGCTAATCGCGTGAAAACCACTTGGTTACGGCCCGCTTTATAGCCCGTTTCAAAACTGTCAAAAGATGGCGTAAGGGACACGGGGAACTCCATAGAAAGAAAAAACGGCCCCGCAAAACAGGGCCGTTATCTGGTGGTGTTATTATTGTGGAAAGTTTGCATGCACAGAGTTGATCACAGCCTGATTGATCGTCAATCCCGCCTCGGTGGTCAATTTTGCCGACAGGGAAATCAACACGTCACTGGACATGGATTGAGCCATTTGTTGCTCCAAACTCTCCCGCAATGCGACGATTTCGGGGTCTTCCATGTCTGGACCACTGCGCCCGTTCATCCGCACCAAAATAACGCTGTCTTCATGGGGGAAGGACGCAACTTCACCATCCGCAAGCGCAAATACACGCTGCAAGAAATCGTCCGGTGTGCCGTCGATAAAGGCGGTGCGCGTCAAGCCGGTTTCAATTGTGATGTCCATGCCCATGGTTTCGGGCGCTTCGTTGGCTTCGAACTCGGCCAAGAATGTGGTTGCCATTTCGGTGAGCGCGGCACGAATTTGCGCGTCGCGCCATGCGGCGGTAACCTCGGGGCGCACGTCCGCCAAATCTTGCAGGCGGGGCGCAAGGATTTCGTCAAGACGCATGGCGAACACGCCGCCATCATCCAGCAAGATCGCCTTCTCAAAGTCGCCAGCATTCAACTCAGCCGCCGCTGTTTGGAAGGCGTCATAGCTCGCCAAACCTTCGGTGACATCCTCAGACCAGTCGATAGTGCCCAACGTAAGATTGGTTTCATTCGCAAGATCTTCGAGGGAGTTTCCGCCAGCCAAAAGGTCGTCCAAATCTTCAAGACTGTCTTCAATTGAGCGTCGCGCCGCGTCTTCCACCAATTCTGTGCGCAACTCGTCGTTGGCGTCCTCAAAGGAGGTCTCGCGTGACGTCAAAATGGCGTTCATGCGGTACAAAGCGGGGCCGCGGCTGGTTTCCAAGGGTCCCAAAATACCCGGTTCGGTCATGGCAAAAACGGCGTCTGCAGCATCACCAAGATCGGCTCGTGTTGCATCACCCAAGTCAATATCCGTGAGGGTTAGCCCGCGTTCGGTGACCAAATCACCAAAGGTCGCGGAGCCATCGTCTAGACGGGTTTTTGCGGCCTCTGCAGATGCGAGGTCAGGATAGGCAAGGCGCTCGACCATCCGGCGCTCTGGTACGATATAAATTTCCGCGCGGTCGTCATAAAGGGCGCGCAGGTCTTCCTCTGGCACCTCAATAGTGTCGATCAAATCGGCAGGAGACACCCAAGCGTATGTGATGCGTTTCTTCTCGGGAAGGGTGAAATCCGCTGGGTTTTCAGCATGATAAGCGGTTAACTCTTCAAGGGTCGGCTCTGGAATGTCTTCTGCGAGGTTTGTTTCGTTCAAAACACCCCATGCAAAATCGCGGCGTCCGGCAATATATTCCATCGACAGATCGGCCAGCGATTCAGGAACCACAATACCCGTCGCCATGGCTTGCTGGTACAATGTTCGCGCAGTTTCAACCCGCAGCGTATTTTCGAATTGCTTCTCTGAAAGGCCATTGCGCTGAAGGAAAAAATCGTAACCCGCACGGTCAAAATTGCCATCAATGCCTTGAAATTCTGGCTGGTCAAGCAACTCAAGCGCCACCTGTTCATCGCCGACGGAAAGGCCAAGGTTTTTCACCTCATTGTCGATGGCGGCTGTGGCGTAAAGCTGTTGGCGCAGGTTCTGGTCAATGCCAAATTGATTGGCCATTGAAAGGGTCACTTGCGTACCAAATTGCTCAGTATACCGGTTCAATTCACTGTTGAGAGCGCGGTAATATTCATCGGCGGTGACTTCGGTTTTGCCCACTTTCGCTACGGGGGTAGACCCACCGCCGAAATTCGTAATGCTAAAGCCCGCAAGCCCGACAATAAGCCCGAGAATTAGGATCCACACAAAGAACTGTGAGATGCCACGTTTGCCGCCAATAGCCATATTTTCCTACCCTTTTTCGCTTGTTGCAGAATGTTTAAGGGTTTGGTTCTACGGGAGCAAGGGCGTAAGGGCGCGGGAGCGTAAAAGGTTAGGGTTTTTGTGCCGTTAAACGTTCAAACAGCGACGTTATTCCGGCACGATCAACATTGGCGAAGGCCACGCGTACTTCGCGCGCTCCGTTTGGGTCGTTCGCAGGGCGGAACATCGTGCCCGGAAGCAAGAGAACGCCCGCTGAACTAACCAAGTTTTTGGCCAATTCGTTTGATGGTATTTGGAACGGATGGCGCAAATAGGCAAAATACGCACCCGCCCCCATGAGCTCCCATCCTTGTGCTTTTAACGCGGGGAAACCTTCGATGATCGCGGCGCGTCGATCCAAAATTTCGAGGCGTTCACCCGCGAGCCAATCGTCAAGGTTTTCGATCCCCCAAAGCGCGCCGATCTGGCCGAGTTGATTGGGGCAAATGGCGACGGTGTCGAGGAACTTCTCGACCTCAACCAGAAAGCGCGGTGCGGCGATGATTGCGCCAACGCGATGGCCTGTGAGGCGGTAGGATTTGGAGAACGAGTAGAGCGAAATCACCGTGTCATCCCAATCAGGATCGTTCAGAAGGGTGTGCGGCGCGCCGGTTTTGCTGTGAAAATCGCGATAGGTTTCGTCGATAATCAGGGCGACGCCGTTTTCACGTGCGAGGTCGCGGAAACTGGCAATCAGCTCGGCAGGATATTCCACACCGCCGGGGTTGTTGGGGCTGACTAGAACGATGGCTTTTGTGCGGGGCGTAAGCAGCGCGCGGGCCTCATCGGGGGCGGGCAAAAGATCAGATTGCGCGGGCAGGGGCACGGCACGCACCCCTTGCATATCGCACCACATTTGATGGTTGAAATACCACGGAGTCGGGATGATGACCTCATCACCTTTGCCCGCCAAACAGGCAATTACGGCCGCGAAAGCTTGATTGCAACCCGATGTAATTGCGATGTTTTCTGCGGATACTAGGCCGCCATAAGCCTTGGCCCAACGCGCGGCAAGGGCGGCACGTAAATCCTGACGGCCCAAAACGGCACCATAGAGATGCGAGTCGGGCTGGGTCAAAATTGCCTCGGACATCGCGGCGCGCATTTCGGCGGGCGGGGTGTCCACGGGAGCGGCTTGGCTGACGTTGATTAACGGCTGGTCGGCGGGGAAGGAAACCCCGTCAAGCCAACGTCGCGCTTCCATTACCGGAGGCACAGCAGTGGATTCCATCAAAGGATTGAGGGTAAATTTCATGCTGTACCTTAAAAATTAATCTTTGCCGCGATAGGGTTGGACGTATTGCAATGCCATGTCCCACGGAAAGAAAATCCATGTGTCTTGGGAAACTTCGGTGATGAACGTGTCCACCATCGCGCGGCCTTTTGGCTTGGCATATACTGTGGCGAAATGGGCCTTGGGGTAGAGTGCGCGGACCAACTCAAGGGTGCGGCCAGAGTCGACCAAATCGTCGACAATCAAAATGCCTTCGCCATCGCCCATCAAGGCCGCGTCGGGCGCTTTGAGGATTTCCGCTTTGCTTTGGTCTTGATGGTCGTAGGATTTGACCGAAATCGTATCCACGGTGCGGATATCCAATTCGCGCGCCATGATCATTGCGGGGGCCATGCCGCCGCGTGTGATCGCAACAACAGCTCGCCAAGACCCATCCACAGACCCCTTGCCGTCAAGCCTCCACGCCAAAGCGCGCGAGTCACGGTGGATTTGATCCCAACTAATGTGGAAGCCTTTTTCATGTGGCAAACGATCGGTCATGGCAGCTCTTTCATGGTTGCAGGCAGATAAGGTAACTTAGGTAAGGGCAATTTTTAGCCCTAAAGCCCCCAAGAGGCCACCGAAAATGCGATCAATGGTGCCTTTGAGGTTGAGATAATTGCGCCGCGTGCGTTCGAGAGAGAAAATCCGCCCCACAAGGATATTCCAAACAGTCTCGTTAAAGAAGACAATTGCGAGCAAAGCAGAGATGACAGTTGCGCCTGCGTCCGAAGGCACTGTCCCCAAAAAGATGGCTGCAAAAAGGATCGCGGGTTTGGGATTTGCCAACTGTGTGATCAACCCCAAAAGGACGCCGCGACCCAGACTTGGTGCCGTCACGGAGGTGCCCGTATTGAGGGGGGTATCGGCCTGTTTAAACAGCTTAATCGCCATATAAACGAGGAAAGCCCCACCCGCGAGTTTGAAAACTGTCAGTAGAATTGGTGCATACGCGAAAAGCAGCGACAGGCCGAATAAGGCCGCCGCCGCCCAAATAACGCCGCCGATTCCGATGCCGATGGCCACACCCGTTGCGGCGCGAAAGCCATGCGTGACTCCCGTGCGCGCCGCCATCAGGACCGAGGGGCCCGGACTGATAGCAGCCATAAGGTGCAGAAGCGCGACAGCGATAAAGGCGGCGAGGGTCATGGTTTAGCTGCCTTTTGTCGCGTCGATATCGGGCGCATCGACGGCTTTCATGCCGACCACGTGATAGCCCGCGTCAACGTGCAGATTCTCGCCCGTTGTTCCAGATCCAAGGTCCGAAAGCAGATAGAGTGCAGCCTTGCCGACTTCTTCTTGGGTGACATTGCGGCGCAGGGGCGAGTTCAATTCGTTCCATTTCATGATGTAACGGAAATCGCCAATCCCAGAAGCGGCCAGTGTTTTGATAGGGCCTGCAGAGATTGCATTCACGCGGATGCCATCTTTGCCAAGGTCTTCGGCGAGGTATTTCACCGAGGCCTCAAGCGCGGCCTTTGCGACACCCATGACATTATAATGCGGCATGACTTGCTCGGCACCATAATAGGTGAGAGTCAGCATGGAACCGCCTGATTTCATAAGTTTTTCTGCGCGTTGCGCAACGGCAGTAAACGTGTAAACCGAGATATCCATCGTCATGCGGAAGTTTGCCGCCGACGTGTCAACATAGCGGCCGCGCAACTCGTTTTTGTCCGAGAAACCGATGGCATGGACGACGAAATCAATTTCGCCCCACGCTTCTTCGATGCCTGCGAACATCGCGTCCAACGACTCGGCGTTTGAGGCGTCGCAATCAAAAAGCTGGGTCACACCCAAGGTCGCGGCCAGTGGCTCTACGCGCTTTTTAAAAGCATCCCCCATATAAGAGAATGCCAGCTCGGCCCCATGTTCAGCACAGGTCTTTGCGATGCCCCAAGCGATAGATTTGTCATTGGCGAGCCCCATAATAAGGCCACGTTTACCGTCCATCAGTTTCATGTGTTATCCTACGTTTATACGCCCCAAATTATACCTGCCATAAGCGATAGTCAGTGTTGCATCAAGTCTGTTGGCGTGCTCCAACCAATAGACCAGTCAGAAAACTTTGAGGCGACCATGAGCGAGACAAGAGATATTTTTGCGGGTGACGACCCTTTTGTGATTGCCCAAAGGTGGCTTTCCGAGGCGGAAACTAGCGAGCCGAACGATCCGAACGCCATTGCTTTGGCGACTGTGGATTCCCAAGGCATGCCCAATGTGCGCATGGTTTTGCTCAAAGAAATAGAGCCCGCTGGGTTTGTTTTCTATACGAATTACAACAGTTCCAAGGGGCAGGAAATCGCCCAAAGCGGTACCGCTAGTTTTGTGATGCATTGGAAGAGTCTGCGGCGGCAAATCCGTGTGCGTGGACACGTAGAGCGGGAGGAGGGACCACAGGCGGACGTCTATTTTACCAGTCGTTCCCTGAAAAGCCGACTCGGCGCATGGGCGTCGGATCAATCGCAACCTTTGAGTTCACGATCCGCATTGGTCGCGAAAGTAGCAAAAATCACCCTCGCCAAGGGGCCAGCCCCCGCGCGGCCCCCCTTTTGGGGGGGATTCCGCATCAAACCAACAGAAATTGAGTTTTGGGCAGATGGCGAATTTCGCCTGCATGACCGGTTCCGTTGGACTCGGGAAGGCCTTGATTCCGATTGGAAAATTACGCGCCTCAACCCATAGTTTAGTTGACCTGGGGTAAACTTCTTCTAAACTGCATCTCAAATTACCTCTTGTAACCTTGGCAGTGTTTGCCGAAAAGGACCGCGGGCAGGACACAATAAAATATAAGGCGCCAAATAGGCGTATTGGGATGACAATAGAATTAGCAATAGGACGTATCGTTCATGGGTACGTGAAGTGGTTTGATCCTGTAAAAGGGTTTGGCTTTGTCGTATGCGACGACGACGGGCCGGACATCCTTTTGCATGCAAACGTGCTGCGTAATTTTGGACAAAGCTCTATCTCAGAAGGGGCTGAAGTCGAAATCGAGATCCAT
Organism: Falsihalocynthiibacter arcticus; assembly: GCF_000812665.2. Classification (GTDB taxonomy): domain Bacteria; phylum Pseudomonadota; class Alphaproteobacteria; order Rhodobacterales; family Rhodobacteraceae; genus Falsihalocynthiibacter; species Falsihalocynthiibacter arcticus. The sequence continues at coordinate 3,127,507 of NZ_CP014327.1, forward strand.
GATACCAGCCGCGGCATACAGGCCACGCGGGTTTTAGCCATCAAACCGCCCCAAAAAACCAGTGTTACAGGTGAAGGGGATTCGGATTCAGATGCCGAGGAAACCGGACCGTTAGTGCCGGCGCGGATAAAATGGTTTGATCGCACTAAAGGATTTGGATTTGCCAATGTGTTTGGCTATCCTGAAGATGTTTTTGTACACGTGGAAGTGTTGCACCTTGCGGGGCTTGCAGACCTTCAACCCGGAGAAGCGGTTGCTATGCGGGTCGTGGACGGCGAACGGGGCCAAATGGCCGCGTCCGTGACATCTTGGGAGGCTGTGTTATCCGGCGATTTAGAAATCTAACGACATCTCGCATGCTAACGCATGTTTTGCGCTTTACGGCGCCTTTCGTCCTGTCGGGGTTTATGGCCTCGGCGGGGCTGGCCGAATGCAGCCCCACCACCGCCGAATTGCGCGGACCGTGGGGGCAGGCCCAATTTCAAATCGAAATAGCTGATACCAACGAATCGCGTGCGCAGGGTCTGATGCACCGTACCGAAATGCCACGGATGTCGGGCATGCTCTTCCTATATGATTCGCCGCGCCCCATGGCTTTCTGGATGCGAAACACGTTGATTCCACTCGATTTGCTCTTCATCGCCCCCAATGGCGAAGTCTTGGCCATTCATGAGCGTGCAAAACCCTTGGATGAGACGCATATTCCCGGCCCAGACGGATCAATCGCCGTTCTTGAAATAAACGGCGGCATGGCCGAAACCCTTGGAATTAAAGCAGGAAGCCAAATTCGTCACAGTTTTTTCGATCAATTTTCAACTTCTTGGCCCTGCAACGCGTCTTAGGGCTTTTCATTCCCGCAACTGGTGGTTAATAAGCCCTCAGTCGGGGCGTAGCGCAGCCTGGTAGCGCGACGGTTTTGGGTACCGTAGGTCGAAGGTTCGAATCCTTCCGTCCCGACCAATTAAAGCAATGACTTACATTGCTTTTCATCAAATCCCAGCAAGCCGTTTACATATACGGTTTACAGTTCTCTCCCCGTTTTGTTCTTTTAGTTCACACAGATATTTGCAGCAGAGTGACTTTGGTATGAGCGGCTATTAGCCACCATATGGGCCAATGCCTGCGAAGCGGACAAAGCGAACATCGATCGTTAAGGTGATCGCTGGAGGATCACGGATGAAGTATGATGCCGATCCAGCCAGCATTGTGTGCCTTTCAGGCGAGTTACTCTGCTCTTGCACCGACGATGTGGCGGTCATCAAGGACAGCCTTCCTGAACATATACGGCTGACGTTGGACGAACCCGGATGCCTGTCCTTCAAGGTCTGGCAAACTGACGACGCCCTAGTTTGGCGCGTTGAGGAGAGTTTCATTAGCTCTTTAGCATTTTCGCATCACCTGCAACGAACCCGCGCATCAGCATGGTGGGCCGCGACCGAAGCAATCCCCCGTAACTATAGAATTACTGGTCTTGAGACGAGTGAATGAGGGCGCGAACCGGACGTTCGCCGTGTGCCGCGCTGATGTCAGGAGAGAGGAAAAATTGCCGTCCGGTAGTTTGGCACTACTTGTGGCTTTCGGCGGTGCTCTCAACGGGTCGTCGCAACAATTTAATCTTTAGAAAAAGATGGAGTGTTCAAGATGAAGTATCGTCGCCGTATTTACTATTCATCCACTCAACGGGCTGAGATTTGGGATCGGTGGCAACGCGGTGAGTCAATGAGTTCGATTGGTCGTCACTTCAGTCGTGCGTCTTCTTCGATCTTCCCTCATTTGGCGCGGACTGGTGGGGTCCAACCCGCTGTTCGCACGCGGTCGCGATGTGCTTTGAGCCACATTGAACGGGAGGAGGTTTCTCGCGGGATTGCCGCAAAGCTGTCGTTTCGTTAAATCGCGAAAATCCTGAACCGGTCTCCTTCGACAATCAGTCGAGAGGTTCGCAGGAATGGCGGTCGTCAAGCCTATCGCGCCGCCCACTCAGATCAGCGTGCCTGGGACTGCGCAACCCGGCCCAAATTGTGTAAGCTTTCGTTTAACGAACCTTTGCAGCTGCGTCGGAAATGGTCACCGCAGAAAATCGCAGGGTGGCTCAAACGCAAATATCCTGATGAAGAGCAAAACCGAGTGTCACACGAAACAATATATCGCAGCCTCTATGTCCATACCCGAGGGGTTATGAAGAAGGAATTGCAAGAATGCCTGCGCAGTCCACGTGCGATCCGGCCCTCCAGACACGCCACGCAAAAAGGCCTTGAGTTGCGCAAAAATGCTGTTTCGATTAGCGAACGCCCGGCTGAGGCCGAAGATCGTGCGGTTCCAGGGCATTGATGGTGTGGATGCCTCACCCCTGGCATCGAAGTGTGCCATAGTGGTGATGTTGAAATCACCAAATTGGAGGAGGCATCCATGAATGAAGTTACAATGATTGGCGTGGACTTGGCAAAGTCAGTTTTCCAGGCGCATGGCGGGACGGCAATGGGCGAACCAGTATTTCGAAAGCAACTGTCGCGCGGGCAGTTCTTGAAATTCCTGAGCGAGCAGCCCAATTGCGTGGTTGCGATGGAGGCCTGTGCCTCGTCGCATTACTGGGGACGCGAGATCATGAAGCTGGGCCACGACGTCCGCCTGATCCCGCTCATCTATGTAAAGCCATTTGTGAAACGCCAGAAGAAGGATGCGAATGACGCAGAGGCCATCGCCGAAGCGGCGGTCCGGCCAACGATGCGTTTCGTTCCAGTTAAATCAGCTGAGCAACAATCCCGGTCGATGGTCTTTAAGACGCGTGATTTATTTGTCCGACAGCGCAATGCGATCATCAACGCGCTGCGAGGCCACTTGATGGAATATGGTATCATCGCTCCACCCGGACGAAATTTTGTGAAGAAGTTGGCGGAACAGATCGAAGATCCAGAGAGTGGCTTGCCATTGATTGTCACTGAACTCAGCCGCGTATATTTGGATCAGCTCAGCACCTGCAGCTACAAAATTGTAGTGATAGAACGACGCCTGAAGGATGAAGCGACGTCTGACCCCGAGACGATACGTTTGCAAACTGCACCGGGAGTTGGCCCAGTGAGTGCTATGGCGATCAAAGCGTTCTCTCCGCCGTTGGAGGGTTTTAAACGTGGCCGCGATTTTGCGACTTGGCTCCTGTCCAAAAATCCACTGGTGGCCGACAAATACTGGGCCGAACGTCAAAGATGGGACAGCGCGACATCCGGCGACTGCTAATTATCGGTGCCATGACCCGGGTGAGATGGGCGCTCATAAATGGGGCTCCGAAAGGCTCCTGGTTGGAACAGATGTTGGAACGTAAGCCGCGTATGCTGCTGGCGATTGCGCTCGCAAACAAAACCGCCAGAACCATTTGGGCTATGATGACGAAACAGCAAGATTATCGAGATCCGGTCGCGGCAGCTTAAAGCTGTAATGCTCGGTAAGATGTGAGAAGGACATTGAAACAGTAAGGGTAAATGATCGACTAGATCGAGGTTAGGAAAACCAGGCCTTCCCAGAGAACTTCGCGCTCGTGACATTGATTTGGACCTGACCTTCGCATCGCCATACCGGCCCGCGGCATGTGAAACGTCGCAAACTGAGGCCTAACACATGACCGTACCCGATCACATGTTCAAACTGTTGAAAATATCTCTTGCATCAAACGGGGCGTCCACACACGGGAGGGTGATTTGATCGTGGGATCGAACAATAGCTACATCGCAACGTTGGTTGAGCGCCATTCTCGTTTCGTGATGCTGGCCAAAGTCGCGAACAAATCCTTGACTTGGGATCGTGGATCAGAAATGTCAGGGCACCGAAAGTTCACCATGACCACGAAGATCGATGTCTATTTTTGTGATCCTCAATCTCCGTGGCAACGCGGGAACAATGAAAATACCAATCGCCTTCTCAGGCAATACTTCCCAATAGGCACTGATATATCCGAGTTTAGTCAAGCCAAACTCAGCGCTGTCGCACGCCAATTAAACAAGCGGCCGAGAAAGACCTTGCAATATCAGAGACCAGCAGAGAAATTTGAGGCATGTGTTGCGTCGACCCGTTGAAATCGCAGGGCGTTTCTGCCTTTCGTTGCGGAAGGGTGTCCCACCTCCGGACCTACTTAAGCCCCACAAAAACTGCAAGAGAAAAAAGAACTTCGTTTGCAGGTAAGTGCAGAACGATGCAGGAACAACGTGTCCCGGTTGGCACAAAACTGACACACTAGAAACACCCTTTGTTCCTACAAATAAAAACAAAAAGTTTTTCGCGAAGGCACTTGGAAAAAAGTTTACTGGGGTTCTCATTGGCACCGCGCAGAAAGGAGACTTGGCCGGAAGGTTTTCTTTCGAAGCAGGCATTTACAATGAATTACAAAAGCACAGTGCTCGACTAGTCGGACGTTATCCGGCACGATGGGCGAATGTCGCTCCGCAGAAATTGAAAATCTGTTCAGAACTAGGCTTCGAGATGGAGCGTTTTTTGAACAAACTGTCAGTGCATTTTTCAAAGCTGCCGACTCTTTATTCTACGGCCTCGGGTCCATGCCTATCCTCCACGACAGCAAGAAGTGAAGTCAAAAAAATTGGTAGTAAATCGAGTGTGCGACGACAGGTGAATTCCTCTGAAACAGTCGATTTAGTGCCACCCCCCTTATATAACAAAGATCACGCGCTTCTTTGTTCGTATAAAGGCTCCACAGCTTTATTACAGGAAACCAACAGGAAACCCGACACTGCCTCTTTCGGTAAACAAACATCTTCTGCACTCAAGAATTCTACTGCTTTAAAAGTTGGAGTCCAAAGCCTGTTAGTCAATGCAGCTCGTAGGGGTTTTAATCTCGGCTTCCCTTTGAACACACTGCTAACTGTTCGGTTGCGTCAGTTTGTCGAAATTGAGGGCACCCCGTTCAAACGCCTGTCCGAACTTGAGCAGGTGTGTCTGACGTCAGCACCTGCTGGACAGATTTGAGTATTTGAATAATGGAGGATTTCTGGTTCATCTTATCGATTGACCTGATCCGCTAAAACTCCTCCAGATTTGTGTAGAGTCCGCCCAACAAAAGGACGGACAAATGAAGGCACGATTTACGGACGAACAGATTATTGCGATGATCAAGGAACAGGAATCTGGCGAGAAGACTGCTGATGTATGTCGGCGGCACGGGATCCATTGGCTGGCAGGTTAATGCATAGCATTGACCGAGAAGCAGTTCAGCGACGTTTTACAAATACAAATCGAAGTATGGCGGGATGGAACCTTCTGACGCGAAGCGGGTGAGAGCTTTGGAAGACGAGAACGGTAAGCTGAAGAAGCTGCTGGCCGAGCAGATGCTGGAGCGTGACTTTGTCCGCCATTGGTCTGAGGACAACGGTCGCGCGCCATGTTGCGAGACATCAATTCAAAAAATGGTGACGCCTGCTGTGAGGCGGCAGGCGGTGGTTCATTTGTGCGAAGCGCACGGTGTGAGCCAGCGGCGGGCGTGTGATGTGCTGCAGATTGATCGATCAACGGTGCGGTATCTGTCGCGTCGTGGTGATGATGCCGAACTGCGAGATGCAATCAAGCGTGTGTCCAGAGAACGGCGTCGGTTTGGTTGCCGCCGCATCCATATGATGATTGCGCGGGAGGGCTTTGAAGTAAACCACAAGAAAGTGAGGCGCATCTACCGTGAAGAGAAGCTTCAGGTGCGGCGCAGAGGTGGCAGGAAGCGTGCGTTGGGCACGAGAAAGCCGATGGTCCTGCCCGATGGCCCAAACCAACGTTGGAGCTTAGATTTCGTGTCTGACGCGCTGACAGATGGACGTCGGTTTCGCATTCTGGTAGTTGTCGATGACTTCAGCCGCGAGAACTTGGTGCTGGTGGCCGACACGTCGCTATCCGGACACCGCGTTGCACGTGAGCTGGACAAGGTGATCGCAGAACGTGGCATGCCGAAGACAATAGTTTCAGACAACGGCACCGAGTTCACCAGCATGGCGATCCTCAAATGGGTTCAGAAAATTGATATTGATTGGCGCTATATCGCACCGGGCAAACCCCAGCAGAACGGCTTCATCGAAAGCTTCAACGGCAAGCTGCGAGATGAATGTTTGAATGAAACGTTATTTGGCACATTGCGCGATGCCCGCAAAACGCTTGAAGATTGGCAGGAGGATTACAACTGGCGCAGACCACATTCAGCATTGGGCAACCTCACCCCGATGGAATTTTTGCAAAGAAAGGCAATGGACAAGATGGCGGCCTAACGCCAAAGATTTAACCCCAAGGACTCCGCGCAAAGCTGGAGGAGACTTGGGGCTCAGGTCAGTGCAACTGGGCGCCTTCCTCGTCCGTGGAAGTTGAGTTTCGCTTCGGCTCTACTCCCAGTTGATCTTCAGTTACCTCATCACGGCTATCGTTGTTCCGATGAATCTCACCGAAATATTTTTCTAACGCAAAAATTTTTTCCGCGTTCATGCTTCTGCCGTTTTTCCCCGCCGCCGTCTTACATTTGTCCTGCAATTCTTTGGGCATGCGGAAATTTACTTGCACTTGCTCGGATACTGGTGGTTTCGTCATATTTCACCTCGGACAATTTATACTAGCATATTGCTTAACTCTTTTCTGAACGTCCTAAACTTCGGGTTGCTGGTTTTATATCAGGCTCGTCGGGGGCAATTCACATTGGCGACAAGTATTTTAACCGTGAAGTTCTCCTATGTGAATTGGGATCTAAACTGTAAGCCTACGAGGGAAAATCACTAAAGTGTGCACCAAAAGGTGCTAAAACGAGAGAAATAGAATGCTAATTGCGATGGACGATAACGATTTTCACCAAATAATTGGAGGCGGCTCGCCGCGCGGTTTAGGCCTCCCTGATAGTCAGGTGGCTCCTGTGGCCGTTCTTGAAATGTTGCGCTCACTCGCTGCTTCCATCGCTCTCGACTTTGTCCCAGCGGCCTGGATGTTCGTCGAAGATGGTGAAGTCGTGGGCATTTGCTCCGTTGTGAAGCCACACGCAGATGGACGTCTCTAGATCGGATTTGGCATTGCCCCCACACGTCAAAGGAAAGGCGCAGTCAGTCGTGGGTTGGCTGAGCTTTTGACATGGGCGAGGGACGACGACCGGGTTCGAGAAGTGACAGCGGAATGCAGTATCGACAACACCGCTTCCCAGATAGTCCTTGCTCGAAACGGTTTTGTGGAAACAGGGCAAAGGCTAGATGAAGAAGACGGAAACGTCATGTGTTGGACCGCGACAACAGTCAGATGATTGCTTCCTCACACGGCTCACATTAGACTTTCGCTTCATCCGCACAGCAGAAGCTGAAACCTAACGCAGCTTACGGGTATTGGATAAAAATTTGTTGGAGGATGCTATGTTTAGGATAGGTGGATTTTGGGCTAGGCTCTCCCTGACAGTTCTTGCCGTGGCTGTGCTGAGTGCCAAGCGTAGAGCAAAAATCCGATAAATTGTATACGGGAAACGAACAAATTACGCGAAGTAAGACTGAACCATATTTTCCCTTTGGCATCGAAAAGACCTGTGGAAACGAGACACCGCGACTTAAATTGGCGGATGTCAGGGGCCGCCCGCAACAGGGAGATATCTCACTTTGGGAGACACATTCGAAAGACGGGAATGTTGATCGCTTCGTGGTTTGGAATGAAATAACTGAGTGTGGGTTTCTTATTGAAGCGGTAAGCTCAGATGACGGAAAAGCTAAGATTGGCATAACCCCAAAAGACGGTGGCATTACAGTAATCCTTCAAGACATGGTTGTTGAATAAAATGGCCTTTGAAGGCGTATGGGGCGTGGCCGCATGGGACATAATGCACGACACATACCAAGCGAAATTCCTTGAATGTCGAGCGCAAACGGATGGGACGAAAAACGCTTGTCGGGAGTCCGTTCAGAAATGGGCGAACAGGAACACCGTGGTCATTTATCTTGGTTTCTACGCACCAACGGGTAGCCGATCTGTCACGTTATTTATGATTGAAGACCGTTTGTACTGGGAAGAACGTGAAATTAATTAGGGCGGGGAAAACGGCTTTACCCTCATTTGAACTTTGCGACGGCTGAGATTGTCGCGCCTTTTGGCGCCTGGGACTGGCCGCTTCTATATGGATTTGATAAAGCTGGGCAATCGCGTGTTTTCGCGGTATTGACGCGAAAACCATCACTTAGACCTAAGAGGCCCCCGTGGATATTGCTCAAACCGATTTATCAGGTGTACACGTGATCACGCCAGATCGTTTTGGCGACCATCGCGGCTTTTTCAGCGAAAGCTATTCTAAACGCGCATTCGAGGCGGCGGGGTTGGCGTATGATTTCGTCCAAGACAATCATTCGCTTTCGTCGCAAACGGGCACTGTGCGCGGGCTGCATTTTCAAGCGCCGCCTCATGCGCAGGACAAGTTGGTCCGCTGTGGCAAAGGTAGCTTGTTTGACGTGTCCGTTGATATTCGCAAAGGCTCGCCGACTTATGGCCAGTGGGTGGGCGAAATATTGAGTTTTGAAAACGGCAAGCAGCTTCTTGTACCGGCGGGTTTTTTGCATGGGTTCATGACCTTGGAGCCAGATACGGAAATTGTCTATAAATGTACTGATTATTACGCGCCCGAATGTGATGGCGCGGTGCGGTGGGACAGCTGTGGCGTGACGTGGCCCCTTGATGTGGCGGCACCAGTTCTTTCGGAAAAAGACTTGGCTGCGCAGGTGTTTAGCTCCTTCGACAGCCCATTTGAATATAAAGGTTAGAGCATGAAAATTTTGGTTACGGGCGGCGCAGGTTTTATTGGTTCCGCCGTTGTGCGCTTGGCGGTGTCGCGTGGGCATGACGTTGTGAATGTCGATGCATTGACCTACGCGGCCTGTTTGGAAAACGTTGCCAGCGTATCCGAAAGCCCTCTCTATGCCTTCGAGCACGCCGATATTTGCGACCGCGCCGCTATGGATCGCATTCTGGCCGCGCATAAGCCCGACGCCGTGATGCATCTTGCCGCCGAAAGCCACGTTGACCGCTCCATCGACGGACCTGGGGCGTTTATCCAGGCCAATATTACTGGGACGTATATCCTTCTTGAGGCCGCGCGCGCCTATTGGGAAGGGGCGGGCAAGCCCGAGGGCTTCCGTTTTCACCACATCTCAACCGATGAGGTTTTTGGCTCGTTGGGGGCCGAAGGGCAATTCACCGAAGACACGCCCTATGCGCCAAACTCGCCTTATTCAGCGTCGAAGGCCGCGAGTGACCACCTTGTGCGCGCATGGGCCGAAACCTATGGTTTGCCCGTTGTGATGACCAATTGCTCCAACAATTACGGCCCGTACCACTTTCCCGAAAAGCTGGTTCCCGTGGTGATCCTCAAGGCGCTGGCGGGGGAGGCGATCCCTGTTTACGGAACGGGCGAAAACGTGCGTGACTGGCTCTATGTCGAAGACCACGCCGACGCGCTTTTGTGTGTGTTGGAAAAGGGCGTGCTAAACCGTAGCTATAATGTCGGCGGCGAAAACGAAGCCACGAATTTGGATCTCGTCAAAATGATCTGCGGCGTCCTCGACCAACGCCGCCCCGAAAACGCACCCCATGCCGATTTGATCAGTTTTGTTGCTGATCGCCCCGGACATGATTTGCGTTACGCGATTGATCCAACGCGCATCAGTACCGAACTCAACTGGCGCCCTTCGGTGACCGTTGAAGAAGGTATTGCCAAAACCGTTGATTGGTATTTGGATAATCAAGACTGGTGGTCGGCGTTGCAAAACCGCGACGGGGTTGGCGCGCGCCTTGGGACAAAATCGTGATTCTGGTTTTTGGCAAAACGGGTCAAGTCGGGCGCGAATTGTCGAAACTTGCGGGGGTGGTTTGCCTTGGACGGGACGAGGCCGATCTCAGTGATCCAGAAGGCTGTGCGCGGATTATTCGGGACCGTGCACCGCTTGGGGTGATCAACGCTGCGGCTTATACGAATGTGGACAAGGCCGAGGATGAGCGCGAAATCGCACAGGCGATCAACGGGACAGCGGCAGGGGCCATGGCCGTCGCCTGTCGTGATTTGAATATTCCTTTCGTCCAAATTTCGACGGATTATATTTTTGATGGCGCGGGCGACAGTCCTAGATCGCCAGAGGAGACCACCGGTCCGCTAAATATCTATGGGGTGACAAAACTTGCGGGTGAGGAGGCGGTGCGGGCGGCAAATCCGATCCACGCAATCCTGCGAACAAGTTGGGTTTTCTCCGAGCATGGCAGCAACTTTGTGAAGTCCATGTTGCGCCTTGGACGGGAACGCGACAGCTTAAATATCGTGGCCGATCAGGTCGGCGGCCCCACCGCCGCGCAGGATATCGCGGCGGCCTGTTTTGACATCGTTCAACAACTGGCGCAGGACCCAAGTAAATCGGGGACCTATCATTTCGCGGGGGCCCCCGACGTGAGTTGGGCGGATTTTGCGCGGGAAATTTTCCACCAAACTGGCATCACCTGCGTGGTTCAGGATATTCCCTCAACGGCCTATCCGACCCCCGCAAAAAGGCCGAAAAACTCGCGGATGAATTGTTATGATTTGTCCGCTTTCTCCCTTGAGCGCCCAGATTGGCGCGCCTCATTGACTAAAACACTAAATAAATTGGACCAGTAATTATGACAAAACGTAAGGGCATTATTCTCGCGGGCGGTTCCGGCACGCGCCTTTACCCCATTACTGTTGGTGTCTCGAAACAGCTTCTACCGATCTATGATAAGCCGATGATTTACTATCCGATGTCGGTTTTGATGCTCGCGGGCATTCGCGAAATTGCGATCATCACAACGCCGCACGACCAAGACCAATTTATCCGCACCCTTGGCGACGGCAGCCAGTGGGGCCTATCGCTGACCTATATCGTGCAAGAAAATCCAGACGGGTTGGCGCAGGCCTATATCCTAGCTGAGGACTTTCTTGCGGGGGCGCCATCGGCTTTGGTGCTTGGTGACAACATCTTTTTTGGCCACGGGCTTCCGGAAATTCTGGAGCGCGCCGATGAGAAGAACTCTGGCGGAACTGTTTTTGGTTACCACGTCGCCGATCCGGAGCGTTATGGTGTGGTTGGGTTTGACGCGGATGGAAACGCAAGTGAAATCATTGAAAAGCCCAAGGATCCTCCGTCCAACTACGCGGTGACGGGCCTGTATTTCCTCGATGGGGATGCGCCAAAGCGTGCGCATCAAGTACAACCCTCCGCGCGGGGTGAATTGGAAATCACCAGCCTCCTTGAGACCTACCTTGAGGACGGTTCGCTGACGGTTGAAACCATGGGGCGCGGGTTTGCGTGGCTCGATACGGGCACCCATGGCAGCCTGTTGGACGCCGGAAATTTCGTGCGGACCCTACAATTGCGCCAAGGGATGCAGGTGGGCTGTCCCGAAGAGATTGCATTTGAGAACAAGTGGATTGATGCTGGGATGATGGCCGTTCACGCCAAGACCTATGGCAAAAATGCCTATGGCACCTATTTGGCCAGTTTGATCCATTAACGTTTCACCGGCGAGAATCACAACGGGGGTCCCATAAGGTGCCCCCGTCTTGCGTCGTGTGAGTTCAAAACCCAAAGTGATACTAAATTAGAACAGATTTTAGAGAGAACTACCCTAGGTGGTAATCATTTTTTAGGAATCAATCGCGAGAGGGGCGCTTCGGCCATCTTTCGAATTTAGGCTTCTGTTAATACTCTCTGCTGTGGATAACTTCACCCAGTTTCTCAGTCCAATTCCCTAACTCAGCCGATCTATTGAACAATTCCAAAACCGGCTCAATAAGCGGGCAAAAAATAAATTAACCATTAGAATCAAAATGAGGCCACCCGTCCCGAAAATCCGCTCAGGTCAACGAAAAAAACCAGTGGATAAGTCAAATATTTGCGTTGACCGAATGGCTTCAAATACGCCACCTTGTGGGTGCCGGTCGGGGATGCCACAAGATTTAGTGGCAGAGCGGCAAAAGGGACAGAGACAAGTTTAAGAGCGAAATTAAATTTTCAAATCGCGCTTACGCCGTTGATTGCATGATCATTGGCGGGTTTTTACTCCTTTTTCTTCACCGACCAGCACGAATTTGGGATCAAGCTTCATCACGGTGTGTGGGTTTGGTTTGCACTTTAAAACGAGACCGCAGGGTCAGCGACGGGGCAAAGACATGAAAATCGAACACAAATTTACCAAATCCGGAAAAGACGCTTATGCGGATATAGAATTCACCGAAACACTGTCGGAAATTCGCAATCCAGATGGTACAATTGTGTTCCAACTCAAAGACATTGAAGTGCCCGCTAAGTGGAGCCAAGTCGCTAGCGACGTCATTGCCCAGAAATACTTTCGCAAAGCGGGTGTGCCTGTCGCCCTGAAAAAAGTGAAAGAAAAGGGGGTCCCTGAGTTCCTTTGGCGCTCAGTTCCTGATGAAAAGGCGCTCGAAAAACTCCCTAAATCCGAACGCACAACCAGCGAACTTAGCGCCAAGCAGGTTTTTAACCGTCTGGCCGGGGCTTGGGCCTATTGGGGTTGGAAGGGTGGCTATTTCTCAGCTGAATCCGATGCGCGCGCCTATTACGACGAGATGCGCCATATGCTCGCCAGCCAACGCGCCGCCCCCAACTCTCCACAATGGTTTAACACGGGCCTGCACTGGGCCTACGGCATCGACGGACCGGGCCAAGGCCACCATTATGTCGACTATGAAACGGGCGAATTAACCCTCTCAACCTCCGCCTATGAGCATCCGCAACCGCATGCGTGCTTTATCCAATCCGTGGCCGACGATCTGGTGGGCGAGGGTGGTATCATGGACCTTTGGGTCCGCGAAGCACGGCTGTTTAAATACGGCTCTGGCACTGGCACCAACTTCTCGTCCCTCCGGTCGGCGGGCGAAAAACTCTCGGGCGGCGGCAGTTCGTCTGGCCTCATGGGTTTCCTAAAAATCGGCGACCGCGCCGCAGGGGCGATCAAATCCGGCGGCACAACCCGTCGCGCGGCCAAAATGGTGATCGTCGATGCCGACCACCCAGATATCGAGGAATTCATCAACTGGAAGGTCCTTGAAGAGCAAAAAGTTGCCTCCATTGTCGCTGGCTCCAAAATGCACGAAGAGAAGCTGAACGCGATCTTCGCGGCGATCAAACTCTGGGACGGGGCCGTCCAAGATGCCTATGAACCCAAAAAGAACGACGCTCTAAAAGACGCCGTGCGGGCTGCGAAAAAAGTTGCGATCCCAGAGACTTATGTGAAGCGCGTTCTGGATTATGCCCGCCAAGGCTATGACAGCATCGAATTCCCAACCTACGACACAGACTGGGATTCCGAAGCCTATAGCTCCGTTTCTGGCCAAAATTCAAACAACTCAATCCGCGTCACGGACGCCTTCTTGAAAGCGGTCGAAGTAGACACCGATTGGGACCTGATCAACCGCACCGACGGCGCTGTCACCAAGACCATAAAAGCTCGCGACCTTTGGGAACAAGTTGGCCATGCCGCATGGGCCTGTGCCGATCCGGGCATCCAATACCACGACACCGTAAACGCTTGGCACACATGCCCCGAAGACGGAGCGATCCGCGGGTCAAACCCTTGTTCCGAATATATGTTTCTCGATGACACGGCCTGTAACCTTGCGTCGATGAACTTGCTCACCTTCCTTAAGGACGACGAATTCCAAGCCGAAGACTATATGCACGCCACGCGTCTTTGGACCATCACGTTGGAAATTTCCGTCACCATGGCGCAATTCCCCTCCAAAGAAATCGCGCAACGCTCCTATGATTTCCGGACGTTGGGCCTTGGTTATGCCAACATCGGCGGTTTGCTGATGAACATGGGCTTTGGCTATGACAGCGACGAAGGCCGCGCGCTTTGCGGCGCTTTAACGGCGATCATGACGGCGGTTGCCTATGCGACCTCCGCCGAAATGGCGGGCGAACTAGGGGCGTTTTCGAAATACGAGAAAAACTCCAAGCATATGCTGCGGGTCATCCGCAATCACCGCACCGCCGCCTATGGCAAGCTAAACGGCTACGAAGGGCTTGATATCAAACCCCTCGCGCTCGATCACAAAAACTGTCCCGATATGCGGTTGATCGACTTGGCAACATCCGCTTGGGACGAAGCCCTGCGTCTCGGCGAGAAGCACGGCTATCGCAACGCGCAGGTCTCGGTTATTGCGCCAACGGGCACCATCGGCCTCGTTATGGATTGCGACACCACGGGGATTGAACCTGATTTCGCGCTGGTTAAATTCAAGAAACTCGCGGGTGGTGGCTATTTCAAAATCATCAACCAATCTGTTCCCGCGGCCCTCGAAAAACAAGGTTATGGCTCGGCGCATATTGAAGAAATTATCAGCTATGCGGTTGGCCACGCCAGCATTGGCAACGCCCCAAGCATCAACCATACCTCCCTTATTGGGCACGGTTTTGGTCAGGCCGAATTGAATAAAATCGAAGCAGCCCTTCCAAGCGCCTTTGACATCCGCTTCGTGTTTAACCAATGGACGTTGGGCGAGGAATTCTGCACCAAGACGCTCGGAATTCCAGTCGCAAAACTCAATGACTCAAGCTTTGATCTGCTGCGCCACCTTGGCTTCACGCGTGCGGAAATCGACGCAGCGAACGACCATGTTTGCGGAACAATGACCCTTGAAGGCGCGCCGCACCTCAAAGAAGAACACTACGAAATCTTCGATTGCGCCAATCCATGCGGCAAAATTGGTAAGCGTTTCCTAAGTGTTAACAGCCACATCTATATGATGGCGGCGGCACAAAGCTTTATCTCGGGTGCTATTTCCAAAACCATCAACATGGCGAATGATGCCTCCATTGAGGACTGTCAAAAAGCTTATGAGTTGAGCTGGTCCCTCGGGATCAAGGCAAACGCGCTTTACCGTGATGGTTCAAAACTGTCGCAACCTTTGGCATCTGCCTTGGTTGAGGACGACGAGGAGGCACAAGACATTCTTGAAAGCGGTTCCCAACGGGAAAAAGCTGCTGTTTTGGCGCAAAAAGTTGTCGAAAAGATCATCATCAAAGAGATCATCAAAAGCCACCGTGAAAAGATGCCGCAACGCCGCAAGGGCTACACCCAAAAGGCCAATGTCGGCGGCCACAAAGTGTATCTGCGGACTGGCGAATATGAAGACGGCAATCTTGGTGAAATCTTTATCGATATGCACAAAGAAGGCGCCGGCTTTCGCGCAATGATGAATAATTTCGCCATCGCGGTCTCGGTTGGTCTGCAATATGGTGTGCCTCTCGAAGAATTCGTCGATGCCTTTACGTTTACGAAATTCGAACCCGCTGGCATGGTTCAAGGCAACGACAGCGTTAAAAGCGCGACCTCGATCCTTGACTACATCTTCCGCGAATTGGCTATTTCCTACTTGGATCGCACCGACCTCGCGCATGTCAAACCAGAGGGCGCAAGCTTTGACGACATTGGTCGCGGCGATCAGGAAGGCGTCTCAAACGTGCAAACTGTGAGTGAAGCTGCAGCATCCAAGTCCTTGGAAGTTTTGAAACAAATCAGCTCTACAGGCTATTTACGCAAGCGGTTTCCCCAGGAGTTAATTGTCCTTCAGGGCGGCGCGGGGGCAACGGCATTGAGCGATTTCGCCGATCCAATCGCCACGTTGAGGTCACTTGTTCCAGAGGTTTCCACGGCGACAACGACGTCGATTTCGTCCGGAACTGTTTCAACCGGCCTGGGCCAAATGGACCTGCGTTCGAAAGCAAAAATGCAAGGCTACGAGGGCGATCCCTGTGGTGATTGCGGAAACTACACACTGGTGCGCAATGGCACCTGTATGAAATGCAACACCTGTGGCGGAACATCTGGGTGTAGCTAGAAAACCTCCTCGACCTTCGGGTCGGGGGAATTCCGGGGCGGGTGCGCTCGCCCTTGACGCGGATCAGGCCGCAGGCAGAATACCGGGCGGTACGAATGATGAGCCTGATAAGCGAAACTCGGGGAGCCTTTGGGCTCCCCTTTTTCCTTTCCACGAGTGTGAATTCGAGGAAAATGCAGAAAGCCGAGGATAAAACCTCGGCTTTCTGATGTTTAAAAACTTTAAAAACGCGGCTGCTTTTTGTTTAAAGAGTTTAAAAAAGCAAGCTTATTTTTCCCCGCCACGTGCAAGGGCGGCAACACCCGTACGCGCAGTTTCAACCAACCCAAGCGGGCGCATTAGCTCTGCAAAAGCGTCAATTTTTTCGCTTGTGCCTGTCATCTCAAAAATGAAACTGTCGAGCGTGCTGTCAACAACGTTGGCACGAAAAATATCGGCCAAACGTAAGGCTTCAACACGTTTTTCGCCATTTCCAGCTACTTTGAAAAGCGCCAACTCGCGCTCAACACTCGGGCCTTCAACCGTCAAATCATTGACTCGGTAAACGGGCACGATCCGCCCAAGTTGCGCTTTGATTTGCTCGATGACCTGCGGGGTTCCCGAGGTGACAATCGTGATACGCGAGCGGTGAAACTCGTGGTTAACCTCGGCCACTGTTAGGCTGTCGATGTTATACCCGCGACCCGAAAATAGGCCAATGACGCGTGCCAAAACACCCGCTTCGTTTTCAACCACACAGGCAAGCGTGTGCGTTTCAATAACATCGGCATTCGGGTCTTTTAAGTCATAAGCCGAGTGCTTGGATGCGCCTTTTTTTATCTTTAGAACAGACATTTATCGACCTTTCTTAAACGAGAACCGCGCCAGTGTTTCCAATAGCATTTTGCGTGTCAGCATCGCCCATCAACATTTCATTGTGCGCGGCACCAGACGGAATCATCGGGAAACAGTTTTCGTGCTTCTCGACCATACAATCAAAAATAACAGGCCCGTCATAGGCTAACATTTCCATGATCGCTTCGTCCAAATCCGCAGGATCGGAACAGCGAATACCCTTGCCCCCGAAGGCTTCGGCCAGCTTCACAAAGTCCGGCAGGCTCTCACTCCACGAATGACTATACCGTTCACCATGCAGCAATTCCTGCCACTGGCGTACCATGCCCAAACGCTCATTGTTGAGGATGAACTGTTTGACGGGCAGGCGATACTGAATCGCGGTTCCCATCTCTTGCATATTCATCAACCAACTCGCTTCGCCCGCGACGTTAATCACCAGACTATCGGGATGGGCAACCTGCACGCCAACTGACGCTGGTAAACCATAGCCCATCGTGCCCAATCCGCCGGAGGTCATCCAACGGTTTGGATCCTCGAATCCAAGGAATTGTGCGGCCCACATTTGGTGCTGACCAACTTCTGTCGTGATATAGCGGTCATATTTTTTTGTAAGCGCTTCAAGGCGTTGCAGCGCATATTGCGGTTTGATGATGGTTTCAGAATTTTTGTACGTAAGACAACTGCGCGCACGCCATTTGTCGATCTGTGCCCACCAAGTCGCCAATGCCCCGACATTTGTTTTACTGCCGCGCGCTTTCCAAATTTTCAAAGCATCTTCAAGCACATGGCCGATATCGCCTAAAATGGGAACGTCGACACGGATCACTTTGTTAATCGAACTCGGGTCAATATCGATGTGAACCTTAGTGCTTTTGGGGCTAAACGATTGAAGGCGACCGGTGATCCTGTCGTCAAACCGCGCACCAATGTTGATCATCACGTCGCAATCATGCATCGCCATGTTGGCTTCATATAAACCATGCATGCCCAACATGCCGAGCCAGTTTTTTCCCGATGCCGGATAGGCACCCAGACCCATGAGGGTGGACGTTACAGGAATGTTTGCGGCCGCAACCCATTCGCGCAGCAGCTGACTGGCGGCGGGGCCTGAGTTGATAACGCCGCCACCCGTGTAGAAAATCGGGCGTTTGGCGGTTTCGAGCAGTTCAACCATTGCCGTAATGGCGTCTTTGTCGCCCTTCAGGTTGGGTTGGTAGTGATCAACCTTCGCCTTCTGCGGCGGCGTATAAGTGCCCGTCGCAAATTGAACGTCCTTGGGAATGTCTACAAGCGTCGGTCCTGGGCGCCCACTGGTTGCGACATGGAAGGCTTGGTGCAGGGTTTCGGCAAGTTTGTCGGTGTCTTTTACCAACCAGTTGTGTTTGGTGCAGGGGCGGGTGATGCCAACGGTATCGGCCTCTTGAAACGCGTCGGTTCCGATCATGAATGTCGGCACTTGGCCGGTCAAAACCACAAGTGGAATGGAATCCAGCAGTGCGTCTGTCAAACCGGTCACGGCATTTGTGGCCCCAGGGCCGGACGTTACCAAAACGACACCCGGTTTTCCGGTGCTGCGCGCATATCCTTCGGCGGCGTGAACCGCGCCCTGTTCATGGCGCACCAGAATATGTTGAATGTCGTTTTGTTGAAAAATGGCATCGTAGATTGGTAGGACGGCGCCGCCGGGATAGCCAAAGACGGTATCTACGCCTTGATCCCTAAGGGCTTGAACAATCATTTCTGCGCCGGTCATCTGCCGTGTCATGTTTCTCTCCGATGTTCACGCGATCTGCGTGTATGGTGTTGCAACAAAAAAGCCCCCGGAAATTTCCGAGGGCGCATGGGTTCCATAATGGTGTACCGTTACCGGCCCATGCGCATCTTTCTGACTAGAATGACAATAGAAAACATTGCCTAAGCTCCTTTGCGTGTAGAGAGACATTAATCACGGGAAAAGGGGGCGTCAACACCGAAAACGCGATTAAAGTGTCGCGGCAATGTGAAATAGTTGCGTAAAGTTGCAAAATGCGATGGTAAATTGGAATTTTAAGTAAGACGAGGTTAGTTGATTAGGGTGCTAATCACGCTTTGCGCGTTGTCTGTGGCCGCTTGGATACCTTCTGCGTGGGTTTTTACTTCACTGGCAATGACCGAAAATCCCCGCCCTGCATCTCCAGCCCGTGCTGCTTCTACGGACGCGTTAATGGCTGTCAGGCGAATGGAGGTGGAAATTTTGCGAATATCGTTAAACGCGGAGGTGAGCGTCTGACGTGCCCCGTCGATGTCGCCTTTTTTCAACTCTAGATCGCCCCAAAGAGCCTCTGTAATCACGTTCATACTTTCATATGTAGCGGGAAAAATGGCTTCATAGAACTGGGAGGCTTCGCGATAGGTTGGAATGTTCCCTTCCGCAAGACGCGTTCCCAACGACTTAATCCGTTCTCCGCACGACAAAACACGTTGGCGCAACTCGCCATCCTGTGAGGCGATTTGTCTAATCCAGTCGAGTTTGTCCTGGGGAAGGTCGAGGATATTGTCTTTGCCAAACAGAAGCCCAAGCGTCTTAAGATACTTTTCTTGGTAGGCGTTGAATTCCTCGATACTCACGTCGCGATCTTTACTTGATGGCGCGGCAATGATGGCCATCACACGCAAGCTCATTTGGAGAGCCACCGAGCGCGTCAGGGTGATTTGATCCAAGATTTCGCGATCCTTTTGAAAGGAATCGGCGTTCTTCTTGGACCGAGACCCATCAGAATAGGACGTTATTTTCGAGGCGTTTGGGGGCGAAAATTTTTGCGAGATCGACATAAGGGTGGCATCCTAACTGCATACGTTTTCCACAATCTATGTCGTTATAATGAAGGCTCCATTAACGAAACTCGCGACCCTTAAAAAGTTATGGTGCACACATGGTATTTTTTGGCCCGCAACGGAATGACAGCCGTTTTAAGCGTTAAATCTGCTTAGAACGGCACGCCTGTGCCTTGCAGGACGCCTTGTTCCATGGCGTAGCGCGTCAGGCCAGCGGTCGAACTAATCCCCAGTTTTCGTTTGATATTCTTGCGATGCGTTTCAACAGTGCGCACGGAAATATCCAAGCTGATCGCGACCTCTTTGTTGCTGCGCCCTTGGGCCAATTCCAACAGGATCGTTTGCTCGCGACTGGTAAGGGGGACGCGGCCATCAGTGGTTTTGGGTTCAATTGACGATGTTGCGCCGGGGCAAAGATATTGTTTACCCGCCATCACCGTATCAATGGCGACTTTGATTTCTTCTATCGGGACATCCTTGAGAATATACCCTTTGGCTCCCGCAGAGAGCGCGGTCGAAATATACTCGGGCGTGTCGTGCATCGATAAAATCAAGATACGGGTGTTCGGGTGCGTTTCCAGTAGGATTTCGGTGGCGGATAGCCCGTTTACCTCGGGCATGTTAAGATCAAGCAGGATGACGTCTGGCGAGAATTCGTCAATTCTTTCAATAACTTCTCTTCCATTGCTCAGGCAGCCAACAACCGTAATGTCGTCATAGGTCTCAAGTATAGACTGAATGCCCTCCGCGACCATCGGGTGGTCGTCGACAATCAAAACGCGCGTGGGTGTGACTTGGGGCGTGTCGCTCATTTGGGCTCCTAGGATTATCGATCTGGGGGCAATAGGTGGCTAAAGGGCACCTGCACTTCGATCGTTGTACCATCGCTGGTTGAATTCATCATAAAGGTGCCATCAAGTTGATCCACACGTTCTTGCATATTACGCAGGCCGATACCGTTCTCAACTCGGTCCTTGCGCGCTTCTGGGATTCCTTGGCCATTATCGGAGATCACGAGAGAAGCACCGTTTTTATGGCCACCTACGCGTAGGCTAACATGCGTAGCCCCCGCATGTCGCTCAATATTTGTCAGGGCTTCCTGGGCGATACGGTAAAGCGCGATTTTGCTTTCTTGGTCGAGGCGGTTGCGAAAAACAGCGGTTTCGATCTGGGTTTTGATACCGGTGCGCAAACTAAAGTCCTTAATCAAAGATTGCAGCGCGGGACCTAGGCCAAGATCATCTAGCACACCGGGGCGCAGATCACGACTAATTCGGCGGACTTCTTGGATCGCGCCGTTGAGGTGCGACACGCCTTTATCGAGGCTGTCGGCGGCATCGGGATCACCGTTCTTCATGCGGCGACGGGTCAGTTCCAGCGCATAGCGCACACCAACAAGGATTTGGCTAATGGAGTCATGCAGTTCGCGCGCAACACGGCCGCGCTCTTCTTCTTGGGTGTCAAACACCCGTTGCGTGAGTTTTTTAAGCTTCACATCGGCCAAACGGCGTTCGCGAATATTGAGGGTCAAGCCTGATAGAAACACCAAAAGGAGGGCGCCAAGGGTGATCGCCCCGATATAGAGGAAGGTCTGACGAATACGGTCGCCGACCTCTGCGCGGGCTTCTTCGGTTGTTTTGACCACATCGTCAATGAAAACGCCTGTACCCACGGCCCATCGCCAATTTTGCAGCCCAATCACATAGGTGATCATCTGGCTGGTTTCGCCCGTGGACGGTTTTTCCCACGTATAAGTGTGATAGCCCGCGCCCGTGCGCGCCAGTGTGATCAGCGCATCGACAATGGGGGTGCCATCGGGATCTGTCAGTCCGGTCCAATTGCGCCCGATCAGATAGGTTTGGCGTGGTGAGACGAGGTTATTTCCGTCGTAGTCGAACACAAAATAGCTGCCATCGTCGCCATAAGTCATCGCCGAGAGAATTTGGGTGACCCGCAGTTTTGCCTGATAATCGTCGGGCGCGGCGCGACCATAGATAAAGAAGAAAGCGGAGCGGGCGAGGTTTACATAATTTTTCAACTCAGATTTCTTGGCTTCTATCAGTTCGCGTTCCAACTGTGCTATCTCGTATTCCGCCAGTTCACGGGACTGATTGGTCACCACAACTGCAATCGCCGCAGCCGCGAGAATAAGGGGCAGGGTGGCTAACATAAACAGCTTTTGCCCATAGCCAAATGAGAGGCCATTTACGAAAGTTGACAGTTTTTGGAAACGCGGGGGTCGCAACGGGGACAGTTATCCTAATTAAGCGGCGAGTCACCTCGCACGTGAGATAGAGAATGAGGCCAAGCCGCGCGATGGTCAAATACCCTTTCAAGAGAATGCGCGGGAATCCACGTTGATTAAAGGTTCAAAATACTGGTTTTGGTCATTTTTTAGGGCCGTCTGCGTAGGACTGGGTATTGTGACGTGGCCTTAACTAAGTAGTCTGCACCTACTATTAACGAATGTTCTGGCCACAGAGTCAGGCATTATAAAGGGGAGGAGACCTTTATGGATCGCCGTTCATTCCTACGGACATCTGCACTTGGTGGCTCTGCTGCTGCCGCTGCATCACTAGCAACACCCGCGCTCGCTCAGGGCACACGAGTTTTGACAATGGTAACATCTTGGCCACGTGGCTTTGCTGTTCTTGACGACGCTGCGAGCTACTTTGAGAACGCTGTTAACACCCTTTCGGGTGGCGACCTCATCATCGAGAAAAAAGCACCGGGCGAGCTTGTTGGCGCGCTGGAAGTGTTTGACGCTGTGTCTTCGGGCCAAGCTGATCTTTATCACTCGGCTGACTATTATTTCTTGGGCCAACACCCAGGTTACGCTTACTTCACTGCGGTTCCATTTGGCGCCACAGCACAAGAACTGACCAACTGGTACCTTCACGGTGGCGGTCAAGACCTTCACAACGAACTGGGCGAAATCTTCAATCTGCGTTCCTTCCTTGCTGGGAACTCCGGTTCGCAATCTGGTGGTTGGTTCCGTTCCGAAATCAACTCCGCAGAAGACCTCAACGGCCTTAAGTTCCGTATGCCGGGTCTTGGTGGTAAAGTTCTGGGTAAATTGGGCGCGTCTGTTCAAAACATCCCCGGTGGTGAATTGTACCAAGCTCTGTCGTCTGGCGCTTTGGACGGTCTTGAGTGGGTTGGTCCGTTTGCGGACGAACGTGCTGGCTTCCAAGAAGTTGCCAAAGTGTACTACACAGCGGGCTTCCACGAGCCGGGTTCAGGCCTTGCGGTTGGTATGAACCTTGACGTGTATAACTCCCTGACGCCAACGCAACAGGCGATCATTGACTATGCATCACAAGCCACAACCCACTATAACCTGAGCGAAACGCTCGCAAACAACGGCGCCGCTTTGGCCCGTCTTCAGGCGCAGGGTGTTAAAACCCTTCAGTTCTCTGATGATGTTTGGGACGCATTTGGGTCGGCTTCCAAAGAAGTTATGGACGAAAACATGGATGACGCATTGTTCCAAAAAATCCGTGCGAGCTTTGAAACATCCTTAGCGTCTTCGTCTTCTTGGATCCAAAAATCGGATGGTTTCTACGTAGACCAACGGACCCGTGTTCTGGGCAACGGCTAATTTGCCCCACTAACACTATCGGAAGGGCCTTTTGCGATCTCGTGGAAGGCCCAACCCGAATCTGACCCGCAACCAGCGGCGTTATCATAGACATTAAATTAACAGGGGGACTTCGATGCTTAATGGCATTGTCTGGTTCTTTCAGAACATCCTAATGGCGTTCTACAATTTCGGGTTTGCGGTGACGCATCCGCAAATGTGGCTCGATTGGTCGGACCAAGCATCGCTAATGCGGTTCATCTACTATGGTGGCTCGATTGAGTTTTTCTTTGTGGTCTTCACCGGCTTTCTCGTGCTCACAGCCTTCGGGATGTGGAAAAATCAATTCATGTGGGGCTGTGTGCGGGTGCTCGAAGGCATCTCTAACGGTGTCGGGCGGTTCTTTGCTTGGGCCGGCCTTTTGATGGTGCTGCAACAGATTATCATCGTGTTCGTGCAACGGATTTTCACTCAAGCCCAAATCACGTTTGGCTTTGGTCCCGCGCTGGCCCTCGACATCAGTTGGTGGGCCGAAGAGTTGAAGTTTTACAATGCTTTGGTCGTGGCTCTTTGTGCGTCTTACACCTTTGTTCAGGGTGGCCACGTGCGTGTGGACCTTGTCTATTCGGCCGTGAGTTTCCGCGCTAAACGCGCAATTGATATGTTCGGGTCGATCTTCTTTATGATGCCCGTCGCGGTTCTGGTTTGGATGTACGCATGGTTCTTCTTGTGGCGTCACCTCGTGACCCCGAAAGTTTCGGCGACCGACACCATCGAATTGCTCTCGAGGAAAGCCAAAATCCTCAAGTGGAACGTCGAAACCATCGGGTTCTCGCCCAACGGGTTCAACGGCTATTTCTTGTTCAAAATCCTTATCGTCGCCTTTACCGGTATGGTTTTTCTCCAAGCAATCGCGTTTTTCTACCGCTCCTATCTTGAGCGCAAAGAAGGACCCGAAAGTGATGGGAAATACCTCGACCGTGACTCGCTTGGCGCGGGTGAAGAAGCCTACGAAGGCACGCATTAATTTTAAGGGGCACTACCTATGTTATTTGGACTCGATGGCGTCGAAGTCGGCCTAATCATCGTCTTCCTCAGCCTCTTTGCGGGCATTCTCTCGGGCTTTCCGGTGGCGTTTGCCATCGGTGGGGCGGGGGTGATATCCTTCGGGATTATCGCAGCATTAGACAGCGCAGGCATTTTGATGCACGCCTCGGTGGACACCAGTTCGGTCGCCTATCGGGCCTTAATCGACTCAGGGTTGCACCAAGACGTGATCTCTTTGTTCCGATATCCGGATTTGCCCGTTATTGAGGTTCCGCTGTTCCCAAGCCAACTAGACCCCTCTGTGGGCGGTGGTTGGGAAATCGCGATGAACCGCAACTTGTCGTTCATCGTAAACCGTATGAACGAACGGGTGTTCGCGGGGCAATCCATTGAAACACTGCTCGCGGTTTTGATGTTCGTCCTGATGGGGATCACACTTGAACGCTCCAAAATCGCGAACGATCTTCTGACAACTATGGCGCGGGTCTTTGGCCCTTTGCCAGGCGGTTTGGCGGTTTCGGTCGTTGTTGTGGGCGCGTTTCTTGCCGCGTCAACGGGGATCGTGGGGGCAACAGTTGTCACCATGGGCCTATTGTCGCTGCCCACCATGTTGCGCCACGGCTACTCGCCGGAGCTTGCAACCGGTGTGATCGCGGCCTCGGGGACGCTGGGGCAAATCATCCCGCCGTCCATTGTTATCGTACTTTTGGGCACGTTGGCGGGGGATCTCTATTCCGCCGCCCAAGAAGCGCGCGCAATGGAAGCGGGCTGTACGGATGCGCTGACTTATCTTGGCGAAGCGGCCGTAGTGTCGGTTGGGACCCTGTTCCAAGCGGCGATCCTTCCGGGGGTCATGCTGGCGGTTCTTTATGGTGGATATGCGTTTATCTATGCGTTGTTTAACCCGTTAAAAGCACCTGCGGTTGTCTTTGAGGGCGTTGCCAACACGGAAGGCAGTGGTCGCAACAGCCTCACATGGTTTGTAGCGATGCCCGTGATTGCCATCGGTGGTTTGATCCTTTTGAGCCAAGCGAACATCGTGGGAAGCCAAAACACCAACGTCGACAGCTATTCCGATGCGTCTGAAGCAGCTAGCTTGCGCACAAATGTCGGCGACAACTGTCAGGCGGCGATGATTAACTTGCACGGCCAAGAAGCTTGGGATCTTGCGATTGATCAACAAGAGGCGATCATGGCCTCTGGCGGGGCTGTTAAAAGCCGCGAGCTGACACCAGAAGAGTATGAAGCAGCAACCGTTGCGAAAATCTCTAGCATCGCACCAATTGGCACAGGCATTGCAATCTTCTTTGTGTTGATGGGTCTTGCGCTCACTACGGCGCGCGGAGTGGCACCATATGCCAATACACGTCCCTTGGTTATCGGCGGCGCAGGGGTGCTTCTGGCCTTCATTATCGACGCATTTTTGATCGCGCCGACAACATCCCCCGGGGGGCAACAATCTTGTTGGCCGTTCCCGGGTTGATGCTGGCCTATGGTGTTCGCTATGCCTCTGGCTTGTTGGCACGCAATGAACTTCTGCGGGTGGTGTTCCCACCTTTGGTTCTGATCATTGCGGTTTTGGGATCGATCCTTGGTGGGATCACCAACCCAACACCGGCTGCGGCGCTTGGCGCGGGTGGTGCGCTTTTGCTGGCGGCCTATCGTCGCCTGCAAGAGCAGGGCGGTTCGGGTAAAATCATCTTGGTTTCGGCCTTCGCCGTAGTTGTGATGATCCTCGTTGGGGTGAACTTTGATCTTCGGATTACACGTTCCAGCGTTCCGTTCGAGGATTGGGTTGCCTACTTTGTGGCGCTTGCAGCTTACTTGATGGCCATGTTTGGCATCCTGTTCGCCTGTTATGTTTTGTTCCGCAACAGGGTGCTTACCCCGATTGTGCGTGAAACGGCCAAGGTCACGAGTATGGTGTTTACCATCCTCATCGGCAGCCAAATGCTCAACCTTGTGGTGATCTCCTTTGGTGGTGAGCACTATATCCAACAATTCCTGCGCAGCTTTGATGACGAGTTCAAAGTGTTCTTGCTGGTGATGGTGGTGTTGTTCATTCTTGGCTTCGTGCTCGACTTCCTCGAGATCATTTATATCGTGATCCCGATTGTCGGACCGGTTATTTACGGCGGCACGATGGACCCAAAATGGGTAACGATCATGATCGCGGTGAACCTGCAAACAAGCTTCCTAACCCCGCCCTTCGGTTTCGCACTGTTCTACTTGCGAGGGGTCGCCCCCAAGGAAGTCACGACGCGACACATCTATCGCGGGGTCGTACCGTTTGTCTTGATCCAAGTCGGGGCGCTTGCGGTTCTCTACTTCATACCGTCGATTGTGACGATCGTTCCAAACCTTATCGGAAAATGATCAGGTTCAACGGACACTAAAACAGAAAAGGGCGTCTCGATTGAGACGCCCTTTTTCGTTTAAATCCACAGATACCGTGAGGAACAGAGGCTAGACGTCACTCTGTATTTGGGTGGCGTGCCGCGGCGTTGCGGCTGTTTGGTAGGGTGATCTGGGCCACTTGGTCGGCCAATTGATCGCCAAATTCTGGGCCGTCATCTTGGCTGAAACCTTCGGGGTCAACGACTTTAACCCACGCCCCGTTTTTGTAAACTTCCAAGGCTGAGAAACGCCCCTTATAGCCCATTTTCGGGCTGTTAGGGACCCAATACCCCAAATAGACATAGGGCAGGCCAGCCTCGCGGGCGATCTCAATATGGTCTAAAATAATGTGCGTTCCCAAACTGTTGCGCGCCAAATCCGGGTTGTAAAAGGAATAGACCATCGACACGCCGTCATCAAAAACATCGGTCAAACACACGGCTGTTAGGCCGGTGTCCACATCGGGGGTGTCTTCGGGCGTTACATATTCCACAACGCGGCTGCGAATGGGGGTTTCCTCAATCATGGCCGCGAATTCAAAGACGTCCATTTCCGCCATGCCGCCATCGGAATGGCGCGTTTCAAGATAGTGTTGAAACAGGTTGAACTGTTCTTCGGTGGCCCAAGGGGAGCGCGCCTGGCGTTTCAGATAAGCATTTTTGCGTGTGACGCGCTTCTGGCTCTTGTTGGGTTTGAAATCTGCCACACGGATGCGCGCCGACATACAGGCCGAACAATCCGCACAGGATGGGCGGTACAACACATTCTGACTGCGCCGAAATCCTTGTTTGGAAAGGCTGTCATTGAGTTCCTGTGCGAACTCCCCCTGAAGCGAAGTAAACAACTTACGCTCGCGGCGCCCCTCAAGATAAGGGCAAGGCTGGGGGGCCGTCACATAAAATTGTGGGGCTACTGGAAGGCTATGACGCATATACTCTCGCTGGTTTTCCTACCTATAAGGATAGCAAGCCAAACCGTCTGCGCCAAGCCCATGCTGAACAAAGGGTTAATATCGCGACATCGAGTTAATCATCGCGGTCCCTAGAACCATATCCGTAAGGCCTTTCCCGCGGTTGCTGGTCAACATAATACCAACCGACAGAAGCTGAACGAGGAAGATTGTAAACGATAGCGAATAGCCCAAAGTGTGCAAAACCGCCATTGAGCCGTCCAACTGGTTGCCATCGCTGTTACGCAATTCAATGCCCATCATCCGCATTCCAGGGGTCGCGGAATGGTTGGCAATGGAAACAGAGCGATAAAGAAAACCGATGGCGAGGAAAATAAAGGGCGCAATAAATACCGTCAAAAAGGCTGTAAAAATAAGGACAAGCCCCGTCAGTAGGCCGATGGCAATGGTATCAATAATCCATGCACCGAAACGTTTTTTTGCGACATCCGCGTAAAATCCGGCGTGGAGTTCAGGATCAGGGAGACCCGTCGCCTGTTCGCGGTTTTGGCGGCGGTTGGACGTATCTGCACCCGGTTCAAAACCATAATCGCGGGGATCAAAATCACTTGCCATTTGAGGACTACCTATTGTTAAGACGTTAAGTTGCGGACTTGCCAGAATTTGGGAGATGGCAAGTCCGCGAGGAGACAGGGATGCGGGGTTAATTACAACTCGATGGGGGCATCTTTGTCGGTGTTTTTAGGCGACTGTGCCTTTTTGGCGCGTTCATCCATAAACGTGTCGAATTCGGATTTGTCTTTTGCTTCACGAAGACGCTCTAGGAAGGATTCAAAATTGACTTGCTCTTCTTCGAGGCGCGACAGCGTATCGGCTTTGTAAGCGTCAAAGGCTGAGTTGCCTGTGCTGCTGAAGCCATGCGAATGACGGTGTGAATGTGCGCGGCAACCGCCACGTGATTTTGATTTGAACATACGTTTACTCCAGATCATATAAGCAAGTAGGGCGAGGCCGACGGGCCAAAAAAAGATAAATCCAAGAACCATAGCGGCAATCCAGGCGCCTTTGCCTTTTTCGTCAAGCCATGTTTCTGCTTGTGAGGGCCATGCGGTGGCGGAAGTCATATCTGTCTCCATTTGTTGGGGTCGATGTTAATGTGTTTCACATCAATAGAAATGGGGAGTTTTGAGAAAAGCGCAAGACCTAATGTAAATCTTTTTTACATTAACTTGATTTACTAAATCAAATCAGTATGTTGCGCGTAGAAAATTTCAATAATTTCCTGTGATTTTGCCGAGAAAACATGGTGCGGTGTACCTGCGACAGCCCAAACTGTTGTAGCTCGACAGGGATTCTTGCAGTGATTGACAGAGATATCTGCAGCAAAACGTTTTTCTGATTAGTAGAACCGTTTAAGTGGCTCGCCAACCCGCAAAGTTTAAACGGTCGTTAAATAGGGGGAGCGCTGCTCCCCCATTTCTGACTGTTCGTGCCAGACATCAAATCCAGTAAACTTCACAAAACTCCCATGGTCCTCAACCAGCATTCGGCAATGCACTCGTTTCCGCTCGCGTTTAAATGCGTACCATCGCTTGTGATCCAAAGATTATCGCGGAAATTGAAAGCTGGCATGTTCGCGTTAAATTCAAGATCAATGATTTGGCACCCGTAACGCTTCCCAAGACCACGAATAACTTCATTAAGTGCCCGCCGTATATTCCGCCGCTGTCACATAGGTTAGATCGGTCAAAGCACCATCGGCGGCGGTGCCAACCGGCACTTTACCGGCCCTCGTTGCGCTTTGGATATACCCCTTGTCATTTATGCCGCCAAAAATATTGATAACATCAGGCGCATAAAAAGCGAGATCCTTCGCGCGGTGATAAATAGATCCAACCGTTCCATTGTTTGCGCTTTCAATCGGCAAAACCGTGATCCCACCCGCCGCAGTCGCTAAATGCCCATCCGTGCCATAATGGGTTTCGTTGCTGTCATAGAGCATACTCACATGATCCACGATATCCCGCGTCCATTGACGGTTGACCGTCATGCTATAGCCAAGAGCACTTAGCTTTTTATCGAATAGGGCGGTCAAAGGCTTCGCGACATAATCGTTTTGCTGCACCATTGCCCATGTGATTTTTTCGCGTCTTTTGTAAAACAGCGGGCAAGACACCCAGAATGTGCCGCCCGTATAGGCCTGGTCAATCGTATAGAACGGGTAAGATGCACTGGTTGCGTCACTTGCCACCGTATCGGTAAATTCAAACAAATATTCTTTACCAACTTCTACCGTAAACCAGTGCTGCACCCCGCCTTGGTCAAATCTAAACCTGAGTGCCAAGTCCGACTTGAACAAGAAAGCCATCTGCAAAACGTCGCCTGCGTTAAAATCGCAACCGTTGATCGCGTGCCAATAAATCCGCATTTTCTCAACGCCGCCGCCGTTCGTCCAAACAGTTTTAATTGATCTCGAAACCCCAGCGAAAACGTCGTTATTATCAACCGAGGAAACACCTGTCCCACTTGAATTGGTATTAGCGAAACTGTTGATCGTATCAGGGAACCTTAAATGATGGGCTTTCCAAAGGTTCCGCACCGCGCTCCATTGCTTTTTGTAATTTGATTGCATGAATTTATCACGGACGTACTTTGGCGAAACGCTCTTGAAATCGGTCCGGCCTGTTGGGGTGCCGCGATAGATGGTGAAAGGGCTTATCCAAAGCTTGTCACCATCCTGAAACCCGTCACCGTTGACACGTCGCCAGCTTGACCCGACTACCCATATCCCGCCCGAATGGGGCGCCTACACAATCGGTTACCTGTGTGGGCCGGAGGGGGGGCGAATTTGCAGGAACAGACTTCTCGCTGAAGACCAATGAAAGTCGCAAACGCGTTGGCTTTCATGCGCTCTGATTTCAGGAAAGCTGACTTTCGCCAGAAACGCTGAGAGTCCGTCTTGGTTCCACTTTGCAGACCACAGCGAATGACCCGTTTCCGCGGTGGCCTCAACTGGTCGACGCAACACTTTAATCTTTAGGAAGAGATGGAGTGTTTGCCATGAAATATCGTCGTAGGATTTATTATTCAACTGAACCGCGTGCTGAGATTTGGGATTGGTGGCAGCGAGGCGAGTCGATGAGGTCGATTGGGCGCGTTTTTGATCGCCAATCATCCTCAGTCTTTTCCGTGATCTCACCAACGGGTGGGATACGCCCACCAGATCGCAGACGCGGGCACGTTGCATTGAGCCTTTCTGAGCGCGAGGAAATATCCCGCGGGCTGAGCACCGAGCAGTCCTTGCGTGCGATTGCGCATCAGTTGCGACGTGCGCCCTCGACGATCAGCCGAGAGGTGCGGCGCAATGGTGGCCTTGCAGGTTATCGTGCAATCGCGTCTGATCAAGCGGCGTGGGATCGCGCGCGGCGTCCCAAGATTTGCAAGCTGGCTTGTCACCCGAAGTTGGCCTGCGCAGTATCAGCAAAGCTGCGGCGCAAGTGGTCTCCCGAGCAGGTTGCGGGCTGGCTCAAACGCGCTTTCCCAGGAGAGGCACACAAACAGGTGTCACACGAAACGATCTACAGAAGCCTTTATATACAGGCGCGAGGCGTCCTTAAAAAGGAACTCCTGGAGCATCTGCGCGCAAGACGGACTGTCAGGCGCTCCAAACACGCCAGCCAGAAGCGCAACGGGAATGGCCAGATTAAGAATGCTGTATCTATCAGCGAAAGGCCTGCGTCCGTCGAAGATCGGGCCGTTCCGGGCCACTGGGAAGGCGACTTGATTGGCGGATCCAAGAACAGCTATATCGCAACCCTCGTTGAGCGGCATTCACGGTACGTGATGCTGGTTAAAGTCGCCAACAAAGACACCGAGAGTGTCGTCACGGCGCTGATCAAGTCGGCTCAGAAGCTGCCCCGTGAGCTTTACAAATCTCTGACATGGGATCGCGGAAAAGAGCTGGCAGATCATCCGCGCTTTACGTTGGCCACGGATGTTGATGTCTACTTTTGCGACCCACAGTCGCCTTGGCAACGCGGATCAAACGAAAACACCAACCGGCTTTTGAGGCAGTATTTGCCGCGCGGTACCGACTTATCGGTCCATTCCCAAGCAAAGCTCAGTGCAATCGCAAGGCAACTCAACGAACGCCCTCGCAAGACCTTGCAATATCAAACGCCAGCAGAGAAGTTCGCAGAGTGTGTTGCGTCGACCGGTTGAGATCGCCGCCAATAGTGTCGATCCCCTTGATTTGCGCTAAATTAAGCCCCAAATCTCTTTCCAGTTCAGAAGGAATTTTCGACTTCAATTGCCGGTTATGCGGCTGCTTGAAGCCCCATAAAACCCTTATTTAACGCTCGACTGCAAGACTTTATGTAATGTCAGTTTTTTAGTTGCACGACCTCTCGATTAGCCCTTTTAAATAAGGCCTACCACCGCATCATCCCACTTGTTCCCGCTTACTGCAAGTTACGGTGTCAAGCTACATCTAGGAGTCGAGGATCAAAAACGCACGTGGTTGGGAAAGGCGCCCAATCGGAGAGACGCCGCCAATCGCGAACCCTGTTTGGGTGCGAATGTGTTTTGCGTCCGCTTTTCCCAACGAGGCCTCAAGAGGGCGCTGGCCTTAATCAAACAGATTTTCTTGCCGCCCGCCGTGATAAAAATCACTGCTGAGCCGTCCTCCTCATTTCGAAAAATGATCGATTTGGCGATTTGATCCACCTCACAACTCGCTGCATTTACTGCGGCTTGCGCGGTGCGGATGCCTTTGCTCACTTCAAGAATTTCGACTTTCAGGCCAGCGGTTTGGAGGGCCGCTCGGACACGTTTTAAACTTTTGTTCATCGGGGAATGCCTCAAATCTCTTAAGGGTCCACAAGGCTTATTGACCCTCCCGCCATTCCCCGCACGATCAAAAAATGACATTTCAAAATCGTATGACCCGCGCGCCGATTCCTTTTGACCCTGATCGCGGAATTGACGCGCGCGCGGCCTTGCCAGATGTGACGGGGCCCCTTGGGGATTTGATCGCAGGGGCCGCGGGGTGTTCGCCTTATTTGTTTAGCTTAATGTGCCGCGAATCCCATTGGATTTCGCCTGCGCTTAATGGTTCGCCAGAGGAGGCTTTGGCACTGGCTTTGGACGACTTGAAAGCCCTTGCGCCCGATGAAATGGCCGCTGGATTGCGCCGCGGGAAACGCCGTATTGCGCTGTTGGTGGGGCTTGCGGATTTGGCCGGCGTTTGGGATTTGGCGCAGGTCACTCAAGCCCTTACGGATTTGGCCGATACCGCCGTTGACCGCGCGATCCGCACGACAGTCACCCAAGAAGCGCGGCGCGGAAAACTCCCCGGATTTGCGCGCGATTCCGAGGAAATTACGGGCGGCATGGTTGCGCTCGCGATGGGGAAAATGGGCGCGGGGGAGTTGAATTACTCCTCCGATATTGACCTCATTTGCCTGTTCGACGAAAGCCAATACGAAGATGACTCCTATTTCGACGCCCGCACCAGCCTTATTCGTGCGACTCGCCGGATGGCAACGCTGCTTTCGGAGGTCACGGGCGACGGATATGTGTTTCGCACCGATCTGCGGTTGCGGCCTGACCCAAGTTCGACGCCCGTGTGTATGGCGATGGACCCCGCCGAGCGCTATTACGAGAGCATGGGGCGCACTTGGGAACGCGCCGCCCATATCAAAGCGCGCCCCGCAGCGGGGGATATTGAGGCGGGCGAGGCCTATTTGGAACGACTGGTCCCTTTCGTGTGGCGTAAGCATCTGGATTTTGCCGCGATCCAAGACGCTCATGATATTCGCCTCAAAATTCGCGCGCATAACGGGTTTACGGGCGCGATTACCCTGCCGGAACACAATATGAAATTGGGTCGCGGGGGTATTCGCGAAATCGAGTTTTTCACCCAAACCCGCCAGTTGATCGCAGGGGGGCGCGATCGTGAATTGCGCGGGCGGGGCACGGTTGCGATGCTCGGGGAATTGGCAAAAAAGGATTGGATTCCGTCAGAGACGGCCAAGATTTTGGCCACACATTATAAGGACCATCGCGAAGTTGAACACCGTTTGCAAATGATTTCCGACGCCCAAACCCACACCCTCCCAAAGACCGAGAAAGGGTTTCAACGGTTGGCAAATTTCATGGGGCAGGGCGATGTCTCTGTTTTGAAACGCGAAATTCGCGAGCGGTTGGAAGAGGTCCATGACTTGACCGAGAGTTTCTTTGCGCCCACGCAAGCCCGCGCGGCTCCCGAAGTGAGCGCCGAGATGAAGAATGTGATGGCGGGGTGGCCGAGTTATCCCGCGTTACGGTCCTCGCGCGCGGTGCATATATTTGAACGCTTGAAGCCCGAGATACTGTCACGCGTGATGGCCTCGGCGTATCCTGAGCAAACCTTGAGGCAATTCGATGGGTTTTTAGCGGGATTGCCTGCTGGGGTGCAGTTGTTCTCGCTCTTTGAGGCCAATCCACAACTTATTGACCTTATTCTGGATATCTCGAGCATTGCCCCGAATTTGGCCAAATATCTGGCCAGCAATGCACAGGTTTTTGATGCGGTTATTGGCGGCAGTTTCTTTGACGCTTGGCCGGGTTTAGAGACGCTTCAAGGCGACCTTTCCGTCTTGCTCGCGGGCTATTCCGACTATGAAAGCCAGTTGGATGCGGTGCGCCGCTGGATGAAGGAATGGCATTTCAGGATCGGTGTCCACCACCTGCGTGGATTGATTTCGGCAAACGAAGCAGGCCAGCAATATGCGGATTTGGCGCAGGCAGTTTTGGCCGAGGTTTGGCCCGTCGTCGGGGTGGAATTTGAGCGCAAACATGGCTCGGTTCCGGGGCGTGGGGGCGTGGTTTTGGGGATGGGCAGCCTTGGCGCGCGCAGGCTTCATGCCGCCTCTGATCTTGATCTCATCGTAATTTATGACGCGCAAGATGTTGAGGAAAGTGACGGGCGGCGTCCTTTGGCGGTGCGGACCTATTTCGCCCGTTTAACGCAGGCTTTTGTTACGGCGCTTTCGGCTCCAATGGCGGAGGGGCGTTTGTATGAAGTGGATATGCGGTTACGGCCCTCTGGGCGCGCTGGCCCCGTTGCCACTAACTGGGCTGCGTTCAAATTCTATCAACTTGAGGAAGCTTGGGTTTGGGAGCATTTGGCCCTGACTAGGGCGCGACCTGTCGCCGGAAATGAGGCGTTGGCGGCCGAGTTTGAAGTTTTTCGGGCGGGAGTTCTTGGGCAAAACGGTGCTGCGGATCGGGTGATTCCGCAGGTTGCCGAGATGCGCGCGCGTATTTCTGTCGCAAAAACTCCACAGGGGGACAACGACGCAAAAATCGGCGAAGGGCGTTTGCAAGATGTGGAACTTTGTGCGCAAGCGGTGGCCCTGATGGCAGGATTTACCGGCTTTTCCGTCGCCGAGCAAATTCAGGCAGGAAATCTATTACCTGCGCAAAAACAAACTCTTATGGAGGCGGGGCAATTGATGTGGCAGTTGCAAGCGGCGGCGCGTCTTTTGAATGAGGGACCATTGAATGTTGAGGACATCGGAGTTGGCGGGGTGCATTTTCTTTTGCGGGAAACAGGGTGTGAAAGCCTCGATGACATGAGAAATCGCCTTGCGGAAGCCGCGAATTCCGCCCAAATGGTTATTGAAGACCTGTTTGGCCAACCAAAGGAGTCCCTTGATGACTGATGCGAGATTTGATCCCAAGGGATTGATTAAAGATTGCTTTTCGATGGATGGCATCACGGACGCGGAATGTCGTTCGGTGTTTGTCGATTGGGCGTTGAGTGTACCAGCTGATGTGGATACGCGCGAGGCGCTTGAGGCGCTAAATGTGCAATATCAACAGGGTCCAGAGGGGCATCCCATGCTCACGGTTCTCAAGGAGAGTTTGTTGGAACCCGCTGTCACAGGACGCCGTGGCGGCTGGTCGGGGCGGCGTACTGGTCGCACGTAACGTGTCAACGATTGAGGTGTTTGCCGTCGCGACTCCTGCGCGGGGAGCGTTTTTTATCATGCCACATCCGGCTGAGAGTGCGGCATTTTCTGTGTTGGCAAAAAAGGGCGTTAAGTCAATTGTTTCCCTTTTGGAAGCAGTCGAGGCGGGCAAACTAGGATTGGCCCGTGAGTCGGAGCAATGTACCGCAGAAGGAATTGAGTTTCGTAACATGCCGATTGCCGATTTTGCCTTGCCGGATGGTAAGCAATTCGCTGATATCTTGCGCCTGATTTGCACCGATTTAGAGGCGGGCAAATCGGTGGCGGTGCATTGTCGCGCGGGAATTGGTCGCTCGGGGATGGTGGCATGTGGGGTGCTGATGCGTTTTGGTGCGACGGCGCAGGAAGCACTTGTTCAGGTCTCAAAGGCACGGGGTGTGGATGTGCCAGATACTGCAGAGCAACGCGCTTTTATTGAGGATTTTCGGCCCTAGTAAAATCCCGCCACATGTACGCAGCGGGATTTTTGAATTTAGGGTCTTAGCGGGAAAGCGCTGCGGCTTCGCGGGCGAGGGCTTCGATGCTCTCCCAATCGCCAGCTTCGACGAGTTTCTTCGGCGCGACCCAGCTTCCACCGACACAGAGCGTGTTGGAAAGGCCGAGATAATCGGGCGCATTCGCAAGGGACACGCCGCCCGTTGGACAGAATTTTACCTGTGGGATCGGACCGCCGATAGACGCGAGCGCTTTTGCGCCGCCATTGGCTTCAGCAGGGAAGAACTTCTGGGTGGTATAGCCACGTTCCAAAAGACGCATGGCCTCGGTGGACGTTGCGATTCCGGGCAGCAGCGGCAAGCCCAACTCTTCGCAGGCATCCAAAAGAAGATCCGTCGCGCCAGGCGACACACCAAATGTCGCGCCCGCTGCGATGGCGTTTTTGACGTCTTGAGGGGTAAGCAGGGTGCCCGCACCGACAACGCCGCCGGCAACTTTTGCCATTTCGCGGATGACATCAAGGGCGCAAGGCGTGCGCAATGTCACTTCGAGAGCCGGAAGGCCGCCCGCGATCAGGGCTTGTGCGAGGGGGCGTGCATGCGCCACGTTATCAACAACGAGAACGGGGACGACTGGCGCCAAGAGGCAGATTTCGGTGGCGCGTTTGCTTGCGTCTTGTGGGGTCACTTTGGGGGTCTCCTAAAAGGAATATTGGGCCGCATGGCGGCTTATAATGTGTCTCGAACTAAACGACAACCGCCGCGCCTTCAGTGGAGGAGCCAACGTTATCGCGGAACACCGAAAACAACTCGCGGCCAATGCCGTGGCCGTTGTCCGACAGATCCGGCTGTGCGACGGGACGCGCGTCAAACCCTTCCTCAAGGACGTTGAGTTTGCCGTTGATCGCGTCAACCTCGACCATATCGCCATCGCGCAATTTTGCCAGTGGTCCACCAACGGCCGCTTCGGGCGAGACGTGAATGGCGGCCGGAACCTTGCCCGACGCGCCAGACATGCGGCCATCGGTGACAAGCGCCACGTTGAGGCCGCGATCCTGCAGCACCATGAGGCAGGGCGTGAGGCCGTGCAATTCGGGCATACCGTTGGCCTTGGGACCTTGAAAGCGCACGACGATCACCGTGTCGGTGGTGAATTCCCCCGCTTTGAAGGCGTCTTTTACGGCGTCTTGGCTGGCGAAAACACGAGCCGGTGCAGTGAGGGTTTGACGCGCGGACTCCACCGCCGAGACTTTCATCATGCCAGTCCCAAGGGAGCCTGAGAGCCGTTTTAAGCCACCCGCCGTGTTGAATGGGTTGGTTGCGGGGCGCAAAATCTTTTCGTTTTCGCTCTTGCTGGGGCCAGTTTTCCACTCAACAATTCCGTCAATAAGCACGGGATCAAGCGCGTAAGGTGCAAGGCCTTGGCCCATAACGGTTGTCACATCAGGGTGAAGGAGGCCCGCAGCCAGAAGCTCGCCAATCACAAAGGCAAGTCCACCTGCCGCGTGGAAATGGTTCACGTCAGCGAGGCCGTTTGGATAGACTTTGGTCATCAAGGGGACGATGGCCGAAATATCCTCAAAGTCTTGCAGTTCGATGATAATTCCCGCCGCGCGCGCCATAGCAGGGAGGTGGAGGACAAGATTGGTCGAACCGCCCGTCGCCATCAGGCCAACGATACCATTCACAAAGGCACGCTCGTCTAAGATGTCGCAAACGGGGGTGTAGTCGTCGCCCAAGGCGGTGATTTCAAGGGCGCGTTTGGCGGCGGCATTGGTAAGGACGCCGCGCATATCACCTTCGGGTGGCACAAAGGACGCGCCGGGCAGGTGAAGGCCCATGAATTCCATCAACATCTGGTTCGAGTTCGCGGTACCGTAAAACGTACAGGTGCCTGCGCCGTGATAGGAGGCCATTTCCGCCGCCATAAGCGCGTCGCGGCCCACTTCTCCGGTGGCAAATTTCTTGCGCACGGCGGATTTTTCGTCGTTGGGGAGGCCGCTGCTCATGGGGCCAGCGGGGATAAAGACCGTTGGAAGGTAGCCAAAGGTCGCTGCTGCCATCACCATTCCAGGAACGATTTTGTCACAGACGCCAAGGAAAACCGCCGCGTCAAACGTATTGTGGCTGAGGGCAATGCCTGAGGCCAAGGCAATCACGTCACGTGAAAAGAGCGACAATTCCATGCCAACTTGGCCTTGAGTGACGCCATCACACATGGCCGGAACGCCGCCTGCAACTTGTGCTGTAGCACCGACAGACCGCGCGGCTTCCTTGATCTGGTTGGGGTAGGTCTCAAACGGTTGGTGCGCCGAGAGCATGTCGTTATAGGCCGTCACAATCCCAAGGTTGGGCGCGCGGTCGGCGGCAAGTGTATCCTTGTCATCGCCCATAGCCGCATAGGCGTGTGCTTGGTTACCACAGGAGAGGTGCGCGCGACGCGGCCCTTCACTGGCGGCAAGGCGCATGCGGGACAGATAAATGTCACGGCTGGGTTTGGAGCGTTGAATAATACGGTCGGTGACAGCTTGGAGTTGAGCGTTGACGGTCATGTCATATCCTTTGGGCCAAGGAGGAAAGGGAAGTGATAGGGGCAGGTAGCACATCCTGTTAGCGCTAACAATAGAGAGTTCGACATGTTCACCAGATTTTGACAATACCCGCGCATTCCTAAGGTATTCGAAAAACGCAAGTCGGGCATGTCGAAACATCTGTAGTCACGCAAAGCCAGTTGGCCTAAATGGAAGGTAAGAAATTATCGACTTATCCGTAGGAGGCCTACCATGGCTCTAGTGATCAATAACAATACTAAAATCGACATGTTTGAAATTGAAAAACGCGCACGCGCCCTTCGCGCACAAGCAACACGCGATATGGTCAAAGCCATTGGCGCCTTCGTGAGCCGTCTTGTGCATAGCGGTGCAGCAAAGCCCGCCGCAACAGGCGCGTAAGACCTACTAAATCTGCAAGATCCGTCGAGGGTTGCGTGAAAACGCGACCCTTTTTGGTTTTCTAAGGCTACGAAGTTCACGATATAACCCCATCATAAGCGCGAAATTGCCCAGTATCCTGCGCATTGTCGCCCCAATTCACCTCCAAAGTTAATGTGAGCAGAAAACAGGGCAGAAGCCCGGAGGTGAAAGATGAAATCTATCAAAGCTATATGCGTTGTTGCCGTGGCCCTAACACTCTCAGCATGTGCTGGCACCGAACAAGTGAGCCGTGGCACAACTCCCGCATTTCCAGTTGTTATGGCTCCAGCGGTGTTTTCCGTTGATGCTGTCAACGTTATTGTACCAGAATCGCTGAAGGTCTCCGAGGCACATCTTTTTTACCCATTTGCCGACATTGTATGGCGCGGTGATGTGCTTGGCGACCGCCACGATCAAGTTGCCTCTATCTTTACAACCGGAATGGGGCGCGGCGCGAAAGCCTTTAGCGGCAAGCGCCATGTCGTCGTTGACATACAAGTCCTTCGGTTCCATTCCTTGACCGAGCGGGCGCGCTATTCCGTCGGCGGTGTTCATTCGATCAAATTCGTCATGAATGTACGGGATTCTCAAACGGGCACGCTTCTGATGGACTCAAAAGTGATCAAGGCCGACTTGAATGGCTATGGTGGCGCGCGGGCCGTTGCCGCGGAACAACGTGGTTTGACGCAAAAGGTGCGTATTACCTCCCATATTGCAGGTGTCTTGCAACGTGAGTTGACCCAGTTGAGCACACGACTTGAAGGAAATCCGGGTCAAATGTTTACCGTGAGCCCCTCCACGAACGTTTTGGACGACGCCGCATAGCACAAAGGGCGCAAGACCCTTTCCATAGCTGAAAATTACGCATAAGAGGGGGCATGACGCATCCCTCTTATCCCATTATCCGCCTTAAACCCAACGCCGAAGCTCGCGCAATCCGCCACGGCTTCCCTTGGGTTTACGCCAATGAACTCGTGACAGACCGCCGCACAAAAGCGCTGGCGTCCGGTGCTTTGGCCATTCTCGAAGACACAAATCGCGCCCCGATGGGCGTTGTGACACTCAACACCAAATCCAAAATCATCGCCCGTATTCTGGACCGTGATCCAGAGGCCAAGATTGACGCGGCATGGTTTGAGGCCAAGCTTCGCCGTGCGCTTGATCATCGCGAACGGCTGTATGACACGCCGTTTTACCGGCTTGTGCACGCCGAAGCAGATGGCCTTCCAGGGATCGTGATCGACCGCTTTGGCGATGTTGCCGTGATTCAGCCAAATGCCGCATGGGCAGAAGAACTCTTTGATACATTGAGTGCCGCCTTGATCAAGGTCACCGGTGTAACAACCGTTGTGAAAAACGGCACGGGCCGCGCCCGCAGCCTTGAGGGGCTGACCGAGGAACTTGTTGTAATGACAGGTGAAATCGACGCGCCAATCCCTGTGCCGATGAATGGTGCCACCTATATGGCGGACATTCTGGGCGGCCAGAAAACCGGATTGTTCTTTGACCAACGCCCCAACCACGCCTTTACCCAGCAGCTCAGCAAAGGCGCAAAAGTCCTTGATATGTTCTCGCATGTTGGCGGGTTTTCCCTCGCGGCCTTAGCAGGCGGCGCGACATCGGCACTGGCCGTTGACAGCTCCGCAGGCGCGCTCGAACTCGCGCGCCAAGGGGCCGTTGCCAGTGGCTTTGAGGATAAATTCACCACCCGCAAAGGCGACGCGTTCGACGTCTTGGCCGCTTTGGCCGAAGAGGGCGAAACCTTTGACGTCGTTGTCTGTGATCCACCTGCCTTTGCCCCTTCCAAAAAGTCGCTCGAAGCAGGTTTGCGCGCTTACGAACGGATTGCCCGTCTTGCGGCAACCTTGGTAAAACCGGGCGGCTATCTGGTTGTGTGTTCGTGTTCCCACGCCGCAGACCTCCAGAAGTTCCGCAACTCAAGTGCACGTGGAATCGGCCGCGCTGGTCGACGTATGCAATTGGTCAGCACGAATTTCGCCGGCCCCGATCACCCGCTTTTGCCGCATTTGGCAGAAAGTGGATACCTCAAGGCGCTGACTTTCCGCCTTGATGTCTAAGATCCTTCTCGACGCTTGTGTTCTCTATCCTACCGTTATGCGTGCAGCCCTTATCGGGGCTGCGCGTGCGGGGCTTTATACGCCGCTTTGGTCAGAACGCATCTTGGAAGAATGGGCGCGGGCAGCGGCGCGGCTTGGCCCTGTTGGCGAAATGATCGCTCGTGGGGAAGTAACTGTTTTAAAAGCGGAATTCCCGCGTTCCTGCATCGCCGAGGCCAAGGGGCTTGAACGCCGACTTTACCTTCCCGATGCCAACGACATTCACGTTTTTGCCGCTGCAATCGCAGGGCATGCGGATGCTATTGTCACGATGAATCGCAAAGATTTTCCCAGAAATATTCTAGCCGAAGAAGGGCTAGATCGCTTTGATCCCGATAATTTTCTGCGCGGGTTTTGTACGACGCATCCCAAAATAATGAACGATATCGCAGCTGAGATAACAACAGAAGCACGTCGTCTGTCTGGTACGGATATCGAAACCCGCAAACTCTTTAAAAAGGCCCGTTTACCAAGATTTGGCAAGGCCGTAGAGCAAGTCTAAATTCTGCGCGATAGCTGAAATAGAAAGAGGCGGGGTGTCATCCACTCCGCCTCTTTTTCCGTTACAGGGTAATTAACCAAGTAGCTTACCAGTCGGCGATCTCGATCAATTCCGCAGTTGTATAGGACGCAGGGTCAAGGCCAAGGACGGCAGCAAGTTGACGTTTGCCAGGGCTCACAGCATTTGGTGCGAGCTCACTGATTTCACCTGCAGCGCGCGCTTTGATGAACGCGACTTTTTCCAGATCATTCTCGTTTTCGGCAACAGAAAGCTCAATGAGAGTCGAAGCAGTGTATCCATTGGTGGATACGCCTTCGATAGCAGCCAATTCAGCGACGCCACCGCTTACATTCCCAGTGTAGTCTGCGCGCGACACGCGGTTTTCACCCAAGAGGTAAAAATTTAGTTTTTCAACGTCTTGAGTTTTGCGTGCTTGGTCAATTTGGATCAATTCCGCTGTTGTATAAACGCCAGCTTCAACTCCTGCAATTTTAGCGAGTTGATCGTTGCCTGCATTAGCAGCACCAGCGAAAGGAAGGGCTACTGCAAGAGCCAGAGCGGAAAGAGTTGTTTTGTTAAACATGTTAGTCTCCATATGTGTGCGACAAGATCCTGTATCAGCAATCATTGCCGCGTTTCGATGATAGACAAATATGCGGTGCTCGCAGCTTTAAAAAGGGGAGCTTCGTTCACAGTAAAATGATCTTAGTCATTAGAAACTAAGATATTTTTTCGTGAGGGGGTTGAAATCGAACGCCCTCGCACCGTTCAAGCAAAATACCATAAAAGGGTGTTTTTTTCAAGGTAGCGCTGTGCAAGACTGCACCAAACATGCGCGGATAGTTGCGCGGGCGTGAATGCAGGTCGCAT
Source organism: Falsihalocynthiibacter arcticus (assembly GCF_000812665.2). Lineage (GTDB taxonomy): Bacteria > Pseudomonadota > Alphaproteobacteria > Rhodobacterales > Rhodobacteraceae > Falsihalocynthiibacter > Falsihalocynthiibacter arcticus. The sequence goes on from NZ_CP014327.1 coordinate 3,169,852, forward strand.
CTGCATTTCTGCACGGTTCGGAAGGGTTGACGTACTTGAAATACCAACGGTGAGGAGGGAGGTATAATTTTTGCCGCATTTCCAAGTGTATAGTTGAATATGCGATTTGGGGTCGGAGGCTTATGTGAACTTCGAGCAATAAGTCGATGCGGTAAAATATTACAGAAATGAGACCAAATTTCGGACAAGATAGTCGGACATTTTTCGCCTACGTCAGGATTTTCATCGCTTTTGTGAGCCCATCAAGACTCATCGGAACCATTTTGTCATCAAAAATATCGCGAACCATGTCGATGGATTGGGTATAGGGCCAGTATTTCTGGTCCAGTGGGTTGATCCAGACGTGATTTGGCCATTGCTCGCAGGCGCGTTCGAGCCACGTTTGCCCAGATTCGTCATTCCAATTTTCGTTTGCACCACCTTTATAGGCGATTTCATAGGGGGACATCGACGCGTCGCCCACGAAAATACAACGGTAATCCGATCCATAGCGGCGCAAAATATCCCACGTGGGGATTTGCGCGTTCCAGCGGCGGGAATTGTCGCGCCACACCCCTTGATAGAGGCAGTTGTGGAAATAGTAGTGTTCGAGATGTTTGAATTCGCTCCGCGCGGCGGAAAAAAGTTCCTCAACCAGCTTGATATGGGCGTCCATACTGCCGCCGACGTCCAGAAACAGCACAACCTTGATCGCGTTGTGCCGCTCGGGCCGGGTGATCACATCGAGGTATCCATTATGGGCCGTAGCGCGGATGGTTCCATCGAGATCAAGCTCTTCATTCGCCCCATCGCGCGCCCAGTTGCGCAACCGTTTCAGCGCGACTTTGATATTGCGCGTGCCAAGGGCAACGCTGTCGTCGAAATCCCGAAACTCTCGCTTGTCCCAAACCTTGACCGCACGTTGATGGCGGCTTTCGGATTGCCCAATACGTACGCCCTCGGGATTGTAGCCATGCGCGCCAAAGGGCGAGGTGCCACCTGTGCCGATCCATTTGTTGCCACCTTGGTGGCGCTCTTGCTGCTCCTTGAGGCGCTCTTTGAGGGTCTCCATCAGCTTGTCAAACCCGCCCAAACCTTCGATCTCGGCTTTTTCCTCTGCGGTGAGGTGCTTTTCAGACATTTTTTCGAGCCAGTCAGCCGGAATATCGACGGCCTCAAGGACTTGGGCGTCCGTAATCTCGGCGATGCCGTCGAAACTTAGCGCGAAAGCTTTGTCAAAACGATCAATGTGGCGTTCGTCTTTGACCATCGCGCTGCGCGCGAAATAATAGAAGGTTTCGATGTCATAGGTCGCGATTCCCGCCTGAAGGCCGCGCAAAAACACCAGAAACTCGCGCAGAGTCACGGGGACATTCTGGCTGCGCATTTCGGTGAAAAAGCGCAGGAACATATCAACCCACGGCGCGTGCGAAAATCAACGTGATAATGACTGAAAGGAGGCCGAAAATCAGGGCAAAAACGGTTGCGTAATGGACATAATCCAAGGTTGCACCCTCGCGACGACGGGCAAAAAGCGCCCCGACAAGGGCACCGGCGATCAAGGCAAAAATTGTGTTCATATATTTCTCACTCTGGCATTGAACCGCGCTAGGATCGTGTTGAAACCAATCCTGAAATCTCGGCTTGGCGACGGCGGATCGCGTTTATATCGGCAAACCCATATCGTGCCCAGCCAAGGCTGTCGAGGGCGACCGCCTGTGCCTCTGCGTCGCGCCCCAAAAGGAGGAGGGCCTCTGATTTGATCATCAGGAGCGTTGAAAGCAAAATTGCGTTCTCTGAGGCGCGGGCGTCGGCCAGATGGCTGTCGGCGATTTGCAGCGCGGCTTTGCCGTTGCCGTCGATCAAGGCAAACCCCGCTAATTGCATCCCGATATGCGCTAACTGTGCTTGGGTGTTGCCCGTCTGAATGTAATATTGGCGTGCTGTGAGAAATTGTTTGAGGGCATAATCCGTATTGGTCGACAAAAGCATACGGGAATACACATAGTGGGAAAAGGCGCGTCGTGTATCCGTCCAGCCATATTTTTGTGCTATTTCAACGGCTTGTGCGGCGGACTGTGTGCGTTTTTGTTTTGGATTCCCCGGTGAAAGCGCGGTCTCAATGGCGCGTTTCCACTCTACGGGCGTTTGAAGGGCAGGTGCCGGACGCACAGCGCCTCCCGATGGGTTGAGGCGTTGGAGAACCGTGGGAAGTGCGGCTTGCACAGCGCTACTGGTCATTCCGGAGCGCAATTCTGGCGCGTAATAGGTGCGCAGAATGAGCATGTCAAAGCCCGTAAGGATTGTATGGAAATTGTCATCGTTAAACACGCTGTCCGGCAGACGGTAGAGATCATTTAGTGGCCCAAGCGCTTGAGCGAGTTCTTCGTGCAGACAGTCCCGAAACTCTTGTGTACTCACGTCATTTGGGATGAAAATTGCGGTGTGTTGACGCGATCTGAGGGTCGTCCAATCGGTGACAGCGCCACGCCGGTTGCGCTTGTAATCGGACCAATTCGTAATGCGTGGCACCACAAAACAGGCCGCATTAGGCAGGTACTTTTGCAGCGTCCTGCGGGAAATGGTTTCAATATTGATCGACGCCGTTTTATTTTGGGGAACCATCGTGATCTGAATGCCAGCCTCGCGCTGGATACGCGCCAAAAGGCGGGCCAATTCGTTGTCGGCACCCGGCGGGCGCTTGCCGCTCATGCGGACGGTGATCGGCCCTTCAAAGCGTGACAGGGTTTCGATCCGGCGGCCACTTTCCAGACGAAACGAAAGATCAAGGAAGTCTTGTGCGATCTGGCTATTGGAGCGATTGGCCCGTGGAATAGCGGTGCCGGAAAAGGTTTTCATCGCGGGAAATGTATTGCCGTCAAACTGGGTTCGAGAATCTCTGCGGGCGGTAGGTTCATGGACCGTTGGCGCTGCACAGGCTGAAAGAAGGAGGAGGAAGGCAATTTTTTTAAACATTTATGGTCCCTGATATTTGAGGAAAGGGGTCAGACTTGCAATCCTATCATAAAGCTGACGGGCTTGGGCATTATCTTGAGCGGTATTCCAATAAACGGACGGATTTCCCGCCTTAGCGGCTTTTTCATAGACGGCTTCAATGAGGGCGCGCCCAATGCCTTTGCCGCGCACATGCGGATCGGCCCAGAGGTCTTGCAGATAGCAAACGTCTTCAACTTTCCATCCGTGGCGGTGGAAAATATAGTGGGTTAGGCCAACAGGCTTACCGTCAATCTCTGCGATCAACCCGTTGAAATCGCGCGGGTCATCCCCCAAGAGGCGCTCAAAATATACGTCATAAATGTGGTCGGGAAGGGTGGTTTTGTAAAAGGACAGATATCCGCGCCAAAGGCGACTCCACTCGGATTTGTCCTCAAGTGTTAGGGGCCTAATATGGACGGTCATCGTTGCCCCCGAGCGATAAAAGCAAGGCGTTCAAAGAGAGCAACATCTTGCTCATTCTTCAACAATGCCCCGTGAAGTTTCGGAAGGGACGACCGCGCATCGCGTTTCAGGTCTTCTGCGGTGAGGTCTTCGGCAAGCAATAGTTTTAACCAATCTAATACCTCGGATGTGGAGGGCTTTTTCTTGAGGCCTTGGGTGTCACGGATTTCATTAAATTGGGTCAAAGCTGTGGTCAAAAGCTGTTCTTTTATGTTCGGATAATGCGTTTTGACGATCGCTTTCAACGTGTCGAGATCGGGAAAACGAATGTAGTGGAAAAAGCAACGACGCAAGAACGCGTCTGGGAGTTCTTTTTCATTATTGGATGTGATGATCACAATCGGGCGCTGTTTCGCGCTGATTGTTTCCCCTGTTTCATAGACATTGAAGGCCATTTTATCGAGCTCTTGGAGCAAGTCGTTCGGGAATTCGATGTCGGCCTTGTCGATTTCATCAATCAGCAAAATCACCCGCTCAGACGAGTCAAAGGCCTGCCAAAGCTTGCCCTTTTTGATGTAATTGCGCACATCGTGCACGCGTTCGTCCCCAACTGGCTATCGCGCAGGCGACTGACCGCATCATATTCATAAAGCCCCTGTTGCGCCTTCGTCGTCGATTTGATGTGCCATTCCAGCAGCGGCATGTTGAGCGCTTTGCTGATTTGAACCGCGAGTTCGGTTTTGCCCGTTCCAGGTTCGCCTTTTACCAAAAGGGGACGTTCCAAAGTAATTGCCGCATTTACGGCAACCGTCAAATCTTGCGTCGCTACATAAGCGTCCGTACCAGTGAATTTCATAAGGTTTATCGTGGCCTATCTGTAAAGTGTCCGTTGAGCTTACCGTCATGGTGGAAATGCTTCAATGGGCAGCTAAATCGGGGTGACAATCGGTTTAGGATGCAATAAACCACGCGCAGTATGAGGGCGCCTGATAACCGACTCACTCAAAGTTAAGGTATCAGGACTGTACGAGGAGCAGGCATGAAAGCCACTGAAATCTTTTCCGAAGACTATAGTCCCACTGAGGACGAAGACTTCATGAATGACCGCCAAACAGAGTATTTCCGCCGCAAATTGCTGGATTGGAAACACGAGCTTGTCGCGGGAAGCAAAGACACCCTTGAAGGTCTCGCAGACGGAACGCGCAACATCCCTGATGTTGCTGACCGTGCGTCGGAAGAAACCGACCGCGCGCTTGAGTTGCGCACACGGGATCGTCAACGCAAGCTGGTGTCCAAAATTGATGCCGCTCTGCGTCGGATTGACGAAGAAGAGTATGGATATTGTGCGGTCACTGGCGAGCCAATTTCGTTGAAACGTCTTGAAGCGCGCCCCATTGCGACATTGTCCCTTGAGGCACAAGAATCTCACGAGCGCCGCGAAAAAGTTCACCGCGACGATTAAGCGCTCTTAATAACCAATAATTAAAGCCGCCGCCGTATTCATACAGCGGCGGTTTTGCGTTAAGGCAGTTCTATGTTGCTCATTGGTCAAAAAATTAGCGTCCTTGGCGCGGGAATCGGCGGTTTAACCGTCGCCACAGCGCTGGCGCATCGTGGGGCGCAGGTTACGATCTATGAACAAGCGTCCGAGATCAAAGAGGTCGGCGCGGGCATTCAAATCTCGCCCAACGGTTTTGCGGTTTTGCGGGCCTTGGGGATGGGGGACGCGCTTAGAAGCATAGCGCGACGGGGACGCCGCGTAGAGCTTTTGGATTTTCGGCGCGGCGGTCCTGTGTTCTCGCTTGATTTGGATGTGAACGGCGACGGGTTTCCCTATTATTTTGTCCATCGCGCCGATCTTATTTACCTGCTGGAAGAGGCCGCCCGCGCCGCTGGTGTTGAAATTATTTTGGGGCAAAGGGTTGAAGCTGTTGATGTTTCTTCTGCAACGCCGCGTCTGAAGCTGGACGATGGCACAGAAATTTCCTGTGATGTTTTATTGGGCGCGGATGGCTTGCACTCTAAGGTGCGCGCGGCGCTCAACGGTGAAGCGCCGCCAAGGTTTACGGGCCAAGTCGCGTGGCGTGCGATTGTGCCCTCTGCCGAAAACTCCCGAAACGAGACGACCGTTAAGGTCTATATGGGCCCCGGATGTCACTTCGTTTGCTATCCGTTACGCGATGGGTCAATGACCAACATTGTAGCGGTTCAAGAGCGAGATCTTTGGGCCGACGAAGGCTGGAATCACGCCGACAATCCGGATAATTTGCGGACCGCATTCGCGGGCTTTCGCCCCGAAGTTCAAGCCTTGCTTGCGAAGATCGAAGATACACAGCTTTGGGGGCTTTTCCGACACCCTGTCGCACCAATCTGGCACAAAAACAACGCCGCAATTCTAGGAGATGCAGCGCACCCGACTTTGCCTTTTCTGGCGCAAGGCGCGGTTATGGCGTTGGAGGATGCGTGGGTTTTGGCGGATGCTATGATTATGGCCGAAACCGCGGATCAGGCGTTTGCGCTTTATCAAAACACCCGTTTTTCAAGGGTGTCGCGGATTATTGAGGCCGCAAGTCAAAATGCCCGCAACTATCATTTACGCCCGGGACCTTTTCGCACATTGGCGCATGGGGCACTTAAACTCGGATCGCACATCGCACCCCAGATGGCCGCAAAAAAGTTCGACTGGATTTACACCCATGACGTGACAAAAAACACCTAAGCGGCGAGTTCAACCCAGACAGGCACGTGGTCCGAGGGCTTCTCTTTGCCGCGCACTTCGCTGTCGATTTGGCAATCGGTCAGCAGGTCGGCGCATTGCGGCGACAGCAGGAAATGATCGATGCGAATACCGTTGTTTTTGTTCCATGCGCCAGCCTGATAATCCCAGAAACTATAGTGATCAGGGCCTTGCACGCGGGCGCGAAACGCCTCGGTGAAGCCAAGATTTAGGATTCGACGCCAAATCGTGAGACTTTCGGGGCGGTAGGCCGCGTCGCCTTCCCATTGGGCGGGGTTGGCAGCGTCTTCGGCTTGGGGAATAATATTGTAGTCGCCGGTCATCAGAACGGGGATTTCTTCGGCCAAAAGGGCCTGTGCGCGGGTATAAAGCCGCTCCATCCACCCCAGTTTATAGGCGAATTTACCGCCTGCGACGGGCTTCCCACCGGAGTCCAGTTCCACCGGATTGCCGTTTGGCAAATACAACCCGCAAACGCGGATCGGCGTGTCGCCCATGACAGTCGCTTCGATCCAGCGCGCTTGCTCGTCAGCTTCATCTCCGGGTAATCCGCGCGTGACATCTTCGAGAGGGTATTTGCTCAGAATCGCGACGCCGTTAAAGGATTTCTGGCCGTGGACTTCGACGATATAGCCCATGTCCTCAAAAAGTTCGGATGGAAAACCCTCGTCTACGGTCTTGATTTCTTGTAATAAAACTACGTCTGGTTTAGCCTCCTGAAGCCACTCGGGCAGGGCGTTGATACGGGCTTTGATACCATTGATATTGAATGTCGCAATTTTCATTTTTGCTCTTCCACCTGTTTTTTAGAGAGGTTTTACATGGAAAAGCTGGTGCCGCAACCACAGCTTGCGGTGGCATTCGGGTTTTCGATGGTAAAGCGTGCGCCGATCAATTCTTCCGAGAAGTCGATCACAGCATTCGCAAGAAACGGCAGGGAGACGCTGTCGACAACAACTTTCTCGCCGCCGCTTTCAAGGACCAAGTCTTCGTCCAAAGCTTCGTCGAGTTTGATTTCATACTGAAAGCCACTGCATCCGCCGCCTTCTACCGCGACACGAAGGACTTTCCCTTCGCCAGCAGCACCGATTTCGGCGAGGCGTTCAAAAGCACGTGGGGTCACTCGAGGGGGTAAAATCATTAGCGCGTTTCCATTCTGTTACCAAACACATATAAGGTGTCTAACGCACAGCGACAACAGGCAGAACATTATGCTCGCAAAATTTGCTTCCGATCCAGCTAGAAGTAGGGGACGCCTGTTTCCTGAAGAGGAAAGCGCACACCGCTCGCCGTTTCAACGGGATCGGGATCGCATCATCCACGCCAGCGCCTTTCGGCGGCTCAAACATAAAACCCAAGTGTTTATTGAACACGAGGGCGATTATTTCCGCACGCGCCTCACCCATTCCATCGAGGTGGCACAGGTTGCGCGGACATTGGCGGGAAGTTTCGGGCTCAATCAAGAACTTACCGAGGCCGTAGCCTTGGCGCATGATCTAGGGCACACGCCGTTCGGGCATACGGGCGAGGATGCGTTATCGGCGCTGATGGCGCCCTATGGTGGCTTTGACCATAACGCACAGGCCTTGCGGATTGTGACCGATTTGGAGCGTCACTATGCCGAATTCGATGGCCTCAACCTCACATGGGAAACGCTTGAAGGGATTGCCAAACACAACGGTCCCGTCACGGGCAATTTGCCCTATGCGCTGGTTGAATATAATGCCCGCCACGATTTGGAATTGGATACCTATGCCAGCGCCGAGGCGCAATGTGCAGCACTTGCGGATGACATCGCCTATAACTCGCACGACTTGCATGACGGGCTTCGTGCGGAACTGTTTTCAACCGATGATCTGTCTGAGCTCCCGATTCTAAGCGATTGTTTTGCAAGGGTTGATGCGAAATATCCAGACCTGAATTATTACCGCCGTCGCCACGAAGCCTTGCGCCGGTTCTTTGGGGTTTTGGTCGAAGATGTGCTGGTTGAAAGCAAGGCCCGCCTCGCAGACCTCAACCCGCAATCCGTCGAAGATATTCGCGGCGCAGGGCGTTCGATGATTCAATTTTCAACACCTGTTTGGAAAGACCTAAAAGAAATCCGCGCGTTCCTGTTTACGCGGATGTACCGCGCGCCGATGGTTGTGAAAATGCGTGGAAAAGTGACGCAAATGGTGGATGAGTTGTTTCCGCTCTTTATGTCCAACCCAGATCTGCTGCCAAAACAATGGCGCAAAGATGTGGCCGATAGCGAAAGCGAAATCGAATTGGCGCGGATCGTGGCGGATTATATTTCGGGGATGACCGATCGTTTTGCCATTCAGGAACACAAGCGTCTGATTGGCGGCGTGAAGCCCAATAATATCGTGACGGGACAGATCGAGTTTAAAGATTAACGCGCATCGGAATGGTTGAATGTTCCGTAGATCATGCTAAACCGCGAGCATAGCTATAGGAACCAAAGAATGAACCTTTTTGCCGAAATTCGTGGCCTCGTGATCGAGAGCCTTAATGCCATGACATCCGAGGGGATTTTGCCCGAAGGACTCGATTTTGCGAACGTCGCAGTTGAGCCTCCGCGCGATGCAGCTCACGGCGATATGGCAACGAATGCAGCAATGGTTTTGGCCAAACCCGCCAAAATGAAACCACGTGAAGTGGCCGATGCTTTGGCGCTCAAACTGACTGCGGATCCGCGCATTGACCTTGCCGAGGTTGCCGGCCCCGGTTTTCTAAATTTGCGTTTGGCACCCAACCTTTGGCATGGGATCGTTAAGACGGCCCTTACGGACGCGACCTATGGTCGTTCTGATATGGGCGCGGGCATTAAGGTAAACGTTGAGTTTGTCTCCGCCAACCCCACAGGCCCCTTGCATGTGGGCCACACACGCGGCGCGGTTTTTGGTGATGCGCTGTCAAGCTTGCTGGATTACGCGGGCTATGACGTGACCCGCGAATATTACATTAACGACGGTGGCGCACAGGTTGATGTGCTCGCGCGGTCGGTTTACCTGCGCTATCTTGAGGCGCTTGGCCAAGAGGTGGCATTTGAGGATGGCACTTATCCGGGCGATTATTTGATCCCCGTTGGCAAGACACTTGCCGAAGTTTATGGCGATAAACTCACCAAAATGGAGGAGGCCGAGTGGCTTCCTATGTTGCGCGATTTTTCCATCGACGCGATGATGCATTTGATCCGCGAAGACCTTGCGAGTTTGGGTGTCGAGATGGACGTTTTCTCAAGCGAGAAAGCCCTCTATGGCACGGGCCAAATCGAAGGTGCCATTGAGGCGCTTCGCATGCAAGGCTTGATCTATACGGGCACTCTTGAGGCCCCCAAAGGCAAGCTCCCCGAAGACTGGGAACCCCGCGAGCAAACCTTGTTTAAGTCAACAGAGCATGGCGATGACGTGGATCGCCCCGTTATGAAATCAGATGGCGCATGGACGTATTTCGCCCCTGATATCGCCTATCACTATACCAAAATCGAGCGCGGATTTGACCAGTTGATCGACGTCTTCGGCGCGGATCACGGCGGCTATGTGAAACGGATGAAAGCTGCGGTCTCCGCACTTTCGGGCGGCGAAGTCTCTCTTGACGTGAAATTGACCCAGCTTGTCCGTCTGTTTAAGGATGGCGAGCCGCTTAAAATGTCCAAACGGGCAGGGACCTTCATTATGTTGCGCGATCTGGTCGAGCAAGTTGGCCCCGATGTGACCCGTTTTGTGATGCTGACCCGCAAAAACGACGCGCCCTTGGATTTTGATTTTGCCAAGGTTCAGGAGCAAAGCAAAGATAATCCCGTGTTCTATGTTCAATACGCACATGCGCGGGTGAACTCGGTTTTGCGCAAGGCGACCGAGGCGGGAATTTCCTGCGAAGACAAAGACTTGATCGCTGCCGATCTTAGTGGACTGATCCATCCGTCAGAGATTTCCTTGGCCAAGAAAATCGCGGAATGGCCGCGAATGGTCGAAATCGCAGCGCGTACAAATGAACCGCATCGCATCGCGTTTTACCTATTTGATATTGCCTCCGAGGTGCATGCCTTGTGGAACCTTGGCAACGATGATGTGACGCTTCGGTTTATCCAAGAGGGTGAAGTGGCAACGTCGCAAGCTAAAATTGCGCTCATTCGGGCAGCAGGCGTTGTTATTTCTTCAGGTCTTGGTATTCTCGGAGTTACTCCGGTTCAGGAAATGCGCTGACGACAAGTGCAATTGAGCCGGATCTTAAGCAATACAGGGGGCATTTGCCCCATGTTAAGATTGTGGCGAGGCAAACATGAGCGAGCAGGAGCGCCCCTCTGGGCGACCCCAAAAACCCCAGGATTTTTCCCTGCCCTCCCTTGGCGAGGAGTTGGATTCTGACGGGCGTCCGACGGGCCGTTCTGGGGCGCGGAAAACTGCGTCTCGGCCTTTTGATCCCACGCAATACGTCCAAGGTCGCCCCGCAGGAGTGCAGGCGGACGATAGCCGTTCAACCCGTCGTGGCCCCCGTGAAGACATCGATTTGGAGGATTTGCCACCGCCATCTTACCAGCCACAAATCACACCTCAGCCCGAAGTTTCTAACCAACCCGAGGCGTTCGATCGCGTCTACTCTCGTGTGGATTCCCGTGCTGATACCAAAGAGGTAGAGGCTGAATCCGCGTATATTTTTGTACCGGCAAACCGCGCTCAATCTGTGCCCGACCCCATTCCTGAACCCGCGCATAGACCTGCACGGCCAATGGCAAAAATATTGAACCTTGTCGGCGCTGCGACATCCATCGCTTTGGTTTTGGGGCTCGGTTTTTGGGGGTATCGCTTGGCGGTGCGCGACGTTTCGGGCATTCCAATCGTTAAGGCTCTTGAGGGGCCCATGCGCATTCAACCCGAAGATCCAGGGGGCGAATTGGCGACCTATCAAGGATTGGCGGTGAATGCGGTTCAGGCCGTGGGCGAAGCGGAAGCGACAGCAGATCGGTTGGTTCTTGCGCCATCACCGGTCGAAATTCGGGAAGGGGATGGTGTGTTATCTGCCCCCATCATATCCCTCAAAAGTACCGATAAGAGCTCGGAGCAGACACCCGATGCTCCAAAGAAACTTGAAGCGTTTGTGGCAAATGCCCCAGAAGCGCTCGATACTCCTTCGGTGCCCGAGGTTGATGAAATAGAGGAATCTGAAGCGGAAGAAATCTCCGTTGAAACGCCCAAGCAAGAGATTGCGATCCAAGCGCCTGCTGCGTTGGATGTTGTTGCGGCTTCAGAACAAGTGCTCATGGATGATAACGAAGATCAAGCCCTTGCGACCGAGTTGAGCGGTGATGATTTGCAGCCGGATGTCATCGCCACTTCAGTACCGGGCGTTTCGAAATCGCCACGTCCTCTTGATCGTCCTGCGGATTTCTCGGATCGTGTTTTGGAGCAACGCATCATCGCGAGCCAAACAAGCGCAACATCGTCGACACAAATAGGTGAAGAGGGGGAGTCGCAAGGATTAAGTGCTGTCGAAATTGCTCCTGAAAATCTACCCGCTGGCACCAATTTGGCACAGCTCGGCGCCTATCCAAGTGCCGATATTGCCCGCGCGGAATGGGACAAGAAAGCGGCCAAGTTTGAAGACTTTATGTCGGGAAAAACACGGGTCATCCAGCAAGCCGAAAGTGGCGGTCGCGCGTTCTATCGTTTGCGTGTGCACGGGTTTGACACGATCAACGAAGCCCGCCAATTTTGTGCCGCGCTTCAAGCTGAAGGAGCGGAATGTATTTCCGTTGTGATACGTAAATGAGCGAGAATACTGCTATTCAGACCGCGACAAGCGCCGTCATTTTTGGCTGTTCAGGACCAGAACTCCTGCGCGCAGAGTCCGATTTTTTTGCTCGGATCAAACCCTTTGGATTTATTCTGTTTGCCAGAAATATTGAGTCGCCCGAACAACTTTTAAAATTGACATCTGATCTGCGAAACAGTGTTGGTTGTGACGCGCCGATATTGATCGACCAAGAGGGTGGTCGCGTGGCCCGCATGCGCGAGCCACATTGGCGCGAATGGCTGCCAGCACTTGACGAGGTCGCGATATCCTCTGACCCTGAGCGCAGCATGTATTTGCGTTCGCGGATCATGGCACAGGAATTACTGGCCGTCGGCATTGACGCAAATTGCGCGCCCGTTTTGGATTTGGTGCGTCCGGAAACTCACGGTGTTTTGGCCAACCGTTGCTATGGCGAAACCCCTGAAATGGTTGTGAAAATAGGCCGCGCGGTTGCCACTGGTTTGCGTGATGGGGGCGTTTTCCCTGTGGCGAAACATATGCCAGGGCACGGGCGCGCGAGTGTCGATAGCCACAAAGACCTCCCGCGCACAGACGCCACAACCGAGCTTCTCGCGGCGCATGATTTTGCTCCCTTTAAGGCGCTTAATGACCTCCCTATGGCGATGAGCGCTCATGTTGTTTACGAGGCCTATGACACTGTTCCTGCAACAACATCCCAAAAAATGATCCGGTTGATCCGAAAGGATATCGGTTTCTCTGGCCTGTTGATGAGTGACGATTTGTCGATGGAAGCTCTCTCGGGAACGCCCGCCACACGCGCGGCGGCCTGTCGGGAAGCGGGCATTGACGTGGTTTTACATTGCAACGGAATTCTGTCGGAAATGGAAGCCGTCGCCGAGGCCGCGGGCCCTCTGACGGATGTTGCGAAAATACGTGCGCAAAATGCCTTGGCGACACGCCGCGCCCCAGATGACGCGGATATTTCCATTTTAGAAGCTGAACATCGCGCACTTTTGTCTGGAGCTGGCCGTGTCTGAAAACCTGTTCGCATCAGAAGAATTGGCCATAAAAACAGCGGATGACCTCTCTGTTGAGGAACGTTTGGCGGCGGAATCTCTGATTGTGGATGTGGAGGGGTTTGCCGGACCTCTCGACCTTTTGTTGTCGCTCAGCCGGACCCAAAAGGTGGACTTGCGGCGCATTTCGGTGACGGAATTGGCTGAGCAATATCTCAAGTTTATCGATCAAGCTAAGGCGTTGCGTATTGAATTGGCTGCTGACTATTTGGTTATGGCCGCGTGGTTGGCTTTTCTGAAGTCACGGCTCCTTTTGCCCCCGATTCCAGGTGAAGACGGGCCTACGGGCGAAGAACTGGCCGCGCATTTGGCCTATCAGTTGGAACGTTTGCAAGCGATGCGCGATTGTGCAGCCCAACTGATGGCCCGCGATCAATTAGGGCGGGATTTCTTTGCGCGTGGCTTCCCAGAAACGGTGGAACGCGTGCGTAAAGTGACGTATTCGGCGACGCTTCTGGACCTGATGCAGGGATATGCGCGCACGCGGACCCGAGACGATTTTCGTCCCTTCGTTTTGGATCGCCACTCAATTTTAACTATGGAGCAAGCCCTTGAACGCCTGCGCGGGTTGATTGGCTATGCGGGGGATTGGACGGGGCTTGAGACCTATTTGCCGGAAGGGTGGAACTTTGATCCCGCAAAACGGCGCAGCGCCACGGCCTCAACATTTGCAGCCTCGCTTGAGTTGGTGAAAGCGGGGCAAATCGAGATACGTCAAGGTGACGCATTTTCGGCCATTCAAATCAGAAAGAGGGCAGATTCCAATGGCGATTGACCCCCAAAACCACGCCGATCCGGGCCCACAAATGGATGAGAGCCTGTTTGAGGCCCCCCCGCTGGCCGAGCAAGAGCGCATGGTTGAGGCCATTCTTTTTGCGAGTTCCGAACCCGTTACTGTACGCGAGCTCGAAGCACGGATGCCGCATGGGTGCGATGCGTCGGAGGCGCTTGTTTACCTTCGTAAACGGTATGAAGGGCGGGGAGTGACGATCAATCGGGTCGGGGATGCGTGGGCCGTGCGCACGGCGGGTGACCTAAGTTACTTGATGCAAAAAGAGATTGTGGAAACGCGCAAGCTCTCGCGTGCGGCAATCGAAACGCTGGCGATTATCGCCTATCACCAGCCTGCGACCCGTGCAGAAATTGAAGAAATTCGCGGCGTGTCGGTGTCGCGTGGAACGATTGACCAACTTCTTGAGATGGAATGGATTCGGTTCGGGCGGCGTCGGATGACACCGGGGCGACCGGTAACTTTTGTTGTAACTCAGGGGTTTCTGGATCACTTTGGTCTAGAGAACGCGCGCGATCTGCCCGGCCTCAAAGAGTTGCGTGCCGCTGGATTGTTGGAAAATCGACCACCACCCGGACTTATTCCAGGGATGCCAGACCATACTGAAGATGACGACGATGAATCGATAGATGGTATTGATCAAGGCGAAATGTTTTAAGATTACGCCACAGTTTCGCTGAAATTATGCGATACTTGGCCTGTGTACACAGCAACGATGAGGACGCGAAAATGAATATCGACCGGATTATTAAGATGATTATCAACCAGATTTTACGTCGCTTGGTTAACGGCGGTATTAGCAAAGGTATCAATATGGCCTCGGGAATGGGCAAGGGTAGCACGTCTAAATTGACGCCAGAGCAACAGATTCAAGCCAAAGAAGACGCCAAGCGCAGTCGCAAACTCGCACAAATGACCCGCCGGAATTCGAAGTTTTAAACCACAGCGGTCGGAACCGCCGTCTTTCTGCGCGATTGTAGGACGTAGACCACGGCAAACAGGCTTAATCCGGCGGAAATGAGACCACAAATTGCCAGGCCGTAAGTTGTAAAGCCCGGACGGTAGACGAGAGTTGCCACAAAAACGCTGAGGTACATTACGGCGGAGTTTAGGCCCATAATCGCGCCGCGTTGGGCGGGATCAAGGCGGGTCAACCATCCAACGGTTAGGTTGAGGCCGAGATGTTCCAAAATACCCCATGCTGGGATGATCAACAACAGCAGCATATAGCTCGACGACGCCCAGATGAGCACCAGATAAAACCCTGTGAGCAGGGCGAAAATACCCGCCAATCCACGCACAACGGGGATCCGATCCAAGATTCCGTCAAAGGCCATGGCCCCTGCGAAACCGAGGCCATAGAGGAGCGTTAGGATACCCGCATCGCGCACGGGGCGATTGAGGTTTACTTCAAGATGTGCGCCTAAGTAGTTGTAAACACCATAAAATCCGAGTCCAAGAAGCGCGACAGCAACGAGCGCTGGGACGATCCCATCAACCTTTAAAGCCGTGAGTGGGGAGGTTGCGGATTGGCTTGCTAATTGCTTTGGGAGGTCCATGCGCGCGAGGGGGACGAGCACCGCAAAAACCGCAAAGCAAAGCCCTCCGTAGACATATTGCCACCCAAAGAAGTCGGCCACATAGGCTGAAAGGGTGACACCGCCGACCATCGAGAGTGTCCAACCCGTCAAAACCGTGCCAATGACGCGGGCCTCTTGGCCTTTTGGCGCGATTTGGGCGGCAAGGGTATAGAGCGCGGGGATGGCGACGCCCGCCCCGATTCCCGCGACACTCTGGGCGACACAGAGCATGAAAACGGTGTTGGATGCGGCGGACGCTGCGAGGGCCACGGCAAGCAAAACGAGGGCGACACGGAGGGATCGGGCGGCACCAAACCGATCGGCGAGGGGAGCCAGAACCAACGCTGCCGCCGCGACTCCGAGGCCGTAAAGGGCAGCAGCTGTCATCACGCCAGCGGGGGATTCTGCTCCGAGGGAGAGGGCGACTTTGGCGGCAATGGGCGACAGGACCAAAGAGTTGGATCCGACCACGCCAACAATGGCGGTCAACAGCAGGACAGAACGGTTCATGGCGGGTCTCGTTTGAATAGGAGTTTGAAAAACCCTATAACAACCGAATTGTATTCGGCGATAGGGATTCGACAGCATGGCGAAAAATACAGACAGGATTCAGGGGAATGGTTCGCGGAGCGCCGAACTAGACCCTGTTGACCGAAGAATATTAAGTGAGTTGGCAGTCGATGCGACACAGAGTTTCGCAACTCTTGGCGGAATCGTCGGCCTTTCTGCCCCTGCCGTACATGAGCGGGTGAAGCGGTTGCGGGCGCGTGGCGTCATTCGGGGAACGGTCGCCATGTTAGATGGAAAAGCCGTAGGCAAACCATTGCTCGCATTTGTACATGTCGACACCACAGGCTGGGGAAAGACGCCCGCGTTAATGCAGTTCGCCGACATTCCGGAAGTTGAGGAGGTTCATTCTTCAACGGGGGATGCTTGTCTTATTATGAAAGTGCGTGTGGCCAGTTCGGAAGCCTTAGAAGGCTTGCTTGCGCGCCTATATGCGACCGAGGGCGTGCGCGGTACACGGACCTATGTGGCGCTTTCAACGCATACTGAGCGCAGCGTCCAAGCCGGAATATCAAGCGAGCTTGAGGATACACCAAATATTTACTGACAAATATCTATTTGAAATGTTTGGATAGTTTTAGGCCTTGGCCCTGATAGTTGGACGCAATATCGGCCCCATACAACTGTTTGGGAACCTCGGACATACGTTCATACACTAGGCGACCCACGATTTGCCCGTGCTCCAAAACGAAGGGCGCTTCATGGCATCGCACTTCGAGAACGCCACGGCTTCCTGCGCCACCGGCGGGATCATGGCCAAATCCGGGGTCAAAGAAACCCGCGTAATGGACGCGAAATTCGCCGACCATTGCGAGGTAGGGGGCCATTTCCGCAGCACAATCTGGCGGGATGTGAACCGCTTCACGGCTTACAAGGATATAGAACGCGCCGGGGTCGAGGATAATGCGTTCATCATGCGTGTGAATGGGTTCCCAGTATTCGGCTGGGTCATAGTGGCCGATTAAATCAAGGTCGATCACCCCTGTATGGGGTTTTGCACGATAGCCGACGAGGCCCGTTTCGCCCGCACTGAGGTCAACCGAAAAACCGAGGCCTTCGGAGATGACGGCTTCGCCTGAGACCAAGCCTTGCTCGGCGTGCATGACCGCGAGGTCGGCATCCGAAATCACGGCCTGTCCGGCGCGAAACCGAATTTGGTTCAGTCGCATGCCGGGACGGACAAGCACTGAGAAACTGCGCGGGCAGATTTCAGCGTAAAGGGGCCCTGTGTAGCCTGCGGGGACGCGATCGAACTCTGTGCCGCCGTCCGTAATGGTGCGTGTCAGCAAGTCTAAGCGGCCTGTGGAGGATTTGGCATTGGCCACCGCTTGGACGCCATCCGGAAGTGCGAGGCTTTCCATCAAGGGGACAACGTAAACGCAGCCTTTCTCCAGAACCGCGCCATTTGTGAGGTCTACACGGTGCATTTCAAACTCAGACAAACGCTCAGAAACGCGCGCGCCATGTCCGGTCAGAAACGAGGCGCGAACACGGTAAGCGACTGTTCCAAGACGTAAATCAAGGGAGGCGGGCTGAATTTGTGCTGCATCAATCGCAGGTGAACCAATGATTTCGCCACGGGCAATCATGTCAGCGAGGGCTTGGCTGGGAAGGACGCCAGGGTTGTTCATGAAGCTACCTTATGCTGCCAATCGGCGTGCTGTGGTCAAGGACCGTGGAAAACGGATGTCCGCGCGACGTGTGCGGATATGGAGTTTACAAAAACGTCCGCAGCCCCGAAAGGTGCGGACGTTTTTGAAATTGGTCGGGCTAGCAGGACTCGAACCTGCGACCTTCCGTCCCCCAGACGGACGCGCTACCAGACTGCGCCATAGCCCGACTTGTGCCTCTTCATAATGTTTTTCGCGGTGGGGGCAAGCAAGAATTACCATCTTGAACATCAAATTTTCAAAGAGGGTTTTGAAACGGTGCCATAGGTTTTGCGAAGGGCGGAGAGACGGGCCGTAAGTTCCGCCAGTTCAGACTTTTTGTCGGCCGAGAAGGGCGCTGCGCGTCGCGTGAGGCGGTGGCGAGATGTTGTGACAACAACGCCTGGTGCATCGTCTTCGGTCGATTCAGCTTCGCTCGGAATGTCTGATGGTGCGCTGTCTGGCACAGGGGCGTTCTGGGAAGGCGCGGTGGCGTCTTCTTGGTGAATTGGAGCCACCGCAGGTTCCAAAGATTGCTCCTCCGGTTCGGGAGAGGTTTCCTCGATAGGAACACTTTCGGTTGTTCCCTCGGTAACTTCTTCGGCGGAATCGTCTGTGATATCCCCGTGAGCGGTCTCTGTCGTTACCTCTGCAGTTTCCATTTCGGCTTCAGGATCGTTTTCAAGATCGGGTTCAGGCTCAAAGGTGGTTTCGTCCTCCGGCAGGGGGGCCGAAGCCGCTTGGAAGCTCGATGTTTCTATGGCGTCAACCGCAGTGTCGTCAGTTTGCTCAAGGTCTTGTGGCGCGGAAAATGTGGGTTCGGGTGTGACTTCAACCGGCGCATCTTCGGTGGCTTCGCTTTCAACATGACTCGAAATTTCCGATGAGAATTCGGGCGTTGTCTCCAAAGTGACCTGCGTGGCGGGGTCTGCGGATTCCTCCTCATCGGAGGACGCTTCTAAAGGAATGTTTTCAGGCTCCGGCTCAACGGATGTTTCCTGAAGGTTATTAGGGCTGTCAAATTTGGGAATATCAAGCGCCGCAAGATCGTTTAAGTCTTCCTCGCTTGGCGAGTCATCGGGCTCCGGATAGGCCACATCGAATACGTTGTCTTCTACACTCGTCTCGGGGGTGCCTTCGATATCTGAGGTTTGGAGCGGTTCCGCAGTGGGCGTTTCGCTCTGCTCCGATACTTGCGTGTCCTCTTCGAGGTCATCGGCGTGAAAGGCAGAATACCCGCCCGAAACTTCGGGAATCTCCGAGGGATCAGGAAGCGAAAGCTGTGAGACGGACGTTATTTCGGGCGGCAAAGCCACAGGCTCTTGGGACGCGGGAACTATAGGGTCACTATCCTCGGCTTCATCGGTCTCTGTGGTCATGTCGGGTTCGGAAGGTGGGTCTTGGGCGATGACTTCAGAAACAAGGGATTCTTCTTCTGCATCGCTTTCGACGTTACTTTCGGATTTCTCCGCAAACTCGGTTTTCAGGTCGACATTGGAAGTATCATCGGTAGCGTCGAATGAGGCGGTTTCCAACGCAACAACCTCATCCGGAACGGATTCCTCTGGCACAGAAACGGATTCAACCTCGGGAATATCGTCTAGGAAGGAAGCTTGGAGCGGCGGCTCGTCAACCGTTTGAACCGGTAGAACCTCAGGATTATCTGGAGGAGTGTCAGGCGTTTCGTCCGGTATTTCTTCGGGCGCGTCGTCGGGGATTTCCTCTGGCGCCTCGTCTGGTACTTCGGGTGGTTTAGGGAAAGCAATCACCTGATTTGCCGGCGCTATTTCGTCCGTCGGCGGGGCCGCGTTCGGCACAAAACTTGCCGCGCTGCGCGTAGCTTCAAGAATTTCGTCTGCTGTGCGCTCTGCTTGGGCGGGGGAATGTCGATCCCCACGTCATCCAAGGGCAGGCCCAGTGCCGCGACATGCTTAATCCCTTCGGCGCGGAGTAGTTTTTGCACGCCTTTAATCGTCATGCCATCTTCATGCAGAAGCTTTTTGATGCCGCTCAACAATTCCATGTCGGCGGGGCGGTAATAGCGCCGCCCGCCCGCACGTTTTACGGGCTTCACTTGGGTGAAGCGGCTTTCCCAGAAACGCAAAACATGGGCTGGCGTTTCAAGCCAGTCGGCGACTTCAGAGATGGTACGAAACGCATCTTGTGATTTGGACATGAGTCAGACGCGCCTATTTATTGCCGTTTGAAACGCGCTCTTTCATCAAGTGCGACGGGCGGAACGTCAGAACGCGGCGCGGTTGAATAGGCACTTCTTCGCCGGTTTTTGGGTTGCGACCGATACGGGCGGCTTTATCGCGGACACCAAATGTTCCAAAAGACGAGATTTTAACAGACTCGCCCGCGGACAAAACGTCGGAAATATGGTCCAGAACGCCTTCAACCAGTTGCGCGCTTTCGTTGCGGCTTAGGCCGACTTCTTGAAAGACGGCTTCGCTTAAATCCATACGCGTTAGTGTTTTATCACTCATCATGACCCCCTGATTGATTGAAACTGGCACCGACGCGGGCCAATCCGAAAGTGACGGGACTTGGCAGAAACGCCCCGTGTGCTTGGCGTGTAGCATAGTGCGGGTCAAAATTCCGAGTCAATATCAATGACTTGCGCAAGGAGGTAAAAGTAAGATTATCGGCATTTATTTGTTGATAAATGTCGAGAAATGGTCTGGGCGTGCGAAAAATTGGATTTTGAACGGACGTCGCCTTACCAGCGCAGCACGACAGAGCCCCACGCCAAACCGCCACCGATGGCCTCAGTTACCAGGAGATCGCCTTGTTTGATCTGGCCACGCGCCTTGCCCACCGAAAGGGCAAGCGGGATGGAGGCAGCCGACGTATTGCCGTGATCTTGGACGGTAACGACAACGCGATCCATGGAAACGTTCATTTTCTTGGCTGTGCCTGCGATAATGCGAATGTTGGCTTGATGCGGCACGATCCAGTCGACGTCGTCCCCTGCGAGGCCCGCTTTGTCGAGGGAGGCATGCGCGGTTTCGGCCAGTTTTTCGATGGCGTGGCGGAAAAGTTCGCGTCCTTGCATCCGAAGATGGCCAGAAGTGCCGGTTGAAGTACCGCCATCCACATAGAGGAGGTCTTTGAATCGGCCATCGGAATGCAAATCGCAGGAAAGGATGCCACGGTCGGTGTTTTCGCCGGACCCCTCTTGGGCTTCAAGGATCAAAGCGCCCGCACCGTCGCCAAATAACACGCAAGTTGCACGGTCGCTAAAATCAAGGATGCGGCTAAAGGTTTCTGCGCCAATCACCAAAACGCGTTTGGCTTGGCCGGAGACTATAAGCGCATTCGCGTTGGCCAATGCATAGACAAACCCCGCGCAAACGGCCTGCACATCAAAGGCAAAGCCGCGCGTCATGCCGATGCCCGCTTGCACCATGGTCGCGGCCGATGGAAAGGTGAAATCGGCGGTGGAGGTGGCGAGAATGATGGCGTCTATGTCGTTTGCGACCAATCCAGCGTCTTTGAGCGCGGCATTGGCGGCATTTATCGCTAAATCGGAGGTATTTTCCCCCTCGGCGGCAAAATGGCGGCGCTCAATACCTGAGCGCGTGCGAATCCATTCGTCGGTTGTATCTACGGTGGTTTCGAGTTCGCTGTTAGGAACAATTCGTTCGGGCAGATAATGCCCGACGCCTGAGACGACGGCGCGTATTGTCATTCTTGGTTCCCATCCAAATTGCCCATTTCTTGAGCATCTTGCGGCGAGGCGGCAGAGGATGCAACCCGTGCAGCGAGTTTGTCGGAAAAACCGATCTCGGCGAGGGTAAAGGCGAGTTTTATCGCTGCTGCGATTCCGGTTTCATCGGCGGACCCGTGGGATTTCACCACAGTCCCATTCAGGCCCAAAAACACCCCGCCATTCACTCGACGCGGATCAATCCGTTTGGACAGACGGCGCAGGGAGGTGAGGGCCAATAGGGCCGCGAGGCGCGACAATGGTGAATGTTTAAAGGCGGCACGCAACTGCTGGGAAATCAGATTTGCCGTGCCTTCGCCAGTTTTGAGCGCAATATTTCCTGTGAACCCATCCGTGACAATGACGTCAACCCGATCCGACGGAATATCGCCCCCCTCCACAAATCCGACATAGTCGATCCCTGCTTGTTCGGCGTGACTGGCGATTAAATCATTTGCGGCTTTGAGTTCTGCGCGGCCTTTGTGTTCTTCGGTTCCCACGTTCAGCAGGCCAATGCGCGGGCGGGCAATACCCAGCCCATTGCGCGCATAAGAAGCGCCCATCATGGCATATTGCAGTAAATCTTGCTCATCGGCGCGAATATCGGCACCCACATCAAGCATGACATTAAAGCCGCTTTTGCTGAGCGAGGGCCAAAGACAGGCGATGGCTGGACGGTTCACACCCGGCAATTTGCGCAGACGGATCATTGAAATAGCCATCAATGCGCCCGTGTTGCCACAAGAAACCGCCACCGTCGCTTCGCCATTACGGACGGCTTCGATGGTTGACCACATGGAAGTATCCTTACCGTTGCGCAAAACTTGGCTCGGTTTAGCATCCATGGTGACAACGCCTAGACAGTCGCGAATTTCGCAGACTGATTCGAGGCGGCGCTTTTTGATAAGCTTTTTGAGGACCTCGGCGTCACCGTGAACAATGAAACCAATTGCCGGATTTTTTGATGCAGAAAGGCCAATACCGGCGACAACTGCCGCCGGTCCACGATCGCCACCCATGGCGTCAACCGAAATTATGGTGCGCGAAGCCCCCGAAGTCTGCAGATCTTTTGTGTTGATCGTCATGCTCAGGAGCCAGCGAAACCGCCGCTTAAGCTGCGTCTTCGTCGAAATCGACGTCGGCAGCTACAGCGATGATTTCACGATCGGCATAGTGACCACACGCGCCACAAACATGGTGCGGACGTTTCAGTTCGCCACAGTTGTTGCACTCATTCGGATTCTCTGCAGTCAGAGAATCGTGGGATTGGCGCATGCCGCGACGGGACTTTGTAATCTTACTCTTAGGGACAGCCATGTCTCAAAACCTTGGTCAATTCGGGGGAGAAGCAGGTGCTAAACCCCAGTGTTTGTTATCTTCACGAGCTACATACCCGAGCTTGTCGCTCATGTCCAACCGTCTCGTAAATGAGGCCGGGAACATACTGCGTTTCCACTAGGGTGCAAGCAAATTCTTTCTTGGTGCGCGAATCGCGAAGAGCCTTCGCAAATTTTTACACTGTCGCTCGTTATTTCTTATCGGGCTTGTCACCCGTTTTTAAAAGATTTGCAAGCCCTGCAAACGGTCTTGCGTCTTCATCTTGCATTGGTGTGGTTCCTGGGGCGGTAAATTGGGCCGATTCAAGCTCCGCACCGTCGGCCCGCGGATAGAGCGGAACTGCCAAAGCCAAGGCTTCGAGCATGATCTCCCCCAAATCGATTACCCCTTGGAGGGGCTCGCGGGTTTCGTCGGTGTGCATTTCAATTTCGCCGTCTTCATTCGGCTCGCCCTCAAAAACCGAGTGGTCGGCAATAAACACGCGTTGCACGGGCACGTCGACCCGCGTGTTCACGGGCACAAGGGTCACCACGCAATTCTGGGTGACGGTCGCGCCGAGCTTGGCCACAAGGGCCCAGTCGGTCTTGCCGCGCGCCGAAAGCTTGCCTTCAAAGCGCATTTTCTTGAGGGTCAGTACATCAATATCCGCTGCAATCGCCTTCAGAACAGCCGCACTGGGAATAATCGAAAACTTCGTTTCGGTGCGTTGAGCCAAGTCCGCGACGCGCATAGGGTGTGCCCAAGGTGCGAGAGCGGGCGATTGGGGCGTTGGGTCATTGGTCATGTTCGGAGCTTCCATTGTTGATAACATTTGCATCCTTCTGTATGTCGGATAAAAGCCAAGGACCAAGATATCAAGAGGGTGGTAATGCAAATTAATACAGGCCTAGGCAAGAAAACGGCGAAATTGGCGTGTTTCGTTGCGCTCGTTTTCACAATTACGGCCTGCACTGCGGTGATCCGAAAACACGGGTATATTCCAACCGACGAGGAGCTCGACAGCGTTATTGTGGGCGTGGATACCGTCGAAACGCTCGAGTCCACGGTCGGGTCGCCTTCTGGGCGTGGGATTTTGAAGGACGGTGATTGGTTCTACGTTGAGTCCCTCTGGAAAAACTATGGGTATCGCGAGCCAAAAGAGATCGACCGCCAAGTTGTTGCCATTCGGTTTGACGACAAGGGGGTTGTTTCCAATGTCGAGCGCTTTGGCATCGAAGATGGTCAAGTCGTGGCCTTGTCGCGCCGCGTCACCGATTCTGGCATCTCGGGTGTCGGGTTCTTGGCGCAAATGTTCGGCAGCTTTGGCAACCTAACTGGCAGTGCGCTGACCGGAAATTAATAACGTTCAAGCCGGACCGACAGGTTCAGTCGGTCCGGCCCTTGCCCTTAATCCGCTTCAAACCTAAGCGCGACCCCATTCAAGCAATACCGCAATCCCGTGGGTTTTGGCCCGTCGGGAAACACGTGCCCCAAATGGGCCGCGCAGGAGTCACAATGAACTTCTGTGCGACGCATAAATAATTTGCGATCTTCAGTTTCGCCCACGGGCGCGCCTTCAATTGGGGCGAAAAAGCTGGGCCAGCCTGTGCCGGATTCAAACTTGGTGTCCTGATCGAACAGGACAGAATCACAACAGACACAGCGGAATACGCCCGCGTCTTTGGGGAAGTTGTCGTGGCTGCCCGCGCGTTCTGTCCCATGTTTGCGAGTCACCTTATAAGCTTCATCGCTCAGGATTGCGCGCCACTCCGCGTCCGTTTTTTCAATTGTAGCCACTTGACCCTCCGTAATTAATTTCCTGTCACGTCTTTTTCGTAAAGCAGTGGTATACCATATGGAAAGGGGGGCTCGTTATTTTAAGGGGCGCAATCGACAGGGGTGCTATGTTTCATCTTCACCGCGGAAAATATCGGGCGCGTTTGGCCGAGACTTCGGAGGATGTCGCCTTGGCACAGGCGCTGCGGTATCGGGCGTTTTTTGGCCCAGATACAGGGTCGGACGCGGATGATTACGATCAACGTTGCTCGCATGTTTTGATCGAGGATGTGGCCTCAGATGCGCTGGTTTGCTGTTTTCGCATGCTTGATATGCCCAATGGGGCCGACATCGACACCAGCTATTCGGCGCAATATTACGAGCTTTCGGGCCTGCGTGATTTCGGTGGTCCCATGGTCGAGATGGGGCGGTTTTGTGTCGATCCTAACTTAAGCGACCCCGATATTTTACGCGTAGCGTGGGGCGCGATGACCCAATATGTTGACGCGCGCGGCGTGGAATTGCTGTTTGGGTGCTCGTCTTTTAAGGGGGTCGAAGCGGCGACCTATGCAGATGCTTTTGCCTTGCTCAAAGCTCGCCACCTTGCGCCAAAACGTTGGTTGCCGAAAATAAAAGCGCCGACGGTGTTTAAGTTTGCCCAACGATTGCGGCGCAAACCCAATGCGAAAAACGCGATGCGGGTCATGCCGCCGTTGCTCAAAACCTATCTGATGATGGGGGGCTGGGTGTCGGATCATGCGGTGGTGGATCGTCAAATGAACACGCTGCATGTTTTTACCGGCATTGAAATCGGTGCAATCCCACCGGCGCGAAAACGACTACTTCGCGCGGTCATCGGCTAAGTGCTTGACGTTTGCGCGGTAGGCGTTTAGCGCACTCTGATGGCACGTATACCTCTTCTTCAGCTCACGGATATTTCGCTCGGATTCGGCGGAGATCCCTTGTTTTCAGACCTTAGTTTGGTGGTGCAACCCGCCGACCGTGTGGCCCTTGTTGGCCGCAACGGATCGGGCAAATCAACCTTGATGAAGGTGATGGCAGGGTTGATCGAACCCGATAATGGCGCGCGCATCGTGTCGCCCGGCGTACGCGTCGGCTATATGGAGCAGGACCCCGATTTAAGCGGGTTCGAAACGCTCGGCGATTTTGCTTCCAGTGAGCTTGACCCTATCGAATCCTATAAGGTCGATATGGTCGCCGAAGGCCTTAAATTTAAGCCGGAAACCCTAATTTCTGCGGCTTCTGGTGGCGAGAAACGTCGCGCTGCTCTCGCGAAATTGCTGGCCGAAGAGCCGCAACTTATGCTGCTCGACGAGCCGACAAACCACCTCGATATCGAAGCCATTGCGTGGCTCGAAGATCAATTACGTTCCACCCGCGCGGGCTTCATTCTGATCTCGCACGACCGTGCCTTCCTCAATGCCCTGACCCGCGCGACCCTCTGGGTGGACCGTGGCAAAGTGCGTCGTCTGGAAGAAGGATTCGAAGCTTTTGAAGGCTGGCGTGATAAAACGTGGGAAGACGAAGACTCGCAGCGCCACAAATTAAATCGTCTGATTAAATCCGAGGCCAAATGGGCCGTTGAAGGTATTTCGGCGCGGCGCACGCGTAACCAAGGCCGTCTTCGTGCTTTAGGGGACCTTAAAGAACAACGTTCCGGACAAGTTAAACGTCAAGGTGCCGCTGCGATGGCCTTTGATGCCAGTCCGCAATCAGGCCGCAAGGTGATCGAAGCCGAAAACCTGACGATGCGCTATGATGACAAACAGATTCTCAGCGATTTCTCGATCAAAATTGCCCGCGGAGATCGCGTGGCTTTTGTGGGACCGAACGGCGTTGGCAAAACCACGTTACTCAAAATCCTGATTGGCGACATTGAGGCCGATAGCGGTACCGTGAAACGCGGCACCAAGCTTCAAACCGTTGTTTTTGACCAAAATCGGTCGCAACTTGATCCGAATATGACCCTTTGGGACAGCCTGACAGGCGATCCCGATATGCGCGTTTCAGGCAAAGCCGACCAAGTCAGTGTGCGCGGCGTACCGCGTCATGTTATCGGTTATCTCAAGGATTTCCTCTTCGACGAAACCCGCGCTCGCGCGCCTGTGTCCTCCCTTTCGGGTGGCGAGAAGGCGCGTCTTTTGCTAGCGAAAATCATGGCGCGTGAAAGCAACCTTCTGGTGCTCGACGAGCCAACCAATGACCTCGACGTCGAAACCCTCGACTTGCTGCAAGATTTGATCGGCGAATACGACGGCACCGTGCTTTTGGTGAGCCACGACCGTGATTTTCTGGACCGCGTGACCCAAACTACCATCGCCATGGAAGGCAACGGTAACGCCGTCGCCTATGCTGGCGGATGGAGCGATTATCGCGCCCAGCGTCAAGAAGAGGCAAAGGCAGCACCCGTCGCAAAATCTTCGGGATCGGGTGGGTCGAAAAACGCCTCTACGAGCAAGTCAGCCGCAAAATCCAACGGCTTGTCCTTTGTGGAGCAACACCGTTTGGAAGCGCTTCCAAAAGAAATTGCGCGCTTTGAGGCCGAGATCACCAAACTCGAAGAGTTTCTAGCCGCGCCAGATTTGTTTACTGATGAGCCGGTGAAATTCCAAAAAGGCACAGACGCGCTTTTGGAGCGTCACGATGCTTTGGCCAAGGCTGAAGAAGAGTGGATGAAACTTGCGGAACGGGCCGAGGCTTAGGCCCGCTCTGCAACGTTAAGCGCCTAGGCCATGCGCAGGCCACCGTCCAGACGGATTACTTCCGCGTTCAAATACGGGTGTGATATGATGAATTCTACGAGGCGGGCAAAGTCGTGCGCTGTGCCCAATCGCTTGGGATGCACGACGTCTTTTGACAGGCCTGCGATGATCTCCTCGCCAAGACTTTCGAGCATCGGGGTCATGAATATGCCCGGCGCGATGGCCATAACACGGATGCCCGTTCGGCCCAAATCCCGCGCCATCGGCAATGAAAGCCCAGCAATTCCCGCTTTTGACGCCGCATAGGCCGCTTGGCCGCGTTGCCCGTCAAAGGCAGCAACCGAAGCCGTATTGATGATCACGCCACGTTCATTATCGGCGTTCGGGTCGTTGTCAGCCATGGCTTGGGCGGCTAAACGCGCCACGTTGAAAGTGCCCACTAGATTGATGTCGATGGTGCGCTGAAAATCCGCGAGCGGGAAGGGGCCGTTTTTTCCCAACGTGCTCGCGCCAGTAACGATTCCCGCGCAATTCACACAAGCTGTGATGCCGCCCATCGTTGATTTGGCCTGCGCGATGGCTGCCATTACGGATGCCTCGTCGGTCACGTCAACTTCGACGAATGTTGCACCGATTTCGGCAGCAACAATGGGGCCGCGTGTCGCGTCGCGGTCAAAAATCGTGACCTGTGCGCCCGAGGCCGCCAAGGCCCGTGCGCAGCCTTCGCCCAAGCCAGACGCGCCGCCGGTGATGATGGCTTTTGTCGTTGTGATGTCCATTGCGACCTCCCAGAAAATAATTGAACACTTGTTCAATAAAGGCCAAGGCGGGTTTAATCAAGCCTTTACCATTTACCTGAAGCACCGCCACCTGAACTGCTTCCGCCACCGAAACTTGACCCACCCGAGCCTGAACTATTGTTGTCGTCTGTGTCAGAGACGCGTGGAGTTATGAATTGTGTGACATTAAAATAGCTGCAATTTGGGCAAGTGATGTTTGTTTCACGCAGCCCCGTATCGCTTGTTGTGGCAGATTGCAGGGTGGTTGTTTTCCTCACCATGCCTTTTTGCCCACATTGAGGGCAGGGTTTGCGTGCGAATTTAAAACCGGAAAGTTTGGGGCCAAGGACCGCCGCAACTACACTGCCACCAAAGAATATCGCCATGCCCCAAAAAATCAGATCCGCGATGCCGTTCGGATTTTTCGGGCGCTCAGGGGATAATTCGCCGCCATTAAAAGGCAAGGCGATCAGCGAGATCATTTTGTCCGCACCATCCAAGACACGGTCGTCAAAATCCCCGTCCTTGAAAGCGGGGGTGATGTAGAATTGGATAATGTCCTCGGATATATCGTCGTATATAGGGGGGTAGCCGCTGCCCACTTCAATGCGGAAGGTGCGGTCATTTTTGGAGATCACCAGCAAAAGGCCGTCGTTTCGTTCAGCTTTGCCAATGCCCCATTTGTTAAAAACCGTCGTGGCAAAATCCGCGATATCCGTCCGATCGCCATATGACGCCATGTCAGTGACGGTGAGGATGCTCATCTCGGTGCCGATGTCCTCCCTGAGGTAGTTGAGTTTGCGCCGCAGGGTCTCTTGGATTTCGGGCGAAAGCATGTCGGCGTAATCATTGACATAGAGGTTTTCATATTCGGGAAGGGTTTGGGCTTGGCTGGGGAGGGAGACAGCAAGGAGGCCGAGGGCAACGACCAAAGCGTCTAGAAAACGGGTCATTTCAGCTCCAAAAATCCTTTGAGACAGAGTTTAGACCCGTTTTTGTTAAAATCAAGCAATGAGATCACGGATGACGGTGGGGATCATCATCACGTCGTCGCGCGTGCAGTCGAATTGCCCGACTTGGACACGGATTACAAAGCGCTCGTCGTGGGTGGTTTGGGTCAAATAAATCCGCCCGTCCGCGTTGATGCGTTCGAGTAAGGCGGCTGTTTCGACGTCATCGATATAGGAAAAGGTGAAAAGGGACAGCCGCGGCGAGGTTGTGAGGAGGCAACCGGGGATCAACGCGATCGCGTCGCGGGCCTCAAGCGACCATGCGACGTGGTTTCGGATGCGTTCGCGCAAGCCATCTAAGCCATAGGCCCGTAGGGTAAACCAGATTTTGAGTGCGCGGAAACGGCGGCCCAAGGGGACCGTCCATTCGTTGTAATTAACGATTTCGTCTTGGCCTTGGGTGTTGAGATAGGCGGGGCGCAGGCCGAGTGTGCGGATTTGCTCACTTGGGTCGGGCATGAACTGGATGGCGCAATCGAATTGGACCCCGAGCCATTTGTGTGGGTTGAATACGATGGAATCCGCGCCTTCAATCCCCTCCCAAAGGGGGCGGAATTCCTCGCAGATCATCGCACTTCCGGCCCATGCGGCGTCCACATGTACGAAGAGGTTGTGGGCTTTGGCGACTTTGATACAGGCATCAATCGGATCACAAGCACCAATGGATGTGCCGCCTGTGCAGAGGACGACGCCCGCGGGGAGGTGGCCCGCCGCGATGTCTGCGCGAATGGCCGCGTCAAGCGCCGCGGGGTCCATGCCGTAATCAGAAGTTGTAGGGATTTTGACGAGGTTGTTTTGGCCGATGCCCGCCACCCGCACGGCCTTGTCAACGGAACTGTGGGTTTGGGCGGAGGCGTAAATGCGCAAGCGGGGTTGGCCGCTCAGGCCGTCGGTGAGGCCCGCCCAATCTAGCGCACGTTCGCGCATGGTGAGCACAGCCGATAGGGTTGTCGTGGTGGCGCTGTCGTGAATTGTGCCGGTGAACGTGTCGGGCAGGCCCATCGCATTGGCGAGCCAGCCGATCATCACGGCCTCGATTTCATTGGCGGCGGGGGCGGTTTGCCAGAGCATGGCTTGGCCCGCGATGGCGTTAGCGAGTTGCTCTGCAAGCATGGAAGCGGGTGAAGCATTGGCGGGGAAATAGGCAAAGAAACGCGGGTGTTGCCAGTGGGTTGTGTTGCTGGGCACGAGGCGTTCGAAATCCGCGAAAATTGTGCTCATATCCTCGGGTGCGTCGGGGGCCTTGGCGGGGAGTTGCGAGGCGATTGAGCCTGGTTTGATATTTGGGCGAACAGGGACGTCGCGCAGACCCGCGTGATAGTCGCGCGCCCAATCGGCGGCGATTTTTGACCAATGGGCCAGATCATCGTGATTCATATAGTTTCTTTCGATTACAGCCGCTTAAACGAGGAGGTTGTCAATAATATCGCCTGAAATACCGTTGGCGAGGGGCGTGAAATCCCCATCCGTGAACATCGTGTTTGCAGCGTCGAATATCGCACGATGGGTGACGCGGGCAAGGGCAGATCCCAGCGAAATGCGGGCCACTCCGATGGCGGCAAACTCGCTTTTGCGCCGTTGGGCATAGGGGCCAGCGGCAAGAGCGTTGACGGGCAAATTAGTGGTGGCACAAATCGTCGCGAGGTCGTCCCATGAGGCGGGCATGGGGATATAGAGACCGTCGGCACCGGCGCCTTCAAACGCTTTGATGCGGTCGAGCGCTTCGGCGAGATCATAGACGCCATGCATGATCCCATCGGCGCGGGCCAAAAGGAAAAAGTCGTTTTTCAAGGCGCGGGCAGCAGAGGCGGCGGCTTTGATCCGTTCTGCCGAAAGGGCGAGGTCATAGGGCGCGTCGCTTGGTAGGGCGATATCCTCGATACAGACCCCCGCGAGGCCGATTTCCCCAGCGAGGCGGATGGTTTCGGCAACTTCGTCAGGGCTGTCACCAAAGCCGTTCTCAAAATCGCCCGATACGGGAATGTCGAGCGCGCGCACGAGGTCTTGAGCGTGGGTGAGGGCCTCGTCACGGGTAACGCCGTCGGGCTTGCCAAGGGTGAAAGCTTGGGCCGCGGAGGAGGTGGCCACGGCCTGTGCGCCGAGATTCTGGAGCATTTTCGCGCTGCCGATATCCCATGCATTGGCAAGGATAAAGGGATTGCCGCGTTGATGAAGCGCGCGGAATTGTGTGCCGAGATCTGTCATAATGTCCTCCTCAAGGTGGCGCGAGGGTAGGTCAGGCATATTGACCCGTCAAGCGCCTTGGCAGAGGGCGTACAGTTTGCTACACCCTCGTTATGAGACAATTTTGCGCCATTATTTGCATTTGTATTCCTGCTTAACATCAAAGCGGGCCGTCTTCTCATTTCCAATTGAAACCAAAGTTGATATGCCCGCGGCAAGCACC
Source organism: Falsihalocynthiibacter arcticus (assembly GCF_000812665.2). GTDB lineage: Bacteria > Pseudomonadota > Alphaproteobacteria > Rhodobacterales > Rhodobacteraceae > Falsihalocynthiibacter > Falsihalocynthiibacter arcticus. The sequence continues at coordinate 3,201,110 of NZ_CP014327.1, forward strand.
CGCGTGAGGACACTATGGTTGAGATAAAACTACACAATACGAAAACCCGTCAAAAAGAGGTTTTTGAACCGATTGATGCCAAAAATGTGCGCATGTATGTCTGTGGGCCGACGGTCTATGATCGCGCCCACCTTGGGAATGCGCGGCCGGTTATTGTGTTTGATGTTTTGCAGCGTTTGCTGCGGCATGTGTATGGGGCGGAGCACGTCACCTATGTGCGCAATTTCACCGATGTAGATGACAAAATTAATGCGCGGGCGGCGGAAACTGGTCGCTCGATTGGCGAGATTTGTGACGAAACTATTGGCTGGTTCTTGGACGATATGCGGGCCGTGGGGGCGCAAGATCCCGATGAAATGCCACGGGCCACGCAATATATTCCCCAGATGGTCGCGATGATTGCCACGTTGATCGAAACGGGCCACGCCTATGCCGCCGAGGGGCATGTGCTTTTTGCGGTGGAAAGCTATGACAAATACGGAGCTCTTTCGGGGCGTTCGCTTGACGATATGATCGCGGGCGCGCGGGTCGAGGTGGCACCCTATAAGCGCAATCCGATGGACTTTGTGCTTTGGAAGCCGTCGGATTCAGCGACGCCAGGGTGGGAAAGCCCTTGGGGCTTTGGTCGTCCGGGGTGGCATATTGAGTGTTCGGCGATGGCCTATGAGTTGCTTGGGGATGAGTTTGACATCCACGGCGGCGGCAATGATTTGATGTTCCCGCATCACGAAAACGAAGTGGCGCAAAGCTGTTGTGCACATCCCGAAGCGGAGTTCGCCAAGGTCTGGATGCACAATGAAATGTTGCAGGTTGAGGGCAAGAAAATGTCCAAAAGCTTGGGTAATTTCTTCACGGTGCGCAATTTGCTGGACCAAGGGGTTCCGGGCGAAGTGATCCGATTTGTGATGCTCTCGACGCATTATCGCAAACCGATGGACTGGACCGAAAAAAAACGGGACGAGGCCGAAAAAACGTTACGCAAGTGGCATGCGTTGACGGCGGGCATCGAACCCGCCCCCAACGCCGCCGCCGCAGTTGTGGAGGCCGTTGCCGACGATCTGAATACGGCGGGCGCGATCACGGTTTTGCACCGCCTTGCTAGTGAAGGTGCGGTTGCGGAGCTTGCTGCGAGTGCGGCGTTCTTGGGTCTGCTTGGGGTAGATTTGGGGGATTGGACCGAGGAGACGGCGGCAGTTGATTTGGACGCCTTTGCAAAACGCCTAGCGGATGTGCGTCTTAACGCTATGGAGACAAAAGATTTCTCTGAGGTGGACCGCATTAAAAACGCGCTTCTTGCGGCGGGTGTTGAAGTGCGTATGTCGCGCGATGGCGTGGAGCTGTCGGCAGGGCCGCAGTTTGATGCGGCTAAGCTTGGGGACCTAAAATGAGCAAAACCCGCCTTTACCTTTACGACACAACATTGCGCGACGGACAACAAACGCAGGGTGTGCAATTCTCAACCGACGAGAAGATCAGGATTGCCAAGGCGCTTGATGGTCTCGGTCTTGATTACATTGAGGGCGGCTGGCCCGGGGCAAACCCGACGGACAGCGCCTTTTTCGACGATGCACCAAAAACCCGCGCGATGATGACTGCGTTTGGCATGACCAAACGCAGTGGCCGTAGTGCTGAAAACGACGACGTGCTTGCTGCGGTGATGAATGCGCGCACGCCTGCGGTTTGCCTTGTTGGCAAAAGCCACGATTTCCACGTTACCCGCGCGCTTGATATCCCACTTGAGGAAAATATCGACAATATTTCCGCCTCGATTGCCTATATTGTGGCGCAGGGGCGCGAGGCCCTGTTTGACGCGGAACATTTCTTTGACGGTTATAAAGCCAACCCCGAATATGCCCTCGCATGTTTGCGGGCTGCGCTCGACGCTGGTGCGCGGTGGGTCGTTTTATGCGATACCAATGGCGGCACTTTGCCCAGCGAGATTGGGCGGATTGTCTCGGCTGTGATCGCCACCGGAATTGAGGGCGCTAACGTCGGAATCCATACCCATAACGATACCGAAAATGCTGTCGCGGGGAGTCTTGCGGCGATTGAAGCGGGGGCGTGCCAAATCCAAGGGACGCTCAATGGTTTGGGTGAACGCTGTGGCAATGCCAACCTGACAACGCTGATTCCGACACTGATTTTGAAGCAGGATTATGCGGACCGATTTGAGACCGGAATTGAACGTAAGGCCCTGCTGGGGCTGACGAAGCTCAGCCGGATGCTGGATGATATTCTTAATCGCGTTCCTATGCGGCAAGCGCCCTATGTTGGGGCTAGCGCTTTTGCGCATAAGGCGGGATTGCATGCTTCAGCGATCCTGAAAGATCCGACGACTTACGAGCACATCGATCCGGAACTTGTTGGAAACACACGGATAATACCGATGTCCAATCAGGCGGGGCAAAGCAATCTACGCAGTCGTTTGGCGAGCGCCGGCCTTGAGGTGGATGTCAAAAACCCGGCGCTGGCACGCATTCTTGAGGTGATCAAAGAGCGCGAGGACGAGGGCTATTCCTTTGACGTCGCGCAGGCGAGTTTTGAGCTTTTGGCGCGGCGCGAACTGGGCCTGTTGCCGGAGTTTTTCGAGGTAAAACGCTATAAGGTGACGGTCGAGCGGCGCAAAAATAAGCGCAACAAAATGGTGAGCCTTTCGGAAGCCGTGGTGGTTGTGAAAATCAACGGCGAGAAGAAAATGTCGGTGAGCGACTCGATGGACGAGGGCGGCACGGATCGCGGCCCTGTGAATGCGTTGATGCAGGCTTTGCTCAAGGATTTGGGTCCTTATCAGGACCTAATAGATGACATGCATCTGGTCGATTATAAGGTGCGGATCACCAATGGCGGCACCGAGGCTGTGACCCGCGTTGTGATTGATAGCGAAGATACGCAAGGGCGGCGTTGGTCCACCGTTGGCGCTTCGTCCAACATTGTGGATGCAAGCTTTGAGGCGCTTTTGGACGCGATTCAGTGGAAGCTGGTGCGCGACGTGAAGCTGCCATGATGGATTATGCAGTGTGTGCGGCGCTTGTGGAAAAGGGCGATCCAGATCGGTTTTTAGCGACGATGGCGGCGGCGCCTGCGTTGCGGGGAGGCTTGTTTACATTGGCGGCCTATAACCTTGAATTGGCTCGTGCGCCGTGGGCGAGCAAAGAGCCGATGATTGCAGAAATGCGGCTTCAGTGGTGGCGGGATTTGATTGATGAAATCGCGGCGAAAGGTGTGGTGCGTACACATGAAATTTCGGCATCTTTGGTGCAATGCGTGCAGGAATTTGGGCTTTCGGCCCAAAATCTAGACCAAATGGCGGCGGCGCGGCTTTGGGATGCTTACACTGAGCCCTTTGCCGATCAGGATGATTTTGACGAATATATTGATCACACGGCGGGGCATTTGATGTGGATGGCTTGCCAGACGTTGGGGGCGCAGCCTGACGATGAGAGATCGGTGCGGGCCTATGCATACGGTGTCGGAGTTGCTGCGTGGCTTGCGGCGGTTGCTGATCTTGTGGAACGGGGAAAAATCCCGTTGCTCGACGGACGTGATGAAGGCGTAAAATCCCTTGCGCAACAGGGGTTGGAGCGTTTGCAATCAGCCAAACCATCGCGCAATTTTGCCCCCGCTTTGCGGTGGGGATGGCAGGCGGAACCCTTGTTGAAGTTGGCGATCAAAAGCCCCGAACGGGTGGGCGACGGTTCGCTGTATTTGCCAGAATTTTCCCGCAAAGCGCGGCTATTGCGCAAGTCGGTATTGGGGCGGTATTAGGCCGTTTGTTTGGGCTGCATCACCAGCCAAATCAAGGCACCGCCCGCGAGCACAAGGAAAGGGATCATCGCGAGATTGACGCTGGTCCAACCTTCAACTGGGGTGCCGCCGGAGCAATTCATCAATCCGCCAGATGCCAGCGACGCCACAGTGACAAAGCCGAAAACGATCATATCATTCAAGCCCTGCATCCGCCCGCGTTCCTCGGGGGTGTGGGCCGTGGCGAGCATGGTTGTCGCGCCGATAAAGCCAAAGTTCCAGCCCATGCCGAGCAACACGAGCGCGACATAGAAGTTCGTCAACTCGACACCTGCAAGGGCGACAACGCCTGCGAGTGCGAGGATCGCGAGGCCCGTTGCGACGATTTTTTCAACACCGAACCGCACAATAAGGTGCCCCGTGAAGAAGCTGGGGGCGAACATGGCCAAGACGTGGCCGGTCACGACATTTGCCGCGTCGTCATTGCCAAATCCGCATCCAACCACCGCGAGGGGCGTGGAAGTCATCACCAAGTTCATCAGGGCGTAGGAAACCATCGCGCAGATCACGGCGACAAGGATGCGCGGTGATTTGATCATTTCCCAGCGGGTGCGGCCTTTGACATCGTGCACGCTTGGTTTGGGCGGCGTTGGGATGTCGAGCGCGAAGAACAAAAGCGAGCCGACCAGATTGAGTACGATGACCGTTAAGTAGACGCCCATGAAGGGGATCGCGGTGCTGTCGACTGTGAGTTTACCCAATTGCGGTCCGATGAATGCCGAAAGAAGTCCGCCCGCCATAACCCACGAAATAGCCTTGGCGCGGAAGTCCTCGGGGCAGTATCGATGGCGGCAAACCGGAAAAACCCCTGCGAAGACATATAGATGCCGGTGATTAAGCTGCCCAGAAGGAGGAGGGCGAAAGTATCGGAATAAAGGCCATAGGCACTGATGGCCGCGCCGATCATGCCGCTAAATGCACCGACGAAAAATCCGATCTGGCGGCCAAATTTCTGCATAACGGCCGAGAGCGGCGATGCGGCCAGCATTGACCCCATCACAATCATCGAAATAGGCAAGGTGGCAAAACAAATGTTTGTCGCCATGTTTTGCCCTGCAAGGCCTGCGTAAGTGAAGATCATCGACATCTGGGCGCCCAAAATAGCTTGGGCGGCAACAAGGACGAGAACATTTTTACGGGCGCGAGACAGCGATTGAATTTCGGTCATGCGCAATTCGTAGCGGCGAAACCCCGCTGGTGAAACCCCAAAAAGTGCAATTCAGTTTTTATCAATTATATGGGCAAAAGATCCGCAGATATTTGCCTGAAGAAGGCCCATCGGAGGCAGGGCGTTTCCTTCGGAATCCGTAGCTTCAAACAGGGGTGTTCCTTGCGCGCGCAACGTCGTTGCATAGTGAAATTCATGGGCTTTGAAATGGCCGTTAAATGGCCCCGCGTCGGCATACAGGTCGCGGTAACCCAGATGCAGTTTACGGGTTTCAAAGCTCGTTTCAACGGGCAAAAGGCCGAGCATTTCATGACGCGCGCCCTTTGCATCAATCAAGCCTTCCCCCAAAGCCATATAACCACCGCATTCGCCGTAGATTTGGGTGCCTTTTTGTGCGGCAGTTCTGATGGAGGCCTTGAAAATACCAGCATTCGCAAGGGTTTCGGCAAAAAGTTCCGGATAGCCACCAGGGAGAAAAAGGAAGTCAGAGGCGGGGGCCGCTTCGTTATTCAAGGGCGAAAAAAACGCGATCTCTGCGCCGGAAGCCCGCCAATCCGACAACATATGCGGGTAGGCGAAGGCGAAGGCGGCATCCTGCGCCACGGCGATGCGTTGCGCGGGAGGGCACAAGCGGGTGGCGGTATTTGAGGGGCGAGGAGGGCGCGCGAGAGCGAGGAGGGCGTTGAGGTCTATGGCCTGGCCGATTTCGTTGGCTGCTGTCTCAAGAAACGCTTCCAAATCGGGGTGTTCACCTGCTTGCACCAAACCAAGGTGACGTGAGGGGCGCGAAAGCGCATCCGAACGATGAACCGCACCTAAAACGGGCACTCCCAAGGGCGTGAGCGCCTGACGCAACATGGCTTCGTGCCGCGCGGACCCCACGCGATTGAGGATGACACCCGCGATAGTCACATCGGATGCAAACCCTGCGAAGCCTGCCACCAAAGGCGCGATCGATTGCGCGGTTTTTGAGGCGTCAACGATCAAGACAACGGGCACGGCGAGGATGCGCGCGATGTCGGCACTAGACCCTTTACCGGAGGGCGGCGCACCGTCGAACAGGCCCATCGCGCCCTCAATCAGGAGCGGCCCGTCGCCCGCGGCCAAAGCGCGGATGCGATCGGGGGACATGGCCCATGCATCAAGGTTCAGACAGGTTTGCCCTGCTGCGGCCTCGTGAAAACGGGGGTCAATATAATCTGGGCCGGATTTCGCGCCGCGCACGGGAATGCCCGCATTTCTGAGTGCCCGCAAAAGGCCCAAAGTGATCGTGGTTTTCCCCGCACCTGAGGTCGGAGCCGCGAGGAGGATCGCGCCAGATGTCACCGTTCTTCGGCGGGGCGACCGCGCCCGAGCGGATCAAGGTTGCGCGCGGGTTTGCCCTCAAGCATCCCTTGCCAATCCAAAACTTGCCGCATCTTAACCGAACGCCCAATGCAAATAATCGCGGGCGGCTCAAGATCGCTGGCTTCAATATCGGCGACCACATTTTCAAGCGTGGTTTCAAGGACCTGCTGGTTTTTCGTCGTGGCTTCGGTGACGACGGCAACGGGTTCATCGGCCGCGCGCCCCGCATCAAGAAGGGCGCCTGCAATCCGCGCGATATGTTTCATTCCCATATAAATAACGAGAACCTGCGAGCCTTGCGAAATGGCTTTCCAGTTGAGATTGGTTGTTTCGCCCGTCTGGTCATGGCCCGTCACAAAGGTCACCGATTGGTTTACATCGCGGTGGGTCACGGGAATGCCCGCATAAGCCAGCCCGCCAATTCCCGCCGAAATGCCGGGGATAATGCGCACGGGAACATCGTGTTGCACCAGCGTTTGCGCCTCTTCGCCACCGCGTCCAAAAACAAAAGGGTCGCCGCCTTTAAGCCGCAAAACCCGCCGTCCTGCTTTGGCCAAATCAACAAGCGTCAGGGAGATATCTTGTTGTTTTGCCGAGGGTTTCCCGCCCCGCTTGCCTGCGTAAATCAATTCGGCATCGGGGCGTGCCCAGGCCAGAATATCCTTCTGAACAAGCGCGTCATAGACAATCACGTCAGCCTGTTGCAGCGCGTTCAAGCCATGCAAAGTCATTAGCCCAGGATCGCCGGGGCCAGCGCCACAAAGCCAAACCCATCCAGGTAAAAGTTCAGGCCAGTCTCCCGTCGGGAGAACAGCAGAATGGGAAGCGGCGCGTGGCGTTGAATCAGTCATATCCCCTTATGCCCCGTTGTTGGGGCGGCGGAAAGTCTGGAAACGCTCTGAATTGAGCAATTGGCGACAGGAATTTAGTCGTTATAGTCGCGGTGATGACATTAGAGCCCAAAGAATTGCGTCGTGGCTGGACCACGGGCGCCTGTGCGACCGCCGCGACCAAGGCGGCGTTGGTGCACCTATGGGGCGGGGCGTTCGAGGAGGAGGTCTCGATCACGCTTCCGCGCGGCGAGACACCGGATTTTACATTGGCAGAAACCGCATTTGGCACAGACTGGGCCGAGGCCGCGATTATCAAAGACGCGGGCGACGATCCCGATGTCACCCATGGCGCGATGATCCGGTCGCGCGTCACTTTGGGTGGCCACGGCATCCGTTTTAAGGCAGGGGCTGGCGTTGGAACCGTCACTAAGCCGGGCTTGCCGATTGGCGTAGGAGAACCTGCGATCAATCCGGTGCCGCGCCAAATGATGCAGGATATTGTGGCAGAAATGGCGGCGAAATACGGCGCCGACCCACAGGTTGAAATCGAAATATCCATTGATAATGGGTTGGAAATCGCCAAGAAAACATGGAATCCGCGCCTTGGGATTGTCGGCGGCCTTTCGGTTTTAGGCACGACGGGCGTTGTGCGCCCGTTCAGTTGCTCGGCGTGGATCGCCTCTATTCACCGTGGGATCGATGTGGCGCGGGCAACGGGGCTAACACATGTCGCAGGATGTACGGGGGCCACGAGCGAAAAAGTGGTGCAGGGCCTCTATGATCTCCCCCTGGAGGCGATGCTGGATATGGGCGATTTTGCGGGTGGATTGTTGAAATACTTGCGAAAGCATCCAGTAGAACGAGTCACGATTGGCGGTGGCATTGGCAAAATGGTAAAACTTGCGCAGGGGGCAGTTGATTTGCATTCTGGGCGCAGTCAGGTGGATTTCTCACGGCTGGCTGAATTATGTGACGATGCTAGTATATGCGACATGAATACGGCCTTGCAAGTCTATGAAAAAATAGGAAAACCTCTTGCAAATGATGTGGCGCGTGAGGCGTTACTCCAAATCCGAAAACAACTCCGAGACACGCCAATTCAGGTGGATGTGGTGATTATTGACCGTGTTGGTTTGGTGATTGGGCGGGCGCAAGAATGACCAAAACACTGAAAATCCTCCTTCTTTCAGGGTCGGGAGAAGCGCGCCGTTTAGCAGAATTTTTGTCTCGGGATCAGAGTGTTACCGTGGTTTCTTCTTTGGCTGGTGTAACGCGGCAACCAACGGTTTTGCCGGTTAGCACACGTATCGGTGGGTTTGGCGGCTATGCGGCGCAGCGTGATTATATTTTGGGCGAATGTTTTGGCGCGGTTATAGACGCCACACATCCGTTTGCAGCACGGATTTCCGAGCGCACGCAAGAAATTTGCAGCGAAATTTCAGTGCCTTACCTGCATATTCGGCGGCCAGAGTGGCAGGCCGTACCAGAAGATGATTGGACGATGATCGACAACTCAGCCGAAGCGAAGGATCATATTCCAGCCGGATCTGTTGTATTTCTCGCGACGGGGCGCAGCACTTTGGCGTCGTTCGAAAATCTATCGGAAATGACATTGATTTGCCGGCAAATTGACCCGCCCGACAGTCCATTTCCGTATAAGAACGGGCGTTACCTCGTTGGAAAACCACCGTTTTCAGTAGAAGACGAGGTGGCGTTGTTTCGCGACTTGGATGTAGACGTGCTCGTCGTAAAGAACGCCGGCGGGGAGCCTAGCCGTACGAAGCTTGATGCGGCACGCCTTCTTGGTCTTCCGGTCTTGATGTTGCGCCGTCCACCGATGCTCTCGGGCGATCATGTGGAAACCGTTTCTGAGGCCCTTTCGTGGATTAAGAACCTCCAAGAAGGATCTGCATGATAATAGAAAGTTTGGAAGATGTTGAAAGACATGCAGAGAGGCTTGTCGCGCTTGAGCCACGGTTCGCACCTGCCTATCATGCGACAGGGCCGCTTCCTTTGCGCCGTAGGAAAGACGGGTTTGCCGCGCTGTTTGATGCCATCATTAGCCAACAAGTGAGCGTTGCCTCCGCGAATGCAATTTCAAAACGGCTGAAAGACGCAAAAATGATGGGGCCGCGCAAAATCATCGCGGCCAGCGACGCAGAATTGCGCGACCTTGGCTTGAGTCGTCAAAAGGTGCGCTATGCCCGTGCCCTAGCGGAGGCGCGGATCGATTACGCCGCATTGCGCACGGCATCCAGCGATGACGTCATCAAAACCCTCACCGAAGTTCCTGGAATTGGCGCGTGGACCGCCGAGATTTATACAATGTTTTCATTGGGTCACGCGGATGTCTTCGCACCAGGAGATTTGGCGCTTCAGGAAAGTGCGCGCTTGCTCTTTGGTCTGCCGGACCGCCCAAAAGAGCGTGCATTTCGCGAAATGGCCGAAGCATGGTCGCCCCATCGGGCGGTTGCGGCGCGGCTGCTCTGGGCCTATTACCACATAGCAAAACAACGAGAAGGCATCCGATGACACGCACTCTGAAATACACCTCGCGCGCACCTGTTTCTGGCACCACAAAATCCATCGTGGTTTTGCTGCACGGGTACGGCGCGAATGGCGCGGATTTGATGGGGTTGGCCGATCCATTGGGACCCAACCTCAAAGACACGGCCTTTTTCGCACCTGACGCCCCGAAACTATTCCGGGGGCGCCGTTTGGATTTCAGTGGTTCCCGATTCCATGGATCGACGGTAGCAGTGAAGCACAGGCTGAGGCTGGCCTCAAATTGGCGAGCGAGGACCTGAACGCATTTTTGGACGGTATTTTGGCGGAAAATGACGTCGCGCCAGAGAATTGCGTGCTGTTGGGCTTTTCCCAAGGCACGATGATGGCCCTCCATGTGGCCCCGCGGCGTGCTAAGCCCTTCGCCGGTGTTGTAGCCTTCTCTGGCCGACTGTTAGCGCCAGAAAAGCTTGCTCAAGAAACGGTAAGCAAACCGCCAGTTATCCTCATCCACGGTGATCAGGATGACGTGGTCCCAATTCAAAGCATGGCGGATGCGGGCGACGCGTTGGTTGCGGCAGGATTTGACGTTTATGCGCATGTCATGGAAGGCACAGCACACGGAATCGGCCCCGACGGGTTGTCTTCGGCCAATCAATTTTTAATGCAAAAATTGGGGTATATTTAGCGCTTTTTTGCGTCACATTGACGTTACCTTGTTAATATAAAGTCAATCGCAGGCAGTTCACCACATCAGGAGGCTTGCCACCGCGTTGGAGCTATATATAGTTATCCACAGGCTAGGGCGAGATCCTCGCTCTGGTGCTGGGTACAGTAGACAGGGTAGGGATTTTTGACCCATGGACGGCGATTTTCGAACTGAATTCACCCGTGAACCGGGAAAACTAAAACAGCATCCTGCATTGGTTTTGAATGCGGATTATCGGCCTCTTTCTTATTATCCTTTGTCCCTGTGGCCATGGCAAGAAGCCATCAAGGCTGCCTACCTTGATCGCGTTGATATTGTTGCGGAATATGACCATGTTGTGCATAGCCCGTCGATGGAAATTCGCGTGCCCTCGGTCGTGGTTTTAAAGGAATATGTCCGCCCGAAAGCGAGCGTTGCTTTCACTCGTTTTAACCTGTTTTTGCGGGATGAGTTTAAGTGCCAATATTGTGGCGCGCGTGGGGACCTTACGTTTGACCATGTGATTCCACGAGCGGCAGGCGGAATCACCAGTTGGCAAAATGTTGTGGCGGCCTGTTCGCCCTGCAACCTGAAAAAGGGCAGTAAATCTTTGCGCCAGTCGACGATGCATCTCAGAAAAACGCCCTGTCAGCCAGAAGTGGCTCAAATGCAAAACACCGGCCGCAAATTCCCACCGAATTTCCTGCATGATAGCTGGATGGATTTTCTGTATTGGGACACCGAATTAGACGCTTAAACGCAGGTTAGCCCGAACAGCTTGCGCCACCAAGTACACAGAATTTCGCACAATGCGGATGGTTGAGCTGCACGCTTTTCTCGGACTGTTCTAGTGTTTCGCCGAGCTCAAATTCGGGCGAATAGGGCAGGAGTGTACAGGCCAAAACGGCAGGCTTTTCTGCCCCTCTGCGTTTCACAACCATGCGAGAGCTTGAGCACATCACACTGGTTGGTGATACGTTTAAGATATCCCAGCAAGCCATTGTAATTTCAGGAACTTCGACGTTTTCATCCATCTCGGGAAACAAAACACATTGAGAGGGGTTTTGGGCGTCGATGGCAAAACCATGCGCGAGGAAAAGGTCGCCGTATCCCGCGCGGGATTGCGCTTCGGTTTCGTCCCACATCATGCGTCCCGCGCTGGCGATTTGCGCGTTTTGCTCGCTGAGCCATGCCATGCCCTCAAGGGTGCGCGTATATGCGCCGGCCCCGCGCACATCGTCATGGTTTTTCATGTCGTAGTGATCGAGGGAAATGCGAAATGTCAGCTTGTCTCTGTATTTGGAAACCAGCGATTTAATCCCTTGTTGCATCGCTGGCCGCATCATCGGCTGCATCGCATTCGTCAGGACCAAAACCTCATACCCCGCGTCCAAGCTGCGGGTCAAAATCTCGATCATTTCTGGATTCATAAAGGGCTCGCCACCTGTGAATCCGATCTCGCGAGCGCCCCATTTGCGCGTGACCAGTTGCGCCAAGTACGCGCTCACCTCATCGGCTGAAATGTAAACCAATGCATCATTCTTGGGCGAACTGTCGATATAGCAGTTCACACAAGCAATGTTGCACAGCGTTCCCGTGTTAAACCAAAGAGTTTCCGGATTGGTGAGGGCAACCTGCGCACGATCGTCGCCTTTGGCGGTCACAAAAGGATCTTGAAATTTCCCAATGTTCGCGGTGTGGGTGGACGTAGCGTGTGTCGACTGATTTTTCATGGGGCAACTTTCCTGTTTTATTGACTGGTATCGAGTCCAACTTTGCGCGAAAAGCTAAAAGAAACAGCCTGACAGAGTTGTGATAGAATACTTGCGTGCTAGACTTGCGCGAAAAGGGGCGTTATTAGGTGCGGAAGGACAATACGTTAGCGCTAACAGAGCGGGGGGAACTCCCTGTTTTTTGAGCAATACAAACGAAATGAGGACCAAATGGTTTCGCGCGTCATCCCAGTGGAAGATTTCGATTTAGTTATTTTTGGTGGCACGGGCGATCTTGCCCGGCGCAAAATTCTCCCGGGTCTTTATCGTCGCTATAGGTCAGGGCAAATGCCCGAAGGGGCGCGGATTATTGGCGCAGCGCGTCAGGATCAGGATAGCGCGGTCTATCGTAAACTTATCGGTGCCGCGATCAAAGAGTTCGTACCCGAAAAATATCGTGATTCCAAATCGATAGCGGGTTTTCTGGAACTTATCTCTTATATTGTGATAGACGCACAGGGCGCCGGCGGCTGGAGTGATCTTAAAAAGCTGACCCGCAAAGACGTGGTGAAGGCGTTCTATTTTTCGGTCGCACCGAGTTTGTTTGGTGATTTGGCCGAGCGTTTGCACACGTATAAAATCGCAGATAGCCAGAGTCGGATTGTGGTGGAAAAGCCATTTGGCCGCGATTTGGCCTCGGCGAAGGCGCTGAATGCTGTCTTGGCCGAGCATTTTGATGAAAGCCAGATTTACCGCATCGACCATTATTTGGGCAAAGAGACCGTTCAAAACCTCATGGCTGTTCGGTTTGGTAACATTTTGTTTGAGCCACTTTGGAACAGCCAATATGTCGATCACATTCAGATCACCGCTGCGGAAACCGTCGCCGTTGGCAGCCGCGGAGCTTATTACGATAAATCCGGTGCCATGCGGGACATGGTTCAAAACCACTTGATGCAGCTTTTGTGTTTGATCGCAATGGAGCCGCCAAACGAGTTTGAGCCAGACGCCGTGCGCGACGAAAAACTCAAGGTTATCCGCGCGCTCGACCCTGTCAATTCGAGTGACATCGTGCGCGGGCGCTACGAGGCCAACAAGGACGGTCCGTCCTATCTTGAGGAATCGGGAAATCCGGATAGCAGTACCGAGAGTTTTATCGCCATGAAGGTGAATATTTCCAATTGGCGTTGGAAGGGTACACCGATTTATCTGCGGACGGGCAAACGCTTGCGGGCGCGCACCAGTGAAATCGCCGTTGTTTTCAAAGACCCACCACATTCTATTTTCGGCAAACAAGAAGGGCGTCGCGGCAATGTTTTGGCGATCCGCCTTCAGCCAAACGAGGGCATGACCCTGCGTGTGACCATCAAAGAACCTGGTCCCGGCGGCATGCGTTTGATGGAAGTGCCCCTCGATATGAGCTTCGCCGACGCGCTTGGTGCCGATGCAGAAGATACGCCCGATGCCTATGAGCGGCTGATTATGGACGTGATCCGTGGCAACCAAACCCTCTTTATGCGCGGCGATGAAGTTGAAGCAGCTTGGGCGTGGACAGACCCGATCATCAACGAATGGCAGGAGCGTGGGGACATGCCAAAATCCTATGATTCCGGAAGCTCGGGGCCTGAAGATGCTTTAATGTTGTTACATAAAGACGGGCGTCGCTGGAGAGAGATTAAAGAATGAAGTTTGTCGAATATTCCTCACGCGAGGCCTTAATGACGGGCCTTGCGTCGCACATCGCACAAGAGCTTACGGCCGAGATTGCGGAGACAGGATCAGCGGCGCTCGCTGTCCCAGGTGGTTCGACGCCGGGTCCAATATTTGACGCACTTTCTCAGGTGGATTTGCCGTGGGAAAAGGTCTCGGTTCTGCTTGGGGACGAACGTTGGGTTCCCGAGACGAGTGAGCGCTCAAACACGGCTCTTTTGCGTCGTCGGTTGTTGCAAAACAAAGCTGCAAGGGCAACACTTTTGCCGCTTTATGCTCCCGCAGATCGGCCTGAGGATCGCCTTAACGAACTTTCCCAAGCTATTGAAAATGTACTCCCTTTATCTGTTTGCGTGATGGGGATGGGCGCGGACATGCATACGGTGAGTATTTTCCCTGAAGCGGATCTATTGGCCGAGGCGTTTGCCGCTGATGCCCCGGTCCTTTTACCGATGCGCGCCCCCGGTGCTCCCGAACCACGGATCACCCTAACGGCCCGTGTTTTGGCTGGATCAAAGCACCGTCATATCCTGATTACGGGCGCGGAAAAGCGGGCGGCGCTTGAACGTGCCATTCTTATTAATGACCCCATGAAAGCGCCAATCTGCGCGGTTTTATCTGGGGCCACAATCCATTGGGCGGACTAAAATGACTGTTGATTTTTCGGACCTTCAGACTCAGGCCAAAGCGGTAAAGTCCCGCCGAATTACGGATTTGTTTACTCAAGATCCTAAGCGCGCGCAGGAATTCTCGACCCGAATTCCGTCGGACGGCGGCGAGATGTTGTTTGATTTTTCAAAAACCAACATTGATGCGGCAACGATGGAAATGCTGTTGGCGCTTGCCCGAAACGCCAATCTTCCGGAACGTCGTTCGGCGATGTTCACAGGCGAAGCAATCAACGAAACAGAGGGGCGCGCGGTTTTGCACACGGCCCTGCGCAATCTTGCCAATCGGCCAATTTATGTGAACGATGAAAACGTAATGCCGGGGGTCCTTGCAACTCTTGCGCGGATGGAAGCCTTTGCGTCGGATGTTCGCAGGGGAACGTTTCAAGGGCAGGGCGGCAAAATCACCGACGTCATTAATATTGGCATCGGCGGCAGCGATTTAGGTCCCGTCATGGCGACGATTGCGATGGCCCCATTTCACGATGGCCCGCGAATTCATTATGTTTCAAACGTTGATGGTGCACATATTTCTGATGTCCTAGAAGGACTTAACGCTGAAACCACGCTGGTTCTTGTGGCGTCAAAAACCTTTACAACCATCGAAACCATGACAAATGCCCAAACCGCACGAGATTGGATGGCGAAAACGGTAAGCGATTCCGCTGCACAATTTGCGGCCTTGAGCTCGGCTGAAGAAAAAACCGGTGCTTTTGGTATTCCGCCCAACCGCGTGTTTGGTTTTGAGGACTGGGTTGGCGGTCGGTATTCCATTTGGGGTCCAATTGGTTTGCCGCTCATGATTGCCATTGGCGCCGACAATTTCCATGAGTTTCTCTCGGGAGCCGAGGCGATGGATCGCCACTTCTGCGAGGCGGATTTGGCAGAAAACCTGCCCGTTCTATTGGCTTTGGTCGGGATTTGGCACAATCAAGGCTGTGGGTACGCGACCCGCGCGGTTTTGCCTTATGAGCAGCGATTGCTCCGCCTTCCTGCCTACCTTCAACAGTTGGAAATGGAGAGCAACGGCAAATCCGTTGCGATGGATGGTTCGCGTCTTGATGCGCCGTCGGGACCTGTTGTTTGGGGCGAGCCAGGCACCAACGGACAGCACGCATTTTACCAACTTATCCACCAAGGCACACGCGTGATCCCTTGCGAATTTATGGCGGGAAAACATGGGTTTGAGCCAGAGTTGGCCCATCAACATCGCCTGTTGATGGCGAATTGTCTTGCTCAGTCTGAAGCGCTTATGATTGGGCGCTCGTTTAACGAAGCAAAGGCCCTTATGACAGTAAAAGGCCTTACGGGAACGGAGAGGGATCGCCAAGCGCGCCATCGTGTGTTTGACGGCAATCGTCCTAGCACGACGTTGATTTATCCTAAGCTTACCCCTTGTGTCTTGGGCCAAATCATCGCGCTCTATGAACATCGTGTGTTTGTAGAAGGCGTGATTCTGGGGTTAAATTCGTTCGATCAATGGGGGGTTGAGTTGGGCAAAGAATTGGCCGTTGCCCTTGAGCCGATCGTTGCCGGTCGCGAACCTGCTGACTCTAAGGACGGGTCAACCCAGATGTTAGTCCAGTTTATTTTAGCGGATTAATGCCCGTCTAGGATAATTGAACAATCAGATACCAGCCGCCAAACAAAAGAATAGGGAACACCAAACGGGAAGCTCTGTCGAGAGTGACGGCCGAAGTCTCACGGTCCTTTATAACAAGTAGACCTGTAACAAGGGCTTCGACAATCGAAAGAAAGATCAGGAATATCGCCCAAATCAACGCCTTGTCCAAAATGGTGAGATACCCCAACTCGGGCAAATCGTTGGCGACAGAGAGGTTGAAGGCAATCGACGTGAGCATTGATGTCGCCCCAAGGCCGATTTGGAATTCGAACCGACTTGGCGGAATCCAGAAAATTACCCACGACATGAAAACGACGAACATCAGCAAAAGCATGACTCGGTAAAGATAATAGTCCGGATTTCGGTCGGCGTTAATGGTGAGTGTGATGGTGCTCAAGTCTTCGCCAGATTTGTGAACGCGAGAAGTGCCGGCCGCAATTTCAACGCCGCTCACATTCCATCCTTCGATATTGAGTTTGTCAGATATCCACGTTTTTTCGGCATTTGCGGTTAGGACGACATTAGCTGCATCGGTCAAATGAGTGGCAAATTGAATTTTAAATCCATGTTTATCAAAGGGAAAACGGTGGAGCTCATGATAGCTCAAGACGTCGCCTGTATAGCGTTGTTGGTAGTAAACTTGCCCGCCTTCACCGACCGAAACTTGGTTTAAAGCGTTTTGGTTCAGAGCGCGCAAATTGGAGGAATTCAAGAGGGCAATGCGTGGAAACCACACTTCAGTTTTGCCCAGTCGACACCCATCGTAGTTATCAAGACGTGAATCCAACCAAGTATAGGTCACAAATAAATCAACGTCCATCTGTTGGTCCACGTCGTTCACGCCGAGAAAATCAGCGACGATAATGGAGACGTCTACTTTGGTTGGTCCGTTGCCGTTGTTGGGATGCACGCCCGTATGCATGTTGAACAATCGACATTCATTTTCCGTTTTATCCAAAACGACTTCGGCCTGCTGGGCCAGTACGGAGCCAGACGTGGCGCTCCAAAAGAGTCCGAGCACGGCCAAAAAATGCATCAGACGTTTCAGTTCCATGTCCCCCGTAAGGCCGCGTAGCCGCAGATGGTTAATGCTTTGCGTAAATTACAGTGAAGTTGTTTATGAAGACCTGTCAATCTCTGACATGCAACTACATGGTTTCAGTTGAAAATAAGTGCTCAATCACGCTTAACTGGCGCGGAGGGTTTTGGCCGCTCACTAGATGTTGAATTTTAAGATTTGAAAAAGAGATAGTGCATGACACATACAAAACTGGTTCTGAACGCTTTCACCGTGGCGCGCAGCTATCTTAAATCCCTTTTCGCAGTACATATGACGTTTCAATTGCTCGGCGCTGCTGTAATTGGTCCGGTGTTTGGCATTATTTTTGCGCTTGCCATTCAATTTTCCAACCAAAAAGCACTTACCGACATGGATATCGCAGCGTTCGTTTTGTCCCCAATTGGATTTATTATCTCGATTGTTGTTTTCAGCTTCGTGCTTGCGGCGGTTGTCCTCGACTTTACGGCTACGAGTTTCGTTTTGTTCACAAAAACGACGCATCCAGTTGTCGCGGTTCAAAGAAGCTTCGGTTTTGTCTTGTCCAATTTTTTCAGGCTCGTTTGGTTTTGTAACGGGCTTGTTTTGAGGGTTTTTGTCATTGTCACACCATTTCTGGTGGTTGCCGCTGGGATCGGCCTCAACAAACTCACTGAATTTGACATCAATTATTACCTTACCTATTGGCCACCCGAGTTCATCCGTGCGGTGGGGATGATCGCCGTATTGCTTGTTATTATGGTGGGGATTCTGTTGTTTTTTCTTTCTGGCTGGGCGATTGCATTGCATCTTTATCTCGCACGCGACCTCAAAGTAGGGCTGGCGTTTAAAGAAAGTCGCCGATTGTTGGCTGGAAAGCGGTTCGGTCTCGTCGTCAATATCGCCCTTTGGGCACTGATCCGTTTTGCAATCCTCACGGTAATTGCGTTGATCTTCACCAAACTGACGTCCGTTTTACTGGATCATGCGGCGATAAATCTACGTTTAATGGTTGGCGTTCTGCTGCTCGAATTCTTAGTTTGGGGAGGCGTTTATATGGTTGCCTCAGCGTTCGCGAATGGGGCCTTGGCCGAAATACTCTTGCGCACTTATTCCAAGGCCACAAAGACCGCTTTTAGCGAGGCTATCGGTGAAAATACCGTGGAGGTCACTTTTAAAAAGCCTCTTTGGGCGATACTCGCTGGCGCCGTTGGGGTGGTGACTTTGGGAGTATTCCTCACAGGCGCTATGCTTGAGAAATTCGATAAAACTTCGCAAGTGGAGATTATTGCCCATCGTGGGGCTGCGAATTTACGTCCGGAAAACACAATGGCCGCCGTTGAAAAGGCGCTGGAGGATGGTACCGATTGGGTTGAAATCGACGTGCAGGAATCCGCCGAGGGAGAATTGATCATCGCCCACGATTCCGATTTTATGAAGCTTGCGAACCAGCCAATTAAAACATGGGAGGTCTCGCGCACGGAATTGGATGCGATAGATATCGGGAGTTGGTTTGATGCCCAATATGCTGATGAACGCACCCCCTTGCTGCGGGATGTGCTGCAGGCCGCTAAAGGGCGGGCAAAAGTGGTCATCGAGCTGAAATATTATGGCCATGATGTGGATATTGAAGCCGAAGTTATTCGGATCGTCGAAGAGGAAGGTATGGCAGAGCAGGTGTCGCTTATGTCGTTGAAATACCCTGCAGTTTTGAAGCTTAAGGCAATGCGTCCCTCGTGGACTGTTGGTGTGTTGGCCGCAAAGTCTGTGGGGAATGTCGCCCGTTTGGAGGCCGATTTTCTAGCTTTGAACGCGGGACAAATCTCACGACAACTCATTCGTCGGGCACATGCGCAAGGCAAGGATGTGTATGCATGGACGGTTGATGATCCCGTGCAAATGTCAAGTTTGATCACGATGGGGGTGGATGGCCTGATCACGAATGATCCCGCACTCGCGCGCCGCGTTTTGGAATATAACAACGACCTCACGGCTGCGGAACGTTTGGTGCTGTGGGTTGCGGACTTTATCCAGTTGTCCCCGTTGAATTTGATCGCTGATAGCACAGATGCGTAAATCTGTTTTGGTTGCTTGGCTGTTTTGCATCGGGGTTCCAGTCGTTGCAGAACAATCTAACCAACCTGAGAGCACTTGGGAGGAGGTCGGTCGGTGGATTGAAACGCCGCACCACGAAAAACTGCTACGGCTTAGAAGGGACCCAGCGACGTCGATCGCGCCTTTCACAACCGACGGGTGTAGTGGCGGGATGTCGGCGGCATGGACGCCGGTAGCCCAGATTATACCAGGGTTCGCTGAAAACTATTCAGAATCGCCGCCGTGGGAGGCGTGTTGTGTGGTCCATGACCAAGCTTATTACAATGCGGGCGAAACACAGACCGCGCTTGAAAGCTACAATGCGCGTTTGAATGCGGATGAAGCATTGATGCAGTGTGTATTGCAGGACGGCGTTCAGCGACGCGACACTCTCGCCGAAGAGTTTTCAATCGACACAAGCGTCGTTGATCAAGCCTACACCTTAATCGCCAATGGAATGTACCAAGCGGTTCGTTTGGGCGGCGGCCCCTGCAGCGGATTGTCGTGGCGGTGGGGATACGGTTATCCATCTTGCCTCTGGAGCAATTAGCAGTACGTCCAGCGCTCCTCAAGTAAGAAGTTATGCCCTTTGAACGGATGACGCGTTGAGGTGGTTAAAACAACTCCACATCATTCGCCGGAGCGGCAACAACAACTTGTTCAACGGGTGACGTTCCAACAATTTTTTGTAAAACGCGACCGCTTGAAGGCCAAAATTGAATACGACGTGCCATGGTGCCCCAAGGTTTTTGGCCTCGCAAAGAATTCCCTCTCCCCGAAGAAATTCTTGGGCGAAAACAGCATTTCGCTCGCCGATATTCGACAATCCAGCGACCATCCGCGCGCCGCCAAAAAGTTTTGCCCGAATGCGCGATTTTACAGCGCCGGATTTGATCATCGCGTTTATCAAAACTTCCATAGCGTGGACCCCATGCATTTGTGAAATCGATGTTGTCGAGAGATCTTGGGGCAATAATATATGGTTCATTCCGCCAACTGCGGCCTGTTCATCCCAAAGGCAGGTCGCGACACATGATCCCAAAACCGTTGAAATCAGGACGTTTTCGGCCGACGAAACAGCGTGTTCACCCTGTGAAATATTAATCACATTCTGAAATGCATCGTTCCTTACGTCCGCGTTCATTTACTAACTCTCTTTCGTTCTTAGACAAATTTGAAGCCATGGCTCCGTGACAACTGTTTTGAACTCTAAAAATTAATAACACGCTTCATTTTATGGATTTCTGAAAATTATCTGGCAATATTCCAACGACGCGCGTTGGAATTACTTGTGTCGAATGAAGTAGAATGTTCCGTCATCTGAGGTCTCTTGCCCCAGAAACTCATGGCCGGATTCACTGCAAAAATGCGGAACGTCGATTCCCGCGGCCGGATCATTTGCAAGAAGGCTTAGGACTTGGTTTTTAGCCATTGATTTCAAAGCTTTTTGAGCTTTGAGGACGGGCAGAGGGCAAAGGAGCCCAAGGGCATCAAGGGTGATATCAATATGCATTCGCGGAATTTATCGGCCTGTGCTTCCTGAGTCTATAACCTGTTTCAAGTGAATTGAATTTTCCACAAGGAGGGGCTTATTTTTGTCAGGTTTCTTGTCTAGATTAAGTAAACAATGAACAATTAAGGCTTCCCTTGTCGCAGTCCGAATCGCCAAAGCTACCCTCATTAAACCAAAACTCAGCCCAATCGGTTGTCGTTAAACGCAGGCGTGTTTTTTATATTCCTGGTTATGACCCCTTTCACCCACGGCGCTACCGCGAACTCTACCGCGCGGAAGCGATGAAACAAGCTGAAATTTCTGGTTATAATATTGAAACAAAGGGGAAAATAGGGAGTTCTGGCCCCTTCGGCTGGACGGCAACTGCGACAATAGAGGGCGCACAAGTGACCGCGGACGTCTCTGTGCTGGTGTGGTCAGATATTGTGAAGTCGTCGATGGGGCACGGGATTGTGGCGACCTATTGGCAGATGCTGATCACGTCGTGGATCTACATATATTCGGGGGCGCTTCGGCGGCTTATGTGGCTGCGCAAGGGGCCGATTATTGCCGCATTATACCCGATCGCGATCCTTAGCGTGCAACTTCTTGGGGCTATCACGTTCGCGTCCGTTGTTGGCTCGGTTTTATCGACCTATGTTTATCCCCGCGCCGGATGGGTGACTTTTATCCCCATCGTTATCTATATTTTGCGCTGGTTCCATGCGCGCGATAGCAAGATTTACGCCTATTATCTGATGCATGATTTCGCGCATACGGCGCAAAACTGGGGGGCGTATCCGCCAAAAATGGAGGAGCGCTTCGAAGCGTTTCGCGCCCAAATTGCACAGGCGCTTACAGAAAACTACGACGAGGTGTTGATCGTTGGCCATTCCTCTGGCGCACATATTGCGGTGTCGATTGTTGCGGATTTGTTGCGGGCAAATCAAGGGCCAAAACGGGGCCATGTCCTTGGACTGCTGACCCTTGGACACGTGGTTCCGATGGTGAGCTTTCTGCCCAAGGCGACACGATTACGCGGTGATTTGGCGATGCTTTCAACGCGCGCCGATATTACGTGGGTCGACGTTACTGCGCCGGGCGATGGTTGCTCGTTTGCTCTGTGTGACCCCGTTGCCGTCTCTGGGGTTGCCCCGCAAAAGGCGCGTTGGCCGCTTGTGTTCTCGGCGGCATTCACCCAATCGCTTAGCCCCGAACGGTGGCAAGAGTTGAAACGAAAGTATTTCCGCCTGCATTTTCAGTATCTTTGCGCCTTTGATCGTCCCAAAGACTATGACTATTTTCAAATTACAGCGGGCCCAAAAACGTTGAGCGCGCGTTATCGCGACCGTCCTGCCTCGCGTTCGCGGCTTGATGTCGCGGCCTCGGGTTACACCGACGTATGACCGTCACACCTCCCAAACCCACAGCCCGCGCGGAGAAAATAAGCCTGTTTAAATACGCGCGTGCGTTTCGGCGGGATATCCTCTCTGCACAACCCGCGAAATTGTATCGCGCCTGGATGGCCGAGTTTAAAACACCTTTTTTCCGCTCGTTCCTCATCAATGATCCTAAGTTGATTGCGGAGGTTCTTAGGCACAATCCCGATGAGTTTCCCAAGTCTGATCGCATTCGGGAAGGCTTGAAACCTATCCTTGGAAATTCGGTTTTTTTGACAAATGGAGAAGTCTGGAAACGACAGCGACGCATTATTGATCCGGCTTTTGAAGGCGGGCGTCTGCGCGACACCTTTGGCGCAATGAACGCGGCTTGCGAAGATGCGGTAGCAAGAATGCTCAAGATGGCACCAAAGGAAGTTGAGATAGAGGAGGTGGCAAGCTTTGTGGCTGCGGATATCATTTTTCGCACGTTGTTTTCCATTCCGATCACCCACCGCACCGCGGCCGAAGTTTTCACCCAATTTCGCGCCTATCAACGCAATCAGCCGATCTTGAACCTTGCAGCCTTTGTGCCGCTTCCACGTTGGATGCCGCGATTTCACCGTCGAAACACCAAAAAAACGGCGCGTGCCATTCGGTTGTTGATTGGCGATCTGGTTGCTCAACGGGCGGGTGAAATTGCGGCAGGGACCGCGCCGGATGATTTGGCGACCAAGATTATGACCACCAGAGACCCGCAAACCGGTGCGAAGTTCAGCGCCGAGGAAATGGTCGATCAGGTGGCCATCTTCTTCCTTGCGGGGCATGAAACGAGTGCCAGTGCCTTGGCATGGGCGCTGTATCTATTGGCTATCGATCCAGCTATGCAAAACCGCGTCGCCGAAGAGGTTGCGCAGGTTATTCCTGAACGGGATATTACGTTTTCCGACATCGGAAAATTACGCCTGACCCGCGATGTGTTTCGCGAGGCTCTGCGCTTGTATCCCCCTGTTCCAATGATGGTTCGTGAGGCCGCGTGTCCGCAGGAGTTTCGCAATCGAGACGTACCTACAGGTGCTCAGATCGTATTGTCGCCGTGGCATCTGCATCGCCACGAACGGCTTTGGGAGCGGCCAGATGAATTTGATCCGGATCGTTTTAGAACGGAAAACGGCAAGACCTGCCTGCGCGAGGCCTATATGCCGTTTTCTGCAGGACCGCGCGTGTGTACGGGGGCAGGGTTTGCCATGATTGAAGGGCCGCTCTTGTTGGCGAGTTTCGTACGGGCGCTTAAGTTTAGCCCTGGCGCTGGCCACATTCCCGTTCCGGTCGCCCATCTTACGGTGCGCGCCAAAGACGGGATTTGGCTTCAAATCACCCCGAGATAGTGGAATTTGCGCGATAATGCTGCAAAATATACAGACGGATCGCCGAAGCTAGGCCCATATCCAGCCCGCGCGCGGCGTCAATTTCGGCGGCTAATGCATTGATCGGAATTTTACGTTCGTCGGCAATCTCGCGGAACGACAGCCAAAATTCGTCTTCAAGAGAAACGCTTGTTCGGTGACCATTTAGTGTTAGGGATCGTTTTCTAGGTCTTCTACTCATAAATTATACACAACGTCCCAAATTCAATGGGGTGGCCGTCCTTATCTTAATGCCTCTTTAGAACCGCTCCCCAAACCCTTGCATCTCACTTGTATTCAAACAACACATTCTTGCATTTCTTTCCAAAAGGGAAAGGCCGATGCAGCACCATGTGATGTATCTGTCAGGGGAGGCAATTCTTTGCTCTTCTGTGAGAATGACGTCAGAGCCTTAAAATTTCGTATAGACATGAAAATGAAATTGGCTGAAGGGATCAGGCGCCTTGTCATCGATTATTCGTGATCAAATTCCGTATCAACCACATGTTGATCCAGCATTTTTTGCGCCCGCGTGTTTTTGGTCGCTTGCAACAGGCGGTCCGCTTTTGTGACGCCTGCGGAGGCGGTATTTTTCTCCGAATCCGCACGTTTTTCGTCCCGCGCACGTTGTTTGCGTGCGCGGGCGAGGTTGATTAATTTTTGCATTAAGGTTTGGGGCCGATCATGTTTTCCGGACGTACAACCGCATCAAACGTTGCTTCATCCACAAAGCCCAGTGCAATGGCTTCCTCTTTCAAGGTCGTGCCGTTTTTATGGGCTGTTTTGGCCACTTTCGTCGCGTTGTCATAGCCGATTGTTGGCGCGAGCGCCGTTACCAGCATCAGGGATTCGTTCATGATTTTGGCGATACGCTCTTTGTTGGCCTCAATGCCCACCACACAATTGTCGGTGAATGCCGTGGAAGCATCGCCCAAAAGTTGCATAGATTGCAAAATGTTATAGGCCATCATTGGGTTGTAAACGTTGAGTTCAAAGTGCCCCTGACTGCCTGCAAAACCGACGGCTGCATCGTTGCCAAAGACGTGGATGCAGACCTGTGTCAGGGCTTCGCATTGGGTTGGGTTCACTTTTCCTGGCATGATCGAGGAGCCAGGTTCGTTTTCCGGCAACATCAATTCGCCCAAACCACAGCGCGGACCCGAGCCCAAAAGGCGGATGTCGTTGGCGATTTTGAACAGGCTGGCGGCGACAGTTTTCAACGCACCCGAGAACATAACGAGGGCGTCATGCGCTGCGAGGGCTTCGAATTTATTGGGGGCAGTCACGAAGGGCAGGTCGGTGATTTTGGCCATGTTTGCGGCGACTTGTTCGCCCCAGCCCGCAGTTGTGTTGAGGCCCGTCCCAACGGCCGTGCCGCCCTGTGCCAATTCGTAAATGTCGGGCAGGGAGGCTTTGACGCGCTCGATGCCCTTTTTGAGTTGGTGTGCATAGCCCGAAAATTCTTGGGCCAATGTGAGCGGCGTCGCGTCCATTGTATGGGTGCGGCCGATTTTGATGATGCCGTCGAATTCCACGACTTTGGCCTCTAGCGCCGCGTGGAGTTTTTCCAAGCCGGGGAGCAAGACATCACGGGCCATCATCGCGGTGCCGATGTGCATTGCGGTTGGGAATGTGTCGTTTGAGGACTGGCCCATGTTGCAATGATCGTTGGGGTGGACCGGATCTTTTGAACCGATCACGCCGCCGAGAATTTCAATCGCGCGGTTGGCGATGACCTCGTTGGAGTTCATGTTGGATTGGGTGCCGGACCCTGTTTGCCACACAACCAGTGGGAAGTTGTCGTCAAACTTGCCGTCGATCACTTCGCCTGCGGCCTTAACGATGGCGTCGCCGCGTGTCGCATCCAGCGCGCCGTTGGTCATGTTGGCTTGCGCGCAGGCCATTTTAATCACCCCGAGGGCACGGACAATCGCAAGAGGCTGTTTTTCCCAACCAATGGGGAAATTCATCAAAGAGCGTTGCGTCTGAGCGCCCCAATATTTCTCAGAGGGGACCTCAAGCGGGCCAAAGCTGTCGGTTTCGGTGCGGGTATCTGTCATCAGTTTCTCCTGAGAAATCCTAGGGCCTAAGGGTTGCCACTCTATAGAATGTGTGCCGTTAAATTACAATTGCCACAACCGCGCAGGAGGCAAGAATTTGACTGGTGTGTACCCAGTGTTAAATCAGAAAAGTTTTAGGGAAAAGTCTCAAACTGGCCGCATTCCTGCGCAAACGGCGACTCCGGTTTGACATAAAATTAACCAGAGGGATCGTAAAGGTAGTGTGAACGCACAGGAGGATCAGGTGCAGGCGCAGAGTTTGACAACAGGACACGAGAGCTTTTATATCCGCTTGGAACGGATTGAACGCAACCATTCGCGGCAAAACGCGGCGGGGCGGGCAACTTCGCGGATGCGTCCCCCTTCAAAGGCAATGCGCACGCGGATGCCAAATATCGTCGCCCCCCGAGCCAAAGCGCCATTTATTCCCAAGCCCACGCTCATTTCCCGTTTGAAATGTTGGTCGTATGGCTGCCTAATCGGCGGGGTTTTGACGCTTGCAAAAACGGGTTTTGTAGACGTTGACGCGATGCACGGGCTGGCGGGTTTTTCGGCCGAATTACTGTATAGTTCGATTTGGGTTGCCTATTTGTTGTTCTTTTTGGTCGCGTTGGCGGGGGTCTTTGGGCTGCGTCAAAGGCCTGCGTTTGCGCAGTTTTCCATCGCCCTCGGAACAACCATGCTGCTAGGCCTTCTGTAGACGAATGGAGGCCCACACGGCCTCCATTGCGCGCCTTTAGGCGACCATCGCGATAGGGCGAACCACTTCAACCCCATTTTCAACATAGTCTTTGTTGGCCGCAAGAAGTTTTGCCAGAACACCGCGAAACTGCGCCTTCATCATCGGTATCATTAACGCCCCGAGAAGGCCGAACTTTGGGGTGAAATCCATCGTGAAGGTGAGTTCACTCCGGCTTGGTGACAGGCTTCTTACAATCAGCCCTGCAACCGCACGTTTGAGGGGAACGGTGCCGTCGTAAATGTCGACTTCCATGCTTTCCCCCGCTTTATACGCAATGATCCGTTCCAAAACATGGTTTTTACCGTCGGAAAAATCGCACCGACGCTCTGCGCCAAGGCCGGTCTCTTTGCTGTTGTTGATCAGGGAGGAGGAATTTAGGTTCGGATTGTAAATTTGGATGTCACCAAAGGTGTCCCATGATTTCCAAACGCGGTCTGCGGGGGCATTGTAGGTTTGTTTGAGGATGATTTTAGCCATGATTATCTCCAGTTTTGAACATGTGTCCAAAACATAAAGAGAGTAACGTGGTGCTTAAATAGTCCGAAATGGGGCGTGGTGGATCAGATGCGTACCACCTATTTACGGAACGAGTCCAAACTAACGACTTCGGCTTCGATGGGCTCCTGAGGGACATCTTCGGCCATTGGCGCTTCTGCATCATCGGCGTCTTCGGTCTCGTCGTCGTGTTCCTGGCTTTCAAAGCGCAGGCCAAACTCGACCGATGGATCGACAAAGGTGATGATCGCGTCATAAGGAATATAGAGCGTTTCAGGTGTGCCACCGAATTTCATCCTGACGGTAAATCCGTCATTGGTGACATCAAGACCTTCAAACCAGTTTTGCATCACCACGGTCATTTCGCCCGGATAACGATCAGAAAGCCAATCCGCGATTTCGACGTCGGGATGCAATGTATCAAACGTAATGAAAAAATGGTGCGAACCCGGAAGGCCATCGCGTTGCACATTTTCCAATACTTTTTGGATCAGACCGCGCATGGCGTCATGCATGAGGTTTCCGTAGTCGATAAATTGAGACATGTGTCGCCCCCCTTATGCAGCGCGTGAAGTTAATTCGATCATATGCTGCCCCCTCGGCGAATAAAAGGGGCCGCGCTGCCTTTTTTCATGCAATCGTCAAGCAAGCTATAGAAATGACAGGCCCAAACCCGCGAGGGCAACGATGAGAAGTGTTTTGCCCATACCCACATTTAAGCGCAGCATGAGGAGGGCAGCAAAGGCAGAAAGGGCGGCTGCAGACCAGTTTAGGCTGTGCAAATCAGGGGTTAATAGGTGGATCGGACCGAGGCTTGTGGGGGTGACTCGCTCAAATACGACATGCAGGGCGAACCAGATCGAGAGGTTGAAAATAACCCCAACCACGGCCGCCGTTATGCCCGACAGGGCCGCAGCAAGGCGCGGGCGGCTGCTGATTTGTGCCAAATATGGGGCTGCTGTGAAAATCCACAAAAAACACGGGATGAAGGTTGTCCAAAGCGCCACAATCGCGCCCGCAATTCCAAGCCAGAGGCCGCCTGCATTGAAGGCCGCTTGAAAGCCTACGAACTCTGTCACAAGAATCAGAGGGCCCGGCGTTGTTTCGGCAAGACCGAGGCCATCCATCATGGTCGCCGTCGAAATCCAGCCTTTTTGCACCACAACTTCTTGGGTCATATAGGCCAGCACCGCATAGGCGCCGCCAAAGGTCACCACCGCGAGTTTTGAAAAGAACAACCCGATGGACGTGAGTAGTTTTGCCCCCATCAGGTGCAACAGAAGCATGGGGAAAAGCCAAAGACTGCCCCAAATCGCGATGGTGCGGGCAGGGTGTGCCGATTTGGGTTGTTTGATTGCCATAGCGGGCACGCTTTGTTTGGGTAAAAAGACCACGCCCGCGAGTGCTGCCGCCGCTACGATCAAAGGATAAGGGAGGGCCAGAAAAAAGATGCTCACGAAACTTGCCGCCGCAATCGCCCATGCTGCGCGGTGTTTGAGGGCGCGTTTGGCAACTTTGAGCAGGGCTTGGATCACGATCACCACAACGGCGGCTTTAACCCCAAGGAAAAGCGCTTCAACCAGAGGGACATTGCCAAAGAGCGCGTAAAATATAGCGAGCGCCAACACGACCAACGCTCCGGGGATTACAAACAGAGCCCCCGCCATCAAACCGCCGCGCACCCCATGCAATCGCCATCCAGCATAGGTGGCCAATTGCATCGCTTCAGGGCCGGGGAGGAGCATACAAAACGAGAGCGCGGACAGAAATTGCTCTTCGCTCAGCCACGGGCGCTCTTCCACCAGCTCTTTGTGCATCACCGCGATTTGCGCCGCAGGGCCGCCGAACGACAAAAGCCCGATACGGGCAAAAACACGGGTGGAATCAGAGAATGTCGGAGTCATTTCGGCCCTGTCGGTCTGGATTTCTCAAGAGGTAACAGGTTGAGATGCCGCTGTTAAGGCGGGGAATGACGTGGGCCGAAATTGTGTGATGCGGGAGGGGTTTGGGAGCGTGGGTTTACGACGAGCCGCCATACGAAGGATTGAACGTATGGGGCACGCTATACTGGATGGTTTTACGCGCCGTTTCTGGGTGGCGCACATTTGCCACGATGGAGGATGCGGCCAAAAGTATGGACGCGGAAGCAAGGATAAAAGCGATGTTTCTCATAGGACTGCCTGACTCTTTTTTAGCCATTTGATCCGGTGCAGAAAGAAAAACAAGCCATGATAATTCCGTGATTAGAAATGCGCGACAGATTGCCCATATCGAGCGGAAAAGCGCTTGAGATCGTGAGGAATAATACAAGGGGAGAAGTAAGTGCAGGTTTCTGTTGCCAGGTACCTGCGAACCCCGCCCAAAGAAGGATTTTGGTGGAGTCGCCGGGTACCGCCCCATTATGACTCCTCAAAAACTTACCGTTTTGCTGTATGACCTTAATTTATTACATTCTACGAATGAGTAGAACCGTATTAATCTACCGTGAATGGGATGTTTAAATTTACTTTAATGGTTCAAGTAGAATGTCAAAATTCGAACAAGTGGGACTCGATGCCGAGGCAGATTAGAAAAAAATGGGAGGATTTTCAGAAATTTTCCGGTTATCTCGATGGTGGACCTTAGTGGCAAGAGACAGGGCGGAAACTCTTACGTCAAAGTGATTAAAAGCGGTCAATCAACACAATTGTAGGGACGTAGTCTGCCCAAGGTTACTGACTTTTGCTTTCTCCATGAAAAGAACTGATGGTTAAGTTGAAGAACTCTGGCACACCGGATATTTGTGCCGATCTACCCTTTCCAACAGAGTGTCAAATTGCGCCTTTAGTTCGCAAAGTTTCTCCTTGAACCGTGGGATATCTTCTGGCTTTTAGTAATCTTTTGTCACCGTGTTCAACTCCCCTTCGCGAGGTTTCGGCGTTAATGGACAGAGTTCCTTAGCGGCGTACCAAGCTAGGAGTTACATCGTCCTTATGCCTGAAGACTAATAAGCCCTCAAAAGAAAATTTCGTCGGATCTGCTCTTCGGATGAATATTGCTTGCGCGTGGCGCGTTTGATGTCTTTGACGATCTTCTCGCCGGGGCTTTTACGTGTTCCGGTTGTTTGTCCCATGTCCCACTCCTTGGTGGTTACGATGAGCCAAAAACACTCTCTTATCAAATACCGCTATTTGGACCCATAGGCGCTGACGTCAAACACGTCGCGTTTCACAAGAAATTTTTCACATCCCATATTTGAATCCTTTCCGGCAACAAAAGCGGGACGCCGCTTAACTCGCGTTATATAAGAACCAATAGGTTGAGTAGCACCGAGAAAATCTAAAATATTCTCCCCCTTGGGGAGTGATTATAGCTATGCGTTTTAAGGATTTAGTCTTCGTATCCGCAAGTTGAACAATCCCCTTGAAAGTAGTGCAGACCCCCGCAATTGGGACAAGACGTATCGTCGTCATCAACGTTGCCACCCTGTTTTTACCACCATTCGTACATGTCCCCAGCGGATTTATGGGCTGCATTTCGATACCAATCTTTGAATTCATCCGGTGACATGTCGTCCGGAGCAGTAAGCCAGAACTCGTATTCGGCGGCATCGGCAAAACCGGTCCCAGCGTAGCCGTCACTCATTTGTTTCTCCTTTTGAATAATTATTAGCACAGCAGTTCATCACATTCTCTGCAATAGATATGCCTGACCATCATTTTTTCAATCTGAAGAAAACCGGTTTACGCTTTTAACAGGGAATGACGATGACGCCTAACTCGCGTTATGCACACTCCATTAACGCGAGTGCAGGGTTCATAAATAGAGCGCGGGGCGCCTGTCGTACATTATGTAATACACCCCAGAAATTTCATGTTCAATTTTCGGTCTGACGCGGATTTTCTCGACGAAACCCAGAATCCGCCCAATTCCTGCCATTTCATACAAATAGAACTCAAATACAGACTTGATGAAGAATTAAACACCGAGCCAATTGGCCTAGGGAAGAACATTTTGAAAACTATTATTACGAGCTCATGCCTCCTTTTCCTCTCCGCCGGAATTGCAGGAGCAACGACTTGCTACTTCGAATCTGAAGGCAAGATTGAAATTCAAGGAAAATGCGACTTTCATTTCACTGAAAACGATTCAGGGGTACTCGATGGAAGCTTTTCAATGACAAGCATTGATTATGATTCAAAAAAACAACTCGGCCATCAAGTATGGTTTATAATCGACTACGATGGGGCGCCTTACGCCTTTTGGACGGGTGAGCCTGGGGCGACACACCTCCACGCCCCAACCGGATATTTGTCGAAAGTAGGCGGGTGCTGGGTCAACCATGACACGCGCCTTTGTGCATGGGAAAAGACGGGCGCCTAGTGCGGCACGAAAGCGGGCAGGGCCAGCCTAGCCAATGATCACTTTGAGACCCTTCCAAAAACGTTCAACAACTGATTAGGTTTTCAACGGGGTTTGTGGCAGCGGAAAGCAGGGCCTTTTCCGACCGCTCCAAAAAAGAGGGTTTCTGGCGGATTATACTGGTGTCGTTAATAGTCGGGTTGAGATCAGAGCAGCCACGCTCGCCCTGCGAAGCTAGATAAAAAGCTTGATCTATTTGCCTCGTAGGACGAAGAATATCGGGAATGTTATTTTAGCGAGGCTGGGCCAGTGCTTAAAAGTTTAAATCTTAGTGCGGTCCTTTCGCTTGTTTGGGTTACGAGCGCATTTTCTGGGGTTTGTGACTATCGGCTCAGCCAGTTGGTCAGCCCCACAGCCGCGACTGCGGTTGTCACAGCAGGTGGTGCTGGGGCGTCCGTTGGTCCCGCTACAATGGCTTTAGGGGGCTTTATTTCTTTCCACACGCAGCCAGCGGGTCTCTGATGTTGGGTTCGACGCTTGCAGGGGCTTCGGGAGCTGGGACCGTAGGTATCATCGGAGGGAGTGGATTTGCGGCAGGTGTGCTGGCCATCCTTACTGCGCCAATAACATTGGTCGTTGCTGCTGGCACGGCCGTCACGGTCGGCGGAGTGGAGGCTGGCTGCTATTTTGTCGATGAACGGATCACCGAAGAAGAAGAGGTGGTTGCAATCTTAAGGCAAGCGGCACTGACCTCCAATGAGGATTACTTTAAACTGTTTGACGTGAGAGGCGAGGAGGCTGCCGAAACGGGGGCGGTCAGCCGAGTTCGTATTCCTGATGCGGACGGGACGTATCAGTTTTACGAAGTAGAAAATCTCTACATCACAAATGGTGAATTACTGCACCGAGATTGGTTTTTCAACACTTCTCTTGGAAACATCGCGGCCGCGCTGGTTGCACAGCCTTAACTGCCATTTCTGATCAGGAATGTCCCGCTTCAAACGGACTTCCAAAAACGACCGTTTTTGAACGGTTCCCTGAAAGCCGACATTTGCGCAGAAAAAAGCCCAGCAGAGTGGCCGCCGTTGCCATGGCCAACAAAACTGCCCGTATGATCTGGGCTGTGCTGACACGGAATGAGCCCTACAAAGCGAGAACCGTTTAACGGACCAACGAAACAACAATAGGAGTTTGCAAGACCAATGAAGTGATGGAACTTTGTCAGCCCAAAAACCAAGACACCCCGAGCTTTGTCCAGAACGCTTGCTGTTCGATATGCGGAATGGGACTTGGTTGGTGGAAACCATCCACTGCCCGGCAGGCGATGCATGCATCGCTGAGAGGGAGGGCCAGCGGCCATGTGCGTCGCGCCAACAAGCCGAACACAAGACTGCTTCTGATCAAAACACCATGCGCTAAATTGTACTTGCAAAAAGGGAGCCATCCACACAGGACGAAGCCGCTGTTCATGATGAGATGAGTACCGTCCGAACTTGATCATTCCAATAGGCTGAAAACGCTTCTTGATGAGATTTTTTGCTATATGTTGGGCGGTGCCCACCTGTTACTTGGTTTATGGCACCAATCCAAATCTTATTTGGGTCGGGTCTAACGACCAAGGGCGAGTACTAGGATACTATAGGATATATGGTGCCATTGGTTGGCTACGCTAGCAAAGCACTTCCCTCATGCAGCTTTAGTATTCTCTGTACTCAAGGACACTTTTTCCGAAAAAGAAAGAAGCCTAGCCAAAGCCTTCCTCACAAAGCATGCAGGCAAACTGAACTATGGAAGATACGACAGATCAGTTGTCTTCCTTACTGGGGGAGATCTCTTTTTTGATTATTCCCTGAATGGTGGTGACGATGCGCGATATTCGCACCATGACTGCGAAGCTATTTCGGATTTTGCATCCGCTAGCCAGCGGCTAAACCTAGACTTACACGAATAAGTCGATCTTCGCGCCAGATGCCTTGACAACAAAGTGCGAATTTTTCGCATCAATGCTCTTGGACGCAAGGTAGGCTCAGAGGTGGGTATGAACACGAGAATTATTTCTAATTATACTGGGGCTACTGCAAAACCCGAACGTTGCGATGTGAGATGATGCGGCAGTTATCAGTTACTTGATCTCGAAAGTTGCGCCACTGTTTTGGGACGACCTGTCGCATAAAGTTCAAGATTACGTTGGCGAAGTGTTTTTGCATTGAATAAGCCACCTCGATTGTTGCCGCCAAAACGCGTTTCAAAACCGGAACCGCTGTTGAAGGATTATGACTCTTTCGTGATAGCGGACAGGTGCCTTCGAACCCCGTCCAAAACTGCAAGGCTAAGTTAAGTTCAACATACAAATTTATATGAATTTACTCATCAAAACTCTCAAATTTTTGCCTCATTAGGCTGAAAAATTTCCCATTTTGAACTTCATACTTGCTAACCATCGATTTGAACCACTCTTCGTCGTTTCGTTTCACCTTTAGGTGTAGCTGGCCCGTATATTGAGACTTTGGCCGCCTTCGGGATAGACGGGCTACATTCTGAGTTTTTTTCTAGAGTCAATTTCGATATCGCGCTCCGTTTCTACGGCCTCAAAAACTTCTTTCACTATCTTTTCTACGAGAAGTGAAAATTGTTTCTTCGATGTTTTTGACATTTGTACTTCTTTCACTAATATTTCCAATAAATGCTGGCGTTTTTAGCAGCAGCGCGAGCAGGGCCATGAATTGCCCCAATCTGCATTATTCATAGTATACTTCATAGCCGAAAGATGCGCCATAATTGATACGTCATCAAATGGTAGCTGAAAATATCGACCCACTTCTTGAATCTCTAGCCAGAGTTGTGCGCCTTCATCGGCGCGCCGCAGGGCTTTCCCAAGAAGAACTTGCACACAACATTGGAAGAAGCATGCGCTATATTTCCCTTATCGAAAGTCGCCGCCATCAGCCAAGTTTAGATACTTTGAAGCGGCTCAGTGATGGGCTTGAGCTAACCCTTAGTCAGTTGATTATTGAAGTGGAGGAAGACGCAAAGCAACACGCATTAACTAAGGGCAATTGAATATACATGCCAGTTGCAGGCATCCCCACATTTCTGCGTAGCTCATAAGTACGCGGAGATTTTGTAGAACAAACGGATTACTTAGACAAAAAGTGTACAAACAAATGAGTGATTATAGATTGCAATGCGTCGTAAAAATAGGGTTGACGTAATCCCTCACTTGGTGCTGTTTAAAGGCATGACAACGACTCTTCATACGGTTTTCATTGATCTGACCCATCCAGGGCCGGCCTTTGATCGCTTGTCATTTCTCAACACCTCAACCGAACTGCCGCCGGTCCTTTTCTATCCCAGAGAAGGCCATTGCTATGAAAACCACCAAACTCATTCACGCGACATATCCGGAAATTGACGGAATCGCGCTCATTCAACGCTTCGCGGATCATCTTGTGAAACTCCGCACCGACAAACTTGCGGCTGTTTCTGTCGGTGACGATGAACCATCTCGCGATCTTGGATCGGACGATGTCGAGGGCGCGCCCCTTGAGCAACCTAGCGGCGTCGAACTCACATGGCAGGACACTCGCCGTATTGAACTGCGCGTAAACAAAATTATTCAGCGCATGAGGGCCGCTTCTGGCCTCGCGCACTTGAAAGACGAAGAGATCATCCGCCTGCGCCCCTTATTTACAAGCGTAAAGTTACTCACGTTGGAAGGTGAGCATTGGGTCGACGAACTTATTGCAACTTTGCATGCAGAGATGCCGTGGATGGCGCCGGCCACCATTGAAGTTTGGCATGCCCTCCAGCGCGGCGCCGCAACAGGGGCAGTTATCAGAATCCCACCGCTTATTTTGAATGGTCCTCCAGGGATCGGGAAGTCCGTTTGGGCACGTCGCCTCTCCGAACTTCTTCACATCCCACGATGTGAAATTGATGCCAGCCTTGGCGGCGTCGGCTTCAGTATTGCAGGAACGGAACGTGGCTGGTCCTCGGCGCAAGCTGGGCGGCCGCTCGAAACGATCCTTCAGCATCAGGTGGGTAATCCAATAATGGTGGTCGACGAAATCTGCAAAGCACAATCCGGCACATCTACAAATGGGGCCAATCATTCTTTTGCAAATAGTTTGCTAAGTCTCTTAGAACCGGCAACCTCTGCGGCTTGGGAATGCCCTTTCTATCGCACCAAAATCGACATGTCCCACATCTCTTGGGTTCTGACCGCCAACGACGCGTCCCGCATTCCTGCCCCCCTTCTGAGCAGATGCGTGGTCATTAATTTACCCAAAATCTCATGCGCTCAGCTGCAAGGGTTCGCCGTGCGAAAAGCAGACGAATTGGGACTGACAAAGGCGTCGGCGGACGCCATTGAGCAGGTCATTGGCAATGAGATGCAAAAAGCAAACGCTAATACCAGCTTGCGAGATGTCGTTCGTATACTGCGCCGTGCGGAAGTCCTTGAGAGCCGACCGATGCTGCATTGATATCTGGCCAACTGACGTCGTCGCTTTTGGGAGGATGGGCTCCTCAGAGTACTGCCGTGCATGGCATCGCGGTCGAGGATCTTCAGGATGCGCCGACTTCCGGCAAAGTTGTGGATGATCTTTTTCCGCATTTGGGAGATCGGGTGCCAGTGTAAAATGCGCTGGAGTATGAAACACGCTGGCTGTCCCGATTGATGGAAGTCAACATGCAGGCCGCGATTCCCACAATCGAGGATTATCACCGTGTTTCCTTTGCAAGCTTTTCGGGCTTGGCGCTCGACATGCTGTATGAGGCCCTCGAACGTCGTCCCCCCACATCGGGCGGGGCCGGATAGTGCTCGGCTTGTTAATGCATGGTGCAAAGCACTGCAATATTAGGGCCGTTCATGGATGTCTTGTCTAAAGTTTCAGGGCAGGGGGGTAGTCGGCCAGATCCTACAGATGTAGGAAAATTAGTCATATTCTGGGGTGTTAAAGGGAAAAAATTTCACCTTCGAAGCGCTCAAGATTCTGTTTTTTTGATGAAAATGAGATTAAGTGCAGGTTTCTGTTGCCAGGTACCTGCGAACCCCGCCCAAAGCTGCAAAGCTAGGGGACTAAGTTTTCGATATTTCGAACTGCTTACGCAGCTAGAGCCATCGGAGCGTCGTTGTCATTTGCAACTAGCTTTTTATGTACCGATAACGGTGGTAACTCACCGAGATAAAGCAAACCTCTTTAGACGTTCGTCGATCCTATTTCGACCCCATGATCCCCAAAGAAGGATTTTGGTGGAGTCGCCGGGTACCGCCCCCGGGTCCGATCCGCTTATTACAAGCGCGTTTATATCCATAGTCCCGAAGGACAGTTTTAATGTAGGGCGCGTGCGGCGGAGTTACAAGTGGTTTTGGCTTGTGGTCGCAGATGATTTTGCGCAGTGTTTTGGGAATGAAAACCAAAGCCCCTAAAGGAGCCCCTATGTTTAATGCATTAATCGTCGAGAAACTTGAAGACGGCACCACAAGCGCAAGTATTCAGAATATTTCCGAGGATCGCCTGCCAGAAGGCGAGGTGACTGTTGCGGTGGACTATTCGACGGTCAATTACAAAGACGGGCTTTGTGTGGGGCCGGGTGGCGGTTTGGTGCGCAATTATCCGCATGTTCCGGGTATCGATTTCGCAGGAACCGTTCTCGACAGTTCCGATGCACGTTACAAGGCAGGCGACAAAGTTGTTTTGACGGGGTGGCGCGTGGGCGAAGCGCATTGGGGCGGATATGCGCAAAAGGCGCGGGTGAAGGCCGATTGGCTTGTACCGTTACCCGAAGGGCTTACTCCGCGCACAGCGATGGCCGTTGGAACCGCAGGTTTTACGGCGATGTTAGCGGTTATGGCACTTGAAGATCACGGTCTAACCCCCGAAAAAGGAACGGTTTTGGTGACTGGTGCCGCTGGCGGCGTTGGCTCTGTGGCCACGGCAATCCTCGCAAACCTTGGCTATCAGGTGGCCGCTGTCACGGGGCGTCCTGAAACGGCTGACTATTTGAAATCGCTGGGCGCGACCCAGATTGTTCCGCGCGAAGACCTCGCCGAAACGGTCAAACGTCCGCTTGAGGCGGAACAATGGGCCGGATGCATCGACGCGGTTGGCGGCGCGATGTTGGCGCGTGTTCTGGGGCAAATCTCCTATGGCGGGTCGGTTGCTGCGATAGGTTTGGCGGGCGGGGCGGGACTTCCGGCGACGGTCATTCCGTTCCTTCTGCGCGGGATAAATCTCCTCGGCATCGACTCGGTGATGCAACCTTTTGAAAATCGCAAACGGGCGTGGGCACGCATTGCGACGGACCTGCCGCTTGATAAACTTGAGGCAATGGTGGTGCCCGCAACCCTCAGTGATTTACCGCAACTGGGTGCGGATATCCTCAAAGGGAAAATCAAAGGCCGCGTTGTTGTGGACGTAAACGCCTAAAAAATTGGGCGCGCGAGGCGTGGTTTGATTGCAACCCTCGCGCGCCCATTCATAAAGCCCGCGCGAAATCCTTGCTCAAACGCCCAAAACCCGCATAAATCGTGGAAAACGAATGAGGTTTCTATGCTTTCTGCATCCCGAGTAGTCGCTGGCGTTGTTTTTGCGATTGTCACATGGTTCGCTTGCGAATTCGTTGTTTTCACACTGCCCGATGACAAAAAACCTGGTCTGTTTTCCGTCATAAGTGCGGCACTCGCCTTTGTTGTCGCGTGGCGCATCGCAGGCCCCCATCAGCGCGAAGGGTATAAGGCTGCGTTTTCTACGGGGCTTACGACGGCAGTGGCCATCACCATTTGTGTAACGTTTCTGCATGCAGGGATCGAGATGATCGATCAGTCGATGCGCAAAGCCTATGGTGGCCCCATGGAAGCCATCGTTGATATGTTTAGTATCGCGGGCAAATATGCGATGATCGCAGCGACACCTTTCCCTATTGCCATAATGGTTTTTGGCGGAATTTTTGGTGGTTTTGCCGTGGAATGGGCCAGCCGCCGCTGGAACTGATACGTTTCCCGATTCAATTGATATCCCATATTTAGGACACGCCGTGACAGCCCTTTTTCTCTATGGTTCCCTGCGGTACGATCCGCTTCTTGAAGTCGTGTTAGGCAATGAGGCACTGCCTGAAAACCACCCCGCTTCCTTGCAAGATCATTGTGTATATTGGGCCAAAGACGCGGGTTATCCATGCTTATTACCTGCTGCGGGCCTCACAGCCCAAGGCGTGGTCCTGCCTAACCCTACGGAGCAGATGCAAGCGCGGATGGACTTCTACGAGGCCTGTTTTGACTATGAGGTGCACCGCGTGACGCTCACTGATGGGCAGGAAGCGCTTATTTATTTACCCCCACAAGTGATTGAAGCCGGTCCGCAGTGGTCGCTTGCCGATTGGCAAACGGTTTGGGGGCCGATTTCGGTTGAGGCCGCGCGCGAAGTCATGGCGGCATTTGGCCGCGAAGACCCCAAGGAGGTTGGCAAGCGTTTTGGCGTCATCCGTGCCCGCGCCGCCTCCAAATTGCGCGCACAATCTGCGCCGTCAACAAACCGCTTTTCCACAACAGACGTAACGATCATCGCGCAGAATCGCGCCTATGATCATTTTTTCGCAATGGACGACGTGCGTCTGACCCATCGCCGCTTTGATGGCGACGTCAGCCCTGAAATCGAACGCGCCATCTTTGTTATGGTCGATTCCGTCACTGTTTTGCCTTATGATCCCGTGTTGGATCGCGTTCTTTTAATTGAGCAATTTCGCGTTGGGCCGTTAATCCGCGGTGACACGTCGCCGTGGAGTGTTGAGCCAATAGCAGGGCGCGTTGATGCCGGAGAAACCCCTGAAATGGCGGCCCATCGAGAAAGCTTGGAGGAGGCGGGCCTGACCGCGCTTGAGCTTGAGCTCATTGGGGAATATTACCCATCCCCCGGAGCGATTACCGAGTATTTATACAGCTATATCGGCATCACGGATCTCTCGAAGGTTACGGCAGGTTTGGGCGGTGTCGCGGCGGAGGGCGAGGATATACAGCGCCACATTCTGAGCTTTGACGCCTTCATGGAACGGGTCACAAGCGGGGCAGGCGCCAACGGTCCGCTGCTCCTCTCAGCCTACTGGTTGGCGCAAAATCGCGACCGTTTGCGCGCTCAAGCGGTTGGCGGCGCTTGAGTTCCCGTACAGAGCATCCTAAACAAGAGAGCAACTCAATATAAAGGGCTCGAAATGCGCGTTTGCAAAGATTTGCCAGACCTAATCGGCAACACTCCTCTGATCCGACTGAACGCTGCTTCTGAGGCGACCGGATGCGAAATTTTGGGCAAGGCGGAATTCCTTAACCCGGGGCAGTCCGTTAAGGACCGTGCGGCACTCTATATCATCCGCGATGCGATCGCCTCGGGGGCGCTAAAACCAGGTGGCACAATCGTTGAAGGCACCGCTGGTAATACCGGTATTGGCCTCGCCCTCGTTGGATCTTCGATGGGTTTTAAAACGGTAATCGTCATCCCCGAGACCCAGAGCCAAGAGAAGAAAGACATGATCCGTCTTGCGGGCGCTGAATTGGTGCAGGTTCCGGCCGCCCCGTATAAAAACCCGAACAATTATGTGCGCTATTCCAAACGCTTGGCGGAAAAACTTGCCAAAACCGAACCCAATGGCGCGATCTGGGCAAACCAGTTTGATAACGTCGCAAATCGGCAAGCCCATCTAGAAACCACTGCCCCCGAAATCTGGGAGCAGTTGGATGGTAAAATCGACGGGTTTATCTGCGCTGTTGGCTCCGGCGGTACCTTGGCAGGGGTTGCAATGGGGCTGCGCGCCAAAAACGCGGATGTCAAAATCGGTTTGGCCGATCCCCAAGGCGCAGCTCTTTACAATTTTTACACCAATGGCGAACTAAAATCCGAGGGCGACTCGATTACCGAAGGCATCGGGCAGGGGCGCATTACCGCCAATTTGGAGGGCCTCAAAGTTGATTATGCCTACGAAATTCCGGATTCCGAAGCGCTGCCCTATGTGTTTGACCTTCTACGCGACGAAGGCCTGTGTTTGGGCGGGTCCAGCGGCATCAATATCGCGGGGGCCGTGCGCCTTGCGCGTGAAATGGGCCCGGGCCATACCATTGTGACCATTCTTTGTGACTATGGAACACGATACCAAAGCAAACTGTTCAATCCCAGTTTCCTAAAAGAAAAAGGCTTGCCTTACCCAGAATGGCTTGCGGCCTCGCCGCGCTCCATCCCCGGTGTTTTTGAGGATTGATTAGATGCAAGTATTGAGTCGCTGCGGCGGGGTGTTTCGCTGGATTTTTAGCGCGGTTGCGGTTTGCGGCGCGCTTGGGGCGCAAACATCCCCCGCAGTAGCGCAATCTTCCAACGACGCTTCGGCCGCAACAATTCCGATCCCCAGACCTGTCAGAAAATCGGAAACCGCGCCTGAAAAAACGTCGCCTGCCGAAGAGGCGGGCGACGATGGTTCCTTTGAGATTTTGCGCACGTTGCGTTCGACCGTTTTGGAGAACGGGAAAACCTACGGCGATTGGGAGACGTTTTCAAAGCGGGCCCAAAAGGAAGTTGTGAACGCAACCGAGACTACGGAAAACCTTGAGTCTCTGCGTAAAAAAATTGTTGTTTGGAGAGATTTATTTCTTGGCAAAGAAGACCTTAATTCCGGTCAAATTTCAACGCTCGACGGCCAGATCGAGGCGCTGTCCCCCACGTTACCCTCAGGGTCCAATGGGACCGAAGAAGAAACCGCAGAAATTGTAAAATTTAAACTGAAGGGCCTCGAAAAGGAACGTGCGGTCCTGCGAGTACCTTCTCTTGCGGCGGCCGAAGCGTTTGCTTTGGCCACAGGGCTAATTCGCGAGATCGACCGTATCATAAATGCGCGTAAACGCTCGGAATTCCTAGTGTCTACCCCCTCGCCAATTCTTCCACAGTATTGGGCGCAGACCATTGAATATCTTTATGATTTCTATAGCATTATCCCGGCAGAAACGCGGGTAGAATGGCATAAAAAGGATCGCAACCAGAACCTCCTGACAAATGCCCCACGGATTCTGCTGTTTCTCCTAATGGCCTTGGTGATGTTTCTGCGCTGGGGAACTTGGATGTCAAAAGCGCAAGACCGCGCGGCGCAACAAACGAGTGAACCCTTGCGCCGGTTTTCCTCAGTTGCCTTGTCTGCACTCACGAATTTAGCCCCGATTTTCGGAATTTTGCTAATCCTTAAAGTGCTTGTTCTCTTGGGTCTATTCGGATCGCACGGGTTGGCTTTGGTTTCGGGGCTCGGGCAACTGGCCTTGATGTTTGTTGTTGGGCGCTGGCTGGGACAAAAGGTGTTTCCGCGGGAAAACGTTGGCAACGAAATTTTTCACCTGACGGCGGCTCAACGTGCCGAAGCGCGGTTTTATACAAACATCTTGAGTGTTATTCTGGGACTATCCTCGTTGGGTATCCTAATGTTTGGCATTTCTACTCCAGAAAAGGGCGTCGAGGCCGTTTTGGTCTATCCGCTCATTCTTGGCTCTGGATTAGTGAGTTTTCGACTCGTTCAATTGTTCCGCAAGGGCGTCCTTGATGAACTCGAAAATAGCGATGGAACAACAAACCCAACTTTCCGCAATCAGGTCATCGCCTTTATAAGCCGTTTGGTGATGATACCAGCTATTTTGGGGCCAATTCTTGCCACGCTTGGATACTACAATGCAGGGGTGATGGTGACGTCGCCTTTGATCCCGTCGTTGGCCCTTTTAGCCGTTATTCTTATCCTCCATCAGGTTTCTAATCAGGTTTATGATTTGATTGCATGGCGATTTGGCGCATCACAGGAATCGATCATTCCTGTCCTCGTCGGCTTTGTTTTGGCGATTGGGTCCATCCCTCTTTTTGCAATTATTGCGGGGGTACGTCCGGCCCAAATCTTTGACTATTGGAACCTTTTCTTAAACGGCTTTACCTTCGGAACAACACGAGTTTCCCCCTCGAGCCTGCTGTTGTTTTTGTTTGCGTTTGGCGCGGTCTTTACAATTACGCGGCTTCTTCAAGGGGCATTGCGCAGTACACTCTTGCCAAAAACCACGCTCGACATTGGGGGGCAAAATGCCATCGTGTCTGGCCTTGGATATGTTGGGATCTTCCTTGCGGGGCTCGCGGCAATTATGGTGGCAGGGATTGATCTTAGCTCCTTGGCGATTGTCGCTGGGGCCTTGTCGGTCGGTATTGGTTTTGGCCTTCAAAACATCGTTTCCAACTTTGTATCGGGCATAATTCTACTGGCAGAAAGACCTATATCCGAGGGCGACTGGATTGAAACCAGTGACGGCCAAATGGGGTATGTCCGCGATATTTCGGTACGCTCAACTCGGATCGAAACCTTTGACAGAACGGATGTTATCATTCCCAACGGTGATCTCGTTTCCGGCGTGGTAACGAACTGGACGCGCGGCAATTCGATTGGTCGGCTTATTTTGCCTATAGGCGTCGCCTATGACTCGGATTCAAATCAAGTCGCGGATCTCCTACTCGAAGTCGCCAATGGCCACCCAATGGTCTTGGCAACCCCCGAACCCAAGGCCCTGTTTCGCGGGTTTGGCGCGTCAAGTTTGGATTTTGAGTTGCGGCTCATTTTGCGGGACATTAATTGGAAACTAAATGT
Organism: Falsihalocynthiibacter arcticus; assembly: GCF_000812665.2. Classification (GTDB taxonomy): domain Bacteria; phylum Pseudomonadota; class Alphaproteobacteria; order Rhodobacterales; family Rhodobacteraceae; genus Falsihalocynthiibacter; species Falsihalocynthiibacter arcticus. The sequence continues at coordinate 3,243,857 of NZ_CP014327.1, forward strand.
TCAAAGCGACCTAAATCATGAAATTTTGCGACGTTTCAATGAAGCGGGCATTTCCATCCCATTCCCACAATCGGACCTTTGGTTGCGCAACCCCGAGGACTTAAAAGGGTTTGGCCCACCCCCTGCAAAACCGTTAGAAGAGCCTTCCATATGAGTGTAAAACTGTTCCATCAAGACCCGTATCTGCGCGATGCCCCTGCCACGGTTATGGCCCATACTCCCGAAGGCGGAGTGGTTTTGGATGGCTCGATTTTTTATCCAACCGGTGGGGGCAACCCGGCGATAGCGGGAAGCTCATATGGGCGCCATCCGAGACCCTTGAGGTGGCGACAACCATCAAGGGGCAGGGCGAGCAGATCATCCTCCTTCCCGCCACTCCAGCGCCACTTCCACCCATTGGGACCGCGGTAATACAGCAGCTAGATTGGGAACGTCGTCACCGTCACATGCGGATTCACACAGCGCTTCATATCCTGTCGGTGGTGATCCCTTTGCCGGTGACCGGAGGCTCAATCGGGTCTGAAAAAGGGCGTCTCGACTTTGATATGCCCTATCCGCTGGAAAATCGCGAGGCGCTTGAGGAGGGGATAAATGCGCTCATTGATCGCGATCTCCCCATTACCGAAACGTGGATTACGGATGCTGAACTCGACGCGAACCCCGGTCTGGTTAAGACGCTCCGCGTTCAACCGCCCCGAGGTTCAGGACGCATCCGGCTCATCGCAATAGGCGAGGGACGCGAAATGATTGATTTGCAGCCCTGTGGCGGTACACATGTGGCACGCACAGGCGAAATTGGCCTGATTCATTTCGGGAAAGTCGAGAAAAAAGGCGCAACCAATCGACGGGTCAACATTCTACTAGATGTCTAGATTTCGCATGATTTTTAAGGCTAAATGCCAAATGCAATTGCTCCAGGAATTAAAGTCTGAGACACAGATTCAAGTTTTAGTGCTAAATCCACTGTTTGCCCTTGCGCCCCTTCAAACCCCACACTAAAACCCGCCCAACGGACAGGTGGCCGAGTGGTCGAAGGCGCACGCCTGGAAAGTGTGTAGGCGGGTGACCGTCTCCAGGGTTCGAATCCCTGTCTGTCCGCCACTACCTTTTGTGTAGAAATAATTTATCAAACAAAATCAGTGACTTGTAGCCAATATCGCTATTTAGTGTTTGCGCAATGTAGGCCAAAATGTAGGCCAAATTGTAGGCCAAATATTGATCGCCTTTTTGGCCACATCCGCACACGGAATCGTCGCCGACTTGGTAGGGCACTAATCGCGCGGCAATGTGTGCTGTTAGTAGGGGCACGCGCGCCAAGACCGACAAGATTACTGTCCACAATGCAAAGCGCACAGGATCGCAACGACACATCTAATCCAACATAATATTCCATCACCTATCTCCCTTGTTCACAGCTATTCTGTGATCTTAGTAGGAGCTTGGCCTAAAAGCGAAAGGCTGCCCAATTAAACTTGCTCTCCGCCCTTAGTGTTTAATGACACGAACGGCCCTTAGCCGACATTAACAACTACGCACATCAATGTCTGCTTTACGGGAACAAAGCTGCAGTAGAAACGGATCGCTATTGGGCGACCGGCTGCTAATTGCAGTATTCTTTCCCAGCGATGTCACGCTTCATGAAGGTCAGAAGTCATCTGTCCGGGTTACGCTGTCGGGACATGAAGAGTAGCTCCTACCTTCAGTCCCAAAAGCTTTTTTTGACAAAGCCATTTCTACCCCATGGGCCACTTAGACGAGTCCCTTGCTTTACCTCTGCAGCTGAGGGGCAAGCACTCATATCTTGAGCCCAAATGACCGAATCGGAGGCATTCCGATTTTTGTACAAACACACTGTTTCCAAAATTTTGCTTTGATATAAATCAAACTAATGCAACATTAGTAACTACGATGCTGAGTAGTGGCAGCACAAGTAACGAGTTGAATTAGTACTAAGTTCGAGTTGAGTTTATTAAGTAGTGAGTTGTGACGAGTATGAATAGAATTAACGAGTTGAAGAGTTATGCTGTGTTCCTACCCAGAGACGGGGCCGCAAATGATCCCAAAAAGATTTGGTTTCCTAAGTCTTCGACAGCTGAAAAGATTTTGCCGCTAGAGACCAGAATTCAAGGGTGCCTAGCGACTTTGACTTTGTTGAAGTCATTACGAATGCCTGTGAGCCTCCCATGGTTCGAAACCCTTGTATTTATTGTTTTGATCTTGGGAACACGGACACAGCTCTAATAGGCAATCTATTTGTGTATTTAGGTAGTCCTTTTGTTTGTGTCTTTTGAGATAAAGTCGCCCCCAAAAGGGGCGACTTTATTATGACGGGAAGACATGCTTCGTAATCTCACCAAGCGGAAAAATCCTCTCGCGCCATAGAACAGAAAAACCATCAGTACTCCTATTGTGCCTAGGATGCGTCGGCTGCCAGTTGAATTATCGATCTGTGTGTTGGAAGCACCGCATGTTGTTGGCTCTGATAAGAAGCATCCTTGGAAAGCGCTACGTGGGCGGTTTCAAGATGTCGTGCTGGTACGTTTGGAAAAAGATGATGCACCAGGTGAAAGCAATCATTCCGCGGGAAAAACAATAACCGCACTGGAAGCGGAGCCAGAACATTGCGAGAAGCTTCTAGCTCGTCTTCTGCGCCTACAATTCCAGCGTGATCCAGACAGTCTGTCCAAAAATTCAATGTCGGAAAGATGTAAAACATTGGTAGCAAGACAAAGAATGCCGACGTAGCAGGATAGAAGATCGAGAAGACAAAAATTGTTACCAATAGAGCCATTTTGATTCCAAAGAATAACCGGCCGTCACCGCCTGAAAGATTGACGCCAGAATACATTTTTAGATGGCGCCCTAGCAATGGGGTTATCATGTGCTGAAGAATTGTTTTTCTTGTCAGCGGCTTGTGCAGGCCAAATTTTTCAATCGGTCCCATTTCGCGGTCATGGGCATAGTCACCGAGATGCGCATGGTGAGAAAGGTGGTCGTCTTTGTACTGCTGAAAACACCCTGACAGGAGCGAAGAACATAGTCTGCCAATAGCCACGTTGTCTTCACGGTGCTCTGAAAAGGATGAATGAGTGCATTCGTGAACAATGTTGTTTAGCCCACGTAGTCGCGTGCCAATAAACACCGAGGTCAGGACCATCAGAAAAACTGTTGCCACAGACAACGTGAATGACAAAAGATAATGCCCTAGGAATATACCAGCCAACACCTGTGCTAGATACACTCCAACGATTACCCATGAACCGAGGCGAGAATATTTAGTCATTCCGAAGAATTGGCGCGAAAATTGATGACGTAGTTGCTGCCCAGACATATGTGCTCCTAGTACTGTTTGGAAACAATCATTACCGCTAAGTGCCATTGTTGAATAGCTTTTTTTGGCACGAGGTTCCGATCACTGCTCAAAAACAATCAGAGTTGCTAATAAATAGCTTGGAGAATCAGGGCAGAAATCAACATTTAGATTGATTTTCTTAACGACATACTAACATCATATTAGGAACTCTAATGGAAAAAGTTGTTCAGACATGCAATATGATTATGATTCATTGCTTGCTTTAGATGCAGTTGCACGAGAAGGCGGCTTTGATGCAGCTGCAAAAGCGCTTGAAGTGACACAATCTGCGGTCAGCCAGAGAATCAAACAGCTTGAGGATAGGGTCGGGTCAGTTCTGATTGTCCGCGGTCGCCCGTGTGTTCCAACAGCAATCGGGATGCAATTGTGCCAGCATTTTGAACAGGTCACTCTGTTGCAACACGAACTCGCTGATCGGATGGACAAACTGATAGATAGGGAGGGCACAAATGCTGCGACAATCCGGATTGCCGTAAACAATGACAGTCTCGCAACTTGGTTTCCATATGTGATGAAACGCGCCGTAAACGACCTTAACGTGCAAATTGAGATCACCCCAGACGATCAGGAGCACACAGAAAAGATCCTGAAATCTGGCGACGCACTCGCGGTTATCACAGACGTCGAAAAGCCTGTGCAAGGATGTCGTCGGATATCGCTTGGGGCAATGGAATATATAGCTGTGGCTTCGGCTGAATTTTATGATGCAAATTTTAAAAAAGGGGTAACGCTCGACACGATTGAAAACACCGCATGTCTAACGTTCAATCGAAAGGATTCAATACAGGATCAGTGGATGAAGCAGTGTTTTGGCATATCTGTAAAAACGTTAACCCATATGGTGCCTTCATATGAAGGATATGTCGCATGTTGCCTGAATGGTACCGGTTGGGGTCTGGTGCCGGGGATCGCTGGATTGCCCTATTTGGAAAGTGGTGAGCTTATAGAACTGGTTTCCAATGAACGAATTCAGATTTCCCTACATTGGCAATCTAGTACGCAGTCGAGCGAAATATTACGGCGGCTCGGAGAAATTGTGAAAGAAGAGGCGCTAATTCACTTAATGCCAGATAGCTTTCGGACCATGTAATGCGAAACCTGTCTTAGAATACAAATTGCTGCACTTGGTCGTAGATCGTTTTTGCGAAGGCTATGCTCCAGAGTTATCGCTCACACGGTAAGTGGGAATAATCGGTCGGGTGTTCTTCGTTCAGATAGAATCTTACACCGAATCTGTCGCCGTCCAAGAACAGCCTGTTGACAAGACGGGTATGCAATAGTCGTTTCACACTTTTTCCGACGGTGAACACAACTTCTTTTTTTGCACTCAAAACCTTAGCTGCACTATTCACATCATACGGATTGTAGATAGCAATGTTTTCTATAGTGACGGTTTTCTTACCTGCCTCCACCGCTAACTTAACTAGTTTTCGGATTGTAGACTGCTGAATACGTGGACCTAAATCTTCTATGCTGTACCAGTTGACAGAAACCGAACTCAGTGTTTCTTCAAGCTTTGGAACTTGTCGCTTCTTGTTGAAAGCTAGATCTGCGTTTACTTTACTTGTTTTTTGATGCGGCGACGCGGCTTGATTTTGTGGATCTTTGGTCGCCGGCACGACAGAAAAGTGCTCTAGTTGATGTTGCATATTAATTCCCCAGTTTGTATCGAAACGCCCTTTAATTAGATGAAGATGTTTTGATCTGTGCGGCAGGACCGAAAAACCGATCTAGTTGTCGCACGTGCAAACTCACTGGACATGTTGAGGTCTGGGCGACTTGTTTTTGCGTGAGAATTTGACTCGATGCTGTTCAATACAGCATCACGACGTGAACGAGCTATTGTGATAAAGTTGGAATTCATGGTGTTCTCCTGAGTGTTGAGATTTTGTATCTGCCATCTCAGGTTGTAGTAATTCGGACAATTGTAGAGTCTTTTTCCAAAAACAAACTATTTCCGAATTAGTTGTAGTCGGACACATTTTGAACAAGATTTGAAATTTTCGGAACAATCAGGGCAAATTGTAGGCTAGAAATGCCTTTTTTTTGACATAGTTCGCGAATTTTAAGGGCAAAGTCTAAAAACTCTGCAGATGAAATTCGTCAATACGCCGTCATATTTGAGGCAAAATTTGGTTTGAACACCGAATCATTGCACCCTAATCACAATCATTAGCGCACCTTATGAATTATAAGTAAACCCCCAAATCCTTCACCGATGAGTAAGATATCAAATTTGCAGCAAACAGACTGAGCAACTCGACTTACGCTGGCTTTTCGATTTTTCTGGCGGAGCTTAGCCCCAAGTTCCCTCCAGCTAGCACCTAGACCCTAGAGTGAAATGTCGCGGCGCAGTTGAAACAAACCACTTTGTCCCGCAGAACCGTCGTCCATGCGCAGCGCTGCGAAGGTCCGCCGTCCGCCTTTACTGTCGTCGACGCGTGCGGCTCAAACCAGACCTTTGTTCCTTGGACAGCAAGCGGCGGTTTCCGACCCTCTTTAATGATTTTTTCAATATCACTTAGGCCTGCTCACTTAGTAAGAACAAACTGTTTCGAAGAATACATATCATTAGGCAAACTTATGACACATTAGAGATAAAGATTAATCATATTAAAAGTAACGAGTTGACTATTTTTCGGAGAGAGTTTTAACGAATGGTAAATGAAATAGCCGAGATTGAGCGTGATGGCGCAGATTTAAGCCGAGGTGAGAGGGTGCATCCGAGCATGCTGCAGAGGAATGCAGCAAAGACAAAGCCAATCACGACAGCAGACAAAAGAATTGAAGAACCTGTTGCCGAACCTGTGTGGACCATTCCTGGCTTTGGTGCCGGGGCAAGGGTGCAAACCTCGTTCGGCTTTGTTCCTGTTGAAGTCTTGCGGATAGGGGATCCAATCAAAACAAGAACAGGTCGCTTCCTTAAAGTAAAGTACGTAGATGAAATACGCCTAGATCGACGGTTTCTTCTAACCCATCCAGAAGCTCAACCAATTACGATCCCGAAAGACGCATTTGACACAAGTGTACCAGGTAAAAATATTTGTGTCTCTGGGGCTCAAGAGGTTTGGCAACCTGGCCGTTTCGACCAAAGGCAGGCAACGGCTGCGGCAAAGCTCATTGGCCAGGGGCGCGTTTTCCGCAATCTCAATGGGTATTTCAATTACTATGTGTTTCACTGCTTCGAACCATGCACCGCTTGCATCGATGGTCTATGGGTCAACATTAAACCAACTACGCCTGATATATCGATTGATTGACGTCTCACGGCCGTTTTTAGCTTGTCGCTAGAAATGCAATCTTCCATATAAAGCAGACCTTGGGGCAAATCGCAGCGAAAGTCCGGTTCCCGCCCTTTAAGTCAAAATGTGCATGGTGCAGAAATTTGGTCAAATCACTCGCCCATCACTGTCGCGAACGGCCCAAACCTGCCGCTCAGAACATTTTCAAATGCTGCGGTGCAGTCCACCGAAGCGGACATTGACACGTTGCCGCAGCATTATTAGGTCGCTAGGTCTGCTAAGCGGACTTTGCCGCCGTTGATGGAAAAGAGCTGAACGGCTGATTTTGGCAGAATTCATTAGAAACTCAAGCAGCACCGACCTCCAATGCCGCAATCAATTCTACTAGCATTAAGCCCTATTGTTGCCTTTTTTTGGCAGTAATCTAGGAAAATCAAGCAAGTTCAGGAGTCGTGGATGATCTCAGGACTAGTCGAAAATTCAGAATCTAAATGTTTTGGCAAGTTAAATTGTACTATCCTGTCGAAGTAACGGCGAAATTAGACGCTGAGCCATTGAGGTAAGAGCACGATGCCAAACACGTACACTGATCAGTTTTGGCTGATCGACCCAGCTAATCCGCCTTCTGTGGGGGACACTCTAACTGTGTACTCTTTCAATATTATTGACCAAAATGACAATAATCTAATTAACCGATTTAGTAACGATTCCATCGACGGCTCGGACATTACTAGCTCATATCCAGGCGACACGGTCACGGTAAACTTGCCGGGTGGCGGAAGTGCAACAATAACTGGCGCTACTTTTTATCTTGCTGATGGCCGGGTCGTATTCACACCCTCTGATGGTAGTGTTCTGCAGACGTCAACGTTCGCCAGTTCAACCTTCGTGAACAGTCAGGGATCACTCCCCACCGGCTCGCTAGGGCCGCCCTGTTTTATGGCAGGTACAGGCATTGGGACACCTAACGGTCTGATCAGCGTTGAATGTTTAAGAAAAGGTGACGTTCTTCAAAATCATGCGGGTCAACTTGTAAAGCTACGGGTGGTCCTCAATAGCTCTTATTCTGCCCGGCAATTGGCCGAAAACCCCAAGCTTCGCCCCGTTCGGATTATGGCTGGGGCATTGGGGTGTGGGCTCCCACAAAGTGATTTGTTGGTATCACGACAGCACCGCATGCTGGTGTCGTCAAAGATTGCCGAGCGCATGTTCGGAACAACTGATGTGCTGGTTTCAGCTATCAAGCTAACCGAATTGCCCGGAATCTACGTGGATGAGAGCGTCAGAGAAGCTGAGTATTTTCACCTCGTCTTCGATCAGCACGAAGTGATCTTTGCAGAAGGCGCGCCAACAGAGAGCTTATACACAGGCCCTGAAGCACTGAGGTCTATTTCACAGGAGGCTCGAGAGGAAATCTTCGCGATCTTCCCCGAGCTTACAAACTTGGGCTACACGCCCGATCCCGCCCGGGCGCTACCCTCCGGCAAGCTACAAAAACAGCTCGTCGCCCGTCATATGAGAAATAAAAGGCCGCTCTTAGAACTACTCACTACGTAAATGACCTGCGGTGATTTTCGATGATATAGGACTGATGATGTAATCGAAACGAACTGGCGCTTTGTCCCTCACACCGCGACCTTGGCTCCGCTCCAAAACGCCTATTTTTGGGAAAGGCGTGTCCGTACAACATGTCTCCAAGGACGATCCTTTGTACCGCGGTAGTGTTTCCTGCCGTATCAAGAAACGACACTTTTCCAAAGTTAAACCCCGTTCAAAACCAAATCTGTTTCTGAAGGTCTGTGGCTCGCCAGCGACAGCAGCCGTTAGCCGCATAGCAGAAATTCGGCAAAGTGGGCTCCTTGCAGACCTTCGCTGCACTTTGCACCGATGACCGCTAAGCGGACCTAGTTGCCGTTTGCGTCAAAGGCGGCTTCCAGAAAACTAAGCGTTCGACAAACGGTGTTTTTCAAACGGTCGGTGAATGTCTACTACGAACTCATTTTGTTATAATATACGGCCTAAGGTGATTTGTTAACTTCAATGATACAATCAAAGGTTGCATATTGCGATTGATCGACTAGCCTCTAGGTAGAAGGAGGATGATTCACTATGATCTTAGGGTATTTAATTATTGGGATGCTGCTCGGCACGATTGCTGCTGCAATCAGCTTATTTCTCGGCTCATCTGTTCTGCTGGCGCTCGCTGTCTATTCCGGTGTGGGTAGCCTTTGCATGTTGATATTGGCAGTTTTCCTATATTCGTGGCGGACAGTGATCGAGGGCCAAACCAAAATAAACAACGCGACCGAGTCTCGTTGGCAGTCACTTTAAGCATTACTGTAAAATAGCATTGTCACGTCCGAAGTGGGCGTCGGCGGGTGTGGCTTATTCGCAGGATGATTTTTCATTCTTTCAGATGGCACACCGGCAGTTTCCGGCCCTGAGCTGCCTTTCACCACCGCTCCTGATGCTGCGCTGCAGCTTCCCGAAAGCCGACATTGACAAGTGAACGAAGCATTTCGGCACCCCCGAGGTCTGATATGCGGACCTAGTTGCCGTTTGCGTCAATGGCGGCTTCCAGAAAACTAAGCGTTCAACAAACGGTGTTTTTCAAACGGTCGGTGATTCTCTGGCAGTATATCAGGCAAAATATTTAAGCTTCGGATGGGCGCAAATAAAAGGCGTGACATTTTGCGCTCTCAAGGGGCCGACGTAATTTTAACGTTAAAGTGTTGATTACCCCAAGAAATTTTGTGTCAGGTAGATTGTACCACAATGAGACCCTTTTGCGTCGAAAGCCGCAGCGGTTGATGTGAGGCGCATCCGCCCATCCATCAGGTTTTTCCGATGATCTGGTGAGTCAACCCAAAGACGGACGGCTTCCCGCGCGAGGCTTTCATAACTATGCGGAGGGATAGATCGGCCACTGTTAGCATCTGAAAACTGGCAAGTTGAAAGATCTTGAGTATAGAATGGGTTACTCGTAATTTTATAGCGATACATTTTGCTGATATTTTCGGAACCTGTCTTGAACTTTAAGCCGGTACGTTTCATACGTCCCTGCAAATTTTGTTGCCCTGAAATATTTGAATGATGGGAAAGATGGCTATTTTTTGCCATCCATCTCGAATGCTTGCGAGCTGCGTCCGTCAGCCGTGTCTCGCTTTTCAAGGAGGGCAACCCAGCACGGCAGCGGGTAAAGTTCACTTCAATGAGGATGGCTTTGTTTAACAATGACTGGTTAATCTTACTCGAGGCAGGTATGGTCTTATTCGTCCCTGCCATTGCGGGTCTGCTGCATGCATTTGCAGTACCAACAGAGAAAATCAGAGTTGCTACCAGGAAACCTAACCGGACGAAAATCTTACCCATATGACGCTCACTTTCTTTTGTTGTCTAATAAGGCTACGCATAGATCGGGTCAGAATTACGGCGAAAAGGCGGCATAAGCAGAACTTTGCCCAGCAAGCATTTTCAGTTTCTACGAATTGTTGCGTCTTTCTCCTGTTCCCTTCAACAAATCGCTTAAGGTTGACAACTGCTCGAATGTGAATTTGTTTTGCAATTGAGTTGTCGAGAATTTTAGCCACTCCCGTAACCCTAAATTGTGCTAAAACGGGAAGCGACAATTAGAAGAATGCGAACAAAGGGATTTAGAAAGGAAACCATCGGAGCTTCAAATTCGCAATTGAAATCTTCTAAATATGATTAAAGCAGAGTTAATTCGGCGGCGATCCTAGAGTAGACGCGGCCGATGTGACGTGTGCCACCACAAGCCTTCATGGCAACAATGCAGGGGGGGGCAAGCTCGCGAGAAAGTCCAAAAACCGAAAGCGCTGGGTGCGTTTGCGAAAGATTACTGCCGCACCAGACCTGATTGGGCCGCGTGATTGGTAACTTCCTCAACAAGTATGGCCAGATCGCATCCGCATTGCAGTAAGGCTTGATCCTAGCCAAAAATAGATATTCTCGCGAAGGGATTCACCCTGATCGGTGAGAAGGAAGGATGTTTGGTCGATCCCGTCGTAATACCGATCATCTGGGAGGTTGGCCGTTCCAATACCTGCCAAAGTAAGGGATGTATCAAACAAGTCCATGAGATCGAACAGACCATCCGAAACACGTCCAGGCTGAATTACACCCTTTAAATATGCGATCCCTGGCACCCGAACGCCACTTTCCCAAGTGGTGCCCTTCGCGCCGCGAAACGGGGTATAGCCACCGTCTGGCCAGCTATCCATTTGGGGGCAGTTGTCGGAGGTTACAAAGATAAACGTGTTCTCTAAGGGGCTGTCATTCCCGCGCATCCGCTGGCGCTTGACGAAAATCGTGAATTTGATCGCACCCGCCAACGCGCACTGACCCGTTACTACGTTGATGCTGGGTCAGGAGGGGTGGCTGTAGGGGTTCACACAACTCAATTTGCCATTCGTGACATCGGGCTCTACGAACCTGTTTTAAAAGCTGCGGCCGAGGATGCTCGCGCATGGACCGATCGTCCAATGGTGATGATCGCAGGCGTTGCAGGGCCAACGAAGCAGACTGTCGCGGAGGCAAAAATTGCCTGTTCACACGGCTATCACGCGGTCCTTGTGTCTATGGGAGCATTGCGCGGCCAATCTCCAGAGCAATTGATCGCGCATTGCCGTGCCGTTGCCGAAGAAATGCCAATCATTGGCTTCTATATGCAGTCTGCAGTGGGCGGAATTGATTTAGATGCCAACTTCTGGCGTGAATTTTCCTGCATAGACAACGCGGTTGCGATTAAGATGGCGCCGTTCAATCGATACAAAACTTTAGACGTCATGAAGGGTGTTGTGGCAGCCAACGCAGAAGATCGTATCACGTTGTACACTGGCAATGACGACCACATCGTGGCCGACTTGATTACCCCCTTTGATATTCCGCGCGATAATAAAATTGTGCGATTGCGCATTCGCGGTGGCCTTTTAGGCCACTGGTCGGTCTGGACGCGCAAGGCGGTTGAACTGCTAGATCGGGTTCATACTGTCGTCGAAAGCGGCGCAGACTTGCCTCTTGATCTTGCCGCGCTCGATGCTCGCGTCACCGATTGTAATGCGGCATTTTTTGATGTCGCCAACAATTTTCACGGGTGTATCGCTGGGTGTCATGAAGTGTTGCGTCGTCAGAATTTGCTTGAAACGATCAATTGTCTTGATCCCGACGAAGGGCTTTCTTCGGGACAAGCAGAAGAAATCGACCGGGTCTACGCGGCCCATCCTGATCTCGCCGATGATGACTTCATCGCTGACAACCTCGAAAGGTGGCTTGCATGACCGTCATTACTCAACCCGCTCCTCTGAGCGAAGAACCGTTCATTCAAATGCAAAATGTGCGCAAGGTTTACCGGACTGGCACGAAGGAGCATGTGGCGCTGTCCGATGTGACCCTTGATATTAATGATGGAAAACTGCTCTCTGTGGTCGGGCCGTCAGGCTGCGGCAAGACGACAATGCTTAAAATTCTCGCGGGATTGCACGAGGCTGATGGCGGCACGGTAAAGATTGGTTCAAGTGTGGCCAATTTTGAAGAGGGGCGTGATGTCGGTATGGTGTTTCAGCAACCCATGCTTCTCAAGTGGCGCACCATTACCGAAAATGTATTGCTGTCAGCTCAAATCCTTGGTCTGCCAATGAAGGCAGCGCGGGAACGCGCACAAGATTTGTTGCAAATGGTTGGGTTGGGCCATGCGGGTAAAAAATATCCGTTCGAACTTTCGGGCGGCATGCAGCAACGCGCCGCAATTGCACGTGCGCTGATCCATGATCCGAAACTGGTTCTAATGGATGAACCCTTTGGGGCGCTTGATGCGATGACGCGTGAAAAGATGAACCTCGAAATGCTGCGGATTTGGCAAGAAAGTCAGAAAACCATCGTCTTCATTACGCATGGTATTCAAGAAGCGATTTTCCTTGGATCTCATTGCGCAGTGCTTTCGGCTGGTCCCGCACGTATGGCGGATCATTTCAAGATCGACCTTCCTCATCCCCGAACACTCGATATCAAAACTACTGATGCGTTCGGCGAATATGTTAAGCGGGTCTACCGCCAGCTTGGAATGGATTAAAGGGTTGGAGGCCTGACACACAACAACATCCAAAATTTGATATGGTCACACGCCAATCATGGAACCACTCGTCAATCTAGGGAACTTCAGTTGCTATCCAAGGTCTGCTTAGTGGCTCGGCCTGAGTGTTGCGCCACGTGCCGCGAATGTCCAGTTGAGATCGCCGCCCTTAGTGTCGATCGACGTGAACGGCCCATAGCCGCCATTGGCCACCACTTCAAAATGCTGCAATGCGGTCCGTTATTGCGGCCATTCATACAGAGCGCAGCATTTTGTCGGCTCAAACGTCGGTGTGCGGACGTTCCGGACAGTCGCTGCGCTCCGATTAATGTCCAGTTTATTTCAAATCACCCAAATCAACGCTCCAGACAAATTCGAAATGAAAACCCTGACTGCTGATCCACTTGGATCGGTCCGAACGTCCAGAAATCACGCAGCACTTCTGCATGCGGGTGGCCGTAGCTACAGGCCGGATCAGAGCTGAATACGCTTATCTTCGGCGCAACAAGTGCAGCAAGGCCATCGTGCCAATTTGCCTGCGCACCATGATGCGCAACCTGAAATACGCTAACCCGTCTTGCGCGGCGCGCATCGAGGTACCCCTCTAAGCTGCCCCACTTTGCAGAGCTTTCCAAGTTCCCATCGCCGGTTAACAGGATCGCTCCTCTCGTTTCATGTTCTTTCCAACAGCCGCAAACGCCGATAAGTCGGTGATACAAGCATTCGCAATCGCAGATTCTCTGCCCTGTCCAGGGGCCAACCGCACCGCCATAAAGCATTAGACTGACATTGTTCATGGCCGCCCCACGACCGAAGGCAGTCTCATAGAGTGTCCGCAGGTTATCAAGAGCGCTTTGCCGTTCGTCTTCGTTGCCGTTCAGCAGCGCTCCTCGATAAGACTCCACTTTTGACGCAAACCCGAATGGATCATCAGGTTCTGTAGCGGGATCATTGTAGGGCAGAAATTCCCAAACCCCATGGATGACAATGGCCTTACCAGAACGAAGCATCCGAATGCGATGGTCCAAGTGACCGTATGCCCATTCCAAATCGCCATATGAAACTGATTCGCCAGGCACAGACGGCTTGTCGGGGTCATCTAAGTCTTCCGACGGTTCGGGGGCTGCGGTCGGTTCGGTCGGGAATGGCGGCCCATCATCGTTAGAGGGCATAACAAACAGGACGTGCTCAAAACCGTCACCCGCTTCTTGGATGAAGTATTGCACGGGATCGACATAGAAGGACAACTCGGGATCTTCCGCCCTCAGCCCTTGTTCAAAACCGATCAACAGCCGGTGCCACAGAGGTGCCCACGGAAGCATAACCGTTTTCGCACCGATCTCCCCTAAAAGCTCAACGACGCCGCTGATATGGTCATTGTGGAAATGCGACAGGGTCAGCAGGTCTATCCTCGCCCCTCCGGAGTCCCGTTTCAGATCGGCGATCGCATTGGTGACCAGTCGTTTTCCGGAACTGGACCCACAGTCATAGACCCATCGGTACGGTCCAACGGGAGCCGGTCTAGTCTGACCTGCGTACTTGATATTACGAGGCCTTTTGGGCAGAGGTGGCCAGGACTCTACCGAACCGGTAGCGAACAGCCCCTGACCGACTGGGAAGAACCGATGGACCGCGCGAATTTTGGTCATGCGTTGATGGTTTCTAAAGCAGGTTCCAGCGCCTCGTGCAGAAGGGCGTTCAGGAGTTTGCTGCGGGTGGTGGTGAGGCTGGCTTCCAACTGATCGCAGAAGGCCATCAGCGAATCGACCTTTGCCACAATGCGGTGTTGTTCGGCGAGAGGCTCGAGGGGGACATACTGCTTGGTCGGCTGTTTCATAATTTGACTGCCCTTCAAGTGGGTTGGTACTAGTTCGTTCCATTGATAAGACGTATTGATATCAGTGGCAAAGTCGACGGTATTTGGACAGAGCCATGACATAGTTAGAATGGCTTCAAGAAACCCCGTTCATCTTAATGCGCAAACCTTCAGACCAGTTCTTTAACGATTGAATGTCTGCCATGATTTCGGATGGGTCCGGAGGTTCGGGATCATGACCACGGGAAGGATCATGTGCATCAACGAAGTCACAGCACTTTTTGAACCCATTTTGGAAAGTTTGCACATCGGCCTCTTCCAAAGCTGTGACACGCTTCAGATTCTTGGTGTCAATGTAATCGCGGTGACGCACTACAACATTGGCAAATACGATGTCCTCTAGCGCCCGTTCCCAAGTCGCCCGCAATCGACTGTAGAGCGAAGACACTTCCGTTTTATAACCTTCGTCGTCATTCGCTTCGAACAAGCGCTTTGCAGCGCGGGCTTCTTTTTCAATTTTATCGATCCGGTCTCGAATACTAGACGCCGTCCACGGCAAATCCTTATTGACGATGCCGACGACATCCTGTCCGCGCGTGAGATGCGCCAGCGCAGTCGGCGTATTTCGTTCCGAAGCCAGCTGTGCCAGATCGTTTACGAAGATCATGTCATGCGTGAACACGATAACCTGCCGCACACCGGCTTCCTTTGCCAGGCGCTTGGCGACTTTTGAGCGCCAGCGATGATCGAGTGAGAAAACCGGATCATCGAACACGAGCGCCGATGTATGCGATGCGTTGGCCAGTTCGGTTAGGTATGAGGCCAGCGCTACGCACGTCTGCTCGCCCTCGCTGAGCACATTATGGACCTTGGCCTTGGGGTTGGCATAGAGCTTCACCTCGTATTGCGGTGAACCGAACTTGCCCCCCGAGCGCACGACCTCGACTCGCACGCGATTACCAGCCAGCGCGACGATCTCTTGTTGAAACCGGTCGCGCATGCGCGGTGTAATCAGATTGTCGGCTATCTCATTTCCTAGCCGCGTAATCGCCGTTGTGGCGGTGTCGCGCAAGCAGTCTTCAATGCGCTTTAGCTCTATAAGCCGCGCGATTTCCGTTCTCGCGATATCAAGCAGCTCGCAACTTTGTTTGAGGTCCTGCAAGTCTGCCTGTTCATTAAGAACAGATTCTCGTGCTTCTCCGCCGGACGCGTCATCGAGAGAAGTAGCATAGGCGCGCGTCAACGTGGCTTCGTTGCTAACGGTCTCTGTCACAGTGTCAGGCAGAGCCAACGGATTCGGGACGTCTTCACCGGAGAGCTGCAAAAGGGTCTGGGCCTGGACGCGCCGTGCGAGCGCGATAAATCTTAGCACTTGCTTGGCGAGAGCGAAATTACTGTTCTTCAAGCTACGATAGACCGCAGAGACTTTGTTAACGTGGACGGGGACAGCGCGAAACTTCTGTTCCGCCTCCTGAAAGACGCGCTCGGCGTCAGCAGCTTTGGATTCCGTGTCGTTCTTGATGAAGGCCTCGAAGCCAAGCATCCGCGCGGCGGTGGGCTCGTCTATCCCCTGATGGCACAGAACACAGATATCCCCAGACGATGGCGGAAACGCGGCACCTTCTTCCCGGGCGATCTGCGAATATGCCCTAGCGGACTCCCATAAGGTCTGCCAGACGCTTTCACCAACGCCTGCAAGCCCCAATCCGGAAAAGGCATCATGCGCTGCTGTGGTTGCGGCCGCGCGCATGTCGTCAGCATTCTTCTTCGTAGCATGTAGTGCCTGCATGGCCTCGTCATTTAGCGCCAGCTCGATTCGCTTCAAGTAGGATTCCAGGTGATCGAGCCGGGCCGCGTAATCGCGCTGCGCTTTTGACGCGACGGCGGGTCTTGGGCGAGGTCCGCTTGCAACTTGGCCAAGCGCACTTCGTCCGCATCCGAAAAGGGCGTCTTGGGCGCTATTGCCGAGATATCGGTATCATGCCGAAGCGCAGATAGTGCTTTGCCGAGCGCCGACCGGCTCGACCAGATCGGATTAACAAAGACGGAGTTACGCTTTTGCCCCAATGTTTCTTTCTCGGTCGTCAGGCGCGCTTTGATTTCCTGGCTCACACCGGCTAGGTCATCCGGAATATCGAGGCCGAAGGGCCGAAACCAAACCTCATTCTTCTTCTGAACGTGTACCGAAGCCGCCTCACGGTCAAAGACCGTGATGGCCGAAAGCCTCTCGGCAGTCTCGAAGTCATCTTCCCACGCGACGGTTTCCGCTGCGCCATCGGTGCCGGTGATTTTCAGAGTGGCCTTCGCTGTTCCCGTTGGGGAAGAGCTGTAAACATCGGGCATGATCTCGCCGGCATGCCGTGAGCGGCAAGCCTTCTTGAGAACCCGCGTATAGCCGGATTTTCCAGTGCCGTTCTGCCCGTATACAATGGTCAGGCCAGACTCCTCAAAATTCAGCGTCTGGCCGGTTGCGAGCTGGTTTACACCAGAAACATTTGCGATGCTGGACAAGGAAATCGAGTCGCCCGCACCAGGATCAACCGGCAGGTGGTCCTTCGAAATTGGTTTCGCCACCAGCGCCACCGTCGGATCGCCATGCTCTTTTTTGCAGAGCGCCAATAACTCCTCGAACGCCTCTTCATCCGGATAACCGTTCAGGACAATGCGGCGCAGCGCATCGCGTTGCCATAGCGGACGGCTCTCTGACCAGGCCAAGATACGTTTAGGGACAGTATCGTCGCTTTTTTCTATACTCGCGCTGTCCGACATCACCGTATTAATCTCTCTCGCAAAATATGGTTTTCAAAATCAAAAGTCTACGAGTGCCAGGTCAATAATGGAAGCTTATTCCTCTGTTATCTGTTATCTGTTATCTGTTATCTGTTATCTGTTATCTGTTGAAATTGCTAAAGGCGCATAAAGCCCTCGTGTGCGGATACATGCGCGAAGCCAATGTCAGCTTACGCTGGTGGCAACTCGATAGCTTGCGAGTGCCGCGAATGTCCGCAATCCTCTCTATAATCAAAATGTGCATGGTGCAGAAAATCCACGAAACCACTCAGCCGACAATGTCGTGAACTGCCCTTACTCGTGGCAAGCTACAGTGATACTTTACAGGCAGGCCCAAATGTAGGCCAAATTGTAGGCCAAAATGGCTGTTTTCTTTGATTTAAATCGCGTAAGAATATGTTTGTGTGAATTTTAAATAGGCTTATTTGATTGAAATCAGTGACTTGTAAGGCGTATTTTTGATCCAGCTGTTCTTGGGTTCGACGGACTGTCTGTCCGCCACTACCACCTTTTCCCACATTATATTCATCTGTATTGAGCCGCTTTAACCCCATATTTACATGGCGATTATTGCTATTTGAGGTTTGATTGGATTTCAACGGATTTTGCCTGTATACTTTCACTGTGTGGTATATTTGGTGGTATTTGTTTTGTCGGCACTGAACGGAAAACTTACAAAGAAGCTTGTCGAGAACTTAGGCGCAGGCCGTCATGGTGACGGAGCGGGCCTTTATCTGGTGGTTGATCCCTCTGGCGCGCGACGTTGGATTGTGCGGGTCACGGTCAAAGGGCAGAAAAATCGCAAGGGCGCGCCGCTGCGCACTGACTTTGGATTGGGTGGCGCAGATATTGTCACGCTGAACCAAGCCAGAGAACGCGCGCTTGAATATCGCCGGATGGCCAAGCAAGGGTTGAACCCCCGATTTAACGCCACTCGGGAGATACCAACTTTCGCGGAAGTTGCGCAACAGGTCCACATAGACCGTATGCCCACATGGAAGAATGCCAAGCATGGCCAACAGTGGCTCAACACTTTGCGCGACTATGCCTTTCCCAAAATTGGTAGGATGCCGATTGATAGTATCGGCCAGCCAGAAATTCTGATGTGCCTGTCGCCTATCTGGACGGATAGGCACGAAACGGCCAAGCGATTGGCCCAGCGCATCAAGACTGTTTTGGATGTGGCCAAGTCGAAAGGCTTTCGCTCTGGTGAAAACCCAGTGACTGCGATCCGTGACGCCAAGGTTTTGCCGACCGTTAAAACGAAACCTCAACACCATGACGCGATGCCGTGGCGCCATGTGCCAGCCTTCTTTGCTGAACTGAACGGACGCAGTGCGATTGCGGCCAAGGCGCTGCAATTCACAATCCTAACGGCCAGCCGCACCTCCGAGGTGCTGGACATGACTTGGCAAGAGATTGATTTCGAGGCGCGTCTATGGACCGTGCCCGCCGCACGTATGAAAGGCGGCAAAGTACACCGCGTCCCTCTCACAGATGAAATGCTGGCAATACTGGAGCCTTTGAAAGCGATGGCGTCGGTCTATGTCTTCGAGGGGCAAAAGCGACACAAGCCGCTGTCCAATATGTCGATGCTGATGTTGTTACGCCGCATGGGGCGCGATGGCTTTACCGTGCATGGCTTTCGTAGTTCATTCAGGGATTGGGCGTCAGAGTCCGTAAACGCGCCACGTGAGTTAGCGGAGGCGGCATTGGCACATCAGGTTGGTTCTGATGTGGAACGGGCTTATGCGCGGTCGGATTTGTTAGAGCGGCGGTTTGACTTAATGACGCATTGGACCCGTTTCACAAATAGTTTCACTTTCTCGGAGGCGCCCTAAATGTTCTCACCAGAAGAATACATAGGATATGATTCACTTCGTACGCACTTTGAGCAGTGGGCGGGCCAAGTCCACCTTGCTTACCTTTTGGAAAGTGTGGGTGCTGACCCTTCGGAGGCTTTTCGAGGAGATGGTAGAAAAAAAGACGTTATGCATTTTCGAATGGAGCAGTTGAGTCTGGATAGGCCAATGGCGGAACTGCCTAGAAAAAGCGAAATGTGGCGGGAACTCTCTGTAATTCGTATGAAAGACGAGTTCGAACAGGCGATCATTTTCCACTGTATGTTTGCTAAGTGTATAATGCAGTTAGACACACTGCTGTCTTCCTCCCATGGGAAAGTGATGCGTCCCGACGAATATCAGTTCCTCCACATGGACCGATTGGATTGGATTTACCCAAACTGGCCGCTCAATGAAACTTCAGGGCTAGAATTTATCTTCAAACTTTATGAGGAGAACAAGTTTTCTGGTTTACATTTGTCTGAAAGATACTGTTTCTTGGACACATCGTTAGGGGTCCTGAAGCTTAAGAATAACTCCATTTCAAGCTTCAGAACGTCGTCACATTTTGGTTCAGATGAGTTTTCTGATAGTTATATCGAAACTCATGTAAGGCCGTTTTTGGGCTGGGCGCCAATTTGGGACGAAAAGCATCTTCCACAAAATATGGCACAATTCTTAGAGGATTTAGGTGTCCTTGAACAGAGATGGGGCGTGTCGTCCCTATTTGAGGACCCAGAATCGAAGCCAACCCCGAAAAAAAGGCGGGGGCCGAAGCCGGGTCCGGCCAAGGCGCTGTTTTGCAAGAAATATCCGGATGGTCTGCCGGAAGAACTTTCGGCGGAGTACGTTTCGGCGGACTTCAAAAGCGAAGGTGTAACAATATCACCGAGACAAATCGCTAATTACGACCGGGAGATTCGATTAAGGAAATAATTAGAACAGTTCAAATTGCTACCATTTGTTCCAGTAAATTTTCACGATAGACTAAGCAACATTGGGCCATCGCAACCAATCCAAAAGGATTTAATGATGGCTGATATATACGACAATGACCGCATCTTCTTCCCAGAAGACCGAGAACTCCGCGTTCTCGGCAGCACAGAAAAACTTGCACAATGGCGGCACCGCAATACAGGGCCAGCCTTTATCCGCATCGGGCGACGCATCGGCTATCACGGCACAGACCTGAACGCCTATCTAAACGCCCAGCGCGTCGATCCCAGCACAGAGGCCGCACAATGAAAAACCCCAACTCCGCAAGCGGGGTAGGGGCTTTTCGAGTGACATCAACTGCCACCCTGAACAGTTCAGTTGATGACACATCGACCCCCCTCCTTGCAATAAAAAATGAGCGACGATTTCGGTGGTGCTCTCTTAGCAATTCCGTTCAGCCGCTCAAACTTCGCAAAGGATGCATCGATTATGTCTAAGCATTGGCGCAGCAATCACTCGCAAGTTTACTGGACTTGTATGGCTCTGACTCAGGGGCGCACGATTAATCACATGGACGAAATTGGCGAAGTGAAGGGATGGCGGCTTGGTGCAATCATTCACACCTTACGCCACCAGTACCAGTGGCCAATAGAAACCGAGTTTAAAGGGCCAGAACGCATCGCGCATTATAGCCTGGTCAAAGGCACAGATTGGCGCGCGTTAAAGTTCCCACCCTCTGCCAAAGAGGTGCGCGCGGCGCTGAAAGAGGCGCAAAACATCACGGGTGGTTCCGCTGATGAGTAAGAGCCGGAGAACTTCGGAGGGGCAATATCTGCCCCTCCCTTACGCCCAGTTGAAAAGCGACGCATGGCGCAGCTTGTCTGGCTCTGCGGTGCGCCTCTGGCTGGAGCTTCATACGCGCTACAATGGGGGCAACAACGGCGCTCTTACGCTATCGTTTGCGGAGGCTGGCGATGTGCTTGGTATGGGGAAGGCAACAGTGCAGCGCGCTTACGCAGAACTTGTCGAGAAGGGGTTTTTGGTTCTTGAGCGTGAAGGCAACTGGTATCACCGGCGCGCACATGAATGGCGGCTTACGACAAAGGCGATGCAGAAGGTCAAAGGCAAAGTGCCAGCAACGCAGGATTGGCGCAATTATCGGACGCCTAAAACAAAACGCGGTGCTGTTTTGGAACCGTCGCACCTTTCGTTCGGACCATTAGAGAACCCTAAGGCGGCGCGTGGTTCCAAAGCAGAACCCGTCAGAGGCAAAAAGCGATGCGCGTAGGGTTCTGGAACGGAACACTAATACTAACCACTCACCTGTAAGGAAACATGAGATGAGCAAGGCAAAGATAAACACAACGAACGGAAGCGCGACGCGGGCTTTTCCCAAGCTCAAAAAAACTGGGGAGGGGAGTTATAGCGCAGAAGTGCCAGACGACCTTCAGCTTGAGCACCTATTGGGGATGCGAACTGTTGAAGCTGCCAAGGGTGTCTATCTAACTGCAATTGGCGCAATGGGGCAATCTGCTGAAAAGTTCGGGTCGCTTGCATCCGCGATGTTTGCAGAACTGGAGCCTCAAGACGCGATTGAAGCAATGCTCATAGCGCAAATGACTGCAACACATGTTGCGATGACGCACCTATTGGAAAAACTAAGTTATCAGACCGCGTATCAAGTTCGGGAAAGCTATGAGCGATCTATAACGCGCTTGAGCCGCACCTATCTTGCGCAGATGGACGCTTTGAAAAAATATCGTGCCAAAGCGCGGCAAGTTGTTCGGGTTGAACGCGTGACCGTGAATGAAGGCGGTCAAGCTATCGTCGGCAATGTCAGCAACGCAGGGGCCGGTAGTATTGAAAAGCGACCATAACCCCATAGACCCTGCTGAAAGGCTCAGAAACGCGCCCAGATGCGCTGCTAAGGCGAAGTCCACTGGCAAAAGGTGCGGCTGCCCTTCTAAGCAAGGTTGGACCGTTTGCCGCTTGCACGGCGCTGGTGGTGGCGCGCCGCGCGGTGCTGCACATCCGAACTTCAAGCATGGGCTGCGAACAGTAGAGATTAAGGAAATGCGGCATCTCGTATCGCTTCTGCGGCGTGACGTGGGCTAACTGGAAGCAGGCCGTCTCTAGGCGGGGCTTGACGCAGATTAAAAAATTTTTGAGGGCAGTGACGACCAACTAAGTCAGGTTGAAACACCTGCGAAAATCCCTAAATTTTAGAGAGGATTGCCTGTGGACAGTCGCTTTGAAGGCCTAAAGCTGTGGTGTTTCAGAACGTGAAACACCACTTACAGGGCTCTAGCATTTGGAAGAAAGAAAAGAAAGGCACGCCTGTTCCCGCATTGTCTTACTCAGTGTTTTTAAAGTCTAAGTTTTCTTGTACTTACGCCGAGAAAACGCAAGGCTTCCAAGAGCGCCTAAGAGCAACAAACCTGCTGCCGGAAGAGGAACTGCGGAGATGCCAACTCTCACGCCATCGATTCCAAGGCCATCATTTTTCAAATATAGGCTACCGTCCGAATGAGCAAAGCTAACGATGTTGATGAACGCTTCTGCAACCAGTTGGTCAAACTTAATAGTAACTGTCTGGATGTTGCCGTTGCTATTGTACGGACTCATAATCTCTGAGCCGTTGAGGCCGAAAACGTCGGAGGCAGAAGGGCTGTCACCAATTGAGAAAGGGCTGGCTGAAATTCCAGCAAACGCACCGACGTCACCTGCGTCCATCAAGGTAAACGAGATTGTGTCGAACAGTTCGCCGCCCAGAAGGCCCACTTTCCAATTGATTCCATAAGTGTCGTTACTGTCTAAAAAACCATCGCCGTTAAAAGGGAATACGTTGGTGCGTCCGTACACATTTCCGGAACGCAAACAAAGGTTGTCTGCTCCCGCAGCACTCTTACAATCGCTTGGCGCTTCCCTAACGGTTCCGCCGCTTCCTGTTCCACCAATACTTTTAAAAACCCCGACGTTAAAAGTATCATCACCGTTAACAGACGGACCAGATACACCACTCCGATTCACGCCTGACTCGAAATCTTCAGATGCTAAAACGTTGAAACTTGGGATGTTGGGATGGCTGGCGGGATTGTAGGTAGCAACTGATACAGTCGCGGCTTGAGCATACGAAGTAATTGCCATTGCCCCTGCAAATACAAATACAGCTGTTTTTACTTTTGAGTTTACCATTTATTAATCTCTCTAAGGCACTGTTCACAAATTCTTCTACTCAGCGTCTTATTAATGCCTTCTTTGTAGTTTTTGCAAATGAAAAGGGCGTGTTAATGGGTTGGCACTCAAGAATATGTGTCAATCGTGGAACCAATGGCTAGAATACTGGTTATTGTTTCCAAATTTCGTATCGTGGCTATCATTTTTGATTCACTTCCTAAGGGTGATTCCTTAATTCGGCCACAATTATACGTTCGGGAAGGTGTGAAAAAGGGCGGTTTAAAAGAGCTGTGAAATGGTACCGCCTTGTGTAAGCATCATACGTGGTAATAATTGTACCGAAATCCTTTCATTCAAAAAATGCGTAACGGGCAAAAAAATTAATTGGAGTGGTATTTTTAGTGGTAGGTTTCTAATTTCTATAATTTAAAGTAATTAGTATTAATATGTTGCGAGAAAAGAAGTGCGGACTGTCTGTCCGTCGAGCCCCTCTTAACTAATTGTTTTTGTTTGCATTTATATGCAAAGTTGGAACTTTCACCCATTCGTTATGACGAACGATCGCCGTAAATGTTATAGGGTCTCTTTTGATCGATCTTGCTGTCGAAGCCGTTTCCCGTACTTTTGCAAACTCAGCAGAAGTACGCGTTTTGTTCATAACCGTTTTTTTGGGTGGATTTACCACATTTTCGTCGTTTTCTCTGGAGACCATGGAGATGCTTGAACGAGGCGAGTTTTTTTCACGCGGGTTGTTACCTTCTAGGCACACTAGTTCTGGGCTTGTTTGCGGTTTTTTGTGGGATCGCGCTTGGAAGAGGACTTTTCTAGCATCTATGCTTTAAATCAAACGCTCGGGGAATTCCCCGTTTTTTAAGGAACTCACCTGTAGGCTGCACGCGGCTGAGTTCAATTTCATTGCGGGCATTACGCCAGCTCTGGTCGCTCATTGTTGTTCGTCCAATACACACTCAGTGGCTTGTTCCTGTACCTTATCAATGGTTGCAAAGATGTATGGTCTTGTCGGGGTTTGATGCCAGTTCGAGGGGGGCAACCAAACCATCAGTGTTTGAAATTCCGAGTTAGCTCAGGTTGCGGGCATTTTATTTGGAAGCCTGCCGGCTAACATTGTTATAACTCTCAACAGCGACAAGTTATCATTTGGAAACAAGCCTCCGGTGCATCGCCAGCGGCGCAATTTTCCAAATGGAGAGAGATAATGAGTGTTTACTTAATCGCAGACATTAAAATTACCGATGACCGTTGGGTGCCAGAATATGCTGCGAATGTTCATAAACTAGTCGAAAAGCACGGTGGGAAGTACCTGTCTCGCAGTGGCAATATCAAGACGTTGGAAGGGGCGGACGCAAAAGGGCGGCTTTCGCCCTCAACCATCAAACACAGAGCCTCACGGCGTTCTTTGAGTAGATCATGAAACAGGATGGCTTCAAGCGTCTGCCAAACGATCTCCCTGACTATTGTAAACCCCCAAAGGCCACCTTCTCCGCTGCATTGCCGCGCGAAAAAAGGGCGTTTCCATAAATCACTGAGACCGAGGAAATGTTGGTAAGCAGTCCAGAACACTTTATGATTTGCGTGCCCGCGGCATTTTTGCTCTCGCGTTTCTTGGTACGCTACGCGCTGATACATTGGTGTCACTTAAGATCTGGCACATTGACATCCCAGCTCGGCGGATCACTCAAGATGGAGCAACTGTTCGGTCTAAGAACGGCAAAAGTGCGTATATCGCTTGGTTCCTAATTCCTGAGGCTTTTAGCAAGGAAGTCATCGCGTGGGGGCGCCGTTGAGTCGCGCAAGATCAGCTTGTTGGGAATGAGCAGGCGCATCGGCGTGAGCTTTTGTGTAGGATTCCGCAGGCTGGCGTCTAGGCGGCGGACGGCGGCACGGCCGAATTCCTGTGCTTCAATTTTGACGGTCGTTAAGGCGGGACTAACCTGCAAGGCGGGGCTGAAATCGCCAAACCCAATGACGGAGACATCGTACGGAATGCGCCAACCGCGGGATAAGATGTCGGAATAAGCTGTAATCGCCAAGCCGTCGTGGCCGCAGAAGAACGCTGTTGGACGATGCCCTTCGGCCAAGACACGGTCAAGGCCCTGCGAGAATGTTGAATTCCTATCCCAAGTGATGTCGTGACAGGTCATGTCAGGTTTTGACGCAACAATGTCCTGAAGCCCAAGCAGGCGTTCGCGTCGCCCTCGCAGATCGATATCGCCGTGGACAAAGATGATTTCGCGGTGGCCTAAATTATAAAGATAGGTTCCGATAGCAGCCCCAGCTTCGCGGTCCGTGCCGCCAACGAGGTCAACTTGCTCCAATGGCTCTGCCCAGCCCGAGCGCACCAAAGGTTTTCCGCTTTTCATTATTTGCGCGAGAGCAGGTTTGTTTTGCACGTTTACCGAGAATAAGGCGGCGCAGCCTTCGATAAACTGTTTTAGATCGCCATCGTCAGCTGTCCAATGCGCGCGGATTGAGTAGCCAAGACGCGCCGCTTCGCTTTGTAGACCATTTTGGATTTGTATATTCATCTCTCCATTTGCGTAATCTTCAAAATCAAAGACCGCGCCTATGGTTTTTGCGGTGCTGCCTTGACTGCGGCTTGGGCGACTGTAACCAAGTGTTTCGGCAACCTCGACAATACGGGCGCGCGTAGCTTCGCTTACACCGCCTTTGCCGGATAGGGCACGAGAGACCGCATACTTAGACAAGCCAGTTTTCTCGGCGATGATTCGAAGGGTAACTTTACTCATCGGGGCCTCTTGGGATTTGCTGCATTGCAGCGGTTTGCGGTTTAGCGTTTTAATTCAATAGGGCGCGTTATGTTTGCTGACGCAGAAACTTTTCTTTTACATAACGCTTTACCTAACGGTATTTCACATGGTGATGTAAAGGAAGAAAATATCAACAAAGTTCTGGGAGGAACAGCATGAATAGGATCGGTAGACGTAGCTTTATTATTTCGACAACTGCCATTGCAGGGATCGCGCTGAGCGGTATTCCGGCATTTTCTCAAGACGGTGATTTACCCTCTCTGGAAAACAGGATTCCTGAAAATCCCTTAATAATAACGCCTACTGATAGGCCGGGTCAGCAAGGCGGTACTTGGAATCATGCCTTGGTTGGGGGCGGGTCGCTCTCGATGCTGATCCGCTATCAAGCTTATGAACCGCTCGTGCGGTTTACGCCCGATTGGACGGGGCTTGAGCCTAACGTTGCAGAAAGTTATGAAGTTAATGATGACTCTACTGTCTATACGTTCCACCTTCGCAAAGGGCATAAATGGTCGGACGGCGCACCTTACACGACGGAAGACATCCGTTTTTGGTATGAAGATATCTTTCAAGATCCCGATGCGCCTTCGACAAAGGGCCAGAGCTATTGGCAGGCTGACGGCAAAGTCGCAAAACTCGAGATTGTGGATGAAACCACCTTCCGCGTTGTCTTTGATTCACCTAACGGTTTCTTTGCTCAAGGGCTTGCTTGGGCCAATCAGGACCAGCTGACAAAGGCTCCTGCGCATTACCTCAAGCAATTCCATATTCGCTACAACCCTGACGCAAACAAACTGGCACAAGAGCGTGGTTTTGACAGCTGGGTCGCACTGTTTGCGCGTGAGCATGGTTTAGACGAGGATAATGTTCACTTCCAGAACTCAGCCCGCCCAACTCTGAACGCTTGGAAGTTCACCACGGCTCCGGGCGAGGATACCGAGCGCGCAATCGCAGAACGTAACCCCTATTATCACAAGGTTGATACGGAGGGCACACAGTTGCCATACTTCGATCAGGTGGTGTACCAAATGGTGTCCGATCCTGAGGTTCTATTGTTGAAAACCCTTCAGGGGGAGATCGACATGATGGACCAATACATTGCCTCCCCTGCGAACAAGCCTGTGTTGTTTGATGGCAAGGAAAACGGTAACTATGATTTCTACACCCTAAAAGAGACCGCCGCGAATGTTATGGTGTTTCAGTTGAACTTGAACCACAACGATCCGGTCAAAAATGAGCTGTATAACAAGATCGAATTCCGTCAGGCGCTTTCGTTAGCGATCAACCGTCAGGACCTGATTGATGCGGTGTTTGTGGGGCAGGGTGCGCCAGCGCAACCATCGATCAACCCTGATGATCCGCTGTATAATGAGCGTTTGGCGACGCAGTATACGGAGTATAATCCTGACCTCGCAAACGAGATGTTGGATGCGATTGTGCCTGAGCGGGACAGTGATGGTTATCGCCTCGATCCGTCAGGGCGGAGGTTGTCGATTCTGTTTGAGATTGATCAGGTGCGTTCGACCTTTATTGATATGTTCGAGTTGGCCATCCCAATGTTTCAGGCTGTCGGTATTGACGCTCAGATCCGCACTATGGATCGCAGCCTGTGGGAAACGAGGGTGCGAAATGGCCGCGACTTTGATGCTTCGGCCCATCAGTTTGGGGCCAATGGCGGCATCGCGGCGATGCTCGATCCTCGGTATTTCGTGCCGTACAATAGCAACTCGATCTATGCCCCTGGTTGGTCACTTTATTACAGTTCGCCCGAAAGCCCGAATGCGATTGAACCTCCGCAGGAAATTAAGGATCAACAACAACGTTATCGCGACTTGCTTGCCACGGGCGACGTTGCGGAGCAGCAGGTCATTATGGCCGAAATCCTTGAAGCTGCGGCTGATCAGTTCTTGGTCTTTGGCGTCTCGTTGCCGCCTGACGGGTACGGCGTCGTTAAGAATGACATGGTAAACACCATGCCCGTGATGCCGAACAACTTTGGCTGGCCAACCCCTGGTCCTTCGCGACCAGAGCAGTTCTTTAAAAACTAATCCGCTACTTTAGGATTAGTGCGTGGCTTTGGACGCTCCCTTCAAAGCCACGCACAGAACCCAAAATTATTTGAGAGAATACAATGCCCGCAATGAGCCCTGATCCCGCACGCCTACTGCGCAGTCCCGAATGGTATCGCGATGCTACGCGCTGGACACAACTGACGCTTGCGGAGGATGATCCTATCAAGTTTGATGTCGATGAATGGATCGATGTATTTCGTCGAACAGGGTCAAACGCGGCGTGCCTAAGTGCGGGTGGCTATGTCGCCTATTACCCGACAAAAGTTCCTTTCCATTATCGCAGCAAGTTTTTAGGGGATACCGACCCGTTCGGAGCGCTTGTCGACGGGGCCCGAGGCCTTGATATGCATGTGATGGCGCGGGTAGACCCGCACGCTATTCATGATGATGCGGCAAAGGCACATCCGGAATGGGTGGCCGTTGATGCGGCAGGAAATCCGCGCCGCCATTGGGCATTCCCAGAAGCATGGGTGACGTGCGCCTATGGTGATTACAACATGGAGTATATGCCTGAAATCGTACGCGAAATCGTGCGCGAGTATGACATCGATGCGGTGTTTGCTAATCGCTGGCAAGGTCACGGTATTTGCTATTGTGAGGGTTGCGCACGTAGGTTTTTTGATGCGTCTGGCCTTGCTTTACCCCAAGCTGGAAACTCAGAGGATCTCGCATGGCGGGCGTGGGTGGCATGGCGACGTGAACGGCTGACAACGATGGTTGTTGAATGGGATCGTGCCGTGCAAGCGATCCGGCCTAATGCGAGCTTTATTCCCAATATGGGTGGGGCATCGCTGATGGAATTTGATCTTGAAACGATTAAAGCGCATTGCCCATTCCTTGTTGTCGATCATCAGGGGCGCCACGGGGTTGAGCCTGTCTGGATGGCGGGGCGCAATGCCAAGCGGATTCGGGCGACCTTGCGCGATCGACCCGTGATTTTGATTACTTCGGTTGGACCAGAAGAACCGGTGCATCGCTGGAAGGACTCGGTGACGACGGGCCCTGAAATGACCACTTGGATCGCCGATGGCGCCGCGCATGGGATGTTGCCATGGTTCACCAAATTTAATGGGGTTATTCCAGATCCACGTTGGATTGAACCCGTGGCAGAAGGTTTTGATCTTCACGCTCGTTTGGAACCAGCCTTAACCACAACGGAACCTGCTTGTGAAATCGCAATTCTAGACGCAACAACGACTTTGCGTATGCATGACTGGAATAGTCGTGATGCAGCCGAAGCTGACGAAAAGGGGTTTTGTCACGCATTGGTCGAGGCGGGGCTGGCATTCGAATTTGTCTCGGATCACGCGATGACGGACGAGATGTTAGATCGGTTTAAGGTTCTGATCTTGCCAAATGCACTGTGCCTTTCCGATGCGCAGTGTGCGGTGATTTCGGCATGGGTTGGCCGTGGTGGCAATCTTATTGTCGCGGGAGAAAGCGCTATGGCGACCGAAGATGGCACGCCGCGCGATGAATGTGGGCTGGCGCCTTCGCTTGGCACGCGGGTCATCTCTGCTCCACGCGGCCCTGTTAAAAATACCTACGTTGAGGTTTGTGGCGATCATCCGGTGAATGCTGGTTACGAAGGCGCTGCTCGGATTATTGGCGGTATTCGTCTTGTTGGTATTGAGGCGGGGACGGGGGCGGATACGCCGTTCCTTTATGTTCCTGATTTTCCCGATCTCCCGATGGAGGAAGTCTATCCCCGCGAGGCAGCAACCGCACCCGCAGTTGTTGTACGCCAGACTCCAGCAGGAGGACGCGTAGCACATATTCCGTGGAATATCGGCGCAACTTACTGGGAGGTGCAAGCCAAGGACCACCAACGTCTCATTGAAAATACCGTCCGTTGGGCGTTGGGTGGCCCGTCTATGGTCGAAATTTCGGGCAAAGGCATTTTGGATGTTGGGGTGCGACAAGGGAAGACCGAGATGCTGGTTTCTCTCGTTAATTTAACCAACCCAATGATGTGGAAAGCCCCGATCCACGAGATTTATCCCGTCGGCACCCAAAACGTATCGATTGCGATGAAAGGTGGCGAAACAAACGTCAAAGCGTATTTGCCGATAGCAGGATGTGCGGCCAAAGTGACCCTACGCGATGGACGGGCCATTGTTACCGTGCCGCAAATTGATATCGTCGAAGCCGTACATCTGACTTGGGAGGAATAAGCGTAATGTGGGGCTATTTTCTGAAACGAATATTGCTCATGGTGCCGACAATGTTCGGTATCTCGGTGATTTCATTTTTCATCATCCAGTTACCGCCGGGGGATTATTTGACCTCGCTTTTGGCCTCAATGGCTGACAGCGGCCAAACCGTTGACCCAGCCGAGATTGCACGGATGCGGGCAACCTATGGTCTGGATGACCCTATGGCTGTTCAGTATTTGAAATGGATCAGTGGCATCGTGCTGCGCGGCGATTTTGGCTACTCCTTTGAATGGGGTCGCCCCGTGAGCGAATTGATTTGGGACCGCATGGGGGCCACGCTTTCGGTGTCTCTGGCGGCCTTGGTGTTTGTTTGGGCAGTGTCATTGCCGATTGGTATTTACTCCGCGGTCCGTCGCCATTCCGTGGGCGATCATGTCGCAACATTCTTTGGCTTTCTGGGGTTGGCGATACCGAATTTCATCCTCGCCCTTACCCTGATGTATGTGAGCTACAAGTATTTTGGACAGAGCGTAGGCGGGCTTTTCTCGCCCGAGTTTATTGGTGTCGATTGGTCATGGGCACGGGTTTGGGACCTCATGAAACACCTGTGGATTCCAGTGATTGTGATCGGAACCTCCGGCACAGCTGCCCTCATTCGTATTCTGCGCGCTAATCTGACCGATGAGCTGTCAAAACCCTACGTTGTTACCGCGCGGGCCAAGGGGCTTTCCGAATATAAAGTGATCATGCGCTATCCTGTACGCATCGCGCTCAATCCGTTTGTCTCTGCGATTGGCTGGGTTTTGCCACAACTAATCTCGGGCGTAACCATCACTGCGATTGTTTTGAACCTACCAACCGCAGGGCCGTTGTTACTGCGCGCTCTGGTTAGTCAGGACATGTATTTGGCCGGAAGTTTCATTCTTTTGATGGGGGTTTTGACCCTGATTGGGATGTTGGTCTCTGATCTTCTGCTCGCGCTGCTTGATCCACGAATAAGGTTTACCTAATGGAAAATACATCTCAGCTCCTCGAAGAAACAGGCCCCGCGATAAGCCCCCTTCGCCCCGGTGACGACTCAAATAAAATCGCGGTTTCGGGTCAGTGGACACTTATTAGGCAGAAGTTCTTTTCTAACAAAGTGGCGGTCTTTGCCGGCATCGTGGTACTCTTGTTCTACTTTATCGGATTGTTTGCCGAGTTTTTGGCCCCGACCTCGCCGACTTTGGCGCAACCGCGCGTCACCTATGCGCCGCCGCAAAGCATTGATTTCTTTGTGACCAATGAGGTGGATGAACGGCAATGGTTGCCACACGTCAAAGGGTACACGATGACGGTGAATCAAGAGTCTTTGCGTCGGTCCTTTGCCATTGATGAAACCGCGATTATTCCGATTGGGCTTTTTGTTGAGGGTACGCCCTATCGTATGTGGGGCATGTTCGAAATGGACACCCATCTGGTTGGCCCGATTGACCCAAGCCACAATATGAACTTGCTAGGAACCGACAGCCTTGGTCGCGACCTCCTTAGCCGGCTGATCTATGGCACGCGTATTTCGATGTCTATTGGCTTGATTGGGGTGGTCTCAAGCCTGATCATCGGTGTCGTTCTTGGGGCGCTCTCTGGGTATTATGGCGGTTGGACCGATATCGTGATCCAGCGCTTGATTGAGGTAATAAGTGCATTGCCCACCATTCCGCTCTGGCTCGGACTTGCCGCGGCAGTACCTATCACGTGGTCGCCGATAACGGTGTATTTTATGGTGACCTTGATCGTATCGCTGCTGGCCTGGACGGGTCTGGCGCGAGAAGTGCGAGGTCGGTTTTTGGCCCTGCGCAGCGAAGACTTCGTCACGGCGGCAATCTTGGACGGCTCGAGCCAACGGCGCGTGATTTTTCGCCATATTCTACCGTCCCTAACGTCGCATATTCTCGCCGTGGTGACTCTCGCGATACCAACAATGATCGTCGCCGAAACCGCGTTGTCGTTCCTTGGGATTGGGTTGAAATCACCGGTCGTCAGCTGGGGTGTTCTCCTCCAAGATGCACAGAATATCCGCGCGGTGGCGACCGCACCTTGGTTGCTGGTTTGGCCCGCAGGAGCGGTGGTTCTGACCGTCCTTTCTTTCAACTTTCTAGGGGATGGGATGCGCGACGCCGCTGACCCATATTCTACATGAACGCGATATTGGAACAGCATAAAATGAGACAAGATCCAGTTCTGACAGTGCGCGATTTGAGTGTGGATTTTCATCTTCGTACACATATCCTACATGCGGTGCGTGACGTGAGTTTTGACCTCTATCCTGGGAAAACCCTGTGCCTTGTGGGGGAAAGCGGGTCAGGAAAATCGGTAACGGCGCGTGCGCTTTTGCGGCTGATAGATCCGCAAGCAAAAGTGGCGGGTGGCGAGATTACTTTACACGGGGCCGATGGTGCGACACGCCTTGATACAATGGAGCCGAATAGTCGTGAAATCCGCGCCGTGCGCGGAGGGCGGATTGGCCTGATTTTTCAAGAACCAATGTCGTCTCTTTCACCCGTGCGAACAATTGGCGCCCAGATTGTAGAAGCATTGTTGCTGCACCGTCAGATGACCAAGGCCGAGGCCAAAGCCGAGACCGTCAATTTGTTGCGGCAGGTTGAGATTGCGCATCCCGAGAAGATGGCAGACCGCTACACCTTCGAGTTTTCTGGCGGTATGCGGCAGAGGGCGATGATTGCAATGGCCCTCGCGTGTGATCCCGACATCCTTATAGCAGACGAACCTACAACCGCACTTGATGTGACCACACAGGCCGAGATCATGGACTTGATCGCTCGCCTTCAAGCCGAGCGCGGCATGGCCATGTTGATGATTACGCATGACCTCGGGCTTGTGGCTGAAGTGGCTGACCATGTTGCTGTCATGCGATGGGGAAAAATCGTTGAGCAAGGTCCGGTGGATGATGTTTTCCACGCGGCCCAACATCCTTATACAAAGGCCCTCCTTGCGGCGACCCTGCGGCTTGATACTGCTGGAAAACGGCTTGCACCTGAAAATACGGGCATACCTTTGTTGTCCGCGCGCGGCCTTACCAAAGGATACGGTGTCAAGAATTGGCGCGGCAAACAAAGCTTTGGAATTATGGCCGTGGAGGACGCGAGCCTTGATCTTTGGCCCGGCGAAAACCTCGGCATTGTTGGCGAAAGTGGGTCTGGAAAAACGACTTTAGGGCGGATGCTCTTGCGGATTATCGAACCGTCGAGGGGGAACATTCAATGGAACGGTGATACGAACGCCGAAGATGTCACCAAAATGGCGCGCCCTGAATTGGCCCGATATCGCTCGGCTGTTAGGTTGGTATTTCAGGACCCGTTTGCTTCGCTCAATCCTCGTATGACGGTGAAGCAAGTGATTGCTGATCCCCTAATTGTTGCAGGCGAGATGAACGGCGCTCAGGTTGATGCCCGTGTTGAGGAGTTGCTGGAACTGGTTGGTTTGGATCGTTCCGCGATGGAGCGGTATCCGCACGCATTTTCGGGTGGTCAACGCCAACGGATCAGCATTGCCCGCGCGTTAGCTTTGAACCCGCGTATTATCATTGCTGACGAAGCAACCTCTGCACTCGATGTGTCTATTCGCGCTCAGGTTCTAGATTTGTTACTGGAGTTGCAAACGCGCCTCGACTTGAGCTTTATATTTATCGCGCATGACATCTCGGTGGTTCGATATTTCTGTGATCGAGTCGCCGTCATGCACAAGGGTCGGATCGTTGAAACGGGTCCCGCCGAGCAAATCTGCACAGCTCCCAACGAGCTTTACACCCAAAGCTTAATCTCTGCTGTTCCCAATCCCGATCCGCGCAATCGGCGGATGCTCCACCGCACGCGTTTTAACGCTGAAGCAGCGACTGTTTAACAAGATTACCACGAGGATAAGATGCCAAAATTTTGCGCCAACCTATCAATGTTATATACTGAACATGCGTTTCTTGATCGTTTTGCCGCTGCTGCTGCTGACGGCTTTACAGGGGTCGAATATATTGGTCCCTATGACTACCCAGAAGTAGACGTCGCGGCGGCGTTAACGGGGGCAGGGCAGACGCAAGTCTTGTTCAACCTACCAGCTGGAGATTGGGCTGGCGGGGAGCGGGGCATCGGATGTTTGCCTGACCGTGTCGAGGAGTTTCAGGTGAGTGTTGAGATCGCGCTGCGGTATGCCGCGGCGCTCGGTTGCACTCAGATTAACTGCTTGGCGGGAATTGCTCCTGTGGGTGCGAACCAAGAGGAGCTTGAGGCCGTACTCATCAGCAACTTGAAATACGCGGCTCCACGAATGGCCGCAGCAGGTGTCAAATTACTACTTGAGCCGATCAATACACGCGACATACCAGGATTTTTCTTAAGCCGTGTGGATCATGCACTTCGTATCATTGAGGCCGTTAGGCATGAGAACCTTTGGTTACAGTATGATTTCTATCATGCGCAGATCATGCAAGGTGATTTGATCCCAACATTTGAGCGGCACCAAAGCCGTATTGCGCACGTCCAGATTGCCGATCACCCAGGCCGTCACGAGCCGGGGACGGGCGAAATAAACCACTCATACCTACTTCAAAGCCTTGATCGGCTTGCCTACGACGGCTGGGTCGGTTGCGAATACAAACCCCGCACCAGCACCTCCGCAGGGCTGGGGTGGATGAAAGAAATGGGAGTGAAGGCATGAAGATCGGATTTATTGGACTCGGTATCATGGGCCGCCCAATGGTAGGTCACCTGATCGCGGCGGGGCATGACGTTTTTCTGCATCGGGTAAAAGAGGTGAGCCAAGAACTGGTGACGGCTGGGGGCATTGCCCTCGATAGTGCTGCTGCAGTTGCGTCCGCTTCGGAGATTGTCATTTTGATGCTGCCAGATACGTCTGACGTCGAGGGGGTGCTTTTTGGCAAGGATGGCGTTGCGAGCGGGTTGCAAGATGGGGCGTTGGTGATTGACATGAGCTCCATATCCCCGGTCGAGACCAAGGTCTTTGCCGAAAGAATAACCGCACAAGGAGCGGATTGGGTTGATGCGCCTGTTTCGGGGGGCGAGGCTGGTGCCAAAAACGCTGCCCTAACGATCATGTGCGGCGGGACCGAAGCCGCCTTTGCCCGCGCTATGCCGATACTGGAAATTATGGGGAAACGGATCACCCATATCGGGCCTTCTGGCGATGGACAGGTCGCCAAGGTTTGTAATCAAATCATCGTTGGCCTGACAATTGAGGCCGTGGCCGAGGCGCTGTTCCTTGCGGGAAAAGCAGGGGCAGATCCGTCCCGTGTGCGTGAAGCCTTGCTCGGCGGGTTTGCTGATAGCACCATTCTTAAGGTGCACGGTGAGCGAATGATCGACGAGGCATTCACTCCAGGGTTTCGTATCAACCTTCACCGCAAGGATATGGGGTTAGCCGTTGATGCCGCACGTGCGTTGGATGTGGCCCTTCCCAATACGGCAATGGTGCACCAACTCATGGGGGCAGCGATTGGGCGAGGAGATGGCGACCTCGATCATTCAGCGATGATCCGCAACCTACAGGTACTTGCCTCTGGTGATTAACCCCTGACCCTTCCCTTGTAGAGCGCCAAAACAGGCCCTTTTCCCTTTCAATCGAAAACATCCGCCCAAAAACTGGGCGTCGGTGACCCCATACTCTTGTTAAAAAGGAATATTATATGCCCGCAAAGTTGCCCCAAGTGCCCTACGGCGCCGTTTATTACCGCAAATCAAACCCACCTCGCGAGGATTGGGAACGTGACTATGGTATTGCCTCAAGTGATGGCCTCAATACCTTCCGCCACTGGTTTATGTGGTCTGCAATTGAGCGCGCTCCTGGGAAATATGACTGGGATGAATGCGATCGACAACTCGATTTGGCCGCCGAAAATGGCATGGCGACTGTCATCGCAGAATTCACCATGGCTTCACCCGACTGGCTCCAACGCAAGCTTGATTTTGCGCGGATGCGCAAGGCGGACGGCACACCGATGGCGTCGCAACTTAGTCCATCCGTCGCCGTTGGTGGATTTGGCGAAAGTCTAGGTGGGGCAGGGCCACTTACCCTGAATGCGCCAGAAGTACATGAAGCGGTGATGGGGTTTTTGACCGAAATGACCACTCGGTATCGCGGGCACCCGGGCTTGCTTGGCTATGATGTGAATAACGAGGTGAACTATAGCCCTGAGTACGACTTCTCGGCTCCAACTGCGGCGGCATTCCGCGTATGGATTCGTGAAAAATATGGCTCGCTTGATGCCCTAGCGAAGGTTTGGCACCGTTATTCTTATGCAGAATGGGATGACATTATGCCTCCCCAGCAAATCCAGCCCTATGCGGAATGTCTGGATTGGTTGAAGTTTCGCGAGGATAATTTCTATGGCCATGTTCAAGATAAAATCGATGTCATTCGTGCCGTTGATCCCGAGGCGACGATTATTTCTCATGGTATTGCGGGAGCAGTGACAGCACTAGCTGGGCATGGTTGCAACGATTGGCGCGCTGCCGAACAGGTCGAAATTTATGGCTATACTTGGATTGGGGCACGGAAAGGTAACCAACCTTGGCGCAACTTCTTTGCGGGAGATCTGGTGCGAGGGGCCGCGCGGGGCAAGCCGTTCTGGCATGCCGAACGGCAAGGCGGGCCACTTTGGATGCAGCCGCAGGTCCTTGGACGTGACAAGGAGGATGCGCGGGTGGCAACGCCTGAGGATATCCGATTGTGGTCAATGGCATCCTTTGCTGCGGGTGCCCGTGGGATGATGAACCTTCGCTATCGCCCACTCTTGAACGGGCCGCTTTTCGGCGCATTCGGAGCTTATGGCATGGATGGCAGTCGCACGCCGCGTTCTGAAATGCAGGCCAGTGTTGGACGTTGGGTGAACGCGCCCGAACAAACGGCCTGTATGGCGGCCTCTCCTGTGCGTGGCGATATCGGTCTCTTAATGATCCCAGAGGCACAACGATTTGATCTGTTACTGTCGAGCCAAGGTGACTTCAAAACCTATCAGGACGCTATGTGGGGGGCGTATCGCGCGTTCTTTGATATGGGCGTTCAGGCGGATTGGGTACATGATGCCGACATTGAGAAATACGATATAATCTATGCGCCATACCCGATTATGATGCCTGCTGAACTGGCCGCAAGACTTGCCAAATGGGTCGAAGGCGGGGGAAAACTCATCTCGGAGGCCTGTCCTGGTTACTTTGGCGATGATGGTCGCGTTGGTGTTCAGCAGCCAAACAACGGGCTTGATACCGTTTTTGGTGTGGTAGAGGACGAGGTGGAATTCATGCCCGATATCGGGGATCGTATTCGCCTATCGCTGGACGATGCCGCCCTGCGCGGTGGGGGTTTCTTGCAATCCTACACACCGACAAGCGCCAAAGTTTTGGGCTACTTCGACGGGGGACGCGTCGCGGTCACGACGTCACCTCATGGCAAGGGGCGCACCCTTCTGGTTGGTACGCATATGTCGGCTGGGCATTTCCGTGATCTGGAATCTGGCGATACGGGGGCTACTGCGTGGTTTGAAGCCTGTGTTAAATGGGCGGGGATCAAACCTTCCGTGCAGACTGGCAATTTGGCCGTGCAGGGGCGCTTACAGCAAGGCGGCGACAAGCAGTTCCTATGGTTGATCAACCCAACAGCAGAAGCGCAACAAATTTCTGTGTTGATCGATGGCGCGCCACTTGTTGTCCGTGAGGCACTTTGGGGCGATGCCGCTGCGAACCAAGTCCCTGCGCGGGATGCGTTAGTACTTGCACTCTAACGATTTAAGCCCTCACCCAGTACCGACAAGTTTAGGTGTTGGAGTGAGGGCTACATGAGTTGCGACTTTTGAGCTGGGGTAAGTTTGGGGTTTCATACGGCAATGCTCAGGCCTTTCTCCTAAATGTCTCGGTGGGTGTTTCTCAGCCGAAACAATTGCTAGGCGAAGTGTTGAGACCGACACAAGCTATTTCCAATGGGTCATGTGTGATGATCTAGGGTCGACCACTCGTGGCGACCACCCGCGGGGCACAACGATTTGTATTTCAATCTGTTCCTTGTTCCCATGCGTCGCCAACTGACGAACTCAGCACTCCGATCAAATTCGGTCGGGTTTTTGTCGGAATTCGCGTGCAAGCGGGGGATTGCGGTGCGGAGGAGGCCAAGATTGGCAGATGGCGACACAGCGCAAAAACCGCGAACTGTTAGAACTCGCAGAACAAAGATCCCGCATCGCCCCCGAACTCAACAGGGAACGGACAGCGCGCACCGCTCTTCAGGAGGGTTTTAAATATGCAGCGAAGCTATGGAGGCAGATCGCTGCGCTGTTGATGCAAGCAACGTGCAGCGGATCCGCGCCTTCGGGGATTCTCGCCTCTAAACCCGATGCCGAGATGCTCGCGCCCTGTGATAAAACACAGCTTGCCTCAGGGGCAAGGAGCCAAGCTGCATTCTGCTTTGGTGCAATGGGCCATTTTTCAATTCTCTAACTAAAACCGCAACTGTCGCTATCGAATTTCGAAAGTTGCCGTCACTTGATTTACCAAGTTCTAGTGTCATCAATGATGTGCGCTACAGGGTTTTGCCCGGCAGCGGTCGCGCTGGATTGTGAGTTCTTTACCTTTAAGCGGTGATCGATGGTGACACGGTAGCCGCCACAACGAGCATCTTCGACGGTCAGGGGCGATACACCGGAACATTCAACCGACGAAAGTAAAGCCGTCGCCGAGGTCGTTCGCTGGCGAATTGAGGGCAAAGAGGTCTTGATTTGTACGGTAAAAATGGCGCGTTCCGATTGTGAGGTAACGGACAGTTTTGGCCGATATCTGGTCGTGTTTTATGATGATCGTGGGAATGTAAATCAATGGTTGCTAGATTCGGGGAAAGCTGTGCCTTTCGAGAGTGGAACTCGCTAAAGTTTGGCGCTGGGGTGCGGCTTCTAGAACGCTGTTCTTGAGGTCTCACGCAGTATTTCTGAGTGTTAGGTTCCGTAACACCTTCGGAATGATGCTGGCTGAGAAGCTATGACCGCCTGCGCAGCCCCCAAATAGCGCAGCAGGTGGTCATAGCCTCGCCTCAGGTCCCTACAGTGGTTTTTGCAACAAACCACACTGCAAAGGAGACCGACTATGACCGAGATTGTTATTGCACAAGATGCAGCAGTTTTAGTGGCCATCGACATCGCCAAAGCACGGCATGAAGTTTTGATAGCCATTCTAGGCAAAAAGCGCCGCCGCCGTTTGACTGTCCTCAACCAAATGGAGGACTTCCAGCGGTTGATCACATCATTGGCCAGTTATGGCCGTCCAGTGCGCGCAGCTTTTGAGGCGACTGGTAATTACCACCGCGCCTTTGCTTATCGCCTCGCAACCGCAGGCTTTGAGGTGAAGTTGGTATCGTCATGGGCTTTGGCGCGTACCCGGGAAGCTCTGCATAACAGCTGGGACAAGAACGACCCCAAGGACGCTCAGGCCATCCTTCACATGATGGAGATCGGGAATGAGCAGTTTTATCACGACCCACTGGTGTGTGGAACGAACGACATCCAAGAGCTGTCTAAAACCCATGACACGTGTCCAAGTCAAAGACAGAACTGTGGCACCGAGTGCTGACACATTACCTACCGCTGTATTTACCCGAAGCCGACCGCTTTCACCGCAGCTCGCGCAGCGACTGGTTCTTTGCATTCCTTGAGCGCTATCCATCACCACACTTTATCTCAGCCATGAGCAAGGACGCATTTACCGCTGACGCCTGGGACGTTGTGGGCCGTAAGGTTGCAAAAGAACGTTTGCTTGCTGACATTTATGAGACCGCCAAAGCATCTGTGGGGCTGCCTATTGCTCCCGATTCTGACGCGATCGGCATGTTCCGTTTGGTCCTCGGTGAAGGTCGCAGTCTCATCGCGCAACGCAATCAGATTGAGGATCGTGCCGTGGCGCTTCTCAAAGATCTGCCTGACTATCAATTGCTGACATCGGTCCCTGACATCGGTCCGGTTAACGCCCTGACCATTCTGGCGGAAGCAGGTGACCTGCGCCGGTTTGCACATCACCGACAGTTCTTAAAGTTCTGTGGAATGGACCTCGCGACGATCCAATCGGGCACATTCCGGGGCCAAACCAAGCTGTCAAAATATGGTAATGCCCGACTGCGCCGCACCCTCTGGATGGCAGGCCAGGTCGCCATTCTGCAGCGGACCAACAGCTTTCGAGACAAGTTCGAACGCTACATCGCGAAGGACCGCCACAACAAACATTTGCGCCGCAAAGCATATACCGCAATCGCCGCCAAGATGGCCCGTACTGTTCATGGGATCATTAAACATGGCGAACCCTATCGCCCCTTCTTTGAGGGGTGATCGATCGCAGAAGGACCTTTCTATGTAAGGGCCGTGGAGGTAGGCAACTGACCTCGTAGATAATGTTCAGGCCTTCTGTGTTAGCGACCCGATGATCTAGTCTTAAGGACGGTGAGAGCCGCAAAAGCGTACTCTGTGTTTGTTATGGGAGAGACTGTCGTTGACCAAAAAGCCGAACTAAGCCATGCTTTGAACGTGTTGAGACGCCTCGACACGACAATGACCTGATGCCAAATCAGCCAAATATTCCGCGCATAGGACGCTGTCTCTTGAGAGCGACATTGAGGCCAGTGCTGTGTGAATATTTCCTCTCTCCGCTGCGCGATACGGTAAAGGGAACTGTCGTAACGTGAGAAACTTTCAGGTGCCGCAGCCCGTTGGCTATAGAAAAAAGTCTTTTTGGGCAGTTGCGTTCACCACGGCACTCTCACTCCCTTCAAATCATTTTAAAACTTTGTAAGATTAAAAATGCCACTATAATTACATCAATTTACAAAGAATCAGATTTTAATTACTTTGGAGGTAGCAATGAACCTGAAACCAGCAAAGTCCAAGTCGACATTGGTTGTTGTACTTGCGGCGACTTCATTTTTTTCGGTCACGGCATCCGCGCAAACAATCACAGGTACACCGGGATTGCCGTCAGCAACGACGACCATTAATGGTTTGCAGATTCCGGTGCCACCACCAGAATTCAAAGGCAAGATCGAGCGCAATGCGACGGCATCAGAGCCTTACTGGGCACCGCAAATCGCTCCGGCCAAAGGGTCACCAAACGTCCTTTTAATCATGACCGACGATACGGGCTATGGCACCCCGTCGACGTTCGGGGGTGTGATCCCGACTCCTGCTCTGGATCGGGTCGCCGCGATGGGCGTCAGTTTCACAAACTTCAATTCGACGGCTCTTTGTTCGCCAACGCGGGCGGCGCTTATCACGGGGCGCAATCACCACTCCGTCGGATTTGGCGTCATCGCCGAACAAGCCACTGGATACCCCGGCTACAACAGCATCATTGCCGATGACAAAGCGACCGTGGGCACTATCCTAAAAGACAACGGATATCGCACATCGTGGTTCGGCAAAAACCATAATACACCCGCCTTCCAAGTCAGTCAGAATGGACCGTTTGACCAATGGCCCATCGGCATGGGTTTTGAGTATTTCTATGGGTTTATGGGCGGCGACACCAGCCAGTGGACTCCAGGGCCGTTGATGCGGAACACAACCCCGATTTATCCTTACGTAGGCGACACAGACTACAACTTGATCACGGCCATGGCGGATGAAGCCATCGATTATATGAACCGGATCAATACGCTGGCGCCTGAGCAGCCCTTCTTTGTCTATTATGTTCCGGGCGGCGTGCATGCGCCACATCACCCAACCAAAGAATGGATCGACAAGATCAGTGATATGCACCTGTTTGACAAAGGGTGGAATGAACTGCGCGCAACCATCTTTGCCAATCAGAAAAAGCTGGGCGTTATTCCACAACACGCTGAGTTGACGCCTTGGCCAAAAGATTTGCTGAAACCTTGGGACACTCTCACGGACGACGAAAAGAAGATGTTCATTCGTCAAGTTGATGTGTTTGCGGCCTATGTTGCCTATACCGACCACGAAATCGGCCGTGTTATTCAAGCCGTCGATGATATGGGCAAACTTGATAATACGATTGTCATGTACATCAGCGGCGACAACGGCGGCAGCGCCGAAGGCACGTTGATTGGCACCCCGAATGAAGTCGCGGCGTTCAACGGTGTGAACGTTCCAATCAAAGACCAACTTGCTGAATTCTACGACGAATGGGGCAGCAACGAA
The DNA here is from genome assembly GCF_000812665.2 of Falsihalocynthiibacter arcticus. Classification (GTDB taxonomy): domain Bacteria; phylum Pseudomonadota; class Alphaproteobacteria; order Rhodobacterales; family Rhodobacteraceae; genus Falsihalocynthiibacter; species Falsihalocynthiibacter arcticus. The sequence goes on from NZ_CP014327.1 coordinate 3,286,327, forward strand.
ACCAACCCCCACATGACAGTTGCATGGTCTTGGGCCTTTGACACGCCGTTCTCATGGACCAAACAGGTCGCATCGCATTTTGGCGGTATCCGGCAAGGGATGGCCATCGCTTGGCCTGATGTAATCAAGGACAAGGGCGGTATTCGCCACCAGTTCCACCACGTTATCGACATTGTTCCGACAATCCTTGAGGCGACGGGCATCACACCACCTGCCGTGGTCAATGGCGTTCCACAAAGTCCCATCGAGGGTGTTAGCATGGCGTATCTATTTGATGCGGCCAACACCGACGCGCCCTCAACACACCATACCCAGTATTTCGAAATGATGGGCGATCACGCCATTTATCATGACGGCTGGATTGGCAGCACGAAAGTTGTGCGTCCACCGTGGGAAATCACCGGTCCTGTGAACCAAGACCCCGCAGGCACACCGTGGGAACTCTATGACCTGAACAAAGACTGGACACAAGCGCACGATGTGGCGGCGGAAAACCCAGAAAAGCTCAAAGAGATGCAGGCGCTTTTCTGGAAAGAAGCCGAGAAATATCAAGTCCTTCCTTTGGATGCATCCGTGGCGACCCGCTTGGTCACTCCACGGCCAAGTTTGACGGCTGGACGCGATGAATTCGTCTGGAAAGGAACCTTTACCGGAACTCCGAACGGCGATGCTCCTTCGGTTCTGAATACCTCCTACACGATCACGGCAGAAGTGGATGTACCCGAAGGTGGCGGCGATGGCATGATCCTGACACAGGGTGGTCGTTTCGGCGGATACGGTTTCTATCTTCTCAAAGGCAAACCCGTGGTCACTTGGAACCTGCTGGACCTTGAGCGGATCCGCTGGGAAGGCGCTGATGCGCTAAGCGCTGGCAAACATACCGTGGAGTTCGACTTCAAATACGACGGGCTTGGTATGGGCACTCTGGCTTACAATAGCATGAGCGGCATTGGTCGATCTGGGACTGGTGAGTTGAAGGTCGACGGTAAGGTTGTCGCCACGCAAAAAATGGAGAAAACCATTCCGTTGATTTTGCAGTGGGATGAAAATCTGGATGTCGGGGCCGACACTGGCACCGGCGTCGACGATAAGGATTACCAAACCCCGTTTGCGTTCACTGGTACGCTGGAGAAAGTGACCCTTAAGGTGGCCCCTCCGGTTCTAACAGAGGCCGACAAAACCAAGCTGAAGGAAGCGATGGTTACCAAAGACTAAACGGCAACAATAGTTTCCACACCCCGCAGTTAATAGCTTCGGGATGTGGAAGACCAGATTTTGACCTGAATGCTCTACTCTCTCTTCACAATTATCGAGTCTTTCAAATCCGATATCCTTTTTGATAACAACAAGGGGGCGTGGAATTGGATGGTGGAAAACCGCAGGAGAATGCGCCGTAATATAAGTAAAAATACTCGTATTGTTTTCAAAACATCCACTTAGCAGTCCTTGGTGCTCAACCCGTCCTTAATGATTATTTCTTCTTACGGACAAACGCCGTCGTCGGCGCCCTCCGTTTTCAACTATCGGTTTCCTGCCCTAGCGATTTCAATGCCAGATGAATGGATATTTGGGCGCCTAGTTGGCGAGCCGCAGGCAACGTCACTGGAAACAATTTACTGGATCGCGAAATTCACTCCGCCTAGATTGACAGAATTGAGACATATTGGAATCAATTAGGAGTATACTTATTATGGATATTTCACGTCGCACGCTAACGACAGGCGCCATGGGCGCATTGGCAACCACCACAATAGCGCGCCCCAGCTGGGCGCAGTCAGATTCGATCTCTGACGAGCTTCTGGGCAACACAGATTTCTGGACAGCCGTTGAAGCTTATACCTATGCCTACCCACTCGTCACGATGGAATACACCCGCCGTGTCTTAACAAATGTCGCCGAACCAAAGGGAACAAGAGCCCCAATGGGCCAACTTGGGCGCCTGCGTGAATACCCCGATGCGTCGTTCAAGGATGTTACGGCGCCGAACGCGGATACCCTCTATACCTACGGGTTCTTTGATGTGAGCAAAGAGCCCTATATCGTTAGCGTGCCAGACATGGATGACCGCTATGCGTTGTTCCCGATGTTGGATGGCTGGACCAATGTTTTCGATGTTCCGGGCAAACGGACAACCGGAACTGGTGCTCAGACCTTTGCCGTGACCGGGCCTGGTTGGACGGGAACTCTGCCAGAGGGCGTGACCGAGTACAAATCCCCCACCAGCATGGTCTGGCTGCTTGGACGCATCTATTGCACTGGAACCAAGGAAGATTACGCCGCAGTTCACAAAATTCAAGATGAAATGTCTCTGGTGCCCCTCAGTTCCTTTGGAAAGGACTATACGCCGCCAGCAGGCAAAGTTGATCCATCCATAGATATGAAAACTGCGGTGCGCGACCAAGTGAACGCGTTGGATGCGGTCGAGTATTTCACTCTGTTCAGCGAATTACTCAAAACCAATCCTCCTGCCGCAGCGGATGCGCCAATTCTCAAGAAGATGGCCGATATTGGCATTGTTCCAGGACAAGACTTTGATGCCAGCAAGTTGGACGTTGTGCTTCAGAAGAAGGTGCCCCAAATCGCCTTTGCTCGGATCATGCTGCACTTCAAAGACAGTGATGGCGACATAACCGACATCAATGGTTGGGCCTATACAACCAAGACCGGACTTTATGGCACGAACTATATCCAACGTGCATTGATCACGGCCATTGGCCTTGGGGCAAACCGCCCGCAGGACGCCGTGTATCCGACCAGCACTAAATCAGCGAGCGGGCTGATCCATCGGGACTATGACGGGTCGGAAAAATACGTCATCCGGTTTGAAAAAGGTCAATTGCCACCGGTCAACGGATTTTGGTCAATCACGATGTACAACGCCAAATATTTCTTTGTCGCCAATCCCCTGAACAGGTATTCGATCAGCGCTCGTCAAGATTTGAAAGCCAATGCTGACGGATCCGTGGACATCTATCTTCAAAACGAGTCCCCCGGAGCGGACAAGGAGTCTAACTGGCTACCGGCTCCCAAGGACAAGTTCATTTTGATGATGCGTCTGTATTGGCCCAAAGAAGGCAATCCGTCTATTCTCGACGGTTCTTGGGTGCTTCCTCCAGCAACTAAGGCGAGCTGAATTAGCTTTGATAGCGGCGCTCCTTAGCAGGCTGTAAAAGTTGGGAAAATGCTGCGTAAGGGACAGACTTGGCCGAGGTTCCGTTTTGGGGAGCCTCGGTTATTTAGATTTCCCACGCGCTGTCGCGACGTCCAATTGCAAGTCATGAGAGAGCCAAATCAAAAGGGTACATTCAGGGCGAAGCGTTGAATTTTACTGCGGCACGTACGGTTGACTGGTCCCTGAAGGCCACCGTTTTTGGAGGCTGTATTGCAAAAATGGGTGTTTTGCCTGAGAAAGCCCTTTCAGTTTCCAATGGAACTTTTCGGATAAAACTATTCGATCCTGAAACAAGGTTGCAACTTTATCTGAATGAAGTTTCGCCATTTTTCGCGCCAATTAAAACAATATCTAAAGAGGGAGCAAACATGTTTAGAAACACATTGATACCTATTTTTGTGGCACTGATGTCAACGACTGTATCGGCGCAAATCTCGCAGGAAACTCTGGACGCCATTTCGATCCCAGACAAAGTGTAAACACACATAGGTACGCTAGAATTCAAAGCAGGCGCTCCAACCGCAGCCACCATTGATGTGCTCTATGACAATTTGGACACGATGCGGGGTCTTGATGTATATTTGGACAATGTTGGTGCGATTTCGCTGAACACCGTCCTTGATGGGCTGAGCAGTGCCGGTGCTGACGCGCCCAACAAGGTGGCTATTTTCGAGCAGTTGATGGATTCTCAACCTTTGGTCATTACGGCGAATACCTCAACGCTCTATGCCTATACGGGTACCGACCTTATCGCTGCGATTGGCATCGTAAAGGGGAAACCCTTTAAACCAGATGCGCGGATGAAGAAACTGCTGGTTGATGCAGGCGCCCTTGGCAATGCTACGTCGCGGGCCATGACGTATCAACCGCGCATCGATGGCATGTCCATTTACCCCGACAGCGATAGTGCGTGGGTCACACTGTTTGCCATTAAGAACACTTCGTTTGAGGCCGATGGCACGATGGGTCTGGGTGCACGGGTGCTGTATTGTTTCAACGCAGGCGGTGTGACGCCCGCCATGGCCGTCACCGAACCGGTTGCGGGGTCGGACTATGCGGTTGGGTATTTGGATGCTGACAAACCGCCTATGGACGGTGGGAAATCCTACAAGCTGACCTTGCCAAAGGATGTGCACGTGAACAATTTCTGGGCCGAAACCATCTATCATGCCCAGACGCGCCCGCAACTTCAAACCAGCCAGAAGTTTCCGACGGTTGGAAGCCTGACCACAGGGATGACATGCATTTTTTTAGGTGGGGCTCCTTCCCGATCTGAGAGGTCGCCGCATGTCGGCCAGTTTTAAAGGGGCATCGTTCTGCGTGGGGGGATGCCAGTGCGTAAACATTTCAACAAAGACTATGGTTAGGCTAAAGTGTGGTATTACAAGTATCGAGGGTCTGTTTCGGTCATAGAACCATTACTTTTGATGTCGTTGGACCTGTATAAATTAAACTTGGCGAAGATTTGAATCTGGGATAAAAACCTGTGCTCAAAACTGTACTTAGAATTTCATCTATAACGGCCCTTTCCACGGTGCTGCTATTCGCTCAATATTCGATCGGTATGGCACAAGGAGGTGGCGGGCATGGCGGAGGACATGTAGGTGGGGCGGATCATCATCATTACGATCATCACACCGATGCCGCGAGAATCGCGATCGGGATTGTCGCAGGAATGGCAATTGGTACCGCGTTAACGTCGGAACCTCCAAGCTGTGCTGTGGAAGTGGTTCAGGGGGTTCAGTATTGTTATGATGGGTACAATTGGTACCAAATTGAAGCTGGGACATATGTAGTTGTCGAGCGGCCCTAAGAGAGACATACGCTTGTTCAAAAAACCACCACTACAGTCATAACTTGGCGCTAAAGTCCCCTTTTTGCTAACGTGGGAAAAGGGGACTTGAAGTTCGACGACCATGTGAAATCTGAATTCATCGTTCGTTGCAGTTACGGCGCGCTGACGGGCGCGAAACTACGTCCATAGGTTCTATCTGAACTGTGAGTTCTAACGTTCTGAAAATAATCGTTTTTAGGCGTTGAGTTGCCGCTAGATAATTTGCGTGCGACCCACTTCGAGCTAAACGAGCAATTTTTCCGAATTCGAAGTCTGCAGCATCTGAACCTGTGATCGAGCTAGATTTAGGAAAGCCGATACCGCAGGGTTATTTTGGGCCAAAAATGAAGGTTTAAGCGCAAAATACCGGTGCAAATCTTCTTTTAACGGCAGAACCCTTATGCCGCGCCGGTCGGAGGGCAGGGTGGGTTCTGGCACCACTGTGACGCCCAATCCTTCGCGCACGAGGGCGAAGGAGCTGATCCAGTCGCGCACCTCCATCCGAACGTCTTGCAACCCACAACCGAGGGTCTCCGCAAGGCTTCCCGCGTGGATCGTGCACCCGCCCGTTGCCAATATAAATGGCTCATTTGAGAGGCGCGCCAAAGAGACGCTGTGAATAGGCGCCGTCGCGATCGCGTGGCCAGAAGGCAGGACGGCCACCCAATCGTCTTGCCCCAGCGGGAATTGAGTGGCGCTATAGCTTTCGACGGCGGTCACCCCAAGGTCCACCGTGCCTGCGGCGAGCCAAGCTTCGATTTCGGTATCACTGGCTTCTAATGTCACGACCTCAATGCCCGGATGTAATTCCTGAAAGCGGCGCAGAAGCGGCGGCAGAAGTGTGTGAAAAACGGACGGAAACGCCGCAAGCCGCAGACGCCCCTGTTCAACGCCACGGGCCAAATCGGTGGCGCGTTTGATCCGGTCAAGACTGGCAAGCACATCACGCGCTTCTGCGAGAACCTCGTCGCCAATCGCCGTTGCTTCAGCACCGCGTTGTGTCCGAGATATGAGCATGACCCCGAGGTGCGTTTCAAGTGCCGCCAAGGCTTGGCTGACACCCGATTGTGACAGGCCCAACCTCTGGGCGGCAGCGGTGAGGCTACCTGTATCCGAAACGGCCACGAGCACACGGATTTGCGATAAATTCATACTATAATCTGCCCTTATACCCACATTCTATCTCCATAAGTATCACTTGTACGATCGTTGTGCCAGTAGAACATGGAAAAGGAGACAGCCATGACCACTCGTACAGTTGAAACCACCCGCAGTTTCCCCCCCGCCGTTGCGATTGCTGCGCTTGGCGCGAGTTCGTTCATGATTACGCTGGACGCGACGGCCTTGCATGTGGCTTTGCCCACAATTGCAGAGGAGTTGGGCGCTGGGTTGTCAGCCCTTCAATGGATCACCAATGCTTACACGCTGGTCTTTGCTGGTTTACTCCTGTCCTCGGGGGCGCTTTCCGACAGGCTTGGCGCACGCAGGGTCTTCCTCGCGGCGCTCCTTTTTTTCTTGGGAGCATCGACGTTGTGCGGCCTTGCGCCCTCTACGGAAGTGCTGATCGCGGCACGGGCCATTCAAGGTATCGGGGCCGCTGCGATCCTTCCAAGTTCTATGGCACTCCTTGTGCATGCGTTTCCGAACCCAAAAGACCGTGCATACGCCCTTGGAACTTGGAGCGCGATTTCGGCCGTGGCGCTGGTGGCCGGGCCTTTGCTGGGTGGCTTTCTTGCCGGAACTCTAGGGTGGCGCGCGATCTTTCTTTTGAACCTGCCTGTTGGGCTTTTGGCTTATATTGCGGCTTCAATGTCTGTTGGAAATCCCGACCAGCAGCGACGTGCGTTTGATCTGCTTGGTCAGATATTTGGCATGGTGGCCCTCATCGCACTGGTTTTCGCGGCCACGGAAGGTCAGGAATTGGGCTGGATGTCGTTTCCCGTGCTGGCGACGGCGGTCGTCGGTGTGGTGGCCCTCGCGGCCTTCGTGATAACAGAGCGACGCCACCACGATCCCATGCTGCCATTCCAGCTTTTTAGATCACGCGCCTTCACTGGTGCGATCATGGCCTCGTTCCTCTACAACTTTGCCTACTACGGCGCATTATTTTCGCTATCGATCATCCTTCAGGCAGATGGGGCCGCGCCAGTTTCTGTCGGACTTAAGTTCGCCCCCATGACAGCCACCACAGCCATCGTAGCCTTTGCGATTGGCCGTATGGTCGCAAAGTTTGGAGCGCCCCTTCCAGGAATGGTAACCTTGAGCATTGGCGCGGTTGGCGCGGCGCTCATGGTTTTCGGAGGTTTTACGTCCACAATCTTCCTGCTTGGTTCCCTGCTGATCGGAATTGGCGGCGCGACACTGCCTGCCATCGTGGCCGCAGCCCTTGAGAACGTGCCGTCCGCAAGAGCGGGCGTCGGATCCGCAGTGCTCAACACCGCGCGTCAGGCTGGCGGTGCTTTCGGCGTGGCCGTTCTTGGAACTCTGATTGCCACGGCATCGCCAAGCGTGGCATTGGCAACAATCAGCGCAAGCTTCCTCCTCGGTGCCATCGCAATGAAGGTCAGTTTGAATCCTGCCGCGAAATGAAGGGATGATTTTCATAGCAAAAGCAATGCTCCGCAAGCCATCCTATTGCAGGAACAAGGGGACCTAGCTCTTTATGGGCCGTCTAAGATTTCCACCGAAAGTATTGTCGGCAGATGTCGCGCGATCTCTTGCCATGTTTCGCCCTCGTCGGAACTGGCAAAGACCGAGCCAGAGTTTGTCCCAAAATAGACCCCCGCTGGGGTGCGGGTGTCCGTGGCCATGGCCTGTCTCAAAACGGTGAAATAACACGCGTCTTGCGGTAATCCCTGACGCATATCCTGCCAGCTTTGCCCACCGTCCTGCGAACGCCATACCGCCGCTGAAGCATCGGGTGGGAAGCGCCCTTTGCTGTCGCCATTCAAAGGGAGGGTCCAGACCGTGTTAGGATCGCGCGGGTGGACCGCGATCGGGAAGCCAAAGAGCGACGGTAGGCCGTTACTAATGTCGTCCCAACTGCGCCCGCCATTGGAGGAACGCCAGACCCCGTGATGGTTCTGTTGATAAAGCACATCCTCATGCCCCGGCGCCCGCACCATATTGTGCACGCAATGCCCAAGTTCACCGTTTTGGGGCGCGGCGGGATGGTCATGCCCCTGACAGGCTTCAGCGTTTGAAAGGCGAATGCGGCGCTCCCAAGTGGTACCGCCGTCCTCGGTGGCGAAGACACCTGCGGCGGATATGCCGACCCAGAGTTTCTCCGGATTCGACGGCTCAGGCACGATTGTATGCAGCACCAATCCCGCGGCCCCAGGTATCCACGCTTCAAAGGAAGGATGATCCGTGAGGCCCTCAACCTTGGTCCATTGTTCGCCGCGATCCTTACTTTCCAACAGGTTCGCAGGTTTGGTTCCCGCGTAAAGCTTGCCGTGACTGAAGTTTAGCGACCATATCTGGGAAAAGTCATCCGTGAAGGGTAGCGCCTCATCGGTCCAGCCGATCATCTTGGCGAAGTCTGGATCGATGGCGGCCCATTCGTCCATCTTGCCTTTTGATAAGCGGGTGACCTGCCAGCTTTCACCGCCATCGGTTGAGCGCCAAATGCCCGCTCCGTGCCAATCACCTCCACCGCCAGCCCACAGAGTCCCGGTTTTGGCATCTCCCACAACGTGGTTAATTGGCCAACCGTCACAGTAAGGCCCGCGCACCTTCCAGCCCTCGCGGTCGGTGCCGCCAGACAATAGAAAAACACCCTTAGTCGTGCCAACAAGTACATTGATATTGTTTACAGACATGAGATTTACACTCCCTAGAACTACACACATAATACCAATCACGACCCCACGCGCATAGTGTAAATTTGTCGTCGAACCCGTCTTGGACCGCGCCGATGGTACGCGATATGTGTGAAATTGCGGACCCAGTAACTTTACGGAGTAAACTCCGTTTGATTCAGCCCTAGGAGATGAGAAGTCGCCAAAAACTCAAGAGAGGGAACACTATGTGCCAGCATGCCGCGCAACCGAGATTAATTGTCGACTCTGCACTAAAATTTGTTGATGACTATGCACTGAACTTCTCCCGCGATTGGAGACATTAAAGGTGTGGGTAAAAAATGGGGCCTGTGCGTTTCGTTATTGGCACGTATCACCTTGGACTAAAGACCGTTAACCGCACTGGATGATTGTTGTCGTCAAAGTTTAGCATTTTAAGGTCCAAGCCAACGCGGATCGGCATTGTGTAACGCAGTAAATCGCATTGTAGAGAGCGAAGGCAGACTTCGCGCGGCACCTAAATATATGAAAAGAAATGAGCGCTGATGGCACAAGTCACCGACCCAGAAGTACTAAAATTCATCGCAGAGACCGAAGCGGCATACCCGTCCGAGGCCAATATGGCCACGCCAGAGGAAAACCGCACGTATTATGATGCCATGTGCGCGGTATTTTGGGCGCCGCACCCCGAAGGTGTAGCGGTTCTAGATATCGAAGTTGGCGGTATTCCTGTGCGCCAATACCGATCGAAAACTTCCGGCAAGGGGGCAATACTTTATACGCACGGCGGTGGTTTCGTCGTGGGGTCGTTGGACAGTCACGATGACGTCTGCGCGGAACTTGCGGCGGCCACGGGGGCCGAGGTTTGGTCCAGTCATTATCGTTTGTGTCCGGAACATAGCTATCCGGCGGCGTTGGATGATGTCGAAACGGTTTGGCGGAAATTAACCGCAGATGGGCGAAGAGCCATCGTTGTTGGCGATAGTGCGGGGGCGCGGCTTAGTGCGGCGCTGTGTTTGCGTTTGCGCAGGGTCGGGGGGCCAATGCCACTGGCACAGATCTTGATTTATCCAGGGCTTGGCGGCGACAAGACGTTGCCTTCGTTTGTGGATAACGCGGAGGCTCCGCTCCTTCGGACTGTCGATTTGGCGCATTATGAATCCCTCTATAAGGGTGATCGTCAGGATGAAGACAACCCCGAACTTTCGCCTCTTCGGGCGCGGGATTTTGCCAATTTACCGCCTGCCTTTGTCGTCACGGCGGATGTGGATCCCTTGCGTGATGAGGGGCCTGCCTATGTTGAGAAATTGCGCAGCGCGGGCGTAGAGGCCACGTGGCGCAACGAGCCACAACTTATCCATGGGTATTTACGAGCCCGCCACAGAAGCCAGAGAGCGCGCGACAGTTTTGCCGCGATCATTGCTGCGGCGCGGGCATTTCTTGCCTGAACAGCCCCCTAGCACTGGTATCTAAAGAACCAATTTTCGTTTACGCACGGAACTTATGCGCATTTTATAGTGCGTTGAGAAAGCGCGGCTAAGCGCTGAAGCCGATGAAAAACCCGTCAGGAGCGCGATCTGAATCACTGAGAGGTGTGTTTCCACCGCCATGTCCCGCGCACGCGTTAATCGCAGAAGCTGGTAGTATTTACCGGGTGGCATTTGCAGTTCATGTAAGAAAATGCGGTTCAAACTTCGCAGGGATGTCGAGGTGGCAGCCGCAATATCCGAGAGTGAAATGGGGTGCTCAATATTGTCTGCCATGGTGTTGACGGCCGCGCGCAAGGCAGGCGATCCAGCGGTTTTCATCAGCCCCGCCCCTTGGTTGATCCCAAACTTCCAGTTCACATCAAACACAAACATATTTGAGACGTCAAAGGCGAGGGCGGCCCCATATTGATCCTGAATGAGCTTCAAAATCATATCCATGACGGTGGAGGCCCCGCCACATGTGATATGGGTTCCCGATTGCACAAAACGGTCTTCGGAAAGCTTCACATTAGGGAACCTCTCGCCAAATGCATTCATTTCCTGCCAGTGGATGGTGGCCTCGTGACCCTCTAGAAACCCTGCCTCAGCCATGAGCCAAACGCCGGTATCAATTCCAACAATATGACGTGTGATGTTGCGAAGCTGATGCAGCTTTAAAAACACCTCTGGTGTCGCGTGTTGGCGAACCCCATAGCCGCTGACCAAGATCAAATAATCGACGCTTTTCACCTCGGCCAAAGCGAGGCTTGGTGTGATCTGAAGGCCACTGGAGCTTTGAACCGGTTGATCAAAAACACTCGCCGTTTCCCATGTGAAATCCGGCCCCGTGGGAAGACCATGCGCCACGCGCAGCGGCTCAAGAGCGCTGGCGAGCACCATGTTTGAGAATCCATCAAACAGTAGAAAACAGAAGGTTGGTGACTTATCTGGCATGATTCGTACATATTATGGCATTTTGTGTAAAGTATCTGCCCTATTGCACCCTTTAGAATTCTTCCTAAGCATCGGCACCCTGCAAAATCTGCCTTGGGGCGGTTTCTATGCCATGAAATCTGATCGAAGAGGAAGGCATCCATGCCTCTAACTATGAACCGCGACGTTTTTATTACCTGTGCTGTAACCGGGGCGGGCGCGACCCAAAATAAGTCCCCACATGTCCCGCGCTCCCCTGAACAAATTGCCAAAAGCGCGATTGACGCCGCAAAGGCGGGGGCCGCTGTCGTGCATTGCCACGTGCGCGATCCGCAAACGGGTGCCCCTTCGCGTGACTTGAACCTCTACCGCGAGCTGACCGACCGCATCCGCGACGCCGAAGTTGACGTGGTTTTGAACTTGACGGCTGGCATGGGTGGGGACATCGTGTTTGGCTCGGCGGAAAGCCCGTTCCCGTTGAACGCTGCGGCAACCGATATGGTCGGCGCAACCGAGCGCATGGCGCATATCGCCGCGTGTTTGCCAGAACTTTGCACGCTTGATTGCGGGACGATGAATTTCGCCGAGGCTGACTATGTGATGACGAATTCTCCGGGTATGTTGCGGGCTATGGGGCAGATGATGACGGACTTGGGCGTCATGCCAGAAATCGAAGCCTTCGACACGGGGCACCTTTGGTTCGCCACGCAACTGGTGAAGGAAGGCATTCTGAAATCACCCGCCTTGGTACAGCTTTGCATGGGGGTGCCTTGGGGCGCGCCCAATGACATGAACACATTCATGGCGATGGTGAACAACATCCCAGCGGATTGGAATTGGTCCGCCTTTTCATTGGGCCGCGATCAGATGCCCTATGTGGCGGCTTCCGTTCTGGCGGGCGGCAACGTGCGTGTCGGGCTTGAGGATAACCTGTTTTTGGAGCGCGGTGTCCTCGCTACCAATGCGCAGTTGGTCGAAAAGACCGTGGGCGTGATTGAGGGAATGGGGGCCAAGGTTATGGGTCCACAAGAGGTTCGGGAGAAACTGGCTCTCGTGAAGCGAGCCCCAAAATGAGCGCGCCGATGAAAGCAACGATTGTTGGTGGGGGTGTTATTGGCGGGGGCTGGGTTGCCCGCTTTTTGCTGAATGGATGGGATGTTTCTGTCTTTGATCCTGACCCAGATGCGGCACGAAAAATTGGGGATGTTCTAGCCAATGCGCGGCGCAGTTTGCCATCGCTTTACGACAGGGCGCTTCCGCCGGAAGGGGCGCTTACGTTCCATGAGTCGATGGCTGTTTCGGTTTCAGGGGCCAATTGGATCCAAGAAAGCGTACCCGAACGCCTTGACTTAAAATACGCGATACATAAGCAAATACAAGAGCATGCGCCCCATGATGCGATCCTAGGCTCCTCAACCTCGGGCTTCAAACCCTCCGAATTGCAGGATGGCGCAGATCGCCCTGCACAGATCATCGTGGCACACCCGTTTAACCCCGTTTATCTGCTGCCCTTGGTTGAGGTCGTCCCCTCGGCCTTGACGCCAAGCACACTCACGGAACGGGCGCGCGATATCCTGATTTCTATCGGCATGAAGCCCCTCATCGTGCGTAAGGAAATTGACGCACATATCGCGGATCGTTTGCTTGAAGCTGTTTGGCGCGAAGGACTTTGGCTTGTCAGCGATGGCATCGCCACGACCGAGGAAATCGACGACTCCATTCGCTATGGTTTTGGCCTGCGTTGGGCGCAAATGGGTCTATTTGAGACCTATCGCGTGGCGGGTGGCGAGGCGGGGATGAAGCACTTCATGGCGCAATTTGGCCCCGCGCTGAAATGGCCTTGGACTAAATTAATGGACGTGCCGGAGTTTACCGAAGAGTTGGTCGACCTCATTGCGGGTCAGTCGGATGCTCAATCAGGCCACATGTCGATCCGCGAACTAGAACGCCTGCGCGATGACAATCTTGTTGGCATGATGCGGGCGCTGAAAAAATCAGGCAGCGGGGCAGGTAGGACGATCAATTCCCATGAAGCGACGTTGCCAACACCTGCCTCTGTCGACCTTCCGGTAACTGTTTCGCGGCAAGTTCCGCAGAGCTGGACCGATTACAATGGCCATATGAATGAGGCCAAATATCAAGAAGCAAGTTCACAGGCGACGGATCGATTCATGGAAATGATCGGCGTTGACGCTACGTATATCGCGTCTGGTGGTAGTTATTTTACCGTAGAGTCCCACCTGCGCTTTCTTGAGGAGGTTAAGGAAGGCAGCGTGTTGAAAATAACGACGCAAGTGCTCTCAGCTGCGGGCAAAAAAATGCATTTATTCCACCGGATGTATAAGGATCAGGGGGAAACTTTGGTCGCGACATCTGAAACTCTGTTGTTACACATGGATCTAAATGCTAGAAAAACAAGCCTGCCTTCGCGCGCGGTCGCAGATTGCCTCGCGGCATTTGTGCAATCCCACTCAGGGATGCCACCACCAGAAGGCGCAGGTCGCTATGTCGGTCAATCTGATCGCAGCTTAAACACGTCGCCGGACAACGGCGAGAAAAGGGACCTCGGACGAAAACACGAAGAATCGATTTTTATCAATCACTCAAAAAAACTGGGAAAACAACCATGAACGATGAACTGAAATACCTTCTGGCTCGCACCGCACAGGGCAAATACAATCGACGCGCCTTCCTCGGTAAGGCAGGCGCACTTGGCATTACTGCTGTGGCCGCGAACACGATGCTTTCCTCCGCGGCTCATGCCGCTGGCCCCGTTCGTGGTGGCACGCTGAGCATTGGTCTTGGTGGTGGTGAAAGTACCAATTCGCTCGACCCAGCGGCGGCAACCTCCCAAGTGATCTTCAACATTTTGCGCCAATCGGGCGAAAACTTGGTCAATGTATCTCCATCGGGTGAGATCGATTTCCGCCTTGCAGAAAGCATCGAGAGCACCGCCGACGCAAAGACATGGTCCTTCAAAATCCGCAAGGGTGTTGAGTTCCACAATGGCAAGACTTTGACACCAGAGGATGTTCTTGCAACGCTGGAACGCCACTCAAACGAAGAGTCAAAATCCGGCGCACTTGGGATCATGCAGGGCATCGAATCCATGCGGGTGGACGGCGATTCCGTCGAGGTCACGCTCACGACACCCAATGCCGATTTACCATTCCTTATGGCTGACTATCATCTGGTCATTCAGCCCAATGGCGGCATGGATGATCCAACGGCGGGTATTTTCACGGGCCCGTATGCGATCACTGTCAATGAACCCGGTGTCCGCTATGTAGGCGAGCGTTTTGCGAACTATTGGGATGATAGCATCGGTCATTTCGACACCGTTGAAACCCTCGTGATCAACGACGCGACGGCCCGTAGCGCCGCGTTGCAATCTGGTCAGGTCCAGATGATTAACCAAGTCGATCCAAATGTTGCAGGCTTGCTTGATCGCTCGCCGGGCTTGAGCGTGCGCAACGTTTCCGGACGGGGACACTATGTCTTTATCATGCATTGTGACACGGCACCGTTCGACAATAACGACCTGCGTCTTGCGCTGAAATACGCGATCAACCGTGAAGAAATGGTCGAAAAAATCCTTTCCGGCTATGGCAGCATCGGCAACGATATCCCAATCAACGCGGCATATCCCCTGTTCGACGATACCATTGCACAGCGCACCTATGATCCTGAAAAGGCCGCATTCCACTATAAGAAATCCGGCCACGATGGTAGCCCGATTATCCTGCGCACAGCCGATGGCGCCTTCCCCGGTGCGGTTGATGCGGCGGCATTGTTCCAGCAATCTGCGGCAGCAGCGGGCATTCCGTTGGAAATCAAGCGTGAACCAAACGATGGTTACTGGTCGGAAGTCTGGAACAAACAGCCGTTCTGTGCCTCTTACTGGAGTGGCCGTCCTGTGCAGGATCAAATGTATTCCACAGCCTATACGACGGGCGCTGACTGGAATGACACGCGGTTCTTCAACGATACCTTTGACGGTATTGTCTTAGAAGCACGCTCAGAATTGGACCTTGTGAAACGCAAGGCTTTGTATAGCGAAGCGGCCATGCTGGTGCGCGATGAGGGCGGCGTGATCTGTCCAATGTTCAACGATTTTGTCGAGGGTGTCCGCGACGATATCGCAGGATGGGAAGCCGATCCGAACCTTGAAATGATGAACGGATTTGCGGCTGTGAAATGCTGGAAGGCATAGTATCAGGTGATTCATCCTATCCTTAAACTGATTGCTCAGCGCCTAGCGCTGAGCATACTCCTCCTGTTCGCCGCCTCTGCGCTGATCTTTGTAGGAACACAAATTCTGCCCGGCGACGTGGCGCAATCAATCCTTGGCCAATCCGCCACCGAGCAATCCCTTGCGAATTTGCGCGAAGAGTTGGGCCTGAATGAGCCCGCTTTGACCCGCTATTTCAGTTGGCTTGGCGGCGTTATGCACGGCGATCTGGGAACCGCCCTGACAAACGGCGCGGATATTGCCACAAGCCTTGGTAGCCGCTTGAGCAACACGATGTTTCTTGCCTTCTGGGCGGCCTTCATCTCGGTGCCGCTGGCAATTTTTCTCGGACTTCTTTCAGTGCGCTATCGGGATCGCTGGCCCGACAAATTGATTTCAGCCGTCACGCTAACCTCAATTTCGATCCCTGAATTCCTTATTTCCTATATTCTAATGTACTTCGTTTCCGTAAAGCTGGGATGGTTTAGCTCTGTTGCCATGATCAATGACAGCATGAGCTTTGGTGAAAAACTAAGCGCAATTGCCTTGCCCGTTATCGTCCTGACCCTCGTTGTTTTAGCGCAAATGATGCGGATGACGCGTGCTGCAATCCTCAACGTGATGCAATCGGCCTATATTGAAACCGCTGAACTCAAAGGGCTCAGCAGCTTTAATGTGATCGCAAAGCATGCCTTTCCGAACGCCATTTCCCCCATTGTGAACGTGGTGATGTTGAATCTCGCCTATCTTGTGGTCGGCGTGGTCGTGGTTGAAGTGGTGTTCGTCTATCCCGGGATGGGGCAATATCTTGTTGACCATGTGAGCAAACGGGACGTGCCCGTGGTGCAAGCCTGCGGATTGATTTTTGCCGCAGTGTATATTGGGCTAAATCTGGTGGCCGACGTCGTGTCAATTCTTGCCAATCCAAAATTAAGGCATCCGAAATGAGCCGTATCCCCCTTTCTGCGGCCATCGGCCTTTTCTTCACGTCGCTGTACTTCTTGATGGCGATTTTTGCCCCGTGGATTGCGCCGTACGGCATGTCCGAAATCGTCAGTAATGACATCTGGGAGTCCGCATCAGCCAAGCACTGGTTGGGCACTGATAGCATCGGACGCGATCTTTTAACCCGCATGATTTATGGCGGGCGCACAACGATCTTTATCGCAACTGCGGCGACGGTTTTGTCGTTCAGCCTTGGATCGGTCCTCGGCCTGACGGCGGCCGTTTTGGGGGGCTGGGTTGATCAAGTGTTGTCGCGGTTTGTTGATCTTGTGATGTCGATCCCGACGCTGATTTTTGCGCTGGTTGTGTTGTCGGTCATGCCGGTGACGATCCCTGTTTTGATCATCGTGATGGGCTTACTTGACGCGACCCGCGTCTATCGATTGTCGCGAGCGGTTGCGGTGGACGTCAACGTGATGGATTATGTTGAGGCCGCGAAGCTGCGCGGCGAAGGCACGCGATGGATCATTTTTCGCGAAATCCTACCCAATGTTCTAAGTCCTCTGGTTGCCGAAATGGGCCTGCGGTTCATTTTCATGGTGCTGTTTGTTTCGACGCTGTCGTTCCTTGGCCTTGGGGTTCAACCTCCAGAGGCCGATTGGGGCGGCATTGTGAAAGAGAACAAGGAGGGGATCGTTTACGGAATTCCGGCCGCGCTTTGGCCCGCCTTCGCCATTGCGACCCTCGCGATTTCGGTCAACCTCGTTGCGGATTGGGTTTTGAACCGAACCGCATCCCTTAAAGGAGGCCGAGGATGAACACACCACTGGTCAAAGTACGCGGTCTAAAAATCGGCGCGACGGTCTTTCCCCCAAACGAAAAAGCCCATGACATCGAAATTGTTCATGGATTGGATTTTGACCTAGAGGCGGGCAAAGTTCTGGGCCTTATCGGCGAATCTGGCGCGGGAAAATCGACCATTGGCTTGGCGTCGTTGGCCTATGGCCGTGGCGGTGTGAAACTCACCGGCGGTGAAGTTTGGGTGAATGGACGCGACATCTTGCAGGCCCGACCACGCGACGTGCGCAAGTTGCGCGGGAGTGAGGTGACCTATGTGAGCCAGTCGGCCGCCGCATCGTTCAATCCCGCCAAAAGGATCATGGAGCAAGTCATCGAAGCCGCCGTGCATCATGGCAAATTCACGCGCCGCGAGGCGATTGCAAAAGCGGTGACCTTGTTTGACAAGTTGGGTTTGCCCGATCCCGAAACCATCGGAAATCGGTTCCCACATCAGGTTTCGGGCGGCCAGTTACAGCGCTGTATGACGGTTCTGGCCCTTTGCCCCGAACCCGATTTGGTGGTTTTTGATGAACCCACAACAGCCTTGGACGTGACCACACAGATCGAAGTTTTGAAGGCGATCAAGGATGCGATCCGCGCCACGGGCGTCGCCGCGATCTATATCACCCATGATCTGGCGGTCGTGGCGCAGGTTGCGGATGACATCATGGTGCTGAAAATGGGCGAAATGGTTGAATACGGCAGCACCGATAAGATCATCAACCACCCGTCCGAAGACTACACCCGTGCGCTGGTTTCTGTGCGCTCGATCCGTCACGAAGAAAAGGGACCATCGTCTGAGCCTGTGCTGAAAGTTGAACAGATAACGGCGCGTTACAAAGGCACAAACTTTGATGTCTTGCGCGATGTGAATGTTGAATTGCACCCAGGTCAAACATTGGCGGTGGTGGGCGAAAGCGGGTCAGGGAAGTCGACCCTTGCGCGCGTCATTACGGGGTTATTGCCACCCTCGGAAGGGCGGATTGAGTTTGCGGGGCGCACCCTTAGCCCAGATTTGGCAAGCCGCGATTTGAATGATTTACGCGAAGTACAGATGATCTATCAAATGGCCGATGTCGCGATGAATCCGCGCCAAACGGTGGGGACCATTATTGGGCGTCCGCTTGAGTTTTACTTTGGGATGCGCGGCACCGAAAAGCGTAAACGGATCATCGAGTTGTTGGATGAAATCGAGATGGGCGAAGAGTTCATCGACCGCTACCCAGCCGAGCTTTCCGGTGGGCAAAAACAGCGGGTCTGCATCGCGCGTTCCCTTGCGGCCAAACCCAAGGTGATCATCTGTGATGAGGTCACATCGGCGTTGGACCCCTTGGTCGCGGATGGCATCCTAAAGCTGCTTTTGAACCTGCAAAAGACGGAGGATGTCGCGTATCTCTTTATCACGCATGATCTGGCCACGGTGCGTGCCGTCGCGGATAGTATTGCGGTGATGTATCAGGGGGAGGTCGTGCGTTATGGCAGCAAAACAGAAGTGCTTTCGCCGCCGTTTGACGACTATACCGACCTGCTGCTTAGCTCAATTCCTGAGATGAAACTGGGGTGGCTGGAAGAGGTCATCGCGCATCGTAAAATGGAAAGTGCTGGCAATTAGAAACGATCCAGTTTGCGCGGCGCGTGTTCTCGCTTGTTGAAACGACTGAACTCACTTAGCGTCACTTTATGATTTTGGACTCCAAAAATTTCATGCTGGGGTGGCGCGCGATTGGCACGCCTTACGGCAAGACGCAGGAATGGTGGCCGCCGCCCTGCGATTGATTGCTATTTCTGCGATCAATTTTCCAAAATGAACTGGATTTCCTATGACTGTAACTGACCTTTTGGTCCGTGCTGACACGCTTGTCGTGACTTGGCCGGACACTACGTCGACTTCTTTTCCAACCATCTGGCTGCGTGATAATTGCCCCTCGGGATTGCATCCGCAAACCCACGAACGATTGCTGGACCTGTTGGCGCTTGAAGCATCCCCCGTGCTTTTGTCGGCGCAACTTGACGGTCACACCGTTGCGTTACGCTATGAGGACGATCACGTAAGCCACCTTCCCGTGGCATTGCTGAGCGCCCATCGACCGGGCCAACCCGCAGCAGACGCGGGCGTGATTGCCCCCAAACTTTGGCGAGCAGATATAACCGCAGCAGGCATCCCGCGCGCCCCAGCCGCCCCGATTTTGGTGGATGATCAACACCTGAAATCTTGGATGGAGAACCTCGCCGCCTTCGGCCTCACGATTGTTGACCACCTTGAAGACAGGGTCAGCGCTGGCATAGACGTGGCCCAGCGGATCGGTTTTCTGCGAGAAACCAATTTTGGCACAACCTTTGATGTGATCAATAAGCCCGACCCCAACAATCTAGCGTACACGTCGGTCGCCTTACCTCTTCACACGGATTTGCCAAACCAAGAGGTCCCTCCGGGATATCAATTCCTGCACTGCCTCGCTAATGAGGCAACAGGTGGAGGCTCGTTGTTTGCCGATGGTTTTACCATGGCCGAGGATTTGCGGGAAGACGACCCCGAGGCCTTTCGACTGCTTTGCGAAGTGCCTATTCCCTTTCGGTTTCATGACCGTGACGCCGATATCGCTGTCCACGAACCCGTGATAACATTGGACCGCGCGGGCGACGTGATCGAGATCCGCTACAATGCCCATATTGCAGGGGTTTTTGATATGCCTGCCGAGATCATGCCCGCCTATTACCGTGCCTATCGCGCCTATATGGCCAAAACGCGAGACCCAAAATATCGCCTGACCTTAAAGCTGAAAGCCGGCGAAATGGTTGTCTTTGACAATCGGCGGGTGCTGCATGGTCGCGAGGCTTTTGATCCGTCCTCAGGCTTTAGGCAGCTGCGAGGCTGTTATGTGGATCGCGGAGAATTCACCTCGCGTCTGCGTTTACTTTGCCGCGACATCGGCGCAGTAGACCCAGCATAATCGCCGTATTTGAACGCATAAATCCGCTCCTGCGCAAAATGCGCGGGAGCCTTTAGCGGGCTTCAAAAAAAGATAGGTGCATCCGTTTACAGTTGGTGACTTCGAGGGCAATATGCGTCCATCAGGTTTGGGGAGCGCTAAGAATAATGCGATTTGTGCATGTGGCTGATTTCCACCTTGGAAAACCTTTCGGAAATTTTGATGAAGACACGCGTGCTGCATTAAAGGCAGCGCGCCTTGACGCGTTGCAGGCAACCGGCGCGCTTGCAGTAAGCCGCAACGCGGAGTTTGTGGTGATCGCAGGTGATACGTTTGATGCCGAGGCGCCGCCATCAAGGCTCGTGAAACGAGCACTGGACGCGATGGCCGCCTTTCCTGATCTAACTTGGATTTGGATGCCCGGAAATCACGACTCGCTGGCGGCCGTTGATCTATGGGAACGGTTGGAGCGGGACAAGCCCGCCAATGTGGTTTTGGCGACGTCCGCTGAAGTTATTGAGATCGGGCCCGATGTGGCGATTCTTCCTGCGCCCCCCTCGGTCAGAGCCTCAGGGTACGACCTGACGGAATGGATGGGAACTGCCGACACGGGCACACGTATCCGGATTGGTTTGGCGCATGGGGGTGTGACGGATTTCGGATCAGAAGACGGCGGGTTGGCAACAATTCCACCAGACCGCGCAGAGACCTCAAACCTTGATTATCTCGCGTTGGGCGATTGGCATGGCCAGATGCGGATCACGTCGCGGACGTGGTATGCGGGGGGCCTGAGGCGGATGGTTTCAAGGGGCACGCGCCTGCGGGTGCTCTGGTGGTTGATATCGACATGCACGGTGACACGCCGCGTGTAGAGCAAGTTCCCTTGGGGAAATACACGTGGCACCGCATTGAAGTCGAATTCTTTTCTGGCATTGATCCCGTGACAATTTTGGAAGAGGCGTTACCAAAAACGGGTCGTGACTTCGCCCTTGTGCGGTTCATCGGGACAGGTCGTTTGGGTCTGTCAGACCTCGCGGCCCTGCGTGCGGCCTGTGAAAAACTGGAGGATGAATTCCACTTTTTCGAAGCAAACTTGGTTAAAGTGGGTATCGAGCAAAATGTCGACGACTTGAACTTAATTGCGGAAGCGGGGGCGCTGCGTGTGGCCGCAGAAAGCATTTTTGAGGCCACGTCCATTGAGGGCCGCACCGAAGAAGATGCACGCATTGCCCAGATGGCGTTGTCGCATCTGTTCTTTCTCGCGCAGGAGACAGCGACGTGAAGCTGCGCAAACTAACCCTGCATAATGTCCGTCGCTTTGCTGATAAAACGGCGGTTCTAGGCCCGTTCGGTGATGGTCTCACTACAATCACCGCCGAGAATGAAAGTGGCAAAAGCACCTTTTTCGGTGCCCTTCACGCGCTGTTTTTCTATGAGTATGGGTCAGGAAAGAAAGAACTGAAGGACATGCAGCCCTATTCAGGCGGGGCGATGCGGATATCGGCCGAGATCGAACTTGATGGGGCAGATTACCTGATCGAGAAGGTTTTTAACCTGAAAAAGGCGGGGTCGTCTGCGGCGGTTACAGCCATGGCGAGCGGCACGATCCTGAAGCAGGCTGACGATGCTGAACAGTGGATTCAACAGAATATCCTGAATGCAAACAATGGGCCTTTCGGGTTGCTTTGGGTCCGTCAGGGGAGCGTTGGTGTTGATGCCAGCGCAGATGGCATTGAGACCCGCCGAGATGTGATGTCGAGCGTCCGTGGCCAGATTGACGCGGTGACGGGGGGGCGCCGGATGGACAGTATTGTCCAGCGCTGCAAACTAGACCTTGATGCCATCAGCACCAAGCAAGACAAGCCAAAAGCCGGTAGTCAATGGAAAGAAGCCGTGGATCGAGTGGAACTTCTTGGCGAAGAGCAATTCAAACTTGCGAAGTCCGTCGAAGCCCTTGGCCACGATCTGGGGTTGAAAAAACGGGTCGCAACCCGCGTGCGGGAGCTTCAAGCGCCAGAGCTTCGCGAGCAAAGATCAGCCGCGATAGAGGAAGCGTCCGAACATTTGACTGCGACACGGGAGCAGGATCGCAAAATTCAGGATGCACAGAAGGATATTCAACTTCTTTGTAGCGCCGAACAGGACCTTGAACGCGACATCAAAACCATTACTGACGCACAAGTTCGGCGCAAGACGACTGCGATTGCGATTGCAGAAAAGGGAACCGCCGCGGGCAAGGCCACAGAGGCCAAAACAATCGCCCAACGCGCCATCAGTGCGTTGCAAAACGAGATCACTGAAAAAGAGAAATTGCGCCGTAGTCTCTCAGAAGAATTGCAAAAAGCCAGACAGGATGAACGCGAGACGGCAAAACGGGTTCGTTTGGCGATCCTGTCTGATGTATCGGAGCAATTGAAGGCTCCGAAGGCGCAACTGGCTAAAGCCGACGCAATCTTACGCGGAGACGAGATAACAAAGGCCGCCATCGACAGACTGGCTGACCTAGAGCGTCGCCGCGATATCGCGGTCGAGACCCGTAAAATTCATTTTGCACGGTTTATCGTGGCCGCAGATACGGCGCATGCAACTATAAATGGCGTGGATGTACCCAACACCGAACCCCGCCTGATTGACCAAGCTTTGACCGTGACCTTGCCCGGTTTTGGCACGATAGTTCTGCAACCAGCAGAGGGTGTGGGGCAGGGCATCGCCGACCCCGTAGCGCTCCAATCGGACCTAGATACCGACCTGAAAACATTAGGTTTTGACACAGTCGTGGCTGCGCAACAGACCTTTGCGGCACAACTGACAGCCCTTCAGGATAGACAGACAGCCCAAACGCAGATCAGGGCGCTGGCTCCTGATGGAGTAGGCGCATTAGAAACGGAATGGAGTGCGCTTTGCGCCGAGTTGAGCCATCCAGCGGATGAGCCTGCTAATTCTGTGGCCGAGGGTGGCAACAAGGAAAAACCGTCGGAAGCCAAAGAGCGAGAGATTTCCAATCTTGATGAAGACCTTACCCAATTGCGCGACGCATTGCCCGCGCTTCAGGAGGGTTTGACCCAAGCCGTCAGCGCATTGACCGAGGTTGAGGTGCTTTTGGTCCGGTTGCGTGAAGATGAAGCCGCGCTGGCGGTGCCTGTGGATGAAAATGCGACGTTGCAAGCCTTGGTTCAGGCCAAGACAGACAAGGCCGTCGAGATTACAAAAGCCCGCACAGCACTTGCAGAGTTACGGACGGCGGGCTCTGATCTAGCGGCGGCAATCGCCATGCATGAA
The DNA here is from genome assembly GCF_000812665.2 of Falsihalocynthiibacter arcticus. Lineage (GTDB taxonomy): Bacteria > Pseudomonadota > Alphaproteobacteria > Rhodobacterales > Rhodobacteraceae > Falsihalocynthiibacter > Falsihalocynthiibacter arcticus. Next base: position 3,309,760 of record NZ_CP014327.1, read on the forward strand.
CGCGCTGTTCAAGCGGACGACGAGGACCGAAAAGAAATCAACCTCCTTGAACGAGAGTTGGCGCGGTTGGATGGGGTCATTCACACGCAATCGGAGGGGGCCGTCGAAGAAAAACTGGCGGAGGTTGAAGGTAAACTAGAACGTGCCGAGGAGAGGGCTGCACAATTTGCCAACCACGCGAGAGCTCTAAAACTGCTAATTGCGCACCTTGAGGCCGCCAGAGCAGACGCGCAAGAAACCTATTTTGAACCCGTGCGGAAAGAGTTGTTGCCCTTGCTACGGCAATTGCATGCCGGTGCCGAATTCCAAATTGACCCAGACAAGCTTTTGATTGAAACGATTACGCGCAATGGCGTGACGGACAAAATCGAAGTGCTTTCTGGCGGGGCGTTCGAGCAAATTGCGATCCTCACACGTCTCGCTTTTGCGAGGTTGTTTGCAAAGCACGGCAATCATGTGCCGATCATTTTGGACGACGCGTTGGTTCACACCGATGACGAGCGCATTTCGACAATGTTCAACATGTTGGCCCAAATTGCTCGGGATCAGCAGATCATCGTTTTGAGCTGCCGAACGCGCGCCTTCTCCGACCTTGGCGGCGCGCGAGCCTTCATCACTACAATCAAGGACGCTGCCGAGGACCGCCCAATAGGTTAGGCCAATCGTGGGAAAGCAATCTGAAACTGTGCGCCGCTGTCAGATGCTTTGCATGTGATTTTCCCGTTGTGGGCGGCGATGACATTTCGGGCAATGGAAAGGCCCATTCCTGTGCCACCGCTTTCGCGTTTCGTAGTGAAAAATGCATTGAATATCCGGTCTGCGTTGCCGGTAGAAATACCCGATCCATTGTCTTGGATTGTGATGTGGATTTCGTCCGGGGTTTCTTCAGCAGCAAGGTTGATCTGAGACGCATTTTGCTCAACGGAATTTTGAAGTAACTGTTGAAGAACGATGTGCATCCCATTGGAAGATATCGGAATTTTTGTATGTTCCCCAGAGAAGTGGAAACCTAGCATGGGGAAGTTTTCAACGATGACGGCCCGTATATCTGCCAGCGTACACGTGCCCAAATACCGTGTTTCGCGGGCTTGCACGGCACGACGCAGGGCATCCAGTTGGGTTTGGATTTGTGCCTGAGCCCCATCAATTTCCTGCACTATTTTCAAGTCTTCTGCACTCAACATTCCACCGTCTTCAAGCAGTTCGACCGCAGCCCTGATTGCGGCAACGGGGGTTTTGATCTCATGGGTTACGTGATCGGTGAAACTGCGAATTGTGGCTTCTCGGTCGCGTAATGTTGTCGCCATTCCGATGACACTTTGAGAGGTGTGATGCAGCTCGCGTGTGCCAAAGCGAACGGGGGCGTCAACCTGTGAGGTGCTGTCAAATCTGACCTCTGCGGCGTAGCGTTCGAGCGCCAAAATAGGGCGTAAGATTAGGCGTAATAGCAGCCAGCCGAGGACCGCAGTGGCGCAGGTGATTGCCACGCCCAAGACCATAGCCGCGTTGCGAAAGCCAATTTCCGGACCGAGATAGCGAAGCGCGACAATCCCCGCAAAGGACAGGGCAAGGGTGCCGGAAAGTCCGCCAGCCAGCACAAGAATGAGGGGAGGGCGCCAGTGTTGTGTCACAGGATTTCCCTCAAGCGCATACCCACGCCATGCACGGTTTCAATGACGTCTTCGCATCCAGCGCTTGCCAATTTGTGACGCAAATTGCGCAAGTGACTGTCGAGCGTGCGATCGGACACCTGACTATGGTTACCCCAAACGACGGCAATGATTTGGGCGCGTGAGCGGATCTGATTAGGCTGCTGCAACAGGCATTCAAGGATGCGAAATTCGGTTGCCGTGAGCGCAATTTGCACATCATTCACGCGGCAGATATGCGCGGTACAATCGAGGGACAGGATACCATGGCGCAAGCTGTGTTGCGTGGTGGCTTGGCCGCTGCGTTTTAAAATCGCTTTGATGCGGGCGACCAATTCACGTGGGCTAAAGGGTTTTACAACGTAATCATCCGCCCCTAGTTCAAGCCCCAAAATTCGGTCAAATTCCTCGTCACGGGCCGTCAGAAACACAATCGGCACATCCGAGTGGGCGCGGATGCGGCGGCAAACGTCAAAGCCGTCCATTTCTGGCAAGCCGACATCCAAAACAATAAGATCCGGCGCGTCACGTAGGGCACACGTGAGCGCCTGTTGCCCATCGGCGGCAGTTGAAACTTGATATCCTGCCCGTTCAAGCGACAAGCCAACGAGATCACGCAGGCGGGGATCGTCATCAACGAGCAGAATTTTCATGTTTTAATGTCCTGTTTTGCCAACCCGCGCGCCTATCGATTTACACGTGCGTGCGCCACTTGCGTACCCCCCAATCACGCCATCCGTCAATGTTATGCTGCTGGAAACCGCACGCACGGGTGTTCCAAATATAATCTGGTTGACCTGTGGCCTTGGCGGCATCCTGAATGGCGCGGGCCGCCGTTGGTCCGAAATCACAAAGGTAGTTTGCATTTGTTTTGTTATTCACAATATTCACCGTAGCAATCAGCGCGGCAAAATTCACAAAACAGCATATATAAAGCACGCCAACAGCCAGTGTAGCACAGCGCAGAACCAACCAGCGATTTGAATAGGCCTTCAGGATTTGCCACGCGGTCAGGGACAAGCCAATCGCGACCACGCCCATCCAAATGAGCGCCCGAATGCGTAGATACGTCAGCCCGTATGCCTCGATATACAAGTCCAAGCGTAACCCAGCAGAAAAGCAGAGAACGGTGTTTTGAAGCAGCCAAAGCATCAGCAAAGGTTTCAGCCAACGATGCTCCCCAAAAAGGGTCGCGCGGCAATGGCGAAGGCCCCAGCGAGCAAAGCAGTGGCCACAAGCGGATAGGCCCCACGGTGGGCGTAACTCGCGTAGGTCATGCCGTCGGGAAGGGCGGTTCCGCCCGTGAAAATTGAGAAATCCAAGAGGGTCTGTACGCCAATCAGCAGGTTAAACATAACCAGCGCACGTAAAACGGACCCCGCGTTAAGGCCAAGGTTGGGCAGGTTTTTTGGCGTCGTGAGAAAGGCAAATTCGCGGTCATCGAACCTTATGCCGTCAATCAATGGCCATATTAGTAAGCCCACGCCCAGCCAAAAAAGAACGCGATTGATCGACGGCACAAAATCGAGGTCTAGGGAGAGGAGTTGTGCAAAAATCGGATTTGCATCCATCAATAACGTCAGGAAAACCAAAGAGCCGCCAATGGGAAAGGCCCAGTTGCGGGCAATCCGCTTAACGGTTCGCGCGTTGTTGCCTTTGGTATCGGCGCGAACGGATTTGAACGATCCAAGCAAGGCACGCGCTCCAGAAAACGGGATCGTAATGAGCAACCGATAGGCGGAGGCGATATATTTCGTGGCTTGGGTGTTAGGCCCGTGCGCCCAAACTAAGGCCACAAGCAGCGCCGCGCAAAGGAAGACCAAAGACAGCAACTGCACATATTCCACAACGGGCAACCCGCCAAGCAAAAGCAATACAGTTGGTCGGATACGTTGTTTTGCTGGCAAATTTAGGGTCGAGACGCCAAATATTGCGAACGCATAGAGCAGCAAAGACAGGCCTAAATTGTGCTGCCAGAACAGGAAGTCCGCCAAAAGGACCACTAAAAAAGCCGCAAAAAAGGGGAACCAAGGTTTTCGCGCTATATTGAAATGAGCTGGATTTTTGGTCTCGACGTCTTGGGCAGGTAAGGCGCTTGCCGAACAATTCAGCCACCAGCCATCCATCGCAAGGGATGTGGGAACGCCCCGAACCGTAAAGTGATTTTGCATAATAAACTCCGTTAATGTCGGAGCGGTTATCGCGCAATAATCTGCAGATTTTGCTTAGGAGGTGTGCAGAAAATGTGCAGATGCAATCGGTTAGGCTTAAGGTTGGGGGCTGCCCGCGCAAAAAATTACTGCACAATAATTCACGAACCGTCCCAACGTCTTAACATCCAATACCACTGTTCTGGGTCTGCTTTGATGCGCGCGGAAAGGCTGTCATTAAAGGCGCGGGTCATGGTGGTGCTGTCGGTATGGGGGATTGGAGCTTCGAATTCCACGTTAAATGCGTTGCCGTCGCGAATGCGAATACCATAGGCGGGGATCATCGGCAGATCATATTTAAGCGCGAGCTGGGCGGCAGACAGGGATGTGAGGGCATCAAGGCCCAGAAACGGTAGGCGCATACCCTCCGAGTATTTTTCATCTAACAAAATGGAAACAATACCGCCATCGCGCACATGCCGCACGAGCGCTTTCGTTCCGACACGACCCGTGGCAAAAATCGGCTTCCCGCCAGCCTCAATACCCGCGAGGATACGCCGTTCATAATGGCTGTTCTTTTGGGGGCGATACACGGCTCCGCTCTCAAGTCCATGCATTTTGATCACGGCACGAATGGCTTCCCATTGGCCAAAGTGACCGGAAACGATGATCGCGCCTTTACCCGCCGCGTGCGCCTCTTTAAGGGCGGCAAGGCCGGGGCCTGAAACGCGGAATTTGTGGTATTGGGTTTGAAATTCAGCATCGTGATAAATTTCAAAAAGCGTGCGCCCCATGTTTCGGCCCATATTTTGGCCTAAGGCGGCGCGGGCGCTCCGATTCATTTCGGGGTATATGCGTTTGGCTTCGCGATCAAATCGGCGTCTCGCAGGTGGAAACCAACGCATGAGGATGCCAAACGTGGTCCCCAAGCCACGGGACCGCAAATCAAACGCACGCCAGCGCAGAGCCGTGAGGGCCGACCACAACGGGAAGTACCTAAAGTAGTGTAAAACCGATTTCAGAGAAGTTGACAACATAGCGTCGTATGATCGGGTTTCGGTGCAATGCCAACCGCAAACGCTTAGGACGTATTGCCTCAGTTCATCTCTAGTGTCTCTTTTATCCGCAATCGAGTCGGGAGAGAACGCAAATGGGCGCACCGTCACCGATGCGCCCACTTAAAACCTTGAAGGTTTTGCTTCCGATTAAAGGATAACCTTTAAGCCAGAACGATGTTTGTCGCGCTTTCGCGGCCATCGCGGCCTGGTTCAATATCGAAAGTAACTTTTTGATCGTCGTTAAGACCAGTAAGGCCAGCTTGTTCTACTGCAGAAATGTGAACAAATACGTCTTTGCTGCCACCATCTGGTGCAATAAATCCGAAGCCTTTAGTCGAGTTAAACCATTTAACGGTTCCAGTAGCCATTGTCGTTCTCCTTTTAAAAACTGCCGCGAAATGCAACAGTGAAGCTAAGTCAGTTCAAGATCGAAAGACTGTGCCAAAAGGAGCAGTATAGCCGATAGTGGTAACGTCGCACGCATCACATGGGGCTAAACGCGCAAAATTACAAGTAGTTTTATCAACAGATTTCGATCAAGAGGTGCAAATACTACGGTGAATGCATCAAAATGTACCTAAGGATAACAAATTGTCTCAGACTGCAAACGTTAATCCCCCCGTCACGCGAATACTCGTGCTTCTTTTGGTAGCTATAGGTGGGGTAGCCTTTGCTGTTGGGTAAAACCCAGAGGAGCCAATAGATCGTTCGCAACTTGAAGGAGAGCTTGAGAAAGACTTGAGCCCGGCAATGTATTTGGTGAATGGCTCATTTTTAGAAGTAAAGAACTGTCGAATTCACGAAAAAAAGTGCCTCAAATTTCGTGTTCGACCGGCGGAAACACTGATTTCAGTGACAACTTGATAGACTTGCGAGAAGTCGAATCCATTGAAGAGTTTTTTCCAACGGGCGTGCGCGGCTGGCATTTTATTTTTCCGAGGAAACAGCGTCGACAAGAGCTGATGTGAAAAAAATTCTACGCAGTGATGAGACGAACGACATCAAAATAGCGCGAACGCTTTCGCTCTACCAAATGAAAGGGATCACCTCGACCAAGACATATAAGCAATGTGATGGTGCGGTTTTGCCGTCAATTGGCTGCCCAAAATACATGAGCCTTTCCTTTCCCGAAGGTCTGGATGCAGAGATAGTTTCAAAACTGTCCAATCTGCATGATCTGTGCCGATCCCTTGACGCTTATTAGCCGCGATAGGTGCTAAGGTTGGTGGGTTTTGAATGGACTTCCCGCTTTATCGAATGTGCGTCAAGGCGTTTACCGTGCTCTCTCAGACGAACGGGCGGGCCTATCAAGCCCGCCTCTTACTCTGTCGGCGCCGATCGTTTTACTCGCTACGGGGTGATTTGCCCCGTCAATACAGGCCCGAAAGGCCCTCAGGCATCATCGATGGCAGCACGATCACAGAAGCGCCGTGAATGGCGCGATTGTTCAGGTCGATCACATCCTGATTGAGCATCCGAATACAGCCCGACGAGACCGCTTTTCCTAGTTCCAATGCGGAGGCATCGCCGTGAATGCGGTAAAGTGTGTCGACGCCGTCCTTAAAGAGATAGAGCGCACGCGCGCCCATTGGATTTCCCGGCCCCGCATCCATGCCGCCATTGGCAACGGAGTATGGTTCCAGTTCAGGCCGTCGTGCAATCATCGATTCCGGTACATTCCAGCGTGGCCAATCGCGCCAAAACTGAAGCCGCGCCGTGCCTTTCCACTCAAAGCCCGCAGCCCCAACGCTGACGCCATATCGCATCGCTGTTTCGGGAGACTCGACGAAATGAAGAACAGCCCTGTCGGGGTCAACTATGATCGTGCCGCGTTCGTAATTTGGCCACGGATTGGCAACCTCCTGCCGCCAGAGCTCAGGCTTGATGACTCCTTCCCGAACGGCCGGAATTGGAAAGCGTTCATCAGTAATAGCCCCATAAAAGGCGGGTAGCGGCGGGATCACCGGTGCGGGTGGGGGAATTGGCGCGACCGGCGGTTTGGCACAAGCCGCGAGGCCAGCCATTCCACCGAAAGCGACGAAGGAGCGTCGGGTAAACATGAGGTCTTCCTTTTACGTTCTGAACGGGAGTGTGACGCCATGCGCCGAGGAGCCAGTCAGAACAGGCGAGGAGGGGCCCGTGGCGGAGCAATGTCCCGCCCTCGCGCGCGCCAAACAGTGAAGTACATTGGCTGGGTCGGTTGTGAGAGCTTCAGGGAGGTTTTCGTGGCCTCCGGCAGCGCACGATCGTGCCCACAATGGGATCCCGTAAGGGTCGCGGTGCGGCATTTCTTCTGAACAGAGATCTTTGCGGGGCTTGGCAGCCAAACCACTAGCGTCTGCATGGTCGAATGGCCAATTTTTACCGATGATAATTGATGCTTATATGGCGTAGGCTTAGAGGCCATAGCGTTGCCAGCATATGCGCCCCAAGGCAACATAATCAGCATCAACAATAATGATAAAGAGGTCCGAGCCATCTGCATACGCGCCTTATCCTCAATCCATCGCGCATTGTCCATGTGTTATCAAACAATCGGCATAACAAACCGCTCTCGTTTTCGTTACTTTTAAGGGCCATCCGGCATCATTCCGCCGACACCGTCCTTGCGCGCAAGTTGAAAGCAGGCGGACGAGTTTTAACGCTCTATTTTTGATGTCGCCGCATTGTGATCCATAATGTGGCGGCGATAATCAGCGCGGCACCGGCCCAAAATGCAGGTTTGGGTATCTCGTCAAAGACCAGATACCCGACCGTCGTCGAGAACACCAAACTGGCGTAAGAAAGAACTGACAAATACCCCGCTTGCCCGTAGCGGTGCGCGCGCAGGAAGCAAAACTGCGCGGATTGTGCGAAGACGCCAATGGCGAGGAGCAAGGGCCATTGGGGCAGGGGCACGGGTTCCCAAGCCAGAACGGCGAAGGGGGCGGTGATCACGGTCAGGCCCGCCGTGTAGAAGGTCATCATCACCACGGTCGGCGCGGCGACCAGCCTGCGGGTGGTGATCACCGCACCCGTTGCGGCGAAAACCACCAAGACTTGCGCGGCCAGCCCCCAGTTGCCAGAAAACCCCGACGGATCAACAGCGATAAGAACGCCAACGAAGCCAATGGCTGCGGCGATCCAGCGGTCACGGGTGATGACTTCGCGCAACAACCACGCGGCGGCAAGCATCGTTAGGATCGGGCGGGTAAAGCTTACCGCAGTGAACAGCGCCAGCGGCAACCGCGTGATCGCAAAGAAACTCGCGGTGAGGGCTGTGGCGGAAAACGCCACCCGCAACGCATGCAGGTGGAGGTCTTGTATCCCGATAAACGCCTGTCGATAGCGCCATATCCACGGCAGCATCAGCAAAAGCCCCACCCCCGCACGCAAAAACACCAGTTGAAACGCAGGATAGCCAAGCCCCAAGGCCTTAACGATCGACAACGCCCAAATATTCAGCGCCATATCAGTGAGCAGCCAACCAGCAGCTAGCCCGTTGCGGGAGTGTTCAGCTTCGTTTGGCAAGGAGGTTGGCCATCAATCGGAACCCGCCAGAGGTCAGTTTTTCCATCTGGTGATGCAGTATGAGCGAGGTATGCACGTGCCGCCCCAAGCCCACATCCGCCACAAGAATTGCGCCTTTTAGGGGCGCTTCGCCCGCGTCATTCATGGCGAGGAGCGGAGTATAGGCATCGTCCCAGTCCTTGGCAAAATAAAGCCCGCGTTCCTTGTGCCAATCGGCCCAATCCGCGTCGTCAATGCGATTGGGGGTGTACAACAGCGGATGATCGGGTGCGAGCACGGTGACGGCGGCGGTCTCATCCGTAACCCGCCAACGCAGGGAAGGTTGGCCGATTTCAAGGCGATAGGGCGCTGTCGTCTCGGGGTCCCAATTGTCCCAAGGGCGGTGATAGAGCGTGACCAGCGTGCCGCCCGCGCGGACCCAATCGTGGATGCGGGGCATGGCCTCGGCCAGCCCAGCGCGGAATTTCATCGCAAAAATGCCGATCACCAACGTGTCGAAAGCGGCGAGGGTGGCATCGGTGAGAGGCACGTTGGACAGGTCCGTCACCTCAGCCCCCATGCGTTCCAGCCATGTGGCGACCCGATCATTACCGCCGCCGATATATCCGACCCGCACATCCGGCAGGGCCGCATTCACCACACGGATTTGGGCAATCGCAGGGCGTACCAAGACGCGTGGCGCGATATGGTCGTGACGGATATGACGCACACTGCTGGCCTCGAAGCCGTCGAGCGTCAGGGTTAAATCGTAGTGTCCAGCCGCGACATGTTCAGGGACCGTAACGGTGAGGCGTCCTTCGCTTTCAGTCACGTTCCAACCGTCAGGCACGCGCAATCCTGCCTGCGCTGAAGGTGGGGAAATATCGCTAACGTTAATCACAAAAGACCTGCGGCTATGGGCCAGATTGATCACATCAGCTTCAGGTGACACGGCGGCTGAGCATTGTGGCACAACGACGGGCGGCACCTCAAACGGCAGGCTTGTCGTCGTGATGACGCCATGTGTCGTCAGGGTCACGTCAACGCAAGGGGCTGTGGGTTGGTTCGGCAAATAGATGGCGGGGTAGGGATCGCTGATGGACGCGTCGTTTGCCAGCGTCAAGGTCGGGCCATCCAAGCTCCAGCCTTGTGGGAGCCTTGGGGCAAGCGTCACCTCGCCCGTGTCGGCGAAGAACTCGCTAGATATTGTCGTGCTTGCACCGGGGTGGAGTTTTTCATCCTGTAAATAAGCCCGCGCATCAACGCCCGCCGCAAGTTGGATAATGCGGGAGAGTTGTTGGTCTTTGCGGGTTAGCTTGTGGCCGAACTCGGACAGCTGTGCAGGAGAGGCATTTTCCGAAGCGTTGCGAAGGGCTTGTAAGGCGAGGCTCGCGTGTTTTAAAACCTCAGACACGTTTGGAAAGGCAGCCAAGGCGGAATCGCAAGCGTCTTGGGCGGCAGTTAAATCAGCCCCGCCCAGATCGCGCAATGTTTGGGCCAAACCAGAGGCGAGGTCCGCATCTGGTCCCGCAACATGCGTATGCGCCAAGTGCAATGGGAAATCGGTTTCTGTGCCGTTTGGCACCCAGCGACCCATGGCTTGTGTGGCGTGTAGCATGCGGCTTTGTTGGCCGATCCGTGCATAACTCCAGCCCGTGACGGGATCTTTGCCCGTCGCAGCAATTGTGAGGGTTGCGGGTGGCGGCGGCAGATCGTCGTCATAGGCTTGCCCAGCGCCTGACCACGCGGGGAGATACATTTTCTTGACCTGCCAGACGGGTAAATCACTGCCCGAAAATTCAGGATCGGCGGCGAGGTCCATGACCAAATGCGCGGCTTCGGTCATTGCGCGGTGGTGGCCGTGTTGACCGGGGACATCGAGGAAGGTGGGGCAGATAATATCGGGGCGTTCTGTGCGGATGATATCAACAAACCGCGCAAGGGTGCGCTCGCGGCCCCATTTCCCCAGCGTTTCAACGCCTGATTTGGAGAAGCCGAAATCGGTGATTGGGTCTTCGGGACTGGTGGAATGCCAATACATCCGCAGATCAAGACGGTCACAAGCGGCCTCCATCTCGGCGGTACGTAGAGTACCGAGAGCGGCGGCGGTTTCGGTGCCAATATCGTTTTGGCCGCCCTCGCCACGGGTCGAGCAGGCATAAGATATATCCACCCCGTCGCGAAACCGCATCGCCGCCAGCATCGCAGAGGTTTCATCATCAGGATGCGCGCCTGTGTTCATAAACGACACTGTGGATTTTAGCGCGGTGAGCGCCTGCCACAGCGCCACAATACGGGGGCGATCTCGTTCGGCGGCAATCCGCGCCTGATTGGATAATGGCATGGTGCGCGTCCTTTAGTGAGCGTGAGAAAGAGGCGAGCTGAGGGCTCGGTTCAAAATGAGGGCCGCCGCGCCCATTGTCGCGGTCATCCGCCCAGAGGCGCCGCGCATCAAACGGGTGTGTTGCGCATCGGGACGGTTTGAAACCGAGACCTCGGGCAGGGGCGCATTTGCGACCAGATAGTCAAGAATTCCATCTGGCATCGCGCCGCCCAGCACGACGGTTTGCGGATCAAAGAGGTTTTCAACAATGGTGATCGCGTGGCCAAGGGTTAAGCTGGCTGTTTCCAGCCACGCCATCAAGTCGGGATCACCTTGTTGAAAGAGGCGATCCAGCGCGTCGATATCATGAGCATCTTTACCCGCCTGTTGTAAGTGGCGCTGTACCGAGTGGCGGCTCAAACCGTCCTCAAGTTTGCCGCCGTGGCCATTGACTGGAATGTGCCCGATTTCGCCAGCGTTGCCATAAGCGCCGCGAACAAGCTGCCCGCCCTGAACCAACCCGAGACCCAAACCTGCGCCAAAATAGAGATAGGCAAAGGACGCAAAATCCTGTGCAACGCCATTGATGCGCTCGGCCATCGCGGCGGCGTTGGCGTCATTGCTCAGAACCACTGGCAACTTCAACGCATAGGTGAAAAGCGCCTCCGCGTCGACTTCCTGCCAGCCCGTGAGATCGGTCCCCATACCCGTAATGCCCGTTACCCCAAAAGGGCCGGGCATTACGACACCAGCGCCGAGCATCCGTCCCGTGGCAGTCGGTACTTGGGCTAGTGCGCGGGCATACAGCGCGGTTACATGCGCGATGACAACATCTGGTTCGGTCTTGGTAAGGGCGATCCGCTCGGTGGTGACGGCTTGACCGTTCAAATCCAATAACGCGGCAAATATCGCATCGGGGCGCACCTCAACTCCAAGCGCATATCCGCCCTGGGGATTTAGCGTATATTGCATCGCGGGTAGGCCTCGCCCGACGTTCAAGCGGCCGTTTTCCAAAAGCATCCCATCTTGCAACAGCTCTGCGATAATGTTGCTGACGGTTTGGGTGGTGAGCGACAGGGTGCGGGCAATTTCGGCACGCCCAATGGCGCCCGCTGTGCGTACTTGCCCCAGCACTGCTTGACGATTTCGGAACCGTGATCGTTCGGCATTGCTGCCTTCTTGAAAGTTTAAAACTACCATGGAATGGGCTTAACTCAATTCATTTGAATTATCAATTGATTTGAGTTAAGCCTGATGCATGAGTTCGAAAAATGGACCGCTACAGCCACCAATGGGAGACTAAAAATGAATACACGTTTGAAAGGCCTGGTATTTGCAGGGATGATGTCGTCTGCGGCATTGTTCACGAGCACGGCGAGCGCCGTTGAGATTGAGTATTGGCAATATTTCTTTGACGCACGCGTTGACGCAATGGAGACGCTGATCACCAACTTTGAGGCCGCAAATCCCGACATTACGGTCACGATGAACCACTTCCCCTATGACAGCTACCGCACCAAGGTTGCCGCCGCTATCCCTGCGGGCGAAGGCCCCGATGTGGTTCAGTTGTTTTACGGTTGGTTGAACGACTATGTTGAAGCAGAGCTGATCCAGCCCTTGCCGGCGGACGTGTTCCCAGCGGATAAAATCGACGCGGAATTCTTCCCGATGGTTCAGGCGATGAAGGATGGCGATCAATATTGGGCGCTGCCAACGGCCGTTCGCAGCTTGGCGCTGTTCTACAACAAGCGCCTGTTTGAAGAGGCGGGGATTGAAGGTCCACCTGCCACGCTAGATGAATTGCTTGAGACCGCCAATGCCCTAACGAAACGCGACGGCGCGGGCAATCTGACGACGGTTGGCATCACGGCTGGCATGACCGCGCAAGATCACCACTGGTGGCGCGAAGGTCTGGTGCGTCAGTATGGTGGCGAGCCATATCTGGATGATTACAAAACCGTCAACTACAACACTGACGCGGGTGTTGCGGCTTTGGATTACTACACCAACTTGTTTATGAACGAATCCCCCGTGACCTCGATCGGCTTTATGGACGAGCCCCAAGCGGCGTTCAAAGCGGGCCGTGCAGGGATGCATATTGACGGCTCGTTCCGCATCGGCTCGCTTGCTGATCAACGCGGACTTGAGTGGGGCGTGGCGGAGTTGCCATCCGGTTTGGATGGGGCGCAATCCAACTATTCCTCCTATTGGGTGAACGCGATCACATCCAAAGCTGAGGGCGAAAAGTACGATGCTGCGGTCAAGTTCATGGAGTATCTCACCTCTGATGAGGCCATGCAGATTTGGCTTGATGTTGTGGGCGAACTGCCTGCGAAACCTTCCGTTGGTATGACCGAAGCGAATGCGAATGATCCGGTCTTTGGTCCGTTCATCCGTGGGTTGGAATACGCGCACACAACCAAATTCGTGAATGAATCCAGCCAGCGCCAACTGCTTGTTGAGATGGTGGAGCGGATCCAGCTTGAAGGCATGGAACCTGCGGAAAGCCTCGCGATTGCAGCAGAAGCCGAGCAAGTCATGCTCGACGAATATTACGCCAAGTAAAACCGAAACATCCGCCCCGATATATTCTGTCGGGGCGGATTTTAAGAAGGTAGGGCCCCCATGTATCGCAACCTCACTATTCGCCAAAAACAGATCGTATGGGCTTGGGCGTTTTTGGCAATTCCCGTGCTTTTCTATAGCATCATCCGTTTCTATCCGACGGGAAACGCGATCCTGATTAGCTTCCAGAATTGGAACTTACTGGGCAGTCGCACGTGGGCTGGCCTTGATAATTACGAGAAGCTTTGGAACGACGCAGTGTTTTGGAAAGTGTTCCAGAATACCTTTCTTTACCTGTTGCTTGGCACCCCGATCAGCCTCGTACTGTCCTTTATTATTGCCTACCATCTTGATAAATTGCGATTCATGCATGGCTTTCTACGGATGCTGTATTTCCTCCCATTCATGACCTCTGCGGTAGCGATGGCGTGGGTTTGGCGCTGGTTTTATCAGGACGTGCCGATTGGACTATTCAATAATATCCTCGCCGGTTTTGGCATTCCCCAAATCAGCTTCCTAAATTCAACCACCAACGCGTTGCCTGCCGTTTTGGCGCCTGCCGTTTGGGCAGGACTTGGGTTTCAGGTGATCATTTTTATGGCGGGCATTCGGTCAATCCCGACCAGCTATTACGAAGCAGCCAAGATCGACGGGGTAGGCTGGTTTACCGTTCTCACACAGATCACGCTGCCGCTCCTGCGCCCGACGATAGTGTTTATCGTTGTGTTCTCATCCATCGGGTTTCTGCGGATTTTTGACCACGTCTTTAACATGACCACTAACAATCCGGGGGGGCCGTTGAACGCCACGAAACCGCTGGTGTTGATGATCTATGACACCGCCTTTAATGGCTTTGACATGGGATATGCCGCCGCGCAAACCGTTGTTTTGTTCACGATCCTGCTGATCGTCTCGCTTATTCAACTCCGCCTGCTGAGGAGCACATAATGTCTCATATCGCTCCCACCGCCGAAATTTTACTAACGGCGCAACCCGCCAAACGCCCGCGCAATATGGGCCAGATCATCCGTTGGCTGCTGTTGTTTTTTGGCGGGATTATCATGGTGATGCCGATTGCCTATATGATTTCTACCTCGCTGAAATGGCCGCATGAAGTTTACAATATCAACCTTATCCCTGATGAGCCGACACTGGATAACTACGCCTATGTTCTTGAGGACGGGCGCTTCTATTGGTGGTTTGTGAATTCGACCATTATCGCCACAATCACGACGATCTGTAATCTGCTGTTTGATAGTCTTGTCGGCTATACTTTGTGCAAATTCCGCTTTCCGGGGCGCACGATCGTTTTCATCGCCATCCTGTCTACCCTGATGATCCCCACCGAAATGTTGGTGATCCCGTGGTATCTGATGTCGCAATCGTTTGGTTGGTTGGACAGCTATTGGGGCATCATGTTCCCCGGTTTGATGACCGCGTTCGGTACCTTCCTGATGAAACAGTTCTTTGAAAGCGTCCCAGATGATTTCATCGAAGCTGCCCGCATTGACGGGTTGAACGAGCTGCAAATCTGGTGGACGGTCGCCATGCCTTTGGTGAAACCCGCGTTGGCCGCGCTTGCGATCTTTGTGTTTCTCGGCAATTGGACAGCGTTCCTTTGGCCGCTGATCGTGACCAATTCGGTTGATATGTACACCATCCCCGTTGGCCTGTCTGGCTTTGGCGACGAGGCGGATGTGGCGTGGGAGTTGATCATGACGGGGGCGGCGATTTCGACGATCCCGACGTTGATTGTGTTCCTTATTTTTCAGCGGTTTATTATCAGAGGCGTAGTAATGGCGGGACTAAAAGGATGACAGATACTTCGATTTTTCCGGACCCGACCTATAAAGACACCGTGCTTGCACCGCTTTTTGAGGGGGTCAAAACCCACTACGCGGGACATATGGCGGCGATAAACCGCGCCCATTTGGTGATGCTTGTTGAAACCAAGATTTTGTCGGCACAGGACGGGCGCAAAATCGCGCAGGCTCTAGAGGCGATTGACGCGGAAACCGATATCGCGGCCCTAACCTATACGGGCGAGTATGAGGATTATTTCTTCTTTGTGGAGGCCGAGTTGCGCCGTCGGTTGGGTGACCTTGGTGGGGCGCTGCACACAGCGCGTTCCCGCAACGATATGGATCACACTCTGTTCAAAATGGCGCTGCGCCTCCGTGCCGAAGCAATGTTGGATCAGCTTACAACCTTGTCCAAAGCCTTGATCGAAAAAGCCCGAGCAGAGTCCAACACGTTGATCGTCGCCTATACCCACGGCCAACCCGCACAACCAACGACATTTGGCCACTACCTTGCCGCCATGATCGAAGTGTTGAGCCGTGACGGCGAGCGCCTATCTGCAGCAATCGACAACCTTGGTCACAGTCCAATGGGCGCCGCCGCGATCACCACGTCTGGGTTCCCTATCGACCGCACTCGTATGGCGGAGTTGCTTGGATTTGAAGGGCCACTGGTAAACTCCTACGGCTGTATCGCCAGTGTGGATTACGTCACGGGGCTCTATTCCGCCGTTAAACTTGTGTTCCTGCATTTGGGGCGCGTGGTGCAAGATCTGGCGTTCTGGTCCAGCTTTGAAGTGGCGCAACTCTATGTGCCCAACGCGCTGGTGCAGGTCAGTTCGATCATGCCGCAAAAACGCAATCCGGTGCCGATTGAACATATGCGCCACCTCGCGTCCGTTACCTGTGGGCGCTGCGATATGGTGGTGAATACGATGCACAACACGCCGTTTACCGATATGAACGACAGCGAAGGCGAGGTGCAACAAGCAGGCTATGCGGCCTTTGAAAGTGGCGGTCGGGTGCTCGAACTTTTGACGGCTTTCCTCCCCGCGAGTTCAATCAATGCCGCAAAAGTGCGCCGTAATACCGATGCCGCGAGCATCACGATCACCGAGCTTGCCGATACGCTTGTGCGCGACGAGGGGCTGACCTTTCGTCAAGCCCACGAGATCGCGGCCCATGTTGCTCGCAACCTTGACGGCGCGCCTCTTTCCGAGGGGTTCACCACGTTTCAGGCGGCATTTCAAACCGCGACAGACCGCGCAACGGTAATGGACGACACAGCGTTTCGCACGGCAGTTAGCCCTGAAAATTTCGTGGCGTTGCGGGATCGCATCGGCGGCCCAGCCCCTGCGGCACTAGCAAGCGCACTGGATGACAGTGCACGCGCCACGCAAACCCTCTGCACCTCCGGCGATATGCGAAAACAGCGCATTTCCACCGCCGATACCTCTCGCACCAATGCCTTCACTCAACTGCTGGAGATCTGACCTTGGCCAATCTTGCCCTGCGTAACTTAACGAAATCTTACGGCAAAACAGAGGTGCTGCACGGCATCTCTCTGGATGTTGCCGATGGCGAATTTGTGGTCTTTGTTGGCCCTTCTGGCTGTGGCAAATCGACGACCCTGCGCATGATCGCGGGGCTTGAGGAAACCTCCTCGGGTATCATCGAAATCGGCGGGCGCGAAGTAAACAATCTTGAGCCCAAAGAACGCGATATCGCGATGGTTTTCCAGAACTATGCAATCTATCCGCATATGTCGGTCAAAAAGAATATCGCCTTTGGTTTGCGGTCATCTAAGATGCCGAAGGCAGATAAAGAGAAGCGTATTCAAGAAGTTGCGGAAATTCTTGATATGGTCAATCTGCTTGACCGCAAACCCAACCAACTGTCCGGCGGCCAACGTCAACGTGTTGCGATTGGGCGCGCGATGGTGCGTGACCCTGCGGTGTTCCTGTTTGATGAACCCCTCTCGAACCTTGATGCACAACTGCGCACTCAAATGCGGCTTGAGATCAAAAAACTCCATCAACGCGTTGGCAATACAATTATTTTTGTGACCCACGATCAGGTCGAAGCCATGACCATGGCCGACCGGATTGTCATCATGAAAGACGGGTATATTCAGCAGGTCGGAACCCCTGCCGAGGTGTTCCACAAACCCGCAAATACCTTTGTGGCACGCTTCATCGGTGCGCCCTCTATGAACTTGCTGGAAGGTCAGATTGACGGCACGGTCGTCACGCTTGCCTCTGGTCAAACCGTCAATGTGCCGACGCTCACCGCGAACAAAAACCAAAGTGTTCTTTTGGGTGTTCGTCCAGATGATCTGCATCCTGCTAGCGCAAATCCGATTCTCACAGGCAAGGTGGTTCTGCGCGAGCCTTTGGGGTCAGAGACCTTGATTTATGTCGAAACACCCTCCGGCGAAATCATCGCCAAAGCAGATGGCAGAACGCCGCCCGAAGTTGGGGAAACAGTGCACCTTGGTGCGGATGCCGAAAACCTGCATGTCTTTGACACCGAGAGTGGAGAGGCGCTGACATGAAGAAGCCGATCATGTGTGCCGGTAGGCTCTACTGTGATCTGGTTTTCGCAAACACGCCCCGTCTTCCAACAGCAGGAACCGAGGTTTTTGCGCCGAAACTGTCGCTGCATGCGGGAGGAGGGGCCTTCATTACGGGGGCCACTTTGGTTGCTTTGGGGCATCCGGTTCGGCAGTTTTCGACCCTGCCTGCCGCGCCGTTCGATGCGACCGTTTTGGCGGATATGAACGCGCACGGGATTGCCGCAACCGACTGTAAACGCGCCGCTATTGGCACCGATCCACAGATAACCGTCGTGATGGCCAACGCGGAGGATCGCGCCTTTTTGACCCGCGCCGATGGTCCTGCCACCCCTGATCCGGCGGTGGTTGATTTTACGGGCTTCTCACATTTGCACATCGGCGAATTAAGTACATTACGTGAAACGCCCTCTTTGCTGGACCACGCGCGGGCCGCAGGGCTTACGGTTTCGCTGGATTGTGGTTGGCAGGATGTGTTCGATGCAGATGTTGCCGAATTAATCGCCGCCGTTGACGTATTTTTGCCCAGTGAAAGCGAGGCTGCCGCCCTTTTGGCCATCGGCGTACCAGAAGTCTGCGCGCCGCTCACCGTTGTGAAATGCGGCAAGAATGGCGCCCGTGCGCGGACCTTAACAGACGGCGCTTGGACCCACAACACCACCGCCCAAGTTGAGGTCATTGATGCCACCGGTGCAGGCGACTCGTTTAACGCGGGTTTCTTAGCGTGTTGGCTAGAGCAAGCCCCGTTGAACGAATGCTTGGCAAAAGGCAACGCCTGCGGGTCTGCGGCGGTGCAATCCCTTGGTGGTGCTAGCTATTTGAAACGGGCCTAAGACGTGCTCATTCCTTCGCTGTCATTAACTGGAGGAATTTTTGGCGCCCAGCGTCGAGACAAGTGATACGGCGCTGAAAATAATACAGAGATAGGCCAAGAACTCGAAGACTTCCTCGAAAAGTTGATGCGGCTCGACTTTTAAAAAGTTTTCCTCAAACGCCGCGCCAATGGCAAACAATATTAACCCACATAGAATCCAACCCATCGGGCGCGACGTGATGAATCTCCTTAGGAAAGCTTTGGAGACCTTGAGGTGCGTCACGATCAGTGTAAAGGCGCCTGCAAGCAACAAAATCACGATTATCGCAGACGTCATCATCAAGACATTCACGGTTGCGGGGTCCAGTCCGTATATCGCACCCCAAGTCGTCTCGCGCCCGACACCTGCAAAGGATACGGCAGTGAACGCAAGGCTAACGGCCATGATACCCGCACGGAATTCGTCATGGCTTCGCGCGGCCTTAACTGCGGCAATGGCCCAGGCGAGCACCATGCCGATAATGACGAACAACTCGGCCTCCTCGATAAAGCCGTCTTCGCTTGTATTTAAAGGGAAAGCTCGATCCGCAACACCAATTAAAACGACGGCCATTCCCATCGCAAATGCAATGCGTAACCAATACCATAATCTGCGGCTACTGCCGGAAAAAGAAGTGAACATTGGTGGGGGCTCAATTATTTGATGTCTTGGAAGCGGCCACAACACATAATTGTAACAGATATATAAACAAGGGATGCGACCCTTCGGTAACGCATTCGTGAGCAATGTCGATTTGTAGCTTCATTGTGCGACAGCAATCAAATATCACGCGGCCTCGTAGTTGATGCAATATCTGCCTTTTTCAGGCCTATTCGTTGATTGAAATTTACCGCCTACCTCGACATAAGACGAGGGCGACCAATCGTGCAACGACGAATAGGCGGAACAAGTTATGAAAAAAATTGCGATCATCAGTGGTGGCCTGTCGGGCATGGGCCTTGCGATTGCCAAGCGGTTACATGCCTCTGGAACGGTGGTTTGCATTGGGGCGCGGCGCGGTGGCGATGCCGAAGTCGTGGCGAAGCTACATGCCGCGGTTGGTGCGCAAATTCACGTTGCGCCGCTTGATGTGCGCGACAGCGAAAGCGTTGCTAAGTTTGTAGGGGACGTCGTGGCCTTGCATGGCCAAGTGGATATTCTGGTCAACACGGCTGGCGTCTATGAAGAAGCGGGCGTCATTGATCATTCCGACAAGCTTTGGGACGATACGATTGACACCAACTTGACCGGCACGTTCAAAATGATCCGCGCGGTGATGCCATTGATGAAGGCACAAAACTGGGGCCGGATCATAAACCTCGCCTCTGTCGCGGCGCACAATGGCATGATTGATAACGCGGCTTATTGCGCGTCTAAGGCGGGTCTTTTGGGCTTGGGACGCTGTGTCAGCCTTGAGGGTGCGGCGCATGGGATTACCTGCATCAGCATCAGCCCGACATGGGTTGAGACAGAAATGCTCAAGCAATTTGTCGATCAGGAAGTGGCCGAAACGGACGCCACGCGCGCTGAGGTACAGGCGAAATACGAGGCCTCCAATCCACAAGGCGCGCTCGTACAACCCGAAGAGATAGCCGAACTTGTGGCCTTCCTTGTGAGCGATGCTGGACGAGCGATCACCATGGAAGACATTCAAGTTAACGCGGGATCGCTTTGGTAGGGTGTTAACTCACTGATTTCGCGAGAGGAATAACCCGTCGGGCCAAAAGTTCGGCGGGGTTAGAAAGAGAGGCAAACGACTGCTCCGTTATGCCCTCCCACATTTTCTGTGCGGCGGCGTGGGTCAGGGTTGCTGTTGCTTTTAGTGCTGTGAGGTCCGAGGCAATGAGGGCCCGTTCCGCATCGGACAAGGGCGCTGCGCGCAGCCAATTCTCAACGGGGATCACTGCAATTTCTGCGGCCTCTGGCAATAGTGCCGTTGTGGCGTATTGATTTGGCGTCAGGTTGAAATACCGCGCCCCCTCAGTGGGGATCAAATCGGCGAGAAACCGTGCCGCCGCGTGAACATCGATCATTCGAAACGCAAAGCCTTCGGGAACGGCCTTGATTTGGGCACAAGCGGCCATAATGACCTCATAGATGTCTTTGCTGTTGGGCACGTCCAGATCATACAAAGACGGCAACCGGACAATGGCCGCCGATACGCCTGACTTGGCGATCTGATGTTCGGCCTCGATTTTTGCCGCGCCATATCCCGAACAATGTGGATAAATCTCTGTCGCGGCCTCATCGTAAGGGCCTCCTGTATCGGCAAAAACCGCTGAAGTGGACGAGAACCGCAAATCCGCAGAAGCATCGCGACAGAACTGAAGAATATTGGCGATGCCAGCCTGTGACCAGACCTCCATATGATCGCGATCAACCGCAAGATTCACCATCGCCGCGCAATGAATCACGCTGCGGACGCGGGATGTGAGGGTTGTATAATCGGCGGTATCAAGGCCAAAATGCACGTCTTCAATTGCTGCGGAAATAAGGACCAGTCGCGCGGTATCCACGCCCTGTTCGGCTGCGATCGCGTGCAATCGGTCGATTGCGTCGCGGCGTTTGGGGCGGATGAGGCAATAGATGACATCACCGTCCGGCAAAGTCC
Organism: Falsihalocynthiibacter arcticus; assembly: GCF_000812665.2. Classification (GTDB taxonomy): domain Bacteria; phylum Pseudomonadota; class Alphaproteobacteria; order Rhodobacterales; family Rhodobacteraceae; genus Falsihalocynthiibacter; species Falsihalocynthiibacter arcticus. The sequence goes on from NZ_CP014327.1 coordinate 3,330,830, forward strand.
GCGCGGCGGCAGCCATCACGCGACTGCCGAGGAATCCCGTGGCCCCCGTCAGCAAAATACCCGACCGCTCGAAGCTGCCGTGCGCCTGTGGTCGCGTTGCAGATGACGAGAGAATGTCGTGCAAACGCCCCAAGGGAACGTTCAGCGCAAAGTCGAAATCGACGCGACAGCCATAGGCGGCCTCAAGAGCGAGGAGGAGATTCACCGCCATCAGGGAGTCGCCGCCTTGGTCGTGAAACGACAGGCTGGGATCGAGTGTCGCGGCAGGGCAGCACATGATTTCAGCAGCTTTTGCGACCGTTGGTAAGACGTCGGTTGTGGCCGCATCGTCGGCAACGATTGCGTTAATTCTGGGCAGGGCTTTGTAATCGCATTTTCCCGAGACCGCATTGACGGGCATAGTATCAAGCTGCACCAAAAAGCTTGGAATACAGTAGAAAGGCAGTTCCGCGCGCAGGGCTTGGGAGAGCGCGGCAGGAAGCCGATTTTCGCCCGCCTCAAGTCCCCATTTAGCACGATTTTCGCCTGACTGTGCGGGATTGGCGCAATAATAGAGCACGAGGGCTTTGCCTTGCCCATCTATCTCTTGAATCCATGGCACCGCCTGCGAAAACGCGATGAAATTGTGCAGCGATTCCGTCAGGTCGCGGGTTTGGATACTATGTCCACGCAGCTTGAGCATATGCGCCACGCGGCCCATAACATGAATGCTGCCGTCTGCTGTGACATACCCTTGGTCACCCGTATCATAGAGGCGTGTAAATTGGCCGTTCAGGGTCAACTCGCGAAACCGCAGCGCCGTTTCCTCAGGACGGTTCACATAACCGGGGCCGAGCATTCTTGGGCCTTCGAAATGCAACAATCCAGGTTGCCCCGCGGCACAGATTTGATCGCTATCATCCAGAACCACCGCCTTGATATGTGGCATCGCAACGCCCACGGAAGCCGCCCCCGCACGGCCTTGCGGCCCCGACACTTTGGTCATCGAAATATCGTGGGTTTCGCAAATGCTATAGAGGTTCCAGAGCGTGACGTTTGGCAGTTTTTCCCGCACCGCAGCAACCAAATCATCGCTCACAACTTCGCCATTCAAAATCACCCGTTGCAGGGGTACATTTTGGGCCACCTTGGCGGTCGTGGTCTGGAGGATTTTTTCAAGCGCGGAGGGGGTGAAAAGCATCTCGGTCACGGTGTGACGGGTCAGGAACGCCGCAAGATCATCGGGGTTCAGGAGTTCATTAAAACGCGGAAAACAGAGTTTCGCGCCATCCCGCAGGGGGCGAAACATTTCCCAGATCGCAAAGATATAAATGCCGACGGTGTGCTGTGGATCATAGGGCGTAAATTCATCGCGCCACTCATACGACAGGTGGGCAGATTGATGTGTCACGGGGATGCATTTCGGCTTGCCCGTGGTGCCCGATGTCGCAACCACATAAATTATATCGTCCGGCGCGACATCCGCCGCAACGATCGATTGTGGCGGCCTGTTTGCGGGGGTTTTCAGGATTGTTGGCGCGTCGATATACTGGCAGGTCGCGGGCAATTGGCCAGTCTTGGGCGCTTGGCACAGGAACACCACGTCTATCGCAAGTTCGGCGACGATATTCGTTAAAACATCTGTAGGCATCGCGGGGTCCAGATGCACAAAAGGACGCCCCAGAACCACGCAAGCCGTTGCAACCGCGCCGAAATTAACGGAGGGCTTGCCAAAAATTGCAACGGTGCCGTTTGACGGAAGGTGAATTGCCAGCCGATCAATGCAATCCGCCAATTGCCCATAACTGAGGGTAAGGTCGCAGTCCACAAGGGCCGTCAAATCGGCATGATCCTGCAGCGCTTGCGCCAGTTTTCTCGGGACTGTTGTGCTCTGGGTCAATGAAAAATCCAAGTCATTCGCGAAACAAGAAACGACCTTATTCGTCCCATATGCGACATAAACTTGGTATCTTGATTTTGGACAAGAAGGTCAAGATGCCAAGCGATTTTAAATCGTTTGGGACGCGACTATCTATGATGCCCGCGTTAAACGGCTTGTTGCTGCGTTTGCCCCACAGATGCGCAACCTGCGCCCCCTTTTGAGGTGGCGCAGGTTCCTTAATGCCCTCAGGGACGTTGCTGTCCATTGCCAAAGACGAGGTATTTGAAGCTCGTGAGCTGCTCGGCTCCGACGGGGCCGCGCGCATGCATTTTGCCCGTTGCGATCCCGATTTCCGCGCCCATGCCAAACTCGCCGCCATCCGAGAATTGGGTCGACGCATTGTGCATCACCACGGCGGAATCCACAGCGGTCATGAAGGCCGTAGCGGCCGCCAAGTCGTCGGCCACAATCGCATCCGTGTGGCCTGAGGAATGCGCCTGCACAAAGGCGATGGCGTCTTGCAAATCATCGACAATTTTCACCGACATGATGTTGCTCAAATACTCAGTATTCCAGTCCTCATCCGTCGCGGGGATTAAGTCCGGCAGGATTTTTTTAGCTTCAGCATCCCCACGCAACTCACAGTCAACGAGGGCTTGCGCCAAATGGGGCAGGACCCTAGTTGCGACACTGCGGTCGATCACCACGCATTCGGTCGCGCCACAAATCCCCGTCCGTCGCATCTTGGCGTTTTGGACAATGCCCACAGCCATATCAAGATCGGCGCTTTCGTGGATATAGGTGTGGTTGTTGCCGTCGAGATGCAACAACGTCGGTACCCGCGCTTCTTTTTGCACCAGTGAAACCAGCCCACGGCCACCGCGCGGAATAACAAGATCGACAGTATCAATGCTGTGCAACAGAAGTTTCACCGCCTCACGATCCCGCGTGTTCACCAATTGCACGGCGTCCTCAGGAAGTCCCGCAGCCTTCAACCCCTGCGCCAAACAGGCAACGATCACGCGCGAGGAATGCAAGCTCTCCGAACCGCCGCGTAAAATAACGGAATTGCCGGATTTCACACAAAGCGCCCCTGCATCAGATCCCACATTCGGGCGCGATTCATAGATCATCGCGATGACGCCAATGGGCACGCTGACGCGGTTGATTTTGAGGCCATTGGGGCGATCAAACGTAGCGAGGGTACGGCCAAGCGGGTCGTCTTGGGCGGCAATGGCATCAAGCGCGTCTGCCATGCCTGCCACGCGGTCTTCGGTCAGGGTAAGGCGGTCGACGAAGGCTGCGTCCTTGCCGCTGTCGCGGATACTGTCGACATCCTTGGCGTTGGCTTGCAGAATTTCGGAGGCTCGGGCGCGTAAAGCTTTAGCGGCCTCTGTGAGGGCTAGATTGCGCTGATCTGATGTTGCCATCGCGAGGCCGCGTGCCGCAGCCTTGGCGCGCTGGCCAAGGTCTGCGACGAGGGTTTCAACGTTCATCTCTTCCGTAGGTGTGCTCATGTCATCCATTCTCGTGTCTCCTTAAAACGGCGGCTCGAAGGCCGTTTCTATTTCAGTTCGGCGGCGCGGCGATAGGCGGCCTGTACGGTATTCTCGAAGAGCGCGTGCAACTGGCCGTCGTGCATCAACGCCTCCAGCCCAGCTTGCGTTGTACCGTTTTTACTGGTCACCGAATTTCGCAACTCTTCAAGGGAAGACTCCGACTGACGGGCCGTTTCAACGGCGCCCGTGATGGTGTCAAAAACCAGCTTCTCTGCGGTTTTTTGATCAAACCCAACGGATTTCGCGGCGGCAACATAGCTGCGCATTAATTCGAAAACATAGCCCGGACCGCTGCCACTGACGGCGGTTAAACGATCGATCTCGTCCTCGTTGGCCAGTTGCACACAGCTGCCTGTTTGGGCGATCCACGCGGTCACGTCCGTTACTTGCTGTTTGGAACAGGCGTCATTGGCGTAAATGCCCGAAACGCCAAGGCCGACCATCGCAGCCATATTTGGCATGACGCGAATGATCGCCGCATCGCCCACGATTTTCGCGACCGTCTCGATGCTGCAGCCCGCAGCGATGGACACAAAGCACCCACCCGTTTTCAGCGCATGCACATAGTCGGGTAGCACATCCACAATCATCTGTGGCTTGATCGCGATTAGAACCACATCAAAAACACCGGCGGGCACATCTGCTGCGTCCGTCACATGGGTAACGCCGTCTGGAAGGCCAGTGGCGGCAGGGTCGGCAACGGTAAACTGGTTCTCATCTCTGGCGGCCCACTGGCGCAACATCGCGCCCCCCATTTTGCCGCATCCAATCAGAAGTATGTTCATCTGTGTCTCCCTTTACGTGGGCTGGACCCGTGCATCCGTCGCGCTGCATTGCAGCATGCAGATATCGGCCCGCCCAGTTTTTTATCCCGTCGCTGAACGTCCATAACGCGCCTCTTTGGGCGGGCTAGAGCAGCGACCTGTTTGCATTCACATGTTGCGGACGTGGTATAACGCACCGAATCAATGAAAGGGTTAGTGCTACAGGTCAGCGTCGCAAGACGCAAACCGTTCGCATTTTATCCTTTCAAAACAAAAAGATATCGGAGACCTACCATGGCGAAGAAAAAGAAAATCGTTGTTAAAATCGGATCTAGTCTACTGGCGAACAGCGAAAAACTGACCCTGCGCTATGCTTTCTTGAACGGATTATTGAGCGATCTTGCCCAACTTCAAAAAGAAGGTCACGACATTATTCTGACGTCCTCAGGGTCAGTGGCGCTTGGGTTGAATATGGTCGGTAAACGGCCCGAAGATGCGGGCATTTTGGACAAGCAGGCGGCCGCCGCCTGTGGCCAGCCGCTCTTGATGAATGCCTATCGTCAGGTCGCCTCCGAGCATGACATGGAAGTCGCGCAAATGCTGGTGACGGTCGAGGACATGGAAGAGCGGCGCCGCTTCCTAAACATCAAAAACACCATGTTGCGGTTGTTTGAAAACGACATCATGCCGATCATCAACGAAAACGATTCCGTCGCGACGCGTGACTTGCGGGTGGGGGACAACGACCGTCTTTCTGCTAAAGTGGCCCAAATGGTTCAGGCCGATCTTCTGGTCATCCTGACCAGTGTTGAGGGGCTTTATGACCGTGACCCTTCCGATCCAGATGCCGTGTTCATCTCGGAAATTGAGGATGTCACCGAGCATCTTGAGTCCACCACTGGTATTAGTGCATTGGGCAGCGGCGGCATGTTAACCAAAATGCAGGCCGCCAACATGGCACAGAACGCCGGTGTTGAAACAATCATCGCCGAAGGGATTATTGAGCGGCCCGTCTCCTCTGTCCTGAAAAACGAGCGTCGCTATACACGCTGTCTTGTAACTGGCGAGAAGGCCTCGCCGCTCAAAGTTTGGCTCAGCAACCGTCTGCAGGTCGCAGGCACGCTGGTTATTTCAAACGAAGTGGCCGCCGCTGTAATTGCCGGTGACTGTGGGATCACCCGCAGCGACGTGATTTCGATCCAAGGCGATTTCACCAAGGGCGATGTGCTGCACGTCTACACCGAAGACGGGGATGAGGTGGCCCGTGGCCTCACGAACTTCTCGTCCGAGGAAACCATGCTGGTGGCGCGCCATTTGGATATGCCCGTCGAGGATCTGATCGGGTACAAGACCAAAAGTGACATCATCGCGGCCGAAAACATACTGGTTCTCGAAGAAAACCATCTCCAGCATGATGCGCCCGAGGATGACCAGAAAATCGTCGTACAATTGTAACCCTTAGGGCGATTTAGACATAGAATTGGTTGTGGCATTGGGTTGCCGCGCCTTTTTGCTGCCAAACAGGCCTATCCCTTGGAGCCGAATTCGAACCACGCTCTTTCCTTAGGTGTGAGAAACTCCTTCATTTTGGCGTCATACAAAGACAAGTTTTCGGCGCTCAAAATCCCCTCCCACTTATTGCTCGTTCCGCTTTCAAAAAACTGGGCGTTGTCTTTCCAAATCCCTCTGTCGGCAGACGGCGCAAATTTGTCCGCATTCTTTTTCATGCTAGAGAAGGTCGCGGCCTCCACAATTGCGTCAATCAAATCGTCGTCATAGTTGCACTCCAATATTTCCGACAAACTCGAGACCGCCCCCCTAAGGTCGCGGACCATATCTGCATAGTGAAACATGTGAATGTTGGCGCACGCATGCCCGTTGTGGAAACTTTTGAAATGAAGGGCCAATCCTTCGAGGGACTCCCCGCCATTTTGCAACGGTGAAAACGGGGTTTCCACAAAGGTTCGAAAGCCCTCGTTGATATCGTCCGCGATATATTTATCTAGGGTGCCGTTCGACATATTTTTGATGTGGTTTTGCGCCGAAAAAAACACATCGATCGGATGCCGGTGCACCGACAAATAGGTGCAATTCTTGTCGTAAGTTATGCCATCCAGTGGTGTGTGGGTTTTAATATAACGGCGATGCTCCTGTGCCTTCAGGGTGTCCATCAATTCTTTTTCGTCATTGAATTTACTGTCCAACCATTTCGAAATCGTGCCAATGCCCGGATTTACATCAGGGTCGCCAAATATCAACATACCGCATATCGACTGCATCCAAGTCGTGCCGCTTTTGGGTGGGGTGCAGACAAAGACATCGTCGGGGCGGTTTTTAAAACGCGACCATATATCCGAATTGCTCACATCAGAGTTGTAAACTTGGCTTGGACCTGGAAATTGTTCGCTCATTATTCAATCCTCATTTTAAAAACTCATCGGGTATTCACACTTATTGAGGTCAAAGTTACGCCTTCGATACCCGAAAACGGGTGAACTGTCATCGCGTCACTCCGGCTCAACATTCGGCGGATTGAAATTAATTTCAGTTTACGCTTTTATTCCCACCCTTCGTTGACGAATCGAGGTTCGCACGGGCAAATGGCTCACCGAAATAAATTTTGGTACATGAAATTTCTTGCTGACACGGTGTATTTCATGTCAACCTAGTGGTCATTTGGCCATTTTGCCTTGGGAGGGGATAATATGAAGAGAATGAGTACAAAAGGTTTGATCGTTTCAGGTGTAATGGCGCTCTGTGCCTCTACATCGTCTGTGTCTGCAGAAGGTACATTGGCCTGCGAGCCCGGCGAAACCTATATCATGAACGTGATGGTTTCGAGCCACCCTTATTGGGTGCCTGTCTATCAAGGCTTCAAACAAGCCGCAGCAGCGTTTGGTTGTGATACGGTTTTTTCAGGAACACCAGACTACGATATAGCCAAACAAATCGCGTCGTTTGAGCAGGATATGGTAAAGGCTCCCGCCGGTATTCTTGTGCATCCCATGCAGTCTGACCCGTTCATCGAACCTATCAACCGTGCGATCGAAAACGGCACTCAAGTTGCGACATTCGCCGCGGATTCACCCAAATCAAACCGCACCGCCTATATTACGTCTGACAACCTTGCCGAAGCAAAATTCGCGGCAGAAGAAATCGTCAGCCAAATTGGTGCCGAAGCTGAATATGCTGTGCTTGAAAATCCAGGCCAATCCAACCACGATTTACGGGTAACAGCGCTTATTTCCTATATGGAAGAGCACTATCCCGACATGAAATTGGTCGGTCGTCAGGCCACCAATCAAGACAGCAACGCGGCCTATCGTGCCACGGCGTCCATCGTGCAAGCCAACCCAAATCTCGGCGCGATCTGGATCCCTGAAGCGGGCTCCGCAGAAGGCGCAGTTGCTGCGATCCTTGAAGCCAAAGCCGATGTCTTGATTATGCATGCCGATGTTACCCCAGCCACGCTGGAACACATCAAAGCGGGCAACATCCACATGGCGCTCAACCCAAATCAAGGCATGCAGGGTTTCATGGGCTTTATGGGCGTCTTCTTGGCGGCACATGACGGTGTGTTCGATCCGTTCAACGATTACAAAACGTCGGGCTTCAATCCCGTGCAAATTCCCTTCGTTGACAACGGATTTGCTGTGATCACCCAAGAAAACGCCGACAGCTTTGACTTGAATGTCTACATGGAAGGTCGCGATCCGAAGTAATCGGACTGCACTTTCTATTGGTGGCGCCGGAAAACAACGGGCCTCTGGCGCCACCCCCTTAAATTCAACTCAGGTAGTAGCAAATTCCATGACCGAAGAACTGCTTCTTAAAATCTCAAATGTTTCCAAGTCTTTCGGGCCAATACGGGCTTTGAAGGGCGTGAATTTCGACCTGCGCAAGGGTGAAATTCATGCATTGGCGGGCGAGAACGGCGCTGGGAAGTCGACATTGATGAACATCATCGATGGGATCCTACAGCCAGACAGCGGCGAAATCCTGATTGACGGAAAAGCCGAAATAATTACGTCGCCAACGCGTGCGCAGCAACTCGGTATCGGGTTTGTGCATCAGGAAATTGCCCTCTGTCCCGATGTAAATGTCGCCGAGAATATTTTCATGTCTGTGACGAATATGAGTTCGTCTTTTTTGATGAATTACAAAGAGTTGCACGACAAAGCTGACAAGGTTCTTTCACAACTTTGTACGATATCGCCCTCGACAATGGTGCGGGATTTGTCGATTTCAAACCAACAACTGGTGGAAATTGCCAAGGCGCTGACACTGGATTGTCGAGTTCTCATTCTGGATGAACCCACCGCCGCGTTGACCGAAAAAGAAGCGCAGATTCTGTTTGGAATTATGCGTAAACTCGCAGATCAGGGCATTGCGATTGTCTATATCTCGCATCGCATGGTCGAAATTTTCGATAATTGCGACCGCGTCACTGTCTTTCGCGACGGGGAGTTTATCGAGACCCGAAATGTCGCCGAAATTACCCCGGGAGATGTAGTGAATGCCATGGTTGGACGGGTGATTGATACGCTCTATCCAGAGAAATTAACCCCTGAGGAGGCCACAGACGAGATCATTCTTGATGTGCAAAACCTCTCGGATGGGAAGCGCTTTTTTGATGTGAACTTCCAACTCAAAAAGGGTGAGATCCTCGGGATCGGCGGGCTAATTGGGGCAGGGCGCAGCGAAATTGCCAAGGGCGTTTGCCGTTTGGAAACCGAAGTGACGGGCGAAACGACACTCAAATCTGCGCCCCTGAAACCAAAAGATTATCGCGAGAGCATTGAGGCGGGTGTGGTCTATCTTTCTGAAGACCGCAAAGGCGACGGAATTTTCCTTGATATGGCGATCTCGGCCAATGTTTCGGCGCTCAATTTAACCCAAGTGGCCACGCCAACGGGTATCATCAGTGTGCCCGCAGAAGAAAAACAAGCCGCCGCCTTGGGCAAGAAGCTCAACCTGAAATACGGCCGATTGAGCGATCCAGTTTCCTCGCTTTCGGGGGGAAATCAACAAAAAGTGGCCATCGCCAAAATGCTGTCTGTCGACCCGCGCCTGATCTTTTTAGACGAGCCAACGCGCGGCGTGGATGTGGGCGCAAAAGTAGAGATACACGCCATTCTGCGCGGTTTGGCGCGGTCGGGCGTCGGGATTGTTGTCATTTCATCGGAACTGCCGGAGTTGATTGGCCTTTGTGATCGGGTGATGGTTGTGCGCGAAGGCCGTATCAGCGGCGAAGTCACGGGCGACGAATTGACGGAAAAAAATATCATGCGCTTAGCCTCTGTTTTAGACGCAAGCAGCTTGAACGAAAATAAGGGAATATGACGGTGAAAACTTCCACATTAACAGAAACAGATATGCCTATTTCCCACGGTTTCTTGGGGCGGATGTTGCGCATGCGGGAAACCGGTCTGATCGGGATTATCCTCGTTATGTTCGTGGTGATGTCCTTTGCGTCGCCCTATTTCCTGACGTGGATTAACATGCGGGCCATGGTGATGGCCTTCGCCGTTGAGGGGATTGTGGTCATTGGTATGACCATTCTGTTGATTTCCGGCGGTATCGATCTTTCGGTCGGATCGGTCACGGCGCTGGCGATGGTTGTTGCGGGCTGGCTGTTCTTGGCGGGGGTTGATCCTTGGGTCGCCTCGGCGATTGCGATTGCGGTTTGTACCGGCATTGGCGCGATCATGGGGTTCTTTGTGACCCGCGTCGGTTTGCACCATTTCATTGTTTCTCTAGCGGTTATGGTTATTGCGCGCGGCGTGTGTTTGCTGGGCACGGGGGGCGTCCGCTTGGCTTGTTCACCTTGCCGCCAGAATTCAAATTCATCGGGCAGGGGTCTATTGGACCGATACCCTTAGTGATCATTATCTTCGTTATCACGGTGATTGTGTTTGATTACCTGCTGCGGCGCACAACTCTGTTTCGCAAGGTGTTTTACACCGGAAGTAACGAACGCGCCGCCGCCTATTCGGGCATTCGCACCAAGAAAGTGGTGTTCCTAACGACGACCCTTTGTTCGGCTCTTTGTGGTGTTGCGGGTATCATTTATATGTCGCGCTTTGGTTCGGCCCAGCCAACATTTGGGCTTGGAATGGAGCTGAATGTGATCGCTGCTGCGGTCATCGGGGGGCCAGTCTGAACGGCGGCACGGGCTCCATTTTGGGCGCTATTCTGGGGGTTGTCTTACTTTCGGTCGTGTCTAGTTCCCTGGCGCTTTTGGATGTGTCGGTCTATTGGCAGGACATTATTCGCGGCTCGATCCTGTTGGTCGCCGTCACCCTCGATCACTATATGAACAAAAACCGCAAACATTAGGAGCGTAGATTATGAATGCCTCTAGTCCCAATTATGAAACTGCGCGCCAAATCCAAGCGGTCCTTGTGCTTCATTTTATCGAAGGGCTCAAGCAATCTGAAATTGCTGCGCGCTTTAATCTTTCGACGTCAAAAGTGAACCGATTGATCGCGCAGGGCCGCAAAATGGGTATGGTTAAAATCGACATCGAAAGCCGGTTTCAACATTTGATTGACTATGAAAATCGCTTGATTGCCTCGACCTGTTTGACGGGCGCTGTGATCACCCCCACGGCTTCGGGAAACCCTGACACAACCTTGCAACAAGTGGGGCGGGCTGCGGCCAACCTCTTGCTGGAAACTGTGCGCGATGGCGACGTGATTGCGATCACAGGCGGGAAGGCCGTGAGTGCCGTGATCGAAAACCTGATGCCCGACACGTTGCGCGATGTGACGGTTGTGCCGCTAACGGGCGGGGTGCAGGGCAAGTATTTCACCGACGTGAACCACCTCGCAACGCGCTTGGCTGAACGGCTTGGCGGCAAGGCGATGTTGGTGCATGCGCCTTTGTTTGCTGAGACGCGCGGCCAGCGGGACATGATTTTGGAGATCGGTCCCGTGAAGGATGTTTTTGATTTGGCGCGCCGCGCTGATGTGGCTCTACTGGGGGTCGGTTCCATGGAGCCTGCGGGATCGAGTTACTATGATTTGAACCCCGTTCCCGAAGCGGATCGCAAAATGCTGGTCGGCGTCGGCGTCGTGGCGGAATTGATGGCGCATCTTATTCGCGACAACGGCGAAGTTGCGGATTACCCGCTCAATAATCGCCTTGTGGCGCTCAACCCAAACGATCTCGCAGGATGTGGACGCACAATTGGCGTCGCCTCGGGACAGGAAAAAGCGCGGCCTATTCGCGCGGCGCTTAACGGTGGTTATCTCGATGCTTTGGTCATGGATGAAGAGACCGCTTTAACAGTTTTAAATAATGAAAAGAGATCAGACAATGTTGCATGATATGCTGACGCGAACCATTGGGAAAAGTGGCATTGAGGCCTCGGCGATTGGCCTTGGCACGTGGGCGATTGGTGGCTGGGCATGGGGCGGAACCGACGAAGCCAAATCCATCGCGGCGATTCAGGCCTCCATTGACGAAGGTGTGAGCTTGATTGATACCGCGCCCGCCTATGGGCTGGGCGTGGCCGAGGACATCGTTGGCAAAGCGATCAAGACACGGCGCGATAAAGTGGTTCTCGCCACCAAATGCGGGCTTGTTTGGCACACGCGAAAGGGCAACCATTTCTTTGATGAGGATGGCGCGCCTGTGCACCGATATTTGGGCAAAGACGCCATTATCTATGAGGTAGAACAAAGCCTTACGCGCTTGCGTACCGACTATATTGATCATTACATCACCCATTGGCAAGATCCGACAACACCCATTGACGAGACGATGGAAGCGCTAGAACTCTTGAAGAAACAGGGCAAAATTCGTTCCATTGGGGCGAGTAATACATCCCTTGAAGACGTCAAATCCTATGTCGCGGCGGGACAACTTGATGGCCTCCAAGAAGAATTCAGCATGGTTCAGCGTGGGGTCGATAAAACCTTGTTGCCGATTGCGATTGAGAATGGCGTGTCGGTTTTGAGCTATTCGTCGCTTGCCTTAGGGCTTCTGTCGGGGAAAATTACTCCAGACCGTCAATTTGAAGGCGATGACCTGCGCATAGGTAACCCGCGCTTTTCGCAAGATAACCGCAAGAAAATCAAAGCATTGATGGATGAAATTACGCCTATTGCAGCGCAGCATGACGCGACTTTGGCCCAAACGGTAATTGCTTGGACGCTCCAACAACCCGGCATCACATTCTCCCTTTGTGGCGCACGAAATGTCGAGCAAGCCCGTGAAAACGCAAAAGCCGGACGCCTGCGCTTAAGTGCGGAAGATTTGAAAGCCATTAATACTGCCGCTGACCAACATTTACAAAACCTAGACGCCTAAACCGCCTACTACGTGCAAACTAAATATGCCGGAACCTGTTTCGGTAAACGGAGAAGTTATGTCTTTTCAACGCCAAGAGAGCAAAAACGCATTGGCCCAAAATCCAGATTTTGACGTCATTATTCTGGGTGGTGGTATCAATGGCATCGGAGTTTTTCGCGATCTTGCGTTGCAAGGGCTTCGGGTGCTTTTGGTTGAGCGGAACGATTTTTGCTCGGGGTGCAGTGCGGCGCCGTCGCGGATGATCCACGGTGGCTTGCGCTATCTTGAGAACGGGGAATTCAACCTCGTTCAGGAATCCGTCACGGAACGGGACGCCTTGTTGCGCAACGCGCCGCATTATGTGCGCCCACTCCCCACCACCATTCCGATCACGTCGTGGCTCACCGGAACGATGAACGCCGCAACCTCATTTCTGGGTGGTTCTGGCCAACCCTCACGGCGCGGCGCCTTGCCGATCAAACTTGGCCTGTCGCTCTATGATTGGGTCACGCGCAAAAACCGTACTTTGCCAAAACATCAATTTCACAGCGCTAAAACCACCCGCAAAGAGCGCCCGTGGTTGATGCAGGGTTTGCGGTGTTCGGCCACATTTTATGATGCATGGATAAGCCATCCGGAACGGCTTGGTTTGGAGTTGATCCAAGACGCCCGTGCGGAAAACCCGAACGCCATCGCACTCAATTACGCGGAATTATCCCCGTCAGAGGTTAGGTTTACGGTCAAAGATAATTTGGGCACTGAGCGTTTTCAAATCACCGGCCGCGCTTTGGTGAACGCCACGGGAGCATGGCTTGATCAGACAATCGCCGCTCTCGATCCAGAGGCACGCACCAAAGAGCCGCTGGTTTCGGGCACCAAAGGATCCCATTTAATCCTCAACAATCCAGATCTTATGACAGCTCTTGATGGGCATATGATCTATTTTGAGAACGAAGATGGTCGGGTTTGCATCGTGTTTCCCTACCTTGGCAAAGTTCTCGCGGGATCGACCGATATTCGTGTTGATGAACCCGTACGGGTGCGATGTTCGCCCAAAGAACGCGACTATATTCTGGCGTCCCTTGCGCGGGTTTTTCCCCACCTTAATGTCTCCAAAGACCAAATCGCCTTTAGTTATAGCGGCATACGCCCGTTGCCAAAAAGCACCCAAGATTTCACCGGACGCATTTCGCGTGGCCATGCGACGAAACGTTTGGATGGCCACGTTCCACAATTCTGTATGGTGGGTGGAAAATGGACGACTTTTCGCGCGTTTGCCGAGCAGACTACCGATGACGTTCTTGCGGAACTAGGAGCCACGCGCACCGTTTCAACCCGTAATTTGGCCATTGGTGGGGGCAAAGGCTGCGCCGATGCACAGGACGAACCCGCGCAGGCCTTGGCACGAAAAACCCTTGTCGAGGAATATAAAATCACACCCGAACGCGCCGCACATTTGGCGGCCTCTTATGGGACGGGGGCGCGCAAAATACTTGAATATTGTGATCAATATCCGAACGACGCACCCCTTGTCGTAGGCTCAAATTACACCCACGGCGAAATTGCCTATCTCGCGGAACATGAGTTCGTGGTCACATTGGCCGATGTCGTATTGCGGCGTACGGTTTTGGCAATCACAGGACAGATCAGTTCGGAGATTATCGACCAAATTTGCGAAATTTTGGCGCAGCACCTTGAGTGGTCGCCCAAAGAAACATCCTACCAGCGCACGGCGCTCCTCACGGAGCTAGACGACTTTCACGATGTGTCGCCACTCGTGCTGGACAACCGAAACAACATAAGGAAATGAACATGAGACCAAATACAAAAGCCCGCATGAACCGTTTGTTCACCCATGGTGGATGCCTAGACGTGGCCATTGATCACGGCGTGTGCAATGAACCCAGTTTTATGGTCGGGCTTGAGGATATGCCTGCGGTTATGAATGCCCTGATCGCCGCCAAACCCGATGCGATCCAATGCGCTTATGGGCAGGCCGATTTGCTGCAAGCGCGTCCGGAAAAAGACAAACCCGCATTGGTGATGCGGATCGACATGGGCAATCCCTATAACGATCAACGCCACAGTGTCATGTGGTCGATGCTTCAGAATGCCGACGAGCCGATCATTGGCGCGTTGCAGATGGACGCCGCGGCCGTGGTGGTCAATTTGTTTATGTTGCCCGATGAGCCGGAATTGTTCCGCCAATGCATTGAAAACATTAGCCGTGTTCGGGCATCTTGCGAAAAATACGGCATGCCTCTGATGATTGAACCCTTGGTGATGTTGCCCAATGACGTACGCGGCGGCTATCAAGTGGATGGCGACGCGGAAAAAATCGTGACCTTGACGCGACTTGCCTCTGAGATGGGGGCGGACATCATCAAAGCCGATCCAACGGCAAACCCCGAAGATTTCCATCGCGTTGTTGAAGCGGCACGGGTTCCGGTATTGGTGCGCGGCGGCGGCAAAGAGGACCTCAAAAAGGTTCTGGAAAAATCGGCGGCCATCGTGGCGCAAGGGGCCAAAGGAATGGTCTATGGCCGCAATATTTATCAGCATGACAACCCAAAAGCCGTGGTTGCGGCCTTGATGGCAATCATCCACAATAGTGCGAGCGGCGAAGAAGCCTGGGATGTGTATAACAATGGCTGAGACATCAAAATATGTGCTGGGACTGGACGCTGGGAACACGGTGATCAAGGCGGTTTTGTTTGGCCTGAAGGGCAATCAAATCGCGCTTTGTGCGCTGGACGGGCATTCGACCACACCAGAGCCAGGACATGTCGAGCGTGATTTGAACGAACTCTGGGCCAATGCACAGCAGGCCATTCGGGGCTGTATTGACAAAGCTGGGATTTCGCCTGAGCAAATTGTCGGGGTTGGCTGTGCTGGGCATGGCAACGGGCTTTATCTTTTGGATCAAGAAGGCGCGCCCCTGATTGGGATTCAGTCCCTAGACACGCGGGCCGCAGGTTTGGCGACGGAATTATCGCAACAGGTTGGGGCGCAATTACACGCGTTGTGTTTGCAGAAACCTTGGCCGTCGCAAACGCCCACATTGTTGGCGTGGGTGAAGCAGAACCAGCCAGATGTTTATGCACGTATTGGCACAGTTTTGCTGTGTAAAGATTTCATCACCTACAAATTAACGGGACGGCGGGTGAGCGATCAATCCGACATGAGTGGCGCAGGCCTCACGCGGATGCCCGACTGCTGCTACGACGATGAATTGCTTGCGCTTTATGGTCTTTCGGATGCACGCGATTTACTGCCGGACCTGTTGGAATCCTCGGACATCGTTGGCGGCCTTTCGGACGCCGCCGCCAGCACCACCGGATTGGCGGCGGGGACTCCGGTGATTGCAGGGTATTTCGATGTGGTTTCGAGCGCGCTGGGATCAGGAGTTGTAACGGCGGGCGAGGCCTCGATCATCGTGGGAACGTGGGGCGTCAATCAGGTATTTTCCAAGGAACCCGTTCGCGACGACAGTGTTTTCATGGTGACAGGATTTGGGCCAGAACGCTTTGTTAATATCGAGTCCAGCGCCACCTCGGCGGCGAACTTGGAATGGTACGTACGCGAATTTGTGGAACGTGGTGGGCACCATGACGCCCCCTTTGATTTTTGTAACGATCGCTTGGGCGAGGTCACACCGCGCCTTGATGATCCGTTTTATCATCCCTTTTTATACGGCGCGCGCTTGGGCGCGGATTACCGTGCAGGATTTTACGGCCTTGCAGGATGGCACACCGAAGGCAACATGCTGCGCGCCTTGTTTGAGGGTGTGATGTTTGAACATAAACGCCATATTTCCGTGCTTAAAAAGGCCGGTGCCAGCTTTAATCACGCGGTTTTGTCTGGCGGCGGGGCACGCAGTCCCCATTGGCCACAGATGTTTTCCGACTGTCTGAATGTACCGATTACCGTTGCCCAAGCACAAGAAACAGGCGCGTTAGGCGCGGCCATCGGCGCGGGCGTAGCCACTGGCAATTTTCCCGATTATGAGGCCGCGGTGAGCGCAATGACTCGGCCTGCAAGAAACTACAAACCCGACCCAAGCAAACGGGATTTTTACGAAAAACGCTATGCGGCATGGCTTGATCTGACCGAGCGCATGCGTGGATTTTGGAGCAATCTTAATGACGCAAGTTGAGACCCTAGACGGCACCTATGACTACATTATCGTCGGGGCGGGAACGGCGGGATGCGTATTGGCAAACCGATTGACAGAAAACCCGAAAACGCGCGTTTTGTTGCTAGAGGCTGGCGGAAATGACAATTACCACTGGGTGAAAATTCCTGTTGGGTATCTGTATTGTATTGGTAATCCGCGCACCGATTGGATGATGAAAACCGCGAAAGAGGCGGGGTTGAACGGCCGGTCGCTGGTCTATCCGCGCGGCAAGGTTTTGGGCGGCTGTACCTCCGTTAACGGCATGATTTACATGCGCGGGCAGGCGGCCGATTACGATCATTGGCGACAGCTTGGCAATGTCGGTTGGGGCTGGGATGACGTCCTGCCGCTGTTTAAAAAATCCGAAGATCACCATGCGGGCACGACGAATGTTCATACCTCTGGCGGCGAGTGGAAAGTCTCCAAGCAACGCCTAAGTTGGGACATTTTGAACGCAGTCCAAGAAGGGGCAAAACAGTTTGGGATCATGCCGCGGGACGATTTCAACGATGGCAATAACGAGGGGTCTGGGTTCTTTGAGGTCAATCAAAAGAACGGCGTGCGCTGGAGTACGGCACGCGGTTTTTTGCGGCCTGCGATGAAGCGGCCGAATTTGCGGTTGATGACTCATGCGCATACCGAACAGCTCATTCTTGAGGGCAAGTCGGTCAAAGGTATTCGCTTTACGTGCAAGGGCAAAACCTATGAAGCACGATGTACGGCGGAGGTTTTGCTGGCAGCAGGCGCGATCAACTCGCCCAAAATCCTTGAGCATTCAGGGATTGGACAGCCAGAGCGCCTCATGGATCTCGGGATCACGCCACAACACGAGAGCAATGGTGTCGGCGAAAACCTGCAAGATCACTTGCAAATCCGCACCGTTTACAAAGTCAAAAATGCCAAAACATTGAACACTATGGCCAATTCCCTCGTTGGAAAAGCCAAGATGGGGATTCAATATTTAGCTACCCAAACGGGCCCCTTGTCTATGGCCCCCAGCCAGTTTGGCATGTTCAGCAAATCCTCTACGTCGCTCGAAACGCCAGACTTGGAGTATCACGTGCAACCCCTGTCGACGGACAAGCTCGGCGACCCGTTACACCCGTTCCCCGCGATCACCATGTCGGTCTGTAATTTACGCCCCGAAAGCGTGGGAAGTTGTCATATTACGACCTCTGACACCGAACAGCACCCTGATATCCGCCCCAATTATCTCTCCGCCGATCAGGACAAACGCGTGGCGATCACCTCGATCCGACAAGCGCGCGAAATCATGACGGCGACAGCGCTTGAGCCTTATCAACCCAACGAGATTTTGCCGGGACTTGCGTATCAAAGCGACGCTGAATTGTTGGAACAGGCAGGAAATATTGCGACCACGATATTCCATCCGGTTGGCACCTGTAAAATGGGAAGCGACCCGATGGCTGTTGTCGGCGCCGACCTTCGCGTCCACGGATTGCAAGGGATGCGGGTGATTGATGCGTCCATTATGCCGAAAATCGTGTCGGGAAATACCGCGTCTCCTGTTGTGATGATTGCGGAAAAAGCCGCGCAGATGATCTTGGCCGAAACGCGCTCGTAACCCTTCGGGCAAAACATAAAAAGGTGGGACCGAGTGACGGCGCGCTGCTCCGCGGATTAGATCCGCTCGACGGACTCGCGCTCAACCAAGGCGCAATCCATCCGCATGATGGTTTTTTTGGGCTGCCTCACCTTTTTATTAGCTTCAATATATTCCACGGCCCAAGCGCCCATGGTGCGATGGGGGAGATTGACGGTGCTGATAGGGGGGTGGAGGTGACGTGCGATTTCCTCGTCGTCATATCCCATAACGGAAATGTCCTGTGGGATTTTAAGCCCCTCTTCCTTCAAGGCCTCATAACATCCGATCGCCATCCGATCATTTTGACAGAAAATGGCGGTAGGGCGATCTTTGAGCGCGAGAAGCTGCATCGTCGCGGCATAGCCAGAACTGGGCGTCCAGTTTCCATGCACGATGAGGCTTTTGTCGAACGGAATATTTTCCTCAGCAAGGGCACGTTTATAGCCCTTTTGCCGGTCTCGCGTGGCTTCCATCCACACCTCACCGGTAATCATTCCGATGCGCTTGTGCCCATGTTCAAGCAGGTGGCGAGTCGCACGGAAACCGCCAATCGACTCGTCGGGTATGACGGCAGGAAGGCGGTGGTCTTGGGAATAGCAATTCAACAAAACGACAGGGATAGGCAGATCGAGTAAGCAGGCTGGAATTTCAATTTTCCGTGTGAAAATCGTCAAGTAGATCAAGCCTGAAATGCCCGTATCCACGAGGGTACGAAAGGTTTTTTCCTCAAGTTCTTGATCGTGCATAGTTTGGCCAGACAACAGAATTTGACCATTGTTCCAACAGGCCTGTCGGGCGGCATCAATGGCAATGACAGCTTCTGGGCTGGTTGCGAGCTGATCAACAATAAAACCAACGGCCAGAGTCGCGCTTTGGGCCACATTCGCGTCCGATTTCTGATGGACAAACTTTGTCGAGGAATAGCCAAGCCGGATTGCCGCCTCGATGACGCGTTTGCGTGTGTCTGCGGAAATTTTTACACCCGGCGCGTTTCTAAGAACAAAAGAAACCGTTGCTTGCGAACAGTCCGCCTCATTTGCAACATCCGTCATGATGAGGCGTCGCGTAGTTTTTGGAGTGGGGGTGATACGCTGCGCCGGTTGGTCTTTCCCGATATTTCCCGCCTTTGCCATACTAATTCCATTCCAAAATTGGCGTGAATATTGTTTGTTGTCATGCTGTTTACACAACCTTTACCGATGATTTAACGAAACGAAATAAATATTTATAAGTCGTCAGTAGTAATAATTATTAATTACTCAAATTACCGCCAGTTGCCTTGCCACGCAATCTCGGGAGGAGACGCATTGTGACTATTTCACGCAGAAAACTTCTGCTTGCTTCATCGGCCGCATCCGCCGCAGCGGCGGTCTCGCGCGCCGCCATCGCAGCCGGTCCTACATTGGCAGTTAAAGACACATACAAGGTTGGTTTTGCCCAAACGGAAAGCAACAATTCATGGCATTTGGCACATACCAACTCGATGAAAGCCGAAGCGGAGGCGCGCGACTGGCAATTGGTTTATACGGATGCGGCAGGGTCTGCGGCCAAGCAGGTTTCCGATGTTAATTCCATGATCGCACAGGGCGTTGACCTTATTTTCCTCGCCCCACGTGAGGAAATCCCCCTCATTCCGGCAATCATGTCAGCCAAAAATGCGGGCATTCCGGTGATCCTGTTGGATCGCAATGTTGACCAATCGCTCGCTATCGCAGGCGATGACCATGTGACATTCATTGGCTCAGACTTCATCGAAGAAGGTCGCCGCGTTGCGGAATGGCTCGTCGCCAACATCGACGGAAAAACCAAAATCATCGAGCTGGAAGGGACCGCAGGTTCGTCCCCTGCAAATGATCGTAAATTCGGGTTCGACACCGATATTGCCGAGCATCCAGACTTTGAAATCGTCGCATCTCAAACAGGTGATTTTGCGCGCGACAAAGGTCGCCAAGTTGCCGAAACGCTGCTTCAAGCCAATCCGGATGCCAATGTTATTTATGCGCATAACGATGAGTATCCGTATTGGTCAAGCTGTATTTTCGGCCCATTTTCGCTGATCTCGGAGAAGGGCATTTGCCGTGACAATTAGCTTTCTCATGACGGCTGTGATCGCCAGATTCTTGCATTTCCCTGTCGATACCATGTGCTCATATTTCGCCTTCTTGTCGGGGTTAAAGCGCGTTGCAACAACTGCTGGTAAATAGATCGCTCGCCTGACACTGGCGCGACCGCCTTGGATGCGTTCTTTACCTTGCCACTTCCCCGATTGCCGTGAAATTGGTGCGAGGCCTGCCAGCTTGGCAGCTTGGCAGCTTGCTTGCCGCTCAGATGCCCGAGTTCAGGCATGTCAGTCAGAATCGCGCAGGCCGTCACCGAGGCAATACCTGGAATGCTCGTGAGTATAGCTTCGCGCGCGCGAAGTTCTTTGTCTGCTTTAACGATGGCATTGCTCGCGTCTGCAACTTGAGAAAGGTCCTTTTCGATCTGCTTTAAACGTCGTTTGATTTGCCGGGCAAGCAGTTCATGCGTCGTTGCCGCAAGCCGTGCTTTTGCGGCGGTCCTATCCTTGATCAATCCCTGCCTCGCTGTAGCCAACTGCTTGAGGTCATGAAGCGTTTCACTTTTGGGCTGATCTGCCTTCAGCTCCAACAATGCGCCCATCTTCGCCAGCATCATAGCATCGACGCGGTCTGTCTTGGCCCGCTGACCGGCCCCTTCGCAGAACCGTCGCGCCTGACGCGGGTTAACCCGTGCAAAGCTGATTCCATATTGAGCAAGGCCCGTTTCGAGAAGCCGATGGTATATGCCGGTTGATTCAAAAATTATGCGAGAAACACCGGCCTCACGCGCCCAAAGAGCGAGTGCCGTCACGCCCGCCCTGTCATTATAAAACTGCCTGTGCTCTCGCGACGACAACCAGTAGGCGTCCAATGTGCCTTTCGAGATATCAATCCCAATGGTATCTTCCATATGTCTTTTCCTCACCTTGTCTTGTCATGCGGGCCCAAAGCCCAAGTATCCGTTCAGGTTCCAAGAAAAGACGGAGGCGACCTTACTCATCGACGGTCCACACTGACTAAGAGGGAAACGGTCCGACCTCCGCCGCTGCCCGGCTATCAATGCCGTGCCGAGCAACCACTCCAACTTCGCACAGGAGCTCCTGAAATCATAAGACAAGATGGCCATTGGGGCGATCTCGGCCATTGAGGCCGCAGGCAAGGTGGCGGGCAAGAATGTTATGATCCTTTCGATTGATGGTGGATGCGAAATCATCCAGCTGATCATCGACGGAAAGGTAGCGGCCTGTTGCGAGTGTAACCCACGATTTGGTCCAACAGCCTTTAACACGCCCGTCGCCTGTGCACAGGGGTCGGATATTCCGATGAAAATCATCAATCCCGATAATGTTTATGACATTTCGAATGCTGCTGAACTGATCGACACGGCCTACTGGACGTCTGCCTCGGGCAATATCCAAATTACTTTTCGCCGTCCGCCGTTCTGAGGTTTGCGACGAATTGCAATCAAAAATAGATTGGCAAAGAATGAAAGAGACACCTCTTTTATCAATTGAAAACCTGCACAAAAGGTTTGGCGGCACGATCGCGCTAAATGGCGCATCCCTTCAGGTCGGCGCGGGTGAGGTTCATGCCCTAATTGGCCAAAATGGTGCCGGAAAATCGACCCTCATTAAGATCCTGACGGGCTATATTGGAAAAGACGAAGGGGACGTGCATTTCGCGGGTAAACCGTTTGAGGTGAATGCGCCCAAGGCGGCGCAGAACGCTGGAAACAGTACGATTTATCAAGAAATTAATCTGGTGCCATCCCTTACCGTGACTGAAAATATATGCCTTGGGCGCGAGATGCGTCGCTACGGAGCCCTTGATTGGCCCGCAATGCACAAAGAGGCCGAGCGCTTATTGGCCCGTTTTTCAATGAAGGTTGATGTGCGGCGGCAGTTGTCGGATTTCAGCACGGCGTCACAACAAATGATCGCGATTGCGCGGGCGATTGGGTTTTCTGCCCAGTTGGTCATTATGGATGAACCGACCTCCTCCTTGGACGAACGCGAAGCGGCGGTGCTGTTTGATGTGATCCGGAAACCTCAAAGCCGAGGGCGTCTCGGTTATCTTTGTGAGCCATAAACTCGACGAACTTTACGAGGTGTGTGACCGCGTGACGATCATGCGCGACGGTAAAACGATCCGCGCCTGTAACTTGGATGAAATAGACAAACTTGAGCTTGTCTCCACAATGCCCGGTAAAGAAATAAGTCGCAGCAGCGGGCGGATTACAGCTTTTGATAATGAGCACGCGCATTTGGCGGGAAACAAACTTCTGGAAGCGCAGGGCTTGAGTGATGGCCTTCACGTTCGCGACGTTAGTTTTTGCGTACGCAGTGGCGAAATCGTAGGATTTGCAGGCTTGCTTGGGGCAGGGCGCACCGAGACGGTCAAGCTAATTTTTGGCGCACATCCCCCTTCCGCAGGACACATGGAATTTGACGGCAAAAGCTTCGCCCCCAACTCGCCCGCCGAGGCCATTGCCGCGGGCATCGGGTTTTGCACCGAAGATCGCAAAATCGAAGGGATCGTGCCGGATTTAAGCATTGCCGAAAACATGATGCTTGCGCTCATGCCAAAGCTTGCGCGAGCGGGCATTGTGGATGAGAAAAAGAAGGCGCAAATCGTCGATGGGTTGATCAAAAGCCTTGGGATCAAATGCGCAGGGCCACACCAAAAAATTCGCGAACTGTCGGGTGCGAACCCGCAAAAAGTTCTCCTTGGTCGCTGGTTGGCCATGTCGCCACGCCTCCTTATTCTCCATGAACCAACGCGCGGCATTGATGTCGGGGCGAAAGTGGAAATACAAAAGCTGCTGAATAGACTAGCAGACGATGGGCTGGCTGTGCTGATGATTTCTTCGGAATTAGAAGAGGTTACCGAAGGCGCCGACCGCGCTTACGTTTTGCGGGAAGGCCTGTCAGTGGCCGAGCTTACCAACGGAGAAATCAATGAAGATCGCGTCCTCGCCGCGATGGCGCATGGCGCGTCCGAAAGGGCTGCGGCCAATGTCAGAACGCCAAATTTATGCCTTTCTGGATCGCTATGCGACGCTGATTATTCTGGGATTTTTAATCCTTTTGAACATCGCGATCACGCCTAACTTCCTCTCGCTACAAACCTTAAACGTGAACCTGACACAGGTTTGCACCATTGTAATCGTCGCCGTCGGGATGACGTTGGTGATCGCGACGGGCGGGATTGACCTTTCTGTTGGGTCACTCATGGCGATCTCTGGCGCGCTCGCGCCGATGATTTTCATGGGTACAATACTAGGAATTGAACCCGTATGGCTCGCGGTCACCGTGGCGATTATTATCTCGGTCGGGGTGGCAGGGTTGCTTGGCGCGTTTAACGGCTGGCTTGTTGCCAAATTCTGGCCGTTGGCGGCAACCAAAATGCTGCTGTGCTTTCGGGAGTGCCCGTGAGCCGTGTGAAAATCGCGGTCTATACAATCAGTGGCCTTCTCTCTGGAATAGCGGGCCTCATTGTCATAGCCATCAATTCGGCATCAGATGCCAACCTCGTTGGAATGGGCATGGAGCTTGACGCAATTGCCGCAGTTACCGTGGGCGGGACTCTCCTGAGTGGGGGCCGCGCGAGCATCTGGGGCACGTTGCTGGGCGTGATGACAATTCAAATTGTGCGATACACACTACTTGCAAATGGCGTTCCGGATGCCGCGGCGATGGTGGTTAAAGCCGCGATTATTATTGCGGCTGTCTGGCTCCAAAGAAAGGCACGGACATCATGAGAAACAAGTCAATTTTAGGCGGATTAATGAGAAATTACGGTGTTGTTTTGGCCCTTGCTGGGATTATCCTTTTCGGCTGGCTGCGTTATGATATTTTTCTGGGCACTTTCAATGTGATGAGCGTACCTACGGTATAACTCCATGTTTGCGTTGATTTCTTTGGGCATGTGCTTTGTCATTATGACGGGCGGCATTGACCTTTCGGTAGGGGCAACGGCCGCGATGTCGAGCGTCGTTGCCGCCCACGCCAGTCATTACGGTCTTATGCCGGGGCTTTTGGCGGGTTTTGGCGCGGGAGTAATCGTTGGGGTGATTAACGGGCTGATCGTGACGCGACTGCAAATTATGCCGTTCGTGGCGACACTTGCGACAATGCTGGCCGCAGGGGGTATGGCGCTTTTGCTGGCGGGAAATCAATCAATCCCCGCGTCCTATGCCACCAGTTTTACGTGGCTCGGACAGGGCAACATTCTTGGGTTTCCTGTGCCCGCCCTCATTGCCGTCCTCGCGTTTATTGCAGGATCATATGTGCTGAATTCCACCAGTGCAGGGCGCACCGTTTTGGCAATTGGTGGCAACGAAGATGCCGCACAACTCATGGGGCTTCCGGTCAACAAAATCCTGATGCTGACCTATGTCGCCTGTGGTGCTTTGGCGGGCCTCGCGGGGGTCATTTTGACAGCACAATTCGGCGCGGGACAACCTATTGAGGGTAAGGGCTGGGAGCTTTTCGCAATCGCCGCCGTCGTTGTTGGGGGCACATTGCTCACCGGCGGCGCGGGTTTTGTTGGCGCAACGCTTGCGGGGGTTTTGTTGATGGGGGTTTTATTCACGATCCTGAATTTTAAAAACGGCAAAGGCTGGATTTCCCTTTTGGCCTATTGGCAGTCGGTTGTGCGGGGGCTTTTTCTCCTTGTCGTTATCATGTTGCAAGCGCGTTTGGCCCGAAAAAAGTCTGTCGGTGCCACGGCATCAGCGGCGTGAAAGGGCGACTTCAATGGATCAGATAGACACGCGGTCATGCACATCGCCCCTACCAAAACTGGTAGGGGAATTTAACGGGGAACTTGTTCACGAAATCACTCTAACGGGGCCAGACGGATCGTCCTGCCGCATTTTTACATGGGGCGCCGTAATCGCGGATTTACGTGTCAGAATGCCAGACGGACGGCTGCAATCTGTTGTTCTTGGCTTCGAAAAATTTGAAGATTATCCGAAATATTCGCCCTATTTTGGGGCCGTTGTCGGAAGATACGCAAATCGTATTTCCGGCGGCGGGTTTACCCTCGACGGTCAACGCTACACACTCGATCAAAACGAAGGTCCTAACACCTGTTTGCATGGCGGCGCAGGAGGCTTCTCCCAACGGGTCTGGACAATTGACGCGTACAACAAAGAGAGCGTTACACTGAGTCTCCACTCGCCTGATGGCGATCAAGGCTTCCCCGGAGCGCTGGACGTAAAATGCACATATACTTTATCAGAATCCACTATTTTATAGTTTGAATTCAATGCCGTATCGACACAGAGTACTATTGTGAACCTATCCCAGCATAGCCATTTCAACCTCGACGGTTCCGATAGTATTTCGGATCATCGCCTCACTGTTTTTGCCAATCGAATGACACCAGTTGACGGTGCTCTGATCCCATCTGGAGAGGTACTGGATGTTCAAGGAACGGCTTTTGATTTTAAACGCCAAGGCCGGTCAACGTGCCACGATACCCGATTGATTTAGACCATAATTTCATCCTCACACGATCAGATAACCTCCCCAGAAAACAGAAGGCGTTGGCTGCGATCCTTGAAACTCAAAAAACGGGCCTGAAAATGCTAATCCACACCACAAAACCTGGGTTGCAGGTCTATGACGGACATCAACTCAATGTGCCTATTGTCGGCCTCAACGGGCAAAAATATGGGCCGCGTTCGGGTATTTGCCTTGAGCCACAATTCTTTCCAGACAGCCCAAATCAACCCGCGTTCCCATCGGCCCAACTTGCTGCAGGGGAGATTTACGCGCATTCCATTGAGTACCGCTTTAGTTGTATCTGAGTGGCGGTAGGAATTGCCGGTGTCCGTCCTGTGATGAACATCACTTTACTGATTAAATACAGCGCATTGCGGCGCGACCTTAATCCAATTTCACAACAAAAAAGCAGGCCCCGTTTTGCGAGGCCTGCTTTCGTATTGGTTAGAAAAAAGTGGTCTATTGGTTGCCAGGTGATCCCGATGTAACCGCTTCCATCACGCGATCAAGATTGAACGAACCTGGTTTTTGGCGTGGAGGATACTCAGCAAAGCTTTGCAGCCATTCGCCAACATAGGCTGCTGCTGGGGCAATAATATACATATGCTCAATCCACCAACGCTGGTAGCCCATTGCGTCCTCAGATTCAGCACGCTCAAACGGATCCATGCGAAGGTTGGTAATCGAAGGTGCCCGAAGCACTTCAAACGGGGATGTCCAAACTTTAAATCCTTCTGCATTTTGACGTAGGAAAGTGATTTTCCAGTTGTTGTAGCGCAGGGCAGCAACCGAACCATCGTCTGTCCAGTAGAGGAAGTTATCGCGTGGCCATTCGCCTTCGCCCTGTAGAGCAGGCATCAAGTTATACCCATCAATATGGACGTTATATTCGCGGCCAATGGCTTGAACGCCGCCCCCAAGAAGGTCTTCTACAATGGTTGGTTTTCCTGCTGCCGCGAGGATCGTTGGCAACATATCTTCGTGGGCAACGATATCGTTAATCACAGTGCCGGGTTCAATAACGCCAGGCCAGCGGATCACAGTTGGGACGCGATAGCCACCTTCCCATTGTGTGTTTTTCTCGCCTTTGAACATTGTTGTGCCGCCATCGGGCCACGTGAATGTTTCGGCGCCATTGTCGGTGGAATACATCACGATTGTATTGTCGGCGATGCCGAGTTCATCAACCTTATCAAGAAGTTCGCCAACCATTCCGTCATGCTCAACCATACCGTCGGCATAAACACCAAGTCCGGTTACTCCTTGGGATTCCTCCTTGAGGTGGGTAAAAATATGCATGCGTGTCGCGTTCCACCACAAGAAGAACGGCTTATCCTGCGCAACGGCGCGGTCCATAAAGTCGATCGCAGCGGCAGTGATTTCCTCGTCCACGGTCTCCATACGTTTCTTAGAGAGCGGGCCCGTATCTTCGATTGTGCCATCCGCAGAGGATTTAATAACGCCGCGTGGGCCAAATTTTTCCCTAAATTCTGGGTTCGTTGGATAGTCTGCATTCTCGGGCTCTTCTTCGGCATTCAAATGGTAAAGGTTACCAAAGAATTCATCAAAGCCATTGTTGGTCGGTAGCATTTCATCGCGGTCGCCGAGGTGGTTTTTACCGAATTGACCGGTCATGTACCCCAATGGTTTAAGCAGACCCGCGATGGTTGGGTCTTCGATTTTCATACCTTCAGGGGAGCCGGGAAGGCCAACCTTTGTCAGACCTGTCCGCATTGGAGACTGGCCAGTGATGAAGGCCGCCCGCCCCGCGGTACAGCTTTGTTGACCGTACCAATCGGTGAACAAAGCGCCTTCAGACGCAATCCGGTCAATATTAGGCGTGCGATAGCCCATCATGCCATTATTATAGGCGCTGATGTTGAACTGACCAATGTCGTCACCCCAGATAACGAGGATATTTGGCTTCTCTTGCGCGTGCGCAGCGAGGCTGGCCAAGGCGAAGATACTCGCCGAAAATAAGATTTTCACGGATTTCATCCTATTGGTTCCCTATATTTAAAAAGTACTGAATGTTTTCTGGCGTGTCGAAAACTTAGAATACCAAGACAATATCCGAAGTCTTTGGTTCGCGCAATAATGCGGAATCCAAAATGCAAAATAACTTCTTTAAAATTTTGACTGTACGATTTTCTTGGCTCTGGCTTGCGCCAGAACCAACCGTTTCAATAGGTAACAGGAATTTAGCCAGGTGACATCCCGCGCAAGCGTTCAGAGCGGCGACGCAAAAGTTCCAACGTGGCGAGGAGCAAGACCGAAAGGAAAACCAATATGGTCGCGACCGCTAGAATTGTCGGGCTCACTTGCTCGCGCAAGCCGATAAACATCTGCCATGGCAGCGTTTTCTGATTGGCCGACCCCACGAACAAGACCACGACCACCTCGTCAAAGGAGGTAATAAAAGCAAAAAGCGCACCCGAAATCACACCGGGTAAAATCAGAGGCATTTGCACCTTAAAGAAGGAGCGCACGGGCGAGGCCCCCATGCTTGCCGCGGCCTGAGTGAGGGAGCGGTCAAAGCCCACAAGCGTGGCGGTAACAGTGATAATGACAAAGGGAATACCAAGCGCCGCATGCGCCAAGACGACTCCGACATAGGTCCCCGTGAGGGTGATTGGGATCTCAAGCTTGCCGTAGAAAGGGATCGGAATATAGGGGTTGGAATAGAAGAAATACATCCCCGTCGCCGAGATAATCAACGGCACAATCATCGGTGAAATCAGGATCGCCATGATAGAGCGGCGAAACGGCACGTGGGTTTGCGACAGGCCAATCGCGGCAATCGTTCCCAAGGTCACAGAGATGATTGTGGCAACCGGCGCGATCTGGAGGGAGTTCTTCATAGCCAATTGCCAATCGGAACTGTTGAAGAAGTCTTTGTAGTGTTTGAGCGAGAACCCCTCAGGGTTCAGCGCCAGCATTTCCGGCGTGAAGGTAAAGAAGTCTTCGGCATTAAAGCTCAGCGGAATAATCACGATAATTGGCGCGATCAGAAAGAAGAAGATCAGCCCGCAGATGACGCGAAAACTATAGAACCATGCGCGTTGAACGGGCGAGGCATAGGGTGGAAGTGAAGACATTTTTAGCCCCCCAATTTAACGTTATCAATACCAACCAAGCGATCATAAACCCAATATAAGATGAGTACGATGACCAGTAGGATCGAGCCCAGAGCGGCGGCGAGGCCCCAATTCAGTGAGCTTGAGATATGGTAGGCAATCCGGTTTGAGATGAAGACACCTTTGGTGCCGCCGACGAGTTCGGGCGTAATGTAATAGCCGATGGACAAGATAAAGACCAAGATCGATCCCGCGCCAATCCCTGGGAGAGATTGAGGGAAATAGACCCGCCAGAAGGCTGTCCAATCGTTCGCACCGAGGGATTTCGCGGCCCTCAAATAGCTTGGTGGGATGGTTTTCATCACCGAATACAGGGGCAGCACCATGAAAGGCAAAAGAATATGCGTCATGGCAATGGTCGTGCCCGTGGCGTTTTGGATCAGTTGTAATCGGTCAAGATCGCCCACAAGGCCAATCCAAACCAGCAGATCATTGATCACGCCTTGTTCTTGCAACAACACCTTCCAAGCGGAGGTCCGCACCAAAAGCGAGGTCCAGAATGGCAGCAAAACCAAGATCATCAGCACGTTCGCGGAACGGTTGGGCAAGTTGGCCATGAGCCAAGCCACTGGATAGCCCAGCATAATACAGGTGGCGGTAATCGTTACCGACAGTACAATCGTGCGCCACAACAGCCGCAAATAAATCCGTTGGCTTTCTGGTCGCGCTTCGATCCCGTCAGGACCTCTCAACATGTCAACGGCGTTCAGGAAATACCCATCGGTCAGCGGACCCGCGAAGGTTTTAATCACCGTCCATGTGGTTGGATCGAGCCAATCGGCCTTTACGGCGCCGAATTGCTCGCGCAGGGAGACGGTCTCAAAACCAGACACGTCCACGGCGGGCATCGAAGGCGCCACGGCCCCCGAGGCGAAATCATTGTAAAGTGCTGTGTAAACAATCGGGCTGAGTTTTTTCGTAGCAGGATCGGCGTCTTTCACGTCTTCGATCATTTCGGCCCAACCCTCATAGGCGCTGGCGGTGAGGGGCAGGGCTTTACGGTTGTCTTTTTCTGCCATCCATGTGGCCCACATCGCAGGGTCGCCATAGGCGGCGTCCGCTTCGGTGAACTGGGTGCCGTAAATTGTGGTGTCAAACTTGCTGATGCTACGCCCCGTAGAGCGGAACAGCGAGGACATGCCACTGGCTTCATAATTCAAACGTGAGCCAAGGCGCGTGTGCAATTTGTTCTCTTCGGCGAGGACAAAATCGGTGTAAAAGGCTGCGTAAATTTCATCTGGAGGGAGGGTTTCGCCATCAGGCTCCCAGTTGCGCATGGCGCGCACGGTGCGCGGGATGGTTTCCATCACAATGCTGTTTTCCACAGAGCGGAACAACATATCGCCAATCGGGGCGACAAAACTGACGAGGATGAACAAAAGCAGCGGGGCAATCAGAGCCAGCGCGCGGAGCTTTTGCCGCCGTAGGGCGCGGTTCAGGCTTTGCTTTAATGGAGTGCCGTCGGCAGCCAATACGGGTTTCGAAGCGTCTTGGTCATCGGTCATTGTTTGCGTCATGTCCTGTCCCGTGGTTGTTTTTCTTGGGTCGGGATGCGCAGGGACCTAGGCCCCTGCGCAAGTTGTTTTATCTAGTTATATCAAACGGATAGCTTATTGAGCCAACCAGTTTTGGAACTTGATATCAACTTCATCGTTGTTGTCTGCCCACCATTCGATGTTGTTCACCAAATAGTTGGTTTGGTTTGCTGGGTTGGTCGGCATGTGCTGACCCATATCGATACCCAACGTGGCGTGATCCCCAACCAAAGGCTGCGAAGACGCACGTGCTGGACCGTAAGAGATATACGCGGCCTGATCTGCGAGACGCTGTGTGTCTGTGGCAAATTTCAGGAAGTGCATCGTACGGTTCAAGCGTTTTTCGTCCAAGCCAGCTGGAACAACCCAACCGTCAAAGTCAAACACTTGCCAATCCCAAAGCATGGAAACTGGCTGCTTTTGCTCTTCGATAACCGAGAACAGGCGACCGTTATATGTGGAACCAATTACAACTTCGGCATCTGCCAAAAGTTGTGGTGTTTCCGCACCCGCAGACCACCAAACAACATCGCCTTTGATGGTATCAAGTTTGGCCAATGCCCGCTCAACGCCGCCGTCCGAAGACAGAACTGTATAGAGGTCTTCTTTTGCAACGCCGTCACAAATCAAAGCCCATTCGAGGTTTTTCTTAGGACGTTTTTCCAAAGCACGTTTGCCTGGGAAAGTTTCGGTATCGAAAATCGCGCAAAGGCTGTCTGGTGTTGCGCCATTCCATTCGGCGACATCATTGCGATAGCCAAATGTTGTCGAAAACACGATTTGCGGAATGAAGCATTCGTTGATCAAGCTTGGACCAAAGTCTTCTGTTGGTGTAGAGCCATCATCGCCCGCCGCAAGGGAAGCGTCGGCATCGATTTCAATGGCCAAACCCTCGTCGCACGCACGTTGTGAGTCAGGGCCTTCCGCATCAATCAGGTCATACGCGCTGTTGCCAGCTTCGGCACCCGCACGCATTTTCGCGATCGATTCATTGGAGCTTTCGTCATAAACGACAGTGATACCAGTTAACGCTGCATAAGGATCGGAATAGGCAGCGATTTGGGATGCTTGATATGCGCCGCCCCATGACATGATGGTCATGCTGTCAGAACAGTTTTCACAGGCAGGTAGGTCCGCAGCAAAAACCGTTGTTGCGGCTAGAGGCGACATCACAAGGGCCGTGGCCCCAAACAAATGTCTAAGTTTCATAGTACTCTCCTAGTTGGTCTTTTTTTATCGTTTTTCCGACAGCCCCGAGCGCGATGGCTGTAAGATATCTTTAGATAACGTCGAGCGCTCGGCAGTCTTCCGTCAGCCAGCCAATTTCGACTTGGCTCCCCGGAACTAGACGCACTTGGTCGGGTGCATTCCGGGATTTAATGACGAAATCATCATTGCCCGCAACCCGAAGGCGTGTGCGGAATATATCACCCATATAAATGAACTCCAACACTTCGGCCTTGAGCATATGGGCATCTTCGTGAAGGCGGTGTTTGTCAAACTCAACACGCTCGGGGCGAATAGAGACCCGCGTGCGTTCGCCTACTTTTTTCACATTAATTGGAACGGCGTCGATTTCGTCGCCGTTATCGAGGCGCACACGACATTGGGTTTTGCCCATTTGCGTGATCACGCCTTCGAGGGTGTTGTTCTCGCCGATGAACTGGGCCACAAAGCTGTTTGCAGGCCGCTCATAAAGCTCGTCCGGCGGCGCAAGTTGTTGAATGCGTCCGTTTTCAAACACGGCAACCCGATCCGACATGGTGAGGGCTTCGGTTTGGTCATGGGTCACATAAACCACCGTAATACCAAGGTTATGCGCGAGTTTGGTAATTTCAAACTGTAACGTTTCGCGCAGTTGTTTATCCAAGGCGCCCAGAGGCTCATCCATCAGAACCAACTCGGGTTCAAATACAAGAGCGCGTGCGAGGGCGACCCGTTGCTGTTGGCCGCCAGAAAGTTGCGCGGGGCGGCGATTGCCGAATTCCCCCATCTGCACCATATCCAAGGCGCGCATCACTTTGGCTTCACGATCGGATTTACCAAATTTACGCACTTCGAGGGGAAAAGACAGGTTTTCGGCGACGGTCATATGCGGAAAGAGCGCATAGTTTTGAAAAACCATCCCAATTCCGCGTTTATGTGGCGGAATATCGTTGATCGGCTTGCCACCGAGGCGAATATCGCCATGTGTTGCCGTCTCAAACCCTGCGAGCATCATCAGGCAGGTGGTTTTGCCAGACCCTGACGGGCCGAGCATCGTCAGAAATTCGCCTTTCGGCATCGATAGGTTTAAATCTTTTACAACAAGAGTTTCACCATCGTAACTCTTCTGAACGCGGTCAAATTCGACAAACGCCGAATCGTTGTTTGGGTTGGCCATGCTTAACTTTCTGTTATTTTCAAACGAGCGGGCATGTCAGCCACCCTAACAGGGATTTAAACGATTAGTAAAATAGTTTTCACTTTATTATCAACAGGTTCACTTGAGGATCAAGTGTTTGGGGCCATAGGGAAAGGCTGTAATGTTATGATTCCCTTGATTATTTTCGTCCGAAATCACCAAAATATCATGCTCGCGATACCCTCCAGCACC
The DNA here is from genome assembly GCF_000812665.2 of Falsihalocynthiibacter arcticus. Classification (GTDB taxonomy): domain Bacteria; phylum Pseudomonadota; class Alphaproteobacteria; order Rhodobacterales; family Rhodobacteraceae; genus Falsihalocynthiibacter; species Falsihalocynthiibacter arcticus. The sequence goes on from NZ_CP014327.1 coordinate 3,363,933, forward strand.
AGGCAAATGGTCGGGAATCGTGATCATCGGTTCCATTGAAATGACCATGCCTGATTCGAGCACTGTGTCGCAGTCTTCTCGCAATTCGAGGCCGGCTTCACGACCGTAATAATGGCTCAAGACACCAAAGGAATGACCGTACCCAAAGCTGCGATATTGGAGCAGGTTTTCGGAGGCGTAGATCTCGTTCAACTCCTTTGCGATATCCGAACACCGCGCGCCGGGCACCAAAAGTTCCTTACCGCGATCGTGTACGCGGCAATTCACCTCCCACATCCGCAAATGCGCATCAGAGACATGTTCGGCAAAAAGCGTCCGTTCCAAAGCGACGTAATAGCCCGCAACCATTGGAAAACAATTGAGTGACAGGATATCACCCGCTTCGATCGTGCGACTGGTGACGGGGTTGTGGGCGCCGTCAGTATTGAGGCCCGATTGAAACCACGTCCAAGTGTCGAGCAATTCGCCCTGCGGCCATGTTTTGGCGATTTCGCGCACCATTGTCGCGGTGGAATGCAAGGCGACCTCGCGCTCGGAAACACCCACACGTGCTGCTTCGGCACAGGCCGCACCACCCAAATCCGCGATCCGTGTCATCTGAGTGATATGCGCAATTTCCTCCGCCGATTTGATCATCCGCAGACGCATGGCGGGTTTGGAAATATCGACAAATTCCATCTCTGGAAAAAAGGCCTCCAACTGCCTTAGCAGCTCAATGTTGACGTGATCAAATTCGATTCCCACCCGATTTGCCTTTCCTGCGAGCTTGTCGACGGCATTAAAATAATTGTCCTTGTTCCAATCGGTGTAGGTAACGTTATTGCCAAAGGTCCGCCGCCATGGCTGGCCGCCATCAATCCCCGCGCTGATCGAGGTTGCGGTCGTGTGATCAACCACCAACCCATAGCGCCGGCCAAAGGAGCAAAACAGGAAATCGGCGTAATAATTGATGTTGTGGTAGGATGTGAACAGCGCGGCATCTATGTTCTCAGACACCATATAGGTGCGAATTGCCGTCAGACGCCGTTGCATTTCGGTCGCGGAAAAGGTCGGCGCAGCTTTCAGGCCATTACCTGTGTAATCTTGAAAGATTTCGCGATCCATTTTTGCATCCTTTGTGTGTAAAAATCCGTCGGTGGCGACGATCCGTTGCCACCCTTCCTCTGCCTGAGACCCACACTTGTCAAAGGAGAAGTTTTCACCGTACATGAATTATATTCATGTTAAAGCGAGCCTATAAATGACGCATCTTCCGTTGAACGCACTCAAGACCTTCGAAGCTGTTGCCCGTCTTGGCAGCTTTCAGAAGGCCGCAGATGAGTTGTGCGTCACTCAATCCGCCGTCAGTCATCAGGTGCGTAATCTCGAAGACTGGCTTGGGGTTGCTCTTTTTGAACGCACGGGCCGTCGGCCAATCCTGACGCCGCAGTCTGAGGATCTTGCGCGCGCTGTGATACTCTCTTTTGGTGATATTGCCGCCGCGTGCAAACGGCTTCGCGCGCCAGAAGGCACAAAACCTCTCGTGATTGCGGCCATTCCATCCATCGCCACAAGTTGGCTCATTCCGCGGCTGTCTGCTTTTCGCACCGCACATCCCGACATTGATATTCAGGTTGTTTACGCGCTGCACGGGCAGGGCATTGACTTCGATGAGGTCGATCTTGCGTTTACCTTCGGTCCGACTCCGACACTTGCGACCAACCTCAAATCCATTCCCTTTTTGTCTGGTGAGAGCGCGCCCGTTTGCAGCAAATGGGTGTTTCAATCGCTCGGCCGTACCCATCCGACTCTAGACGATATTTTGGGCATTGGACTGTTGCACGACACGGATACAAACGGTTGGTCGCAATGGTTCAAGGCCGCTGGAGGCCAAACGCCACACGCCCTAAAGGGCCCTATCTTCGAAGATATCAATATGCTCCGAACCGCAGCCTTTTCCGGACAGGGCGCCGCGCTTTGCCCGCTTGCGTTGATCCACGAAGATCTCGCCGCCGGTCGCCTGTCAAAACTCTCAGATGTCACGATATTGGATGATTTTTTCTATTATCTGATCATGAAAAAGATCCCGGACCTCAACAAAGTGCCAGCCCTAAATGCGTTTGTGAATTGGACGCTCAATGCGCGCTCCACGGAGCAAATATCGCAAAAGGCATAGACGTTTGAGATTTTCCCCAATTTTTTGGGGACACTCGAAAAATCGACAACCACTGCATTTTACCCCCTTGTAATCGATTGCATTGCCGCCATAGTGCCTTCAATAAGTCAGTGGGAGGAAATTGCGATGATGTTAAATGGGGTTTGGGCGCTTGAGGATGCTCAGGGCGATTATCGTGTTGAAATGATTCTTCCAGGTGATGGAATATCAGCCCTTTTCGCCGCTGGAGAAATTCCCGACCCCTATTTCGGTCGCAATGAGCACGATCTGAGGTGGATTGCAGACCGAGATTGGCGCGCCACGCGTAGCTTCACCCTTACGGCGACGGATTGCGATTTGTTCCTGACGGGGCTGGACACCATCGTCGATGTTTTGATCAATGGCACAAAGGTTTTGAGCGCGCAAAACGTATTTCGAACCTATCGCGTTGACCTGTCCGAAGTTGCGCATGTGGGCGAAAACACCATTGAATTGTACTTCCATTCAAACACCAAAGAGGCAGCAAAGCGCTACGCTGAGCATCCCTATCCCGTGCCGTATTTGCACATGAATTGCCCCATTCCCCACGGCAATATGATCCGCAAAGCCCAGTGCGATTTTGGTTGGGATTGGAACATTGCCCTCGCGCCATTCGGGGTGATCGGCGACATCGAACTCTGCCCTCAGAGCCAGACGCGGATCACCGGTGTGATTGTCGATCAGGCTCACGACGGGCAGAATGTGACCGTCACGGTGCGCGCGCCATTTGAGAGCTGCGAAACACGCGATATTCCATTTGAAATCGCGTTCTGCGGCCAGAGCATCACAGGCGTAGTTGCGGCGCGAAACGGCGTTCTTGAGGCCGCGATTACCCTCGTATCGCCCGCGCTTTGGTGGCCCGTTGGTATGGGAGAGCAGGCGTTGCACGATCTGGATGTGACCCTCGGGGACAGTACGCAAACCCGACGCATTGGCCTACGGGACATGGCGTTTCTGGCGCAAAAGGACGATGTCGGCGTCGGCTTTAAATTCCGCGTGAATGGCGTAGATACCTATGCAAAAGGTGCCAACTGGATCCCTGCTGACGCACTCTCTGGACGGATAACACAGGCGGGCGTGCGCGACCTTTTGCAATCCGCCGTCGACGCCAACATGAACATGATCCGCGTATGGGGCGGCGGGCGTTATGAGCCGGATTGGTTCTATGATTTCTGCGACGAAATGGGCCTGATGGTATGGCAGGACTTCATGTTTGCCTGCAACCTTTTCCCCGCCGATGCAGCTTTCTTGGCCGAGGTGGATTGCGAAGTGCGCGAGACCGTCACACGGCTTTATCACCACGCGTCACTGGCCCTTTGGTGCGGTGATAACGAACTCGTCGGGGCGCTCACATGGTATGAAGAATCCAAGGAAAATCGCGACCTTTATCTGGTGGCCTACGACCGCCTGAATACGCAAATCGAACGCGCATTGCGCGCGGTTGTGCCGGAGGCAAATTGGTGGGCCTCCAGCCCCTCCGCAGGGCCGATGAATTTTGGCGACGCGTGGCACGACGACACGGCGGGCGACATGCATTTTTGGTCGGTTTGGCACGAAGGCAAGGATTTTGAGCATTACCGCGATATCAAACCTCGGTTCTGTTCCGAATTCGGCTTCCAATCCTATGCCTCAATGGACGTGATCCGCAGTTTTACCACTGAAAACGACCGTAATATCGCCGCGCCAACCCTCGAAAGCCATCAGAAAAACCATGGCGGGAATGCGCGGATTGCGGAAACCATGTTCCGATATTTCCGTTTCCCAACGGGATTTGACGATTTTGTCTATCTGTCGCAAATCCAGCATGGTTTGGCCCTCAAGACCGCCGTTTCCTATTGGCGCAGCCTCAAACCGCATTGTATGGGCGCGCTCATTTGGCAGCTCAATGACACATGGCCTGTCGCCAGCTGGGCCTCACTTAACTATGGCGGCAGCTGGAAACTGCCGCATTATATGATCGGGGAATTCTTTCAACCCGTGTTTGTGACGATCGTGCCTGAGGGCGAGATGCTTGTACTTAAAGCTGTGAACGACCTCCGTGAACCCATTGATATTGCTGTAAAACTAGCGGCTACAAAACCTGATGGATCGTCTCGTATTTTGGTGGAGGTCAACGCTAGAGTCGGCCCAGACGTGGCGAAATCTCTGGCTGGAATCGCGACCAGTGAATTGGCTGTTGACGAGATTTTAACCTATTGCTGGACGGGGTCAGACGGCACAGAGGCCAATGACCACTTTATGTTGCGTCCGTATAAGTCCTACGATCTTGTGACGGCGGATCTGAAGCTTGAGGTTGTCCCAAATGAGGAGGGGTACGAGATTTCGGTAACATCCTCGGCGCTAGCGCTTTATGTCGCGCTTGAAGCCAGTATTGCCGGACGGTTTAGCCAAAATGTCATGACGATAACGCCCAAAACCCCTGCCAAAATTCAGTTTACCCCCAAAACTTCGGGAGAAGTGCCCATTTTCACCGTCAAGGATTTGCACAGCGCGACATATGGCTAGAACGCGCGGGTAAAACGGGCTAGCCGAACGAATATTTTGCTAATGCGCTTGCATCCCGAGGGCCATCCACGTCAAATGCAACGCAACCTAAAAGGAGGGGCGGCGTGCTGAGTTTGACACGGTGGTTCAGCAAAATAATTGGCATTCAACTGGCGCTTTTGATGCTTGCCCCCAGTGCCTTTGCCGATAAAATCACCGTTGCAGTTGCCTCTAATTTCGCCAGCGCATTCGAGGTGATAACCCAAGATTTTGAGGCCAAAACAGGGCATGAAGTCGAGACAGCCACAGGCTCAACTGGAAAAATATTCGCGCAAATTCAACAGGGTGCGCCATTTGACCTGTTTCTAGCGGCGGATCAGGATCGACCAAGGGCGCTGGTAGCGGGTAACCCTGCTTATGAGCGCGCGTCCTACGCTAAGGGTCAATTAACCATCGTTTCACGGGTCAATGCACCGCCGCTTGCCGAAGCGCGGATTGGCATCGCAGATCCAGCGACCGCTCCCTATGGCGCAGCGGCCCTTCGGACGCTCAAGGCCCTCGGATTTGACCCCGCTGCGTTGAATATTGTGAATGGGCAAAACGTAGCGAATGTGGCGAGTTATTTGCACTCGGGCAACATCGACATCGGCTTTCTTGCTGCGTCGCAACACTTCCCAAATGCCCGTTTTACGACTGAAATCGTAAGGGATGTTAGACTGACTCAAGATATGGTCCTTCTGTCGCAAACCCCCGCTGCGATTGCGCTTTTTGCTTATATGCAATCTGAGTCCGTTCGAACTGTGCTACCGGAATTGGGATATTTGGCACCAAATGGTGAGGAAACTTATATTGAACCCGCAGAGACTTCGTCCGTTACCCTGTGGCCTTCCATTCGCCTGTCTCTCCTTCTTGCCAGCGCGACCACGCTGATTTTACTGGCAATAGGCATTCCGATCGCATGGTGGCTCACGATCACGCAGTCGCGGATGCGTCCCGTGGTCGAGACAATTACCGCCTTGCCACTCGTTGTTCCTCCCACCGTTTTGGGCTTTTACTTGTTGGTGATGTTCGCGCCGACGACCCCCATTGGGCGGCTTTGGATCACACTGACGGGCGACACGTTGACCTTCTCTTTTGCGGGCTTGTTGGTGGCGTCTGTCTTATATTCGCTGCCCTTCGCTGTGCAACCGCTTCACACGGGATTTCAAGCGATCGGACGCGGCACGATTGAGGCGGCGCAAACCATGGGGGCCTCGCGTATGTCCCTGTTTCTGCGTGTGATATTGCCCCTATCACGGCGCGGTGTGCTAACGGCTACAGTTCTGAGCTTTGCGCATACAATCGGGGAATTCGGGGTGGTTTTGATGGTTGGAGGCAATCTTCCGGGCAAAACACGGGTCATTTCCATCGAGATTTTCAACCGCGTTGAAGTCCTCGATTACCGTGCGGCCCATGTACTTGCTGGGGGATTACTCGTGTTTTCTTTCCTTGCGCTTTTCCTGATTTACAGCCTCAACGGTCGTGCGGCCCGCTCCGGAATTGCGGGGGGAAATTCATGATTGATCTAAAAATATCGATAGACCGAAACGCTTACCACTTGAATGCCGATATTTCCCTCCCCAACCAAGGAATTACAGGCCTTGTGGGGCCGAGTGGCAGTGGAAAAACCAGCCTTCTGCGGGTGATTGCGGGACTTGAGACACCATCTAGTGGGCGGGTGCAATGTGGCTCTGAAACTTGGTTTGATGGCATGCGCAAACCCGTACCAGCGTCACAGCGCCAAGTGGGCATGGTGTTTCAGGACATGCGTCTATTTGCGCATCTTACAATCCGAGAGAACCTTGATCTCGCGGCTAAATGGGGAGGCACATCCCCCTCGCGGCTGATTTAATCGCTGCATTGGAACTGTCTGACATCCTTGATCGCCTACCAAATAAGCTTTCAGGCGGCGAAGCACGTCGCGCCGCCCTCGCACGCGCCTTGGCCCAAGCGCCCCGTATTTTACTGCTCGATGAACCCCTAACTGGCCTTGATCCAGCTCAAAAATCCCGCATTTTACCAGTGCTTGCGCGGGCTATTGATTTGGCAAATATCCCTGCGGTATTTGTGTCCCACGATGCCGATGACGTCGGCCATCTGTGTGCGCAATACATTGAAATTTCACCGTCGGGAACGTCCCAAAATACTCAGGACAGCTCGCGGACCTTCACCACAAATGCACCAAAAGCTGCTGGTCCACAAATTTCGGCCACATGGCAAAGAGACTCTTCTCAGGGTGGAAAAATAATGGTGGGCGGGGAGACGATTACCTTGCCCAAGACCGTGTCCCTCCCACACTTCAAGCGGGACACACCGATCACATTACAGGGGAGTACGGGCCAATCGTTCCTCGCGGGGGAGGACGTTATCGCCCCCAAAGGTTTCGTCAAAATTCCAACGATTGTGGGGCGCGATGGGAGCATAACATGCGGGGGAAGCCGTGTAGATCTTCCGCATTTAACTGCGCACGTACCCGTGGAAAATCAGTCGACTAGGTCAATCCTATACTTTCGCCTCATTGCTGTATTCAACCGGACATAATTCCTATGCGATTCGTGGTTTGAAAAAGGCGATAACCACCAATATTAGCGACGATCCTAAGAAAACGACCGGATTGGTAACACTTCGTGAACGAAGTCAACGTCTTGGCACTCAATTGTGGTAGCGCCCTAGTTGTTACCTATTTCAGATTAAACCAATAGGTTGTGCGATTCTATGCTCTGAGTTTAGGGAGAAAATCGCCGAGTTAGAGGCATACTTAGAAACTTAACTGTTTGAAACATAAACAATAAAAATCCAAACCGTCAATCGAAAAACAATATGACCGGAAGGAAAACTTGGTGAACTAACATGTGTTTTAGGGAAAAATATGCCAAAACCCGAACTCGAATGACTTTTTAGTGAACAAATTGTTGCCACATTTCGGACATTTTTCCCTTTGTTCTAAGCAATCAATTGGCTAGAAAGAACATGCCCAACTGGGGGGCGATATCTACTAGTCTACGGGGGTGGACGCACATAAACTACGCGGTGCGTAGGGGTGTTTTAGTGCTGTCGGGGTGTGTCTTACATCTACGAAAATCGTTGAAGAGCGTTTTGCGCGCTGTGGCTGCCATGATTTGGCAGGACGATTTATGCACGCTCCCCTCATTGTGAACGTTTATTTGGGTTCCGCCGTAGGACGTGATGTCGCTTCGCTGAGGGATGTCTTTTTTCGACGTTTGGATTTTTGATGAACCATTTTAACGCATATGGCGTGGTTAAGGTGAAACCCGCGGTACTCTCGCGCGTTTGGTTTTTTCGCATAGATATCAATCTGTTGTCGAATGGGCAGGGTGCCAGCCCGGGATCATCGTGGGGACGAAGATCTATCCGGTTTCTGGAGCGAACCCAAAGGAAACTGCCGAACACTCTGGAGCCAGGCTGCTGCGGCCCCTTACAGAGCGTTCATAGGAGAAGATCATGCCGAGTAAACTGCTTACATTCGACCAACAAGATTCAACTATTTTAACGCCACAAACGCAATCTGAAGCCTCCGGCTCGGTCGAAACCTTTGACCGTTATGGGAATTCCATTGGGACGGTTGAATTTACAAACATGGACGAAGTTGTTCCGTGTTTCACGCCTGGGACGGTCATCGCAACGCCTCGTGGGGAGCGTTTGGTTGAGGACCTTGTTGTGGGAGACAAGGTGATTACGCGCGACAATGGCATTCAAGAAATCCGTTGGTTCGGGAAGAAATATCTCGATGAACGTGCCCTGACAAACAACGTGCATTTGCGACCTGTTTTGATCCGCGCGGGGGCGATGGGCAACGGCCTTCCAGAGCGTGATATGCTGGTTTCGCCCAATCACCGGATGCTGGTCGCCAATGACCAAACGGCGCTATACTTTGAAGAACGCGAAGTGCTTGCCTCGGCAAAACACATCGTAAACAACAAGGGGATCGCGGCAGTTGCGACGGCTGGAATGACCTATATCCACTTCATGTTCGACAACCACGAAGTTGTCTTGGGCAATGGCGCATGGACAGAAAGTTTCCAACCAGGGGATAAATCCTTGGAAGGCATCGGCAATGCGCAACGCACGGAAATTCTTGAGATTTTCCCTGAATTGAAAACGGCAGAAGGCCTTGACGCGTACCCGTCAGCCCGTAAAACACTAGTGAAACATGAGGCGCAACTGCTCGTGCGCTGAGTGCCCGCCTCGGTCCTGCCAGACTGAGGCGACCCAAAGTTTATGCAGCCTTAACCTGCTCTGAGAAATCAGGGCGGGTTTTGCTTTAGGCGCGGGCACGCCATTTCGCCCAATCCGCAGGGGTATCGAGGTCCAAAATCGCGCGATCATCTGTAAGCGGGATGAGCGCGACTTTATCGGCGTGTTTTTTCAGAATGTCGCGTGGTCCCATATCGCCTTGAAGCTTCGGCAAGTCTTTGAAGGTCCATTGTGGCAAAACCACAGGATGGCCTGCCGTGCCGTCTGGCGTTGCCGCGCGCAAAATCGGCGTGTCGGGAAACATTGCGTAAGCCGACAACAAGAGCGCCATGTCTTGGCCGGTGATCTCCGGCATGTCGGGCAGGGCGACCAGCAGGGCTTTGATCGATTTCGCGAGTTTCGGCGCAATCGCGCGAAAGCTTGCGGACATTCCCGTTTCAGGATCGGCAACCAAAACAGTGGTCGCGGCAAGATCGGCAAGCACCTCAAGGCGGGGCGATCCAACAGGAAGCGTCACAAAAACCTGCGCGCCCGTTGCAATCGCTCGTTTGACCACGCGGCGCAAAAGGGGCTCGCCGCCAACGTCTTCAAGGAGCTTATCGCGCCCCTTCATACGGGTAGACGAACCGGCGGCGGGAATGAGAATGGCAAAATTATTCATGCGGGAACCTTGTCGTAGCGCTTCAAAATCAACAAGCCCGAAACACGGGGCTTCGGGCTTGTTTCTTGTTCATTTTTCGGTGGTTTAGGTTTCGGGAACCAAACCACGCGGACTAAACCTGAGGACCAACAGGAGGACAATCCCCATCGTCATCAAGCGCATATGCGCCGCACTGGCGATAAGATGTGATTTCAGGTCGCCATCGGACATGCCCGACGTGATCGTCTCCATGATAAAGTTGCCCGCAGGTTCCACTTGAACCCACAGAAACCAAATCAAGAAACCGCCCAAAACAGCGCCATAATTGTTGCCCGATCCACCTACAATCACCATCACCCAAATCAGGAAGGTGAAGCGCAGGGGTTGGTAGGAACTGGGCGTTAGTTGCGAGTCCAACGTCACCATCATGGCGCCTGCGATACCGCAAATGGCCGAGCCAAGCACGAAGATTTGCAGATGCCGTTTGGTAACATTCTTGCCCATTGCTTCGGCGGCGACCTCATTGTCACGGATAGACCGCATCATGCGGCCCCATGGCGAATGAAGCGCCAATTGCGCCAAAACAAGCAACAAAACAAGGACGGCTGTGAACAGGATACTATAGCTGAGCTTCACATAAAGCGTCGATGCCGTAACCGGATCGAGGCCCAATTTGGCAGCGCCTTCGATAAAACCCGCGTTGACCTGCAGGTCCACTTCATAGGCCACGGGCCGTGGAATACCGATGACATTTTTCACGCCCCGCGCCAACCAGTCTTCGTTTTTCATCACCGCGATGACAATTTCCGCAATCCCCAAAGTGGCAATCGCAAGATAGTCGGAGCGCAACCCAAGTGCGGTTTTCCCGATCAGCCAAGCAACACCGGCCGCCAGAACACCACCCGCAGGCCAAGCCAGCAACACAGGCAAGTTTAACCCACCGATATTGCCCGTCACCGCAGGGTTGATCGCCTCAATTGAGGAGACTGCAGGATCGAAAACAGCCCGAAATACAAAGAACCCGATGACGAGGATCGAAGAGACACCCAAGATGCGGTATTTCCCCTTGGGAAGGTTTTTGTTGGCGTAAATGGTGGCGATAATCGTCATCGCACCGAGTATAAGGGCGGCGATAATACCAATGCCGCCTGCTTGCCATGCGTCTTTGGTCGCAGGGGTTGCGATCAGCACCGTGGCCAATCCGCCGAGGGCCACAAACCCCATAATCCCGACGTTAAACAGGCCGGCAAACCCCCATTGCAGGTTCACCCCAAGCGCCATAATCGCCGAAATGATCCCCATATTGAGAATGCCAAGTGCGGAGTTCCAGCTTTGGAAAAAACCTGTTCCGATGATTAAAATCGCAACAACAACGGTGAGGGCGGGGGCACGCATAGAATGTTTCATACCGATTTCCCTTTAAACAAACCCGTTGGGCGAAACAGGAGGACTATGATGAGGATCACAAAGCTGACGGCGAATTTGTAATCGGTTGAGAGAAGTTGCACCAATCCATCCGGCGCAAGACTGTCCGGAAGAAGATGCCCAAGCACCTTTTTAAAGGCATAGGTGACCGTAACTTCCGAAAACGCGATAATGAAACCGCCCGCGATGGCGCCAATCGGATTCCCAAGTCCGCCGACAATCGCGCTGGCGAAAATTGGCAAGAGGAGTTGGAAATACGTGAAAGGTTTGAAGGACTTATCAAGGCCATAGAGCACACCCGCGATCGTTGCGAGGGCCGCCACGATGATCCATGTCACCATCACCACCCGTTCTGGATTGATCCCAGACAAAAGCGCGAGGTCTTCGTTGTCACTAAAGGCGCGCATGGATTTTCCGGTGCGCGTTTTGTTGAGGAAATAGAATAACAAAGCCACAACGATGATGGCGGTGACCAAGGTTATCCCTTGTGACACTCTGATCGCCAAACCCTCTTCAAGGCCCGTCATCTCTTTGAAATCGCCCGCAGAAATGATAAAACGAGCGCCATCGGCGAAGCGTTGATCATCGGTGCCAATGATAAAGCGCACGACACCATTCATCACAAACATCACCCCAAGCGATACAATCACAAGGATCACCGGCGCGGCCTTTTGTTTGCGATAAAACCTATAGACCACGCGATCCGTTCCCAACAGGAACAGGGCCGAGACAGCGATACCAAAGGGCAGGGCGAGGAGCGCCGTTGGCAGGGGGCCAAAACTGATCCCCATGGATTGAAACCACCACGTAAACAGGATGGTCGCCATGGTCCCGAAGGCCATCGTGTCGCCATGGGCGAAGTTTGAGAAGCGCAGAATACCGTAAATGAGGGTCACCCCAAGAGCGCCAAGCGCAAGTTGACTGCCATAGGCAACGGCTGGCACCAAGACATAATTTGCCAGCGCGACGAGCGCGTTTAGAATATCCATATCAGCCCCCCAAGAATGATTTGCGGACTTCAGGATCAGCAAGAAGCGCCTGTCCCGTGTCGGTGAAGCGATTACGGCCTTGCACGAGGACATATCCTTTGTCCGCGATTTCAAGAGCTTGGCGCGCATTCTGTTCCACCATCAGGATGGAAATGCCCGTTCTGGCAACCTCAATAATGCGATCAAACAACTCGTCCATCACAATCGGTGACACACCCGCAGTTGGCTCATCGAGCATCAAAAGCTTGGGTTTCGTCATCAATGCGCGTCCAACAGCCACCTGTTGGCGTTGCCCACCCGAAAGTTCACCGGCCGATTGATTGCGTTTATCGCGCAGAATGGGGAACAACTCATAGACCTGTTCCATCGTCTCACGGAAGTCATCGTGGCGAATAAACGCGCCCATTTCGAGGTTTTCCTCAACGGTCATTGAGGTAAAAACGTTTTGTGTTTGCGGCACAAACCCCATACCAATGCTGACCCGCGCCTGCGGTGACATACTTGTAATGTCCTGCCCGTCAAGGGTTACAGAGCCCGTGTGAATATTGAGCATCCCGAAAACGGCCTTCATCGCGGTGGATTTTCCAGCGCCATTTGGCCCCACAATCACAACAATTTCGCCCTTATTTACGGTCAACGTACAGTCATGCAGAATATCGGCACCCGTGCCGTACCCGCCCGTCATTCCAGCGGCATTTAAGTATGGTTCACTCATTTTTTGGCCCCCACAGTCTTATTTTTAAGGCCCGTCCCGAGGTAGGCTTCGATCACATGCTCGTTGGCTTTTATCTCGTCCAACGTGCCCTGCGCCAAAACCTTGCCCTCGGCCATACAGATCACCGGCTCACAAAGACGCGCGATGAAATCCATGTCGTGCTCAATAACCACAAAGGTATAGCCGCGCTCTTTGTTGAGGCGGATGATCGCATCGCCAATGGTATTGAGGAGCGTGCGGTTCACACCCGCGCCCACTTCGTCGAGAAACACGATTTTCGCGTCAACCATCATCGTGCGACCCAGCTCAAGGAGCTTCTTTTGACCGCCAGAGAGGTTGCCCGCTTTTTCGTTTTTCAAATGATCAATTGTAAGGAATTCAAGGACTTCGTCGGCCTTCTTAAGGGTGGCCGCTTCCTCTAGTGCGATCTGGCCGCGATGAAACCATGTGTTCCAAAGGCTTTCGCCCGATTGTGCGCCCGGAACCATCATTAGGTTTTCTCGGACGGTCATCGACGAGAATTCATGCGCGATTTGGAAGGTTCGCAGCAGGCCTTTTTCGAATAATTCGTGCGGCGGTAGCCCAGTTATGTCTTCGCCCCCCATCGTCACTTGGCCAGAAGTTGGTGGAAGAACACCCGCTATAACATTGAAAAGCGTTGTTTTTCCGGCGCCGTTTGGTCCAATGAGCCCCGTGATCGACCCTTCGTTTATCGACAGACTTGCACCGTCCACAGCATGAAAGCCCCCGAACTGCTTGCGCAGATCTTTCACCTCAATCATATATATCCCCATCTGTGTCGCACCTTAAGAATGGGCGACATCATGTTGAAACAGCTCGGAAATCAATCCGAGCTGTTCATAGTTTCTAGACGTGATTAACGGTATTTTGCAGTTGTGATTGCGCCGTCTTTGATCTCGATCTCACGGTAGTTACCAGCGCTTTCGCCTGGTCCGATGAGTTCAACAGCGGAGGCACCCACATAGTCAATCTCGCCGCCAGCAGCGAGAATTTCCAATGCTTTGCCCAATTCACCAGGGTAGATTTTTTCGCCTGGAGCATTGGCAACAGTCAAGATGTGGTCTTTGAAATCAGCAGATTCCGTGGAGCCCGCGGATTGCATCGCCAACAAGATCAAAGCTGCCGCGTCATAGCTTTCGCCAGCAAAAGCGCCCGTGCCATCAAAGCCGTTTGCCGCGCCAAGTTCTTGCATGACCGCAGCGCCTGGGCTGTCAGTGCCTGGGTGTTGACCGAAGGAGCCATTGATATCGGAACCGAAGTTCGTGATCAATGTTTCCGAAACCATGCCGTCAGGGAAGACGAATGTGTCGAACGCGCCTGTGTCCATGGCAGCTTGGATGATACCGGAACCGCCTTGGTCAACATAACCCGCAATCACAAGGGCCGCACCGCCAGCCGATGCCAAAGCGCCAACCTCAGCAGAATAGTCAGCTTTGCCATCTTCGTGGGCTGTGTTGATTGTTACTGTGCCGCCAGCTTCTTCAAAGGCAGCTGCGAACGCATCCGCAAGACCTTTACCATAGTCATTGTTGGTATAGGTCACCGCAACTTCGTTAATGCCGCGATCCATAATAACGTTTGTCATTACAACGCCTTGGCGCGCGTCAGAAGGCGACGTGCGGAAGAAAAGACCATTATCTTCAGCTGTGGACAAGCCAGGGGATGTGGCGGAAGGGGAAATCATAACGATCCCGTTTGGAACCGCAACGTTAGCAAGAGCTGCGCCGGTTACACCAGAACAGTCACCACCGATGAGAGCTTTTACGCCTTCACTTGTGATCAAACGTTCCGCAGCTGCCGTGGCCGCGCCAGCGTCGATACAAGTCGTGTCGCCGCGCACGCCAATAACGGTTGTGCCATCAAGCAAGAGACCGGTGTCTGAAACTTCTTTGATTGCAAGTTCGGCCGCAGGGCCCATCTCTGCGACCATGGATTCGATTGGCCCCGTGAAACCAAGGAACACGCCGAGTTTAATTTCTTCAGCAGATGCACCAGCACCTACGAGTACAGCAGCGGTTGTCGCCATCAGTAGTTTTTTCATTTTATTCTCCCTTATTGGACTGGATCGTTCGCCCAGTTAATAGAGTGAGGTTATTCACCCATTTCTAAATAGGGAAGAGAAATATCCTGTTTTTTTGCCAAAATTCAGGAAATAGTCATAATTATAGGGGTTTCTCAAGACGGAATCTCAGAATCAACGGTCCACAACATGCCCGTAATAATTTCAGATCGCGAAAAAACTAGGTCGCAGGCAACTCGGCCTTCACGCCGCGTTCTCGGTAGGGCGTCGTGGCGTATTGTGCGCGATAGCATTTTGAGAAATGACTGGGCGAGGAAAACCCACTTGCAAGGGCCACATTGATCACGCTCATATCTGTTTGCATCAACAGGTTACGCGCTTTTTGCAGGCGAATTTCCATGTAAAATCGCTTGGGGGATCGATTGAGATAGCGTTGAAATAAACGTTCCAGTTGGCGCGTGCTCATACCGACATCTTTGGCCAAAACGGCAGGACTTATGGGGTCTTCGAGGTTGAGTTCCATCGTCTGGATGACGTTGGACAGTTTCAGATGCCGCACTCCAATCCGACTAGGAATAGACAGGCGCGGCGAATCTTTTTCGGTACGGATTGAGGTATAGATAAGCTGGTCCGCGACCGCATTCGCCAAATGTTCGCCGTGCCCATCGGCAATAAATTTTAGCATGAGATCAATCGAACTGGTGCCGCCCGCCGTGGTGATCATTTTACCGTCAACAACAAAAACCGAGTTCAAAACAGCGATGTCAGGGAAATCTTCAACCAGCCCATCGTGGTGTTCCCAGTGGATCGTCGCCCGCTTCCCGTCCAATAACCCCGCTTTTGCCATCGTATAAGCCGCCGTGCACAAACCCGTCACGGAAGAGCCACGCCGACTTTCTTTGCGGATCCAATTAACCAGTTTTGGCGAGCTTGCCGCGCGAATATTCAATCCACCACACAGCATAACCGAGTCATCGCGGCAAAGGTCCTCAAGTCCGGCATCAACCTTGAAAACAACGCCCGCAGAGCTGATGACGGGCTGCCCGTCCACACTAACAACGCGCCATTCGTAGAGATTTTTGTCTGCCATACGATTTGCAATCCGAAGGGCTTCAACCGCACTGGCAAAGCACATCATTGTAAATTCGTTCATCAAAACGAACACGAAACGGCGTGGTTTCGCGTCCTTTGTTTCGATTATTTCTCCTTGGCGACTCATCGTCATCTAACACCGCACCTAAAAATCATCCTCGACGGAAACAGCTTTAATTGAATGAAGCAAGCATAGAGACACCCGCTGGGCATAAAAAATGTCCGATTTTGCGGTTTTGGGGGGCTTTGTCCTGTTGGCATTTCCAATTCAGGCCGCCATAACTGTTGCACCTTACTTTTTTGGAGCAAAGACGATGACAAATTGGCAAAAATCTGACTGGCGTGCAAAACCACGGATTCAGATGCCCGAGTATACGGATCAGGCCGCGCTGGAGGCTGCGGAGGCCCAGCTGGCGAAATATCCACCACTCGTCTTTGCTGGCGAAGTGCGCACGTTGAAACATCAATTGGCAGCTGCGAGCCGTGGAGAGGCATTTTTGCTGCAAGGCGGCGATTGCGCCGAAAGCTTTGAGCAATTCTCGGCGGACGGTATTCGCGACACATTCAAAGTGATGTTGCAAATGGCGATGGTGTTGACCTACGGCGCGAAAGTGCCGGTTGTGAAGGTTGGCCGGATGGCTGGCCAATTCGCCAAGCCTCGTTCCGCCCCAACCGAAACGATTAACGGCGTCGAACTGCCAAGCTACCGTGGCGATATCATCAACGATTTGCCGTTCACCGCAGAAGCGCGAATTCCGAACCCGAACAAGATGTTGCAGGCCTATACTCAGGCCGCCGCGACCTTGAATTTGGTGCGGGCCTTTAGCCAAGGCGGCTATGCGGATATGCATCAAGTCCACGCATGGACTTTGGGCTTTACCGAGGCGGATAACGCTGCACGCTATCGTGATTTGGCGGCCCGTATCACCGACGCGTTGGACTTCATGCGCGCCGCTGGCATCACCACAGAAACCGCGCATACGCTGCACTCGGTGGATTTTTATACCTCCCACGAAGGGCTGCTTCTTGAATATGAAGAAGCGCTTTGCCGGATAGATTCGACCACAGGCTTGCCGATTGCGGGCTCTGGTCACATGATCTGGATCGGCGATCGCACCCGTCAACCTGACGGGGCGCATGTTGAATTCTGTCGCGGGGTTCAAAACCCGATTGGTTTGAAATGTGGCCCGACCACAACCGCCGAGGACCTCAAAGTCTTGATGGAAAAACTGAACCCGAAAAACGAAGCGGGCCGTTTGACCCTCATCGCGCGTTTCGGGGCAGGCAGCGTTGGCGATCACTTGCCGCGTTTGATCAAAACGGTCGAGGAAGAGGGCGCCAATGTGCTTTGGACCTGTGATCCGATGCATGGCAACACGATCAAATCCACCACGGGCTATAAAACTCGTCCGTTTGAAAGCGTCCTGCGCGAAGTGCAGGAATTCTTTGCCATTCACGAGGCTTCTGGCACTGTTCCAGGTGGCGTGCATTTCGAAATGACGGGCCAAGACGTGACCGAATGTACCGGTGGTGTGCGGGCGGTAACGGACGAGGACCTTTCGGATCGTTACCACACGGCCTGTGATCCACGTTTGAATGCCAGCCAATCCTTGGAGCTTGCGTTCCTTGTTTCCGAAAAACTCGCGGACCGCAGCAACAAGTTAGCAGCCGCAAAGGCAAGCTAAGCGCTTAAAAATTAAAAAGGCCCCGCACTCTTTCTGAATGCGGGGCTTTTTTACGTGTTAAAACCCAAATAGTTTTGCAACGATGCAAGACATTTTAGGGCAGCCATTGGCGACATACTCAGTCGTCAAAGGAGATAAGGCGCAGATTTGGACGCCCTACATCCTCTTTTGGCGCGGCAGTGAAGGTGGACTTCGCCTCTTCAAAACCGGGAATTACGTCGCTTGTGAAACTGGGAGGACTGAACTCCGTTTCAGCAGTTTTTTCCCGCGCGGAAGGAGGTGTCACGAGAGCGGTCGCAATCTGGGTGACCTTGCGGTCCGTAACCCCAAAGCGTCGTGGCGACCGACCGATTTCACCCTCGGTTACAAAACAGCCAAGCGCGCGGGTAATATCTCCCAAGTCACTTTTCAACGGCAGCAGAACAACTTTTCCGTACAGGTCAGGTTTGCCAATTCCAGTATCCGCAGTCACCATAATCTCAACGATTTCAGGGCTTTGAAAGACAGCTTCCAGCGCAGCACCAACCTCTTTGCGCGCGTCAGGTGTGAAAAAAGATGTGAACGGCATGCCGCGCACTTCCATCCCCATAAGATCAGAAAGATGCGCACCCGCGAGGCGAAAACGCGCCATACCCGGCGCGATCCGTTCAAGAATAAACGCATTCGAGAGGGCACTTTCAATGCCGCGTGGATTGATTTCGCTGCGCATTGGCACGGGTCGTCCCCCGCGCAGACCTTCCCAATAGGCTACAACTTCGTTTATGGCTGGAAAAGACACGGTCCGTGGAAACTCCTTAAGCCTAATAACGTTATTTTCTGATCTCATTTTCATACCACTACACCTTTTACAAAACGTCCCATCATCCAAACAAATTGCTTTGTGACAAACTGGGGTTATTGTTCCATGCGGTGGCCTCTGTTAACCTTATGTCCGCAATGATTACTCAAAAGTTAATATAACCCCTTTGACCCGATTTGGGAGAGAATTCAGTAAATATGGTTAACTCAATGACGAGCTTTTCTGCCCAAACGGGGGGTGTAGGCCTATACGAATGGACATGGGACATGCGGGGCGTCAATGCCCGAGGGCTTGATGTTCGCCCAAGAGTTCCAGACTGGATTAATGGCCTAGAACAAGAGGTTAAAGCCAAAACTTCATCAAAGTTTTCACGCGGATCTATTCAGATATCCCTGAAACTAAATCGAATTGCTTCGCCATCCGAATTAACCATAAACCAAGAGGTGCTCGAACGCGTGATCTTGGCTGTTCAGGCGGTTGAAGCGGTGGCCGCGGCACAAAAATTAACCCTTTCGGAGGTTTCGGCGCTGGATCTGTTAACCCAGAAAGGCGTGCAAGAGGTCACGCAAGAGGCCGATAATCCCGAAGAATTAAAGGCAGTGATTCTGACTGACTTTGATACTTTGCTCGAAAGTTTCGCGCAAATGCGGGCAGTTGAAGGGGAGGCATTGCTTAAAGTGCTTTCTGAACAGATGGATCGCATCGAAGCCCTGACGATTGCCGCCGCTGCCGAAGCCGAAAAACGCAAAGATGTGGTTGCCACGACTTTGACCGAGAATTTGCGCCATATCCTCAACAATGTAGATGGCGCGGAGCCCGATCGCGTGGCACAAGAGCTCGCGATGTTGGCTGTTAAGGCCGATGTGACCGAAGAAATTGACCGCCTTCACGCCCATGTTGGGGCGGCGCGCGATCTTTTGGCCTCCGATCAACCTATTGGCCGCAAGCTCGATTTCCTGTCACAGGAATTTAACCGCGAGGCAAATACGCTGTGCGCCAAGGCCCAAGCGGTGTCCCTTACGCGGATCGGGCTTGACCTGAAGGCTGTCATCGATCAGATGCGCGAGCAAGTACAGAACGTGGAGTAAACATGACCGAAGATCTCGCTAAAGACCGCCGTGGAATCCTGATTATACTGTCGTCCCCTTCGGGTGCCGGAAAATCAACGCTTTCGAAACGATTGATGGCATGGGATTCGTCGATTAAGTTCTCCGTTTCTGCAACAACACGCGCACCGCGCGCGGGCGAAGAACATGGCCGCGAGTACTATTTTTACTCGAAGGATGACTTCCAAGCCTCTGTTGCAAATAATGAAATGCTTGAACATGCGCAGGTCTTTGACAATTTCTACGGCTCCCCCAAGGCTCCCGTAATTGCCGCTTTGCAATCTGGTCGCGATGTTTTGTTTGATATTGATTGGCAGGGTGGTCAGCAGGTCCGAAATTCGGTTCGCGCCGAGGATGTGGTGTCGATTTTCGTGCTGCCCCCGTCCATTGCCGAGCTTGAAAGGCGCCTAATTGCGCGCGAGCAGGACAGTGCTGAGGTGATTGATGTCCGCATGAAACGCAGTAAGGACGAGATAAGCCATTGGGCCGAATACGATTACGTTTTGGTTAATCGCGATGTCGATCAGGCCGAAAACGACGTGCGCGCCATTGTCACCGCCGAACGTTTGCGACGGAGTCGCCAGATTGGGCTGGTGGATCTAGTACGCAATCTAAACACAGAATTTGAGGAACGCCCGTGACACTTTATGCCCTCGCAGACCGCGCACCACAAATTGATCCCGACAGCTGGATTGCACCCGATGCCAATATTATCGGCGGAGTCATAATCCGCGCGGGGGCATCGGTCTGGTTTGGCACGACACTGCGCGGTGACAACGAGGACATAACCCTTGGCGAGGGCAGCAATATCCAAGAAAACTGTGTTTTACATACGGATATGGGCTACCCGTTGGTCATCGGGGCGGGATGTACAATCGGGCACAAGGCCATGTTGCATGGCTGTACCATCGGCGAAAACACGTTAATCGGCATGGGCGCCATCGTTTTGAACGGGGCTAAAATCGGCCGCAATTGTTTGATTGGGGCAGGGGCCTTGATCACCGAAGGCAAAGTGATTCCGGACGGTAGCCTTGTGATGGGCGCGCCGGGGAAAATCATCCGTGACCTTGATGAGAAAGCGATTGCGGGGCTGCGTGCCAGCGCCCTTAGCTATCAAAACAACATGCGCCGATTTCGGGCGACTTTGACTGAAATTTAGGATTTTCCATGTCTGATTCCAATACACCGACTGAAAACCTCGTGCGCCGCACCCCTTGGCCCGAGACAATTTCGCGCGCGGTTGTCACGCCACTCCAGCCTTCGGTGGTCTATGCCTCTCCCTCACCAGACCGGTTGGACGACCAATACGAAGGCCGCGCCAAAGGCTATACCTACGCCCGCGAAGGCCACCCGAACGCCGATGTTTTAGCGCAAAAAATCGACATGATGGAAGGCGTGAGCGGCGGCATTATCACGAGTTCAGGAATGTCTGCGGTTTCGGCAGTGCTGCTGGGCCTATTGCAAAGTGGCGATCATGTGGTCGCTGCGGATCAGCTTTATGGGCGTTCCATGCGGATGTTGACGCAAGATATGCCACGTTTTGGGGTCACCGCGACGTTGGCCGATCCCACAAATGTTGCCGCGATGCGCAAGGCCGTGACGCCCGCGACGAAAATGATCCTTGTTGAGGTTGTCTCGAATCCAACGTTGCGGATTGCCGATATGCAAGGGATTGCCGCCCTCGCGCAAGAGATTGGCGCGCTTTTGGTGGTCGACAATACCTTTACAACGCCGCGCGCATATCGCCCGTTTGAGCATGGTGCGGATGTGGTTGTTCATTCGGTGACTAAGCTTTTGGCGGGGCACTCGGATGTCACTCTTGGTTATGCCGTCGCCCGCGATCCCGCTTTGCAGAAGAAGATTTACGACACGTCTGTTACTTTCGGTTTTACGGCGAGCCCCTTTGATTGTTGGTTGGCGGAGCGGGGCCTTTATTCGTTCAACCTGCGTTTTGACCGCGCCCAAGAAAACGCCCGTGCGCTTGCGGATCACCTTGCGACCCTGCCAAATGTGAAACGAGTTCTTTATCCTACACGACAGGACCATCCCGACCATAATCGCGCCACTGCAATCCTTGGGGAATATGGCTCAAACATGGTGAGTTTCGAGATCGAGGGCGGGCGAGCTGCGGCGAATGCCATGACTCTAGCGGCCCCAAACATCGCATTTGCGCCCACTCTTGGCGATATCGGCACAACCCTCTCGCACCCCGCCAGCTCGTCCCATCGGGCGCTGACGCCAGAGGCGCGGGCGGCCCTCGGTATGAGTGAAGGGTTCTTTCGCGTGTCAGTTGGTGTTGAGGATATTCGCGTTCTTATTGACGAATTCACAACGGCCATTCATGCGGCGGCACAGGTCAATTGAGGCGGCGTGGATCACTGTCGTCGACGACAAAAAGGTCAAAATCCACACTCGGGCACAGGGACTGAATTTCGCGCATCACCAAATCGGGATTTGGAAGCTTCGGACATAGCGCACGAAAACGGCCTTTGTATTTATATTGCTCAAGTATGACAGCCAAATCAAGGGCATCAAACCCCTGTCCCAGAAGTGGGGTCAGGATAATATCGGGTTCAAAGGACTCAAGTAACCGCTGCGACATTTCGTCGAAACTTACGTAATGCAGACTCGGATCATCCGGCAAACTGCGTCCAGCAGAAAGCCAAGCAGCAGCGTCCCCGACAATCAATGTTACGGGTTCTTTTTCGTTATTGGAGATGTCAGAGCTATCTCGTGTCACATTCTTAACTTACTGAGGTTGGCACCGTAATGCATGGAAATTCACTCGCTTAAATTGCCGTTTGTCACAATTAGTTCATTGATTAACAAGAAGTATAAGCAAAACTTTCAACAGGTAAATCGCATAATCGGTGTCGTTAGATTTACTTTTAACAAAATTTGAAGCATCGTTGCAACAACGAGACCGCAGGACCCAAAAATGACAGACCAAAATTCCGCAGCTCTTCTCGCCGGCATACCTCTCCCAGCGGTTCTAATTGACACCCAACATATAGCGCGTGTTATCAACCCACTGGCAGTCGAACTCTTTGGAGCGGGGCTGGAAGGGAGGCATTATATTACCGCGTTGCGTCAACCTATCTTACTCGATTGCGTTGAAAGGTGTAGGGAAAATACACGTGAAACGCGCGCCAAATTCGTCAAGACCACGACCACGCACGAGACTATTTTCGAGGTCGTTTGTCGGCCCGTTGAAATGACCGAGGGGCAGGGTGTCCTCCTGACATTTCAAGACATTTCTTCGTTTGAGGAAGCGGGTCAAATGCGCCGCGATTTTGTTGCCAATGTGTCGCACGAGTTGAGAACTCCGCTCACAGCCCTCGCAGGGTTCATAGAAACATTACGAGGATCGGCAAAGAACGATTCGGTGGCACGCGAGCGTTTCCTTGGCATTATGGATCAAGAAGCGGCCCGCATGAATCGCCTTGTGCGGGATCTTCTGTCGCTTTCTCGCGTGGAATCCCAAGAGCGAATCCGACCTGACGTGCAGCTCGATATTGCTTCCGTCATCGAAGCCGTCATTGTGGCGCTGCGTCCCTTAGCGGAGGCCTCCGACGTAAGGGTTGCTTTCGACATGCCGACAGAGCCGATTCACCTGACGGGGGACAGTGATCAACTCCAGCAGGTGTTTAGCAATCTGATCGAAAACAGCATTAAATATGGCAAAAAGGGCGGTGTGGTCACGATTACTCTAGCCTGCGTTGGGTTTGAACCAAGCCTACGTTGCCCCGCCGTCCTTGCGACCGTGAGCGACGAAGGCGACGGGATTAAAAGCCACCATTTGCCACGGCTGACCGAGCGTTTTTACCGTGTTGATGGCCATCGTAGTCGCGAATTGGGGGGGACGGGGCTTGGACTTGCGATTGTTAAACACATCGTGAATCGCCATCGCGGGCGTCTGAGGATTCAAAGTGACGAGGGAAAAGGCAGCCAATTCATCGTTATTTTGCCCATTTCTTAGAGAAACACGCCAAAGATCGGCACATGTCATAAAACTGTTACGTCTATGTCACAAAACCATTAACGAGCGCTCTTAAACAGCGCGTTGAGGGTCTTGCACAAGGAAGGCCCATAACTGACATTTAGGAGTTCCCATGTCATTTGTGAAATTCAGCGTATCTGCTTTGGCACTTGCTGCCGCCTCGACATCTGCTTCTGCTCGCGACCAAGTTCAGGTTGCTGGTTCCTCCACAGTTTTGCCCTACGCTGCAATCGTGGCTGAAGCCTTTGGTGAAAACACAGACTTCCCAACACCTGTTGTTGAATCTGGTGGTTCTTCTGCTGGCCTCAAAAAATTCTGCCAAGGCCTTGGCGAAGACACAATCGACGTTGCAAACGCTAGCCGCAAGATCAAGGACGCCGAGATCAAAGCCTGCGCCGAAGCTGGTGTAACGGACATCATCGAAGTGCGTATCGGCTATGACGGTATCGTTTTCGCTTCTGACATCGATGGGGAAACCTTCGAATTTACCCCTGCAGATTGGTACAACGCTCTGTCCGACACCATCTTGGTTGACGGCGCAATGGTTGCGAACCCAAACACGACTTGGACAGACGTAAACGCGGCTTTCCCCGCGCAAAAACTCGCAGCCTTCATCCCAGGTACAAAGCACGGTACCCGCGAAGTCTTTGAGGAAAAAGTGATCCTTGCAGGCTGTGAAGAAACAGGCGCATTTGAGGTTCTCAAAGCTGCCAACGGCGACGACAAAAAAGCCGCTGAAAAAGCTTGTATGGCGATCCGTACCGACGGTGTGTCCGTAGACATTGACGGTGATTACACCGAGACCCTCGCACGCATCGAAAGCAACAAAGACGGCATCGGCGTGTTCGGCCTCGCATTCTACGAAAACAACACAGACAAGCTGCAAGTTGCAACAATGTCCGGCGTTGCCCCTTCAACAGAAACCATCTCGACTGGCGAATACCCCGTGTCGCGTCCTTTGTACTTCTACATCAAAAAAGCGCACATCGGCGTAATCCCTGGCCTCAAAGAATACGCTGAATTCTTCGTATCCGACGAGATCGCGGGCTCCGACGGCCCCCTCTCCGAGTACGGTCTTGTTGCCGATCCTGATCTTGCTACAACTCAAGAATTGATCGCCACTGAAGGCACATTGGGGATGTAATCCCCTTAGGAGCTGCCCAATCGTGGGCGGCTCCTTTCTTATTTGACGGAATGAATATGCCGGTATTTTGGATAATCATCACGATCCTTGCGCTCTCGGCCCTTGGCTACATGTTGGGGCGTAAACGCGCCCTCGCGTCCGCCAACGGGAGTTCAAAGCTCCTCCATTCGCTCCCGATCTATTACGGGAGTTTCGCAGCAGGCACGGCGTTTCTCTCGGGGATTTTTGTTTTGCTGGCTTGGCTTTTCCTCCAGCCATTCTTTGTCGAAAACGCAGTTAAATCCTCCCTAGAAACTCAACTCCTTGATGCGGGTGCCGCGAGCAGCTTGGTCCTAAGCGACGTGCACCGCATAGCGGACGGGCTTGATTCAGCCGTTGCACGCGGCGTGTTGGATTGGGAGGCGTCGCATACGCTTTCTGGCACACCAGAGGCGCTCAAGGACACACTCGGATCATACGGCGTGGCCGTTGGGCAAGCGGTCGAACCCGCGATCCTTGAAGCCGCACAAGAGATGCGCAAGCTAAGTGCAACCGGCCGGTTTTGGTTGTCTCTCGCGAGCATTGGAGCGACCATTGCGGGGCTGCTTTATGCACTCGGGAAGATCACCAAGGATTTCCGCGCCCGCAACCGCGTAGAAGCCGCCATCAAACTGATGTTGATTTTTTCAGCCTCCATCGCGATCTTCACCACGGCGGGCATCGTGCTTTCCATGTTGTTTGAAACCCGCAATTTCTTCTTTCAGTACCCGTTCGTTCAGTTCTTCTTTGGAACCAACTGGGCACCGAATTTTCGGGGGGACAGCGACCTTGGTATCCTGCCGCTCCTCTGGGGCACGCTCTATATCAGCTTCATCGCGCTCCTTTTCGCGGTGCCCGTCGGGTTGTTCGCCGCAATCTATATGTCCGAATATGCAGGCCCTAAAACCCGCGCCATTGCCAAACCTCTGATCGAAGTTCTCGCGGGTATTCCGACGATTGTTTACGGCCTGTTTGCTCTGGTGACAGTTGGCCCGATGTTGCGGGATCATTTCGCGCAACCTTTGGGTCTTGGTGAAAGCAGTGCGTCGGTGATGACGGCGGGCCTTGTGATGGGGATCATGCTTATTCCCTTCGTGAGTTCCTTGTCCGATGACATCATCAACGCGGTACCTCAAACCATGCGCGATGCCTCGCTTGGCCTCGGCGCCACAAAGTCCGAAACCATCCGCCAAGTTGTGGTGCCAGCAGCGCTTCCGGGCATTGTCGGCGCGGTTTTGCTCGCGGCCAGTCGCGCCATTGGCGAAACCATGATCGTGGTGATGGGGGCAGGGGCCGCGGCCCGCTTGTCGCTCAATCCCTTTGAGGCCATGACAACCGTCACCGTTAAAATCGTTAGCCAATTGACCGGCGACACCGACTTTGCCAGCCCAGAAACGCTCGTCGCTTTTGCGCTTGGCCTTACCCTCTTTACCATCACGTTGGGGCTGAATGTTATCGCCCTCTATATCGTGCGCAAATATCGGGAACAGTACGAATGAGCGATTTTTCAACCAACCCTCCATCGGCCTCGCTGTATGTGCAAACCGACCGCGTAAAAAAGCGCAACGCGGCTGAAAAACGGTTTCGCTATTACGGAATGGCAGCGATCAGTGTGGGTCTACTTGCCCTCATCATTTTGGTCACCTCGATTGTGAGCAACGGCGCGGGCGCATTTCGCCAGACCTTTATCACGTTGAATGTGGACCTTCTCGAAAGCAAACTCGACAAATCCGGCGTGCGCGATTTGGAGGTGATGAAAAAAGCCTCAACGATCACCTACGCGCCACTCCTGACCACAGCCTTGCTGGAAAAACTGGCAGCAGCAGGCGTCACCGATCTGTCTAAAAAAGAAGCAAGCGGGATGATTTCCAAAGAAGCCCCCGCGCAAGTGCGCAATATGGTGTTGAGCAACCCAAACCTCATAGGCCAAACCATCACAATCAACGTTTTGGCAGATGGTCGGGTCGATGGCTATTACAAGGACCGCGTGTCGCTAGAAAGCGCGGCCTTAGATCAAAACGTCACGCCGGAACAACTCCTCGCCGCAGATGCTTTGAAAAAATCTGGCGATATAGTAACCCGTTTCAATTGGGGCTTCATCACAGCCCCCGACGCCTCAGACCAGCGCCCCGAAGCGGCAGGCCTTGGCGTCGCGATCTTGGGAAGCCTTTATATGATGGGGGTTGTGTTGCTTTTGGCTCTGCCAATTGGGGTCACGGCCAGTATCTATCTGGAAGAATTCGCGCCGAAAAACCGCTGGACCGACCTTATTGAGGTCAACATCAGCAACCTCGCTGCGGTCCCCTCGATTGTGTTCGGTATCCTTGGACTGGCGATTTTCATTAACTTCGCGGGCCTGCCGCAGTCGGCACCAATCGTCGGCGGCTTGGTCCTGACATTGATGACGCTTCCCACGATCATCATCTCGACCCGCGCCAGCCTGAAATCCGTACCGCCAAGCATCCGCGACGCGGCCTTGGGGGTCGGCGCCAGTAAGATGCAAGCCGTCTTCCACCACGTGTTGCCTCTAGCCGCACCCGGCATTCTGACGGGTACGATTATTGGCCTTGCGCAAGCCCTTGGCGAAACCGCGCCCTTGTTACTCATCGGGATGGTGGCTTTTGTGCGGGAATTCCCGGGTGCGCCGCCGGAAGGCCTGTTTGATCCCGCTTCGGCGCTTCCCGTGCAGGTCTATAATTGGACACAACGGGCCGATCCGGCCTTCTTTGAGCGGGCTTCTGGCGCGATTATCGTGCTGTTGTTAATGCTGATTGTGATAAACGCAGGGGCAGTTATGTTGCGCCGCCGCTTTGAACGCCGCTGGTAGAGAGGGCGCAAAAATGAATGATATGAGAATGATGGAGAGAGTCGTGAGTGATCAAAAAACCAAGATTTCTGCGGCAAATGTGCAGGTCTATTACGGAGAGACTCAAGCGCTTAAGGACGTAAACGTCGAGATCTCTGCCCAAACCGTTACGGCCTTTATTGGACCGTCGGGGTGTGGAAAATCCACCTTCCTGCGCTGTTTGAACCGCATGAACGACACGATTGATATTTGTCGGGTGGAAGGCAAAATCTTGCTGGACAATGAAGACATCTATGACGCAAAAGTGGACCCCGTTCAGTTGCGGGCCAAGGTCGGCATGGTGTTTCAAAAGCCAAATCCCTTCCCGAAATCGATCTATGACAATGTGGCCTATGGCCCGAAAATTCACGGGATGGCCGCGAACAAAACCGAGCTTGACCAGATTGTCGAAGACAGCCTGCGCAAAGCCGCGCTTTGGGAAGAGGTCAAAGACCGTCTTCTCGCCCCCGGAACGGGCCTTTCGGGCGGCCAGCAACAACGTTTGTGCATCGCCCGCGCCATCGCGACCAGCCCAGAAGTGCTCCTGATGGACGAACCTTGTTCGGCGCTTGATCCCATTGCAACCGCGCAGGTTGAGGAACTCATCGACGAATTGCGCTCCAATTTTTCTGTGGTTATCGTGACGCACTCCATGCAACAAGCCGCCCGTGTGAGCCAGAAAACAGCGTTTTTCCACCTTGGAAACCTCGTTGAATTTGGCGCGACTGACAGTATTTTCACCAACCCCGTTGATCCCCGTACGGAGGCCTATATTTCGGGCCGGATCGGTTAGGAGACCCCCCATGCAAGAACAACACATCGTATCCTCGTTCGACCGTGATCTTGAAAGCATTCAAGCACTTATCATGAAAATGGGCGGCCTTGTTGAGGTGGCCATTTCCGATGCAACCAGAGCATTGGAAGACCGTGACGAGGAGCTCGCACAGCAAGTGCGACACCGCGATAAAGCCATTGACGCCCTCGAAGATCAGGTAAATTCCGAAGCGGCGCGTGTAATTGCGTTGCGCTCGCCCACGGCAACGGACCTGCGCACGGTTCTGACAGTGATGAAACTCGCGGGGAACCTTGAGCGGGTCGGGGACTATGCCAAAAACCTTGGAAAACGTACGTCGTCCCTCGTTCAAATGCCCGATATTGACGGCGCATCCGGCGCAATCCGGCGCATGGGGCGTGAAGTGGAACACATGCTGCGCGATGCTTTGGATGCCTTCGTTCAGCGCGACGTCGCAATGGCCGAAGATGTGCGGCGCCGCGATCAAGAAGTTGACCAAATGTACAACGCTCTGTTTCGCGAATTCCTCACCTTCATGATGGAAGACCCGCGCAATATCACCGCCTGCATGCACCTGCATTTTATTGCCAAAAACATCGAGCGCATGGGCGACCACACCACGTCAATTGCGGAACAAGTCATCTATCTTGTGACGGGTGAATTGCCGGCAGAAGAGCGTACCAAAGGATTGATGCCATCCTATAGCGTTGATTTGTAAAGGATAAACAGAATGTCCGCAGACAAACCCTCCATCCTCGTTGTCGAAGATGAACCAGCACAGCGCGAGGTCCTCGTGTATAACCTCGAAGCCGAAGGTTACGAAGTCTTTAAGGCCGTAAACGGGGAAGAAGCGCTCCTGATGGTACGCGAAGAAAATCCCGATTTGGTGCTGCTTGATTGGATGTTGCCGAATGTGTCTGGCATTGAAATTTGCCGCCGTCTTAAGGCGCGAGCCGAAACCCGTGATGTGCCCGTCATTATGCTTTCTGCGCGCAGCGAAGAAGTTGACCGTGTGCGGGGATTGGAAAATGGCGCCGATGATTACGTTGTGAAACCCTATTCGGTGGCCGAACTGATGGCCCGCGTGCGCAACAATCTGCGGCGCACACGCCCCGCCGCAGTTGGGCAAACGCTAGAGTTTGAAAACGTTGTGCTCAATAGTGAAAGCCACAAGGTTTTCCGCGCCGGTCAAGAGTTGAAGCTTGGTCCGACAGAGTTTCGCTTGTTGGTGACCTTCATGGAAAAACCGGGTCGGGTTTACAGCCGCGAGCAGCTTTTGGATCGGGTTTGGGGGCGCGATATCTATGTTGATACGCGCACGGTTGACGTTCATATTGGGCGCCTGCGCAAGGCATTGAGCATCAAAGGTTCGGAAGATTTAATCCGAACCGTGCGCGGTGCAGGCTATGCATTGGGATAACGCATTAGGGCAGGGCGCTTAAGGAGCGGCCTGCGTTAACACTGCTTTCGCAAGGCTGGTAAGGGGAAGCTCGCGTTCAACGGCCCCGATAGACTTCGCAACTTTAGGCATTCCATAAACCACACAACTTTCTTGATCTTGGCCATAGGTACGCGATCCGGTCTGCCGCATTTCGAGCAGACCATCAGCGCCATCCTGCCCCATGCCTGTCAAAATAACTCCCGTTGCGCGTTTGCCAATATTTGTAGCCAGAGAGCGGAAAAGCACGTCCACGGAGGGGCGATGCCGTGACACAAGGCCACCTTCATTCAAAGAAACGATCATTTCCTTTGAATTCACAGGGTTGTACATAATTTCCATGTGATGAGACCCAGGCGCGAGGAGGGCGAGGCCGTTTCGCAGAACGTCTCCCTGCTTGGCTTCACGCACGTCCATGGGGGCGTATTTGTTGAGGCGCTTCGCAAATGGCCCTGTAAAAACCTCGGGCATATGTTGCACAATGACAATCGGCGGGCAATTGGACGGCATCCCTCCTAAAAGTGTTTTAAGTGCCTCTGGGCCACCTGTCGAGGACCCGATGCCAAGGACCGATAGAGAGTTTTCAACACGTTTTACTTCAATTGGATCAAGCGCGTAGCTTTTAATGATGCTCGGGCTTTGAGCTATATTTAGAGATCTTATTTGCAACTTTGCCAATGCTGCTCCGCGCACGGTGTCACATATCTGCATTTGTAAATCGGCCGCGTGACGCCCATTGCCCACCAATCCTTTTTCAATCACCCCCACAGCACCCATTTCTAAGGCTTGCATCAGTAAATCGGATCCTTTTGTGACAATTGTTGAACACATCACGACGGGAATCGGCCGGTGGGCCATCAGGCGGCGCAGAAACTCAAGACCGTCCATTTTTGGCATTTCAACATCCAAAGTAATGACGTCTGGCTGTAAACTATCAACCATTTGTTTGGCCTCGAAGGCATCCTTCGCACAACCAACCACCTCAAGGCGTCTGTCTTTTGATAGGATCATTTCAATTGCTTTGCGAAAAAAGGCGCTGTCATCAACAATTAGGACTCGGTATTTGGGAAGGGAAATATTCATTTTATCTATTCTTTTATAAAAATTGCTGGCCCAACACGCCTGGTACCAATGGTTTCAATCGAAAGAACTTCAGTGTGTCCAATCATCAGTATTCCGCCGGGACGTAGGCGTGAAAGTACGTGGTTAAAAACGCGCTGCTGGTCGTCCTTGTTGAAATATAACAAGACGTTACGCAGGAGAGATAGATCAAATTGTAGTGTGCTAAACAACGGCGGAGTCAATAAATTATGCGCAACGAAACTGGCGGACTCCAGAAGTGGCGAAGCAATACGAAACCTTTGGTTTTCTATGCTATTCCGTTGCAAATATTTTGACCGATACTGTATCGGAAGGCCGCTGATTTCCTCCGCACTGAAAATTGCGGCTCTTGCGCGCGCGAGAATGGTCTTGGAAATATCAGTTCCAACGAGGTTTGCACAATAAGGAACGCCCGCATCCTCCTGAAACTGCGCGATTTCTATTGCTGTACTCCAAAGTTCGGATCCCAACGAGCACGCGGCACTCCAAACATTGAGACAAGAGGCGGGTTTACCATCGGTGAGCCCGTTTAGTCCCCCATTCCGGAGCCATTTAAAATGTCCCGGTTCGCGGAAAAAGTCCGTGGTATGCGTTACGAGGCTCTCCATTAACGCGTGCTCTTCAACTTGATCGTCCTGAACGCGTCTGATGTAACCTTCAAAACTTTCGTCCCGATAAACACGCATCCGTCTGCGCACGCGCAGCGTTAGGAAGTCAACTTGATCAGGCGTGATCCGGTTTCCAGACAAGCGTTCGGCAATCTCGATAAAGATTGCGGCGTGCTTCTGGGACAGCGGTGTTTGCGCAAAGCTGCGCCTTTGTACAACATTCATTCTTAGGTCCAGCAATTAGGTTACGTCCGTACTCGCGGCGTGCAGCTTGGTGGCCTTAGGAGTGAACGAATTTCGCAAACGATTGGTAAATGGCCATTTCCTTTATTGTCTCAATTTTGCATATTTTTTAAGGGATGTGGCATCGCCTTGATTAAATTGACCTAATTCGGCGGGTGAGCATTATGAAAAGGAAAACTCATTGTCGCAGTCAAGTTGAGTCGTCCGGTTTTTTATAGCGCGTCCGCAGCTTTCCTGCGGTGTGAGCGATGCTTGAAGTGCGACTCTTGTTAGGCCGTAGGGTAGGGGCTTCATCGCATTTCTTCCAACATCTTTTCGCGGAAGACTTCAGCTGGTGTCTTCCAGCCGAGGCATTTGCGGGGTGTGCTATTCAGGCGGTCACTGATTTCTTTGATGTCGTGATCCGTCAATCTTCGGATGTCCCGTTTGCGGGGCAACCAACGTCTAGCCCTTCGATTAGTGTTCTCGACGGTGCCTTTCTGCCACGGTGAAGAGGGGTCACAGAACCAGGTCAGCGTGCCAATTTCAGCTTGCAGATGTGGCCATGAAACAAACTCAGTGCCACGATCAAAAGTAATGGATCTGCGCGCTACATGGGGCAAGTCTTTGATTGCCTTCATGATTTTCCCCATGACCGGCTTAGTGCGCCTATTTGGGTTCTTTAAGATCAGTGTGAAGCGGCTCACGCGTTCAACTAGAGTTGTGACATTTGTCTGTCCAAGCGTTTGTTTGAACAACATTAAATCTGCCTCCCAGTGGCCAAACTGACGCCGGTGAGCAACATCATCCGGCCTGAACAAGATACTGACATCGCGATGGAACTTAGGTGGCTGGCGTTTGCGCGCACGGCGTGGTTTTCGCGACATGCGATGCGTCGGCAGATACCACCACAATTCTTGGTTCATGCCGTCTTTGGAATAGATGTAGCGGTAAATCGTTTCCTGACAGACCCTTAGCGGCGCTTTCTCGAGGATCATCCGATTGCCAATTTGCTCGGGTGTCCAACCGTTCTTAAGCTGTCTAATTACGCTGTCGCACAAGCTCGGATGTTTAATTAGCTTGCGCTGCCTTGCGCGCCTATCTGCCGTCTTCGTATGAGCCGCTTCACCATAGTATCCAGCGTATTTGGGCAAGCTTTCATCTGAGAAGTGATTGCGTCTCAATTCTCTGTAAATTGTTGATCGACAACGCTTCAGCACACGCGCCATCTCATCAACAGGGACTTTTGTGTGCTTCCAGCGTTCAATTCTGCGGCGCTCTGTGATACTAAGCTGTGTATAAGTCGTTCCCATACCGATTCCTCCTGTCAGATAACATACTGTTTTCTAACAAGAGTCGCAGTTGGAGGTAGCGCGCACCCGGCCACATCCACAAAGCGCATAATTGGTATTATGTTAAATAAGCATGCGATCTAATGCGCTCCGTTTTAATAAAACGTGTCTTTCATGTTAGAAGCGCCTACCATGTAATTGCAACTCGACCAAACCAAACAGATAGCCGACAATTGATTGGGGTTCTTTCAATTTCTCAATATAAGTTTCATTATGGGACTGAAAAAAAGGTTTGTAACTATGACATCTATTCTAATTCTTAACGGACCGAACCTAAATCTTCTGGGCACCCGCCAGCCAGAAGTCTACGGAAGTGAAACGCTCTCGGACGTTGAGAAAATGTGTAAAACCCACGGGCAAGCGCTTGATATCGATATCTCGTGCCTTCAATCCAACCATGAAGGTGCCCTTATTGATGCGCTCCATGCCGCCAAATCCAAATTTAAAGGCGTTGTATTGAACGCTGGCGCTTACACCCACACATCCGTCGCCCTTATGGATGCCATCGCATCGGTTAGCCTGCCCGTGATCGAAGTGCATCTGTCAAACATTCACGCCCGTGAAACATTTCGGCATAAATCCTTCATTGCCCCTGTGGCGTTGGGCCAGATTTGCGGTTTTGGCTCTCACGGATACATCCTTGCGATTGATGCTCTTGTTAAGCATTTGGCGGGTTCTACTGCATGAATTCTTATCTCGAAAGTCTCATAGAAGCCCAAACACTTGATGACCTTTGGGAGCTCCATGTCGCCCGAATTTCCGAATTTGGCTTTGGGAGAATGTTGTATGGATTTACGCGCGTTTGGGGCGATAACCGATTTGGCAATCCAGATGACATAGTGGTTTTGAGCAACCACCCCGAAGCCTACACCAACGGGTTTATTTTCGAGGAGCACTATGCTCGCTCGCCGATCGCGCAATGGGCTTTGCAACATTCCGGCCCAATCAGTTGGAGTCGTGCCCAAATCCCGACCGGCCAAAGTCCTTTGACGAAGGAACAGCAAGAAGCCCTTGATTTCAATAAAGAACATAACATTTTTGCGGGATATACGATTAGCTTTCCGAGCGACCGTTCTCGTGAAAAATCCGCTATGATTTTGACGGCGGACGTGGGCGTAACACAGGAAGAAGTTGACGCACTTTGGGAGACGCATGGCCGCACTATCAATGCGCTTTGTACCATTTTTCACCTAAAGGCCCAAAGCCTGCCGCACAGCTATTCGCGCAATCTGTTGACCAAAAGACAAAGAGAAGTTTTGGAATGGGTCGGCGACGGGAAAACCACGCAAGACATTGCAACCATCATGGGTCTCAAGCCTGAGACTATAGAAAAACACCTCCGTTTAGCTCGTGAAGCGCTTGAGGTAGAAACAACAACACAGGCTGTTTTGAAAGCATCTTTTCAAAAGCAGATTTTTGTTGTACCAAACTAACATGTCTTAAAGTTAGATTAGTATGGTTTTCCATACTTTAAAACAGTCGCCAAACAGGCGATTAATGGTTTGTTCCGTGAGTGAAGTCTTTTTTGGCTAGGAGCAATTGGTCGGTCATACCTGCAATTACAGGATATGACCGACTATCTCGGGAAACCGAATTGCATGTCTTTGAGCGTATAGTCCGCAAAGAGTAGCTGCGACGTGCCTGGTTCTATCCCCAATTGGGCCAGTCTTGACGGAAAGAACAGTGTGGTCCTGCCCGGACTTGCACTGTTTTTTTGTTTCTAACACCCAGCCCTGTGTGAAACTACAACGCAAAACGCCGACCCACATTTGGACCGGCGCTTCAAACTTTAGTGGGGACGCCCCCTGCCCTAGACCTTAGCCTTTGACCGTTTTCATAACTTCTGCTGCGAAATCTTCTTCGACTTTTTCGATGCCTTCGCCAACAGCGAGACGTACAAAGCCAAGGATTTCAACGCCAGCTTCTTTTGCTGCGGCTTCAACAGTGAGGTCTGGATTCACAACGAAGCTTTGACCCAAGAGTGTAACTTCACCCATGAATTTCGCCATCCGGCCAACGATCATCTTTTCGATCACTTGCTCAGGCTTGCCACTTTCGCGGGCTTGCTCGACCAAAATCGCTTTTTCGCGTGCAACGAAGGCTGGGTCTAGATCAGCTTCGCCCAAAGATGCGGGGCTTGCGGCCGCTACGTGCATAGCAACCTGCTTGCCGAACGCTTCATTCTCGCCGCTCAACGCAACCAAAACACCGATGCTGCCCATGTTCGGGGCTGCAGCGTTATGGACGTAGGACACGACAGATGCGCCTTCAACAACAGACATGCGACGCACGTTCATGTTTTCGCCAATGGTCGCGACTTTGTCTTGGACAACTTCGCTGACGGGTTTGCCGTTCAATTCGGCCGCATTCAACGCATCAACGTCATTTACAGTCAGGGCAACAGTCGCAATGCTCGCAACCATTGCTTGGAAGTCTGCGTTTTTGGAAACGAAATCTGTCTCAGAGTTCACTTCGACAGCAACGCCTTTGCCACCGGAAACTGCGACGACAACAAGGCCCTCAGCAGCCGTACGGCCAGATTTCTTTGCAGCTTTCGCCAAACCTTTGGTGCGAAGCCAATCAACAGCGGCCTCCATAGCACCATCTGTTTCGACGAGCGCTTTTTTCGCGTCCATCATGCCTGCGCCCGTGGAGTCGCGCAGCTCTTTAACCATTGCAGCAGTGATCGCCATATCGGCTCTCCTAAAAAATGTGTTATATAGGAGAACGCGCCAGAAATATGGCGCGTTCTATGTCAATTCAATGACAGTTGAAAAGAAAGTCTGCGGGCTTACGCCTCAACAGCAACTTCCTCAACGAGAGCTTCTTCCAACTCGCCCAAATCAACGCCAGCAGCGCCCATTTGTGCTGTCATACCGTCCAAAGCTGCGCGCGCAACAAGGTCAGTATAAAGCGCGATAGCGCGTGCCGCGTCATCGTTGCCTGGAATGATATAGTCGATACCGTCTGGTGAGCAGTTGGAGTCAACGATCGCAACAACTGGGATACCCAATTTGTTTGCTTCCGCGATGGCCAATTGCTCTTTGTTGACGTCGATAACGAAAAGCAGATCAGGAACACCGCCCATTTCGCGGATCCCACCAAGGCTTGCTTGGAGTTTGCCTTGCTGACGTTCCATGCCAAGACGCTCTTTTTTGGTGAGGCCTTCGCCGCCATTTTCGAGTTTCTCGTCAAAGGTTTTCAGACGGCTGATTGACGCGGACACTGTTTTCCAGTTTGTCAGCGTGCCACCAAGCCAGCGGTGATTCATGAAGTATTGCGCACATTTTTCTGCAGCTTCAGCAACAGGCTTTTGAGCCTGACGTTTTGTGCCAACAAAAAGAACACGACCGCCTTTAGCAGTAGTATCGCGCACAACTTGAAGCGCCTGGTCCAACATAGGAACAGTTTGCGTCAGGTCGAGAATGTGAATGCCGTTACGCGCACCATAGATGTAGGGACCCATCCGTGGGTTCCAACGAGGAGTTTGGTGGCCAAAGTGAACGCCAGCTTCAAGAAGCTGCCGCATGGTAAAATCAGGTAGCGCCATGCTATAAATCCTTTCCGGTTTATCCTGAGCGAAACCATTGAGGGCGTGTGCCCAACCGGTGGACTGTACGGGATTTCTCCCCGCACGGCCCTAGTTTCGCCTGTGAAGTAGCGCGCATTTAGCCCACCTTTCCTGAGTCTGCAAGTCCCCGAGGCCTATTTTCCCGTTTTAAGCAGGTGGATGCGCAAAATAAGCGAGAATTACGCCGAATAGGTCTATTCAACACGTCTTGCACTTTTATCGTCTTCACGCGACAAAGTGTTATGAACGCACCTTCCAAAACACCCGAAATTCTTACGATTGGTTCCGTCCTTTGGGATGTGATCGGCCGCGCGGCCTCGCATATGCGTATGGGCTCGGACGTTCCGGGCCGCATTACGCGCCTTCCGGGCGGGGTTGCGATGAATATCGCCATGACCCTAACACGGTTTGGCCAAACACCCGCGCTCCTTACGGCCATTGGCGAAGACAGCCAAGGGAGCGAACTTATGGAATCTGCGCGTCAACTCGGGATCAATACCGACTATGTCTATCGCTCCGCCGACCTGCCCACAGACCGCTATATGGCGATTGAGGGGGCGAACGGGTTGATCGCAGCCATTGCCGACGCACATTCGCTCGAAGCGGCGGGGGACAAAATTCTGCGGCCTTTAAGCGACGGGCGTTTGGGCAGCATGGAGTCTCCTTATACAGGCTCCATTGCACTTGATGGTAACCTCACGCGCACCTTGCTTGAAAATATCGCCACCAGCGCGCTTTTTGCTCAAGCGGACCTGCGCGTTGCTCCCGCCAGCCCGGGTAAGGCCGATCGCCTACACCCGTTCCTCAACCATACCCGCGCCACTCTCTATGTGAACCTCGAAGAAGCGGGGCTTTTGTGCCAACACAGCTTTGATACCGCCGAACTTGCCGCCAAGGGCTTGCTTGCGCGCGGTGCGCGTCGGGTTTTGGTAACCGATGGTGGCAAACAGGCCTGTGATGGCAGCGCCGAGGGTCTGGTGACGGCCTGCCCGCCCGAAGTCCTCGTGACGCGGGTGACGGGCGCGGGCGATACCTTTATGGCCGCCCATATCGTGCGCGAATCCCGTGGTGCCCCGC
This sequence comes from Falsihalocynthiibacter arcticus, assembly GCF_000812665.2. Lineage (GTDB taxonomy): Bacteria > Pseudomonadota > Alphaproteobacteria > Rhodobacterales > Rhodobacteraceae > Falsihalocynthiibacter > Falsihalocynthiibacter arcticus. The sequence goes on from NZ_CP014327.1 coordinate 3,401,505, forward strand.
GGGAGGACGCGCTAAAAGCCGCTCTTCAAGCTGCCGCAATTTATGTTTCCGGAGGAACACCCCTATGAGCCTACCTATTGTCCTTGCCCCCGATGTTGCCGCCGCCCGCAAAGCCGGTGCGCCAATTGTTGCGTTGGAAAGCACGATTATCACCCACGGGATGCCCTATCCGCAAAACATCGAAACCGCGCGTCTGGTTGAGGATTGTGTCCGCGAAAACGGTGCAACCCCCGCGACAATCGCGGTGATGAACGGCAAGCTGCATATCGGCCTAACCGACGCGGAACTCACCGAATTGGCCACCGCCAAGAACGTCGCCAAAGTCTCGCGCGCGGATATAGCGGTGGTGCTTGCGAATGGCGGTTATGGCGCAACGACGGTTGCCGCCACGATGATCGCCGCCAACCTCGCGGGCATCAGCGTTTTCGCAACTGGCGGCATCGGTGGTGTCCACAAGGGCGCGGAATTGACCTTTGATATCTCCGCTGACCTTCGAGAATTGTCCGAAACGGCCGTAACCGTGGTTGCCGCGGGGGCCAAGGCCATTCTTGATCTTGAGAAAACCTACGAAGTGCTTGAAACCCTTGGTGTTCCTGTGATCGCCGTCGGTCAAGATACCCTGCCCGCGTTCTGGTCCAGAACCTCGCATATGACAGCGCCCCTGCGGATGGATTCCGCCGCCGAAATCGCCCGCGCCCAGAAAATGCGCACTTTGATGGGCCTTCCGGGGGGCAGTTGATCGCCAATCCCATCCCCGCAGAATCCGAAATCGCCGCCGAGGTTTTGGCGCCCGTAATCGCGCAAGCACTTGCTGAGGCCAATGAACAAGGCATTTCCGCCAAAGAAGTTACCCCGTTCCTTTTGGGCCGCATCTTTGAGTTGACGGAGGGCAAGTCGCTTGTGGCAAATATCGCGCTTGTGCTCAACAATGCGCGCCTTGCGGCTGAAATATCTGTTGAAATGGCGAAAACTTAGGCACTTCGTATTTAGAACTGAAAACCAACACTTTTGCAGCGGGCCTCTCTTGTGAGAGGGCCTGCGAGGCTTTACATATTGCCTAAACAAAGGACATGCGTCGATGCAAGACCAAGATCACGATCCGGCGGGCAAGCCGCGCAAACGCGGTGCATTTGCCAGAACGCGCGCTAACTTCCTGACCGGAGTGGTCGTGGTTGCCCCAATCGCCGTAACACTTTGGTTGATCTGGACGGTTATCGGATGGATCGATGGCTGGGTTTTGCCTTTTGTTCCAAATAGTTGGGTGCCTGACTTCAACCTCGGCAATTATGTCAACTGGAATGCACCAGCGCTTGATCAGCCCTATCCCACGGGCGAAAATACTAAGTTCCCGGGCTTTGGCGTCGTCATTTTCTTAGTCTTTACGGTCGTTGTTGGATGGCTAACCAAAGGCTTGTTGGGGCGCACGCTTTTACACTGGGGCGAGCGGATCGTTGATCGTATGCCCGTGGTAAGGTCGGTCTATAACGGTTTGAAACAAATAGCAGAAACGGTTTTTGCCCAAACCGATACCAGCTTTGAACATTCCTGTCTTATTGAGTATCCCCGCAAGGGTATCTGGGCGATTGGCTTTATCTCGACCCAAGCCAAAGGCGAAATTCGCGCCCGCGTTCCCGACCAAGATTCTGTTACGTCGGTTTTCCTTCCGACCACGCCAAACCCGACATCGGGCTATTTGTTATTCGTGCCAACGGCCGATGTGATTGTTTTGGACATGACGGTTGAGGATGCGGCGAAACTTGTGATCTCGGCAGGGCTTGTGTACCCGAGCGACACGGCAAAGCAGCTCGCTAAGGCAAAGAAATCCGACGCCCCTGTTCAGGCTGAATTAAAAGACTAAAGCGCCGTCCAACCGCCGTCGATGCTCAACGTGGTGCCCGTCATCTGGCTTGCGGCATCCGAACAGAGGAACACGGCGGTGACGCCAATCTGTTCGGTCGTGGCAAACTCACCACTAGGTTGACGCGCCAACATGACATCCTGAATGACCGTTTCGCGATCCATATTATGGGTGGCCATTTGATCGGGAATTTGCGCTTCGATGATCGGGGTTAGCACATACCCGGGACAAATCGCATTACAGGTGATCTGTTCGCGCGCGGTCTCAAGCCCTGTGGTCTTGGTCAAGCCAACAACTCCGTGTTTCGCCGCGACGTAGGCCGATTTATACGGCGAGGCCGTTAACCCATGCGCCGAAGCGATGTTAATTATGCGTCCCCACCCTGCGGCCCGCATGATCGGTAAGGCCATTGCAGTGGTGTGAAAAGCCGAGCTGAGATTGATCGCGATGATCGCGTCCCACTTATCCATCGGGAAAGTATCAATCGAGGCGACATGCTGAATACCCGCGTTATTCACGAGAATATCGCATTTACCCGCTTTGGTGATCAAGTCGCGGCACTCTTGGGCTTTTGACATATCCGCAGCGATGTAGCGGACGTTAACCTTGTAGCGCCGCGCCAATGCGTCGGCGAGTTCATGGTCTTCGGGGCGATCCGTGAAAGAGTTGAGCACAATATCCGCGCCCGCCGCCGCCAGAGAATCAGCAACCCCCAGACCGATTCCCGAATTTGATCCTGTGATAACAGCGGTTTTTCCAGAAAGTAGCATGCGGTCTCCTTGGGATGATTTTTAAGAAACCTAATTGCTGCAACTGCGAAATGCACGTAAGAAATTAAGGTATATGGGGCGTTTTTCCGCCGACAAAAAAATTAACCTTTGCCGAAATTAAGACCAAAAAAAAACGCCAGCACGAAGCTGGCGTTAAGTTATTGAGGCAGGTTTCATACAGGCAAGAAACCTATCGAGCAGTAAGTACTTTATACGCAATTCTTCGCCGCCTTCCAAGCTAAAAGTTTGAAATACCTACAAAGCCTGCGTAATGTCGGCCACATATAACAAAGGGCAGAAGGGGATTGTTGCCAGAATGAAACCAGATATTTTCCAAATAACGAGGCAATCGATCTGTGCACTCGGTATCGTTCTTGCGGCAGGAGTCGCACATGCCGAGCCCAAGCACGGCTTGTCCATGTATGGTGAGCCCGCGCTACCACATGATTTTGTGTCCCTCCCCTACGTGAACCCCGATGCGCCCAAGGGCGGGCGGATCGTTTTGGGCGAGAGTGGCAGCTTCACCAGCCTCAACCCGCACATGCAAAAATCTCAAGTTCCGTGGATGTTAAGATTTTATGGGTATGAGAGCCTGATGGGCCGCTCCTACGACGAACCCTTTACTCTTTACGGACTTTTGGCCGAATCAGTGGAGACCAGCCCCGACCGCGACTGGGTGGAATTCACCCTGCGCCCCGAGGCAAAATTCGCCGATGGCACTCCCGTTACGGTTGAAGATGTGATCTGGTCCTATGAGACATTGGGCACAATTGGACATCCTCGATATTTGGGCGCGTGGAGCAAAGTTGACAAGATCGAAGCGACGGGCGAGCGGACCGTGCGCCTGACCTTCAACATCGACGATCGCGAGTTGGCTTTGATAATGGGCATGCGGCCGATTCTCAAGAAAGCGCAATGGGACGGGCAGGAATTCAACCAAGGCGGCTTTGATATTATCCCGATCACAACCGCGCCCTATCAAATCGGCGATTTTGACGCTGGAAAATACGTCACCTTGGTCCGTAACCCCGATTACTGGGGCAAGGATCTGCCGTTTATGAAGGGCAAAGCCAACCTTGATGAAATCCGCATGGAGTTTTACCTTGATGGTTCGGTAATGTTTGAGGCTTTCAAAGCCGGTTTGCTAACGAGTTTCCGCGAAGGCAATTCCGCCAAATGGGACACCCAATATGGCTTTGACGCGGTCACCCGTGGCGACATCACCAAATCCGAAATTCCACACCAACGGCCCACAGGGATCGAGGGCTTTGTGATGAACACCCGCAATCCCTTGTTTGAGGATTGGCGCGTGCGCGAGGCCTTGATTTCGCTTTATAATTTCGAGGCGATCAACGACACAATCACGGGCGGCGCTTTACCGCGCATCACTTCGTATTTCTCGAACTCGCCTTTGGGCATGCTTGCAGGCCCCGCAGAAGGGCGCGTTGCCGAATTGCTCGCGCCTTTTGCCGACACCCTCAAACCCGGAACGTTGGAGGGCTATACCCTGCCCGTTTCCGACGGCACGCTCACCAATCGCAAAGGCATTCGTCGTGCCGTGGCCCTGTTTAAAGAGGCGGGTTGGGAGATCAAAGACCATGTGATGCAAAACGCCGAAGGCACCCCCTTTGCGTTTGAAATCCTTGTGAATACAGGCGCGGACGAGAACCTTCGCATGGGCAATATGTTCGTTGAGTCCCTTGTTCCACTGGGGATTGACGCCACGCTTACCCGCATAGACTCACCGCAACTTAAGGAACGCACACAGGTCTATGATTTTGAAATGGCCTATTACCAAGTTGGCCTGTCGCTCTCTCCTGGTAACGAGCAAATGCTGTATTGGGGCCACGAAGGCATTGAAAATCCCGGCACCCGCAACTGGATGGGGATGAATGAGCCCGCCGCCGAAGCGATGATTGATGTGATGCTCACCGCCGAGTCTCAGGATGAGTTTCAAGCCGCCGTGCGCGCCTTGGATCGCGTGTTGATTTCTGGCCGCTATGTCATTCCATTTGCGTATTCTAACATCGCACGTATTGCCCATGACAGCAGCCTCAAGTATCCAGAGCATGTGCCAATCTATGGCGACTGGATTATGTATCACCCGGATGTGTGGTGGTCAGAGGAGACAAAATGACAAAGTTCCTATTTATCATCGCGGCCTGTGCAAGTTTGGCCGCCTGCGCAACGGTTGACGGCGTCGGCCAAGATATCTCTACGGGTGCGCGCAAAGTCAGCAACCTGTAAACGTCTAGAGATGAACGACAAGAGGCGGCCTTCGGGCGGCCTTTTTTGTTGTGCGCAAGGTTAGGTGAGCGAGGTGACCCAAAGGATGGCGGCGTCCTCCGGCGAGACCGAAATTACATTATGGCCCATTGTTCCGTCGTAATACGCACTGTCTCCGCGACGTAATTCAACAGGTTCGTAAAACTCGGTATAGAGCTTCACCACCCCCGTAATCACATAGAGAAACTCCTCGCCATCATGGCGCACCCAGCCGTCAAATTCCTCGATACTGCGGGCGCGGATTTGGGCCCGATAGGGCAGCATTTTCTTCTGGGTCAGGGTCCCCGCGAGCAGTTCATGCTCATAAGTAGCGGTCAAATGCGCCTCGCCACTGCCCGCTTTTGTTACCGCCATCCGCCCGTTCACTTGCGCCTTTGAAGGGGCGGTAAACAGTTGCGGCACCGAAATCTCCAAACCTTCTGCCAGTTTTTTGAGCGCCTCATAGGTTGGCGACATTTGCCCGTTTTCGATTTTCGAAAGGGTTGAACGCGCAAGGCCCGCCTGTTTGGCCGCCTGTTCCAACGTCCAGTTGCGAGATTTGCGCAACTCGCGCACTCTATTACCAAGGTTGAGCGGCTCGCCGAGCGCTTCTTCGCCATTTTCGCGGGCAATCCGCACGATGCTTGTTTGGTTTGGGTCCATAACCACCTATTATACGGGCCAATCCGCACGCGCAAGCCATCGCCATAACCGCCGACTTCTGTGGATATTTGCACAAACCCTGTGCAACCGTGCAATTTTCGAACTCAACGGTTTACTTTGGGGCACCCTCTGGTACTTTGCGCCGAGATATTTTTGGCCAAAACCCCGTTTTGCGCCGTTTGAAACCCCACAAATCCGATCCTAGGGAGGCCACATGGTCCGTCTTGATATTATTTCCGACCCTATTTGTCCTTGGTGCTATGTCGGCAAAGCTAACCTCGACCGCGCGTTAACTGAAAACCCAAATCATCCGTTCTCCATCGAATGGCATCCATATCAGCTCAATCCGGATATGCCGCTTGAGGGCATGGATCGGCGTGCGTATCTAGAGGGTAAATTCGGCGGTAAAGAAGGCGCGGTGACGGCCTATGCGCCGCTTGTAAAAGCCGCCGAAGCGGCTGGCTTGACGCTCAATCTTGAGGGCATCAAAACGACACCCAATACCATCAACGCGCACCGTCTTATTCACTGGGCTGGTCTTGAAGATCGTCAAATCGTAGTGGTTTCCGCGCTTTTCAAAGCGTATTTCGTTGAGGGCCGCAATATTGGCGACACGGATGTCCTCGCGGATATCGCGGATTCCGTTGGCATGGATGCTGCCGTTGTGCGCCGTTTGTTAGAAGGTGATCAAGACATCCAAGACATCCAAGACCGCGACAAACACAGCCGCGAAATGGGCGTCACCGGCGTGCCTTGCTTTATTGTAGCAGGGCAACACGCCGTTCCCGGAGCGCAACCGCCAGAAGTCTGGGCCAAGGTCATCGCCGACATCAACGCACAGTCCGCCCAAGAGGCCAAAGACTAGTATTTTCAGCTTCTCGCGCACGCCAGCGCGGAAAGCATTCCTATTAAATTAGCTCCCTGCTGATTACCCCTTCAGAAAGCACACACCATGGCTTCCAAACGCCTTGCCCTCCCTGAATTTGTTTCCCTTGTGGCCATGCTCTTTGCCATGATCGCGTTTTCGATTGACGCCATGCTGCCTGGCCTGCCGATGATGGGGCTCGAATTGACCCCAGATGCGCCAAATCGGATCATGCTGGTCGTCCTTGTTTTTGTACTGGGCATGGGCAGCGGAACGTTTTTCGCAGGCGCGCTCTCGGATGCGTTTGGCCGTAAAACGGTGATCTTGCTTGGGGTCGGAATTTACCTTCTTGGTGCGTTGATTTCCTATTGGTCGCAGTCCTTGGAAGTGCTCCTCGCGGCGCGTTTTCTGCAAGGTGTTGGTGCCTCTGGACCACGGATCGCCGCCCTCGCCATGGTGCGGGACCTATATCAAGGCTCCATGATGGCGCGCGTGATGTCGATTGCGATGACGATTTTCATGATCGTCCCGGCGATTGCACCGATGATCGGTCAAGCGATCATTTTCACCTTTGGCTGGCGCGCTGTTTTCGCCGCTTTTGCCCTTGTTTCCTTCGTCGGAGGAATGTGGCTTTTGCTGCGTCAGGCAGAGACCCTCGCGCCGGAAAATATTCGGCCTTTGTCGCTAAAATCCTATTTTTCGGCGGTTGTGGAACTTTGCAAAAACCGCATCGTTATGATCTCAATGTTTGTCCAAACCCTTGTGATCACGTTCCTTTTCTCAACGATTTCCTCCATCCAGCCAACCTTTGAAATGGCCTATGGTCGGGGCGAGAGCTTCCCCTATTATTTCGCCGGTATCGCAGTGATTGCGGGGATATCGAACGTCGTTAATGCGAAATTGGTGGTCCGTTTGGGGATGCGTAAACTGATCACCTCGGCCCTTACGTGCCACGTCATCATGATGAGTATTTTCCTCGCCATGATCGTGTTTTTTGCCATGCCGTTTTGGATGTATCTTGGGCTGGTCACCGTCAATTTTCTCGTGCTCGGATTTTGCATGGGGAACCTGACAGCCCTCGCGCTTGAACCGATGGGCCATATCGCGGGGATGGCTTCGTCGATTACGGCGGGGATCTCGACGGTTCTCGGAGTGATGCTTGCGATTCCGATCACTCAGAACTTCGACGGAACCGCCTTTGCCCTCACCATTGGGTCTTTCTTGTGTGGTTTGGGATCATTGGGATTGATGATCTACCTTGGGCCACGTCCACCCGTCGAGGCTTAGGGTCCGCGGCGCAGTTCCGAGGGGGCAATCCCTTGGCTGCGCCGAAAAGCACGCGAAAATGCGTCGCTAGAACTATACCCAAAGGTGCGGGCGACCACCGCTATGCGCCCGCCCTCCTCTAGCGCTTCGCGGGCGCGCGCAATGCGAAAACTGCGCAGATAGGTGATCGGAGCTTCGCCCATAACCTCCCGAAATTGCGCCATAAAAACCGATCTCGACATGCCTGCCTCTTGGGCCAAATCCTCCGTGCTCCATGCATGCCCTGGGCGTAGATGCACCTGTGTCAAAGCTCGCGACAACCGCGCGTCCGACAGGGCCGCCCAGACGCCTTTATCCACGGTTCCCGTCTCTAGTGCCGCACGCAAGAAATGCACGATTAGGACCTGTGCATAGCCCGCCAACAGGCTGTCTTGACCACATCTGGGCGCAGAGATTTCCCCGACAAACAACGCGACCAGCGGATGAAGCGCGTGGTCATTTGGAATGTGCATTTCAAAGCACCCAACCGAGGCCATCAAGGGGGCCACGGCCCCGCGCCCGCGCAAAACGATACTGGCCGCAACGGGTAAGGACGGATTTGCACCCGATTTCAAAACAAACCGATCCGCAGCCTTCATGACGTGAAAATCCGCATCCTCGTTGAAATGAGGCTGTACCCGCGAGATCTGTAAAGTTTGGATGAGGGCTGCAAGTTTGTCCAAAGTCAGGATTCCTGATCGGGTAAAAGAGATTTATCCGACATTAACTCCTGTATAAGAAAGAGGTCAAGCTTTTCAAAGGAACCAAAATGCTTATACCTCGCCAAAAAACCCCAAACCTTACGCTTCCCCTCGTTGGTGGCGGCACGTTCGACCTTGCCACTGACGGCGCAGACCTTGGGACCGTGATTTGCTTCTTTCGCGGCCTTCATTGCCCCGTTTGCGCGACCTACCTCAAAGAGTTGGAACGCCTGACGCCAGAGTTCGCAAAACGTGGCGTGAAAACCGTCGCAGTTTCGTCAGATGGGCTGGAGCGCAGCACGTCGATGGTAGAAAAAATCAGCGCGGATACGTTGCGCGTGGCCTATGACTTGCCGCTGCAAGAAGCCCGCGATTGGGGCCTGTATATCTCGACGTCGCGCGGAAAAACCTCCATCGGTATCGAAGAACCCGCCTTGTTCTCAGAACCAGGGTTGTTCCTCGTCAACAAGGACGGCTCCCTATTCTATCTGGCGGTGCAGTCCATGCCCTTCACCCGTCCGCATTTTTCCGAACTTCTTGCGGCCGTCGATTTCGCGATTGATAAAAGCTATCCAGCGCGCGGTGAATACACCGGCGCGGTTTAAGAACGGCTCCCGCCGAGTGCACGACGCATCAAGATGCTTGGCCCCCGTTGGGCCGAGCATCGCCCCGCTCGGTAGGGGCAAGTTGCCCGACTAGCTTCTTGGTTTGGTCCGTTTTTTCTCGGCGATGAGTTTCTCCGCGAGGTCTTTGGCAACCCCAAAGGCGCCACGAATTTTATCGTTTTCATTGGCCCATTCACGTTGCACAACGATCTTGTTGTCGCGCACTTTGGCATTCCCTTTTTGATCCGATATGAACTCCACCAGACCTTGGGGCGAGGCAAATTTATCATTATGGAATTGGATAGTCACGCCCTTGGGCCCTGCATCCAGCTTGGCGATCCCTGCCCGTTTACACATTGCTTTAATCCGCACCACCAGCAGCAAAGTGTTTACTTCGCGTGGTAATTTCCCAAATCTATCAATGAGTTCGGCGGCAAATCCTTCAAGTTCGACCTTCAACGTGAGACCAGACAGGCGCCGGTACAGACCCAAACGCACATCCAAATCGGGCACGTAGGTTTCGGGGATCAGAACCGGAACGCCAAGGTTAATCTGTGGTGCCCATTGATCGTTGTCATCCGAAAGCCCCTCGCCTGCCCCCGATCGAATATTGGCAATCGCTTCCTCTAACATCGCTTGGTAGAGTTCAAACCCGACTTCGCGCACATGTCCTGACTGGGCCTCGCCCAACAAGTTGCCCGCGCCGCGAATGTCCAGATCTTGGCTCGCCAGAGTGAAGCCCGCGCCAAGACTGTCCAGACTTCCCAAAACCCGCAACCGTTTCTCGGCCGTTGGCGTCAGGGGCATACGCGGTTTGGTGGTGAGATAGGCATAGGCACGAGTTTTGCTGCGGCCCACACGACCACGAATTTGGTACAATTGCGCCAACCCAAACATATCGGCGCGATGCACGACCAGCGTATTGGCCGTTGGAATATCCAAGCCGCTTTCGACAATCGTGGTCGCGACGAGCACATCATATTTGCCGTCGTAAAACGCGTTCATCCGATCATCAAGTTCGCCTGCCGCCATTTGCCCGTGGGCCACGACATAGCTGACTTCGGGAAGCTGGGTGCGCAAGAAATCCTCCACTTCGGGCAGGTCCGCAATACGGGGCACCACGTAAAAACTTTGCCCACCACGATAATGTTCGCGCAAAAAGCCTTCGCGAATTGTGACGCTGTCAAACTCGCTGACATAGGTATGGATCGCCAGACGGTCGACCGGAGGTGTGCCGATAATCGACAAATCCCGCACGCCAGAAAGGCTCATTTGCAGCGTGCGCGGAATCGGCGTGGCTGTAAGGGTGAGCACGTGAATATCGGTGCGCATCTCTTTGAGGCGCTCTTTGTGACTGACGCCGAAACGTTGTTCCTCGTCAATTACAAGTAGTCCAAGATTTTGAAAACGCACGGTTTTCGCAAGAAGCGCATGGGTGCCGATCACGATATCGGCGGTGCCACGCTTGATGGATTCGCGGGTGTTGTGGGCTTCTTTTGCGCCGACAAATCGGCTCAGCTGGTGCACTTCAATCGGGAAGCCACGGAAGCGTTCGGCGAAGCTTTTGTAGTGTTGGCGGGCGAGCAACGTCGTGGGCGCAATCACCGCGACTTGGGCGCCGGACATCGCCGCAACAAACGCCGCGCGCATGGCAACTTCGGTTTTGCCAAAGCCCACATCGCCGCAAATCAGGCGGTCCATGGGGCGGCCGCTTTCCATGTCATCCAATGTGTCGTGAATGGCCGACATTTGATCGTCGGTTTCCGTATAGGGGAAGCGCGCGGCGAAGGCGTCCCACATGCCATCAGGAGGCGACATGATGGGGGCACGGCGCAGGGCGCGTTCGGCGGCAATACGGATAAGCTTTTCGGCAACCGCGCGGATACGCTCTTTGAGTTTGGCTTTTTTGGCTTGCCACGCGCCGCCGCCAAGCTTGTCTAGCATGCCTTCGTCGTGGCCATAACGACTTAAAAGCTCAATATTTTCAACGGGTAGGTAAAGACGGTCGCCGCCCGCATACTCTAATAGCAAACATTCATGGGGCGCGCCCATGGCCGTGATTGTTTCAAGGCCAGTGAAGCGCCCAACCCCGTGATCGACGTGGACAACAAGGTCGCCAGCGGAGAGGCTTTGGGTTTCGGTTAGGAAATTATCGGCGCGGCGACGGCGTTTGGTGGAGCGGATCAGGCGGTCGCCCAGCACGTCCTGCTCGGAAATAACCGTCAAGCCTTCGGCGTAAAAACCCTGTTCCAACGGCCAAACGGCTAGAAAAACGCCGCCTTTGCCGTCCGGAATATCGCGGAAATCCTTGATCAGTTGTGCGCCTTCAACGCCCTCATCCGCGATCAACCCCACTAGACGTTCGCGCGCCCCTTCCGAGAAACTGGCGACAACGACTTGATCGGACTTGCGGCGTTCGTTGATGTGTTGGCCGAGGGCTTCGAACAGATTTGCGTTTTCGAGTTGGCGTTCGGGACTGAAGTTGCGCCCGATGCGGCCACCCGCATCCACGACGCCATGGCCTGTGGATTGCGGCAATATCGCGAGGGTGACAACGCGGTGGTTCTCTACAGCTTTGCCCCAAACCACATCATCGAGATAGAGCTTTTCGGGCGGACAAGGCTTGTACACACTATCAAGGCGCATTTTTGCGGACATCGCGAGGCGGCGCGTTTCATATTGATCTACAATCCCGTCCCACCGCGCAAGACGCGCGGGACCGACTTGATCGTCAAGCACCACAGAAGCTGTTGGAATATAATCAAAAAGGGTCTCAAGACGGTCGTAAAAGAACGGCAACCAATGCTCGACACCTTGATGTTTACGCCCTGCGGAAACCGCCTCATAGAGCGGGTCATCGGTGCCCGCAGCGCCAAATTCTGTGCGATAATTCTGGCGAAAACTGGTGATCGCGGCGTCGTCTAAAATGACTTCGGAAACGGGCGCGAGTTCGATGTTTTTGATGGTGTCTGTGGTGCGCTGGGTTTCGGCGTCAAAGCGGCGCAAACCGTCTAGCGTATCACCAAAGAAATCCATCCGAATGGGGCCGGTATCGCCGGGTGGAAAGATGTCGATAATGCCGCCGCGCACCGCATAATCGCCGGGTTCAGTGACGGTTGGCGCTTGGGTGAAGCCCATCCGCACCAGAAACGCCCTTAACTGGTCGATATTGATGCGCTCGCCAACCTGTGCCGAAAACGCCGCTTTGCGTAAAACATCACGCGCAGGGACAAATTGCGTGGCCGCAGAAAGCGTTGTCAAAAGGATAAAGCGTTTTGGCATGTCATGCACAAGGGCGGCCAAAACCGCCATCCGCGCCGCCGAGGTATCGGCGTTGGGCGACATACGATCAAACGGCAAACAATCCCACGCGGGAAAGCTCAAAACCGCTGTGTCAGGCGCAAAGAAAGCAAGCGCTGCCTTGAGCGCTGCGAGGCGTTTTGCATCGCGTGCCACATGGATAACCGCGCCGTTGGACTTGGCCAATTCCGCCAACAAAAGATGCGCGTCATAGCCTTCGGGCGCCCCGCTTTGGGTTATGTGCTTGGGCGTTGAAATGGCCACATCGTTCTCCGACCCCATGAGGGGTTATTTTATAATTAGTTGAACAAAACGCTGTAGTTCATGTTCTGGGCCATGCCCCACATTGCGGTCGTAAAGATAGAGAGAACGCCGAGGAGCTGCACGTAAATACGGTGACGCATCAATTGCTTCACAAGGGCGAGGCCCTGTGGTTTTTTTTCGTCAATAAGGCGCGCTGTCGAAATCGAAATAAGCCCGACGATCGACATAGGGAACAGCAAAAGGAACACCGCTTGGGCGAATTCGACATTGTAGTAGAAACCCAGCATGGCAAGACCCGTGAGCACAAAACAGCTAAATCCAAGCAACCAAAGTCCGGACACCGAGGAGATATACAGGATGCGATTGCAACTAATCCGCGTGAGGGATTGAAGATCATCCATCGCCTCGCCGCCGCGTTTTTTCGCCCGTTGAATCATATCCAGCGGCACACCCAAAACCCAATGGCTGGCCGAAGACCAAACAACCGCAAGACCAATCCAGTACCAGAGGTTTGAAAATGAGCGTAAATCAATCAGTTCACGAACTGTGGCGTACAAGTCCAAGGGGCATTCCTTCATCAGAGTCGCATGCCATTTGGCAAGAACTGCGACATTATATCGGGCTTGCGCTGATTCCTACCCTTGAGTGACGGGAAAATCCATGCCAACCAAGGACATGAATTGCATGAGGACGTAAAAATGCCGACAATTGTTGCCCCTTTCCCGACCGCGCGCCTGCGCCGCTTGAAAAAATCGCCTGCGTTGCGGGCTTTGGTGCGGGAAAATACGTTGTCGCCCGCCGATTTTATTTGGCCGGTTTTTGTGGTCGCTGGCGAGAATACGCGCCAACCAATCGAAAGCATGCCCGGCGTTGAGCGCCTTTCGGTGGATTTGATCGTCGAGGCCGCCCGCGAAGCCGCCGATCTGGGCATTTCCGCGATTTGCCTGTTCCCCTATACCGATGCGTCCCTAAAGACCGAGGATTGCGCCGAAGCGTGGAATCCGGACAACCTGACCAATCGGGCGATCCGCGCGATCAAAGCCGCCGTCCCTGAGATCGCCGTGATGACGGATATCGCCTTGGATCCCTATAATATCAACGGCCATGATGGCTATGTTGTGGACGGCGAAATCGTCAATGACACAACCGTCGAGGCCTTGGTAAAAATGGCCCTCGCACAGGCAGACGCGGGCGCGGATATTCTGGGCCCGTCGGATATGATGGACGGTCGCATCGGCGCAATCCGCGTAGCCCTAGAGGCCGCAGGGCACCAAAACGTAACGATCCTGTCCTATGCCGCAAAATACGCCAGCGCATTTTATGGCCCGTTTCGCGACGCGGTTGGCGCTTCTGGTGCGCTCAAAGGTGATAAAAACACCTATCAAATGGATCCCGCAAACAGCGACGAAGCCCTGCGCCTTGTGGCCCGCGATCTGGCCGAGGGCGCGGATATGGTCATGGTCAAACCCGGCATGGTGTATTTAGATATTTGCCACCGCGTAAAATCCGAATTCGGCGTGCCGACCTTTGCTTATCAAGTGTCCGGCGAATACGCGATGCAAATGGCGGCGTCGCAAAACGGCTGGATTGACGGCGACAAAGCCATGATCGAAAGCCTTATGGCCTTTAAACGTGCAGGTTGTGACGGCATTCTGACCTACTTTGCCCCGCGCGCAGCACGGCTTTTAGCTGGACGTTAAATCGGCACATTTTCGCATTTTTTCGCAACACATACCTATATATAATGACAATATTATGGGACTCCCCTATAGTTTTGAACAAGATCGGGTGTGACCCGACACTAAAAATGGTTTCCAACACGTGTTTGGGACCAACAATTGAGGAACGAAGCAATGAAAACACCAACGCATTTTGAGCGGCTTTCGCGTCGCGGCTTTCTGCTGACAGCAGGTGCTGCTGCGGCAACGACAGCGGCCTGTGGCAATGGCGTGGGCAACGATGGCGCCGCCGTATTGGACCTCCAAGTCGACGCTACCGTACGTCATATGTACGCAACGTATCCCGGAACTGTTGACCTTGGCGCAAAATCCACGGGGATGCTGGTAATGCCTGTGGTGACCAAAGCGGGCTTAGGCGTGGGGGGATCGTTTGGCAAAGGCGCGCTGCGCATCAACGACGCGACCGTCGACTACTATTCTGCGACATCCGCCTCGGTTGGTTTTCAAATTGGCGCACAACAACTCGCCTATGTGTTGTTCTTTATGACCGAACCTGCGTTGAACAAATTCCGCGGCGCAAGCGGTTGGGCCGCAGGTGCCGACATCGAATACGCCGTAAATGACAAAGGCAGCAATCTGTCGGTTGCGACAACAACCTCCAATGCGCCAGTGATCGCCGTAGTCTTTGGCCAAGCGGGCTTGATGGCGGGCGCGACGCTCGAAGGATCAAAATACTCGCGCATAATCCCATAAGGGTTTGAGATGTAATAAAAAAGGCGGCTCATGTGAGCCGCCTTTTTTTATGTCCGAAGGGAAAAAAATCACCCCATATGGCGCAAACGTTTCAACAAGCTTGAGGTGTCCCAACGATTGCCACCAAGTTTCTGCACGTCTTTGTAGAACTGATCGACAAGCGCGGTCATCGGCAAACTCGCGCCGTTCTCATCCGCTGTATCAAGGCAAATACCAAGATCTTTGCGCATCCAATCCACGGCAAATCCATGGTCGTACTCGTCCGCCAACATGGTTTTATAACGGTTCTGCATCTGCCAACTGCCAGCTGCACCCGCCGAAATCGTCTCGATCACCGCCTCGCCATCCAGACCCGCTTTTTCCGCAAAATGCAGCGCCTCGGAAAGCCCCTGAACGACCCCAGCGATACAGATTTGATTGACCATTTTAGTCAATTGCCCTGCCCCGTTTTCGCCTAAACGACGACAAACCTTGGCATAGACCTGCATGATGGGTTCGGCCACATCATATTTATCCTGATCACCGCCACACATCACCGAGAGCGCGCCGTTTTCGGCTCCTGCTTGGCCGCCGGACACGGGCGCATCGACAAATCCAATGCCGGTTTCTGCGGCAATAGCGTAAAGTTCGCGGGTGACGGCCGCCGAAACCGTGGTGTGGTCAACGAAAATCGCGCCCTCCGCCATCGATTGAAACGCCCCGTCTGGCCCCGTGCAAACTGCGCGTAAATCATCGTCATTCCCCACGCAGGAAATCACAAAGTCCGCGCCTTTGGCTGCAAGCGCGGGTGTCGGCGCAAAATTGCCACCGTGTTGCTTGGCCCAAGCCTCGGCTTTAGCGGTTGTACGGTTGAAAACTGTTACCTCATGCCCCGCCGCCGCAAGATGTCCTGCCATGGGATAGCCCATAACGCCTAGTCCCAAGAAAGTGATTTTCGCCATAGCTTTTCTCCCAAAGTTTTTTCGCGTAGACACTGGAAACCCATCGGAATTCGATGCCGAGTCTCTTTGGGGCAGACCTTAATGTATACAATCCGCGCGTCAACCTGGAGCCGTCATGTCGACCTTTGTTAAATGGCTTACCCGTCTGTTTCTGGCTCTTGCGACCTTGATCGCATTGGCTTTTTTCAGCATTTACTACTTGGCCAGCCGTTCCATTCCCGAATATGACGCCGATTATGTTGTGACCGGAATCACGGACGACGTCGAAATTATCCGTGACAATGCCAGTGTGCCCCATATTTTTGGCGCAACCGACGAGGACGTCTATTTTGGCCTTGGATTCGCCCATGCACAGGATCGCTTATGGCAAATGGTTCTGATGCGCCGCACCGCTGAAGGCCGCTTGTCGGAGCTTTTTGGGGAACGCGCTTTGCAAGTCGACGACCTAATGCGCCGCCTTGATATTTATGACTTGGCCAAACGCTCGGTGCGCGACCAAGACCCCGAAACTACGCTGGCGCTCAATGCCTATGCGCGGGGCGTCAACAGTTGGCTTGCGCAAATCAATACGGGGGCTCTGGGGCGTGGCGCGCCGGAATTTTTCCTGTTTCCCACAGCCATCGCTCCGTGGACTCCCGCGGATTCCATCGCCGTTGGGAAAATAATGGCGCTGGAATTTTCAGGCCAGCTTGAAGACGAAATTTTGCGCACGCGGGCGATTTTGGCCCTCCCCAAAGAGCGGGTCAAAGACCTGTTGCCCGATCCCTTGGGCATGCCGATCAACGCGTTGGCGGAATACACAAGCTTGTTCCCCAAATCAGAATACCCGATCTATGCGCAATTCGCGGAACCACTCGACCCGATGATTGCCGGCCTGTCGCCGTTCAAAAAACGCGCTTTTGCAGGCGCGTCGAACGCTTGGGCCGCCGCTCCATCGCGTTCAGCGGCGGGGGCGACACTGCTCGCCAACGATCCGCATTTGGGCTTTTCCGCGCCATCGATCTGGTATCTTGCACGGATCGAGTTGCAACAGGGCGGCATCATTGGCGCCTCAATTCCGGGCGTCCCTGTAATCCTGTCTGGGCGCTCGGACTACATCGGTTGGGGGCTGACGGCAGCGTTCATGGACGATCAAGACCTGTTTATTGAGCAACTCAACCCCAAAGACTCCGAGGAATACCTGACGCCCACCGGATACAAACGTTTTGAAATTCGCCAAACCATCGTCCATGTGAAGGACGCCGCGCCGCGTACCCTAACCTTGCGTTGGACAGAAAATGGCCCTGTCCTACCGCCAAGCCATTACAATGTCGGGAAAATTACCCCCCAAGGCCACGTCGCCACCCTTGGTTGGACCGCGCTTTCGGCGCATGACACCTCCGTGAGCGCCTTGATGAAGCTGATGAAATCCAAAACCATCGACGAGGCCATTGCCGCAGGTGAAACCTATATCGGCAGCGCGCAAAACGTGACGTTGGTGGACGGCAAGGAAATTGCTCTCAAGACCTTCGGCGCGGCCCCGCGTCGCGCCTATAACCACCAAACCCAAGGCCGCACACCGGCCCCCGGATGGCTGGAAAACAACCGTTGGCAAGGGCGCATGCCCTATAGTTTCAACCCCGAATTCCGTGAACCTGCGGGGGGCATTTTGGGCAATACCAACAACCAAATTATCGACCGTCCCTTCCCCAATCACATTAGTTTCTACTGGGGGGATACGGAACGCATTGAGCGTTGGAAAAAGCTGATGCAAAACCGCGAAGTCCACACCCGCGAGAGTTTCATCGAAGGCCAACTTGATACCGTGAGTTATACCGCGCGCCGCATTCTGCCGTTGATTGCCGCCGATCTATGGTTTTCCGGCGCGCAGGCTCCGGACGGCACCATCGAACGCCGCCGCCAAATCGCGCTCGATCTTTTGGCAAATTGGAACGGGGAAATGAATGAACACCTCCCAGAACCGCTGATCTATGCCGCATGGATGCGGGCCCTGCAAAAACGGCTAATCCAAGACGAACTAGGGCCGCTTGCCGATGAATTCACTCACGTTAATCCCGTGTTTATCGACCGCGTTTACCGCGATACCGACGGCGCGAGCGCGTGGTGTGACATCGTGCAATCCACCCAGCCCGAGAATTGCAAGGACCTCGCGCGGATTGCCTTGGACGATGCGCTTTTATGGCTAGACCAGACCTATGGTTCCGCGTTGACGTCATTGCGTTGGGGGGATGCGCATCAGGCCACCCACGACCATGCGGTTCTAGGAAAAACGCCTATTCTCAAATGGTTCGTCAATATTCGCCAAAGCACTTCAGGCGGTGATAACACCCTTATGATGGGCCTCACCTCGGGCACGGAAGACGAACCGTTTTCCAATGTTCAAGGGGCGGGCTATCGTGGTGTTTATGATTTCGCAGACCCTGACAGTTCTGTTTTCATCATCGCAACGGGGCAATCGGGCCATCCGTTAAGTCGCCATTATGATGATATGGGGCAGCTTTGGCGCCGCGGGGAATACCTCCCGATGAGCCTTGATCCAGCCCTCGCGCGTGCGGGTTCCGTTGGGATTGCAACCTTGAGTCCGGAACCAAAGTAACGGGAAAGGTCGCGCCAAATCCATGGCGCGCCTTTTACATATCGCGGAAGTTTTTCTCTTGGCGTGCGGTCCAGTGAACCTTGAGGTGGAACCCGTCTTCGCCTTGGGTCTCGGCCTCAACCAAGTCCTCTGAAAACAGCCACGCGCGTTTTTTACCGTCGCTATACGGCAGCACAAGATCACGGTAGGTTTTGGGATCGGTTAGCGTTTCGGACACCGCATCAAGCAGCTCCTCAATGCCTTGGCCTGTAATCGACGAGGTGGCAAAAATTGCCTCTTCGCGCTCGGACTTGGCAAGAATACCCTCTTGTTCTTGGGCATCCAAAAGATCGACTTTGTTCCACACTTCAATCAACGGCGTCTCTTTAGACACGCCAAGATCGGTCATGATGGTTGTCACATCGCGCGATTGCTGATCGGTCAACGGATGCGAAATATCGCGCACGTGCAAAATCAAATCGGCCTCAAGAACTTCCTCCAAAGTGGCGCGAAACGAGGCGACCAATTGTGTGGGAAGTTCGGAAATAAAACCAACCGTATCCGAGAGGATAATCGTTCGGCCGGAAGGTAATTCAACCGAACGCATGGTTGGGTCAAGCGTGGCGAACAACATGTCCTTCGCAAAGACATTAGCCCCCGTTAAGCGATTAAAAAGCGTAGATTTTCCTGCGTTCGTGTAGCCAACCAAAGCCACCACAGGGAACGGTACGCGTGCGCGCGATTGCCGATGCAAGGCGCGGGTGCGGACAACTTTTTCAAGCTGGCGTTTGAGGTTTTGGATGCGTTCATCAAGAGCACGACGGTCGGCCTCGACCTGCGTTTCCCCCGGTCCGCCCACAAATCCAAGCCCGCCGCGTTGGCGCTCAAGGTGGGTCCATGCCCGCACAAGGCGGGTGCGTTGGTACGACAATGCCGCCACTTCAACCTGCAACACACCCTCGCGCGTACGTGCCCGATCCGAGAAAATCTCAAGGATCAAACCCGTCCGGTCGAGGATTTTGACGTTCCACTCTTCTTCGAGGTTACGCTGTTGAACGGGCGTTAACGTACCGTCAATGATGACCAGATCGACATGAGTCTCAACGAACTGTTGTTTAAGCTCTTCGGTTTTGCCTTTGCCAAACAACCACCCTGCCCGAATCTTGGGTACGGGCACAATTGTCGCTCCAACAACATCGGTTTCGGGCATCGCCTCAGCGAGAGAAACCGCCTCTTGCAAAGCGAATTCTGGATCACGGCGAAAGCGATCGTTACGCAAATCAGGATGCAGCACCCAAACCGGCGTTACGGACTTCTCGGGAATTTCTTCGCCCATTTTTGCCTATTCTTCGCCGTCGTAAAGGCTGATCGGCTGAGACGGCATGATCGTTGAAATCGCGTGTTTATACACCAGCTGAGATTGACCATCGCGACGCAAAAGCACGCAAAAATTGTCAAACCAAGTGATAACACCCTGAAGTTTCACACCGTTAATGAGGAAAATAGTAACCGGAACCTTTGTCTTGCGAACATGATTCAGAAAGGCGTCTTGTAAATTTTGTTTGTCGGCAGCCATTGTTTTATAGCCTTTTTTCTTGTTTTTATATGCCAGCGCTAAAGGCTGTTTTGGTCTTATCTGCCAGTATGGCTATGCATTCGGATAGTTTCTAGTGCAAAAAAAGCATCTAAATTTATGAAATGGTAATTTTGCCGCTATCGACGCCATGTGTCGGGGTTTAAAAGCGCGATAACGGCGAGGGTTTCGAGCCGTCCCACCACCATCGCCGCTCCTAAAACCAGCTTCACCGTGGGCGACAAGGTCGCATAAGAAATCGGTGTTTCCGTCACGACATTTGCCAAGGGTCCAGTTGTCGTTAGCGCCGCGATTGTCAAAATCAGCGCATTGTCGAAACCAACACCGTTATAGGCCAAGAGCAGCATCACGAAGGACACCGAGAGGGCAAACAGCATGAAGAAAATCCACGCAACATAAGCCCCGCGCCGCCGTAAATGGCGCACCGCAGGCCCCGATCCCGCGACACTTGTGGGATGGATAATCCGTTCTATTTCGCGCTGCCCGTTTTTATAAAGCGCATAAATCCGCAACAGTTTCACACCGCCCGCCGTGGTGGCGACTCCGCCGCCAACCATCGCCAAGCCAAGTGGAATAAGCCCCGGTGTCGCGAGACCCGACCACCGGCTCGCTTGCGTCCAAGAGGCGCTCTCAAAACCTGTGGTCGAAAGGAAAGAAACTGTCGTAAAGATGCTCCCCCAAAGGGCCGAGAGCGCTTGGCGCGCATCCTCAACCGATTGTTCTTCGAGGGCACCAAACCAATGGCGCATAAAAATCAGCGACGGTACCGCCATAATAAGAAAGGTCGCGATGCGGATTTCAGGATCGGTTTTGAGAACATTGATGCTGCGGGCCTTCATATCAGACGAAAAAGTCAGGCGTGACAGGGCAAAACACATGCCAATCAGGACGACAAATTCGCCAAACCCCGCGGATGAGTTGTTTTGCATACCGCCCGTGGCCGAAATCCCGCTGGTTGCGAAGGTCGACATTGAGTGAATAAGCGCCCCAAAAGGTCGGTCACCCGCGATAATTAAAAAGACCCAAAATACCGCCGTTAACCCGCTGTAGATCGGGAGGAGTCGAAGGGCAGCCCGTTGCAAACGCACGGAGCCACCGGCAACGCGGGAAATCTGGGACAGGCTAGATCCCGTTCCGTGCCGTCCCTCAGCCAAGACCTCAAATCCGCCGAGATTCAACGGCGCAAGGATGGCCACGGCACTAACCCAAACGAAAAACCCACCCAGCCACGCCACCAAAGCCCGCCATAAATGCACAGAACGGGGCAGTTGCGCTGGGTCGGCATATTGCGTCGCGCCCGTCGTCGTTATCGACGAAACCATCTCAAAATACGCTTCGCCAAACGTCGACGTCGTTACCGTTTGATGAAAGGGCACCGCGAGCATCATCGGCAGCAGCACAAAACACACAAAAAGCGACAGAAGATGGGAGCCCGTCTCATTGCGTGGCTTATAATTTGCGGTTGCCAGCGCGATAATCAACGTGAAAATCAGGAACAACAACCCGCCGTAAAAGAAGACCCGCGCCGTTTGAAAATCGCGCGTTGCTCCTGCGTGAAGCGCGGGCAAAAACATCGCCACCGATCCGATCCCCATCAGGATCACAAACAACGGCAGGCCAAGGATACGGGCTAACATGGCTAGAAAAAGTCGATCGAAACCTGCAAGAGGCGTTCGACCTCAGGCACGTCGGCGGCCATAGTGAAAATGGTTAACACATCGCCTTCTTCGATCCGCATGGAGCCTTCGGGCCGCGACACGACGCCCTTGCTCAAAACGGCGCCCACCAAAACACCCTCAGGGAATTCAATATCACGCAGCGCCCGTCCCGAAATCGGACTTGTCGAGAGCACTTGCGCCTCGATCACTTCGGCTTCAGCGTCGCCAATGGAGTAAACTTCGCGCACACGGCCATGCCGAATATGGCGCAAAATAGAACTCACAGTTGTAGAGCGCGGGTTGATATAGGCGTCGATCCCCATGGGGGCCAAAAGTGGCACCAAGGACGGGTCATTCACCAAGCAGATCGCCATTTTACAGCCCAACCCCTTGGCCCGAACCGCGGCCAATAGATTGGTTTTATCATCGTCGGTGACGCATAAAATAGCGTCTGAACGATCAATTCCCGCCTCTTCAAGCAATTCAGGGCTCAATCCGTCGCCGTTCAAAACAATTGTCCGCTCCAAAGTGTCAGCGGCTTTTTCGGCAATGGCACGGTCGCGCTCAATCACTTTTGTGCGCACGGTGCGGCCTTTTGCTTCCAACGCCAAGGCCACGGCAAGCCCCACATTCCCACCGCCCAAAATAACCACACGGTCTTGTTTATGTTGGACTTTTCCGAACACTTCCAAGGTGCGAGCCACGTCTTCGCTGTTGGTAAACACGTAAACTTGATCGCCAGCGAACAGCTGATCATTGGGCACAGGCGCAAACAATGTCCCTTTGCGACGCACGCCAACCACGTTCGCCGAGAGGGTAGAAAACAAATCCGTCAACTGACGCAATGGCGTATTCAGAACCGGACAATCCGCATCAAGTTGGAGCCCCAAAAGCTGACTTTTGCCGTTGAGAAAACTTTCTGTATCAAAGGCAGCGGGCGCCGCGAGGCGTTGCAAGGCCGCAGCAGCAACCTCTTTCTCAGGGGAAATAACCACGTCGATCGGCATGTGATCGCGGCGATAAAGGTCGGAATAAATGGCATCGAGGTACGACTTACTGCGTAAACGGGCCACTTTGCGGGGCACGGAAAAAATCGAGTGGGCAATTTGGCAGGTCACCATGTTCACTTCGTCCGAATGGGTCGCCGCGATGATCATATCCGCATCACTTGCCCCCGCCGCCTTGAGAACATCCGGATAGCTCGCAAACCCTGCAACCCCTTGAACTTCCAAGGTATCCATAGCGCGCCGCACCAGTTCGGCATTGTTATCCACAACCGTTACATCGTTGCGTTCACCCGAAAGATGGCGGGCGATTTGCCAGCCAACTTGTCCCGCGCCACAGATGATGACCTTCATAAAACTGCCCTTTTGTGCTTCTTCAATGGGTTCTCATTTGTAGCAATCTATGGCCTATGCCCATGAGTGCGTCAATTGGTGATGCTTATTCCAAGTCCTCGCCCTCAAAATCGTCAATATGCGCAACCCGCGCACCCGTCTTATTGCTGGTCACAATCCCAAGCGACTTGAGTTTGCGATGAAGTGCACTGCGTTCCATGCCAACAAAGGTTGCGGTGCGGCTTATATTTCCGCCGAACCGATTGATTTGCGTCATTAAATACTCGCGTTCAAACAATTCACGCGCTTCACGAAGTGGCAAGGTCGCCAAACCCGCCGAAAGAACAACGCCCGAGCTCCCGCCAGACGGCTCGCCCTGTTGCGGCAAATCGCTTGCCTCAATAATCTCGCTGTCGTTGCCAAGAATAAGAATGCGTTCGATGACGTTTTTCAACTGGCGCACGTTTCCAGGCCAACTCATGGTCTGTAACAAGGCCTGCGCTTCCTCCGAAAGATGTCGCAAAGGTAGCCCCTGATCCTTGTTAAAGGCTGCGATAAAGGCGACGGCCAACTCGGGAATATCTTCCCGACGGTCTTCAAGTGAGGGCACAGTGATCGGCACGACATTCAAACGATGAAACAGCTCCTGACGGAAATTTCCCGCTTCAATCTCGGCCTGCAAGTTCCTGTTTGTGCTCGATATAACGCGAATATCAACGCGAACCTTTTCGCCGCCGCCCACGCGTTGAAATTGCTGATCGACTAAAACGCGCAGGATCTTGCTCTGCGTCCCCATCGGCATATCGGCAACTTCATCAAAGTAGATAACGCCGCCATGCGCTTCCTCAAGCAACCCAGGTTCAATCCCGCGCTCTGGGCTTTCGCGCCCAAACAGGACTTCTTCCATCCGCTCGGGTTCAATTGACGCGGAATTAACCACGATAAACGGTGCAGACGCGCGATCACTTTCGCTGTGAATAAACCGCGCGGCACTTTCCTTGCCAGACCCAGCAGGTCCCCGCAGCATAATGCGGCCGTTAGACTTAGTGACCTTTTCAAGGTTTGATTTCAATGCCTTATAGGCTGAACTAGATCCAATCATTTCACTGAGCGTTACGTCTCGACGGCGCAACTCACTATTTTCACGGCGCAGACGCGAAGCCTCCATTGCACGCGTAATAACAACCAACAGTTGGTCTATATTGAACGGCTTTTCAATGAAATCATAGGCGCCCTGTTTTATCGCGGCGACGGCGATTTCGATATTCCCGTGACCAGAAATAATCACAATAGGTACATCAGGGTGGCTGCGCTTCACCGATTTCAGGATGTCGATGCCGTCCATTTGGCTATCTTTCAGCCAAATATCGAGGATCATCAAACTCGGAGGCTCGGAAGAAATTTGCTCCATACACTCGTCAGAGTTACTTGCAAGACGCGTTGTAAAGCCTTCATCTTTAAGGATATCCGATATTAGTTCACGAATATCACGTTCGTCGTCAACAATAAGAATGTCACTCATCAGCTCACCTCTTTCAGTTTTTTTGGCGTGCCCAAAGGAAGGGCAACAGCCACACAAGCGCCTGCATGTGTTGTGTTTCCAAATATTTCTGCATCCAAAAGCGCCAACGTCCCGCCGTGCTCCTCGATGATTTTCTTAACGATGGGCAGGCCAAGTCCTGTGCCCTTATCGCGTGTTGTTACGTACGGCTCAAACAGGCGCGAGCGATCAATCGGAAAGCCAATGCCATTATCGGAAATCCGAATGCGCAGTGTCTCGCCATCTGCTTCCATATTGATTTTCACCATGGGAATAAACCCGTCCGGGACGCCATTTTCAACATGCGTTTCAACTGCTTCGCCTGCGTTCTTAATTAAGTTCGTCAAGGCTTGTGCGATCATCGTTGAATCCACATCCGCAAATATGGGCTCCGCTGGCAACTCAGCGACCAACTTAACGGGATCAAGCGCACCGGTTTGCAGGTGAACTGCGTCCCGCATAATTTCGGTCAGATCATGACTGCGGAGTTCTGGTTCTGGCATGCGCGCAAACTTGGAAAACTCATCAACAATACGCCGCAAGTCATTGGTTTTACGCACAATAACATCAGTCATATAGGCCATACCCTCTGCATCTTCTTCCGAAAGCTTTGAGGAATATTTTCGCTTCAAACGTTCGGCCGATAGCTGGATTGGCGTCAACGGGTTTTTGATTTCATGCGCGATCCGGCGCGCCACATCGCCCCAAGCGGCCATGCGTTGGGCAGAAACGAGGTCGGTCACATCATCAAAGGCCACAACGTACCCTTCCAATGCGCCCCCTGAACCGCGTCGAGGAGCAATCCGCACGAGGAGATTTTCTTGCTTCCCGTCCCGCACGACAAGGACTTCTTCCTGTGCGGATTCTGCACGATTGGCTTGTGTCCTGGCAAAAAAGTCACCGAATTCTGGCACCGCGAGAGACAGTTTTTGATTGCCAGAGTCGTCTAAATTCAACAACCCCTGCGCCGAACGGTTCACAAAATCAACGCCTCCATCCGCATCCAGCCCGACAACGCCGGACGTGACCGAGCTTAAAACGGAATCAAAAAGGCGGCGGCGATCCTCAATTTGGCGCGTATTCTGGAGCAAAGTCTCGCGTTGTTCCCGCAATTGCCCCGTCATTTGGTTGAAATATTGCGACAGGAGCGCGATTTCGTCGTCGCCAGCCTCCTCATATACGCGCACGTTCAAATTGCCTGCGCCAACCTGTTGCGCCGCACTGGTCAACCGCCCCACGGGTCGCGCAAGACGCTCCGCAAACCAAAGTCCGAGCCAAATCGCGGCAAGGATCAAAATGACGGCAAACCCGAGGTACAGCAGGCCAAACTCAAACAGGATTTTACCGCGATCCTTTTCCAATTGTTCATAAAGGGAAACGTTTTGTTTTGTTTCGTCCAAGAGACTAAGGATGTCCCCATCAACCTCGCGCGACAGGTAGAGATAGCGATCCGTTAGCCCTGAAAGCGCAACAAGGGCGCGAAATTCGTTGTTTTCCCAGTCCTTAATGACAACAGTTTCGCCCTTGCTGGCTTTGTCAAAATCAGAAGATTTGGGTTGTTCATAGTTGAACAAATAGGACCGATCCCCCCGGGCCCGAATGGTCCCTGCCCCGTCAACGACAAAAGCTTCGCGCAGGCCGCGTTGCACATTGGCTTGGGCATTGGTCAAAATCTCGCGCAAATCGCCGTCGGACATGCGAAAATTCCCCAAGGCCTCAATGTCGATGTCATTTCCCAGTTGCTCGGCGTCGGAAACAAGATCGCGACGATGCTCGGCTTCATAGGCTTGGGCGGCATCCAGTGAGCTTGAAACCACCTGTCGCACACGGTCCGAAAACCAGCCTTCAATCCCGACATTCACCGTCAACATGGCGAACACAGCGACCAAAATGGTCGGCAAAAGCGTCACGAGCGCAAAAACACCCGTCAGTCGAAGGTGGAGTTTTGAACCCGCCGACTTTGCGCGCCGCGCAGACACCATGCGCACGACCTGTTGCAGCACCAAGGCCGCGACGACGAGGGCATAGACCATGTCCGCCAGCAGAATCAGCCGCAGACTATTTGGACTTGTCGCAACCTCTAGCGGTCCAAGAATCACAAACGTCGCAGCGGCCAGAATAGGCCCCAAAACCACCATTCCGAGGGTCGCGAAGTTTTGAAAACGCTTTTGGCGCCTTAAACGTATAAGCCTATTGAATGTCGCACTACGGACCAAACTTGGCACCGCGTCCCCCAAAGATACTGTGCCCTTCGATAGGCACGCCACAATATATACCGTCTGTCACAAGGGTAGCAGCCTTCTTGCAACGGGTATGTTGCTCTTTTACATCAATTTGCGGCGGCGTGTCACGTTAATTTCGAGCTCTGTGATCTTCTTTCTGAGAGTATTTCGGTTAATCCCAAGTAAATCGGCGCATTTCGCCTGATTTCCACCCGTTGCATCAAGTGATATCTCGATCAATGGCGTCTCAACTTCACGCAGAATACGTTGATAAACGCCTGTCGGCGGCAACGCACCGCCATGAAGGTCAAAATAACGACGCAGATGCTTTGCCACGGAGGCCGAGAGCAATTCGCCCTCGCGGCCACCATTCGCGGGTTCGATTACTGGCTGATTCCCGAGGACAAGCTCAACTTCGGCCCGATTAATCTCTTCGCCGACGCTGGTCAAAACCAAACGGCGCACGGAATTCTCCAACTGGCGTACATTTCCAGGCCAGCTAAAGGCGCGAATGAGTTCCATTGCATCCGGTCCAATCCGACGCAATGAGGCTCCTTCGCGCTCAGCCTTCGCAAGGAAATGTTCAGCAAGAAGCGGGATATCATCGACCCGTTCGCGCAGGGACGGCACCGTGATGGTCACACCACAGAGGCGGTAATAGAGGTCTTGGCGGAACGTCCCTGCCTCCATTTTCAGGCTCAAATTCGACTGACTCGTCGCCATAATACGCGGTGCATTGTCGCCAAAACTGTCCAACATACGCACCACACGGGCCTGTGCGTCGGCGTCGAGATCGCCCACTTCGTCAAACAGGATCGAGCCGCCTTTGGCGCGTGAAATAACAGTGGCTGGCCCGTCCATGCCTTGTAAATCATTGGCGGAGGCCACAATGAACGGCTGAGTGCGGCGATCAGAAAAGTCGTGAATGGCCCGCGCGATCAACGACTTACCCGTGCCACTTTCACCCGAGATCATCACCGTCAAATCGGTGTTCATCACCCGCGCTACCAGTCGATAGAGGGTTTGCATTTGGGCCGTGCGCCCCACCAACGGCAGATCATCTTGGGTGGATTCTCGCGGCGCGCCGGTCTCGTGGGACAAGGGATTGACGCGGCGTTTGATCTCAAGGGCGCGCGCGGCGCGTTTCATCAAATCGGGCAGGTCAAACGGCTTAGGCAAATAGTCATAGGCCTCGGCTTCGGCAGCTTGGATCGCGGTCATAATCGTGTTTTGGGCGGAAATCACAATTACCGGCAATCCGGGGCGCAATTCTCCGATGCGTGGCAGAGCCTCGATGCCATTGCCGTCGGGCATCATCACGTCGGAAATCACCAAATCGCCCTTCCCTTCTTCGACCCAGCGCATCAACGTCATTAACGACGAGGTCGCGTGCACTTTACAGCCCGCCCGCGTTAACGCCTGCGTTAGAACTGTGCGAATTGTGCGGTCGTCGTCTGCGACAAGAACTGTACCGTCCATTATAGGATCTCCGTTTTATTTTGAGTGTTGGGCGCATCAACTGCGGATTCTTTTGGGGCAACAGGCAGCGAAATCCGAAACACAGTGCGCCCGGGGGACGAGTCAACGGCAATCCAGCCTTGGTGCTCCGAGATGATTTTACTCACCAACGCAAGGCCAAGCCCCGTGCCATTCTCACGCCCCGAAACAAAGGGTTCAAAGATGTCCCCCGCAATTTCGCTCGGCAATCCGGGGCCATCGTCAATGATCTCAATTTGAAGCGGGACCGAGCCAGACCCGTCTGTCCGACGCAGGCGCATCGAGTTTTCATAGAAGGTATGGATGCGGATTTTGCCACCGTTTTTATTGGCCTCTGATGCATTTTTCAAAAGGTTGAGAAAGGCCTGAAGGAGCTGGTCCATATCACCCCATGTGGGTGGCATGGAGGGATCGTAATCCTCAATGATTTCCATATGTGCGCCAAAACCCACCATCGCCGAACGCCGCGCGCGATCAAGCACATCGTGGATATTCACGGCGGTACATTGGGGTTTGAGGACATTGCCAAATTGCTCGACTTGCTCGAGAAGTTTCACAATCCGGCGGCATTCTTGGACAATAAGGTCGGTCATTTCCTGATCATCATTCGACAGGTTCATCGCCAAGAGTTGCGCGGCCCCCGTAATGCCCGCGAGCGGGTTTTTAATCTCATGGGCCAGCATTTCCGCCATCCCGATCGCGGATTTAGCCGAAGTTTTGACCGAATGGCTCCGCCCCAACCGATCGGCAATTTCGCGCGGCGATATCAGCAGGAGGATTTTACCCGTCCGCTCGCCTTTACTAGAGCTTAGGGACGCAATTTGAATGTTGCACAGCACGGGCGCGCGCTCGCCACTTCCCACGTCGACATCATTGATAAATAACGCGGAATGGTCTTTTCGGACACGCTGAAAGCTGGTTTCCAGCGGCGAGTCGATCATAACTTTGTCCCACACCGACGCCCCTATGAGCATTTTTGCGGAGGAGTTCAAAAAGGCTTCGGCAACGGCATTGCTCTCGAGAATGCAGTCTGCATCGTCAAGGATCAGCGCTGGAATTGGCAGCGACGCCCAGAGGTCAATGTCATATTCAATCATCGGTCAGTCCTTCGATCGGGCTATGGTCAGGAGAAAGTGCATCGGGCAGTAGCGCCAATACAGTTTTGGGGTTTTTCTCGATTAAAACGGCTTTGCGCAGGGCGGCTGGGGTGTGAACGCCATCCATGTACCAGCCCAGATGTTTGCGTGCGACGCGCCCGCCAAGAGGGACGGGATAGAATTCAAGCATGGCTTCATAGTGCCCCGAAACCATGTCGATCAGGGCATTTCCCTGCGGGATTTCGGGGGGTGCAGAGCCAAAAAGATCGGCCGCGACCTGTGCTAGAATCCACGGCGCTCCCTGTGCGCCACGGCCAATCATCACACCATCCGCGCCAGATTGTGCAAGGGCCTGACGCGCGGTGTCGGCATTGATAATGTCCCCATTCGCCACGACGGGAATGGAAACGGCGGCTTTGACACTGGCAATCGCTTCCCAGTCGGCGCGACCTTTGTAAAACTGGCAGCGCGTGCGTCCGTGGATCGTAATCATGCGGATGCCCGCCGCCTCTGCGCGGGCCGCAAGTTCGGGCGCGTTAAGCAAAGCGTCATCCCATCCCAAGCGGGTTTTAAGCGTCACAGGCACCGAAACGGCCTCAACAACGGCCTCAATCAGCGTCAGCGCATGGTCCAAATCTTTCATCAGGGCGGACCCTGAATAGCCGTTCACGACTTTTTTCGCCGGACAGCCCATATTAATGTCGATCACACGCGCGCCGTTATCTTGGATCATCTTGGCGGCCTCGCCCATCCAATAGGCGTCTTTTCCGGCGATCTGAACCGAGGTATTGCTGCTGTCAAACCCCAGTTCGGCCCGTTCGCGCACGCCGGGTTTGCCCTGAAACATTTCTTGGCTGGCAACCATTTCGCTCACGACCAACCCAGCCCCAAAGGACGACACCAGATTGCGAAACGGCAAATCCGTAATTCCGGCCAATGGCGCCAATAGGACCGGTGGGTCCAAAATGATATCTGCAATATTAATGGTCAAACGCCTAATCCTTGTGCACATTTCAGTGCTACGCCCCACAAAAGCAAAAGGCAATTCCGCGACGGTGCATTCTGCGCGAAAAACACGCATTGCATAAAATTTAGGCAGCAACTCGCCCATTGTTCTCAAAGCGCGCATTGCTTAAACAAGGGGCGTGAAAACAACGAAAGTTAACAATCCCCTATGCGCATTGCTGCTTTAATTGTTGCCGCTGGAAATGGGTCTCGCATGGGCGCCGACAGGTCTGGGCGTGCGAAACAGTTCCAAATGCTCGCGGGGCGCGCAGTTGTCGCTCGTACCGTCGATTGTTTTTCCAACCACCCGTTGATTTCCGAAATAATCGTTGTTGCGCCGATGGGTGGAGTGGAGTGCGCGCGCGACGCCCTCAAAGGCCGAACCGATGTGATATATGTGGAGGGCGGCGAAAGTCGCTCCGCCTCGGTCGCCCACGGACTTGCGCAAATTCCCTCCCCGATCACCCATGTGTTAATCCACGACGGCGCACGCCCCTTGGTGGCAAAATCGACCATTGATGGCGTGATTGAAGCTCTTAAAGCTGGCCCCGCCGCCGCTCCTGCTCTTGCCGTAACAGATGCGCTTTGGCGCGGTGTTGACGGGCAGGTTACGGCCCCGCAGGCAAGAGATGGATTATACCGCGCACAAACGCCACAAGGCTTTGAAATAAACACCATTCGTACGGCGCATGCCTCTGGAATAGCCGCCGCAGATGATGTGGAACTCGCCCTTAGTTTAGGGATAGACGTAACCATAACTCAAGGCCACGAAGACAACCTAAAACTCACTTATCCCGCAGATTTTGACCGCGCGGAACGACTCTTAGCGATGAAAGAAGACCCGATGGATATACGCCTTGGAAATGGCTTTGACGTGCATAGATTTGGCACGGGTGACCATGTTGTTTTATGCGGAGTGCGCGTCCCCTTCGAGCGCGGTCTCCAAGGACATTCGGATGCAGATGTCGGCATGCACGCAGTGACGGATGCAATTTATGGTGCCTTAGCGCAGGGGGATATTGGCCAGCATTTCCCCCAAGTGATCCCCAATGGAAGGGCGCTGAAAGCCATATTTTCTTACGTCACGCAGTGGAACTGGCGCGGGAAATGGGGTTTTCAATCTCGAATGTGGATTGCACATTGATCTGCGAGTTCCCCAAAATCGGCCCCCACGCGGCCGATATGCGAACAGTAATGGCCGAAATTATGAACATGGAGGTGGATCGTGTGAGTGTGAAAGCAACAACATCCGAACGCCTCGGATTTACTGGGCGCGGCGAAGGCATTGCCTCGATCGCAACCACAACATTGGTGAAAAAATGAGCAAACTCGCAACCTTCTCGGCTCAAGCCAGCAAACACATCGCTGTATTCTTTGGCGCGGGCCTGATTAAACCCGCTCCGGGCACATGGGGGAGCCTCGCGGCCCTGCCCGTCTTCCTGCTCGTACATCTGTATGGTGGGTTTTCGGGGGCTGTATTAGCGACAGTTGCGGTCATCTTTATCGGAGTCTGGGCGATTGAAAAGGAAACCCGCGGCAAGACAGATCACGACCCCAGCGAGATCGTTATTGATGAGGTCGCCGGTATGTGGATCGCGCTTTTGCCCTTGTCTTATGGCGCGCAAATCATGGGGGCGTCGATTTTGGCGCTCTATCCAGGATGGATCGTCGCCTTTGCCGCTTTCCGGCTTTTTGACATCACCAAACCAGGCCCTGTTGGTTGGGCAGACGAGCGCGACGATGCGATTGGCGTCATGCTCGACGACGTGATAGCAGGGGTAATGTCGGCCATTGTGGTTGTCGCGTTTGCGGCGCTATATCATATCGTTCTTACATGAGCATTGCCGCGCAAATACTTGAAAAGGCTAAATTAGAATCGCATGTTATTGCGACAGCTGAAAGCTGCACGGGGGGTATGGTTAGCGTGGCTTTGACGGATGTCGCGGGAAGCTCTGCCATGTTTGATCGCGGCTTCATCACCTATACCAATCAAGCAAAACAGGACATGTTGAACGTCAGCGCAGCAACGCTCAAAGCCCACGGCGCGGTCTCGCAAGAGGTTGCGCGCGAGATGGCCGAGGGCGCGCTCGCGCATTCAAACGCCACCCTTGCGGTGTCGATCACGGGGATCGCCGGCCCCGGTGGTAGCGAGTTTAAACCCGAGGGGCGCGTGTGTTTTGGACTCGCGGGATTGGGGCAGGACACACATAGTGAAACCGTCGAATTTGGCGCTTTAGGGCGCGACAATGTGCGGATAAAAGCCCGAGACCACGCCCTTGACCTTTTGTTACGCGCGTTTTCTTAGTTTGACGTTTTCTTGTGCAGGTCGCTAAAATACTGCGCATATTTTAGCGGCTTTTAGAACTGCCTGTATTTTAGACCCCAAGGCAGGCCCTTGCCTCTTTCCTCAGCACGCACAAGTCGCTTCAACCCCTTAACACCGGATTTTGGAACGAACGGAGCGGAATATGAACGGGGCAGATACAGCTTGGATTTTGGTCGCAACGGCTTTGGTTTTGTTTATGACAATACCAGGGCTTGCGCTGTTTTATGGCGGACTCGTGCGGGCGCGCAATGTGCTCAGCGTCTTCATGCATTGTTATGCAATTGCGTGTTTAATGAGCGTTCTATGGTTCGCCTTTGGTTATACCATCGCGTTTGGCGACGGGAACGCCTATTGGGGCGGTCTGGGCAAAATGTTTCTCGATGGGGTGACTGTTTACAGCCTCACGGGAACTCTGCCGGAAGTATTGTTCTTTGCGTTCCAAATGACCTTCGCGATCATCACACCCGCGTTGATCGTTGGAGCTTATGTTGAACGGATCGGTTTTGGATTTGTAATGTTGTTTTCGGGCCTGTGGATGCTGTTGTGCTATGCGCCCGTGGTCCACTGGATTTGGGGCGGAGGATTCCTGTCAGACGGCGGGATATTTGGCGCGGTCGGCGTCAAAGACTTCGCGGGCGGCATCGTTGTGCATGAAACGGCAGGGATCGCAGCCCTCGTTTTGGCGGTGATGTTGGGCGCGCGCAGGGTGGCGACCAAGCCGCCCCACTCGCCGCCATTGGTGATGCTCGGCGCGTCCATGCTTTGGGTTGGATGGTTTGGTTTTAACGGCGGATCACAGCTCGCAGCAGACGGCGGCGCAGCTATGGCGATCACCGTCACACATATTTCAGCGGCAACCGCTTCGCTGACGTGGGCCTTCTGGGAACGTGTTAAATATGGCAAAGCCAGCCTCGTGGGGATTGTCACAGGAACCATCGCGGGTCTTGCGTCGATCACACCCGCTTCGGGATTCGTTGGCCCCGTCGAAGCCCTGATCATCGGCGCAGTCGCAGGGATCCTGTGTCAGGAAGCCGTGAATTTCATCCGCAACGGCATTAAGTTAGACGACACATTGGATGTGTTCGCGGTGCACGGTGTGGGCGGTATTTTCGGCACGATTATGATTGCCGTGTTTGGCTATGGCACATGGACAGCGCAACTCGGCTCGCTGGCAATCGTGGGCGGATTTACACTGGTTGTCACTGTGGTTTTGGTCAAATTGGCCAGCATGGTCGTGATGTTCCGCGTGACAGAGGAAATGGAAGCCAACGGCCTTGACCTCGAAGAGCACGGCGAACGGGCTTACGAATTCAACTCTTAGTTTGCATTTACAAAAACAGGGCCGTTCTCAGCTGTGCGGCCCTATTCCCCAAGCACCTTTACCTTTTACGCCATTTTGCAAAGCTATTTCCGCAGCCAAAACCTCCACACATACCTTACGCTCTTAAATAGCCATCCTTTACGTTCCGATTTCAATACAAGTTTGCGAAAATACATAACACTAGATTCAACTTGGACCACCCAAGTGGGGCTGCTCACAGCCTTTAATAAGTTCCTGTATGGCAGATTTAGCGAAGTCTTTGGGCGTACGCACAAAACAGACAGCCTTGACGCGAATACCTCTAAATAGCGTCTCTTTTTGTCATCACTCTCTTCTTTGGAAAGGCCCCAAGTCTTCCAAAGATGATTTTCATATCGCATTTCTGAAAAACGGTTTCGAGCGCCATCTAGTGGTTTTTATCCTAAAAGCTTGCATAAGTCGTTGTGTCATCCGAATAGTCAAAAACAAAAAGGAACTCCAATAGGGACCTTTAAGGCATCGGGTATAAATACTTGGCACGGATTTCAAAGGCTCTCACAATGCGATGCATGGCTTCGTTAAAAACGACACCGATGAGTTTCTGCAGAATGATGTTTTTGAACTCAAAATCCACATAGAACTCTACTTCGCAACCACCAGCATCAATGTCACGGAATTTCCAATGGCTTTTGAGGTATTTAAATGGTCCATCAAGATATTCTGTCTCAATCAAGCTTTGCGCGGGAAACAAACGCACGCGACTGCCAAAACGCTCGCGAAACACTTTGAAGCTGATCACAAGGTCCGCAAGAACCTCGTCGCCGCCGTCAATCGGCGTCACGGAACGAATGCGTGCACCACTACACCACGGCAAGAACTCAGGGTATTTTGCCACATCAGCGACCAAATCGTACATCTGCTCGGCGGAATAGGGCAATATGCGCGTTTCTTGGTGGCTAGACATTGTGTTTCCAATTTTTACATGGCGTTGCCCCCCATTTCGTGTACTCCGCGCCCAAATGCAAGGGGGGTTTTATGCCAACGCGTCCATATGTCATCGACCAAATGATCTCGGCCAAATCGATTGCGGCTCGGATTGAAATACTCGCCCACGAGATTGAAGCCGAGTTTCGCGACACGGATAAATTGATTGTTGTCGGCCTTCTGCGCGGCTCCTTTGTGTTTATCGCCGACATTGTGCGCGAATTGGATTTGCCCGTAGAGGTCGATTTTCTCGAGGCGTCCTCCTATGGGAATAGCACAGAGAGCAGTCGCGAAGTGCGCATTTTGAAAGATTTGCGCGGTGCTATTGAAGGCCGCGATGTCTTGGTTGTGGAGGACATTGTCGACACGGGGCACACGCTCTCGCATGTGACGCATATGTTGTTAAGCCGGAACCCAGCGCGCCTAAAAACCTGCGCTTTGCTTGATAAACCCGAACGACGCGAGGTTGATTTCCGCGCCGATTGGACAGGTTTTGAAATCCCAGACGAATTCGTTGTCGGCTATGGCATTGATTTTGCGCAACGAAACCGCAACCTTCCGTATATCGGCAAAGTTCGTTTTACCGAGGAGTAGACAATGAGCCTTAACCCGCGCCAATTTCTTCGCATACGTTTATGGACGGATAAGCCACCGTCAAAGCTGCGCGTTTTGGTGGTGTTTGGGGTGGTTTTGGCCTGTGGTGCTATTTATTCTGTGGAGCGTTGGGTCGGCTGGCCGCAAGAGTTGAGCAGCGAACGCCCGTCCAAAATTAAGGTTCAGAATTAGGCGATTATCCTAGGTATTCTCGGATTACCGCCAAAAAAGCGCCCGTTCCTACGGGTAAAATCTCGTCTGGGAAATCATAGGTTGGCGTATGAAGTTGGGGTTGGTGCACGCCCGCCCCAACCAGAACATCGCCGTGTGTGCTGACTGTGAATATTGCCCGAAATCCTCGGACCAAAATTGTGGCTGTTGGGCTATTTCAAAAGGAATTTGCGCCTTTCGCAGAGATTTTTTTAACAGGTTTACCGCCTGAGGGTGATTTTCGCAGGCGTCAAAAACGTCATGGTAGGAAAATTCCAGCTCAAGTCCAGCTTCGGCCGCAGCCTGAGTCGCAAGGGTTTCGGCCTGTTGGCACAGGTTTTCCATTGCCGCGTCCGAGCGACTGCGCAGGGTGGCCCAAATCTCGGCATAACCGGGCGCGATTCCAAAGGTTGGTTTTCCGAGCGTTGCATGCGTCAGGGTTACGAGCGAAAAATCGGGCGATTGGACGCCGCCGGAAGGGTCCGCAAGTGCGGCCAAAGCAGGCATCAGACGGGCAACGGTTGGCATGGGGGATAGCCCGTCATGGGGAGCCGCCGCGTGGCTGGTTTTTCCCGTCAGCATAATTTTCAAACCCCGAGAAGCGCAATTGGCAGCCGTTGCCGGAATTTGAATTTTCCCCACGTCCTGTCCGGGTGCGTTGTGGAGCGAAAACAGGTAATCCAGCTTTAACGCCGCGAATTTCGGATCTTGAACAAGGGCTTTTGCACCCTGCCCTGTTTCCTCGGCGGGTTGGAAAATGAGTGCGACGGTGCCTGACTTGGGCCGCTGTTTTGAAAGCTCTTCGGCAAGGGCAAGTACCATGCACATATGCCCGTCATGCCCACATAGATGCGCAACACCGTCGTTTTCGGAGCGGTAGGAAATGTCTGACAATTCATAAATCGGCAACGCGTCAAGCTCGGCGCGAAATCCAATCGTCGGGCCAGCTTGCGCACCATGAAAGAGGGCAATAACACCCTGCCCGCCGACGGATTTTAGAATCTTATCGGGAGCAAACCGCTTTAACTCCTGCGCAATTAGCGCCGAAGTTTTATGTTCTTGGCCTGAAACTTCCGCAATCACGTGCAACGCGTGCCGCAAATCCCGAACCCAATTGAGGCTCGCGCTCAACGCCCCAATTTCTGTAAACGCGCCGTCCGCAAACGCGCGAAATCGTCCCCAGCGTGGTAGGAACTGCGGGTGAGCGGCGTGGCGGAAACCATATGGAACCCTTTGCCATAGGCGGCTTTTTCATAGGTTTTGAATTCTTCGGGCGTCACAAACCGATCAATCGCGTGGTGCTTGGGCGTTGGCTGAAGATATTGACCGATGGTCAAGAAATCGATGTCGGCGGCGCGCATGTCTTCCATGACTTGCATCACGGCTTGCTTGTCTTCGCCAAGGCCGACCATGATCCCCGATTTAGTAAACATCGACGGGTCCATTTCTTTTACCCTCTGCAAAAGGCGCAGAGAATGGAAATAGCGCGCACCGGGGCGGACTTCGGGATAAAGGCCGGGCACCGTTTCGAGATTGTGATTGAACACATCAGGACGCGCCTCAACAACAATTTCGAGAACCTTTGGATCACAGCGAATAAAGTCGGGCGTCAGAATTTCGATCGTTGTATTGGGCGATTGCTTGCGAATGGCGCGGATGGTCTGGGCGAAGTGCTCGGCACCACCATCCTCAATATCGTCGCGATCCACAGAGGTAATCACCACGTGATTTAGGCCCAATTTCTTGACCGCATGGGCAACACGGCCCGGTTCAAATGCATCCAAATCCTCGGGGGTTTGCCCGTCGCGATATTACAGAACGTACAGGCGCGGGTACAAACCTCGCCCATAATCATCATCGTGGCGTGCCCTTGCGACCAACATTCGCCAACGTTCGGACAGCCAGCTTCTTCGCAAACCGTGGTCAACTTATTCTCGCGCATAATCTTATGCGTTTCGGCATAGCCTTTGCCGCCGGGCGCTTTCACACGGATCCAGCTTGGCTTTTTAGGCTGTGGATTGTCCGGACGTTTTGCTTTTTCAGGATGACGTTCGGCCGGTATTTTTAGATCACGCATAGAAACATTCCCTCAATTAACCACAATATATCGCTTTTTCATGTGGCTACCAGAGCCAAGTTACACATGCATAACTGGCTTGCAATAGGGGGCGTAAGCTGCCGCGGCACGGAAATTATACGAAAACTGTAATAGCAGGAATTTTCGGTGCGTTTGTCTTGGAATTTTTTGGTTGTGGATCTGTTGCCTTCATGGGCTAAGCCCTCGCATGCGGTGCGGTTGCACATCATTTTATATCGAAGGTCGCCTCTCGGGGCTGCCTCTTTCCATGTCACACCGCTTTTCCTAAGATGATGAAATTTCTAATGGTTCCGCACTTGAAGCCACGCCATTGCACGCTACTTAGAATCGTTATAAACCGCATTAGAATTCAAAAACACGACAGGAGCAGACATGCAAATTGGCGCAAAACTTCCAGAGGTAACATTTCACACCCGCGTTC
Source organism: Falsihalocynthiibacter arcticus (assembly GCF_000812665.2). Classification (GTDB taxonomy): domain Bacteria; phylum Pseudomonadota; class Alphaproteobacteria; order Rhodobacterales; family Rhodobacteraceae; genus Falsihalocynthiibacter; species Falsihalocynthiibacter arcticus. The sequence continues at coordinate 3,439,932 of NZ_CP014327.1, forward strand.
GCGACGAGTCTATTGGCGGCGACAATCCGTTCCGCTGGGAAAACAAAACAACCCGCGATTATTTCGCAGGCAAACGCGTTATTTTATTCGCCCTCCCCGGTGCGTTTACGCCAACTTGCTCGACGTTTCAGCTCCCAGGGTTTGAAAAAGGTTTTGCTGACTTCCAACAAGAAGGCATCGAGGGCATCTATTGTTTGTCCGTCAACGACAGCTTTGTGATGAACAAATGGGCCCAGAGCCAAGACCTTAAAAACGTTAACGTCATTCCCGACGGTTCCGGCGAATTTACCCGCAAAATGGGCATGCTGGTTGAGAAATCAAACGTTGGTTTTGGCATGCGGTCGTGGCGCTATGCGGCCATCGTGAATGACGGTGTGATCGAGGGCTGGTTCGCAGAACCCGGCATTGCCGACAACGGCACTGAGGACACCTATGGCGAGTCCTCACCAGAAAACCTGTTGAACTGGCTACGCGCAGAGAAATCAGTCGCGGCTTAAGGCTTCACGTTTTATAGACACGAAAAGGGCCTTCCATTGGAAAGGCCCTTTTTTTGTTTTCGTATGTTTCGTGCATCAACCAATCATTGGTCCGTATTTTCCATAGGACTTCGTCGTGTGAAAAGCTAACCGTTGCAAGGCAATTTTGAGCACGATTTTGCCACTCCGCGCGGCCCAATCCATCTCTTTTTCGGTGGTTTCAATCCCCTCAAGGAAACAGCAACACCGCAAAACGACATGCCCAAGTCCCGGCCCCAAATCCCGCAGCGCCTCACGGGTACGATCATGGGCGGCCTTTTGTTTTTCATTGCGAAACGTGGGCGTCGGAACCGTTGAGCCATCTTCGATTTGCATCAAATATTGCTCCCAAATCTTTTGATCCTGAAGCCCCATTTGAGCCAATTCGAAATCTTCCCGAAGCCGCTCGCCCGCGGCGACTAAATCGTCGTTTACAAAGGGCTTACCGGTTTTGTCACGGCGACGGGCCAAGGCGATCAGTGGACTTTCTGCCAAGGTATAGCGCTTAACCGGCCGGTCTTCGTCACGATCATTGGACCATGTGGTGGGAGCGGCATCAAAACGCGTGGGGGCCTCGGCAAACCCATGTGCCATCCCGCCCATACGGTTTGGGGAGTCCATTGTGGATTTCAGGAAACTACGGCCAGAAACCGTCGCTTCATACTGGGCGATTTTACCGGATTTTTTGCATTTGATCCATTCTTTGAGCGCCATCGCCTCGGCAATATGACGATCAACAATTGTGTGCGCGCAGATTTCCCACCGGGAAGATCTCGCAGCACAACTGCCATATCCATATTCCCAGCAACGACCAAAATCGCCCCTGTTTTACACAGGCGTCGCAACACCCGCTGCGCCTCGGAATGCAGCTCAATATCAGAGGCCGTTTGGTTTGGGTTTCGTTTGGGCGCAGCCATCTGGGTATCCTTGTTTATAGGGCTGTTGGGAAAATGTGCTTTGCCCAAGTCGCGCAGAGCCTTGTCGATTAGAATATCGTCGCGACGGTTTTCAAACCGGCGAATTTGACGCAAAACAGTGGACGCGTGGCATCCAGCGTTTCGTGCCACGGCACGAATGGACAGACCCGTTTCCGTGTGAAGTAAATAGCGTTCAGCGGCATCCGGTCCCCAGTGGGGCAGCAACGTACAAACCGGTCTGCTATCCAAATTTTCCCCCATTACAGTCTCCTTGAGTTGGCAATGGTCTTATGGCGATTTTGTAGGAAGGAATGATGTTTCAATTGGTTACGCCCTCGTTAAAATCTTGTGACTTGCTATGATTGTTTCCAAATGCTAAACAATCGGCAAACTAACGTTCGGCGATTATTTTCATCCGCAACACACGTCTAAGTTGAGTCATTCTGTGTAGACATCAAAAACTCACGGAGAAGACCATGAATGATATCCTAACAATGCTGAAAATGTTGAACCGCCCTCGCCTCCTCGTTCGGGCTGCTCGCCACGGTTTAAGCGAGTATAATAGGGACCGTCACCTTCCACGCCTAATCAAAGACGCACGTCTTCCGGGCCCTGGACAGGCCGTAATTACCCTCATGAGTGAGGAACAAATTCTCGAAGAAAAGCGGAAATTGGGCGACGCAAGTTACAGTGTAATGCTGCATATTGAGATGCTTGTCGCACTTATGGGGGAAGCAAAATTATTAGCGGTGCGGACAGCATAAAGGGCGGAAAACCAGTTTCCGCCCCAATTTGAGGTAAATTGTGTCTATAAGAACGAATCTGGAACAGAGGCTTTCTTTTCAGCTACATAGCTCCTAAGGGCTCGCTCGATTAGGGGATCAAGGGCGGGAGCACGGTAGTCTGAGAGCAGTTGTTTCACCTTCGTCGCGGCCAAAGATTGGCTATCCCGCGCGCCTTCGTCTTCCCACGTCTCGAAGGGTTTATAGTCGAGGACATTGCTGCGCCAAAAGGCCGACTGATAATTTGCTTGGGTATGGGCGCACCCTAAAAAGTGCCCTCCCGGCCCGACCTCAACGATCGCGTCCATAGCTTGGGCGTTTTCATCTATCGCAACGCCCTCAGCGAGTTTGTGCAAAGCCCCCAGTTGGTCCGCGTCGAGAACAAACTTCTCAAGCGAGGCCACAAGCCCGCCTTCAAGCCAACCACAGGCATGGAGCATGAAGTTCACGCCGCCCAAAAGGGCCGCGTTGAGGGTATTTGCGGTTTCATATCCCGCCTGCGCATCAGGCAGCTTTGAGCCACAGAGCCCGCCACCAGACCTAAACGGAAGGTTAAGGCGGCGCGCGAGCTGGCCCGCACCGTAAAGGATTTGTGAAGCTTCTGGTGTGCCAAAGGTCGGTGCACCCGAATTCATGTCAATCGACGTCACGAACGTTCCGAAAATCACCGGAGCGCCTTTGCGGATCAGTTGGCTATAGGCAACGCCCGCCATGACCTCGGCCAAAACCTGCGCCAATGTCCCCGCGACGGAAACAGGTGCCATGGCCCCGCCAACAACGAAAGGCGAAATGATGCAGGCCTGATTTGCACGCGCATAGACCTCAAGCGACCCCATCATAATCGAGTCAAACGAGAGCGGTGAGTTGATATTGATGAGCGACGTCATCACCGTATTGTCCCGCACGAAGTCCTTGCCGAACAGAATTTCACACATCTCCACACTGTCTTGAGCGCGGCTAGGTTCCGTGACCGACCCCATAAACGGCTTATCGCTCAAGGTCATATGCGCCAAGAGCATGTCGAGATGCCGCTTGTTCACTGGTACATCGGTCGGCTCACACACGGTTCCGCCGGAATGGTGCAAGAATTTGGACATATAGCCCAAACGCACGAAATTCTCGAAATCCGCCATGGTGGCATAGCGGCGCCCGCCCTCAAGGTCGCGCACGAAGGGCGGACCATAAACAGGTGCGAGCACCAGTTTTTTGCCGCCGATTTCCACATTCCGTTCGGGATTGCGCGCATGCTGGATAAAACTCGACGGCGCTGTTTTGCACAATTCCCGCGCCAATCCACGGGGAATCCGCACGCGATCATCCTCAATTTGCGCACCAGCCGCGCGCCAAAGCTCCAACGCTTCCGGATTTTCGAGGAAATTCACACCTGTTTCTGCCAAAATCGTTTCGGCGTTGCGCTCGATTATTTGAAGCGCTTCCTCGTTGAGGATTTCGTAATTTGGGATCGCGCGATCAATGACGGGCGCGGTATCAAAACTTACGGCACTGCGTGCGGCGCGACGCGCAGAACCGCCGCCTCCCCGTTTGCGACCTGATTCTAACGTCATAAACGTCTCCTATACCGATGTTTACTTTTGTTCTCATGACCGCTGCCTTTGGCGGTGTTAAAAACAGACATTTTTGGACGGAAAGCGACATTTGTGTTTAATTCCATGTGCAGTTTAAAAATTACACGCAAATTGCCGCCCGAGGGTCGCAACCACTTGCACAGAACGCCCATGCACATTATTGCCAAATAATGAATGATATTCCTTCGCATGAGCGCCTGCTAATCATCGACTTTGGGTCCCAAGTGACGCAGCTCATTGCGCGTCGTCTGCGCGAGCTGTCTGTCTATTGTGAAATCCATCCGTTTCAAAAAGTGACCCCTGCATTCTTGGCCGAATTTGCGCCAAAAGCGGTGATCCTGTCAGGCGGCCCTGCCAGTGTGATTGACGAGGGTTCGCCCCGTCCGCCTAAGGCAGTGTTTGACCTTGATGTGCCCATCTTGGGCATTTGTTACGGTCAACAAGTTATGATGCATATGCTGGGCGGCAAAGTTGAATCCGGCCATGGAACGGCCGAATTTGGCCGCGCTTATGTCGTGCCAACCGGCGATAAAATCGGCCTTCTGGACGGCTGGTTTGAACAGGACAAAGAACAGGTATGGATGAGCCACGGCGACCACGTGAGCGCCATCGCTCCTGGGTTTGAAGTATATGGCACGTCGCCAAACGCTCCCTTTGCGATCACCGCAGACACGACGCGCGGCTTTTATGCCGTGCAGTTTCACCCCGAAGTCCACCACACACCCAATGGCGCGAAATTCTACGAAAATTTCGTTAAAATGGCCGGCTTTACAGGCGATTGGACCATGGGCGCGTACCGCGAACAAGCGATTGACGCAATCCGCGAACAAGTCGGAGACAAGCAAGTTATCTGTGGGTTGTCGGGCGGCGTTGACAGCTCGGTCGCGGCCGTTTTGATCCACGAAGCGATTGGGGATCAGCTTACCTGTGTGTTTGTGGACCACGGTTTGCTGCGCAAGGATGAAGCCGAAGAAGTCGTGAAAATGTTCCGCGACAACTATAAGATCAAGCTGATCTATGCAGACGAAAAAGAGCTATTTTTGGGCGCGCTCGACGGGCAATCTGATCCCGAAACCAAGCGCAAAATCATCGGTGGCTTGTTTATTGATGTGTTCCAGAAATATGCCAACGAGATCGAAGGCGCGGAATTCCTTGCGCAGGGCACTTTGTACCCAGATGTGATTGAATCCGTGAGCTTTTCCGGCGGGCCTTCGGTGACGATCAAAAGCCACCACAACGTGGGCGGCCTACCTGAGAAGATGGGTCTTAAACTTGTGGAACCCTTGCGCGAATTGTTCAAGGATGAGGTCCGTGCGCTGGGCCGTGAGCTTGGCCTTCCCGCGAGCTTTATTGGCCGTCATCCCTTCCCAGGGCCTGGCCTTGCGATCCGTTGCCCCGGTGAGATTACCCGCGCCAAACTTGAGATCCTGCGCGAAGCGGATGCCGTTTATATCGATCAAATCCGCAAACACGGTCTTTATGACGAGATTTGGCAAGCTTTCGTCGCCATTCTCCCTGTGCGCACCGTCGGTGTGATGGGCGATGGGCGCACCTATGATTTCGCCTGTGCTTTGCGGGCGGTGACTTCGGTGGACGGAATGACGGCGGATTATTATCCATTTACCCATGAATTCCTTGGCGAAACCGCGACGCGGATCATCAACGAAGTTCAAGGCATCAACCGCGTGACCTACGACATCACCTCAAAACCTCCCGGTACGATCGAGTGGGAATAAAGCAACGTTTACGCGCGAGATTAGCTCCACAGGCTCCTGCGCCCATCGAACCCGTCTTGTTTTCCCATAGCAGTGAGTTGCTTGCGAAGATTGAGTCCGACCTGACCGCGCAATCCACGCGAGGCGAAGCACTTGCGCGTCTTCGGGCGTTGGGGTTGTCGGATTTCGGACTGTTTCTTATTTCGCTGCCCGATGCGACTTACCCCAAGTTGTCGGCCTTGCTTCCGCGTATGGCCGAGGCCGAGGTTCAACGCAATTGGACTGGCAACAGCGGCGCGTTCCTTTTGACCCAGACGCTCGATTTCGTGCGATCTGCGGCCTATAACTACTCTGAAATTTCAGGGAAACCCCTGTCAGACGCCAAAATTCTGGACTTTGGTTGTGGCTATGGCCGCATCAGCCGCATGATGTATTTCTTTACCGAGGAAGAAAACTACTTCGGCGTCGACCCTTGGGATCGCTCCATCGAAATCTGTAAAAACGATGGCCTGACCACGAATTTCGCGGTCTCTGATTATTTACCCACAGACTTGCCCGTCGGTGACGCGCGATTTGATTTTATTTTTGCCTTCTCGGTGTTTACGCACCTTTCTGAACGTGCCACGCGCGCGGGAATCTCAACGGTAGCAAAATATCTCACTGCGGATGGCATCCTCCTTATCACAACGCGCGAGATCGAGTATTGGGCACAGCATTTCAAAGAAACCGCCCCCCAACAGCGTGCGCACTGTGAAGAGTCACACGATGCCGGCGGGTTTGCTTTTGTTCCCCATAGCCGAGAAACAGTTGACGGGGATGTAACTTACGGCGACACATCCATGACCGTTGCGTGGTTCCACGCGCAATTCCCCGACCTCAAAATCGTGAAGCAAGACCGCTCCCTCAACGATCCCTATCAATCTTATTGGTTCGTTCAAAAACGTTAAAACTAGTTTGGACTGACCTATGATCCCTCCGTCAAAAAACACCGCCCATGCGGATTTTATCCATGCTGCGTTTTGGATGTGTGGGGCCGTGTTTGCCTTTAGCGCAATGGCCATCGCGGGGCGCGCGGTCATGCAGGAATTGGATACGTTTGAGTTGATGATGTACCGCTCGTTTACGGGTGTGGTCATTGTTTGCGGCTATGTTCTGTGGTCCAAACGGTACACCGAAATCACATGGCGCGCTTTCCCCCAGCAACTGATCCGCAATCTGTTTCATTTTACGGGGCAAAACCTATGGTTCGCGGCGCTCGTCCTCATTCCGATCGCAAAAGTCTTTGCCATTGAGTTTACATCCCCCGTTTGGGTGCTGCTCCTTGCGCCATTCATTTTGGGCGAAAACCTAACCAGAAGCCGCGCGTTGACCGCCTTAGCAGGTTTCGTCGGCATTTTAATCGTGACGCGCCCGACGTTCGGCAACCTGTCCTTGGGCGAAGGGCTCGCGGCCTTGGCGGCCATATGTTTTGCCGTCACCAGCCTGTTAACGCGCCGCCTGACCCGCACCCAGTCGATCACGGCAATCATGTTCTACCTCACCGTCACCCAATCGGTTTTTGGCGTTGTTATGGCTGGCTACGACGGGGAAATCGCCCTGCCCAGCCCGCCCCTCATTCCGGCAGTCATCGCGGTTGGCCTCATGGGTCTGATGGCGCATCTATGCTTAACGCGGGCGTTATCCTTGGCCCCTGCGGCCTCCATCATGCCAATTGATTTTGCCCGTTTGCCGGTTATCGCAATATTAGGGTTTTTCTTGTTTAACGAAACCGTCGACATCTATGTATGGATCGGAGCAATTATCATCTTTGGTGCAAATTATCTCAATCTTGTGCATGAGTCGCGGATTTCACGGGAGGCTCAAATCTAAACCCGACAGTTCAGTTATAAGAAACCGGTGACTGAAATAACACAATTACGTTGCGGTACTTTCTGCAAAACTTAACGTCCCAAAATGGTTACGCGGCGTCAAATTTGACTTGGATGACCCCTGAGCGGCATCTTCACACCGACTTCACTCATAGATGTCTGAACATTCCCAGGGAGGGGAAAATGAAACTTATAACAACCACCGCGGTCCTAATGGCCACGACCACCAGCGCCGCACTCGCGGGTGGTGTAGATCGCTCCTATCAAAGCACTGCCATTCTCTTTGAAGAAGGAAACTATGTTGAAGTTTCTGTCGGCACAATAAACCCAAGTATCTCGGGCGTCGGCGCAACATATTCGCCAACTCCAGGGGGGCCTCGGGCGACATGGCTCCTGCCTATACCCAGTTTTCGGGCGCGTATAAGCACAGCTTTAGCGACAAATTGGACGCAGCAATCATCATCGACGAACCCTTTGGTGCCGACGTTGCCTATCCCTCTGCGCCCTATTTTGCGACGGGATCCGTTGCCGAACTTAACACGGCGGCAATCACTGGTATCCTGAAATATAATATCAACGAAGGTTACAGCGTATTCGGCGGTCTGCGCTACGAAACCCTCGAAGCTACCGCGAATATCCCGTTTGTGTCATCATATGACGCCGTTGGCAGCAAAAATGGCGCGTTCGGCTACCTGGTTGGGGCCGCATATGAGCGTCCGGACATCGCCTTGCGGGTCGCATTGACCTACAACTCGAAAATCTCGCACGACCTTGAAACCACCGAGTCCTCGGCAGCCTTGGGCGCGGATAACACCTCGGTAACCGAAGTGAATTCACCACAATCTGTGAACCTCGAATTCCAATCCGGCGTCGCAGAAGACACGTTGGTTTTCGGCTCCATTCGATGGGTGAACTGGTCGGATTATGACATTTCCCCAACCGACTATGCGACCCTCACAGGTGGCGGTTCGCTGGTATCCTATGAGGATGACGTTTTCACCTACACCCTTGGCGTTGGACGTAAATTTAGCGACTCTTGGTCGGGCGCCATCTCTGCGGGTTATGAAAAATCCAATGGCGGCTACCAGTCCAACCTCAACCCAACCGACGGACAATTCTCGGTGGGTCTCGGTGGAACCTACACGCGCGAAAACATGAAAATCACGGCAGGCGTGAAATATGTCATGATTGGCGATGCGGAAACTACCCTTGGTTTGGGCGGCCCAGCGTCGAGCTTCCAAGACAACAATGCGCTGGCCTTTGGTTTGCGGATTGGTTTAGCACTCTAATCACGATAAATACCTGATTATGAACTGGGCCTACCGGCAACGGCGGGCCCTTTTCTGTTTCTAGCAATTGACCGCCCTCCTCGCGCTGGGTAGGACGGAGAGGAAGCAATCGAAAGCCACCTCCATGATCCCCTCCGCCCAAGAATGGTCCGAAAACCCTAATAAACACGCCCTGCTTTTTGGGATGTCTGGTCTTGGAAAAACTTATATCTCTAATATGTTGCGCGCGTCCGGCGACTGGTTCCACTATTCCATCGATTATCGGATCGGCACGCGGTACATGGGCGAATTTATCGTCGACAATTTCAAAGCGCATGCGTTGCTGGACCCGTTTCTCGCGGAACTCCTTCTTAGCGACAGCATTTACATTGCCTCAAACCTCACATTTGAAAACCTCGCGCCCCTTTCGACATACCTCGGAAAACCGGGCAGCTCCGCCTTGGGCGGCCTGCCGATAGACGAATATATGCGGCGACAAAAACAGCACCACATCGCCGAAGTGAGTGCGCTTATGGACACGCCGTATTTCATCAAGCGTGCGACCGAGCTTTATGGTTATGACAATTTCATCTGCGACTCTGGTGGTTCTATTTGCGAAGTCGTTGACCCGTGGAATCCCCTAGATCCAACGCTCAAAACGCTGTCAGACAGCACCCTGATGATTTGGATCGAAGGCGGGAATGAACACACTGAGGCCCTTATCGCGCGCTTCAATGCATCGCCCAAACCCATGTGCTATCAGGCCAGCTTTCTGCTCCCGTTTTGGGATGAATACCTCAAAGAAAACAACGTGAAGCAAGAGGATGTTAATCCAAATGACTTCATTCGAGCCGCGTATCGTGCCGCGTTGACTGCGCGCCAACCACGGTATCAAGCGATGGCTGACAATTGGGGCATCTCCGTTCCCGCAAGCGAAGTCGCTCGCCTCAAATCGCCTGACGATTTCAACGCTTTGGTTGCGGGTACCCTTGAGAACCACGCCTAAGAGACCTATTTAACTAAACCAATCTCAGAAAAGAGTTCCCCATGCCGATTAAGATTCCATCCTCCCTTCCCGCTTACGAGGTTCTCTCGAGCGAGGGCGTGATGGTGATGGATGAACAACTTGCCGCACGACAAGACATTCGTCCGCTGCAAATCGGTCTTCTTAATCTGATGCCCAAGAAAATTCAGACCGAAACCCAGTTTGCGCGACTGATCGGGGCAACCCCGTTGCAAATCGACCTGACTTTAATCCGCATGAGCGAACACCAAACAAAAAACACCGCCGCCGAACATATGGAAACGTTTTATCGCACGTTCGACGAGATCAAAGACCGTAAATTTGACGGTCTATTGATTACCGGTGCGCCAATTGAGCATCTGGATTTTGAGGACGTCACCTATTGGGACGAACTGTGCCGCATCATGGACTGGACCCAAACCAACGTGCATTCCACATTCGGGATTTGTTGGGGGGGCATGGCCATGATCCACCATCTTCACGGTATCAAAAAACATCTGTTGGATCACAAGCTATTTGGTTGTTTTCGCCACCAGAACCTTAACCCCAGCTCCCAGTATTTGCGTGGTTTTTCAGACGATTGCGTCATTCCGGTAAGTCGCTGGACCGAAATTCACCAAGACGAGATCGACACAGCAAAAAACCTCACAACGCTTTTGGGAAGCGAGGACGCAGGTCCCTGTTTGGTTGAAGATCCCGACCATCGCGCGCTCTATATCTTTAACCATTTTGAGTATGATTCAGACACGCTTAAACAGGAATATGACCGCGATATCGAGACGGGAACGGCGATCAATATTCCACAAAACTATTACCCGAACGATGACCCAAGCCAAGTGCCGCAAAACCGTTGGCGCAGCCACGCACATTTGCTTTATGGCAACTGGTTAAACGAAATTTACCAAACGACAAAATACAATATGGACGAAATCGGGACCTAAGCTGATTGAATTGCGGCTAACTGCACGTCATACTTGAAAAAAGCGAGGAGCCCCGCGATGGATTTACCGTTTGTTGGCGACATAACCCATTTCTACAAAAATGAAGCACCCGACGAGATCCGAAAATCGATTGAGAACGCGGGTGCAAAAGACATTCTTGCGCCGAGTTATCCCTATAAAAAACTGATGGGGCGTAAAGCTTATGACGCGCAAATGGAGCAACTTCAGTTAGAATTGGTCAAATTGCAGTCCGATTTCATCACCAGTGGCAAACGTCTTGTTGTGCTGTTTGAAGGGCGGGACGCGGCTGGCAAAGGCGGGGCGATTTCGCGCCTCAGAGAGAACCTCAATCCGCGTATTGCTAAGAACGTCGCTCTGCCTAAACCAACAGAACGCGAAGCTGGCGAGTGGTATTTCCAACGCTATGTCGATCATTTACCCACCAAAGGTGAGGTCAGGATGTTTGATCGCAGCTGGTACAATCGCGGCGTCGTGGAGCATGTTTTTGGCTTCTGTACACCCGATCAACGCGCCCATTTCTTTGCCCAGCTTCCCGATTTCGAGCGATTGTTGGCGGACGAAGGCTATCACTTGGTCAAAATCTGGCTCAACGTGGGTCGTGCAGAGCAGTTGCGACGATTTCTTGAACGTGAGCAAGACCCGCTAAAACAATGGAAACTTAGCTGGATTGACGTTGAGGGCCTGAAAAAATGGGACGCTTATAGCGAAGCCATAACCGAAACCCTGACTCGGACCCATACGGAATTCGCACCTTGGACCGTTATTCGCGCCGATGACAAACGTCGCGCGCGCCTCGAGACCATTAAGTCCATCCTGAAATGCATTGATTATAAAGAGAAATCAGAAATACCGGAAATTGATTACTCGATTTGTGGCGGACCGGAAATGTGGAATGGTTAAAAAACGTGGATATCATCACGGCAATCTCAAACAAGCTTTGGTCGAAGCGGCTCTGAGCCTTATCGAGACCAAAGGCCCCACTGGGTTTACCTTGTCTGAAGCTGCCAAAACGGCGGGTGTGACCCCCGCTGCTGTGTATCGGCATTTTGAGGGACGCGAGGATTTGATCGCGGAAGTGGCGCGCCAAGGGTATGAAATCTTTGGAGAATTGATGGAATACGCCTATGCAACGGGCCAGCCCTCAGCGTTGGCAAGCTTTGAAGCTACGGGTCGCGCCTATCTCGCGTTTGCGCGTCGCCATCCGGGGCATTATGTGGCGATGTTTGAGAGTGGAATTTCCGTCAATCGCACACCAGAACTGGCCGCCGCAGCAAAAGCGGCAAAAGAAACGCTGGAACACGCGGCCCGTGAACTCTCTAAACATATCCCAGCAGATAAACGTCCACCGGCGAGCATGTTTTCCGCCCATATCTTGGCCCTGAGCCACGGCGTGGTTGAACTTTTTGCGCGCGGCGCACCGGGGATTATCGCGCCCTTCCCGCCCGAAGACCTTTTGGAAAGCGGCATCGGAATTTACCTGCGCGGACTCGGACTGATTGAAAAAGACCACTAGTCGCAACGAAAAAGGGCCGCGAAAAACGCGACCCTTTGGATTGGTATGTTCTGAAGCTTAACGCTTGGAGAACTGGAAGCTCTTACGGGCTTTTGCTTTACCGAACTTCTTACGCTCAACAACGCGGCTATCGCGTGTGAGGAAGCCAGCAGCTTTCAGGGCTGCGCGCAAGGAGGGTTCATAAAGTTGAAGCGCTTTCGAGATACCGTGCTTTACTGCGCCAGCTTGGCCGGAAAGACCGCCGCCTTTAACAGTTGCAACAACATCGAATTCGCCATCAACACCAGCAACCGTGAAAGGCTGACGTAGGATCATTTGGAACACGGGGCGTGCAAAATAAACAGGCATGTCTTTGCCGTTTACCGTTACTTTACCGGAACCTGGTTTGATCCAAACGCGGGCAACCGCGTCTTTACGTTTGCCAGTCGCATAGGAGCGGCCAAGGCTATCGCGAACTTGTTCACGAAGGGGAGCGGCTTCTACTGCTGCAACGCCTTCAACAATTGTGTTCAGATCGTCGAGTGATTTGATATCTTCAGACATGCTTATGCACCCCGTGAGTTTTTGGAGTTCATGGCTTTAACGTCAAGAACTTCTGGTGCTTGGGCTTCGTGGCCGTGATCTGTGCCCGCATAAACGCGCAGGTTTGTCATGAGCGTGCGGCTCAAACGGTTGCCAGGCAACATGCGCTGAACAGCTTTGGTCAAAACACGCTCAGGGAACTTACCCTCGATGATTTGACGTGCAGTGCGCTGCTTGATCCCACCAGGGTGGCCAGTGTGCCAGTAGTAGATTTTGTCGTCACGTTTTTTGCCAGTCAACTGAACTTTATCAGCGTTGATAACAATCACGTTGTCACCCATATCCATCGAAGGCGTAAAGGTTGGTTTATGCTTGCCGCGAAGGCGTGTTGCGATGATCGAAGCAAGACGGCCCAAAACAACGCCTTCAGCGTCGATGATGATCCATTTCTTATCGATATCCGCAGGAGTCGCAGAGAAGGTTTTCATGTAGGATACCCTATCGTGGTCGAATGATGGCATGGGGAATCCCATACCGCTAATTGATGTCGGGGTTATAAAGGGGTTTGGCGCGCAAACAAGTGCTAAAAGACGCAATAAATCGTTTCAAAACAATACTTTATGATTTAGGTATAATAATACCCCATTCATTTTGGCGCAATTTCCTAAATTTCGGCGTCTTGCTCGGGATGTTGGAGAATTTGGTTAATCTGGCCAAGGGCTGCCAAGCGCGCCTCGTCGTTACCCGTCGCATTCACCGCCAAGCGCACCGCATTTGGGGAATCGCCATCGGGAAGGGCAAACTCATCGGCGGGTTTAACCCGAATGCCACGACTTTTGCAGGCCACAGCAAAGCTAGACCCACGCCAACCCCGCGGCATTTTAAGCCAGATAAACGGCGCATCAGGGCGCCAACGGATATCCCATTGCCCCAAAACATTCACGGTTTGATGCACACGCTCTTGGCAACTTTGTACCACTTTTTTGCGCACCTCACTGGCCGCGCCAGAAAGAATGAGCTCTTCACAGACATCGAGAATGGGTTGCGGCAAGCCATAAAACGAGGATTGCGCCACTTGTAACGTCAGGGGCGCGGCCCCTGTGGGCGGCACAATGAAGCCAAACCGCAAACTCGCCGCAACGCTTTTGGTCAAAGATCCAATGTACCACGCCAAATCAGGCGCGATCGCCCGATAGCTCAGGGCCTTAGGGGTATCAATCCGATGGCAGTCATCCTCGATAATTTGAATGTCGTGACGACGGGCAATATCGGCCAATTCGAGTTTACGCTCCAAGGGCGTATTAATCGTTGTCGGGCTATGAACTTCAGCCGAAGTAAGTAGGACTTTACCACCATGCATCCGCGCGGCTTCCTCAAAGGAATCGGGGCAAATACCATGGCTGTCCATTTTAAGCCCGACGATTTCTGCCCGCAAAAGCTGTGCGGCGCGGCGCACACCGGGGTAGGTTAATTGTTCGGTCATAATGACGGGATGCGCCCCGCGAAGGATGGATTGAAGCGCTAGAATGCTACAGTTTTGCGCACCCAACCCCAAAACCACGTCATCCGGCTCAATGCGCCCCACGTGGTCAGGTCCGATCCAATGGCACACCGCCGCGCGTGCCGCACGATCGGTCGCAGCGGTTGGGTAATCGACATAACGATTGCCCGCGCGCGAGGCGACTCGGATCAGGGCCTCCTTTACGATCTCGCCCTGCCCCACATCCGAAACCCGACAGCCGCGAAAATCAACGGTGCTTTCTTGCAGCGCATTAATAAGAGGGTCGCTCTCAAACACATGCGCAGATGTGCGATCGGCCACAAATGTGCCGCGCCCAACAGCCGCCTGTAAAACACCGTCCTCAACCAGTTTGCGATAGGCCCGCGCGACGGTTCCGGGGGTGATTTTCAGTTCCCACGCTAAATCCCGCACCGGAGGGAGGCGCTCTCCCTTTTTGAGATGGCGCATCGCAACTGCATCACGGATCGAACTTGTGAGCGTTTTATACTTAGGACCGTCGGAGGCGGACAGATCGGGAAACCAAATTGTATTCATTACAATCTTTCGTTGGACTTGGATTTTTACCGATTGTATCACTTAATTACGAAATATCAAATGGATTGTATCAACACAAAGGATTGAGACCATGACGATCGCCCCCGCAAGTCACGCACAGCCCCTGCACTATTTGCAGAGCCGCAAAAACATTCCCGCCTTGGGTTTGATTGCGTTGCGCGTCGCGGTCACGATCACGCTCTGGGATCAACGGGCGCGAACGCGTCGTAGCCTTAATACAATGACGAATTCCGATCTTAAAGACATCGGTATCACACGCGGCGAAGCCCTTACGGAGGCCCGCCGTCCGTTCTGGAAGGAATAATATCCCCTCCTGACAGAACCTCTTCCTGGCCGGGGCAATGCTCCGGCCTTTTTTTGTTTTACCGCTTTGGTGGGATGGAATAGGTCATTGAGGCGCGTGCCACAGGCGCGTCTAGACCCTCGGATTGTATCAATACATCTCCCACCGCCAAAATCCGACCCAATTTCAAGATGCGTGCCGTCGCGATCAAGGTTTTCCCCGCCGCAGGTTTGCGCATAAAATCGATACTGGCATTCGTCGTAACGGCCAGTTCAATTGGGCCAACGCGCGCCAAAATCGCCAAATAAATCGAGACATCCGCAAGGGCAAACATCGTTGGACCTGAAACCGTCCCACCGGGGCGCAAATGTTGATAAGTCATTGGCATTTCAACAACAACATCCAATGGCGTCACGGAACGAACTCGAAATTTGCCCGTAACTTGCGGAAATTCCGCGATCAAAAAGGCGTTTAGGGCCTCAACATCCATTAATATTGTCATACTCACCCTATCTTCCCTTAAACAAACCACCCAAGAGGCCACGCACAATCCGGCGTCCTGTTGTTCCATTCAACTCTTTAAGGACGGCATTGGTCATGGCTTCCCCAAACGAACGCGAAGTGGCTTTTTTCGCCCGACGTGTCGAGGTGGCGCTAGAGCGTCCAACGCGGCTTCCGTTATAGCGGCGCGCCGTTTTGAATTCGCGTTCCATCGGAGTTGCCTCCTCAAGGGCGACCTCATCTGCTTCAGCAGCCTTCGCCGCGTCTTCGGCCCGTTTCGCGAGCATCTCGTAGGCCGACGCGCGATCCGTTACGGTTTCATATTTTCCCGCGAGGGGCGACGCCGCAATCGTGGCTTTGCGCACCGAGTCTTCAATTGGCCCCATTTGGCTACTGGGGGACGAATCAACGTGCGCTCAACCACACTCGGGATGCCTTTTTTGAGCAACATACTGGTCAAGGCTTCGCCCACCCCGACTTCGCGCAGCGCCTCCTCCGTCGAAAAACGCGGATTGTCGCGATATGTGTCGGCCGCAAGCCGCAGCGCTTTCTGATCTTTGGCCGTAAACGCGCGCAACGCGTGTTGAACGCGATTGCCCAACTGGCTCAGAATATCATCAGGCACGTCATCCGGATTTTGGGTCACAAAATAGATGCCCACGCCCTTGGAACGAATAAGCCGCGCGACCTGTTCCACCTTATCCACAAGGTCTTTGCTCGCCCCGTCAAAGAGCAAATGCGCCTCGTCAAAGAAGAAAACAAGTTTAGGTTTTTCAGGGTCGCCAACCTCGGGCAACTCCTCAAACAACTCACTCAGAAGCCATAACAGGAAGGTCGCATAGAGCGTCGGTGCCGACATCAACTTGTCAGACGCGAGAATATTGATTCGCCCTTCGCCCTCCGGCGTGGTTTGCATCATGTCCTCAAGCGCCAACGCAGGCTCGCCAAAGATTGCCGCCCCGCCTTGATTTTCCAACACCAACAAGCGGCGCTGAATAACGCCAATGGATTGCGAGGAAACTGTACCGTATCTCAGTGTGATATTTCCCGAATTTTCACCAAGCCAAACCAGAAGCGCCTGCAAATCCTTAAGGTCAAGGAGCGCGAACCCCTCCTCATCCGCCAAACGGAAGGCGATGTTTAAAATACCTTCCTGCGCTTCAGAAAGCTCCAGCATCCGCGCCAAAAGGAGCGGCCCCATTTCAGCGACCGTGGTGCGGATCGGATGGCCTTGCTCGCCAAAAAGATCCCAAAACGTGACGGGAAAAGAACGATAGGCATAGTCGGAAAAACCGATTTGTTTGGCTCGTGCGGTAAAGGAATCGTTGGGTTTTGCGGTAGCGCTCCCAGCGACCGCCAAACCTGCGAGATCGCCTTTTACATCGGACAGGAATACCGGAACGCCGGCCTTTGAGAAACTCTCGGCGAGGATTTGCAGGGTCACCGTTTTACCCGTCCCCGTCGCCCCCGCGATCAACCCGTGGCGGTTTGCATACTTGAGTTTTAGAAACTGTGGGGCGGCATAATCCTCCCCGCCACCGCCGACAAAAATTTCGCTTTTCAGGTCATCGGGCATACAGTTTATTCTCCATTTCATACAAACTATCGGCTAGGCAACTTAGTCTTAACCTTTATACGCTAATGTAAGGTTAGTTCAGTCAATAGTCTTCTTTTGATTGAATTGACTTCCTCCCTGTCAGACTTGCCGCGCCTTTGGGCGCGGTTTTTTTTTGGCGCGCATGAAATTCTCATTCCTCGGCAAAAATTCGCCGTTTTTTTTGTTGACCATTTCACAAGAAGGCCGTAGCGTTCCAATCAATAATATAGTCGGCAAGTCCGACAGGGAGAGAAATCGAAAAGGGCCTTGTTTTCAAGGCCCTTTTTTACGTTTAGAACCAAGCCTTGCTCTCAATTCATGGCTAATTTGCGCGCTCCTCAGGATGGGTTACTGGCGTCTAAACGCGTGATTCACCAGTGATCCGCCCCCAATGCAGCTAGGAATACCATTTTCGACAGGATCAATTCATTTCTGTTCGATTCGAACCTGACAGCACGTAAAAGACGTGCTAAATCCGTTGAAACGACAACAAGAACGGACGGACGGACCATGAATTTAGCGATGAAATCGATACTTGCAGCTTGCTTTGTGACACTCCCTAGCCTCGCGTTAGCCCAAGACACAGCAAGCCCAGACCAAGCCCCTGCCACAGATGAAACACCGGCAGAAACACCTGCGTCGGAAACGGCTCCTTCGGCCGCCGATCAACTTTCGACCGGAACACCCGTTGAGGCCCGCTTGCCAACAAAAGACGAAGTTGTTGTGGGCGAAGAGTACTTGCTTGATGTTTCCGGCGACTGGCAGATTCGTTGTGCCAAGACGGACGAGGAATTTGATCCTTGCCAGCTGTATCAGCTGCTGCAAAATGGCGAAGGCCCCTTTGCTGAAATCTCGATTTTCCCGATCAATGAGCCTAATTCCAAAGCCGTTGCAGGCGCCACCATCATTACACCCCTCGATACAATGCTGCCCCCAGGTATCTTGATCTCGGTGGATTCCACAGACGCGCGCCGCTATCCCTATTCTTTCTGTGGGTCGGTCGGCTGCGTTGGCCGCATCGGTTTGCTCGCTGAAGACATCGCCGCGTATAAAAAGGGCAGCGCCGCCAGTCTTCAAATCGTACCCGCAGTTGCACCAGATCAAACGGCAACGGCCACGATTTCCCTTAAAGGGTTTACACTGGGCTATGACAAACTGGTTGCCTTGCAACCCAAAAAATAAGATCAAACCAGAATGGAAAAAGGCCCGCATCACATCGATTGCGGGCCTTTTTCATGAAATAATAAGATGTTATATACGTTTAAGCGCCAAAACCGCGTTCAAACCGCCAAAAGCGAAGGCGTTTGAGAGGACATGATTCACGTCCGCCTCGCGCGCCACATTCGGCACCACATCCAACGCGCATTCTGGATCTTCCTGCTCATAGCCGATGGTGGGCGCAATTATGCCGTCCCGCAGTGCCATAATACAGGCCAAAAGTTCCACTGCCCCCGTTCCGCCAATCAAATGCCCATGCATCGATTTAGTAGAACTGATCATCAAATCATCCGCCGCAGTGCCAAAGACAGCGGAAACCGCGGCGCATTCGGTTTTGTCATTCGCCGCGGTGCCCGTGCCGTGAGCGTTGATATATCCCACTTGCGACGGGGCGAGCTTGGCATCCTTCAACGCGCCCGAAATTGCCCGTGCCGCGCCATGTTTGGAGGGCATAACAATGTCGGAGGCATCCGATGTCATTGCAAAACCAACAACTTCCGCCAAAATTTCGGCCCCACGTGCGCGGGCGTGCTCATATTCCTCAAACACGAAAACAGCGGCGCCTTCGCCCTGAACCATGCCATTTCGGTTCGCCGAAAATGGGCGGCAAGCATCGCGAGACATAACTCTAAGGCCTTCCCAAGCCTTGACGCCGCCAAAACACAGCATGCTTTCGGACCCCCCCGTCAGCATCGCATCCGCCATACCACAGCGGATCATGTTAAACGCCTGTCCCATCGCGTGATTGGAACTGGCGCAGGCGGTGGCGACGGTAAAGCTTGGTCCCATGATGTTATATTCAATTGAGACATGTGAGGTGGCCGCATTGTTCATCAGCTTTGGCACCACAAAGGGGTGAACGCGGTTTTTACCTTCTTCGTAGACGGAACGGTAATTCTCGTCTTGCGTGTTCATGCCGCCGCCAGCGGTGCCCAAAATCACGCCAGAACGATGTGCCAATTCGCCATCGAAAACGATGCCAGATTGCTCCATCGCTTCCTTGGTCGCGATCAACGTAAACTGTGTGTAGCGATCATAAAGGGCAATCTGCTGGCGGTTAAAAAGGCTTTCCGGATCAAAATTTGTGACTTGCCCGCCAATCTTGATCGACAAGCGCTCAACGTCGCGAAAATGCAATGCGCCAATGCCGCAACGCCCTTCGCGCATGGCTTCCATGGTGGCAACAGCAGTGTGGCCAAGGGAGTTAATCGCACCTTGACCCGTGATAACGACTCGTTTCACGCAGCAGGCTCATTGACCAGTCCGCGGACCGCTTTCACGATTGACGCCACAGTAGAGATATCAAAGTCACTTTCGCTTGGATCGTTGGCATTAAAAGGCACTTGGATATCAAAGGCTTCTTCAATCGCAAAGATCGACTCGACCAGTCCAAGACTGTCGATGCCTAGGTCCTCCAATGTACTTTCAAGCGTCACATCAGAGACATCGAGGACGGCTTGCTCCGCGACGATTTCGAATATTTTTTCTTGTACGTTTGGCATTGATTGCCCTTTCCGTTATGGGCTGATCTAGTCTTTTTGCACGATGTTTGAAACAGTTTTTTGAAGCTCCCGAAATTGCTGCATCATTCGAGGCAGACGGCGGAGCGCTTTTTGCATATCCATTTGGATTTCCATCTTAACGGCAGGGCTGCCTAATACGACCCGACCCGCAGGCACATTCGTAAATAATTTGGATGACCCGCCCGCAACCACGTCATCGCCGATAAAAATGTTATCGCTCGCGCCACATTGGCCCCCCATAACCACTCGGTTGCCGATCACGGTTGATCCGGCGATGCCAACCTGTCCACACAATAGGCAATCATCGCCAACCTGAACGTTATGGCCAAGATGAACTTGGTTGTCCAACTTCGTGCCGTTGCCGATGCGTGTGTCGCGGATGGTGCCGCGATCAATCGTGACATTCGCGCCAAGCTCCACGTTGTCGCCGATGGTCACGCCCCCAAGGCTGTGAATACGGGTCCAACTCTGCGCCTGCGCGTCGCCCTGATTGCCAAGACTTTCGCGCGCATTCTCAACGCCGGATTTTTCGGGGGTCACAAAGGAAAACCCGTCCGCGCCAACAATGGCTCCGTGATTAGCAATAAAATTATGCCCAATCGAGACGCGCGCCGCAATTCGCACACCTGCCCGCAACAGCGCATGATCGCCAATGGTGCTGCCTTCTTCAATGCTGCAATGGCTGGCAATCCGCGCGTTCACACCGATTTCGACGTTATCCCCAATCACTACAAAGGGGCCAATCGCTGCCCCCGCGCCGATTTTTGCGCTCGGGGCAATCACGGCCGTCGGATGGATTCCGACGATCTGCGGACCGGGATCAAGGAGACGTGTGACGCCTGACATGGCATAGCGGGGACGCGGCACAAACAGCGCCGCCTTCAATCCAAGTGCCTGCCAATCGGCGCCTTGCCAAAGGATCGCGGCCTGTGCTTTCCCTTGCGAGAGGCCGTCGGCGTATTTGGGATCCATCGCCAACGCGAGATCCCGTGGGCCCGCAGTAGCAGGTTCAGAAACGCCGGAAATCTCAAGATCGACAGCGCCAAAAGCTTCCGCTCCAAGCGCTGCTGCAATCTCTGAAATACGATGTGTCATTCAGTCCCCCAAAAGCTACTGGGAGATTTAGCCTTGAACGGCTTGCAATGTAACCCCAGCCTTTTGCATTGCATCAAATATTTTGGCATCGCGTCCGTAAACATCCCGACGATAGTTGGTCCGGCCTTTGGGATCCGTGATGGCGGTGCGGTACACAATATGAACGGGAACCGGTTGATCTAGTGGCACCGTCGTTTCGCGCCCCGTGGCCAAAATCTTTTTGAAATAAGGTTCCGGATCAGATTGCTGCCTGGCCAAAAGAGCAAACGCGAAATCCTGCGGATCACGCAACCGAACGCATCCATGGCTAAAGGCGCGCGATTCACGGCCGAACAAATCCTTGGCCGGTGTGTCGTGCAAGTAGATATTATAGCGATTTGGGAACATAAACTTCACCAAACCCAAAGCATTGCCGCGACTTGGGGGCTGCTTAATATCAAAGGGGAAATTACGGGCGGAATATTGTGTAAAATCCTGACCCTCGCGGCTTACAATCTGGCCGGAACCGTTGATCAACCGTAAATGCGAAACCGCATTTGGGTTCTTCTTCAACATTGGTAGGTATTCTTTCACCGCAATCGAGCGGGGAACATTCCATGTTGGGTTGATAACCATATGGGTCATCACGTCGGAAAATTCGGGCGTTTGACGATCGGACGTGTTTTTGCCGACGACCGACCGTGTTTCGAAGGTGGTTTTACCGTCATCTATAATGCGGACGTGGAAATCGGTGATATTCACCCAAACGTGGCGTTCACCACGCTCAAGGCCATTGAGCCAACGTTCACGCTCCATGGCGACCATAACAGACTTCAAACGTCCCTCGACGGGAACGTTAATTTCCGAAATTGTCGCGCCCCCTGCGACGCCATCCGGGCTTAAACCGTGGGTAAGCTGAAACAGTTGCACCGCCTTTTGCATCGCAACATCGTAGGTTTGGCTGGCGGAACGCCCCATATATCCCATGGCAATCAGGCGGTTACGAAGCGTCACCACTTCATTCCCACTCGCGCCAGGTTCAAGCTTCTTGGCGTTAACCGTTGGGCCCCATCCGCCGCGCTCAAGTTGCTTCTCAAGCGTCAGCTTCTCTTTGGTCAGAGCCAAATATTCGGGAGCCTTTGGGGCAAGATTTTTCAAAAAACCAGCAGGGGACGATTTGGCGAAGGCCTCCAACAGATCCTCCGATTTAAAGCGCGAAACTTTGCGAACCATACCCGGATCAACTTTTGACGGGGTCACAATTCCGCGGGAAATATCTTGGGCATATTGGACAAACAGGCGACTCATCTGGACTTCCATGCGCCCCAAGTCCCGTTGATTTTGAACGCGGCCTAGGTCGGCCATAAAGACATTGGGGTCATATTTGCCCGCCGGAAGCCCATGCACTCTTGCCATCGAAAGTGCTTGCAAAAACGCATTGCGGCGCGTTGCATCTTTTCCATTGTTCTGGGTCCAAATGGGCTCAAAATTCCGTCCACGATAGAACGCGGCGATTCCTGCGTCTTTTGCAGATTCTTCGGCGACAGCCTGTTTAAAAGCTGTAATTTCGGCCTGTGCTGAACTTGAGGCTGAAAGCGTCACCACCACAGACATCAAAACCAACAAAAAAGAAGCAAAGCCTGCGCGCAAAAATACCATTTTATCCTCGTTCCGTTCGCGTTTTAGTGTAGCGAAATACGTAAATCTTTCTTGAAAAGCAAGTGCATGCACGATCACGTTCTCGCGGGGTCCCGCTTTCCAACGTCAGTTTACCCGAATTTCTCCTTACTTTAAATATCCGGTGACAATTAAGCTTGGACTAAGGCCAATGCGCAACATTTCGCCCAAAACAGGCGGAATTCCCACCTTGTTTGAATCAAGCCTTGGCGGTTTTTTTCGATTATGTCATAAGAAAGGTGCATCTGGGGAATAATGCAGCCGCAAGTGAATGTGGCCAAAAAACGAGAACGGGCAGTACCAATGACACTAGCGACACCAGCGGGCTTATCCCGCCGAGGCCTTTTAGCGGCTTTTGCGGCAACCGCGATCACAGCAGCGCCCACATATTCAAGTGCTGCGGGTTTTTTGCGCGGAAGTGGCGACATACGCCGTATCAACATGTTCAACCAACGTACGGGTGAAAATATCGACATGATCTATTGGATCGATGGCGAATATATCAAACCTGCCCTCACTCAGATTAATTACTTTATGCGAGACTGGCGTCAGGACGAAGCCAAAAATATCGATACACGCACAATTGATATCATCACGGCGTCCCACAGCCTTTTGGATGTCACAGAGCCCTACATGCTCTTGTCCGGATATCGCAGTCCCAAAACCAACCAACTTTTACGCTCACGGTCACGCGGCGTTGCCAAAAATTCGCTGCACATGGTCGGCCAAGCTGCCGATTTGCGCCTCAAATCGCGTACTGTTTCGCAAATGGCTAAGGCTGCGGCTTCTTGCAGTGCCGGTGGCGTTGGCAAATATAGCCGATCCAATTTTGTCCATATGGATTGCGGCCCTGTACGTTCTTGGGGCGGCTAAAAGCGACTTCACTCACAACATTCCTGCCCTACATTCAAGCCGCTCTCTTAATTGAGGCGGCTTATTTGCTTGAATGGGCTGGAACGATCTGAAGATAGGCCGCAATGGCTTCGCGGTCGGCGCTAGGAAGTTTAGCTATGTTTTCAACAACATCGGCCATTTCCCCTCCTGCGGAATCATATTCTGGTGTAAAGCCCGACGTTAAATATTCGACCACATCAGCCTCTGACCAGTTAAATTCCCCCGGCGTAATATTTGGAATGCGTCCTTTGCCCACCGGATTTGGGGCGCCCGCAAGCCACAACGTCTTCTCGCTGCCTCCAAGCACATTCCGTGGTGTATGACATTCGCCGCAATGCCCCATGGCTTCGACCAAATAGCGGCCGTGTTCCTGCTGCGGGGTCAAATCGCCGGTCACGACCCAGTCGGTATTGACGAACAGCAGCTTCCAGCCGCCAAGGGACACCCGCATGTTGAACGGAAACCCAAGATCATGTGCTTCTCGCGGCGTATCAATTGCGGGAAGGCTGCGCAAATGTGCGATGAGGTCTACAATGTCTTGCAACTTCGCTTTGTTGAAGGTCGCATAGGGAAACGCCGGATAGTAATGTTCCCCCGTTGGCGATGTCCCTTTCAGAACCGCGTCGGCGATTTCTAGGTCGGTCCATGTGCCAATACCTGCTGTGGGATGCGATGAAATATTGGGCGCGACAAAGGTTCCAAAGGGGCTAGGAAAGCGCTTTCCGCCTCCGAGTGCGTCGTTTTCATATTCTACTCCCAAGGGCGCTGAGTGGCAGGAGGCACAGCCCATCGCAGAAAAGACTCGCGCGCCATTTTCTGTGCTGGGGATCATTCCCTCCAACGCATCAGGCGCGAGCCTTTCCGGCTTAGTGATATAGAGGCCAGCAACGACACAAACGGCGAGGATTCCCCCACTGCTCGCAATTTTCCTTCCCCAGGATGCCATAGGTTCCCCTTTAGAAACAGTGCCTAAAATAAGCTATTTCTTTGGAGCGCGGTAGGCTTTGTGGCAAGAACTACAGGCGGCACCGACGCCCCCCATGCTGGCCTTGATGCCATCAACACCCTGCCCTGCGGTTGCGACCATCGCCTCGGCCGCGACAACAAGGGCAGCACCTTCTTCGCCAGCTTTTGACCCTTCAGCCCAAATTGCTGGCATTGCGCGTGACCCGGGAAATGTGTCGCTGTCGGTTCCGGGCAACCAAAAACCGGATTGATCGACTGTAACCGAAGCAAGCAAAGCATCTGCGGCGGCCTGTGCTGCGGCCGCATCATAGGCCACTTCGCCTTTGAGCATCGCGCCAAGAGCGCCGAGCTCTTTGCCGCGTTGCTTCATATTCTCTTGGCGCGCTTCAACCGCGGCCTTGAGTTCAGCATCGGTGCTGGCGAATGAAATAGTTGCGCCAGAAATAGCAACGGCAGCACCAACGAGAAGAATTGAAAGACGTTTCATATGAATTTTCCTTGCAAAGAGTCGTTTATCTAAGGTTAGCTGTTAGAAAATACATAGACAGTCCCCAATTTTGCAGAAGGTCCTCTTTATTTATGCACAAGGAAAACTGGGATGACCTGCGATTTGTTTTGGCTGTCGCAGATTTAGGGTCAGTTTCAAAGGCGGCCAAGCATTTGGGTGTAAATCACGCGACCGTTTTGCGACGGGTCGCAAGCTACGAGGAACAACTCGGTACCGTATTGTTTGAGCGGACAGCTCATGGCTATCAAGTTTTGACCGATAAACGCGACGTGTTTGCCGCCGCGCGTGAGGCAGAGGATGCGCTTCGAGCAGTGCAAAACCTCGGCGGGCACGCGCGCCCCCTTTTGAGCGGAACGGTCCGTGTAACGTCAACAGATACGTTCTGCCATTCGATATTGCCCGAAATTGCGGCCCAATTGCAGTCCCAAACCAACCAGTTATTCATTGAGCTTCTGTCCACAAATGCCCATGTCGATTTGGGCCGCTTGCAGGCCGATATCACAGTGCGTCCTGCGCAAAAGCTTGAGGACGATTTGATCGGGGAACAAGCGGCCATCATGGGATTTTCCGCCTATATGTCCCGCACACTCTCGCCCGAAAAATCGAACGATTGGATCACCTTAGTTGGTCCGCTGTCTCGCTCCCAGCCTGCCAATTGGATGTCCAAGTCCATTCCGCAATCCGCATGTGTTGCGGCCGCAGACAGCTTTCAAACGCTGTGCCGTCTCGCCGTTGCAGGGCTTGGATGTACGTTTTTACCGAGTTTTATCGGCGACGCAGCGCCCGAACTGAAACGCCTCGAAACACAAGCGCCCGAGATGACAGTGCCGATTTGGGTTGCGAGCCATTCGGACCTCGCGCAAACCCCTAGGATTCGTGCGCTTCGGGCTCAGCTTTCGGCCTGCCTCACCGACCGCGCCGATATTTTGCGCGGCAAACCTTAATCGAGGACCGCGCAAAAGCCGTTTATCAGATGTTGGATTTATCCGCAGCCGTGCCACCGCGAAACCCTGTGGCGACAATGAATTTTTCCGAGCTGTCCGCACGACTGGCTGGTGGCTTAACGTAGGTCACCTTCTTGAATTTCATCCGCAAAATCTTCTGCAAAAAATCCTCGGCTCCGCCCGCCAAAACCTTGGCAACAAACGTTCCCTCAGGCTCAAGTACATCAAAAGCGAAATAAGCAGCTGCTTCACATAGCGCCATAATCCGGTTGTGGTCGGTCTGTTTATGCCCTGATGCCGAGGCGGCCATATCGCTCAGTACAACGTTGGCACGACCATTAAGCCAAGTTTTCACCTGCTCGTCGGCATCGTTTTCCAGAAAATCGAGAACATGGATGTCGGCCCCGGGAATGGGTTCAACCTCTTGAAGATCAACTCCCAAAACGGTGCCAATGGCCTTGCCCTTTTTCTCGCCAAGCGCATTCACACGCCGCACAGCAACTTGGCACCAGCCCCCCGGTGCACAGCCCAAATCGACAACGCGCGCTCCGGGCGTGAAGAAATTAAACTTATCGTCCAATTCCAAAATCTTATAGGCCGCACGACCGCGATATCCATCGGAGCCCGCCCGTTTGACATAGGGGTCGTTGAGTTGGCGTTCGAGCCAAAGTGTCGAGGAAAGCTTGCGTCCGCGCGCGGTTTTCACCGTGACCCGAAGGTCGCGCAATCCACGTCCAGAGCCGCCCCGCGATCCCGGGCCGCCAGCCCCTTTGCCGCCAACCCGACGCCCTGCGCCGCCTTTTTCAGAACCGTCTGCCATTTTAATCGGCCTCATCTATTAACACGCCATCGGCGCTCATTAGGGCGTATAGCAGCCCTTCGCGCAAACCGCGATCCGCAACTGAAAGTTTATCTGTTGGCCAGATCCGCAGCAAGGCCTGAAGAATCG
This sequence comes from Falsihalocynthiibacter arcticus, assembly GCF_000812665.2. GTDB lineage: Bacteria > Pseudomonadota > Alphaproteobacteria > Rhodobacterales > Rhodobacteraceae > Falsihalocynthiibacter > Falsihalocynthiibacter arcticus. The sequence continues at coordinate 3,466,815 of NZ_CP014327.1, forward strand.
CGGCCCCAGACATGATCAATGCCTGTCGATCTTTGCCAATCCGTGGATCGTTGCGCCGCCCGTCTGGACCAAGCGACAAGTATTCCTGAATGACCGCATCGATTTGGTCGCTGGTCATTTGCAAGCCGTCGACCTTGTTGCGATCATAGCGACGCAAATTCAAATGGCTCGCGGCGACGGTCGTAACGGTTCCCGAGGTGCCAATGATCTGAAATCCAGCCCGAATGTGGTCGCCGATATAGGGGGTGAAATTCGCCAATTTCTCCTCAAAAAACCAACTCATCAAGGCAAAACGCGCCGCGTCATTATCCACATCCATGAACTGGTCGCGCAGCGTCGCCACCCCAAGGGGCACCGAAATCCAGTCCACAACCCGCGCCATTGTATCGGGCAGATTCTTGCCGTCAAATCCATGTTTTACCTGCATAATCGCGGCTTTTCGGTCGCGTTTGGGAAGGTGGGAAACATCGAGCCAGACAAGCTCCGTGCTACCGCCGCCAATATCCACAACCAGCAATTGTTCGGTTTTACGGCTCATTAAAGGCGCGCAACTAATCACCGCAAGGCGCGCCTCTTCTTGGGCGGGGATGATCTCAAGCTTAAGGCCGGTTTCGCGCTTCACCCGCGAAATCAACTCATGTGCATTGGTGGCCCGCCGACAGGCCTCGGTCGCAATCAGGCGCATCCGAGTCACTTTATGGCGGCGCAATTTCTTTTGGCAAATTCGCATCGCTTGAACCGTGCGTGCGATCGATCCGCGCGACAAACGGCCAGAAGCCTCAAGCCCTGATCCAAGCTGAACCGACTTGGAAAAACTGTCGACAACTTCAAATTGCGCACCTTTGGGACGCGCAATTAGCATGCGGCAACTATTTGTTCCCAAATCCAATGCCGCATACAGCGGCACGGAATCGGTGTGTATTGGCGCGGGGGTATCAACCGCAACTGGGATCGCGCCCGCACCATCGGGACGCTTGGGCGTCATTTTTACGCCCTTTCATTTTCGAGTTATCCCCAAGCTATGTCCTTCTGTGCACAGGTGCAAGGTCACTCGTCGGGGAAACGTAGTTTGCCCCCCCTCATAATGAACATGAAGATTTTTCCAATGTTGCCCCGTAGCACAGCCGCGCGCAAACCTTTAGAGCTACGTCCGAGCACGCCTTTTGGGCTATGGGTCGCGAAAACGAGATGTCAGGTCGAAATTCGACCTTATTTGCGCGCGGGCCACCCTAAAACTAAAGAGAGAAGGGAATCAGCAGTGGCACAAGTTACCATCGTATATTGGCGAGATATGCCAGCACAGGTCATCGTTGGACGGGGTCGTCGCAGTGTGAAAATTCAGCTCTCTGAGCGGTTTGAACAAGCGATTGATCGTGCAGCAATGGCTTCGGGGGCCGCAGGCACCGACGCGTATCTCGCGGAGTGGCGCAAAGCCCCTTCGGTTGAAGTTGAAGGCAGTGACGAGGAGGCCGCACAGGCCAAAGCTGCCGAGATTGAAGCTGAATATGATCGTGACCGCCTCAAAGCGCTGATTTCCAATAACGGATGGGCTTAGCCCCATCCTCCTTTTGGAGGGCATGTATGTCACTGTTATCATTCAAACGCCGCGAGTCTGGCACCCAGAATATCGTGCCACGCAATGTGACCGCAATGATGGAAGACTATTCCATTGAGGTCATGCCGCGCACGGCCGAAAAGGTTGACGATTTCCGCGCCCTCCTGCCCCAAAATACCCGCGTATACGTTGCGCATATCGAAGGCACACCGATTGAAGAGATGGTCGCCACCGCTGCGCGATTGAGCCGTGACGGTATGCAAGTCATGCCGCATTTTCCCGCGCGCATTATTCAAGATCGCGCCACATTGGCCGATTGGACTGCGCGTTACCAAGGCGAAGCGGGCGTTGAGCAAGGACTGATCCTCGCCGGTGGTGTCGCGAAACCCCACGGTGACTTCCACAGTTCAATGCAGCTGTTAGAAACCGGTCTTTTTGACGGTTTCAAACGTCTGCACATTGCGGGCCACCCCGAAGGCAACCGCGACATTGATACCGACGGCACTGACCGCCTCGTGATGGACGCCCTGCGTTGGAAGCAAGATTTCAACGAACGCTCTGATGCGCAAATGGCCATCGTGACGCAATTCGCCTTTGAGGCCGCCCCCGTGATCAAATGGATCGAAGCCCTTGAGGCCGCGGGCATTACGATCCCTGTGCATTTGGGCGTCGCTGGTCCGGCCAAGTTGCAAACCCTCATCCGTTTTGCCATTGCCTGTGGCGTTGGCCCCTCGCTCCGCGTTTTGCAAAAACGCGCCCGCGACGTCACGAAACTGGTTGTGCCTTATGAGCCAACAGACCTTGTAAAAAGCCTCGCCGATTATAAAGCTGCCAATCCAAAAAGCTTGTTGAAATCGTTGCACTTCTTCCCATTGGGTGGCATTACAACGAACGCAAACTGGGCTCTTTCACACTCTAATGCCACGCCCGCTCATTCCGATACCGCCGCTTTGGCGCCACAAGACCCTTAAAGGATAGCCCATGACCCGTACCGTCGTTGAAAGTAAGACCAAAACCTCCATTATAGGCTTCGACGAACCGTTTTGCGTCATCGGCGAAAGGATCAACCCAACAGGGCGCAAAAAACTCGCTGCCGAATTGGAGCTTGATGATTTCTCGACCGTTGAACGTGACGCCATTGAGCAGATGCTGTGTGGGGCCAATATTCTGGACATCAACTCGGGTGCGGTATTTTCCAACAAAATGGCCGAAGACCCCCGCTATGCCGATAACAACTTCGTAGAGCCACCTTTGATGCGCGAACTTATCCTTCGTATTCAAAAGGTTGTGGACACGCCTTTATGTATCGACAGCTCGGTTCCCGCAGCCCTTCTCGCGGGGCTTGAAGCCGCCGAGGGCCGACCCTTGCTCAATTCCGTGACAGGCGAAGAAGAGCGTCTTGAGTTGGTTTTACCGCTGGTTAAGAAATTCAACGTGCCTGTTGTGGCGATTTCTAACGACGATACCGGCATTTCTGAAGACCCCGATGTGCGCTTTGCCGTCGCCAAAAAGATCGTGGAACGGGCCGCAGATTTCGGCATTCCCGCCCATGATATCGTGGTTGATCCGCTGGTAATGCCGATTGGCGCGATGGCGACCGCGGGGCAACAGGTCTTTACCCTTGTGCGGCGTTTGCGCGATGAATTGGGTGTGAACACCACCTGTGGCGCATCAAACATGTCCTTTGGTCTGCCGCGCCGTCACGGCATCAACGCTGCCTTCCTCCCGATGGCCATCGGGGCTGGCATGACCAGCGCGATCATGAACCCTGTGCGCCCTGTTGAAATGGAAGCCATTCGCGCCGCGAATTTCCTCAACAACAACGACCCGCACGGCACAGAATGGATTAAATTCAGCCGAGTTCTTGAGGCCGTCGCCGCTGGAATGTCGTTTGCGGACGCCTCAAAAGAATCCGCTGAAGCCAGTTCGGGCCGCGGTGGACGCCGCCGTCGCCGTTAACTAAAAGAAACACCAAAAAGGGGGTGAAATTTGCCCCCTTTGCTTCCTAAAAAATGAGTTTCCCCGTGAGTGACATCAAAATCGACCCCCTCGTGATTTTTACACCCTCCGGAAAACGGGGGCATTTTCCTGTGGGCACCCCTGTGCTCACGGCGGCGCGTCAATTGGGCGTTGATCTAGATTCCGTCTGTGGCGGGCGCGGGATTTGTAGCAAATGTCAGGTCGAACCCTCCTTTGGCGAGTTCCCGAAACACGGGCTCACCGTGGCAAAAACCGCGCTGTCGCCGATCAACGAAGTTGAAGAGCGCTATGATCGCATTCGCGGCCTAAAAGCGGGGCGGCGACTGGGTTGTCAGGCGGTGATTTCGTCGGATATCGTGATCGACGTGCCCCCGAAAGCCAAGTGCACAAGCAGGTCGTGCGCAAGCGAGCCGAGGCCCGTGACATTACCCTCGCGCCCTCCATTCGCCGTGTATTGGTCAGTGTAGAGCAACCAGATATGCATGAACCCACGGGGGATTTTGAACGCCTTTCCAAAGGCTTGTCTGATCAATGGGACATTGTGGGCATCACGGCCTCCCTGCCCGTTTTAACCCGTCTGCAAAAGGTTTTGCGCAAAGGCGACTGGTCAGTCACTTGTATCATCCACGACGCGGGCACGGGTACCGCACCCGTCCTTCTCGACATTTTCCAAGGCTTTGACGAACGCGCGCTCTTTGGCCTTGCCGTTGACCTCGGATCGACAACAATTGCGGGACATTTGTGTAACTTGGAAACGGGAGAAGTCGTCGCAAGTGCTGGGCTGATGAACCCCCAAATTCGCTATGGCGAAGACCTGATGAGCCGCGTGAGTTACGGCATGATGAACGAAGGCGGATCAGTTGAAATGACCGCCGCCGTGCGCGAAGGCATGGCGCAATTGTGTCGTGACGTCGCCAAAGAGGCCGACATCGAGTTGTCGCAAATTGTCGACTCGACCATCGTGTGCAACCCGGTCATGCACCACCTGTTTTTGGGAATTGATGCCTATGAATTGGGTCAAGCGCCCTTCGCATTAGCAACCTCAAACGCCCTCAATTTGGCCGCACGCGATGTTGGTTTGCCCTTGCATGAAAACGCCGCGCTTTATATTTTGCCGTGCATCGCGGGTCACGTTGGCGCGGATGCCGCGGCAGTTGCCTTGTCGGAAGCGCCCGAAAAATCCGAAGACCTTGTGCTTGTTGTCGACGTCGGCACCAACGCGGAAATCCTTTTAGGCAATACAACCCGTGTGTTAGCTTGCTCTTCTCCCACGGGCCCCGCCTTTGAAGGCGCACAAATCTCTGCAGGTCAACGCGCCGCACCAGGTGCCATTGAACGTGTCGAAATCGACCCCGAGACCAAGGAACCACGCTTTAAAATCATCGGCAGCGACCTTTGGTCGACCGAAGAAGGGTTTCACGAGGTCGCCTTGGCAACGGGCGTCACGGGCATTTGCGGCTCTGGAATTATCGAATTGGTCGCAGAAATGCGCGTTGCAGGGATCGTCGACGGGCCGGGCCTCATCGGATCAGCCGAGCAAGTCGGCACGCCGCGTTGTTTCCCCGATGGACGGACTAATTCCTACCTCGTTTATGACGCGACACCGCTTGGGGGCACAAAAATCACCGTGACCAATCGCGACATCCGCGAAATCCAAATGGCCAAGGCCGCGCTCTATTCTGGCGCGCGCTTGTTGATGGACAAATTCGATGTCGACACTGTGGATCGCATCGTGCTTTGCGGCGCTTTTGGCGCACACATCAGTCCAAAACACGCCATGATTTTGGGTATGATCCCCGATTGCGCGCTCGACAAGGTGACCTCCGCAGGCAATGCCGCAGGCACAGGCGCACGGATCGCACTGTTGAACACTGACGCACGGCGCGAGATCGAAGCCACGGTGCGTGCCATCCACAAAATCGAAACCGCGATTGAACCCCGCTTTCAGGAGCATTTCGTCAACGCGTCAAACATTCCCAATGCCGTGGATGGCTTCCCACATCTCGACGCGATTCTGACCTTGCCGTCGTTGAATTTCAACACGTCTGGTGATGGAACAGAGGGCGGACGGCGGCGCAGACGTCGTAGCTAACGCCATAATTTTAAAGGGAATATTTTGGAGCGGGTGAAGGGAATCGAACCCTCGTATTCAGCTTGGGAAGCTGCTGCTCTACCATTGAGCTACACCCGCATGCCGACATTTTATCTCGCGATTTTGAGCGGTTCAAGAGGGGAAATCCCATTCTCCGATTTCCGTTTCAACACGACGCCGCAACCGTTCTGGTGGTGGAGAAACTTCTTGGCGGTCTTCAGGCGCGAGAGCCTGCCACCCGTCCAAAATCTGGGCCCCAAACAACGCGATATGGCGGCGCATCGCTTCGCGCGCTTTGGGACCATTTCCTAGCTCCAGAGCGGCAACGATCTCCACATGCTCTTGAATTAATTGAGGTTTCATTGCATCGACGTTCACTCGACTGTGGATTTTAACCCACATTGGCATCTGCAATCGTTGACGCCAAAATTCGGCAACAGCATTCACTAACGCCAGATTTCCCGTCGCCCGCGCAATCGTTAGATGGAACTCTTCGTCCGCATTTTCGCCCCAAAACGCGCTGCCGCTTTCGTTTTGCATGGCATCAATCAACATTTTCAGACGCGCAATTTCTTCAGAGCCAATGTTTTCTGCCGCGAGGGCTGCGACTTCGCCCTCAATCATAATTCGCGCTTCCAAAAGCTCAAATGGTCCCGGCCCAGCAAGTTCTAATAACTGATTGTCCCGCGGCGGACGGGCCGCAACTTGTACCCCTGCCCCGAACCTATTTTCGACGTAGCCCGTTATTTCTAAGGCAATAAGTGCTTCTCGGATCGTGGCGCGAGAAACGCCTAAACTCTCCACCAACACCCGCTCCGCAGGCATTTTCTGCCCCGCTTTAAGCGCACCTTCTAGGATACGATCAGCGATTTGCTGAGCCACAAGGCGGTATCTGGGAACCTGTGCAACGGGCTTGAACATGTGGCTACTCCTTGATTGATTGACAGATTGCCTGACAATCGGGCATAAAGCAAGCACACCCATTCACGCCAACGTCTGCCGAGGCCGAAATGATACCTAGTGACTTCCTAAAATCCCTTTTTGACGCGGCTCTTGAGGCAGCTGACCCCTTCAAAGCGGTTCCCCCCTATTTGCCAGAAAAGCCCAAGGGGCGCGCGGTTGTCGTCGGCGCTGGAAAGGCCTCCGCGCGCATGGCACAGGCAGTCGAAGCGCAATGGGGGCCGTGCGAAGGCCTCGTCATCGTTCCACACGGTGCGTCATTACCTTGTGAGGGCATCGAAATTGTGGAAGCGCGGCATCCCGTTCCCGACGAGGCGGGTGTTAATGCAGCCCGCAAAATTCTTGCGCTCCTAGAGGAGTTGGGGCCAGAGGATCTTGCGCTTTGCCTGATTTCTGGCGGCGGTTCCTCCCTGATGTCTGCTCCCGCGAACGGTTTAACATTGCAAGACAAGCAATTGTTAAATAAACTTCTTTTGGAAAGTGGTGCGGCAATAGACGAAATGAATGTGCTGCGCAAACACCTCTCGGCCATCAAAGGAGGTCGCCTCGCCGTAGCAGCCGCTCCTGCGCAGATTCTAACCTTGGCCATAAGCGACGTTCCCGGCGACTCGCCATCGATTATTGCCTCTGGACCAACTGTACCCGACTCCTCCACCGTCGCGGACGCGCTTTCGATCATCGAGCGGTTCTCCATCGACCTTCCCGACCACATCCTTGACGTTTTAAAAGGCCCCGATGGCGAAACCCCAAACGCCGACCATCCTGCCTTTACCAAAGCCCAAACCCACATCATCGCCGCCCCCCAAGCAAGCCTTGAGGCCGCCGCCGCTGTCGCGAAACGCGCTGGAGTGACCCCGATAATTTTGGGCGACGCAATTGAAGGTGAGGCCCGCGAGGCCGGAAAAGTTATGGCGGGAATCGCGACACAAATTAACCGCCACGGCCAACCCGCACGTGGACCAGCCGTCTTGATTTCCGGCGGAGAAACAACCGTGACCGTGCGCGCAAAACCGGGTAAAGGCGGACGCTGTAGCGAGTTTTTGTTGGGCTTTGCCCTTGCCGCTTGGGACAATCGGGCGATCTCGGCACTGGCCTGCGACACAGATGGGCGCGACGGATCAGAACATAACGCGGGGGCGATTTGGACGACCCAGACCCACGCAAAAGCCACCCGCGATGCGGCCTATACCGCACTGGCAAACCACGACGCCTATAGTTTTTTCGAAGGGATCGACGGTCTCGTTCAAACCGGACCGACCCATACCAACGTGAACGATTTCAGAGCGATTTTTGTGGAGACAACAGATGAAAATTGACCTTCTATATGGGCGCGAGGGCCTAGAACTAACCTTGCCCGAAGGCGCAAAGGCGACCGTCATTACAAAACCCGCGTTTCCCACGCCGGACTCGCCAGAAAATCTCATCGCCAATGCCCTAAGCAATCCCGTTGGCAGCGCGAATTTCGAGGCTCTGTGTAAGGGTCGAAAATCCGCATGTATCCTAATTTGCGACATCACCCGCCCCGTTCCAAACCATCTCTTCCTGCGTCCAATGATCGAGGGATGATTGCCGGCGGCATTCCCAAAAATAAGATCACCGTCCTCATTGCGACGGGGCTTCATCGACCCAATTTGGGTGAAGAACTCGAAGAATTAGTCAATGATCCTTGGGTATTAGAGAACGTTCGGGTTGAAAACCACTATGCGCTCAACGATGAGGATCACGTTGATTTAGGCGTCACCAAAGGGCGCGGCGTTCCGGTCAAACTTGATAAACGGCTTGTCGACGCTGATCTGCGGATTGCTACGGGCCTCGTGGAACCTCACTTTATGGCGGGCTATTCTGGAGGGCGCAAAGTTGTCGCCCCCGGTGTCGCGCATCACGAAACCATACGCACGTTTCACTCGGCGCGGTTCATGGAAGACCCCGCTGCCAAGGAATGCAATCTGGTGGCAAATCCATTGCATGAAGAACAGCTCGAAATCGTGCAAATGCTGGGGGAAACCTACGCCCTGAACACCGTTATTGACGAAAAACGCAGGCTGGTTTTTGCAAGCTTCGGCGAGATCATCCAAAGCCACCTTTCCGCCGTTGAATTTGTGCGAGAGTTCACCGAAATCCCCGTGGGCCGGACGTTCAAAACGGTCGTGACCTCCGCTGCGGGTTATCCGTTGGACCAAACCTATTACCAAACGGTGAAAGGCATGGTCACTCCCCTCGATATCCTTGCGCCCGGAGGCACGTTGATCATCGCATCCCATTGCGGCGAAGGGCTTGGCTCGCCACATTTTCGGGCCGCGCAAGAAAAATTGGTTGCAATGGGCCCGACGGCATTTCTGGACTCCCTACTGGCTAAATCTTTTGCTGATGTTGACGAATGGCAGACCGAAATGCAGCTCAAACCCATGCGCGCGGGGCATGTGCATCTCTATTCATCGCACTTACCCGAAGCGGATTTTGCAGTCACGGGTATTTCCCGCGTCACAGACCTCACCGCAGCCATCGCCGCGAGTATCAAAACGCATGGCGACGCCGATATCGCTGTGATCCCAGAGGGGCCCTATGTGGTTCCACAGGCACGGAAAAAGGCATGAGCCGCCACCTTCACCTAGATGTTTTGGGCGGTATCTCGGGCGATATGTTCCTTGCGGCCATGTTGGATACTTTTCCGAATTTTGAGCCGATTTTGCGCCAAGATATTTCCGATGCGGGGCTAGATTTCGCGGTTGGATTAACTGTTGCTACGGTCAAGAAAGCTGGGTTTAGAGCGTCACAGGTTACCTTCAAAATTGAAACAGATGCACCTCCCACTCATCATTGGTCTAATATTAAAAAATTTATTAATGGCAGCAACTTACGGGATGAAGTAAAGGTAATTACCCTCGACATTTTTACCCACTTAGCTTCAGCCGAAGCGCAATGTCATGGCGTTGAAATTGACGCTGTCCATTTTCATGAGGTCGCCGATTGGGACTCCCTCGCCGATATTGTTGGCGCTGCAAGCATCATTGAACAAGCTGCCGCAACTTGGTCGGTGAGTGCACTGCCTCTTGGCTCCGGTCGCGTAAAAACACAGCATGGCTGGATTCCCGTTCCTGCCCCTGCGACGACTCTCCTGTTGCGGGGCTTTGAGGGTTATGATGATGGTGTTAGCGGCGAAAGAATTACTCCGACTGGGGCCGCGATTCTTAAGTATTTGGAACCTGCAAAAGAGGCTCCTCCGGGGTCCGTCGGCAAGACAGGCATAGGGGCAGGACAGAAGGACTTCCCCAATGTTGCCAATATCTTGAGGGTCTTAGAAACACAGACTACCGGCGACGATGTACAACAGGATATGGTCTGTGAAATCGCGTTTGAAATCGACGACATGACAGGCGAAGAACTGGCTATCTCAGTCGAATACCTATGCGAGACTGAAGGGGTAATTGACGTCGGATGCCGGCAAGAACTGGGAAAAAAGGGACGCAATCGCACTTCACTACGCATTTTGGCGCTTCCCGCACAGCAAGACTCCGTCATACGCGCCTGTTTTATCCAAACATCAACGCTTGGAGTTCGGTTTTCGATGGTTCGCCGAAAAATCCTGCGACGCACATCCGAAACGCATGCAGGCTGGCCAATTAAAACGGCCATCAGGCCCACTGGAAACACAATTAAGGTCGAGAGCGACGCTTTGGCCCCCCTTTTGAGCCTTGCTGAGCGGCGCAAGCAAGCGCGTGAATCTGAAGGACTACGTGATGCATGATATTCCGAAAGCCCTTGAGAAACTCGCCACATTTCAGCGTTTGCGCAGGGTTGTTATGCAATCCCCAGACTTGACAGTAGCCGTGAGTGGTGGCGTTGACAGCCTAACGCTCGCCACGATTGCGGGACGCCTCAATGGGCAGGTCACTGTGGCCCACGCGCTGTCACCTGCCGTTCCGAGCGAAGCCACGCAGCGCGTGAGGGATATGGCGCGAACTGAAAACTGGAAACTTAAAACACTCAACGCCCGAGAGTTTGACGACCCAAATTACATTAAAAACCCCCATAATCGCTGCTATTTCTGCAAGAGTAATCTCTATGTTCGCATCCGTCTGGAATGCCACGGAGACCTAGCTGCTGGCACAAATTTGGACGACCTTGGCGAATACAGACCCGGTTTGATTGCCGCGAAAGAGAATAACGTTTTACACCCTTTTGTAGAGGCCAAAATCGACAAATCGGAGTTGCGCAACTTCGCGCAGTTGCTGGGATTGTCGGATATCGCCACATTGCCCGCACAACCCTGTTTGGCCAGTCGCGTTGAGACGGGCATTGCCATTTCCGCCGACGACTTGGCGCTCATCCATAAAATCGAGATTGCCGCGGCCACGATGATGGATGCGGACGACATTCGGTGTCGCCTCACGCCAAACGGGTTGCGATTGGATACAAGTTCCAAGCCGAGCGAAGCGGCCCTTCAAGCAGTCAAAACGCTTTGCGAAATGGCTGGAAAACCTTTCATAGGTCATGCAGCCTATAGTCGAGGGAGCGCGTTTATCATGCCCATATCATCATGAAATCACACACAAATATTGATTGGGATCGTAAAGCGAGAACGTCCCTCCCCGAAGTAATTTATGCCGAAAATAAGTCTGTGGAACATCTATTGGACATTTTTGACGCACATGTACAATCCCAGACGCCACTATTGATGACCCGCCTGACGGACGCACAATTGCACGCGTTGGCTCCTCACAATGTGTTTTGCGATTTAGTTGCACGGACGGCAGTCTTTCGGGCGCCAAAAATCGCGCCGAATGCTCCAAAACTGGCCGTAGTGACGGGTGGAACGTCCGACCATAAGGTTGCGAAGGAAGTTATTTCAACAGCGCAGTTTTTTGGTTTAAACGCAGTGCTCTTCGCCGATCTAGGCGTCGCTGGATTGTGGCGATTGCAAGAACGTCTACCGGAATTACGCGAATTTCCATTGATAGTTGCAATTGCAGGTATGGAAGGTGCGCTTTTTTCGGTCCTTGCCGGATTAGTCTGTGCTCCGGTAATCGCGGTGCCAACGTCCGTCGGCTATGGCGTTTCCCAAGGCGGACAGGCGGCCCTCACCTCAGCTTTGGCAAGTTGCGCACCTGGTGTCTTGACCGTAAATATCGACAACGGCTTTGGAGCTGCCGCAGCAGCAGCCAAAATATTGCGCCCTACTGCGGTTTCCGAAAAAGACACTGGTGCTATCGTTTTCTAACGAAATGTGACAACCCCTTGTGATGTTGGGTCGTCGTTTTCAGCGGCCATTGGTTTGACTTCGGGCAATGGCCCCGTCCCATAAAGCCGGAAAACGCAGGCACTGGGCGTATCTTTGGAAACGTTTTCTTCCTGCGCCGCAAGCCGTTCTTTTAAATGCTCCTCTTGAAGCAGGTTAAAAAGCCGTTCCCGCTTAACAACAACATTTCGAAAACGTTTTTGCACTTTATTTTTTGCGTCTGCTGTCCCATTTGACACATCTGTGCCACCTTGAGAAATATCTTGGTGTATGCTCATAAACCCATCCTAAAAACCCAAATCACCCGCTTTGGATCATGCAGACTGAATCTTAATAATCCGCGAAACTTTTCGGTTTGCCTTGAATTTTATACATTTATCGTGCGTTTTGGAGGTCAGGGCGCTTCTGATGCGATTGCCGTCAAAGTCATTAAATTACCGAAAAATACATGAACTCATGGGCACAAGGTATTGATATGGAAATACTTTATGCCACTTACTTCTGGAGACGTTTTCCCCAAACCTTGCGACACGGGATATTATCCCCCTGAAGCCCATTTTTCAAGTCATTGAGCATAGGGGATTTGAACTATCTGATACAATTACTAGTTTAAGAATAGTGTCTACCTAAACAATTCCTGCTAGAACTGTCCATGTTAGAAAATATTAACGTTTCTCCCAAAATAAAGAAATTGCAAGTTCCGTAGCCAAGAAACAAGTGGGGGGCACAAGAAGACCCCTGCCCCGACGGGGTAATAAAAAAAGGGAAAACTTGTAAGCTGTGGTGCCCAAGGGGGGAGCAACCACATTTGCTTACCTATTGTTTTATAACAATTTAATTTCTAATAGATTATCTTGTGTGTGTAAATGTGTATGTTGATTAGTTCACGCTTTTAATGAAATTGATACAGCAGAAGACCAAACTCCTTCATAAATCGAAAGCTTTTGAGGGGAAATTTGAGGTGCAAGTGGAATTAGGTAAGTTGGTTTTTTCCCAGCATCTTTGATTGATGCTCCGACAAGCCAACAATCCGAACCGTCCAAAAAGACAACCCGATCATGTACTAACTTTGTCTTTCGGATTTCAATTTTTGCTCCAGTTTGCAAGCTGAATTTATCAATATAGGCTGCAATGTCCCTCGCATAACTTCCGCAAAGTATTCTGATCGAGAGATCTCTACTAACAGCACTAAAGTAGGCTTCAAACGAAGCGCCGTCAAAGTATGCATCAACTAAAAAGAGCTCATTTTCCGCGCTCGCAAAAATGCCTCTCAAGTCGGTAAAAAAGTCATATTCTTTTCCCGCAGCGTAGACCTGCCCAATATCGTCGCGGCCATCTAATTCTAATTCCAATTTAATTTCTTCAATGGCAGCAGAAAGCGCTCTGCGCAAACCATCCATCGAGATAACCCAAAATTGCACACTTGTACCCACTTGGGTTCTAAATTGAATTTTGTGCTCTAAGCTCACGCGGGATAGTAAGGCTCCTATCCTAGCTATCCATAGTTGAGCTGGCGACGAGGCGTCACCAACGTATCTATTCCCAAAATTTGGGGAATTCTCGAATTCATATTGGAGTTTTAGGAGGAGGATTTGCCGTTCAGCAGGGCCATCACCCGCAAGTTTCTTCATTTGCCGTTCAAACTCAGCGCTCATAATATACGACCTTCAATTTGTTCCGAGTCGGCGGGGGTTTTGCTTCGATTAAAAATCGGTTCCAAGCCTGTTATAATCAAATGCAAAAATCTAAATAGTATTTACTCAATCCTTTTCACTTGCTCGCCGCTCAGAGACGCCAAGCGCGAAGCTCAGCATGGGGTGAATTCGGACTTTGGTATCCATACCGATCTGATGATTAGAGACGGGTTTGCCCGTTTCATGGAACCATTGCCAAGATGCAGATGACGAAAGTTTTAGACCGACCGCTCCTATCAAATGCAACCGAGAGAACATACCTTGGCAACAGCTTAGTGGCTCAATTGTTGCGCTATCCTCAACGGATTTATTGATTGAAAGCCAAATATCGTCTTTCTGACCGTCGAGATCCTTCCCGATTTCGACCCAAAGGTGATCAACAAACCGAGATGTAGCAAATTCAGACACGCCAAAATAGGAAGGCTTGTTACGAAGTGAGTCTAGCATAACGCCTATTCCTGTATAGGTTCCGTGCCATTCATACCGCAGGCTTTCAAGACGTAGATCTGAATAAGTGTGTTCACCATTGAGAAAGTCTTTTTTGCTTACCGACGATTTCCCCTCCGACTTTTGCAAAGTCTCATTCACAAAATTTATGACATCCCTTGGCCGCAGAAGTGTACGTTCTAGCAAGTAATTCCATACTGTTAGTCGTGTGTCGATTTTTTGTTTAAAAATATCAACGAAGTGAACGTTCTCAGATGAGTACTTCCATTTGAACAAATGGTTTACTCGCCTCTCAGCCAACTGCCAAAGCTGTTCCTTGGTCCAACGTAGCCGAACAATGTAGTCGTTATATTTTTCTAGCTGTGCTCGTGACGGTGGTGCCTCCCTAATCATTCGTTCGTATACGTCATTTCGAAGAGCGACGATTACTTTTAGATTACGAAGCTTTTGAAGCCCTTTTAGCGCCTCGAAAAGTGACTGAATAAGTTGGTATTTAATAGACTCGTCAACCCATGCTTCATCCAACCTGTCAATTAGAATGAAATATTCGTCTGCGCGTCCCTTAGTGTATTCGGCTAGCGCCCCAATCACGTGTCCAAGCTCCGCGATGGTATTGCCATCAACAAACTTTTTGGCTCGCTGCTGTAATTGTACCTTCTTCTCACCGCTTAACCCGCGAGCATAACCAGCGCGTAGTGTAAATTTTTCGACCTCGCCTCCCATTGTGGCGGTAAGGTTCTTTTCCAAAGCTTCCGTGATTTCAATTATGTTCTCATCTACGGTATTCCAGAACCTATTTTCATTGTCCTCAATGAATTTAATCATTTTGTCCCGTACGCTTTCACGCTTAATGAAGTCCACAATTTTCGTTTTGATGTATCGGAATTTGTCCTTCGTATCGGCTTGAGTGACTTGTTTAATGTACTCAATGCAAATGACGTGTCGCCACAGAGCTTGAAAAAAAATGCTTAGATCAACATCAATACTTTGGAGAAACTGAATGACATCACTATTGGCAATGTGATTCATCGCCATTTCATGAACTTCGAAGGATTCGCAGTTTTCTTTGTTTTTCTCAATCATTCTAAGCAAAGCAGTTTTGCCGCTGCCCGTACTCCCCAAGACGAAGTTCGAGGGGTTGTTCATGTCAGTGAGCTCACTCAACGCGTGATGGTCAATAAAACACTTGAAAAGAAACTCGTCGTCATTCTCCGCACCGTTTTGACCAATATTAATGTTTGAAGCAAAAGTAATTTTATTAGCCAATTGAAGTTCTCCATAGAGCGGACCTGATCTGGTATCATCCTGAGACAATCAATTATGACCGTCAACCTAGCTTGGCTAGTTTTCTCTAATCTATTCGCACAAACACACGGACAATGGGCAGCTTAGAATTTGCTCATCTCGTGTTTAGTTCTACACTTGATCGCCGCCTGTACAATTGTACCATCTAGGCTTTGGTTACCCTAAGGTTCCAATAAGGCATCCTTCAGGATCGCCATTTCAGCAAGATTGCTGTCACAGTCAAGGTTCCTGTTGTTGTCCTTCAGGGTCCATTAAGGTAGCGGCCTCATCAGAGGGCGCAACACTCATCTTCAATACAGACCTATACTCACCACACAGGCCCCATCAGTCAAAAGCCTTACAGCTTCCAGCCTTCCCTAAAAGTCAGCTTCAAGTCCCTTATCCCCGCCTGCCTCAATTCCCTCGGCTTCAAGTAGATCAAACCCCGTGGTTTCTTTAGCTTTCTCAAAGCCATCATGGAAGGCGTCACTCCTAATCAGCCTATGGGGCAACTCCTCGGAAACTATTTGGATTGCCCGTGCAAGCACCTCGGGCTGCATCCTCATCTTCTCCCCCAAGGCTTTTAGCAGCTTTCTTCCCCACTCCTGCGCCATTGCCTCCTCCTGCTCTGGGGACCACTCGGGTTTCAGTTTGCCTTTCTTATCCATCAATCGTGCGTTTTCCCAAGTCATCCCCATTAGACGCATTGGCGACTTTCTACGTTCCCTTAGCCGCTTAAAGAGCGCTCGCATTATCCCAATCTGCCCCTGAGATATCCCAGTCCATTCGTGAAGCTCTTTCTTCGATCCGACGTCACGGCAAATCAACACCCACGCACTGTCCATTTTCTCCTCTCTGGTTATGGGATCTTTCTCCCGAGAGTTTAACTTGCTGGCAACCGCCATGGCCTGATCCAGAGAGTGCCCTATTAGGACCTTCACTGGCGCCTTGAGACCCTTTTCGCCATCCCTGTCAGCCTTGAGTCGATAAGCGGCCATGCGGTGATGTCCATCAACGACAATCCACCCCATACCGCTCCACCAAACATGGATTTGCTCGTCAAGAACCCCGCCATTAACATCTTGGCTAATCTTCTCAACGCGTTCTGGGTCTACCCCATCCTTTCGCGGCTGGAACACAATTGGTTCCTCACGGATAGCCTCTAGGGGAAGGCTTCTGGGGACGCTGGGGGGCATTGCCTCCCCCCGTGCCAACTCACCTTGCAGTCGTTCAATGGCTGCGAATTTGGTTTCAGAAATCATGCGTCCTCTCCAATCTGAATAGAACTAACTAACTGACCCTCTATCGCCATAGCCGCGAGTCTACGGGCATGTCTCTCTCCCATGCCTCCACAACCTTTCTTGAAGCTTTTGAACTGAACTTTTCTCCCTTTCATGGCAGCTTCGATCCGCTCAAGGATATCTTGATTTAAGGGTCTTTTATTTCCAGAGTTCCTCCAGCCGTTTGCTTTCAATTTGGGAATGCCTCCATTGCAAGCGTTAATGGTGTTGTGGTCGCACATGTAGACAACCAGTGGGATTTCCTTAGGCGTCATTTCAAGTGCGCCCAGCGCCGCCCACAGGTTTTCTCGAGGTGCCGTTGTGGCGTCTGAGCGGCCATTTTCCTCCATGACGGTTAATTGACAGAAACTGGGGTGCAAAACAGCACAGCCCCAACCCCCAGCTTTGGTTTTAGCAATCTGGGAGCCTATTGCATAAGCCATAGTTACTTGTTCCGCCTGAGCGGTTTCATCTTTGTTGGTCATTGTATTTCTTTCTTCTAAATTGAAAATGGTGAGGTTGGTGTTCTGGCAGTCCAGAGAATACCTCAACTAATGGCGCAACCTAATTCAGGGACCCTTGAAGTCATTTGGGGGGCACACAGCTTAACTAAAGAAGCAACCTAATTACTGTGGCCGCCCCACTGATACGCCTTCCCGCCACCCTCAAGGTAGATAAACCACCCCCCAAGGCGTATGAGGTAACCCCCACGGATCGGCAAAGCAAACGCCCATGGCTCCCCGTCAAGTCGAGGGGAAAGTTGAATACTGAGTTGAGTTGGGAGTTCTTTGAATTTGGTAAACATTAGTGTTCCTCATGTGTCGTTGACATTTGAGGGGTGAACTAAAACCACTAGTGAAAACAAACCACTAGCGTAAGGATGTCCACCCTACGATAGCTAACATGGGTCGATTCCGAGGTCCAGAGTCTCACCTGAAAATCAAGCAATCTATCTCCTAAAACAGATAGGCTACATACGAGTCGTGGGATGGCCGCTAGGACTCGCTTGGCGCCATCAGACTCCCTCCCTAGGGCAAACCCGACAACGTTTCTCTAAGGTGCCTCTGAGGGCTCCTCACGCCGCTTCACTTTTCGCTGCTACTGTGGATTTCAACACCCGATATACTGAAGTTCTCCCGATGTTTAAGCGCTGGGCAATCTCAGTGGCCCCCAAACCTTCTGCAGCGAGCTTGTGAACCTCAGCATTGTCGATGATAGGCTTTCGCCCTTTGTAGACCCCGTTGGCCTTTGCCTTTGCAATGCCCTCCATCTGCCTCTCACTGCGAAGGTTGGTCTCGAACTCAGCGAAAACCCCCAGCATCCCGAAGAACGCCTTACCTGCAGCCGTGCTAGTATCAACGGGCTGTTCGGTAGCCTTGAGCGCAACGCCCCGCATTTCCAACTCCTTCGCTATCGTCTGCAAATCACCTACAGACCGCGCCAACCGATCCACCCGTGTAACGACGAGCGTGTCACCTTTCCGCAAGAACTGCAGCAGTATCTCAAGCTCATCCCGCCCTTGCATACTTGTGCCGCTGGCTTTCTCCTCGCGGATTGTCTCACAACCTGCAGCGCCCAGCGCCTCGCGTTGTACTTCAAGGTTTTGGTCTGTTGTTGAAACTCTTGCGTAACCGTAGATTGCCATCTGAACTGTTCCTTTTGGGTCTAGACCCCATGCTTGTGGTGTACTTTAATTGAGCGGTCCACCCTAATGGGTCACCATGCGTGTACCGCCATGATGCTCCGCTAGAGTATACCCAAAAAGATCAATCAGCAATCAATCTTGAGTGAGTCATTTTGACTCAGCCGTGGAGTTGGCTAGGGCTTCGCTAAGAATGGGGTGCGCAACTAACCACATTACTAACCCCCTGTGCGGCAAGAGATTGAACTCGGGTGGTGTTCCTCATCGAAATTGAAACCCCGTGGTGTAGCTGAAGGTATGTTGTGAATGAATCTGTGAGTGAGGGAGGGGGGTACGGGGGATAACGCGGTTTGCGCCACCATCATTATACCCGCTCACATTTTTGACCCCAAAAAGTTGATCTAGACCCCATCAGCAATTCAACACCTCGAACTTTGGTGTTGGGTCTTCCCCAATGGTCTCTGTTTATAGGTGTTCATTAGCAATGATTTATCGCTAGACCTACCTGCTAGGAACCCACAAGGAACCTCAATCATCAATGAAGGGTACCCCTCAGGTAACCTTAAAGGTAGGTATCTGTTCATCAATCATCAAAGGTCAAACCAAGGCTATACCTGAAGGTAACTACAGGAATCTTCCTCTAAGGGTGCAACCTAATTATTTACAGTTATAAAGTGAGATTTCGACAGGCGCTCACAGTTCCTCAAAGGTGTGATTGTCGCGTTGGCGCTGGGCGTGATATCATGGTTGCACATCACCCTCTGAGAGGCCCAGAGGAGTCCTTCAAGGTGGCCCTAGGGTGTTAAAGCGAGGGGTGTTAAGGCTACTGAAAGAACAGTTCAAAAGACGTACTGCACGACGCCTAAAATAAACCGAGCGTTACTTTCAACCAAGGAGAATCACAACATGACGTATGACGCTATCATCTATATAGCTTTTGCACTGTGGCTTGCTAAAAGGGGCGCTCTGGCCAACAAATAGGCAAACCTACATGCACACATATCTACAAGCCAACAAAAATTATGGAATAAATAAACTCCAACTGGATATGGCGGCGGCTTGATCTTTAAGCCTATACTGATGCTTAATGTCGGAAGTATTTTGAAAGCCACGGATGGAAAAATACGTACAGACTCTTACAAACGCTGCCGTATCGGAAGATGCTATTAAATGCGGGAAATGTTTTATGTGCGGGGGGCCAGCGTCCACTGGACAGGGAGAGCACGTCTTTCCACTTTGGTTGCAACACAAGTATGGCCTGCTTAATCAGAAGCTGACATTATTGAACGGCACTCTAATTCCCTATCGTCGTTTAACTTCTCCGTGCTGCGAACCTTGCAATACTGGACCGCTGGCCGATTTGGAGAGACGCGTAAAAGTACAAGCGGAATCCTATGAGACTAATTTTGAAAACGATGACCTTCGACTATTGGTGGGTCTGTGGCTTTTCAAAATTCTGTTCGGAATCATTCATGCTGAATGCAGGTTTTCATATGATCAAAGCGACCCTTCGCTCGGAAGTATATTCCCGCCTAAGTTCGCTGATGAACTACACTCGCTCCACTTGTTGGTTAATTCCCACAGAAAACCTACAGTATTTAGATGTTTGCATGGTGCTGTCCCGTTCACAGTCTACTTGTACCGAATAGCTGAGTCTCGCCATTACGACCTTTTCGATTTTAGTACTAACTTGTTCGGAAAATCAGTCGCAATCCGCATGGGGAAACTGGGGGCGATTGCTGTTGCCGATGGCGGCTTGCAGATTGAAGCTGGTAAACTTGGACCTTTCGGATTGGACGGACAAGAACTCCATCCACTTCAGTTCGATGAATTAGTGAGCCGTGTTCACTACAAATCAGTTCTTCGGGACGCCACTCACTTCTACTTAAATAGCGAAACAAAAAAATCTCTTCTGATTGAGCAAGTTAGAGTAACCTATTATTCCAACGTCTTACTAGAAGATGGATCACAACAAACTTTTCGCGATTGGGACGAAAGAGAACTTGGCAACATGCTATCTCTTTATACTAGACTGAATATTCCGTGGTTTGATGAAATCCACAGACAGACCTACACATATACATTTTTGGCTGACGGCTCGCGCAATATGAATTTTGCGGAATTAGATGAGAAGTTGGATAAGATTTGGGGTATTCCCAGCGCATAACTGCCCTTAACGCATTTTGCCGCAGCATTAACCTACCCACCCTACCTAAGACTGCCGAGGGCTCAGTGGCCTATTTGTTGCGCATCGCCTTTATCATTGCCTCATGTTTCTGAGCCAGTGAAATTCCTTCACCATACGAGCCATCTTGCCCTGAACTAAGGGCGTGTCCTTCGATGGCCTTGGCGGTCTCTGGGAAGACTTCAGCCGCCCTCATTCGGTCTTTCATATTATGACGAAGAGAATAGGTGGTATGTTTAGGGTCCGTCGAGTGCGTTCTAATTTTCTTGCCAAGTGCTGTCGATAGCCGATCCATTCCGCCTCTGCTCGCATATCTTGGGAACGCAACCGTCTCCCCTGCGCCCTCCGCAACAATAGATTTGGCGACCTCCAAGGCGTCCCCAACCAGCGGGATGGCCCTTTCAGACCAGCTGCTCTTGAGTGTTCTGCCCTCTCTTCGAGAAATAAGGATGTGCGGGATTGGGGCGTTCACCACAAATTCAGACCGCAAGAGCATCCTTATCTCGCTTGGACGTGCCCCCGTGTGGTCGAGTAGAGTCCAAATCCGATAGAGGTCAGGTGTCTCCTTCAGGTCCTCATAGACCCCACTAATAACTTCTCGGGGGAGCGGGAGACGTTTGGTCTGACGCCCATCAGTTTCATCCGCGATCTTCATTCCACTAAATGGGTTGTTTCCCCCATCAATTGTAAGCTCGCTTATGGCCCAACTGAAAACCGCACTAATATCATTGCGTTCACGCCTAATCGTGGCGGGAGCAACACCTGAGGCTTCCCTACTGTCTCGCCACGCCCTCGCATGGCTTCGAGTAACCTCAGAGAGCGGTCTGTCCCCTCCTAGGATACTAATCAAACGCTGTTCACCCCTGTAAAGTCTCTGGGTCTGCTTCTTGAGTTGCTCGGGGTCACTTTTGCCTTTCTCGGCAAGGTAAGCCTTGAACGCATCAGTCAAGGTCACTGTGCGAGCCTCTTCAGCGACACCGCCAAGTAACGCCCGTGCCAGAATCGCGTCACCTTCAGGTACACCTATATATTCACCTGTATGGGGGTCTTGATACTTATCCACCAACTCTGAAACAGCAGCATCCCTTGCTGTTCTCTCGTTTTCGTCTCTTCCCACTCCATATGGGTCCATCCCCACTCCGAAAGAAGGGCGACCATCGGTTTTGATTGCTCCATTGGAGAAAGGTTAGTCACGCCATTCCGCGACAAGCTCAACAAATGTTCAAAGCGTTGATGCACCATACCATAGTTGGTCATGGCCTCCCCTGAGGTTTTCCCTATGACCTTTAGAAATTCATTCTTCTTAATCAAACCTACAAGGGCTTTTGGAACCCTTCGACGGTAGATGTAGCTTCCTGATTTCTTATCTTGAGTAACGTATTTCACAGTCATATTCCGCATAGCTTAAACCTGTTTGTGTAGGTAAGCGTGTATGTAAATGGGTCACCGCTGGGTGATAAATCCAGCAATAACAATCACTTAAAGGTGAATATGTGGTGCCCAAGGGGGGACTCGAACCCCCACGTCTTGCAACGGGGGATTTTGAATCCCCTGCGTCTACCATTCCGCCACTCGGGCCACGAGGTGGATGTAGCCTGTCATGGCGCTGGGGAAAAGAGGAAAAACGCTCGGGATGCGTTTTTTTTACAAAAATCACGGTGCGGCGCGCTAAATCCAAATAAGTGCGAGGCTTGGGACCGCCAAAAGGAGTGCGACGCGCAGGATGTCGGACGCTATGAACGGCAAAACACCGCGATAGGTTTGGCCGATGGGCACATCCTTGGCGAGTCCGTTGATAATAAAGAGATTCAATCCTACGGGTGGCGTGATCAGGCCGATCTCGACGGTTACAAGCGCGAGGATACCAAACCAGATGGCGGTGGCTTCGGCAGTCAAACCAAAGTCTAAGGTTTCGATGATCGGAAAGAACACAGGCACCGTCAGAAGGATCATCGAAAGCGAGTCCATCACACAACCAAACACGAGGTAAAACACCAGCATTCCAAGCAAAACAAAAATCGGAAGCACTCCGAGGCCCCCAATCCACTCAGCAAGGGTTTGTGGGGCCTGTGTGAAGGCCAAGAAGGTGTTAAACAGTTGAGCGCCCAAGAGAATAAGGAAAATCATCGCGGTCGCGGATGCGGCAGCGAGGACGCTTTCCACGAATCCACTCCACGTTAAGCCCCGAGTTGCAGCACCATAAAGGCCCGTGATAACCATGCCAATTGCCGCGCCTTCGGTGGGGGTAAACAGCGCCTGAACCCCAGGTTTAACCCAGTTCCAATCCGCCGCAATTCCACCCATTACGAGGGCAAAAATAAGGATCACCGGCCACACTGCGAGCAACGATTTCAGGCGCTTGGCATAGGCCACTTTTGGCGCGCGCAAATCACCGCTTTCGCGGGACACCATCAGGCGCACAACAATCATGTACCCCACGGCGGCCAAAATACCGGGAACAATGGCGGCGGCAAACATCTTGGCGATATTTTGCTCCGCGAGAATGGCGTAGATCACCAATATCACCGACGGGGGGATCAATATTCCAAGGGTGCCGCCCGCGGCCAAAACACCTGTCGCCAAGGCATCGGAATACCCCGCGCGGCGCATTTCCGGCAGGGCCACCTGCCCCATCGTGCTGGCCGTCGCAAGCGAACTTCCACAAATCGCGCCAAACCCTGCACAAGCGCCCACTGTCGCCATGGCCACCCCACCGCGCCGATGCCCGAGCCAGTCAGCAGCGGCCTGAAAGAGCGCCCGACTCATGCCCGATTTTGTGGCGAATTGCCCCATCAACAGAAACAGCGGCACGATCGACAGAGAGTAACTGGAGAACGTGTCATAGCTGAGGGTTTTAAGCTGGTTTAGCGGTGCGGAGGCACTGCCTCGAATGATCCAAACCCCGACAAATCCGGTGATCCCCATGGCCACGGCGACTGGCACGCGCAGGAAAATAGCCAAGAGCATAAGGGCAAACCCAATGAGCGCGATTTCCACTCCGGTCATGGCTTTTTCCCTTGAATATCAGCGGTAAACTTCAAAATCGCTACGAGGGCAAACAGCGCGGCCCCAATCAGACAAAACCCGTAAGGGAGCCAAATCTGGATCTGAAGCTCATAGGTGGTTTCTGGATAGAAGGGTTTGCTGCCCATCGAGAATACCGACCGAAATGCCTCGCTTCCATAGGGGAATTTCTCGGCGAACCCAAGGTAGAAGCGCCACAGGATAACGGTAGCAATCAGGGCCACCAACCCATCGGAAATTCCACCCAACACCCGAAACGCGCGCGAACCAAACCGCGCGGCCAAAACGTCAACGCGGACGTGTGCGCCCGTCATGTGCCCCCAAGGCAGAAAGGAGAAAACGGCGATCCCTGTGGCCAGTTCAATCAGCTCAAAATCGCCTGAAATAACTTCCAGCCCCACCGCGCGTGTGCCCACCGAAATTACCGTTATCAAGGCAGCCAAAATCAACAATACCCCCCAAACAGCGCATAGGCCTGCACCATTTTTCGCACGAAGGGGGATAGGAAATTTCACGGTCCATCATGGCGTTCTTTTGCGGGTTTTGCCGTCGTCACGCAATAGTTTATCTAACGGGGTAACTTTGCCTTTAAAATTGGCGCATCATCGCGTAGACAATCCAACATTAGACCGTGATAAACGGCCTTCAGGCGCAATAACTTAAAGAGCAGCTATGCTACGATCTCTCTATAACTGGACGATGTCCCTCGCCCAGAGTCGGTATGCAATTTGGGCCCTTGGGGTT
Source organism: Falsihalocynthiibacter arcticus (assembly GCF_000812665.2). Lineage (GTDB taxonomy): Bacteria > Pseudomonadota > Alphaproteobacteria > Rhodobacterales > Rhodobacteraceae > Falsihalocynthiibacter > Falsihalocynthiibacter arcticus. The sequence continues at coordinate 3,490,938 of NZ_CP014327.1, forward strand.
ATTGCTTTTGTCGAAAGCTCGGTTTTCCCGATTCCCCCTGATGTGCTGATGATCCCGATGATTATCGCCCGCCCGTCCAAGGCGTGGCTTATCGCAGGCGTCGCGCTTGTTGGCTCAGTACTGGGAGCATTGCTTGGGTATTATATCGGCTCTGGGTTGTTTGAATCCGTGGGCCGTCCGGTTCTCGAATTCTATGGCAAAGAGCATTATTTCGCGGAGTTCAGCACCAAATACAACGAGTGGGGCGCTTGGGCGGTCTTGATCGCGGGGATTACACCCTTCCCGTTCAAGGTCATCACGATCCTGTCCGGCTCCACGGGGCTCAGCCTGCCGATTTTTATCGTCGCTGCGATCATTGCGCGCGCTTTTAGGTTCTTTGTTGTCGCCGCCCTTTTGCGGGTCTACGGTGAGCCGATCCGCGACTTCATCGAGCGCCGCCTTGGTTTGGTATTCATCGTTTTTGTCGTATTGCTGGTGGGCGGATTTTACTTTGTGAAGGTGCTGTAATGAATAAAACACTGGTAGTTATCGCAAGTTTTGGCTCTTTGGCGATGCTTTTGGGCGCCTTCGGGTTTCAATACATTGGCGGCCTTGCGCCCTGCCCGATGTGCCTGTGGCAACGCTACCCTCATGCCGTGGCCTTTGTTTTGGGCGTCCTTATTCTCGCGGGCGGCCCGCGTATTCTCGCCGCCCTAGGTGCCATCGCCGCCCTCACCACTAGCGCGATAGGCCTGTTTCATACCGGCGTTGAACGCGACTGGTGGGAAGGTCCGACGACCTGCACATCCGGCCCCGTTGCCAACCTAACGCCTGAGGAACTGATGGCGCAAATCATGAGCGCGCCCTTGGTGCGCTGTGACGAAGTGGCGTGGGAAATGTTTGACCTCTCGATGGCCAGCTGGAACGCGATTGGTTCCCTCATTCTCGCTTTCGTTTGGATTGCTGCATGGCGCAGCCGCGCCTAAACCACTTGCTGTGAGCGCATAGAACGGGTCGTCAAAAGCAGATTGGTCTCGCTGGTTTGCACCCCCTCGATGCGGCGAATATCAGAGAGCACACGGTCAAACGCCTCAAGGCTATCGGCGTTAATCTCGACGATCAGATCCCATTTTCCGTTGGTGGAATGGACCTCTCGCACGGAATTTTGCCCTAGCAATTGATGCAGCACTTTATGGGTGCCACGCCCCTCGATCCCCAGCATCATCAGGCCGCGCACGGGGGCTTGGGCGACGTCCTCGCGCAGACGCACCGTGAAATCCACGATATCGCCGCGCGCCACAAGGCGCTCCATGCGCGCGCGCGCCGTTGTGCGGGACGTTTTGAGCTCTGCTGCGAGCTCTGAAAGGGTTTTGCGCGCGTTTTTGCGCAAGGCAGCGATGAGGTTCCTATCCAATTCGTCCATAATCACTTCCGATTTGATACAACAGCCGCCAGTTCATCCGAATAGGGGGCTTCTGTCCATCCATTTCGCAGATCAAGCTAGGGTATCTCCGCTTTCCCAACCCACGAGAACCCCATGACCGACACCAAACAAAACTCCACCTGCGTCTTGATCGGCGCGCCTATTGATTGTGGCAAAGCCCGCGCGGGATGCTTGATGGGGCCGGACGCCCTGCGCACCGCGGGGATCGCAACCGCCCTGAGCGAGCTTGGATTCAACGTCGAAGACTGGGGCAATTTCGCACCTGATTTGGGGCCAGAAGTTGCCTGTGACAATCCAGCCGTCCACGGTTTACGCGAGACAATTGGCTGGGCGACAGCGCTGCGCCGCGAAGGTGCGCGCGCCATGGAGGTTGGGACGCCGATATTTATGGGCGGCGACCACGCCATGTCACTAGGAAGCGTCGCGGGTGTTGCCGATTACGCCGAACGCCAAAAACGCCCCTTGTTCCTGCTCTGGTTGGACGCGCATACCGATATTCACACCTTGGCCACCACCACTTCCGGCAACTTGCATGGCACCCCCGTCGCCTATGCCATGGGGCTTGCGGGGTTCGAAGGGTTCGCCCCTATGCCCACCATCCCCGGCGCACAGATTTGCTATCTGGGCCTGCGTTCAGTGGACGCGTCTGAGCGCGCCGCCGTTGGTGAACATGGTCCCACGGCAATTGATATGCGTGCGATTGATGAATATGGCATTGCCGCCCCGCTGGAGGCGTTTCTTGACCAAGTACGCGCAGCAAATGGCCTGCTGCATGTCTCGCTGGATGTCGATTTTCTGGACCCATCGATTGCCCCTGCCGTTGGCACCACGGTTCCAGGTGGTGCGACAGTGCGCGAGGCGCATTTGGCGATGGAAATGCTCTGTGACAGCGGCCTGATGCGCTCGCTCGACCTCGTTGAACTCAACCCGTTTCTGGATGATCGCGGCCGCACAGCCGAACTGATGGTCGACCTCACTGCCTCGCTCTTTGGCCGCCGCGTCTTTGACCGCGAAACAACACGTTACTCTTAAAAACAACGCCCTTTTCCACAAGGATACCCAAAATGAACAAGCCCAACCTCGCCCCATCCTCCCTCGCCTATGTGCCTTTCGTCTCGGTTCAAAACATGATGGCTTTGGTCCATAGCATCGGGATCGAAGACTTTATGAAGGGCATCGTGGCTTACCTCGAAGAAGATTTCAAAAATTGGGAAAATTTCGACAAAACACCGCGTGTCGCCAGCCATTCCGCCGAGGGTGTGATCGAGTTGATGCCCACCAGCAATGGCGAAATCTATGGCTTTAAATATGTGAACGGCCACCCCAAAAACACTCATGAAGGCTTGCAAACCGTCACCGCCTTTGGCCTGCTGGCGACGGTCGACACAGGCTATCCTGTGTTACTCTCGGAGATGACGATCCTGACCGCGCTGCGCACCGCCGCGACCTCGGCCTTGGTGAGTAAACACCTGATGCCAAAGGGCGCGACAACCATGGCCGTGATCGGAAATGGCGCGCAAAGCGAGTTTCAATGCCTTGCCGCCAAAGCGATCTGCGGCATCCAAAACGTCCGCCTCTATGATATCGACCCCGCAGCGACCCAAAAAGCCGTGCGCAACCTTAAGAATCAAGGGCTCAAAGTGACGTCCTGCACCTCGCCGCAAGAGGCAATTGAGGGCGCGCACATCATCACGACCTGCACTGCCGACAAGCAATGCGCGACCATCCTGAGCGACAATATGGTCGGTGCGGGTATCCATATCAACGCGATTGGTGGCGACTGTCCGGGTAAAACCGAACTGCATGTGGACATCCTAAAACGCAGCGATATTTTCGTGGAATACCCGCCGCAAACCCGTGTCGAGGGCGAGATTCAGGCCCTTGCTGATGACTACCCTGTCAACGAGATTTGGAAAGTGATTGCGGGCCTAGAGACAGGGCGCACCTCGGCCAACCAAATCACCCTCTTTGACGGTGTCGGCTTTGCCATCGAGGACTTTTCTGCCCTGCGCTATGTGCTCGATCAAATCCAAGGCACAGCGTTTATGCAGCAGCTCGATATGGTCGCTGACCCCGATGATCCGCGTGATCTGTTCGGGATGGTGCTGCGCGCGAAGCCAAATCAGGGATAAATCCCCAAAAAGGGCTGGAATTCGTGGATTTCCGGCCCTAAATCCGCTCGCCCCATTGCGCCCTATATGCAGGGACGTGTATACATGGGGCAACAAGATATAGAGTGCAATAAAAAGAGCGGTAAATCCACGTGAACGATACGCCAGAAACACCTGTAAACGAAGAAGAAAACGGTCCAGAACGCTACGTATACGATGGACCTCAAATTTCCATCACCAGCGAGATGAAAACCTCCTATTTGGATTACGCGATGAGCGTGATCGTAAGTCGGGCGATTCCAGACCTGCGTGACGGCCTCAAACCTGTGCATCGGCGCATCCTTTATGCGATGTACGAGACCAACAACACGCACGACAAATCTTACCGTAAATCGGCGCGTCCTGTGGGCGATGTGATGGGTAAATACCACCCCCACGGCGACAGCGCGATCTATGATGCCCTTGTGCGGATGGCGCAACATTTCTCGATGTCACTGCCCTTGCTTGATGGTCAAGGCAACTTTGGCTCGATGGATGGCGATAACGCTGCGGCAATGCGCTATACCGAAGTGCGGATGGACAAACCCGCCGCCTATATTCTGGCCGATATCGACAAAGATACCGTTGATTTCCAAGACAACTATGACGGCAAAGACCGCGAACCGTCGGTGCTTCCGTCCCGTTTCCCAAATATGTTGGTGAATGGCGCTGGGGGGATCGCGGTTGGCATGGCCACGAATATTCCACCGCATAACTTGGGCGAAGTTATCGAAGCCACCTTGGCGTTGATTGTGAACCCTGATCTCACCACCGAAGAATTGATCGAATACGTTCCAGGCCCTGATTTCCCGACGGGCGCGATTATGTTGGGCCGTTCGGGCGCACGCAAAGCCTATCTTGAGGGCCGTGGCTCAGTGATTATTCGCGCCAAAACACGCGTTGAAGAAATCCGCAAAGATCGCTTTGCGATTGTGGTCGATGAAATTCCCTATCAGGTAAACAAAGCGTCGATGATCGAGAAGATCGCCGAACAAGTGCGCGACAAAAAGATCGAGGGCGTGTCCCACGTTCAGGACGAAAGCGACCGGAATGGTGTGCGCGTTGTTGTCGAGCTTAAGCGCGACGCAACCGCCGAAGTCGTGCTAAACCAGTTGTTCCGTTACACCCCGATGCAGACGTATTTCGGCTGTAACATGCTTGCGCTGAATGGCGGTCGCCCTGAAACGCTTACTTTGCGCCGCTTCCTGACGTGCTTCATCGACTTCCGCGAAGAAGTTGTGGCCCGTCGCACCGCATTTGAATTGCGCAAAGCCCGTGAGCGGAGCCACATTTTGTGTGGATTGGCCGCTGCCGTCACCAATATCGACGAAATCGTTGCGACAATTCGCAGCTCCGCCGATGCGGGCGAAGCGCGCACCCGTTTGATGGAACGGCGCTGGCCCGCTGCGGCGATCATGGAATACATCAAGTTGATTGATGATCCTACCCATACGGCCAATGATGACGGTACCTATAACCTATCCGAAATTCAGGCCCGTGCGATCCTTGAATTGCGCCTCCAACGCCTAACAGCGATTGGGGTCAAAGAGGTCACCGACGAGCTGCAAGAATTGGCGATCAAAATTCGCGAATACCTCGAAATCCTCGGTAGCCGTGAACGTATCATGGGCATTATCAGGGACGAACTTGTTGAAGTTCGCGACAAATTCGCCGTACCACGTCGCACCCAGATCGTTGATTGGTCTGGCGATATGGACGACGAAGACCTGATTGAGAAAGAAGAAATGGTCGTGACTGTCACCTCTGGTGGCTACATCAAACGCACCCCTCTTGTGGATTTCCGCGCCCAACGTCGCGGCGGCAAAGGCGTTGGCGGGATGAAGACCAAAGAAGAAGATGTTGTGACCAACCTGTTTGTGGCCAATACCCATACTCAGCTTTTGTTCTTTACGAACGATGGTATGGTTTACAAGCTGAAAACTTGGCGTTTGCCTCAAGGCAGCCGCACATCCAAAGGCAAAGCGATCGTCAATATTTTGCCGATGCCGGTTGGGGTTTCGATTGCTGCGATCATGCCCGTGGATGCGCCCGATAGTGAATGGGGCAATCTTCAGATCATGTTTGCCACGTCAAAAGGCACCGTGCGCCGCAACGCGCTTTCAGATTTCACCAACGTGCGCTCAAACGGCAAAATTGCGATGAAGTTTGAGGATGATTTCGCCGATGCAACCCTCGTAAATGCGCGGATTTGCTCGCCGGATGATGATGTGATGCTGGTGACCAACTCTGGCCGCGCGATCCGCTTCCCCTCGACCGACGTGCGGGTTTTCCATAGTCGCGCCTCAACGGGTGTGCGCGGGATTAGGCTGAAAGACGGCGAAGAAGTCGTCTCCATGTCGATTGTTCGCCACTTTGACGCCACCAGCGACGAACGCATCGCCTATCTCAAGATGCGCCGTGCAGCGGCGGGGCTGTGGAGTCCGACGACGATGTCGATGACGAAGAAAATGGCGAAGGCGCGATTTCTCCAGAACGGTTTGACGAAATGCAGGCCGCTGAAGACCTCATCCTGACCATCACGGCCAAAGGTGCTGGCAAAATCAGCTCCTCACACGGATATCCCGTGCGTGGACGTGGTGGCATGGGCGTTGGTGCGATGGATAAAGCCATGCGCGGCGGCGAACTTGTGGCGTGTTTCCCTGTGGAAATGGGCGATCAAATCATGCTCGCGACCTCCAATGGCCAATCCATTCGTTGTCCGATCCAAGGCATCTCGTTCCGGTCCCGCTCTGCGGGCGGCGTGAAAGTCTTTAACACTGGCAAAGGCGAAACCGTTGTTTCGGTCGCTTGGATCGCCGAAGCCGAAGAAGAAGAGATCGACGCGATCGAAGACGCCGAGATCGTGGCCGAAACCGATGTTGAAACACCGGATGACGCCACCGAATAAATCCCAAACGACGGGATGACATTCTGACCTTCAAAAGCCCTAGCCTTTGCGCTGGGGCTTTTCACTTGTTCAAAGAAAGCTTATATCGCCCCCATGACACAAAAACTCCATATCATCGGCGGCGGAATGGCCGGATCAGAGGCCGCATGGCAGGCCGCAAACCTCGGCATTGAGGTCGTGATCCACGAGATGCGCCCCACAGTCGAAACTTTTGCCCATCGCACGGGAAATTTTGCAGAAATGGTCTGCTCAAATTCCCTGCGCTCCGACGACGACGAGCAAAATGCCGTGGGCCTGCTGCATTGGGAAATGCGCCAAGCGGGCGGCATCATCATGGCCACCGCCGACAAGCACAAAATCCCGGCGGGTGGCGCTTTGGCTGTCGACCGCGACCCCTTCGCGCAATCTGTGACCGATGCGTTGATGGCGCACCCGAATATAAGTGTTGAATACGGCGAGATCACCGAATTGCCCAAAGATGGCCATTGGATTATCGCCACGGGCCCGTTGACCTCGCAAGGTTTGGGCGAAGCGATCCAAGCCGAAACTGGCGCCGACGCTCTCGCCTTTTTCGACGCCATCGCGCCGATTGTTTATTCCGAGAGCATCAATATGGATGTCGCGTGGCTTCAGTCACGTTATGACAAAGGCAACTCCGAAGAAGAGCGCAAAGCCTATGTGAATTGCCCGATGACCAAGGACCAATACGAGGCCTTCATCGACGCAATTCTAAGTGCGGAACAAGCCGAATTCCACGAGGGCGAGACCGCCGGATATTTCGACGGATGTTTGCCGATTGAAGTCATGGCCGAGCGTGGACGCGAAACGTTGCGCTTTGGTCCGATGAAACCCGTCGGCCTGACCAACGCCCACGACCCCGAAAACAAACCTTATGCAGTGGTTCAACTTAGGCGTGATAACGCTTTGGGAACATTGATGAACATCGTTGGTTTCCAAACCAAAATGAAGTACGGCGCTCAGGCAGAAGTCCTCAAAATGATCCCCGGTCTGGAAGAGGCAAGTTTCGCGCGTCTTGGCGGTATTCACCGCAATACCTTCATTAATTCGCCGACTTTGCTGGACGATCAGATGCGCCTCAAGTCCCAACCGCACATTCGTTTTGCGGGTCAGATTACAGGGGTTGAGGGCTATGTGGAAAGTGCCGCGATGGGCCTTCTGGCTGGTCGTTTTGCCGCCGCCGAAATCCTCGGAAAACCTGTGAGTGCGTTACCGCAAGACACGGCGATGGGCGCCTTGGTACATCACATCACAGGCGGGGCCGAAGCGAAAACCTTCCAGCCGATGAATGTGAACTTTGGCCTATTTCAACCCGTTGAGGGCCTCAAAAATGGCCGTCGTGGACGCAAAGATCGCTACAAAGCCTATACTGACCGCGCAAAAGCCGCGTGGACGGACTGGCTCGCGCCGCAAGAATGATTACACGTTTCGCTCCCTCGCCGACAGGCCCGCTCCATCTGGGTCACGCCTATTCTGCGCTTCTGGCTTATGACATGGCGATGATGAATGGGGGCGAATTCCTGCTGCGGATCGAGGACATCGACCAGTCCCGCGCCCGTCCCCATTGGGAAACGCAAATCTATGAAGATCTCGACTGGCTTGGCCTGTGGTGGCCGCGCCCTGTGGTGCTGCAATCCGAGCAAATGTCGCGCTATGAAACGGCCCTCGATACGCTGTGGCGCGCCGAACGCCTGTATCCCTGCCACTGTTCGCGGCGCGACATCCAAGACGCCATGAGTGCGCCACAAGAAGGCACGCAACGCCTTGGCCCTGATGGCACGATCTATCCGGGAACCTGCACCGACCTTCCTAAAGCGCATTACGGCGAAAAACCGCGCCCCTCGGCGCAAACTCTACGGTTGCGCATGCGGTCTGTGGCGCGATTGGCCGAAAAAACCGCCAAGGGAACTGGGTTTTCCTTCATTGAAACGGGCGAAGGTCCGAACGGCGAAACGGGCGAGATTTTCTTTTCGGTGGACGAACTTATCACAGAGGTTGGTGATATCGTTTTGGCTCGCAAGGGCATGGGCACAAGCTATCATTTGTCGGTAGTTTTGGACGATGCAGCACAGGAGGTCAGCCATGTAATCCGCGGCCAAGACCTCTTTGAGGCAACTAAGATTCACGTGGTATTACAAAAACTTCTAGGCCTTCCTTCACCTTCATACCACCATCACAAACTGATCCGCGACGATGACGGCAAACGCCTCGCCAAACGGGACGACGCGCGCGCCATTGCCAAGTTTCGTGCCGACGGGAAATCGCCCGAGGATATCCGCGCTATGGTGGGCCTTTAGGCCATCGGCGCCATGAGTTCGACCGCGTCGCCCTCAAGCACAGAGGTGTAAAAACACGAGCGCCGATTGGTATGACACGCAGGGCCTTCCTGCTCGACAATCATCAACAGGCAATCCGCATCACAATCTACGCGCAGATCAATCAAACGCTGGATGTGGCCACTGGTTTCGCCCTTGATCCAAAACGCCTGCCGTGAGCGACTCCAATAGGTCACGCGGCGGGTTTCAAGCGTGCGCTTCACCGCCTCGATATTCATCCATGCCATCATCAAAACGGCGCCCGTTTCATCCTGTGCAATCGCTGGAATCAGGCCTTGGTCGTTATAGACGAGTGTCTCTGGATCAAATTTCATGGCAACACCTTGTGTTTTACGGGCTTCAGCGCTTATCTAAGACAAAGGTGCGCAGATTTAAACACCAAAGGACCTACGATGCCCGATACCGATCTCATAAAACTCTATTCCGCGCGCATTTTGGCGCTTGCGGCGAATATTGGCCTGACGGATCGCCTTGAGGTACCAGATGCCACGGCGAAAAAACGCGCGCCGCTTTGTGGATCAACCGTAACTGTCGATATTGAGGTGGAAGACGGGAAGATTACTGCGTTTGGTCAAGACGTTAAGGCCTGTGCCCTTGGGCAAGCTGCGGCCTCAATTTTGGCGCAAAACATCGTTGGCGCCAGCTTTGATGAGGTCCACGCGACGCGCACCGCATTGCACGATATGCTCAAAAAAGACGGCACCGTGCCGGCGGGGCGCTTCGAGGGGTTTGAGGTCCTTTTACCCGCGCGCGAGTACAAAAACCGGCACGCCTCTATCCTTTTGTCGCTCGACGCCACGCTGGATGCGATTGAAAAAACACGCGCGCAAAACTGCGCTTAACCCTTTCGCAAGGCTGCTCCTTTAAGCGTTATCAAACGTAAAATGGAGACGCCAATGATTCCCGCGCCGGAATTTGTAAATGGACAAGCCGTGGACAGTCGCATCAGCACCTTGTCCCGAACGGCTTCTGCTCTGGGGTATGAAATTGTTGATATTGCTGGTTTTCTCGACCTCATCAATGAAAAAACGCATAGTCAATTAGGGACCCTTGCCGAAGTCCGCAAAGGGGCGGCTCGCGTGAGTGAGGCAAATTCTGCGGTGCTTCTGGCCGTGAAGAAGGTGAGCGATGCTTCCTTTCAAATGAATGGGGCTGTTGAAACCTCGATGGCGGATATCCGCAAGACCTCTGGCCAGACGAAAGACGTCGCCGAATGGGTTCAAACCATTGACGAACGTATGACAACCGTCGAGGCTACCCTTCTCGGGGTCCAAGAGAACAACGACGCCATCGCAAAAATCGCCAGACAAGTGAATATTCTAGCGATTAATGCCAAGATTGAGGCCGCGCGCGCGGGCGATGCAGGGCGCGGGTTCGCCGTTGTGGCCGAAGCCATTAACGAGTTATCCCATAAGACAGCCGCCGCTGCGGCGGGGATATCCGACAATATTACGTCCCTGTCGGGATGGATCGGGTCGATGAAAACCGAAGCTGGCGGTATTTCCGAAAAGGCAACCAGCGTTCTAACGGGCGCCGAACTTACAGATACCGCCCTTACTGGTATTTCTGAAAGCGTAAAACTCTCCATGGCGCAGGCAAGCCAGATCGCCGCGGACGCCGAGAATGTGCGTGCTGCCGGACAGGAGTTTGAACCCAGTTTCAATCTTATTGGTGGCTCGGTTGAAGAGGCGGCGGAAGGCATTTCACAGGCATTTACCCGCGTGCAGGCTCTCATTGATCGCTCGGAAAGCATTGTTCAAACAACGGTAGAAATGGGAGGAACAAGCGACGACATTTCGTTTATCAACCTCGTCAAAGAGCGCGCCACGATGGTTTCAAATACCTTTGAAGCCGGTATAATTGAAGGTGCTATTGGAATGAGCCAACTCTTTGACCAAACCTATTCTGACATTGCAGGAACGAACCCTGTGCAAAAAATGGCACCATTCACATCCTTCATGGACCGTGTGTTGCCGATAATCCAGGAAGAGGTTCTAACATTTGACGAACGGATCGTGTTTTGCGCATGTGTGGACCGGAACGGATATTTGCCGACCCACAATAAAAAGTTTTCGCAGAAACCAAGCCACGACCCGGCTTGGAATACAGCCAATTGCCGAAATCGACGCATTTTCGATGACCGCGTTGGGCTAAAGTCCGGAAACAACAAAGAACCGTTCCTCCTCCAAGTCTATCGGCGGGACATGGGAGGCGGCGAATTCACGATGATGAAAGACTTGTCGGCACCAATTATTGTGCAGGGAAGACTGTGGGGCGGCATTCGGATCGCCTACAACTTCAAATAAAAAGCCGCCGTCCCTGGGGAAGGAACGGCGGCGAATATGCCCAGCGAAAGTTCGTTGCGTTTCTGGAAGAGGCACTTACAGAAAAGATATGAACAGGCAGTTTCATGAGATTGCGCATCACTATGGGGACAAGATGCGTAAAATCGACTTCACTGGGCGGGGTCAGACAGGCAGTGCAAACTAGGCAAAGCCAGGTAAAAAAAGTGCTCCAAGCAACATGAAAACAACAGCCGACAAGCCTGCTGCATCCTGCAACAGAGTTCCCGAAGAGCGGCTTATAATTTTTTTAAGTTCGCTAAACATTTTCATCTCCACCTTCACACTTTAGTTGCCTCTTTGTTCTCATTTTATGAACAGGAAGTAAAGAACTAAATGCGAACATTGGTGAACAAATGAGAACGCGATGTCGAAAAATACGACTAACCCACTGAAATTAAACGAATTGCCTTATCTTGCTCCATTAACCACAAAAGTGAACGCGCAGCCTGACCACGTGGGCTGATTAACTCGGGGTCCAAAGTCAAAAGCGTACGCGCATCCTTCTGCGCAATGGCCATAAGCGCGGCTTGTCGCTCTAGGTCTGCAATTGCAAAGCGCGGTATACCCGATTGCGCGGTTCCAATGACATCCCCAGCCCCCCGTATCTCCAAATCTTCCTGCGCAATCCGAAACCCGTCTTCGCTTTCGCGTAATATTTCGAGACGGCGCTGCCCCGTTTTACTTAACGGTGGCTGGTAAAGAAGAACACATGTCGACTTCCCGGCGCCACGCCCTACACGCCCCCGCAATTGATGAAGTTGCGCTAGACCAAAGCTCTCGGCGCGCTCAATCACCATAATAGTTGCATTTGGTACATCAACACCGACCTCAATGACCGTCGTTGCAACCAACACAGACCGTTCACCCGCAACAAACTGCGCCATTGCTTGGTCTTTTTCCTGTGATGGCATTTGCCCATGCACCAAAGTAACCACGTTTTCTCCCAATTCGGCTCGTAGATTCTTGAACCGATCTTCGGCAGCGGTCATGTCGATCAACTCGCTCTCTTCCACGAGAGGGCAAACCCAATATGCTTGCTTACCTTCTGAAACGGCTTTTCGCAGGCTGCTAACAATCTCGTCTATACGCCCTGTTGTGACCATAACCGTTGAAATAGGCTGCCGTCCTGCCGGTTTTTCATCTAAAATGGAAACATCTAAATCACCGAATTGCGCCAAGGCTAGGCTTCGGGGAATCGGCGTCGCCGTCATAACCAATACGTCTGCGCGCTTCCCCTTAGCTCCCAATCGCGCCCGTTGCTCCACGCCAAATCGGTGCTGTTCGTCTACGACCGCTAAGCGTAAATCATTAAAAACAACGTCATCTTGGAACACAGCATGCGTTCCAACCAAAATCTGAATGGCGCCACATGCTAAAGCCTCAAGTTTTTTCGTACGCTCTTTGCCTTTGTCTCGCCCCGTAAGAATTTCAATATTCACACCCGCAGTTTGCGCAAGCGGACGCAGCCCCTCTAAATGCTGGCGCGCAAGAATCTCGGTTGGGGCCATCATCACACCCTGCCCACCAGATTCGACCGCATTTAATAAAACGGCCAGCGCAACCAGAGTTTTTCCTGCTCCAACATCCCCCTGCAAAAGCCGGTTCATCCGAAACGGTTGTGCCATATCAAAACGAATTTCCTCGATTGCGCGATACTGGGCTTCTGTCGGAACAAAAGGAAGTGTTTTCAATACCCTATCAAATAGGAGTCCTTCCCCCTTTGTCTCTTTCCCTTTCAATTTCCGCGCAGCATTCCGCGCAAGCGCAAGTGTCAATTGATGGGCAAAAAACTCGTCATAGGCTAACCTTTGTCGAGACATGCTCTCTGGCGACAAATCTTGGTTGCTCTCTGGATTGTGTGCCGCATTTAGGCTTTCTTTCCAGCCCCCCCATCCTCGCTCTCCCTTTAAAGATGGATCGATCCATTCCCCGAGTTCAGGCAGACGTTCCAGAGTCGCGGCGACAGCCTTGCTGATAACTTTTTGGGTAATTCCCACTGTAGAAGGGTAAACAGGCTCAAACTCAGGGATCAACGTGGCGTCCGCTAATTCAACTATATGATCCGGATGGACAATTTGGGCTATGCCATCAAAAACCTCAAGCTTTCCCGAGACAATTCGGCGCTCACCTATGGGCAGAATTTTTTCAAGATAGTCCTGCCTTGCGTGAAAAAACACAAGTTGGAGCGTGGTTTGCGCATCCTGAACATAAATCCGGTACGGTCGACCACGACTAACTGCAGGTTTGTGATTTAGAATTTCGACTTCAACGGTAACAACGCATGGAGCATCGGCCCCTATAACACTCGTAATCGGACGTCGATCAACCCCAGAAAAGGGCAACAAAAACAGAAGGTCACGCGGTTTACCAATACTCATTCGCGCGAAGTTTTCCGACGCTTTTGGGCCGACGCCGTCCAGTGTTTTCAAATCAGAAAACAATGGGAAAAGCCCTTCTGGACGTGAACTCATAGCCCTTCGATCATGGCCAGCCATGCATCTTCATCAATGACTTCTATTCCTAGGTCTTCAGCTTTCTTCGCTTTGGATCCGGCGCCTGGGCCGGCAACAAGCAAATCAGTTTTTTTGGACACGCTTCCAGAAACTTTTGCTCCAAGATCTTCAGCGCGCGCCTTGGCTTCTGCGCGACTCATCTTCTCCAAAGTCCCTGTGAATACAACTATTTTTCCAACCACGGGACTACTTTCCATCTCTTTGAATACCGCATCCAAGGGTGTTAATTGGGAGATGAGTGCGTCAATTGCAACGCGTTCTCGCGGGTTTTGAAATGCGGCCACGAGAGACGTTGCCATGACAACTCCAACGCCATCAATTGACAAAAGATCTTCCCAAGCGTCGCCACCGCCAACGGTCACAGATGTGAGGCCCACTACAAATTTAGACCACGACTGATAATGATTAGCTAAAAGTACACCTGAACTTTCACCGACATGCCTAATTCCGAGGGAAAAAATAAGCTTCGCGAGGGGAATCTGGCGCTTTGCATCTATTGCATCAAACAAGTTAGCGGCTGATTTACCTCCCCAACCCTCTCGGTTTTTAAGCTGATTCAGGCCATTTTCGTATCTTTCGCGCAGGGTAAAAATATCAGCGGGGCTTTCTATCCATCCATCTTTGTAAAACAGCTCAATTTGTTTGGCCCCGAGCCCCTCGATATCGAATGCAGACCGGGAAACAAAATGCTTTAACTTTTCAACGACTTGTGCGGCACAAATAATCCCACCGGTGCATCTACGAACAGCATCGCCCTCTTCTCGGATGGCCGGAGACTGACAAACTTCACAAACTTCTGGGAAAACAAACGGTTGGCTATCAACAGGCCTTTTGGATAAATCTACGTCCGAAATTTTTGGAATAACGTCGCCCGCACGATAGACTTGGACCCAGTCACCTTCACGGATATCTTTGCCGTCTCGAATTAATTCACCTTTGTTTCCACGCCCCTGAATATAGTCCTCATTGTGAAGAGTCGCGTTACTCACCACAACGCCGCCAACGGTAACCGGCGAAAGCCTTGCCACGGGAGAAAGCGCCCCTGTTCTTCCGACTTGGATTTCAATTTTTTCGAGGCGTGTCCAAGCAAGTTCGGCAGGGAACTTATGTGCGATCGCCCAGCGAGGCGTTGTGCTTCGAAATCCCAATCGTTTTTGCAAAGTCAGGAGGTTCACTTTATACACGACGCCGTCAATATCATAACCAAGCGAGGCTCGGGACTGCTCGATAGATTTGTAATGAGCCAAAAGCTCTTGTGGCCCCTGACATATTTCCGTCAGATCGTTTACTGAAAAGCCAAATGCTTTTAAACGCGAAATCGCATTGAATTGCGTTTCTGCCAGTGGCTCTGAAAGCTCTCCCCACGCATAGGCAAAAAACTTTAACGGTCGGCCTTTGGTGATCTTTGAATCCAGTTGACGAAGGGAACCAGCGGCAGCGTTGCGCGGATTGGCAAAGGTTTTTTCTCCGTTTGCAATCTGGCGTTCATTCAAGTTCTGAAAGTCTTGATGAGACATGTACACTTCACCGCGAACCTCAAGGATAGAGGGCGCGTTGAATAGTTCTTGTGGGATATCAGATATCGTTCGCGCGTTTTCGGTAACATTCTCACCAATTGAGCCGTCCCCACGCGTCGCAGCATGTACGAGTTGACCGTCTTCATACCGTAGCGAAAGCGACAGGCCATCAATTTTGGGCTCAGCAGTAAATTCCAATGCCTCGGTCGTAGAATAGCCCAGAAACTTTCGAATACGCGCATCAAAGTCTTCGACATCGGGCTCCTCAAACGCATTTCCAAGAGAGAGCATTCGAATTGTATGGGTGATTTTGCCAAACCCGGATTCCGCAGGGGCTCCAATTTTCTCACTTGGGCTATCGAAGTGCCTTAAAGCGGGAAATCGAGCTTCTATCTCGCTGTTTCGGCGTTTGAGAGCGTCATACTCTGCATCCGACAAGGTGGGCGCGTCTAGGCCATGATAGTCAGAATTGGCCTTCGACAATATTTTAGCAAGACGCACGAGTTCGATCTGCGCTTCAGATTCGGTCATGTCTTGTGGTTTTTTCTGTTCCATTGGACCTCGCTTGCCATGAGAGCAAACTATGCGTCAAGACAAGTGAGGTCCAGCGGAAGAGAAAGAGCATGTACAGTTTTCTTACACCTAAAAACTGAACATGGTTTGCAAGTTAGGCACCAACGGCAAGGGGTTCCTCAAGTTCCATTGGCTGTGGATCGCGCAAAACATAGCCGCGCCCCCAAACAGTTTCGATGTAATTATCCCCAGTTGTTGCCTCGGCGAGTTTTTTGCGAAGTTTACAAATAAACACGTCGATAATTTTAAGCTCTGGTTCATCCATGCCGCCATAGAGATGGTTAAGGAACATCTCTTTTGTGAGCGTTGTCCCTTTACGAAGGGAGAGAAGCTCTAGCATTTGGTATTCTTTGCCCGTCAAATGCACCGTTTTACCCGAGACATCGACGGTTTTCGCATCAAGGTTGACCGAAATCTTGCCGGTACTAATGACCGACTGGGAGTGGCCTTTTGAGCGACGAATGATGGCATGAATTCGTGCAACCAATTCTTCACGATGAAAAGGTTTCGTCATGTAATCGTCCGCTCCAAAACCAAACCCTTTGATCTTGTTCTCGGTATCATCTTCGCCCGTCAGAATGAGGATAGGCGTATCGATACGTGCCAAACGAAGTTGTCGAAGCACTTCGTGTCCGTTCATGTCCGGCAAATTAAGATCGAGCAAAATCAAATCGTAGTCATACAATTTCGCAAGATCGATACCTTCTTCCCCAAGATCGGTACAATAGACATTTAGATTCGCATGAGTGAGCATCAGTTCGATGCTTTTAGATGTAGTTGGATCGTCTTCCACTAATAGGATACGCATTATATTTCTCCGCTGGTAACCCTTCTTATGCATTAACACTGGCTAAAATTGGTTAACTACAAGTTACCAATTGAGAAACGTTAGCATTAACAACCTAAAGTTGTCGATATTTTTGCAATGCTGTGGACTTTAGGGCGGATTCACCGTGTTTTTCGATGGCTTCGACCCATGATTCGAACTCCTCTTCGCTTAAACCATACTTCTCCAACGCCTCTTTTAAGGGAATCAACCCATAGGCGACCCCTCGCACCACGGCCGCTTTCCGACTCGCCACCCATCGGCGCGTTTGCTCTGGCGGCAAATCCGCACGGGTTAAAACAGTCCCATCGGGCAGCGTAACTGCACGCGGACCCTCAACTTTTTTCAAAAACATACCATTCCCCTCGGTTTCCATAGGGTGAATTTGCCTAAACAGCCTTAACGGAGAATGAAACGCCCCCTTGTTAGTAGTTCGCATTTTCTTATATTCTGCAGTACCTTGTTTAGGATAATTAAGATGCCGTTGGATTCGACCCACCCCGTTAACTCTCTTGGCTTTGCCAAACCGCCCTCCCAGACACGCGTTGTGGTTGCAATGTCGGGTGGCGTGGACAGCTCTGTAGTGGCCGCAATGCTCGCAGATGAGGGCTATGACGTGGTTGGGGTGACGCTCCAGCTGTATGATCACGGTGCTGCGCTGGCCAAAAAAGGCGCTTGTTGTGCGGGCGTGGATATTCATGATGCGCGCCGCGTTGCCGAGGAAATGGGCTTCCCACATTACGTGCTTGATTATGAGAACGTTTTTAAAGATGCCGTGATTGACGAATTCGCCGATGCCTATCTTGCGGGTGCGACGCCCGTGCCATGCATTCGCTGCAACGAGCGTGTGAAATTCAAGGATCTCTTGGAAACCGCCAAGGACTTGGATGCCGATTGCATGGCGACCGGCCATTATATCCAACGCAAAATGGGCGACAACGGCCCTGAGCTGCACAGTGCAACCGATGCCAACCGCGATCAAAGCTATTTCCTGTTCTCAACAACCGAAGACCAGCTGTCTTATTTGCGCTTCCCCTTGGGCCATCTGGCGAGCAAGGACGAAACCCGCAAACTGGCGCAAAAATATGGCCTCGTTGTTGCGGACAAGCCCGACAGCCAAGACATTTGTTTCGTGCCCGACGGGAATTACGCCAGCGTCATCCTTAAGTTGCGCCCAGAAGCCGCCGATCCCGGCGATATTGTGGATTTGGACGGCAATGTTGTGGGCAGCCACAAGGGCGTGATCCATTATACCATTGGACAGCGCCGTGGACTCGGCATTGGCGGCCTAACCGATCCAATTTATGTGGTGAAGCTTGATCCCGAGAAAAAACACGTGGTCGTGGGGCCAAAATCGGCGCTCTCGACACGGATCATTCCCATTCGCGAAATCAACTGGCTGAATGATGAACCGTTGATGAGTAAAGAAGAGTGGCATATTTCCGTCAAAGTGCGCTCGACCCGCCCGCCACGCGATGCGATTTTGCGCCCGATTTCCGAAACCGAAGCAACGGTGGAGTTGCTCTCGGCGGAAGAAGGCGTCTCGCCCGGTCAAGCCTGCGTGTTCTATGACAATGACAGCAGTCGTATTTTCGGGGGCGGCTGGATTTGGCGCGGTAATTAACGCGCGAGGGCGACGATCACGGACTCGGCGGCACGCGCACCAGGATCTTCGCCACCTTCACCAAGTCTTTCCATCGTAATCTCCATTGAGGCCAATTGGCCCTGTGGCGATTTCCAAAGATCAACAAGGGCTGGCGCGATATTTTCGGGCCGGCAATTTTCGCCCAAAAACTCGGGAACATCGCGGCGTTCACTCACGAGGTTCACCAAGGTCACCGTGTCGACCTTCAACAACCGCGCAATCATTTTCCGGCTGAGCCAATTCATATCATAGGCGATCACCATCGGCGTGCGCGCATGTGCCAACTCAAGTGAAACGGTGCCTGATGCCGCGAGGGCAATATCCGCAGCAGCGAACGCCGCGCGTTTTTCGGCCTGCCCAGCCGCGCTGCTGTCGGTCTCCAACAGAATGACGGGTGGGGAAATATCCCATCCCTCAACCAATTCGCGCACCAGATTGCGGACACCGGGGGCGATGGGTAACACAACGCGCGCTTTCGGGATTTCCTTGACGGCTTGTGCGAGGGCGGCACCAAAAATACCGCCTAAACGGCTCACTTCGCCACGTCGCGACCCCGGAAGCGCCAAAATCAAGGGCGTCTCGGCAGAGAGCCCGTGCGAGGCCCGAAACGCATCGGCTTCGTCTTGAGTTGCTTTTGGTTCCGCCACGATCGGATGACCGACAAAATCGCAGGTCATGCCCGATTTCTGCATCAAGGGCGGCTCAAACGGCAGGAGCGCCAAGACGTGATCAATCACCTTCGCCATCTTCGGCCCGCGCCCCTCGCGCCACGCCCAGACACTGGGAGCGACATAATGCACCGTTGGAATATTACTTTGCGCCTTGAGGATTCTAGCCACCCGCAAGCAAAAGTCGGGGCTATCGATGCTGATGACGACATCCGCTTTCCAGTCGAGCGCTGCTTGAGCCGTCTCGCGAATACGACGTTTTAGGACGAAATATTTCGGCAGAACCTCAACAATCCCCATTATTGAGAGTTCAGTCATGTCAAAAAGGGAGTCCATTCCCTCGGCCTGCATCAGCGGCCCCGCGACGCCACGAAACTCCACGTCAGGCAACCGTGATTTTAGGCCCCGCATCAAAGCTGCCCCAAGTTTGTCCCCCGAAAGCTCGCCCGCAATAAGGAAGACCCGCATCAGCGGGCCTCGCCATAGATAAAGAGGCCAAGCTCTTTGGCCAACGCACAGGTTTCAGCGGGATCCACAATCATCACCTGCCCCGCCTGCACCACGACCCCCGCCAAACCCGCGCTATGGGCCCCGTGCAAGGTCTCTGGCCCAATTGCTGGCATATCCACCCGCAACTCTTGGCCGACTTTTGCACGCTTCATCAGGACGCCCTGCCGGGAGAGCGTGTTTTGCGCGATAAAGCTCAGCATCGCGTCCGTGCCTTGAATGGTTTCAATGCCATAACAAAGCCCGTTGGCAACAACACAGCCCTGCCCCACATCCACCGGTGACAGCGCCGTGAGAATGGCGTGCGCACGATCCATATCCCGCAAGGCCTGCTCGGTGGGCGCCTCCCCCGCAATAAGCCCTTCGGTGGCTAAAATTTCGGGGCAAATTTCATGGGCACCAACAACGGTAAACCCCGCGTCCTCAAAGACCTCCACGACAATGCGCAAGATGTGATCGTCGCCGCCCTTCATGGCTGCAATCAAACGTGGCGCCAAGCGCATCATCGTTGCATCAAAACGCAACGGATTCAGCGCAGGGCGTCGAAGACCTCCCGCAAAACACACCCGTTTGACGCCCTGCTTGTGCAATTCCTTGAACAACCCGCCGAGTTTTTCAAAACGAGCTTCGTAATCGGGATGGGCATCCGTATCGACACCCTGAAACGTCACAACAAAACTGTCGGCTTCCCGCGCGGCGACTTGAAGCGGCAAATCCCCGCGCCCAGCAAGCACCGCAAGGCGGCTTGGTGCGTCGGCCGCCACTAGCTTGGAGTCAGAAAGCCGCGATCGCTTTCCCCCAAAATAAACTGCGTAATTTCATCTACATAGGTGCTGTCGTAATCTTCCGAAAGGCGCATAGCGCGTTCTTGGAACTGGCCTTCACCTTGCCGCAACATCTGAAACGCTGCGCGCAACGCGGAAATATCCGCCCGCGACACACCCCGCCGTTTAAGCCCGACCAAGTTAAGCCCGTCCAATTCACCGCGCGGCCCTTGCACAAGCCCAAAGGGAATGACGTCATTCGTCACCATAGTCACCGCGCCGATAATCGCACCGCGCCCCAATCGGACGAATTGATGAATGCCCGATAAGCCGCCGATAATAACGTCATCGGCCACCACACAATGCCCCGCAAGAGCGGCCTGATTGGCGAGGATTACACGATTCCCAACCGTGGTGTCATGGCCCACATGAGCGCCTGTCATAAACAGGCAGTCGTCGCCCACGCGGGTGATGCCGCCGCCGCCAGTGGTGCCCGTATTCATCGTGACACCCTCGCGGATACGATTGCGCGCCCCAACAATCAGACGGGTTTTTTCGCCGTCGAATTTGAGGTCTTGTGGCACCTCACCAATCGAGGCAAAGGGGAAAATCTCGCAATCTTCGCCGATTTCAGTTATTCCCGCCAACACGACATGGCTCTTGAGTACGACACCCCGCGCCAAAGTCACATCCGCCCCGATATGCGAAAATGGCCCGACAACACAGGCCGGCCCTATGGTCGCACCGTCTTCTACAACAGCGGAAGGGTGGATATTGGCGCTGGGATCAATACTCAAAAGTTAGCCCTCACCCTGCAAATCAATCATTGCAGTGAAATCCGCTTCAGCGACGATTTTGCCGTCAACCTTCGCGTCACCGTGGAATTTCCAAATCATCCCGCGCGCCTTCACGACGGTCACATGTAATTCAAGAACATCGCCGGGCACAACTTTCTGGCGGAACTTGCCGTTGTCCACAGACATGAAATACACCAACAGCGGCTTGTCGACCATTTCAAGCCACAGACCAACTAGCACAGCAGCCGATTGCGCCATGGCTTCGATGATCATCACGCCTGGCATGATCGGCGCTCCGGGGAAGTGACCCTGAAAATGCGGTTCGTTTATCGTTACATTCTTAACACCAACTGCGCTTTTTCCCGGAACGATGTCCTTCATTTTATCCACTAATAAAAACGGATACCGATGGGGAATAATGCGTTGAATAAGGTCTAGGTCTGCATGAGTCTTGTCTTTGGATTGCATAGGAGCTCCAGTCGCTTCGCGTTTTTATTATGTTCTTTGAGTACCAAAACTGGGCCGCGCATTCAATAGCGCTCACCCCGTGAAAACCACGCCTTACGGTTTGCCATCTCGCAAAACCTGATCCACACGTAAAATGGCTTCGTTTGTAATATCGATCGTGGGATCGGGCAGTAAGATCACCCGAGAATCCAGAATTCCCAAGGCATTGCGCTCTCTTAGGACATTCCGCAAAATAGGGAGACTGGCATCGTTGAACGCTTGCCGCCCCTCACTTGCCCGCTTACCGAGTTCTTGGCCTTTGCGTTCCTGCGCATCGCGAATGCCTTGCACCTTGTCGTCAAAAGCATCGGCGAGGACACGGAATTCGTCTGGAGACAAAACCGCACGTCGTTCAAGCAAGCGCAATTCTTCGGTCTCTAAATCCCGAGTCAACTTTCCGTTTTCCAGTTGGATTTCTTTGGCGAGTGCCTTGACCTCTTCTTGAATTCGCAACCCAAACGCGGATTCCGCGTACAGGCGTTCCGGATCCAAAATTACAAAACTGCCGTGTGCGATTGGCGGAATATCCCCCGTCTCAGTTTCTGCACCGACGATTGTACTGTCCGAGCTCTGTGCCATTGCGGAGAAACTGCAAAGTGCAATGACGCAGGCTGCGACTAAAACCGCACTAGAGAGTGTCACAAAACGCTGACTGAAACCGCTAATGCCCCTCTTAGAACTTGGATGTAACAGTAAGCTCAAACGGCTGCTCCACATCATAGGCTTCTTTTTTGATTGCTTTTGTGAAGTTAAACCGTAAAGGCCCCAACGGCGTATTCCAATACACCGCCAAGCCAACCACGGACCGCAAGTGGAACGCATCGTCCACCGTACAATCGACGACGGGACAAGCCGCATCCGTCGGGCCACCCGCCGTGTCATCTAAGCCCCAAATCGAGCCAACATCAAAGAACAGACCTGCTGTAATCCCGTATTCTTCGGGAAGCCCAATCGGGAAATCGGCTTCGAGGCGCAGAACCGAAAACAGATTACCGCCAAGAGAGTCTTGGTTCACAGCGTTCAGGTCACGTGGTCCCGTTCCGAAGTTCTCGAACCCGCGCATTTTACCGGTTGTTTGCGAATAGCGATCGGTAATGCGGGATTTCCCACCGTTATAAACGGTATACGACCCAGCTTCCACAATGGCGCGCAAAGTAATGAGACCGTCCAAAGCGTTGGTTTCGGCCCCTGCTAAAAGCGTCGCACGCATAAAGGGGTCGTCATCTATGTAGCCAAAGTTCTGCCCAAACCGCAAAACATAACTGTAATCTTCGTCAATTTTGCTACGGCGCGAGTCGAAAGTATAGAAATACCCCAGAACATTGTCCGAGCGTTCGCCCACGTCCGCATTCACCAAGCGCGAGTTGTCTTCGCTTGAGTTATAGAGCGACGTATCGAGGAAACGATATCTCAGACCCAAACGCCCACGTTCGCTGACGGGGAAATCAATCGAAGGAGAAATTGTATCCCGGGTGGTATCATATTGCTGCGTTGTATTGCTCGTCGTGATACGGCCTAGATCAATGTCAAACCGCAAATCCCGCCCATAGAGATATGGCTCCGAGAAAGCGACATTAACAGAGTTTTCATCGGAAACCGTGCTGATGTTGAAACTGAAGGTTTGCCCACGGCCCAACAGGTTGGTTTGCGTATAGCCAAGGTTCAATCCGGGACCGTCATTCGTACTATAGGCAACACCCAGATTTAACGAACCCGTGGTGGTTTCAACCACATCAACATCGACGATAACATTGTCTGACGTGCTACCTTCGCGTGTATTCACTTCGGCGTCTTCGAAATACCCAAGCGCGCGCACACGTTCCGCAGATTGCGCGATTTCACGCGGATTAAACGGGTCACCCTCTACGGCGCGGAACTGTTGGCGTACAACACGGTCAAGCGTCGTGGTGTTGCCCTCGATATCGATACGCTCGATAAATATTCGCGGCCCCCGCACCAGAGCAAATTCAACATCCAGTGTCCGTGTCCGATCATTGCGCACGATCTGTGGGTCCACGCGGACAAAATCATGGCCATCTTTGAGCGCCTTGTTTTCCATCCGTATAATGGCGGCTTCAATGCGTGCCGGCGAAAAATCTTTGCCCGACTTAATTTTGATCAGTCTTTGATAGGTTGCGGGGTCAATATTGGCGAATTCCGATGAAACCGTTAGATTACCAAAACTAAACTGCTGGCCCTCTTTGATCCGGAAGGTCACAAAAATACCGTCGCGTTCACGGGAAAGTTCGCTGGTGACGGAAACGGCCTCAAAGTCGACGAACCCACGCGCCGTATAGAATTCCGTTAACACTTGCTTATCATATTCAATGCGATCCGCAACAAACGTGTCCGATTTCACAAAGGTGCGAAAGATACCAGCCTGTTTGGTGCCAAGCAAACGGCGCAATCGCGTGTCGCTATAGGCCCGGTTGCCCACAAACGTGAGGCGCTCGATATCAACCGTCTGACCCTCGGTAACTTCAAACACCAAATCCACACGGTTTTCGGACCGGCGGATGATCCGTGGCGTGACAGTGGCAGCAAGACGTCCACCGATTTCATAAGCCTCAACCAAGGACGCAGCATCCTGCTCCGCCACTGTTGGATTGAAAACCAACCGAGGCTGCGAACGTACAACCGTAAAGAGCGCGTCGTCCTTGATACGCTTATTTCCCTCAATCGAAATTTCGTTAATTGTGGGGTATTCGACGACCTTAACGCCTAGGGTATTGCCACGCGGGTTGATTTCGACGGATTCAAACAAACCCGACCCAACCAAGTTTTGGTAGGCTGCGTTTAATTCGCCCGCCGACAGAGTTTGGCCTTGGGCGATTCCCATGTAGGTCATGATTGTCGCGGAATCCACGCGCAAGTTCCCGTCGATGGAAAAGGACGAGAACGTATAGTCCTGCGCCGCCGCACCAGAAGGAACAACCGTGCAAACAGCTGAAATGAAAAGAAAAAGAAACGCTGAGGCGCGGCAAAGCGCCCTCTTAAGCGTCACGATGCTTTTGAACGCATCGGTGGCGAAATCACTCATGGACTTCCATCCGTATAAAACCCTAGGTCCGCCCTGACTAACGGGAAAAGCCCCCTATGTCAAAAGCAAGAAAGCGCCCCAAGGGACGCTTTCTACTATTCGTTCGAAATTTGGCTACAACCCAGCGTTTGATCGCTGTTTCGACCCGCCTTAAATCGCGAGGTTCACCGACACAAACGCCCCAAGCATTAAAGCTGCGACCATCGCGCCAGAAACAATCAGGCGATCCAGATTGAGCCCCACAAGAAGGGAAAGTCCGCGGTATCCGTTGTTAATCGTTTGCATGTTAGACCTCGTGTATTGACCATTCCAATTCACTGTAGGGAAGAAATATGGCACAAATTGGGCCATATTAACTTTTTGTTGATTAACAGACCAAATCTGTGAACAACCCCAACGCCATGAGCGACAAAATAAGCCCTAACCCGATTGTCATCAGGCCACGCACCCAAGTGTCATTTGGCGGCTTACGGAAAATGGCTTCATAGGCATAAAACACCAAATGTCCGCCATCTAGAACTGGAATGGGGAACAGATTCATCAGACCAATGGCCGTGGAAATCACCGCGATAAAACTGATAAAATCGCTGATGCCGCCTTGAGCCGCCTGCCCGCTTACTTTGGCGATACCAATGGGCCCAGAAATATTACAGGTCGAAATTTTCCCGGCCACCATATGATACATCCCTGAAAGCGACTGGGTTATCACGCGTTTGGTGGCGTTAAATCCAAGTGTCAAACCCTCAACGGGACCAACGGCCTCATTTAGCGGAGTAAACGCATACCGCCCGCTAATTCCCATCAACCAACGGGTTTCAAAACCACCGTCTGCGGTGGGTAAATCCCTGCGTTGAGCATTAAGCACAAAAGGCATTTCCGCCCCTGCGCGCCAGACCATCAAATTGAGCGGCGCGCCCGCCGAGGCCTCAACAATGGGGATCAACTGGCCAAAATACGAGATCGGCTCCTCGTTGATGGAAAGGATGACATCGCCCTCTTCAAGCCCTGCCTCATAGGCCGCGCTGTCGGGGGATACAGCACTGACCAAAGCGGGTTGGAGTTGCGGCCCCAAAACGGTCATTTCCTGTCCATCACGAGTGATTTCATAAGATAAGAGTGCCGAATTTGTTTTGAGTGCGTCAAATGTGGTGCGCAATCCTTCGGACCCGTCTAGCGAAAGCCCTTCGACCGAGAGCAATACGTCTCCGGCACGCAAATCGCCAGTTCCTGCTGGTAATTCAATAACTTCGCCAACCGTTAGCGGCGATTTTTCAACCCCAACAGACATGGCCAAACCAGCGAAAATCAAAATCGACAGGGCGAAATTAAACAACGGCCCCGCAGCAACGGTTGCCGTCCGTGCCCACAAAGGTGCGCCATGCATTGTGTGACGCAATTCGGCATCCGACAGACCCACCATGGCCTCGCCATCTTTGCCACTGGCCGCATCTGCATCCCCGCGAAACTTTACATATCCGCCAAACGGCAGCGCTGCGACTTGCCATTTTGTACCGTGCCGATCGACCCGCGAAAACAAAACTTTGCCAAACCCAAGCGAGAACACATCGGCATAGATTCCAGACCACCGCCCAACGATATAGTGCCCGTATTCGTGGATCGCCACGATAACGGAAATAACCACGACAAAAGCAATAAGCGTAAACACGCCACCACCCAGTGAAGAGAATATCGAAGAAAAATCCAAGGTCTGTCCTTAATTATGCAAAGTCTTGGCGCATTCACGCGCCCATACCCGTGCCGTGTGATCTGCTTTTAGGACGTCATCAAGGGGGATCACGTCAAATTTATGGCTGCCTGCGGAATTCTGCCAGTGGCGGTTCAACACCAATTCAACCACCTGCGCCATGTCCTGAAAACCAATCTCGCCCGCGAGAAACAGATCAAGCGCGCATTCCTTGGCCGCATTGAAAATCGCACCAGACAAGCCACCACGGCGGATAACCTCATCCGCCAAACGCAGCGCGGGCCAACGTTGAAGATCGGGGGCGGAAAATTCAAGCTGGCCGATTTTGGCCAAATCCAGCCGCTCAACGGGTAATTTTTCCCGTTGCGGCCAATGCAGCGCATAGCCGATGGCGTGGCGCATATCGTGTGGCCCCATATGCGCCATTATGGCACCATCTACAAATCCAACCAACGCATGCACGAGGCTTTGAGGATGAACCAGCACTTCTATTTGATCCGCCGAAACACCGAAAAACTCTTTTGTTTCAATCAACTCCATCGCCTTGTTAAACATAGAAGCGGAGTCAATTGTGATACGTTGGCCCATATCCCAATTGGGATGGGTGCAAGCCTCTGCCACTGTCGCGGTCGCCAGTTTTTCCAGCGGCCACGTGCGCAAGGCACCGCCGCTTGCAGTAATAATGATACGCTCCACGCGCGAAATATCTTCGCCGACCAAAGCCTGAAAAACGGCGGAATGTTCGCTGTCTACAGGTAGGATTGTCGCGCCATATTTGGCCGCTTCGGATTTCAACAACGGGCCCGCCGTCACCAAACTCTCTTTATTCGCCAGCGCCAAAACGCCCCCGTGGCGCAAAGCATGCAACCCCGGAGCAAGTCCCGCCGCGCCCACAATGGCACTCATCACCCAATCGGTTGGACGGTCCGCCGCCTCGATTAAAGCCTGCGGTCCTGCAGCAACTTCAATGCCCGTTCCAGCCAGCGCATTTTGCAAATCGGAAAGACAAGTTTCGAACCCCGTCACAGCGATTTCGGCTTTGAGATCAATGGCATCCCGCGCGAGTTGCGCAATATTCCGCCCGCCAGTTAAGGCGACAACATGATAGGCGTCGGGCGCCCGTTTGATCAGGTCGATGGTGGATTGGCCAATCGAGCCCGTCGCGCCAAAAATTGAAATGCGGCGCATGTTTAAACGCCGAAGCTAAGGACGATGAGAATATATACCGCCGACACGCAGCCCACGCCGACCATGCCATCAAACCGGTCCAAAAACCCGCCGTGCCCTGGAATAAGGTTGGAGCTGTCTTTGATTTTATAGCGCCTTTTCAAGGCACTCTCGGCGATATCTCCCATCTGAGACGCAAAAGACAAAAGCATAAAACTAAGCGCCGTTGCCATGACTGAGGGGCTGACTAGCAGAACCGACTCAGGAACATAGGGATAAAGCGCGGCAATCGCACCAAATATCCCCGCCAAAACCCATCCCGCGACCGTACCCGACCATGTCTTTTTCGGGCTAATCAGGGGCCAAAATTTTGGGCCACCAAAGATTTTACCCGCGAAATATCCAAAGATATCGGTAAGAACGACGATGACAAACAGACCTGTAATTGTCCAAATGCCATTGGGAGTACCACGCAGAAAGATAAAGGCCCATGACGCGGAAACAATCACAAGGGCGTAGGCGGCAAAAATCGGCCAATCTCGCCCCGCTTTGAGGGTTTTGGCCATCATCCGCCACAACTCCCACATCATTGCCGTTAGGCTAAGAATAATCAGGATGTTGAACAGAATTCCACCTAAATAAACCGCCGTAACCCCAACAACTGCCATAACAATTGCCGACATCGTGCGTGGCACTAGGTCCGACCACTTGGATAAACGAATCATAGACTAACGGCTCCGAAGCGGCGATCCCGCGCGCCAAAACGTTTAAGAATTTCGCCAAAGACGTCAGGCGTAAAATCTGGCCACAAAATGTCGGTAAACTCGTATTCCGAGTAGGCCGATTGCCACAAAAGGAAGTTGGAAATGCGCGCCTCGCCCGATGTACGGATCACCAAGTCGGGATCTGGGAGGAACCGTGTATCCAGAAATTGCGCCAAGGTCTCCACATCAACGGATTCAGGATCGATGCGCCCTGCAGCCACTTCGCGCGCCATGCGTTTGGTCGCACGGGCAACCTCGTCACGTCCGCCGTAATTGAGCGCTATAGTTAAATGCACCCCATCGTTTTCGGCGGTTAGAGTTTCTAGGTTATCGATAAGTTTCTGCAACTTAGGGTCGAGTCTTAATCTATCCCCGATAAAACGAACCCGCACGCCTTGCTTCAGAAGTGCCTGAGCTTCCCGCTGAATATAACGGCGAAACAGGCTCATCAGGCCAGCAACTTCGCTTTGCGTGCGCTTCCAATTTTCAGTCGAAAACGCAAAAATTGTAAGATATTTGACGCCATAATCGGGACAGGCCTCAACGATTTCGCGCACACGTTTGGCGCCCGCGTGATGGCCAAATAAGCGCGGCCGCCCTCGAGACTTGGCCCACCGACCATTGCCATCCATAATGATGGCCACATGGTGCGGGCTGTTGTTTTCGCTCTCTTGGGCCACGGGGTGCCTTCCCTATTGCCTGCTTAAACCTGCATGATCTCAGCTTGTTTTGTTTCAAGCGTTTTGTCGACAGTGGCGATATATGTGTTGGTCAAATCCTGAACTTCGTCGGTCCAGATTTTGAAGTCATCTTCGCCCATACCGTCGTTTTTGGCTTTCTTGAGCTGGTCCATACCGTCGCGACGTACATTGCGCACAGCGACGCGGGCGTGTTCGGCGTATTGTGCGGCAACGCGCGTCAATTCTCGGCGACGCTCTTCGTTAAGCTCCGGAATTGGCAGCATAATAATCGTGCCATTCAACTGGGGGTTAATCCCCAGACCACTTTCGCGGATGGCTTTTTCGGTGGGGCCAACAAGAGCTTTATCCCACACGTTGATCGTGACCATGCGCGACTCAGGAACGTTTACCGTGCCGACTTGGTTGATCGGGGTTTTCTGCCCATAGGCATCGACCATAATGGGTTCCAGCATGCTCGCGGACGCGCGGCCGGTCCGTAGGGATGCAAATTCGACCCGAAGGGAGGCAATCCCCCCGTCCATACGACGTTTAAGGTCATCAAGATCAATTTCGAATTCTTCGGACATGTTCTGCTCTTCTCTTTTTGGTGTCACGTACTTTAAAACGTCTTACCGCATGGCGTACCGGTTGTATAGACAACAGGACGCACGCGCCAGAAACCCAATTCGGTATGAATTGATTAATTTTTAGCCGTGCACCCGTGTATACGTCCCTTCACCTGCCAAAATTCCCTTGAAACCACCTGGTTCATCTAGGGAGAAAACAATGATCGGCAGATTGTTATCACGCGCCAAAGCAATGGCACTCGCGTCCATCACAGCCAGACGTTTTTGCAAAACTTCATCAAAGGTTACATTGTCATAGCGCACGGCATCGTCAAATTTCGCGGGGTCCTTGTCATAGACGCCATCAACCTTAGTGCCCTTAAAGATCGCCTCGCAGGACATTTCATTGGCGCGCAAAGTGGCCGCAGTATCTGTTGTAAAATAGGGGTTTCCGGTCCCTGCCGCAAAAATCACGACCCGTTTTTTCTCAAGGTGGCGCACGGCGCGGCGGCGAATATAAGGCTCGCAAACCTGATCCATCGGAATGGCCGAGATCACGCGTGTGTGGATGCCCTGCCCCTCAAGCGCGCTTTGCATCGCGAGGGCGTTCATCACGGTGGCGAGCATACCCATATAGTCGGCGGTTGTGCGCTCCATCCCTTGGGCACTGCCCTGAAGGCCGCGAAAAATATTGCCGCCGCCGATGACCATGCAAATCTCAACACCCATGTCATGCACAACTTTAACTTCGCGAGCGATCCGCTCCACGGTCGGCGGATTGAGGCCATATCCACGGTCGCCCATCAGGGCCTCTCCAGAAATTTTCAGCATAACCCGACTAAATGTCGGATGTGTTCCCGTGCGACTTTCTTCGCCAGAAGTGCTCATGCCGAATTCCCCTTTTACCAATGACTGACTGTTTGCCTTGTCGGCCAAAATGTCCCAAAACGGGCCTAGGTTCAACGGCTAAACGGCGCTTGCGGCCAAGGAAATTGACAAAAAACGATGTGACACCGGTAAGGAAGCGTTCAGAATGCTCAAGATCCACGACATTTCCCCCGATTTGCCCGTCCTAATTGCGGGCCCAACGGCGTCTGGAAAATCGGCGCTGGCGCTTGAGATCGTTGCCGCGCAAGGGGTGTCATTCTCAACGCCGACGCGCTGCAAGTGTTTGGTGGCTGGAACATTCTTACCGCCCGCCCCACGGCCACTGATATGGCCGCAGCCGACCACCAGTTATACGGTCATGTCGCCTATGACGCGCCCTATTCTGTTGGGCACTGGCTGCGTGACATCACGCCTTTGCTCGCGGGCAAGCGTCCCGTAATTGTGGGCGGAACGGGGTTGTATTTTCAAGCGCTAACCCAAGGCCTTGCACTCATTCCCGCCACGCCTGATGTTCTGCGCGAAACCGCTAATGCCCGCCGTCTCTCGGAAGGACATGACGGGATGTTCGCGGAACTTGACGCCCAGACACAGGCCCGGATCGACGCGCTTAATCCAATGCGGGTGCAACGGGCGTGGGAAGTTCAACAAGCAACGGGGCTTGGCCTTGCGCATTGGCAAGATCAAACGCCGCCACCGCTTTTGCCCCTTGCAAACACATACCCTATTGTTCTTGACGCAGACCGCGATTGGCTCGCAGCCCGTATTGAGCGTCGATTTCACTTGATGATAGAGGCGGGTGCAATTGAGGAGGCCCGTGCGATGTGGCCCACGTGGAACCCCGCGCATCAATCGTCCAAAGCTATCGGTGCTCCAGAATTAATCTCACACCTAGAAGGTCGCCTCTCGCTTGAGGCCGCGATTGAAGCGGCGATTATCTCAAGTCGCCAATATGCAAAACGTCAAAGAACGTGGTTCCGGAGCAAGATGCGCGACTGGAATTCGTATGTTCCCCATTAGTTCGCGTCCTTAACGCAACGCCTTTTAACTCCTCCCCCCATTCCTTCAATATTCGACAATTTTCGCTTTAGAATTGCCTCGATCTGCCCCAAAGTTTCACATAACGAACACTGTCTAAATTCAATTGCGTTTCCTTAGCCCGGTATGGCGCATGCGAACCTCTAGAAATAATGAGTACGTTTCGGTCCAATCGGGCCGTGACCTATCCAGTGTGATTGCCCCATGTAATGTGGGCACAATGCCCGCTGCCTGCGGCAAAAATTGGATGTGATATGACGCAAAAAACGCCCAGCCTGCCAAAGTTTATGACGGATCCAAAACCTTTCTTAAAGAAGGACACAGAGCCGAAATCTGTTCCGAACGCGGCCCTGAAATCGGTCATTGAATCGCTCCCACAAACGCACGCATCCGAACTGCGGATGTCGCAAATTGCCCGTCTCGCAAAGGGCGGTCGGTGGCGTGTTGAGGCCATGCGCAGCTACTCCACCGATGTTTTGCTGTGGTTTACACGTGGACAAGGGCGCATCACGGTTGCAGGGGTGACGTCTGGATATGGCGCCCATAACGCCATCTTTATTCCTGCGGGAACCATGCATGGGTTCGAGGCCTCGGCCCTGGTTTTTGGCACCGCCGTTTTCATCCCCAAATCCAACGACTTGTCGTTTCCAAAAGAGCCTGTTCATTTGCGGTTGCGGGACTCTGGCCCCCAAAATGAAGTCACAGGCATCTTGGAAAACCTACAGCGCGAACTTGAAGGTGATCGCCCTGAGCGATCGTCCGCAATGCATCACCACACGGGCTTACTTTCTGTCTGGTTGCAACGTCAACTGCTGCTCAGTGACCTAGAAGATAAAGCGCCCTCGGCGGGTCAACGATTGGCCGTTCGCTTTGCTGGAATGATTGAAACGCATTACACTGAAGGCATGACTGTTGCAGAATATGCAGAGGCTTTGGGCGTGACCCCAACCCACCTGACGCGGGTCTGTAACAAGGCCTGTGGACGCCCCGCACACATGCTTTTGAACGACCGCGTGCTCTTTGAAGCGCGCCGCCGTTTGGTTGAAACCAAAGAGCCGATCCAAAAAGTTGCCGAAGATCTCGGGTTTCGCTCGGCGGCCTATTTCACCCGCGCTTTCCAACATCACATCGGCAGCACACCCTCGCGTTGGCGCAAAGAAAACTAACGCACAGAACCCACCTACAACCACATTCAAAGCGGCATCAGATTTCATTCTGGTGCCGCTTTTTTCATGTAGAAACGCGCTAAATGTCGTGTTTTAAACTAGAATAATGTCGCATTGGGTCATCAAAAATTTTGACCGAACCGTTGACCTTGAACTGGTTTGATGCGTCTATGGGACGCACTGAACGGGAAAAACAATAAAAAACTTCAATGAAATAAGTATTTTCGACCGAACTTAGAGCCAGAATGTTTCTCAGGGAGATAAAAATGAAGAATACGATCAACGGGAAGCCCCTTCATCCAGCAGCCATGAGCTACGCGAATGAATTCAAAGCCGGAACTCTTAGTCGGCGTGAATTCCTCGGACGTGCCACAGCGCTCGGAATGACAAGTGCGGCCGCTCTATCGCTCGTGGGTGTTGCCACGCCCGCCAAGGCGCAGGGCGCGATCAAAATGGGGGGGCATTGCGTATTCAGCAAAACGTTCTCGCGATGAAAGAACCCCGTCTTTACGACTGGTCCGAGCATGCAAACGTGACGCGGGGCTTCCTTGAGTATCTGGTGAAATACACTGTCGAAAGCACGTTTGAACCCGTTTTGCTCGAAAGCTGGGAAATCAACGACGACGCGACCGAATATAAATTGAACATCCGCAAAGGTGTGACGTGGAACAACGGCGACGCGTTCACCGCCGCCGACGTGGCCCTCAATATTGAATGGTGGTGTGACGGGAATGTGGAAGGCAATTCCATGGCGACCCGTTTTGACGTGTTAATCAACCCCGAGACCAAAACATTGGCCGAAAGCGCCGTTGAAATCGTCGATGATCATACGATTTTGCTGCATCTTGCGCGCCCTGACATCTCACTTATTCCAAGTATGGCCGATTATCCGGCGGCGATTGCTCACGAGTCCCTCAACCACGGCGACCCTTTTGATAATCCAATTGGCACGGGCCCTTATATTCCCGAAAGCTATGCTGTGAGTGAAAAATGCGTGTTGGTACGCAACGAAAACCACACATGGTGGAACGAGGGCAATGGCGCCTATATGGATCGCGTCGAATTCATCGATTACGGCACCGATCCGGTGGCTTGGGTCTCTGCGTTTGAATCCGAAGAAGTGGATACCAACTATCAAACAACCGGCGACTACATTGATATCCTTGACGAATTAGGCCTCGTGCAGTCGACAGTGGTCACGGCGGCAACCCTTGTGACGCGTCCGAACCAACAGGCAACTGTGGGCGACATCGTTCCCTATGAGAAAGCCAGTGTGCGTCGCGCTTTGGCGATGGCTGTGGACAACGCGGTTGTGTTGGAGCTCGGATATAACAACCTTGGTGTGGTTGCTGAAAACCACCACGTTTGCCCAATTCATCCGGAATACGCACAGCTTCCCAAGCCAATCCATGATCCCGCGGGTGCGCTTAAAATCATGCAAGACGAAGGCATGGCCGATTTTGAGCATGAACTTGTTTCCTTGGACGACGGTTTCAACAAAGACACGACAGATGCAATCGCCGCCCAGCTGCGGGATGCGGGCCTCAAGGTGAAACGCGTTGTGCTTCCGGGCGCAACCTATTGGAATGACTGGGCGAAA
The DNA here is from genome assembly GCF_000812665.2 of Falsihalocynthiibacter arcticus. GTDB lineage: Bacteria > Pseudomonadota > Alphaproteobacteria > Rhodobacterales > Rhodobacteraceae > Falsihalocynthiibacter > Falsihalocynthiibacter arcticus. Next base: position 3,525,046 of record NZ_CP014327.1, read on the forward strand.
TTTCCATTCAGCTCCACGGAATGGGCCCACCGCCCCCTAGGCGTTCAAGTGCTTGTGCTGGCCTATAAGGGCGGAGTTGCATGGAACGAAACTGGCTTTAACAACCCAGAGTTTGACGCGCTGCTGGATCAAAGCTTGGCAATTGCCGATGCTAACGAGCGCCGTGTTGTGATGAAACAGCTAGAGGAAATCATGCAAGACCAAGGAGTCACCTTGCAAACCTTCTGGCGCGCGTTGTTCCGTCATTCGGTTGCTGGTTTGATTGGCAATGAAATGCACCCAACCTTTGAAATTCATTACCAAAACATTGGCTGGGCCGCATAACCCAACCCGTTTCATTCTGAGGCTGCCCCTTGTTGGTGCCCTCAGTTTTCGGGCACGCTTTTGTGCCTCCCCGTCCCCTTAATTAGGGAGCCTCATGGGTATTTTTATCCTGCGCCGTGTTGCGATCATGGTCCTGACGGCGTTTTGCCTGACGTTCATTGTCTTCGCCCTCACGAACCTTTCTCCCAACCTTGAAAAGCTCGCCAAGAGTCAGGGATCGGTGCGCATGGAAGACGCGCAAGTCGTTAGCTGGCTGAGTAAAAACGGCTTCGATCGCCCGCTTGTTGTGCGCTATGGCGAATGGATGGGTGTGGTGCCCGGCTGGACTTACGCCACGGATGACGGTCGACCCACGGGGCGCTGCATTGATCCAAATTCCCCCAAGGAGGCCGCCACGTATTGCGGAATTTTACAGGGCGATTGGGGCACATCGAGCGTGTTCAAAGAAGACGTCGGCCCCCTATTGGCAAAACGTCTTGGCCTGACAGGCAAGCTGATGTTTTTTGTCATGCTGGTGATGGTTCCCGCCGCCCTTTTCGTCGGCGTCATGGCCGGCATGCGCGAAGGAAGTCGTACCGACCGCGCCTTCTCGACGGTCTCAATTCTCTCAACGGCGACGCCTGAATATGTGTCCGGCGTCATTCTCATTGCGCTTTTCGCCTCCTCTGCAACGGGCCTCTCGCCGATCCTTTCAGACTGGGGTTGGATCGACACGAGAACCCTCTTTAAAGGTACTGCAACCACCGCCGCGAAACAGGCGACCTTCGCCAATTTCACCCTGCCCGTCATCACCATCGCGGCTTACGGCATGGGGTATATTGCCCGCATGACCCGCGCCTCGATGACCGAAGTCATGACGGCGCAATACATTCGAACCGCCCGCCTCAAAGGCGTGAGCTTCCCGAAAATCGTGATGAAACACGCGCTCCGCAACGCACTGATCGCGCCTTTTACGGTGATTATGCTCCAGTTTCCGTGGCTTTTGAATGGCGTCGTCATTGTGGAAACTCTGTTTAATTACAAAGGCTTCGGATGGACTCTTGTACAAGCGGCCAGCAATAACGACATCGACCTTTTACTGGGCTGCTCCGTTGTTGCGGTTGCCGTTGTTCTCTTAACACAGCTGATCTCTGATGTTGGCTATGTCTTCCTTAATCCACGCATCAGGCTGTCATAGGGATGGATATGGATATTCTCGGTTGGGGCGCAATCAGCGCGCGTATCTTCATTCAATTCATTCCAGTATGGGTCGCGCTCGTCGTGCTCTTTGCGGTTTCCATCCGCGCGAAAAAGCGTCTGGGGCTTTATGGAAAACTCTTTGATAGTACCGCTGGCACGCTTGGCTTCACTCTAGTGATGTTTTGGGTCTTCACGGCGATTTTCGGAGCTTTGGATTTCATTGTAACCCATCCCCCCTTGACCAATTCTCGGGCCTCAAAAACAAAGTTCCCGGCTCACCGTTGCCAAACCCAGAGGGCCAGTATCCCTATTTTCTCCTTGGCGGCGACCACCTTGCACGGGACGTGTTTTCGCGCATGATCGTTGGCAGTTGGGAGGTCCTCAAGATCGTGCCCCTCGCCACCGTTTTCGCCTTTATGGTGGGCGTCACCCTTGGCCTCCCCGCAGGATATTATGGCGGAAAACTGGATACGAGCCTTTCGTTTGCGGCCAATCTTGTGCTCGCCTTTCCCGTAATTCTGCTGTTTTACCTCCTCGTGACACCGGAAATCGTTGAAACCGGCCTTCCCAGTTATTTAGCTGCGGTTTTGTTCCTTTTTCCGCTGATATTCGCCGTCGTTCTGTTAAATTCCCGCCTACGAACGGTGCCTAAAAAACGTAATCTCTATGCAGGTGCCGTTATTTTTCTTGGCGGCTGGGCCTATCTTTCAATCCTTAGCCAAGCGGGAACAAAAGTCGATTTTATGCCCCGTTTCGCCGATTACTTGTCCATCTCAGGCAACACACTCGTCGTTTTTGTCGCCGTTGTGTTTGTAAATGCGCCGACGGTTTTTCGGATTGTGCGTGGCTTGGTGCTCGATATCAAAACCCGCGATTATGTGGCCGCTGCACAAACTCGGGGCGAAGGGCCGTGGTATATTATGCTCTGGGAAATTCTGCCCAATGCACGCGGCCCTTTGATTGTCGATTTCTGTTTGCGGATTGGGTATACGACTATCCTTCTGGGAACATTGGGTTTCTTCGGTCTGGGGCTTGAACCCGAAAGCCCCGACTGGGGATCTACAATCAACGAAGGGCGTCGTCTTCTGACCCGTTATCCACATGCGGCACTTGCCCCCGCCTTTGCCCTCATGAGCCTTGTTTTGGGTCTCAATCTTCTCGCCGACGGGTTGCGCGAAGAAAGCCTAAAGGATTAAGCCATGTACGACACGTCATATACGGGGCCAATTCTTGAAATTGAGAACCTCTCGATCAGTTTTTTCACCCGCGACGCCGAAATCCCCGCCGTGATGGATTTTTCCTGCACGGTAATGCCCGGCGAAGCGATGGGGCTTGTCGGCGAAAGTGGTTGTGGCAAATCTACGGTCGCCCTCGGTGTCATGCAGGATTTGGGCACAAATGGTGCAGTCACAGGCGGCACCATTAAGTTCAAGGGAAGGGATTTGGCGACATTTTCGCCCGCGGAACTGCTGGCCTTGCGTGGCTCTGAAATCGCGATGATTTATCAAGAGCCAATGGCGAGTTTGAACCCCGCAATGAAAATTGGCGCCCAGTTGATGGAAGTGCCGATGGTGCATGGAACCGTTTCGAAATCAGTGGCGCGCGACCTCGCGCTTCAGGTGATAGAAGACGTACAACTCCCTGATCCAAAACGTATTTTCAAGAGCTACCCGCATCAACTTTCGGGCGGACAACAGCAACGCATCGTCATTGCCATGGCCCTGATGAGCAAGCCAAGCCTGCTCATACTGGACGAACCGACAACCGCGCTTGATGTGACGGTGGAAGCGGGCATTGTTGAGTTGGTCAAAGGGTTGGGCAAAAAATACGGCACCTCAATGTTGTTCATCTCGCATAACCTCGGATTGGTGCTTGAGACCTGTGATCGCCTTTGCGTCATGTATTCTGGCGAGGCCGTCGAAAGAGGATCGATTGCCGATGTTTTCGATGAGATGCGACACCCCTATACACAAGCGCTTTTTCGCTCGATCCCCCTCCCCAGTGCGGATAAAAACTCACGCCCCCTTGTGGCAATTCCGGGAAACTTTCCGCTGCCTCATGAGCGCCCGAAGGGATGCAATTTCGGCCCGCGCTGCGACTATTTTGAGGCAGGCAGATGCGACCAATCTGCGATCCCGATGGCCTCGATTGCAGAAGATGACCGACACGGCAGTCGGTGCCTCAAAGTCAACAAAATCAACTGGGACGCCATCGCGGAAACCGGCGATAAAACCGCGCGCACCTCGCTTGGGAAAACGGTTCTAAAAGTTGAAAACCTCAAAAAATATTATGAGGTCGCAAGTTCTGGATTTGGTGGCAAAAAGCGAACCGTCAAGGCAAATGAATCGTTAAGTTTTGAAGCCCGCGAAGGGGAGACCTTGGCCATCGTTGGCGAAAGTGGCTGCGGAAAATCCACCCTCGCCAAAATCCTGATGGGGCTTGAGGAAGCGACGGAAGGCACAGTGACGTTCATGGGCCAAGAAATTCAGGCCACACCCATTCAAGAACGGTCGACCAAGGTTGTCTCGGGTTTGCAAATGATCTTTCAAAACCCTTTTGATACGCTTAATCCCTCCATGAGTGTCGGGCGACAGATCATCCGTACGCTCGAAGTTTTTGGCATTGGTGACAGTGACTCAGCGCGCAAAAATCGAATGCTTGACCTTCTTGATCTTGTGAAGCTCCCCCGTGATTTTGCCGACCGTTTACCGCGGCAGCTTTCGGGGGGCCAAAAGCAACGTGTTGGCATCGCGCGGGCCTTTGCGGGCGATGCCAACATCGTGGTGGCAGATGAGCCGGTTTCCGCGCTGGATGTCAGCGTCCAAGCCGCCATCGCGGACCTTTTGATGGAACTGCAACGCGAGAATGGGACGACGCTCCTGTTTATCAGTCACGACCTGTCTATCGTGCGGTATTTAAGTGATCGTGTGTTGGTGATGTACCTTGGGCATGTGGTAGAACTGGGCACAACAGACCAGATTTTTTCGCCGCCCTATCATCCTTACACCGAGGCGTTGTTATCCGCCGTTCCCATTGCCGATACGTCGGTCGAGAAAAGGCAAATCGTGTTGAAAGGCGACATTCCGTCGGCGATTAATCCGCCCAGCGGATGCCCGTTTCAAACAAGATGTCGCTGGAAGGATAAGGTGCCAAACGGGCTGTGCGATATCGAGGTGCCAAAGGATAAAATTCTAACCGAGGGGCACCAGATTAAGTGTCACCTCTCGCAAGAGGATTTGGCCGAAATGGAACCCGTGATTAAACTGGCCGAACCGAAATGACCTAGCTTCCCAAGATGACTTTGACGTAGTTTTTGGTCTCTTTATACGGCGGGACACCGTTGTATTTCGCGACGGCCTCTGGACCTGCGTTATAGGCGGCAAGCGCAAGACGCCACGAGCCAAAACGGTTGTATTGCATCTTAAGGTAACGTGCGCCGCCATCTAGATTTTTCGCCGGATCGTCGATATTAACGCCGAGCGCCTTCGCGGTATCTGGCATCAACTGGGCAAGGCCTGTCGCGCCTTTATGTGACTTGGCGTAAACATTCCAGCCACTCTCTTGTTGCACCAGACGCAAGAACAAATCTTCAGGAATACTGTGACGTCGCGCAGCCTCCCGTGCGACCACCAAATAGGGACCACTATACTTACCCATAAACGGCAAAATAAGGCCCTCTTTTTGCTTGGGGCGGAGGCGGTCTGAACTTTTGTATTGCGAAGCTGCCCGCGTATCGAGCACCCTAAGCTGTGCGGAGAATAGGTTTTTTTTCGTCTTGGTTCCAAGAACCAAACCTTCAGCGCGTGTTGTTTCCACGGTCAGTGATGTGGCTAAAATTGCCAAGAATGCCAACGTTGTTTTCTGCAAAACCTGTCACCCGCTCATATTGTTGGCGCGACTATATCCATTTCTGAGATCATTTCCAGCCCCCTGTCGCCATTTGGTATGTTTCCGCTTGCTGATTTGAGGCTGTAATGGTGTAACCTGCCCTCTATAAAACAGAATCGAAAAAGGGAGGCCCGCCATGGCTGGATCGGTCAATAAAGTCATTCTCATTGGGAATCTGGGTCGCGACCCCGAAGTCCGCAGTTTCCCGAATGGCGGCAAGGTCTGCAATTTGCGCATCGCCACGTCGGAAAATTGGAAAGACAAAAACACGGGTGAGCGCCGTGAAAAAACAGAATGGCACAGCGTCGCCATTTTTCAAGAAGGTTTGGTTCGGATCGCTGAACAATACCTCAAAAAAGGCTCCAAGGTTTATATCGAAGGCCAACTCCAAACCCGCAAATACCAAGCCCAAGACGGCACAGATCGGTATTCAACCGAGGTTGTGCTTCAAGGCTTCGGCGGCACATTGACCATGCTCGACGGACGCTCCGAAGGCGGCGGCGGTGGATATGATTCTGGCCCAAGCGGCGGCGGATATGACTCCGGTCCAAGCGGTGGCGGCTATTCGTCTGGTGGAAACCAAGGTGGTGGCAATCAAGGTGGCGGAAATCAGGGCGGTGGCAACATCGACGACGAAATCCCGTTCTAGACCTCATCCATATCAAGACATCAAAAGCGTCGCTCCTAACAGAGCGGCGTTTTTTTATCGCTCGTTCAACGCGTCTTTGAGGACTTGAAGCACAACATCGGTGTCGGTCTCCGCCGAGACAAACGCCTTGCCGATGCCGTGGGTCAAAATGAATTTGATCGTGCCATCAACCACTTTTTTATCCTGCCCCATTAAGGCAAGCAAAGCTGCGGCGTTTGGCAAATCTCCGGCAATGTCCGCCACATTGACCTTCATACCCATTTCACTCAAATGCGCGCGCAAACGGCTTGGATCTTCTTGGGAACACAACCCCAAACGCGCCGAAGTCTCCAAGGCCAAAACACAGCCAATGGCCACCCCTTCGCCATGCAAAAGACGATCAGAATAACCTGTCGCATTTTCCAGCGCGTGACAGAACGTATGCCCCAAATTCAGGAGGGCACGGTCGCCTTGCTCGGTTTCATCCCGCGCTACGATATCGGCTTTCATTTCACAAGAACGGTTGACCGCATAGGCACGCGCCGCCTTATCCCCTTGCAGCATCGCGGGGCCGTTTTTCTCGAGCCAATCAAAAAAGCGGGCATCCCCCAACAGGCCATATTTGACCACTTCGCCATAGCCCGACAAGAAATCGCGAGGCGTTAAAGTGTCGAGCACATCGATATCGGCCAAAACCAGTGACGGTTGATGAAACGCACCAATCAGGTTCTTGCCCTGAGGCGCATTTATGCCCGTTTTGCCCCCGACCGAACTGTCGACCTGCGCCAAAAGGGAGGTCGGTATTTGCACAAATCGCACGCCACGACGCAAAACTGCGGCCGCAAAACCAGCCAAATCGCCGATAACGCCGCCGCCAAGCGCGATAACCACATCATTCCGCTCGACTTTTGCGTCCAAAAGCCATTCGACCGCGCGACTGAAATGCGGCCAAGATTTTGTAGCCTCTCCCGCAGGAAGCGCCAAAGCTTCGGACGTGATGCCCGCGGCGGCCAGCCCCGCCTGCAACGCCTCAAGATGCAGTTTAGCGACGTTTTCATCCGTCACAATCGCCACATGGGGACGTCGTAAAAACGGCGCGATAAACGCCCCCGATTGCGCCAACAATCCCTCGCCTATTTTGATCTCGTAGGACCGCTCCGCCAAGTCAACGGAAACGGTTTGCAAGGGGGAGGCTGTCATGGGGTCACCTTTAGTAAATCTGGTACAGTAAGCAGGGTTTCGATCACGGCGTCGCGCATGTCTTCGATGGAAAAATCAGCCCGTCCAAGCACCACCGCTTCCGCCTTGGAATAGGCAGGTACACGCAACTCATAAAGCGATTTCAATGTCTTATAGGGATTGTCCGTCCGCAACAAAGGTCGTGTATTCTTGTGCCGCACGCGGGCCCACAGCAAATCCAAATCGGCCTGAAGCCAGAGGGAAAATCCGGTTTTGGCAATCACATCCCGATTGCGTTCGGACAGGAATGCGCCGCCACCCGTCGATAAAACCCCCCGCTCCTCTTTGAGCAAACGAGTGATCACTTCAGTCTCGCGCTCGCGAAAAAAAGCCTCGCCATCACGTTCGAAAATCTCGGCAATTGAACGGTTTGCCGCCTTGGTGATTTCTTCATCGCTGTCCAGAAAGGGAACATTGAGTTCTGTGGCAAGGGCTTTGCCGATCGCGGTTTTTCCCGCGCCCATCATTCCCACTAGTACGACTGTTTTTTGCAAGCTATAGCTCAAAACTGGCTGCCATCCGCTTAAATTTAGGTTTCTTTCCCTGAATGGCGTGATCTTCTGCAAAAGGCCATATATAAATACAGCAATTGGGCAAATAATTGCCCTAACATTCGCGGAAAACGCGACTAAGATGAGCAATATCAATGTTTTTCGCCCACAAGGTGAGAATGTTGGTGTTGAGGCAAATAGAAGGCAGTACCAATGAAGCTAATTCTCAAGGTTGTACTCGGACTCGTGGTTCTGGCGTTTGTCGCCGTTGTGGCATTTGGCTACATTGGGGATCTGACACCTGAACAAGAGGAAATCCGCATTCCGGTATCCATCAGTGACCAGTAAACATCTGCCCTTTGCGCTTTGTTTGAGCGCGCTTTTCGCGTTCACCGTTTCTGTGAATGCGCAATCTACGACGTCCAGAGTTGAGCCACTTTCCGTGATTGATTGGCTGTCACCGACATTGATCGCTCCGAGTGTGACGCCAAACGCGACCAACCGCGACGTAACGTCCTCGGCGACGCCGCATGCCGTCAAGACAACCTCTCTCGATCAGCAAACGGCAGACGCCGTAGGCTTGTTGCCCAGTTCGGTAACGGGCTTCCCGCTCTCGCTTTGGGGGCAATCCTCAAGCGTCGATCTCGCGCGTTTGATCGTCGCAATCCCCGTTGAGACCCTCCCCGTCTTGCAAGAGTTGACCATGTCGCTTTTGCTGGCCGAATTGGACCCCACGTTTGATGCCACGAACAAGGATGTGTTGTTTCAAACGCGGATCGACAAATTGCTTGATATCGGTGCCCTTGAGCAGGCAGCCGCGCTTCTGGACCGCGCAAATGTGCGTACACCCGCCCTCTTTAGTCGCAGTTTTGACATCGCCCTCCTCACCGAGAACGAAGACGCGGCCTGTGACGCGCTCAATCAAGCCGCAGATCTCGCGCCAACAATCACTGCCCGTGTCTTTTGCCTCGCCCGCACAGGCGACTGGAATGCTGCGGCCTTGATCTTTGAAACCGGCGTCGCCCTTGGATATGTCTCGCCAGAAGAGGGCGACGTTTTGGCCCGTTTTCTGGATCCCGAGTTCGCGGATGTCGCGCCACCGCTTCCCCTTTCCGTGCGCCCAAGTCCCTTGATGTTTCGCCTCTATGCGGCCATCGGCGAGCCTATTCCAACGACTTTGCTACCTCGTGCTTTTGCCCATACGGACCTCACCGCGAACAACGGTTGGCGCGCGCGCCTTGAAGCGGCCGAGCGGCTTGTCCATTCAGGTGCCGTCTCTGACAACGTACTTCTGGCCCTCTATACCGATAGAACCCCTGCGGCCTCCGGTGGCGTATGGGATCGCGTTGAAGCAGTGCAACGCTTTGATACGGCTGTAAAATCCAGAGACCCTGGTGCGGTTTCGTCCTCACTCCCCCTTGTCTGGGACGCCCTGAAAGCCGTGCAACTCGAAGGCTTCCTTGCGCATCAGTACGCCACGGACCTCGCGAAGTTTCCCTTGAGTGGCGACACCGCAGCCTTGGTTTTACGGCTCTCCCTGCTGAGCGACGACTACGAAAGTGCCGCCCAAACGGCTGTGGCCGAGAACCGGATCACCTCCAAAGAGGAGGCCTTCCTTGTCAGTCTCGCGCAAGGCAAACCCGAGTTGAACGGCCTGTCAGATTCCCGCGCGATTGCCATTCATGATGGGTTTCTGCGCAGCACCCCTTTCTCACCCGACGACGTCGAAGTTTCCGGTGGCAATCTCGGGAGCGCCATTCTGCGCGCAATCACATTGTTTGCTGAAGGGGCTCGGGGCGACCTCAACAATGTAACCCGTGCCATTGCTATTTTGCGCAGCGTTGGCCTTGAGGATATCGCACGGCGGGCATCGCTTGAACTCATGCTCCTTGAGCGTGCGTGATGTCACGAGAGATCGAAAATTTCATCACCGCACAGGCCGCCGAACGGGCAGCTTCCGAAAACACGCAAGCCGGATATCGGCGCGATTTGACCGATTTCGAGGCCTATTTGGGATCACAAAACGATACCCTAATGACGGCGGATCGCGCCCGTATTGAACGCTACCTTGTGCATTGCAACGCCCAAGGGTTTTCGCTCGCCACCCGCGCCCGTCGCCTCTCGGCGATCAAAAGTTTCTATCGCTATGCCTTTGAAGACGGCTTGCGAGGCGATCATCCGGGATTGCAGATTCGCGGCCCTGGGCGCAGCAAACGCCTCCCCAAAACGCTTTCCGAAGCAGACGTAGAGCGCCTGCTGAACGCCGCCGCTACCCATGGGCGCAACCGTTCCGACCGCCTGCGCAACACCTGTTTGCTGGAAATTCTCTATGCCAGCGGAATGCGTGTCACCGAGCTGGTCAGCCTGCCCGTTGCCGCCACGCGCGGCGATCCACGGATGCTTTTGATCAAGGGCAAAGGCAACAAAGAACGCATGGTTCCGCTCTCTGATCCGGCCCGCCAGGCCCTTGCGGATTGGCTGGAACATCGGAATTCCTTGCAGGAGTTGGCCCTCAGAGAACATGGAACACCTCTGTCCCCCTACCTTTTTGCCTCTCGTGCCAAACAAGGCCACATGACCCGTAACCGTTTCTATTTATTGATAAAAGAAATCGCTGTCACCGCCGGTATCTCCGCCGATTTGGTCACACCCCACCGATTGAGACACGCCTTTGCCACCCACCTTTTGGCCAACGGCGCGGACCTGCGCGTCATCCAAACGCTCTTAGGGCACGCAGACCTTTCGAGCACCGAAATCTATACCCATGTGTTAGAGGAACGCCTGCATGCGCTGGTCCTTGAGCATCATCCACTCGCCAAACCCTGACCCTTTTCCCAAGCGTGCAAAATGCCGCGCTCCCTGAGATTTCACTACGGCAGTCTTGAACCATACCGTTTTGCGCCCCATAACAGACCTACGCCCCCTTCGCCCTCATATTGGATGTTTTTAAGCCGTGTACGACACCGCATTTTATATCACTTCTGGCTCAATCGTTGCCCTTTTGGTCCTTTCTGCATTCTTCTCTGGTTCGGAAACCGCGCTCACAGCCGCCTCTCGTGGCAAGCTGAGCATGCAAGCCGACAAGGGGTCGCGTGGCGCGCAACGTGCCTTAAACATCACCGAAGACAACGAACGTCTCATCGGGTCGGTCCTGTTGGGCAACAACCTCGTGAACATCCTCGCCACCTCATTGGCGACCGCGTTGTTTACACGCATGTTTGGCGAGTCGGGCGTGGCCATGGCCACCCTTATTATGACGCTGCTCGTTTTGATTTTCGCTGAGGTGCTGCCCAAAACCTACGCCATTACCAATGCAGAAACCGCCGCCGCAGGGGTGAGTGGGCCGATTTCCGTCGTGATTACCGTCTTTTCGCCCATCGTGAGTTTTGTGCGAATGCTCGTGCGTGCGATCCTAGGCCTGTTTGGCGTACAAACGGATCCCGACCAAAACGTCCTCGCTGTACGCGAAGAAATTGCCGGAGCGATTTCACTGGGCCACTCAGAAGGCATTGTCGAAAAGGAAGATCGCGACCGCATTTTGGGCGCGTTGGACTTGTCGGACCGTACCGTCGAAGAAATTATGCTTCACCGCAGCCAAATTGAGATGGTCGACGCGAGTATGCCCACGGAAGAAGTCCTGAACCTCTTACTCAACAGCCGTCATACCCGCCTGCCCGTTTATCGCGACGAGCCGGAAAACGTTGTCGGAATTTTGCATACAAAACATCTGTTGCGCGGGTTAAACGCACCACTTAAAGTCGGCCAAGCCCCTGCGGATGCAATGAAAAACTTCAATCTTATGGAAGTTGTCCGCGAACCCTATTTCATTCCGGAAACCGCGACGCTCGACGATCAAATGCGTGAGTTCCTGCGGCGGCGCACCCATTTCGCCTTGGTTGTCGATGAGTATGGCGCGCTGCAAGGGCTGATTACGCTCGAAGACATTCTCGAAGAAATCGTGGGTGAAATTATGGATGAATTTGACGATGGTGACATGCCTGTCATTGAAATTTGCGACGACGGGCGTTTCCTTGTGGATGGCGCGACCACCATTCGCGACCTCAACCGCGCCACCGATTGGGCGTTTTCCGACGAGACGGCAAACACCATTGCCGGCCTTGTAATACACGAGGCACAATTGATCCCGACCCAAGGCCAAACCTATGCCTTTCACGGGTTTCAATTTGAAGTGTTCCAGATGGACGGCAACCGGATTTCCAAGCTGAAAATCCGGCCCCTTTAACGCTTACAGATTATAGATCTGGCCGAATTTTTCTTCGAGATAGGCCAGAAGCGGCTGCTCGTTGACTATGCCGCCCGTTGCGCGGGCAATCACGTCGCGGCTCTCAAAAAGGCCGCCATGTTGTTGCACGTTCTGAGCCAGCCATTGTGTCGCGCGGGAGGTGTCACCCTGCGCGAATTCTGTATCCAGACCAACAAGATCCTTGCGCATCGCTTGGTTCAAACAGCCCGCGTACACATTGCCCAAAGTGTAGGTTGGGAAGTACCCAAATAGCCCAACGGACCAATGTACATCCTGCAAACAACCGTTGCTTGGCTTGTCCACTTTCACGCCAAAATCGGCCTCAAAACGCGCGTTCCACGCTTCGGGAAGGTCGGCCACTGCCAGCTCACCTGACACCAATTGCCGCTCAAGATCAAAGCGCAACAAAACGTGCAAGTTATAGTGAATTTCATCGGCTTCAGTGCGGATATAACCCGAGGAAACACGGTTGACCGTGGCAAAGAACGCCTCAGCATCTGCCACACCAATATCGCCAAATGTTTGGGTCATTTGACCGAAAAGATAGTCCGAATAGGCCGCACCACGGCCGATCTGGTTTTCATAAATCCGGCTTTGGCTCTCATGTACACCCATCGAAACACCATTTCCCACAGGCGTCAGCAAATAGTCCTGCGAGATATTTTGCTCATAACAGGCATGGCCGACCTCGTGGATCGTCGAATAGATACAGTTGAACGGATTGCGCGGGTCCGTGCGCGTGGTAATCCGCACGTCATTGCCCGAGCCACTTGAGAACGGATGCACAGCTTTATCAAGGCGACCACGGTTGAAATCATAGCCAAACCCTTGGGCAAGCTTGTTGCTCAGGGCCATTTGCAAATCAGGGTCAAAGTCGCGATCCAGCGCCCTTGGGGTAGTTTCTGATCCCAAAATCTTGCCGCGCAAAGCCACCAACCTTGGGCGCAATGCGTCAAACATCGCGCCAATTTCTTTGGCCGAAGTTCCGGGTTCGTAGTCCTGCAACATGGCGTCGTAGACATCGCCATCTCCTGCAATCGCCTGCGCCTCTTCGCGTTTCAACGCAATGACGCGCTCCAAGGTCGGTGCGAATTGCGCGAAGTTTTCCGCCGCGCGGGCCTGTGCCCAAATCCCTTGCGCCGAGGACGTAACACGCGCGATTTCCGCCGCCAAATCTCCAGGGACTTTGCTTGCGCGGGTATGTTGTTCACGGATCAGGCGCATCTGGGCTTGGCCTGCTTGATCAAGGGTCGCGTCGTGGATATCCGCAAGCCATTGCGTGACCTTTGGATCGGTGCGACGTGCGTGTAAAACCCCTTCAAGAGCGGCCGTTTCTTCGGCCCGTTGCGCGCCCGAGCCTTCGGCCATCATGGTTTCTTGATCCCAGCCCAAACGTCCCGAAATTTGCCCCAAGGCGACGGTTTGACGGGTGAAATCCATCAGGTTCTTAAAGGCTGTCATTTAGGCTCTCCGGATCAATTGTTCACGTGGATATTGCGCGTTAAAGCGGGCGTTCAAGATGAGCACCCAAAGGAGCAACGCGCCGATTTGGTGCTGAATCGCAATGGGCAAAACCGCAACATTCCAAACGGTCAAAACGCCCAGAACAGCCTGTAAAATCATCATGACAAGCATTAGATCAAAGGCCCGCCGCGTAATCGCTTTGCCGCTTTTGCGCGACCGACGCCAGACGACAAAGGCAAAGATCAGCAGAAGGTACGCCGCCATACGGTGCACGAATTGTACAAGGCCAGCGTTCTCAAAAAAGTTGGTCCAGAGCGGGGTAAGTTCGAACATGCCATCCGGAAGGAAAGTGCCCGCCATTAAGGGCCAATCGGTAAAGCTGCGTCCAGCATCAATGCCCGCCACAAGCGCGCCCAGTAGGATTTGCAGGAAGGCAAAATGCATCAGCCCCGTGGACATGGAAAACAGCTTCGCCTCGCGTTCACGTCGCGCTTTCATCAAGTCAACTTCGCGGCGTCCCAGAAGGAGGATGTACCACGCGCAAAGGCCAAGGATCACAAAGGCAAGGCCCAGATGCGTAGCCAAGCGGTAGGACGCAACAGACGTCATGCCATCCTCAAGCCCAGAGGCCACCATCCACCAGCCAATCGCGCCTTGAAGCCCGCCCATCGCCCCCAACAGGAGCAAACGTGGCGTCCAACCTGTAGGAATAGAGCGCGTCACGGCAAAACCAAGGAACCCGAGCGCCCAAACAAGGCCAACGGTGCGGCCAAGTTGGCGATGGCCCCATTCCCACCAATAGATGAATTGAAATTCCGACAATTCCATGCCGCGATTGAGCGCTTCATATTGCGGTGTGGCCTGATATTTGAGGAATTCCAGCCCCCATGCTTCGGCGCCCATCGGTGGAATGGCCCCCGTGATCGGCCGCCATTCGGTGATCGACAAGCCCGAGTCCGTGAGGCGCGTCAGCCCCCCAATCACAACCATCAAGGCCACCATCACAAAGATCAGCATCAACCACGCCCGAATGCCACGACGCGCCCCCTTGGGCGCACGGTCAATACCGCCCGGTTTTGCAGTGGCGGGCGCAGATGCATCGCCGACATTTTCGAATATAGTGCGCGGTTTACTCATGGGATCGCTCCGTATTTTAGGCCAAGCAAACTAGGCCCATATCTTAGCTCAAATCTAGTCTTTTTTGCGGAGAAGTTGTCGCAGCATACCGTGCATCATTTGCACATCGGCGCGCGTCATCGGCATCCGCGCCCACATATTCCGAAGGTTCAACTTCATACTAATGGCCTTGGGTTCTGGATAGAAAAACCCAGCCTCGTCAAGACGTTGCTCATAATGGTCGCCGAGTTTCTGGATCTCAATATCGGGGGCAAACTCGGTTTTAGCCATAGCGACGACTTCGGGGGAACATTAGAGTTTTGACGACGCCATTCATAGGCCATCAGGAGCGCACATTGCGCAAGGTTCAGGGAGGCAAACTCGGGATTAACGGGTACAGAAATGATCGCATTGGCGCGCGCAATATCTTCGTTCTCAAGCCCTGCCCGTTCCGGCCCAAACATCACACCAACCTTCTGGCCCTGCGAGATCAGCGCGCGGGCGTGCTCCATGGCGCGTTCGGGCGTCATCACGGGTTTGGTCAGGTCGCGGTGACGCGCGGTTGTTGCAAATATATAATTGCAGTCCGCCAAGGCATCGGGCGCGTTTTCATAGATCAGCGCCTCGTCAAGCAACCGTCCTGCTCCACTCGCCATTGCGACGGCCTTTTGATTTGGCCAACCGTCGCGCGGCTCAATGATGCGCATCCGATCAAGGCCGAAATTCCACATGGCACGCGCCGCACCACCAATATTTTCGCCCATCTGTGGACGCACTAATATAAAGGACGGCTGTGGCCCTCGCCAATTTTCTTCGCTCACAGGATATGCCTTCTTATGATTGGATTTGCGAATGCTTTTGCACGTGTTACGCTCCCCAAAACCGCAACGCAAGGAGAAGACCGTGGCATATGACGAAGGGCTTGCCCAAATGATGCGCGAAGATTTCCATGACGTTGACGGGATCACCGAAAAGAAGATGTTTGGCGGGATGTGTTTTCTCTATCGCGGCCATATGGTTTGCGGCGTTCATAAAGGCGGTGGCATGTTTCGCCCTGGCAAGGCTCGCGAGGCCGAAGCTTTGGCGATTGAGGGCGCAGCGCCGCTCTCGTTTACCGGACGTCCCATGGGCGGAATGATCGACGCCAGCGAAGAAGCCATTGCAGACGACGAAAAACGGCGTAAATGGATAGAACTTTCACTGGCAAATGCCAAAAGCCTGCCTCCTAAGTAGCCAAGCCCAAAAATCCCCGTTATGACGGGCACAGAATCCACCAAGGAACCATAAAATGGCTGACGATCAAACCGCGCCCGAAACCGCACAACTCTATCTTATCTCCCCGCCAGAGTTCGAATTATCGCAGTTTCCCGATCAATTAGCGCGGGTTCTGGACGGCGAGGCTATCTCTTGTGTGCGTCTGGCTATGGCGAGCCACGACGAAGATCGCATTTCGCGGGCCGCGGATGCTTTGCGCGACGTCTGTCAGAGCCGCGACGTGGCGATTGTTATCGACCGTCACATCCAATTGGTCGAGCGTTTGGGGCTAGATGGTGTCCATCTTCTGGACGGTGCGCGCACGGTGCGCCACGCCCGCAAAGAACTCGGGGCAGACGCAATCATCGGTGCCTTTTGTGGTGCCTCAAATCATGACGGCATGGCCGCCGCCGAAAACGGCGCGGACTATGTGGCCTTTGGCCCCGTCGGCATGACGCCCCTCGGAGACGGCACGCGCGCAGAGCTAGACTTGTTTCAGTGGTGGAGCGAAATGATCGAAGTGCCCATGGTGGCCGAAGGTGCGCTCTCGCTCGAAAACATTGAACTTCTCGCACCTATGGTCGACTTCTTTGGCATAGGTACGGAAATCTGGTCCAAAGATGACCCGCTAGAAACCCTCAGAGCGATGATTTTGAAAATTAAAGGTTAAGGGCAGCGCCACCTTGGCATTAATCCAACGGTGGCGTTAATCCATTCTGAACAGTTTGCTGACAGTATGTTGCCAAGCCTTTTCGGCTGACAAAATCGCGCGCGGGTACTGCTGGATGATAGATCACCTGAACCGATCCTTGACGCTTTGCAGCTAAAACCTTGAGGAAATGCGCCCCAAAGCTCATATCCCCCCACCAACCGTAAAAACACGCGCATTCCCCCGCAGGGGCGGTGTAATTGAGCGTTACCGGCTGAACCCATGTTTCTTCAACAACTTCGGGCGCGAAGAACGCCGCGAAAAGCGTTGATTTAAAAGGAAGAACCCGCAGTCCGTCCGTTGATGTCCCTTCAGGAAAGAACAAAAGTTTGTGCCCTGCTAGGAGGCGCGACTGAAAAATTTCACGCTGTTTTTTGGCATCTGACGGGCGGCGCGCGATAAAAACGGTCCCTGTAGCGCGCGCGAGCCAGCCAATTCCAGGCCAAAGGGCAACCTCGGATTTCGCAACAAAATAGATCCGCTTGCGCGCGTTCAAAGCAAAAATATCCAGCCATGACGAGTGGTTAGCAACAACCGCCCCCTTGTGCCGCATACGTTCACCACGCGTCGAGAACTTAACCCCCAACAGAAAAAAGGCGCTCCGACAGACAAATTGCGTGATGAAAGGGGTAAACGGGCGGCGCAATCCGTAAATCGGACGTTCAACCAGCCGCAACACGAGCATAAGGAGCAAACAAAACGTGGTAATCAGCAGAAGCGGCACCCCCCGAAAAACCGCACGAACATAGCCAGAGGCCGTTATTTTGGGCTGCTCAGGGAGCGTTTCTGAAGTCCACGTCGGATTCATGTGGCGCGGTTCTTGGTGTAAAAACTTTTATGCTTGGCATTCATTTTTTCAGTATCCATCAAGAGGCAAACATCGGTGGTGTTGAAGGCATGGTCAATATAGGCCCCCTCGCCCACAAAACCGCCCAGCCGCAAATAGGCTTTGATTAATGCGGGCGTGTTGATCATCGCGGCGCGGCGATCAATTTCCGCAACGTTCACAAGGTCCATTGACTGGAAATGATCTTCCAACACGCGCACACGAAGCTCGGGAGGCGCAAGGTGGTTGGCATGTAGATAGGCCAAGGGTTGGCGCAGTTCTTCGAGGTTAGTGCCATGGAAACTGGCCACGCCAAAAAGGATTTCTATATTGTGGTCAAGGACATAACTTGCGAGACCGTTCCAGAGGTGGAACATTGCGGTGCCACCGCGATAATCCTTGTGCACACAACTGCGCCCCAATTCCAGCAGCTTGCGGCCAGAGGATTTCAGCGCCGAAAGGTCATATTCGCTCTCCGAATAAAACTGCCCCACATCCGCGGCTTTTTCACCGCGCAACAGACGATAAACGCCCACGACATGCTCGCCTTTTTCGCTATCTTTAGACGAGTCAATCAAGATCAGATGGTCATAAAACGGGTCAAATTCATCGCGCTCAAGCCGTTCCTCGTGATCCACAAGTGGGCCGTCCCCTCCAAGCTCATCGACAAAAACTTCATACCGCAACCGCTGTGCGGCCCGCAAATCCGCTTCCGTTACCGCGAGGCGTGTTTCAAACTTGGGATCAGACGTCGACATAGATGGGGAGCGCTCCGCTAAACTCTGGGACTTCTAGGCAAAACGGCGCTATCATGCAACCTTTGCGCCCGAATTCCCCACGTCACTTTTGTTCAGAGTCGATGTCATATATCGGGGTTAAGAAAACGTTTTGACCATCGATGGTTATTTTTCCACATTGTTCAAAATTAACGGTTATTTTACCATTAATAACCGATTGTACTTGCCCAAGGCCCCATTCTGTTTTTCCGGGATGCCTTACAAACATTCCGGGCTCTAATAGATCATTCATTTTTTCACTTTCGCTTTCTAGGATTATTCATGCCGACACATCAACGAGACCTCACCGCCCTCCTTGGATCCCGTATCTGCCATGATCTTATCAGCCCTTTGGGCGCAATCGGCAATGGGGTTGAACTGCTTCAAATGGGTGGGAGCATAGACGGGCCCGAAATGGGCCTCATCGTTGAGAGTGTTGCAAATGCCAACGCACGGATTCGTTTTTTCCGCGTGGCCTATGGTGCTGCGCGTGAGGGGCAAAAGATTAGCAATTCAGAATTGCGCGATATCCTAAAGAGTTTCGGCGCAGGTGGGCGGGTGTCCTATGAGTGGAACGTGTTGAGTGACCTACCCCGCTCCGAAGGCAAGCTGGCTTTCTTGTTGATCCAATGTCTGGAATCCGCGATGCCCTATGGGGGGAATATTGTCGTCGAGCATGATGGCGCACAATGGCAATTGCTGGGGCGGGCCGAGAAAATGAAAATCAACCCTGAAATTTGGGGCGTAATGTCGGACCCAAATACGTCCGTAGAAGTCACGCCGGCTTTGGTGCATTTTGCGCTGGTTCCCGAAGCGTTGAAAGCCACACAAAAGAAAATGAACGCGGAATTACGGGAAACCGAAATTTCCATTCGGTTTTAGCGCGCAGCACTGGTTCTGGGGCCAATGCCGCGCTCTTTGGGGCTATTTTCGAATCGTGCCATCCCCAACAACGATATATTTGAAGCTGGTGAGTTGTTCCGCACCGACGGGGCCACGCGCGTGCATTTTACCCGTGGCAATGCCGATTTCAGCCCCCATTCCAAACTCGCCACCATCGGCAAATTGGGTCGATGCATTCTGAATCAAGATCGCACTATCGAGGCGGGTAAAGAACCTGTTGGCGACCGCTTGATCCTCCGTGATAACGCAATCGGTGTGGTTTGATCCGTAGTTTTGGATATGCGCGATGGCACCGTCAATATCGTCCACAACCTTCGCGGCGATGATCATATCAAGGAACTCTTTGCCAAAATCGTCCGCTGAGGCTTCGACAGACCCATTCATGCCTTCCGCCCGCACTTCGACGCCCGCCTTGATGAGCGCGTCAACGATAGCTTGCCCCAATGTCGCCGCCACATCCTTGTGTACCAACAAACATTCCGCCGAACCACAAATCCCCGTGCGCCGTGTTTTCGAATTCACGACAATCTTCAACGCCTTCTCTGGGTCGGCGGCGGCGTCCACATAGATGTGGCAAATTCCCTCGAGATGCGCAAAAACCGGAACCCGTGCTTCGCGCTGGACAAGCCCGACAAGGCCCTTTCCTCCGCGCGGCACGATCACGTCGATGAACTCGGTGGCGCGCAACATTTCTGCGACCGCAGCGCGATCCCGTGTAGGGACACGTTGCACCGCATCAACGGGAAGCCCCGCCGATTTAAGTCCATCTTGCAGACAGGCATGAATGACGCCCGAACTATGGAAGCTCTCAGAACCGCCCCGCAGAATGACCGCATTGCCAGCCTTCAAACACAAAGCCCCAGCATCCGCCGTCACATTCGGGCGGCTTTCGTAAATAACGCCAATGACGCCTAATGGTGTGCGCACTCGCTTGATATGGAGGCCGCTCTCCATGTCCCATTCCGTCAGAATCTCGCCCACGGGATCGTTTTGCCCCGCAACCGCACGCAGGCTGGTAACGATCGCCTCAATGCGGGCCTCGTCCAACATCAATCGGTCAAGCATCGCGGCCGACAAGCCTTTGTCGCGGCCGAATTCCATATCCAAAACGTTGGCTGCGACGATCTCATCCCGACGCGCCCAAACAGCATCGGCTGCGGCAAGAAGTGCGGCTTCCTTTTGAGGCCCCGATGCAAATCCCAATTCACGTGCAGCGGCGCGGGCGCGTGTTCCGATGTCTTTCATCAGGGCGGGAATATTTTCGCTATCTTTCATGGGGCAACTTTCAAATATGGAAACATAATCTTGACGCCATATAAGGTTATTTGGGCCTTAAATCCAAGCCTGTTCACAATCACTTTTTGGCATAGACGGCATCACAAACGGCTTAGAGGACCATGTCGTCGCGGTGGATCAAGGCGGCGCGGGCCGGATATCCAAGTACGTCTGGAAACTGATCCGAGGCAAGGCCTTTGATCAATTGCGCCTCGGCGGCGGTGTAACGCACCAAGCCACAGCCCAAAGGCCCGTCGGGGCCCAAAATCTGAACCGGATCTCCGCGTCCGAATTTGCCGCGCACTTCGGTTACCCCTGCGGGCAACAGCGATTTACCGCGTGCCAAGGCCTGTGCGGCCCCTGCATCGACAAGGAGGCTGCCTTGAGGTTTCATCGCCGCAATCCAGCGTTTTCGCGCGGTCTGAGGATCGACTTGGGCGATGAACCAAGTACATTTGGCGCCATCCAGCAGCGCCTTCAGGGGCCGCAAAGGAGAGCCTTCGGAGATCACCATGGCGCAACCCGCGCCCGTCGCGGTTTTCGCCGCCATCACTTTGGTTTTCATCCCGCCTTTGGACAGGCCAGAGGTGGGGTCACCCGCCATAGCCTCGATTTCCGGTGTGATCGCCTCAATATAATCGAAGCGTTTCGCCGTGGGATCAAGGCTCGGATTTGCACTATAAAACCCGTCAACGTCCGACAACAGCACCAAAACATCCGCGCCTGTTGTCACGGCAACTTGGGCCGCGAGGCGGTCATTGTCGCCGAAGCGGATTTCATCGGTGGCCACCGTGTCGTTTTCATTGACGATGGGGATCGCGCCAAGACTAAGCAACTGGCCCATGGTCGCGCGAGAATTCAAGTAACGTCGCCGATCATTGCTGTCTTCGAGGGTTACCAGAACTTGCGCTGTGATAAGCCCCAACGGAGCCAAAACATTTTCATAGGCGCGCGCAAGGCGAATTTGCCCGACGGCGGCGGCGGCCTGTGATTGCTCTAGTGGCAGATCCCCTTTGGGAAGGCCCAACACATTGCGCCCCAATGCGATTGACCCCGAAGACACAAGGATAACGTCAACGCCGCGCGCCTTAGCTTCAGCAACATCCGCGGCCAATCCCGCGAGCCAATCCTCGCGCAATTGACCTGTGTTGCGGTCCACCAATAGCGCGGAACCGATTTTAACAACGAGGCGTTTTGAGGCGCCCAGAATTTCCGCAGACGCTCTTAGGGTTGCCATTGCTCGGGTACTTCGTGTGATTTCGTCAGACGCAATTTGTCCGCCGTGATTTCAGCGCGGACAGCCCGAAGAACATCCGTAAGGCCCTCTTTTGCCACACCCGACATCATCATAACCGGACCACCGACGGCGGCTTCAAGTTCGGCGCGTTTTTCGGCGCGTTCTTCTTCGTCCAGCGCGTCGATTTTATTGAGCGCGGTTATGCGCGGCTTGTCGGCCAATTCGCCGCCATAGGCTTCTAATTCGTGGATGATCGTGCGGTAATCTTGGGCCACATTTTCGGCGGTACCGTCGATCAAATGCAACAGAACAGAACAGCGTTCGACGTGTCCAAGGAACAAATCGCCAAGGCCCCGCCCCTCGCTTGCGCCCTCAATCAGGCCCGGAATATCGGCCATAACGAATTCCGCACCGTCAACACCAACGACGCCAAGGTTCGGGTAAACTGTGGTAAACGGATAGTCGGCAATTTTTGGACGCGCATTGGATGTTGCGGCCAAAAATGTGGATTTCCCCGCATTTGGCATGCCCAAAAGACCCGCATCCGCGATCAATTTCAGGCGCAACCAAAGAGTACGTTCAATGCCTTCTTGACCGGGGTTCGCACGTCGTGGCGCTTGGTTGGTCGCGGTTTTAAAGTGCAGGTTGCCAAAACCGCCGTTGCCACCCTTGGCCAGGACAATCCGCTGACCAACTTCGGTCAAATCCGCGATCACGGTCTCTTGGTCTTCGTCCAAAACTTCGGTGCCGACGGGCAATTTCAAAATAACGGTCGCGCCGTCATGGCCCGTGCGTTGGGCCCCCATTCCGGGTTGGCCACTGCGCGCCAAAAAGTGCTGCTGGTAGCGAAAGTCAATCAGCGTGTTGAGACCATCAACCGCCTCAGCGATCACATCGCCGCCACGTCCACCATCGCCGCCATCGGGGCCACCGTATTCGATATGCTTTTCGCGCCGAAACGACACACAGCCGCCCCCGCCGCCACCAGAGCGAATATATACTTTACATAGATCGAGAAACTTCATGTCTGGCGGCCTTCCATTGCGACTGTGTCAGGCGTTATCGGAGTTCAGGCGCAGGCTCAAGCCTGCAAGGCTCTTGCGGGCCCCATAAACACAATTTTCGCCGTCAATTTTGCTCAAAAAGCACCCTGACGCCGAAAATCCGTAAAACCACTGTTACTGTATGTCTCTCAAAACTACTTTTCAACAAAGGATCGAAGCATTTACCCCTCCTATAACATCAGAAGAGGACTGAATATTTGGCAAAGGGTGGCCGAGACGAAACTGTCCTAAACGTCCTTTAAGCGTATTTCAAAAGATAGGTCCAAGTGGCGACACTCGTGTTGCGGGCAACAGAAAACTTCTCGGCATCGCCAAGGTATTCAAACCCCGCATTGGTCAAAACCCGTGCCGAGGCTGGGTTATCTTGGAAGACTTCTGCGAAAATTGTTTTGCACTTTTGCGGGTTCGCCTCAAGGATAGCCCGCACCGCTTCGGACGCATAGCCTGCCCCCAAAAAGCGGGTGCCACCCAATAGCCGATTTCAGATTGCGCACGGTCCATCGTTTTGAGGCTAATAACGCCCAAGACCTCATCCTTCGTCGAGGCCATAATCCAGACGTCTTCACTGCGCTCCGGATTAAGAGCGCGCTCAATGAAACTCTGGGTCGCGCCGCGCGGCAATGGATGTGGGATGGAGCTCGTGAACTCTGCAACGCGTTGATCGCCTGCATACATGCGCAACTGGCCTGCGTCGGATTTTTGCACGGGGCGCAAAATAAACCGTTCTGTTTCTATTACTTGCTGACCTGCAATTGTCTCTACTCTCATGTTTAAGCTCCTCCGAACCTCATAAACAGACACGAGGCCCGTGGGCCTTTCCCGCCTGTCTTTTTTGGGCCCTCATGGAAGGCCGCTTTTTCTCTGGTCCGCTCCGATAACCGGCCAAGTATCACTTTCACCCACCTTACATGGGGGCTTGGACCACAACCGACAAGGGATTCCTCAAAAGCCTTACGAGATGTGATCTTTCGATATTGGCACCACAAGGGTGTGAACCGAGTTCCTTAAAATTTTATTAAATTCCAATACCTTCGCCCGTCTAACAGAGCCATGTTACAGAAATAAAAAAAGGGCCGGCGTTTCCGCCGACCCTAAAAACAAACACTAGGTTTCGGCTTACTCTGCGGCCTCCGCCACTGGGAGAACCGAAATAAATGTACGGCCCTTAAGGCCTTTGTGGAACTTTACGTTGCCAAGGGATGTTGCAAAAATCGTGTGATCTTTGCCCATGCCAACGCCAGCACCTGGGTACATTCTTGTTCCGCGCTGACGCACGATAATGTTGCCCGGGATAACGAGTTCGCCACCGTATTTTTTTACACCAAGTCTACGACCAGCTGAGTCGCGACCGTTACGGGATGAACCGCCTGCTTTTTTATGTGCCATCTGGTCTCTCCTTAGCCTTTAGTGAATTCTTGAGCTTGGGCAATCCAGCCCTCGCGTTCGATGCGGCCTTTGAACGAGAGCGCCTCGTCAAATTTTGCAACGTCAGCATCTGTCCAAGCAGCGATCTGAGCGAAGGAAGTAACACCACCCGCGATCAGTTTTTTCTCAAGCGCGGGGCCAACACCGGACAATTTCTTCAAATCATCTGCGCCGGAAGCCGCTTCAGCAGGGGCAGCTTTCGCCGCTTTTGCTTTAGGAGCTTTTACAGCAGTTTCCGCTTTCGGAGCCGCCGCAGCCGCTGCACGTGCAGAAAGAGCGTTTTTCGCTTTAGGAACAACAGGCGCCATGGCAGCAACCACAGAAGCAGGAACAGAGCCCGTGCCTTGTGCAAGTTTAACGCCAGATTTCGCAGCACCTTTTTCAAGGATATCCGTAATCCGAACCAAGGTCAGCCGTTGACGGTGACCTTTGGTGCGTTGTGAGCCGTGCTTACGACGACGCTTAACGAAGTGAATAAGCTTTTCGCCTTTGATCTGGTCGATCACTTCGGCCTGCACAGCAGCATCTTCGATCAAAGGGGCGCCAACATTCGCACCAACCATAAGAACTTCGTTGAACTGAACAGTTTCGCCCGCATCTGCAGCAATACGTTCAATACGCAGCACGTCGCCACTTTGAACTCGGTATTGCTTGCCGCCGGTTTTTAGAACCGCAAACATTTAGTCTTCCTTCGCAATTTCCGCGTCTTGTGGTCCCCAAATTTGGGAGTTTCGCCAGAATGGCACCTCGGACAGCGCGCCCCTATGGGCGGTAAAAAAATCATTCTCAAGACAGGAATCCCGTAGGAATCCTGCACTAAGATGGCGGCTTATCATCGTAAACCCCCGCGAAGTCAAGGCACCTTTGGGAATTATCCCCTTCTGACCGGGTTTTTAATGTCTCAATGCCTGCTAACGGAAACGCCCTCGCAAGAGGTCCGTCTAAATGTCCTCGCTCAGGATGTACCCCGCAGCCGCACGCCCCAATTTACGCGAGATCTCCGCATAGACGTCCCCAAAGGCTTTGAACATCGCATTGTTAAATTGTCGGCCAGCGTCTGTGCGGCCAAACGCAATGTTTTTCGTCATTTCGTCCTCGGATAACGGCGAATAACTCATGGTTAAATAAGTCATCAACCACTCTGTCGTATCCGCCCGAATTTGGGGTTCATCCTGCCAGACATCCGCTAGAATTGCGCTCTCGGTCATGTCGTCTGTCAACGCTCCCATATCGCCCATTGCCGACAAAAACTCGAAGGTTTCGTTCATCGAACTTGCCACATTCATATCTATAAGGTCGTAAACCTTAATATATTCTCGTATGCGGGGCAAAAGAGGGTCATTGTTGCGGATCATTGCCTTTAAACGCGCCTCGCTTGCCGCATTTACGTCGGGATCACTTATTGCCAAACGCGCGCTCATTTCCAACCGCACGAGTTTTTCGCCGAAGGGCGTAGTAAAAAACGCCAGCGCGGCAGCAAGGGTCTCGTCACTCAAAAGCGGGTCGAAGCTTGCGCGAAACTCTGCCTTCATTCTGTCCTGCGAATAGATCGCCGTTAGGCGGCGCTCCCAATCGGCATCGCCACGCCCGTCAAAAAGTTCCATCCCAAGGGTCTCGCCATATTGCATCCCCTCGTCGGACAAAATTTCGATCATGTCATCCACAAGCAGAATTTCGGACAATCGATTCAGATCCGCCTCCCGTTCGGCGACGACGGGGCCAACGATCCCAAGCACAAACACAATGGCTAACATAACAGACCGCATACATACCCCTTTTTGGCGACTCATATAGACATAGTGTATTCTAACAAATAATTTAAGCACCCTCCCCTTCAATTTGCAGTCAGCCCCCGTGATCAGCGTAATTCGACACGACTGTGCAAAAAGAGCTTGTAGATTTCTCCGCCCCAGACTAAACCGCCCACGGACCCTACGCGGAGAGGTGGCGGAGTGGTCGAACGTGGCGGTCTCGAAAACCGTTGAGCCTTAACGGGTTCCCAGGGTTCGAATCCCTGTCTCTCCGCCAGTATCTTCTTGAAATTAAACAGAAATATACCCTTTCACGGGCAAGCCAAACATCAGGCCAATTTCAACATTTACACGAAAAGGTGTCATACTATGACGCTTTTTCAGCGCTCCGATGGCGCCGACTATGCCCCCTTTTCTTCCCAAAACAGCACGACCCGCAAAACAAAAAGGGACCCTGCGCCGGCAAGATCCCTTTTGAATTTCACGGTGTTGTAGACCCTTATCGGAAACCGTTGTCTCCATCAGCGCGCACCGACGCTTGCTGCGCATCCGACAGATACCTCAGATAGTAGCGCTCTGTGGTCAACACAGACCCATGCCCAATATACTTTTGCACCCTGTAAATTGACCACCCCTCCTTTAAGCGTTCAATGGCGAACTTATGCCTTAGATCGTGAAGGCGCGCGTTAAATCCGGTTTCTTGGCCGTATTCCCAAAACAGGTTCGAAGGATCCTTGTAGAAACCATGTTCTGTGCCGTTCCAGAACACAAACTGTGATGCGTTCGAGCGAGGGATTTTGTTGAGGATATCGATGGCCTCTTGGCGCAATGCTATGGTGCGAATTTTCCCACCTTTCGTATGACGCAGCACAGCCTCTACGCGGCCTTCGATCGGGGTTCCCATGCCAGAGATATCTGACCATTGGAGTTTTGCCATTTCCGTTACACGTCCGCCTGTGACATTTAAGAAATGTGCGAAATGGGTCAGTGTGCCCGGCGCCCGGTCAGAAAGTTTCTGAAGGCACTTCTCTGTTGGCAAAATTATGTCGGGCAATATTTCCTTCATACCTTGCTTTTCATAAAGCTGAACCGGATTGACATCGATCCACCCAGCATTTTTCATCGATTTCATAAGGTTCATGAAGGCAGTCAGATCTCGATTAATCGTTGCGACCGTCACCCCTTCTTCTCGCCTGCGCGCGACATAGTCCGAGACAAGTGCTGTCGTAACTTCTGCTGCCATCAATTCCTCAACATTGTGACCATTGTCTTCACAAATATTATCAACAACGCGCAGAATCTGTCGCAGACTGCACCGGTAGCGTTTGCGCGTATCAATTCCCCAAGAACTGCTTTCGAGCCCCAAGGCGTCATAGAAATTGGCGAGGCCTGCTCCGAAGCTCCAATCCAATTCACCAGCCTCGTCTAACCCTCTCAGCTCCTTTATGCGGTTTTTGGCCCTTTTCTCCGCGACTCTTTGAGAAGTTGTGCGAAGCGACTCTCGGTGGGTGACGCCGTAGATCTTGACGCGGAGCCACCAATATTTACTACCTTCTTGCTTGAAGATGTTTTTGGGTTTGTTTTGTTTCTGTGACATTTACTGCCCTCTTTAATCCAGATTACAGCCAGGTCGTGGTCGAAAGTCCACAGACTGCCATGCTTGACGGCCCCTGGAATGTTATCGTTCGCCGCGTGCTGTGTGATTGCCCTTTGGGACAATCCACTCAGCTGCGCGACGACCGATGCCCTGAGCCTCGGTTTCATCGAGTTGAGGATGTTGTGCTCCTCCTCAGAAAATAAAATTTTGGTTTGATTAGTTTTATCCGCCATTGAGATACTTCCGTTACGTGTTTGCATTTTCGTAATCAGAAGGTGAGTTCGGTGAGAAAAAGAAAAAAATGGGTTTAACTCTGGTTTGAATCCATACACAAAATCAGCCATCAGAATTTTCTGCAGCAGCCCTCAGGAATTCTCAGACCGAACTTTTACGACCCCAAATTAGTAGCAGATGCTACGGCTCAACTTGTGACAGCAATCGCCGCGCCGCTATTCTGGCCCGGGCTTGCTTGCGAACAAAATCGAAACTTTCCCATTGCAAGATAAACCGGCGGAGGTCTTCCAACGCATTGTTGAACAGATATTCCTCATGTTTGCAGACATCGAGGATACGATTTCCGTAGCCTGGACGTAAGTCATTGGCTGCGCTGACGAGCGCTGACCCCATAGCGGAGATGCATTCATCATCCTGCGCCTCAAAGACCTCCCCGCTCTCCAGTCGCTCCAAGGTCTGCAGAAGTACACGGCGATGGTAGCTCTTCAGAACCGGCCCAGATTGGGCATAATCTCTCCCAAATGCCTGACCCGAGTTAATTGCACGCGCTACCATCGCCTCCAGGCTCTCCTCGTGTCGGATATTACTCACGCTGCCACCTCACCAGCTTGCTCACCACCCACAGGCATGATTTGTTCATAGCCGTCGATAAGGGCACCCACCGCCTCTGTCAGCAGGCAGATTTGCCATACGACCGGATCTTCAGGATTGATCATTGCACAGTAGCCAGCCTCCTCTCGATCGAAGTCCGCGACATGCTCGAGGCCCAGGAGCCCATGCAGCCAATTCAACTCGCGGAGCAGCCTAACTTTGCCGTTCGGTGCCGTCAGCGCGCGGCGAAAGCGTTGCAGTCGCATTAGAGCGACGGAACCACCAAGAAGCAGAACCGCGTTTTGCAATTCCATGTCGTTTTGTGCGATAAAAGCCTTTACCGCAGCGAGAAGTTGTTTCCGATTCATGCGGAAATCCTCTTTTTCAATGCCGCCCAATTGGCGGCTCAAGCACCCCGGCACGGGCTCTCCTTTTGTACCTCGCGGGGTGTCACTTACTCTTTTTCGGCAGGTCGTTTTTTGTTTTCTTGCGGCTCACAAAGAGGCCGCGAGAAATACAAAATATACTGACAGTCTCAATTATTATTCTTTTCCCCCTGCCCGCGTATGGGCCAGCGGTACGCGGTCTTGCAGCTTACACGACCATCTCGGTCGCCATGGGGCCGATGAGACCAAGAACGCACGACAGGAACGGCGGCATGGATGCACTCAGCGTCAAATTCTCGAGTTGCGTATCTATTTGCCTTTCGGAGCTATAATGCATCGCGGCCTCCTTCACGCTGCCATGTCGAAATGGAAGACAGGCGCATTCGAAGCGTTATCGATAGCGCGCATATGATCCATCAGCCCATCAGTTAAGAGACAGATCTCTTCGACCACCGGATCGTATGGGTCGATTTCGGCAAAAAGACCGTATTCCAGCCTTTCCGGATCCGCGACGTAATACAAAGACAGAACCTTGTGTAACTCAACCAGGTTACGTTTTGAACTTCGGGTCAATGTCTTGTTCGATGAGAGATCATCGCACAAAGACTGAATGCGCCGCAGCGCGGGGCCTCCCCCCAATAGAAAGGCTGCGTTTTGCAGCGGTTCGTAATTATGGGTGAGGAATGAGCACAATCCTTTGATTGCTGTGGTTTCTTGATACGTCATTTGAAACTCCTTTTGGTTTTCGTGGTGTGACGGACAAGAGGCTCAGGCGGGGTGTCGGGTTCTGTTTCATGTCATCTTGCATCCTTTTTACTGGGGGCTGACAGAGCTTTTCTGCGTATTCTCACCAAGAAGAATACGCAGAAAAGTTCGCATCAATCCCCATTTTCTATTGAGGCCTGCGGACCGACTGCACGCAGGCTTCCATTGATTTCGACTATAAAATACAAGTTCATTGCAGCGTTTCCTCTTGCGGCATCGCCGCATAGACAAGGTTCGGCTTGGCTCGTGTCAGGCCGCGAGGTGATGATCCTTGGGCGGCAATTCCTGCTCCGCATCTATCTGCGTGAGAATGCCATGGAGCCCGTATTTGAGTAAGAAAATGCCTTCGACAACGGGATCCGCAAGGTCGCTTTCGGCGAGATATCCGCATTTTCTGTTTTCAGGATCAGTGACGTGGCGCAAACTCAGGAGATCATGGAGGGTCTGTAGTTCACGCTTCAACTGGCGTGTTAAAACCGTACCCGCACAAACATCTTCGAGCAGTTTTTTAGACCGGTTGAACGCCCGTTGGCCGCCGAGAATAAATGATGCGGCCCCGATCACCTCCCAATTATCTTGCAGGAAGCGATTTACGGCACACAGGTCTGCATTTTGACGGTAATCAAACATCTGGAATGTCTCTTTTTAATGCCGCCCTATTGACGGCTCAAGCGCGCGGTATGGGCCTTTCTCTCAGACCACGCGGGGTGTCCCTTACTCTTTTCGGCAGGTCGTTTTTTGTTTTCTTGCTGCTCACAAAGAGGCAGCGGGGAAACAAAAAACGACCTGCCATTCGATACTCCTTTGGGGTATCCGCATTTCGTGTTGGCGGGCATCGGTTCGCAAATAAAAGGCCTATATCACCCCGCCTTTCCAGCGGAGTAATGCACTTGCTACACCGCGATTTTCGCCGATTTTGCGAAAGCCTCGACGAGGCTAAATCCGACTCAAATCAAGGATGCCCAGGCAATAATTCGGGTTCTCCGGCGCAAGACTGAGGCAATCTCAGAGATCGAGGCGCGTGCAAACCAAGAAGCTTAGTGCCCGTCCTACTGCGGTGAACAATGCCCGAAATGGGGCTGAATAGGTTCAGCACTTCTCTGATCCACGAAGCCACCCCGTCCTCGCTGGGAAGGCAATACGACCCAAGAGCTGAAGGTGATGCCCGGCCGCTCAAAGTGGCAGATGCACATCCTGACCGTTGCCGACCGAGGCGGTGTGCGCCTGTTTGAACGCCCACCCAACCGAAAGAGCGCGACGTTGGAGTGCGCAATGAAGCCCTTGGTGCCTCGCTATGCGGTGCTTTGCTCTGATGGTGCCAGCGCTTATGCGAAGGTTGCCTCTCAGCGTGGAGACGAGCATTTTGTCATCGGCAGCAAACTGGGCAAACGTATCGCAGCCGGGAACCACCACATCCAGAATGTGAACTCGCTTCATGCCCACTACGACAAGTTCATAAGACCATTCTGCTGACCAGCCACGAAGAACCTCAACGGCGACATACGCTGGGTCGAGGTGCGCCCTTCTGGGATGGCACTTGCGGAAGTAATCTGGTCGTTCGCAGCACTTATCTGATGTGAAATATGCCGCACGAATGGCGGCTTCGAACCCACTTTATCTGTTTTCTGTGTCGCAGTGAATGGTTGGTTTTGGGAATTGGTGTCGCTAAGATCACAAGATGAAGAGTAGAAACACATAGTCTTCGAGACTTCAGAGAAATTCTGCTGTGCTCCTGCGGAACATTTCCGCCCATAGATTTGCCTTCAATCTTATAGACCAATAAGTCACGCTTAAATTTTCAGGTCAGGGTAAGGGCCGCATTCAGGACACCATTGTGCTTTCAACCCATTTGACCTTTTCAGTAACGCACTTTGGCGTGGTCCAGACGCAATATGCGGACTTTTCGGTCAAGACCGGGCAAGTAGCCCGCACTGCGCCGTATGACTATTCGTTACCCTCGCCGCGTCATGCGGTCAGGGTGCGCTCTCACGCGCACGGTCCCAACAGTGACGCTGCTTGGGCCGCGTTGCAACAGCGCTTGGTTTCAATCGTCGTAGGCTACCCTAACGGGTCAATAGACTCAACCTACGTGGATCATCCGTGGCATTTGGGACAAATTACGCATTGGCATGACCTAAGAAAATTTTCATAACAATTTGCCACCGTCCCTCACTCTTGATCAGCGAGAAGTAATCGGTGAAGGTCGTCCCAAAACAATCATCCTCAACCTTCACGACGGCGATATCGCCAGTCATATCAATCGAGATTATTTCAGCATCGTAGGGTATCCTGGGCGGTTTCATGACTTTGACCTCAAGCGACTTGATGAACTCCGCGCAATCGAAGAACTCATATTGGCCGTTATAATGGCCAGCCTGCATGCAAAGCGGATGCATCGATTTCTCTATCCATTTCATTCTCCTTTTCGAACCTGCACGCAAGCGATCGCCCCGTTAATGCGCTATCATTACGTGGCGTACGGCTGTGTAATCTTCCAAGGCGTACATCGACATATCTTTGCCGTAGCCCGATTGCTTCAAGCCGCCATGGGGCATTTCGTTCACAAGCATGAAATGCGTGTTTACCCATGTGCAGCCGTAGCGCATGCGGGCGGACACATCCATCGCGCGGCTTACGTCCTGCGTCCAGATCGATGAAGCGAGGCCGTAAACACTGTCGTTAGCCCATTCTACCGCTTGATCGGTATCGGAAAAACGCGTGACAGATACAACTGGGCCGAAAACCTCGCGCTGCACGATTTCATCTGATTGCAGCGCACCTGCGACGATCGTCGGTTGGAAATAGTAACCGGGACCATCGTGCAGCCCGCCGCCGGTTGTGATCTCCATATGTTTGTGTTCCCGAGTACGCTCGACGAAGCTGGCTACACGATCACGTTGACGCAGGGAAATCAAAGGTGGTATTTCGTTCAGCGTGTCATCGGCATTGTCGTAAACGATACTTGAGACGGCAGCCGACAATTCAGCCACCAGTTTTTCATAGATTTTAGGGCCCGCATAAATTCGGCAGGCGGCGGTGCAATCTTGGCCTGCGTTGTAATACCCGGACGCTTTCAATCCCTCGACAACACGACCCAGGTCAGCGTCATCAAATACAATTACGGGGGCCTTGCCGCCCAATTCAAGATGGGTGCGTTTGACGGTTTTTGACGCTGCTTGCAGTACTTTTTTACCGGTCGCCACGTCGCCCGTAATTGAGACCATGTCGACATCCGGATGGCTGATCAGGGCGTTACCGACACTGGCACCTTGTCCCACAACGACATTTACCACGCCTTCAGGCAGAATATCTGACATGATTTTGGCCAATGCCATCGCGGTTAGCGGTGTTTGTTCTGACGGTTTCAATACAATTGTATTGCCGCCCGCCAATGCCGGAGCCAGTTTCCACGCCATCATCATCATTGGATAATTCCACGGCGCGATGGAGGCGATGACACCAATGGGGTCCCGGCGGACCATGGAGGTGTGCCCCTCCAAATATTCACCCGCTGCGGAGGTATGCATGTTGCGCACCGCCCCCGCGAAATAACGAAAGCAATCTGCTACTGCGGGAACTTCTTCGTTCCGGACCTCGTTGATCGGTTTACCACAGTTGAGCGCCTCAAGCTGGGCGAGATTTTCAAGGTTGGCCTCAATTGCATCGGCAATCGTCAGCAATTTTGCGGATCGTTCAGCAGGTGTGGTACGTGACCACTTGGTAAAGGCGTTGCGCGCGGCAGCGACTGCACGATCAATCTGACCAGTACTTGCCTCAGGAAGGGTCAGGATCACTTCGCCTGTGCGCGGATTCAACACGTTCTCTTCCGTTTCAGTACCAGCTTCGAACGACGAACCGATGAGCATATTGGTTTCCATAGAATACTCTCTCTTTATTTTGTTATTTCCCCTGACCAGCCACGGTGTCGGTACCGCGCGTCAGGTAGTAAGCGCCGAGGATCGGCAGAAATGTGACAAGGACAACGACCAAAGCAACCACGTTGGTGACGGGGCGTTGCCGTGGACGCACCAATTCCTCAAGCATCCAGATCGGCAAGGTTTGTTGTTGTCCGGCAGTAAAGGTCGTGACGATGACCTCGTCGAATGACAGTGCAAACGCGAGCATGCCACCCGCCAATAATGCAGTCGATATATTGGGTAGAATGACATAGCGGAACGTCTGAAAGCTGTTTGCGCCAAGGTCCATTGATGCTTCTACAAGGCTACCAGACACACGACGAAACCGCGCCACGGCGTTGTTGTAGACGACAACGACACAGAACGTCGCATGGCCCAAGACGATAGTCCAAAAACTGAACGGGATATCAGCGAGGTTGAACGCCGATCGCAATGAAATACCCGTGATGATGCCCGGCAACGCGATAGGCAGGATCACCAGCAGTGAAATTGCCTCGCGCCCGAAGAATTTTGTGCGGCTGACTGCGGCGGCACAAAGCGTCCCGAGGATAAGGGCAATCACTGTTGAAACGCTTGCAACTTTTAAGGACAAACCCAAAGCTTCCCAAACATCTGTGCGTTCCCATGTCACGGCGAACCATTTCAGGGTAAAACCGGGGGGCGGCCATTGGTAGGATTTGTCTTCGGTGGTAAATGCGTAGACGAAGATTAGCAGGATCGGTAAGTGCATGAAAGCAAGGCCAAGTCCGGCGGCTATTTTGAGGCCAAAGGGCGCGCGATCAGAGTGCATCAAAGGCTCCTTGACGTTTTGCAATCCATAAATACACGATCATTAAAACAATCGGCACAACCGCGAAGGCAGCGGCGAGCGGGATGTTTCCCGCAGTGCCCTGATAGGCATAGACTGCTTGTCCGATAAAGCGGCGCGACGACCCGACGATCTGCGGAATAATGTAATCCCCCAGCGTCAGCGAGAACGTAAAGATGGAGCCTGCGATTACACCCGGCAAAGCTAACGGAAACAGTACGTGGCGAAAGGTCTGATAAGGGCGCGCGCCAAGGTCTCCTGATGCTTCCAACATAGTGTGGGGAACGCGTTCCAGCGATGCTTGAATAGGCAAAATCATGAACGGCAGCCAGACGTAAAGGAACACCAGAAACGTCCCTGTCGCACTGACGGACAAGGAATTGCCGCCAATAATTGGTATCGAGAGGTAGGCATTCAACAGCCAACTCAGATGCAAGGTTTCGAAAAACCAATTCAAGATACCTTCTTTGGCGAGGATCAACTTCCATGAGTAAACTTTGACCAGATAACTGGACCAAAGGGGCATCATCACACCAAGGTAAAAAATCGCC
This sequence comes from Falsihalocynthiibacter arcticus, assembly GCF_000812665.2. Lineage (GTDB taxonomy): Bacteria > Pseudomonadota > Alphaproteobacteria > Rhodobacterales > Rhodobacteraceae > Falsihalocynthiibacter > Falsihalocynthiibacter arcticus. The sequence goes on from NZ_CP014327.1 coordinate 3,559,708, forward strand.
TTCCATTTTCCGCGCGCATATCGAGCGGCGAAAAAAGCGACAGGAAAGCCGATGATTGCAGCCCCGACAGTGACAGCGACAGCCATAACAACCGTGCGGATGATGATGTCGAAATTGGAGGGGCGGAAGAGTTCGCCGTAGGTTTTCAGGGTGAGTTCGTATTGGATCACACCGGAAAATTCATCGATCGAAAAGAAACTTTGCGCCAGCAGCGCGAATAATGACCCAAGATAGATAACGCCAAGCCACAGAACGGGTGGCAGGATCAACGCAAGCACCAACAGGTTTGGTCTGCGCCACAGCGTGTCGGAAATACGGTTCAACGCGCTCATGATGCAGCCATCAGATGCAGATCGGCGGCGTTCCAATCCACCTGCACTGTGTCTCCAGCTTTGGGAATTGCGGCAGCTTTGGGCACCAACATAGTCATCGCCACACTGCCAACAGTCATCGAAACGCGGGTTGCGGCGCCCAGAAAGCTGACGCTTGTGACCTGTGCCGCGTGCCCCTGTTCTGCCAAAAATACGGCTTCGGGGCGCAAGGAACCGTAAGTGTGTTCTCCCGTCAATTTGATCATAAATTCGGGTGGCAGCACATTGGAAGATCCTACAAAATCGGCCACAAACGGGTGTTCTGGACGATAGTAAATATCTTCGGGTGAGCCGATCTGCACGATGTGCCCCTCGTTGAACACCGCGACACGGTCGGCCATCGACAACGCCTCGCCTTGGTCGTGGGTCACGAAAACGAAGGTGATACCAAGGCTGCGTTGGAGAATTTTTAATTCCTCTTGCATTTGTTCGCGCAGCTTTAGATCCAGCGCGCCGAGGGGTTCATCCAACAGTAACGCCTTGGGCTTGTTAACCAATGCGCGCGCAAGCGCGACGCGCTGGCGCTGGCCACCAGACAATTCTGACGGCTTGCGGCTGCCATACGCACCGAGCGCGACCATTTCGAGAGCTTCATCGGCATCTCGGTGACGAACAGATTTGGCAACGCCTGCCACCATCAACCCGTAGGCGACATTGTCGCGCACGTTCAAATGAGGAAACAGCGCGTAATCCTGAAATACGGTATTAACGGGGCGTTTGTAAGGAGGAATGCCTTGAGCGACTTCGCCATAAATATTAATTTCACCAACGGTCGGGCGTTCAAATCCGGCGATCAAGCGCAGGGTGGTTGTTTTGCCAGACCCGAAGGCCCAAGCATTGCAAAAAATTCACCCTCGGCGATATCAAGGTCAATGTTGTCGACGGCTTTCACAGCACCATAGTGGCGCGAAACGCCGGATAGGCGGATGGCAGATGTCATAATTATTCCAGATGGTTGTCCGCCGCCTTGAAAGGCGGCGGGCGGGTAAGATCAAGTGTTAACGGCCGCCAATTACGCCAATGTAATCTGACACCCAACGATAATATGGCACACAGGTTCCCTGACTTTCGCAGGATGAAACTGGCGTTGTCCAAAATTTAATACGGTCAAAATCATCCAGGCCGTTGGCAGTACAACCTTCGGCAGTTTGCATGCCGCGACCATCGGTGCAGGCCGCAAGTACGGAAGGGTTTGCGCCAAACCAGACCGAAAGGTCAGATTGCAAATTTGAGGCCAGCGTGTGTTCCATCCACATGTAGCTGCAATTCGGATTCTCAGCGTCCACATGCATCATTGTGGAATCTGCCCAGCCAGTCGCACCCTCTTGTGGAATGGTAGATGCAACAGGCGCACCATCGCCTTGCAACAGACCGACCTGAAAAGGCCACGTACCGGATGCGGCCATGCCTTCATTCTTAAAATCATCAATCTGGATAAAGGCGTCGTGCCAATAGCGGCTGACGAGTTTACGCTGCCCGCGCAGCAATTCAAGAGCAGCCGTATACTGGTCATCGTTCAATTCATAGGGCGATGTGATACCAAGTTCAGGGTTATGAAACATCAGATAATTAGCGGCATCGGCAATGTGGATCGGGCCGTCATAGGCTTGAACGCGGCCCTGGTTCGGTTGGCCGTCGGGAAAATCCATCGCTTTGAACACGACGTCCCAACTGGTCGGAGCTTCAGGGAAGACTTCGGTAGAATACATCAACACATTCGGCCCCCACATATAGGGAACGCCATAGTGCGTGTCGTTCACATAGTGCCACGGTGCGTTTTTTAGGCGGTCATCGACGGTGGACCAACTTGGGATCAGATCAACGTTGATCGGCTGCACTCGGTTCCCTGCCACCATCCGTAAGGACGCATCGCCCGAGGCCGTGACCAGATCAAAACCGCCCTCGTTCATCAGGGCGACCATTTCATCACTGGTATTGGCTGACTTGACGTTGACCTTACAACTGGTTGCCTCTTCGAAACCGCTAATCCAGTCAAAGTCCGGCGAAGTCTCGCCGCGCTCGAGGTAACCGGGCCATGCCACGATGTTCACTTGACCCTCGCCTTCACCGATATCTGTGACCATCGTTTGCGCCATCGTTTGGCCGGCAAACGACAGCCCGATTAAAACAGAAACGCTGGATTTTAGAAAATATTTCATTGGTAGTTCCCCCATGCGGATGTTTTCGGGCGTATTTTCTGCCCGTTATTGATCATAGGATGGCGGAACTATTTGATCCAGACAAATTCATTTATCAGAAAGGTGATATCGTTTTTTCCGATAGCACTGTGCCTGGCACGTTTCAGGTTTCCGCGAGTGAACGGTGCGCCTGTGCGACAGATACAAACTCGCGCGCGGCCGCCGATAATTTTGACCCCTTACGCCAGACGAGCCCGACTTGAACGACAGGCAGCGCGCCGGACACATCGCGTGCCTCGATGCGGTCCCCTTCAAGTGACCAAGGCCGATATACAAGATCGGGTAACAATGCCACACCTGCACCGGTGGCGACCAGTGATCGCACGGCTTCCACTGATCGTGTGCGAAACGCCACTTTGGGCCGCGATCCGAACACCGATAATAACTTTACAGCTTCTTGTTCCATTTCATCAATGTTCAACATAATCAAAGGTTCGTCACTCAAATCCGACAGGCTAATACTGTCTTGATTTACCAGTCGGTGACCCATTGGCATCCACAAACGATAGGGCGACACATTCAGCGTTTCTGTATGCAACGCATCACGCTGTGTCACTCGTGATGTCATCATCACAGCAACATCCATCTCACCGCCGATAAGCAGATGTTCAAGGTATTCACTGGAATCCTCAATCGCACGTATTTCCACTTCTGGGTTGGCGCGGCGGTATTTCGCCAGCAAATCTGATATCACATACCCCGCCACAAGCGATGTCAGGCCAAGATGTAGGTTGCCGCTTGTTATGTTGTCTTCATTTGCGAACGCCTGTCGCGCACCGTATACATCCGACAGGATCGTGGTTGCATGGCGCAAGAACTGATGCCCTCGGTGGGTGATCCGTAGTCCACGCGAATGACGATCAAATAACTTCACCCCCAGATCAGCCTCGAGGTCTTTGACGGCTTCGGTGACGGTACTTTGTGAGATGAGCAGCGATTGCGCGGCGGCACTTACGGAACCCTGTTCGGCAACCGCAACGAAATAACTTAACTGGCGGATTGTGAATGACACGTATTGGGTCGCCTTATTGTTCCAGAGTAAACCTATAGACCAAGACACATGCGCTCAATGGTGGATTTTAGAACAACCAAGCTGGGCAAATACTATCATGCTCTAATCGACCCATTTTAAGCGACTATACTGCCTATTTTGGGCTGCCAAAATTCTGACCAGAAAGTTACCAAACCAGACACCATCAAAACTCAATTGAAGGTCTGCTTCCTCCGCAAAGCAGCCCAACACAATATGCGGACCCCCCGTATTCTTATCCTTTCCCCTACCCGCTTATGGGCAGATAAAATGGGCCAATGGCAGACCAGTCTCTGTCTTGCGGTTTGCAACACCATCCGAGTTCCATAGGGCGGATGTGGCCAAGAACACACGGTATGAAGGGCAGCCTGGATGCGCCCAGTCTCAAACCTTCCCTTCAATTCACCTGGTGCGTATTCTTTTGCAGGACGATACCAATCCGGCATAAATATGCTTTCCAAGTGCTCTCACTCACACCGATCAAAGCCGCGGGCAGCTCGACAATCTTATCTATAACAGCGCCAATTTCTTCGAGCGAGGGATCGACTGAGACCGTAATTTCGGCAGCAAGGATCGCCCGCCAAACACCTGAGATTGCTGACCGATACGCGCCGCCCGAGCTTTGGTGAACTTGCGCCAACTTGGGAGGCAGAACCGCTTCCACATCCCCAGATTTGCGATAGCGTGGACCGGCCCCGATCCGCTTTGGCGGCAGAATGCCGCTTTCAACAACGGACGGTATCTCAAAAAGTTGGTCAAACACCCTGGCACCTCGTCGAAGGGATAGGCGAGAATTCCCTCCTTTTGCTTCCGCTTCAAGCGACCACACCCACGCCGCAGTAATGTCGGCAGGCCGAAGCCCCGCGGCAATCGCCGGAGTCTTGAGACCTCCCCAGGCGTGCTCGATTGTATCCCTTTCGCCGGCGTCCCGGATCAACATGCGCAAAAACTCCCAAGGGTTCTCTCGGTAGCCATACTGTGCCAAAATCCGCACGACTTCTTTGCGCGCCAGCTTGTAAACGCGAGCGCTTGGAATGCGGCTATTAAACTGCGGATCAAGCTTTTCGAAGGCCTCGGGGAAAAGCTCATCAAATTCAGCAATCAAAACCCGATTGAGGCCGCCAGCCGCGTGACCAAAGAGGCTCAGGCAAGCCCGAGTCTGAGGTGAGAATGTCTCTATTTCAGGGATGTCAGAAAGGTACATTAGGAGTCCTTGTTTGAGGATTACGAGGTTGAGTTCAGATGAGGTCGCTGATGTCATCGGCATTCGCATAGCGTTCGACCATGGTGTTATGTGCTTGGGCGTAGCTTTTCCTGATCGACGCACTCGATCTATATTTGGCTTTTATTTTTTCAGAGATATGGTGGTTTGATGCGGCCGCGTATTCGAGGCCAAAGGGCCCCATATCGCTGAACTCATCGTAAAGGAGGGTGCGTGCGATATGCCCACCGGTGCCGGCAACGGCGCACCATGCACCGCTGTACCATGCATAAACACAGGGTGTTCCACCGTAGTTCACATAAAGCGGTCGCTGGTCCGCGAAGGCTTTCTCACGGAGATTTACGAGATAACGCGGATCTTGGTCTTGGAGAATGAGCGCATCAATAAACTGGTTCCAAGGGGGCGTCAGCGAGATTTCCAGCGGTTCATAAATCTGATGCTCCGTCTTCTGCGGCACATACTTAAAACGGTACACACCTTGGGCCTGATCATAGAATAGCCCTGCCCCAAAGACATGATGTTCCACAACATCGCCCGGCCTGGCGGGCACCGCGCAACCGATCGCGATCGCGGCCGCACGATTGCGCAAGTTCCACCGCTTCGCAGGACTGCTTGCCAATTGCGCTTGTGCGAGAACTTCTACGGCTTCAGCCAAGAGCGACGTTGTCGTCCCGGCATCCACAATCTTGCTGAACTTCAGCGGTTCTTGCGCTGCCTCAAGGCGCGTCAGTTCCGTATAGGTGTTCCCAAGAGCCATCACGACATCATCTGAACTGCCGTGCGCGCTGGCGAAGCGTCGCATTTCTTCCCAAGTCGAGCGCAGATAGGACCATCGTGGAACGCCGTCATTCCTCGCTGCTGAGCGTGCTCGTATATCATTGTAGAGCGCTTGTTGCGCAGGACGCGATCCCAAATCTGGCGTCAGTCCAGCCTGCGCAGAGGACCATACGAACATTCCAAGGCGGTTTTGCATGCGCTTGTGTGTTTCGGATGCAAATACACACTCTTGATGCAAGGTCTGTAGCGTCTCCTGCCAGGCATCGGGCAGCCCATCGACACCCACCGAAACGCTCCGACTATAGGCTCTATTTCGGCCTTTCGTCACGCCCTTAAAGTTGGCTTGGTGTTCAATTTTTAGTCGCGCTTTTTGGAGCGCATCCTGCAGCGCGGAGCCAGCGCCGAATTGATTGAGGGCGCGAGCCAGCAATTCCACCTTCCGAGAGGATACCACTGAGAGCACTGTAAACGCGTCGACATCTACATAACCCGGCTCAGTGAGGCCATGTTCCGCACAGAAGCGCATGAACAGCTCCAGCACTTGCAACTCATCATCCGTCACCACACTCAACGCGGGGTGATCAAGCAGGTGCGCCATATGCTCTGCGCGCAGCAGAATGCTACGCGGCGTCATTTCAACGCCCTCATACGTTTAATTAGTTCATCCTGACCCGCTTTGATCAACTTTGGCTTATCCAGCCAGGCGTACTTCTGCGCACAAACAGGAACGGTGTTCCCCAGCATATCAGCTGCTAACTGCAGGTTATTCCAATCTGACGCGAGCAACAGCGTGGCGTATCCATGCCGCCACCGATGAAAGGACATCGGCAAGCCTGCGCTCGAAGCCGCACTCTGGAACCACGTGTCAAACAGCCCGTTGCCAAGCCTTTTCCCCGGAGTGGTCACCGCAGGAAACAGATAGAGATTGTCGTCAGCGTGCTCAAAGAGCGGTCGGACCTTGCGCAAATACCAAGCCAAGACCTGCGGGCCGTAGAGCTCTTTGCGAAGTGCGGTCCTCTCACCAGATTTACCTGCCTTAGTCTCGTCGGCAAAAAGGTGAAACGCGTAGTCTGGCTGCGCTTTGGTGGGCGTAAAAAAATTCCGTCGAGAGCCGCGCAAGCGCAGTTCGAGAACGTTTGACAGACGGATCGGCCTACCGGCCCATTCAATCGCAGATGTCGCAGCGCAAACGCCCAGCTTCCTGATCTGAGTCCGTTCTTTGCTTAGCAACGGACGACCCTCATCCGCCGCGTGACTGAAGATTTTTTCAGCTTGCGCCATAAGAATTCTATGCATGTTGGTGAACCGACGTTCGCGATCGGGGGTATTCATCAAGGATGCACACCACACCTTGCTCGCCTCGGTCATGCCACGACCAAGGTCTTTACCTTGCCTCAGAAAAATACTCGATTTGAACGTCTTGTAGATTTCTGCCGTGTCGATTCCGTTACGCGAGAGGACGACGAGTATTTCGCTATAGTAATCATAGGCACTGACTTGGCGGATCGTGCCCTGAAGATGCTCAACCGCCTGGGTCTGACGGATCGTTGCTTTAAGGTGGTCGATGGAAAATAGCCCCGCGACATCATTTACAGTCATCAGATCTTCCACGGGATTGTCATACCCCTGCGCCGGCTCCGCGGGGCATTGCGTAAGCAGCCGAATGTGATGGCGCAGCGCGGAAAGATAATGTGCCCGTGTCACATCTTTAATGGTCTCGCTGTCTTTGCCGGCGACCAGGTCCCGCTCCGATCCTGCGATATGCGCCATCTCGACCAAAACCGCATCAATATGTGCTGGCAACGCATCGTATTGCCGAGACGTAGGGAAGACACAGATCGGCTCTTTGGGCAGCAAATCGGCAAACTCAGCTATGAACGAAAATTTCTTCAGAAACTTCTGCGCCCGTCGTAGAACCCGTCGGTCTTGTGGCGTCGTGAAACCTTGCTCAAGGCGATAAAGCACATCTGGATCCGCCAGATTCCATGGCTCAATTTCAACACGCCGCCCGATGTCTGCAAGCGCGCTGAACGGCGCAAGCGAAGCAGGATGTATAAACCCGGGGTCCTGCGTATGGAGGCGTGCTGCCGTGAACAGTTCACTCCAGCCGTCTCGCCGTGCTTGGCGCTGTGCTTTTTCTTGCGTAACCTGTCAATCGCAGAGTAAAAAGGGACCAGATCGCGGCGTAAAATTGGTCCACTGAGTTCTCGGATGTTCTGCGCTTTGGTGCGCGTGCCCCCAAATAGCTAACGCGTGCCAAAGCGCATGTTGGCCCATGGGCCAACATTGTTCTGATCTTGATGTGTTTTGACTACTGGCGGTTCTTACGACTGTGTTTGAGCCTATAGCTTTCGCCGTTCATCTCAAGGATGTGGACGTGATGTGTCAAACGATCCAGCAAGGCTCCCGTGAGCCGCTCTGAGCCAAAGACTTCGGTCCATTCATCAAAGGGCAGGTTTGAGGTTATGATGATGGAACCACGTTCGTAGCACTGCGAGATCACCTCAAAGAGCAATTCTGCGCCGGATTTACTCAGAGGAACGAAGCCTAATTCATCAATGATCAACAGATTCTGGCTCGTCAGTTGCTTTTGCATGCGCTGCAATCGGAGCTCATCTTGGGCTTCTATCAGATCATGAACCAAGGCTGCCGCCGTCGTGAACCGTACTTTCAACCCTCTTTGGCACGCGGCTAATCCAAGTCCTAAAGCTATGTGGGTCTTGCCCGTTCCCGATGGGCCGAGGGCAATAATGTTTTCTCTGCGATCCACGTAGTCACATCGAGCCAAGTCCATCGTCAGTGGCTTGTTCAAGCTGGGCATGATCTTGAAGTCAAAACTATCCAGGCTTTTGGTGCTGGGGAACTTCGCCGCTTTGATCCGCCTTTCGATCATCCGCCGTTCGCGGTCAATTAACTCCATCTCGCACAGACGCGCCAGATATTGGATGTGGTCCTTATTCTCAGCAGCACAGATTTGGGCTTGTTTTGCGTACTCTCCTTGGAACGTTGGCAAGCGCAACTTCTTGAGGTGGTGGTGCAGAAGGATTTGGGGAGCATCTGTCATGCCGTGGCTCCCAGCAGGCTCATGTAACTGGATGGGCGTGTCGTGCCGACATTGGCCTTAGGCAAATACGGGTAGAAGTCCAAATCCAATCGCGGTGGCCGCTTCTCAATACGGCATAGCACAAGGTGTTTTACGGCATCATAGCCAATAGCGCCCAGATCAATGGCATGCTGGATTGCGCCTTGCACAACGTCCATCTCGAATGTTTCCAAAAGGCGCAGAACTTGAACGTATTCTCGCTTGCCCGGTTTGCCCATTCTGGCTTCGAGCAGTCGGTGCAGGGTGGCGAAGGCATCCGGTAGATTCCAGCCCTGCAAAGGGGCTGCCTGATCCAAAGCCCCCACCTTCTGCTCAATCAAGGGCAGGAAGTGGAGCGGGTCAAAGATCATATCCGCGGATAGGTAGGATCGTTTGTGCCGTGCAACGATCTCGTTACCGCAGCCGATGATAACCTCATGTACAAACCCACGCACATGAACATCGTGGTGTGCATAAGCCACCGGCACCGAGTAGTCATTGCTGCGATAGCGCACCATCGAGATCGAAGTGGCCCGTGTGTTGACATGGTCGCAGGCTTCATATTCCGCCACGGGCAACCCCATCAGCGCATCAAAATCGGATACCAAACGTTGACCTATGGTTTGGGTGTGGCCGCGCAAAGTATCGTCCTGACGTGCTAAACACTTCGCTTCCAGATGGGCGTTCAAATCATCAAAGCTGTCACAACGCGGCGCAGGGACCATGAAGTTGCGACGCGTATATCCAACCATGCCCTCAACGTTGCCTTTATCGTTTCCTCGCGCTGGTCGCCCGAACTTGTCATCGAACAGGTAATGGGATTGCAGCTCAGTGAACCGACGTGTGCGAATACGCGTTCTGTCCCCGAGTATCCGCGCAACGGCGATCTTGGTGTTGTCGTAGAGAATGGACTGCGGAATACCATCAAAGAACGCAAAGGCGGACACATGGCCGTCGCAGAATGCTTCCGTCGTCTCGGCAGGGTATCCCTTAACGAACACCGCATCAGAATGCGGTAAGCTCATTACAAAAAAATGGATCTTGCATTCCACGCCACCAATCACGCCAAGTGTCTCACCAAAATCAACCTGCGCGTGGCCTGGCCGATGCGACAACGGTACAAACACCTCTTTAGTGCGTCGCTTTTGTTCGCGAACGTAATAGGTCACTGTCGTCAAGCTTCCCGCGTACCCGTGTTCATCCCTCAAACGCTCAAAAATACGCTTGGCGGTGTGGCGCTGCTTTTTGATCAGGGCCTTATCTGTACGCAGTATATTATCGATGACACCAACATAATCATCAAGCGTTGGGCGACGCGGGGCTTCTGAACGCCGATAACCAGGAGGGAGCTCATGCCGCAACATCTTGGCTATCGTTTTGCGATCCTTGTTGAAATAACGCGCCGCTTCTCGAGTAGACATCCCGTCCTTCAAACAAGCACGGCGCACACGATTATAAATATCCACAGAATACATCTCCCGCCCTCCGAATAAACGAAGGACACAAACTGGCGGATTTTTACTCCGCTACAACTGCGATACGCAGCCGCTTCTGTGGCCCATTATTGCTCCGCGTTTTACACAACAGGCTAAAATCCGACAGGCGGTGGTGCTGGAGCGGCTACCGTACGTCACCCATTGCTCCCGATAAGAGAAAAATTGAAATCGCGGAATATTGACGCCAGTTTGAAGGCAATGAGAGAAAATCAGAACCAATTATTTTCGAAGCACAAATAAAACCCTGATTCATCTAAAGCAGGCTGCAAACTGGTCGAAAATATTGCCACCTTAAATTTGCGCTGACCACTATCCGTCCCAAACGATGGAAATCGGGGTGCCCGTTTTTGTGTCACGCAAGTAGACCTTAACGCTTGATTTCATCATCGAAACTGCTTGTCGAGTGGGGGCGAACTCAAATGAGTACGGAGCGCTCTCACGCTCGGCGGCCCAAGCCCCAAACCCTTGATCAAGACGAACCTTCAACATTGACCCGTTCGACAATTCTACTATGAGCCTTCGTTCGTGAGGACAGTCCCTCGGCTCTGAAATATTCAATTTAATACTGGAGTCGATTTCTCTTATTACCTGCTCTCTGGAACGATTGTCAGGCCAATTGTCCCAAATAGATCGCCCGTAATCCCTATTTTCTAATCGGGTTGTAGAAATAGAAACCGTTGTAGTTGCTGTCATATTTGGTGCGCTTTTCACAACTGAAATAGCCAAAGCCAAGGACAGAGGCGATTTCACATATCGGTCCGCATATTCGAGCTTTAGAACAGTTACGCCATCAGCAAAGGTCTGAGGGCGCAATGATCTGATTTTTTTCCAGAACTTCAGGCCAAAATCTTCAATTCTTCCATCGAGTTCCGAGTGGAATTCATGAACAATTGCGTTTGCTTCTCCAAAATCCATCAGCTTATTTATTGATATCGGAAACAGCTCTGTACCAGAATCCAATTTTCCAAACAGAATTGGCCCGCTGGATGCCCTTCCCCAATCCACCCCCACCAACGCAGATTTCGGATCGCTTGCCACTAAGGCTGATACAGTATTTCCCGTTTTTTCTTCGATTATTTGAGGTAACTCAGAGAACTTTGGAGCAAAAGGAACTCGTACAAGCTTGGCATCTAATCGCGCCAAAACTCGCAACAAATCTCTCTTATGGGACTGTCTCATTGCGCTTAGAAGGTCGTTCGGCACTGCGATGGATATTTTACAAGTAGGTGGAAGGAGCTTTAACGCTGCTACTGCACGCCACTCAGAGAGGTCGAGCGTTTCACAGTTTCCATGGAGAAACACCGTAATTGCTTCGGGAGGAGTTCCCCTAACTTTAGCAAGTATCCATTGCACCGCTCCACGATGTAAAGCAGTTGTATTATCGCCAAATACACGTAAATTGGATGGTAATCCCAACTTGTTGAGAACCTCTTTTTTCAAGATGGACAGTGCACCAGCACGATCCATAGGGGTGCCGTCATGCTGCAGATCTGGCCTCAGAATGCAATCGGGACACCCGTTTGTGCACTTGTTACAATCCAGAATGTTTTCTGCATCTTGTAGCAACTGCTCAATCATTCCTGGTGATCCGGCAAGTGTTGAAAACCCAGCACCACCTGGCGCCTTATCGAAAAGCAGAATTGAAGCGCCCGAAACACCACTCTCGAAAGTCGCGTGCTGGATTGCCACGCCAATTTCATCATGAGCTTGGATACCCAATTTCATTGAAAGCGCTTCTCGAATTGCAGACCCCAGCGCCCACGCCACCGAATTTTCGACTTTCTCCAATGGAAAAAGCTGAAGTTCAAAAATATCAGAATGCGTCTCATACCCCAAATGCACATTTCTTTGGATAGCACGGCTTGTGGGATCCAATCCAATACACTTTCCATCATCTCTGCGCGCTCGGTCGGTCCGAACAAGAGGGCTGTGGTTTTTCATTCCTGTGGGCAACGCGTAGCTTTCGCCATCAATGATCCCACCAGGATCCTTTTCGGCATCCGCCCGCCCACAGGCGAGACAAATAGCAAATCCTTCTGCCCACGGCCCTGAAGATCGCTGCAGTATTCGTCCCATTCTTGAAGAACGAATGCGCCCCAAATCTGGATCTGACAAGCTTTGCCACTCAGCATCGCTGACTGACAATCTTGGCCGTTCTGGCGCGACCCAGTTCAATTGTTCATACGCAGTATGTGGCACGCTATCTTTTGACAAAAACCCAGACGGTTTAAGTATTCGGCGGCGACGAGTAACTTCCAATGGGGCATCGCATTTTGGGCAAGTTTCTCGCCAAGCGGTATCCAATCCGTGTTCGCCACAAGATCCGCAAATCCACATATCTCTCAGGTCTTCGCCAGGACTTGTATGAGATGCCCATGAAGGGAGAATTCCATCCGACCGATATACAAGGCCATCGACCACGACTTCTGAGCCTGGTGCATAATCCCGCAGGGCCACATCCAGGGAGCGGCTGGGGCCACTTGCAAAGCGCGTCCCCTCCTCACGAACGCTTTCTGATGGTGCCTCTCCAATATAGGAAAATCCAACCACATCGATTGGAAACCCGTAACTTGGTGTAAAGCCTCTTCGTGCAAGCTCAGCCAATAGAAATTCTTTACGCATCCTGCTTGATTGAGATTTAAAAAATCGGGATTCCGCTGTCGAATTGACCAATTCAGCAACACTCTGTGATTTCACTAAAGTTAAATACTCGTTTGACCACGAACTTCTTAAGGTACTGAAGGCATCACATGTTGCTTCTGCCAAGCCGTCAATTTCACCTGACAACGGAGTTCCAGTCAACAAGCTTTTTAGCCCATCAGAAACACGCCCTGATCTCCCCCAGTCACCTCTGAGAGCGTCAATTAGCCGATCAGCCACACAATTTTCTGCGAAAGGGTTTTTTAAATCCACTTCAGCTTTGGCTCCGAAAAAGTCACCGGCGCCTGTACCAAGTTTAAGTCCACCATTGTCAGCAAGGAACCGGCCCAGGAAAAATGCGTTTACATGCCTTTGTAAGATTACTCGGCTATCCAGATTAACCATGGGCGCCGCAATACTTGCCTCTAAAAGTACTGCGGGATCGTTCCAAACTCTGCGGTCAAGAGGAAGATCCCGACAAAACGTAAATGCAATAGCCCAAGGTTCACCTCTACGCCCGGCGCGCCCAATGCGCTGTCTATAGTTGGCCGGCGAAGGTGGCACATTGGTGTTAATAACTGCTTCGATTTCCGCTAAATCAACCCCCATTTCCATCGTCGTAGAACAGTTGAGAAGGTTCAACTGACCATCGCGAAACTGATCTTCATAAGTTTTAAGGCTTGGTCTATCTATTTGAGCTGAATGCTCTTGGGCTCGCAAAACTGGAGTAAATTCCGCGACTGAATCATGCAAATTTCCCCACTGCCCCATTGCACGTAGTTTGCCGACAAGGGGATCGGTGTCACACCAAATTCTTACTTTTTTTCTATCGCCTAAGCTCAAGCCACCAGGTTTTGAAACAATCAGTTTGGGGACTTCAACCCACTGGTCTATTTCGTGACCATCCAAAGATGTTGGCGAAATATTCCCAGGATGGGAAGACAACATTCGGCGTGTTGACGGGCAAATCCCAGCTCTTTGGACCGACCTAAATTCTGCAAAGCCCATATCAACTACCCATCGGGTATCATTTGAGTTTTCAATCACTTTAGAAGCGCTTAAATTTTGCCACATCGTTAGAAGCAAACCGTCAATTTTACTTTTGCCACTGTCCGTTTTCGGATCAGCCTCAAGCAGGCGTCCAATCAATCGGACCATAGTGGAGCGTTCCGAGCGTTTTGCTGAAGGCCAGTGCACCGGATTCTTTCCTGTGACATCGCTATTGCGCGTTTCCGGCCCGTAAAGAGTTCGAGATTTTTCCCGTGGGCTAATCCAATGCGGAAAATTGACCGGGTACCTATCGGCTTTAACCGCAAAATTTGAGCGGAAAGCTGCGTCAATTGCTACCTCGTGTAAAGCAATCCAATCTTCCACCGAAAGCTTAGACTTTACAAAATCATCGGGTAGTTTTCCAGTTTTCAGTCTCTGTTCAAGTTTGGGCCACGCCAGCTTTGCCAAGCCCATAGTTTCGGCATTGTTTTGTTTTTTGGGACGCCGAAAAAACTCACGCAGTAGAAGCATTTGTGCCATTTTAACAGGGTCTTCCGCAAGAACATGGCCGCCCTCGCCTCTGTTTTTCCAGGCAGGCTGGATATGCGGGATTTGTGGATTTTTTGCCAATATGGCAACCATTTCATCCCAAGTTACGCGACCTATACCTCCGCTAAGCTCGCTCAATTTCGCACGCTCCCTTGCAAGAGTGTCCGCTGGTAAAGCATCTCCTAAAGCCACCAGCTTAGCCATTGTAGCCTCCTGAGCCGCTATCTCATCGGGATCTCCTGCTTGGCCCGCGCTTTGGACAGCGTGCCACACGGTAGCTCTCGTCAAAGCTCTTTCAGCCTCTTGTTGAAGTTTTGCAGCCAGCCTTGCCGTGCCTTGTCGGCTATCCGTAAATGAAAGTGCACGGCGACCTCCGAAGGGCTTGTCAGCCCCCCTTTTGGTGGCGGCAAGCTTTCAAGCAAAAGGGGCAACGCATTTCCAAGAAGGAATGGGGCACCATATCGAATTCGAGATGGGCCATTGCGCGCACCGCAACAGGGGCTGGGTTTAAGATCCCTGACCGCAACCTTAATCATGCCATCAGTTTCGTGAGATGAATCCGAAATGACGGAAGTCTTCCGGTCCATCCATCGAGTTGAACTGGCTTTGTCTACTGGAGAAAGCAAAACAATATCACCACTCACCTCAATCTCGTCGTCTTCAGTTGATGAATCTTCTTGATCAGGAGCATAATCGTCTACTTCAGCCCGAACGGGTTGGCGAAGACTCAAAGATGCACCAAGGGTTTCCTGCGCAACGAGATGTGAAGCCCCGCAATCATGGCATGCCATGAGTTCAAAAACCGCTGCTCCACAGTCACAATGATCGCGTTGGAAAATATGGATTTGCCCCCAAGGCCAATCACTGGTTTTGGCGGCAAGTTCCGGAGATCGCGCCCTACAGCTTGAATCGCAGCAAACCCATAATCCTCCCTGAGCCCGATGAAAGGCATGCATGCGCCAAGGGAGCAGGCGCAGACCTGTAGCCGGATCTTTAGCGCGGGCAACAGTTGAGAGCATCTCAAATGCTTGAGTTCTCCTTGACGGAGATTCCGAATCAAACTTTACAATATCAGCTACTTGCGTTAGATTTTTGCCGCCATCACGAACCGCATCAACCAGCTTCTGAACAGTTTCATCTGCGGCTATTCTGTTATACAAAGCTCCTTCATCAAGAGAGGCAAGTTCTTCTTGAACAAGTGCCCCTAAGCATTGGGGGCTCGGCAAATCCGGCCTAATTTCGGCCCCCTCAATGACGTCCACCAAATCTTCCGATACGCCAGCGAGATCTGCAAGGTAGCGGCGAAGTTGATTTCGAGTTTCTTCACCCTCTCCAATTGTCGCCGACGTAGCGACCAGCCGTACATCTTCAGGATTGACACCAAAGGCTTCGCGAACTCGGCGAAGCATGAGAGCCATTTCAGCTGCTTGAGCTCCAACATAGCTATGCGCCTCGTCAAGGATGATCCATTTAAGCTTTCCCTTGGATGCCTCAAGGATTGGACGGTCCTGAGGTCGCAGAAGTAAATATTCCAGCATGGTCACATTGGTTACGAGAATTGGGGGAACTTTCGAGCGAAGCTCTTTGCGATTGTTGATCTGCCCAGGCATCGGTCGATGTCGCGGATTTGGTTCCTCAGGCATGTCTCCATTATAGAGTGCATATGATAGCTGATTTTTGAATGGTGCGACCCAAGCAGACAAACGCTCTCGCTGGGATTCAATCAAGGCGTTTAAAGGGTACAACGCAATGGCATGGACACCTTTTAAAGATTGATCGCCCTGTGTTTGTTTCAACAAATCATTGATCATGGGGACCATGAAGCACTCAGTTTTTCCAGAGCCCGTACCGCTGGTAACCATATAAGACCGTTGGCCCTTTGCAGCAATTTCCCACGCTTTTAGCTGGTGCTCATAAGGTTTTCTATCCAATGGCACTTCGTTGGGCGTCGCCGAAGCCAAGGCTTCTACAAAATCTGGCAGCAAAATACCCGCTTCAGCAACCTCCTTCATAGTAAGGTCCGCAGACTTCCAGACTTTCTGCGCCTCAAAAATTGGGTCCGCTACAAATCCTTCGCCGAGCGATCCTTCAGTCATACGTCGGCGAAGTGCCTCATTGGCGGACCGAGATGCCATTCTTCCGTGAGATAGAATTGAATCGGTGGATCGGCGGTTAATGGCCTCAAGAGTGCTCAAGTATTCCGGGAAATCAGTCATTACTTGTCTTTCTTTGAAAGAGAACGGCAATTGCTGCTGGCAAAGCTGCCTCAAAATAAAGCGGATCAATTTGGCGACATTGCAATAGCGCCAGCGCGACATTGGACCAGTCCTGTCGTTCTTTTAAAACTAATTCTGCTGCCACTATAGGAGCTGCAAGCATTGATCTGCTTTCTCGATCGAAACGCTCCAAAACGCTCCAATTACCCACTGGAGCATTTGGAAGAAGATTACATCTATCAAAGAGGCGCCGTTTTACCGCGAGTTCAGCCTGCTCTTCGAGTGCCCTCAACGGTTGTGCTGGAGGTGCTAACCCTCGTTCAACCAATTCGACCGGAGAAAAAATCTCCAGCAATGCAAAGAAAAGGTGCGCAGACAATTCCGGCCTCAGACTAACTATGTTTTCGCAACGAGACATAACTGTGTCGGAAGCGATTTTATTACAGGTGCCTGTGGGCAAACCGGAGTTTTCCAATATTTTCTGGATATCGGCATAGCAGGAGGCCGCCGCCCTCTTCCATGCACCAAATGGCAATGTCATCCATGAAAAGGGTGCTTCCTCTTCAAGAGCCAAACGGTCTGCCTGACTGTCGACCTCACTTCGTAACAATATCAAAGTTGCAGCATCTGGTGTTAACGCCAACGATTGCACCTGATCTATCCACGCCGGCTCGGCAACCTTAGAAACGGAATCAATCAGTAACTCGATGCGCTTCCAATCCGGGTCTGTTGGAATTGTTACCCGGTGGCGCAAGCACTCGGATATGCGCGCCACTCTTTGCTGACGAGTGGTGGCATTGGCCGCGGATTGTAAATCCAAACTGAATGCATTTTTAGTTTCCGCAGGTTCAGTAGAAAAAACTGGTAGTATTGCAGGGCGCATGACTTCGTGCCCTTGAGCCGTAGCTAAAATCATCCAAGGGCCGGCCGACATATCCAAATGATCGGGCACAAGAGATTCTCGCAAAGATGGCCCGATATTTTGTTCAAAACGAATCTCGGGGTCTGACAGGCTTTGCCACTTTATTTGGATCAAATCGCAGCCCTCCCAACTAAGAGAATCCGTACCAACGCGTAATTTGGATGTTGCCTGTGCAATCATAAGTTTTGGAGTTTCGCGACCGTGAGCTAAAATACAAATGTCCATTTCCGCATCCGGCCCCCCAAGAGATAGCGCTGACTTAATAAAGCTCGAATAAGCTCCAAGAGAGGCTTCACGGTCCACCTTGAAGGAAACCGGCGGCCAGCTTGTCCCAGCGGCACCGCGGAGTCTTGCGGACAACGTTCCTCCTACCTCATCAGGGTTAAACAGGCGCCAATCATTTAGCTTGCTTCGTGCAATCGTCCTCCGATTTATTAGCTTACAATCGTCCGGCCCAATGATTGCGCCTGACTTTGTCCAAACGTCCAAAACGAGGCGTAAGCGGTTATCGCCCGCACAAATGTCAAGTTCGGTTTTTGAAGCCTGCTCGGGCAAGTTGGCGAGACTTAACTCGACGCATCTACTCTCAGATACGATCCCCGTGCTGTCTCCACAACTCACTTGGGCGCCAACCGGCAAACCGGTAAGACGAACACTTTTTTCACGTCCCTTTTCTAAAAACGAAACTAAAAAGTCGTGGGGCAACATCCAAATTCGCTGTCGAGCGACGACGTCCCCATTGAGTTCCCAGCCTATAGTGGAACCGCCCAATTCTTTTGAGGTGCTAAAGGGAGCCCAAGAACCTCCAGGCCTAACGGTTCGGAGGTTTCGTTCTGATAT
The DNA here is from genome assembly GCF_000812665.2 of Falsihalocynthiibacter arcticus. Classification (GTDB taxonomy): domain Bacteria; phylum Pseudomonadota; class Alphaproteobacteria; order Rhodobacterales; family Rhodobacteraceae; genus Falsihalocynthiibacter; species Falsihalocynthiibacter arcticus. Next base: position 3,578,041 of record NZ_CP014327.1, read on the forward strand.
ATCTGCGCCGTAAGATCCAGCTTCAGATCCAAAAAAACGGGGCCAACCCTTGTAAACGACATCGCCTCCAATTGTCCTAACTCCCAAAGCCACTTTACCCAATGCTCTGATTTGAGCACCAAGTTCCTCATCGCTGGAAGTCTTGAGAGAAAGTGATTGTGTCCGGCATTGAATGCGTCCCTGCCCAGTTACACAAACCAGAGAATGGTTCTGAAACTTGGTGCGATCAACAATTTTCATACCATCAAAGCACGCGATCTCAGCGTCAGATTCAGATTGAACAAATAGACGCGAAGCGGTTGTCGCAGCCCGCCCATCTGCAAGATAGTCAAGTTTATCGGGCATATCATCAGATTTGTTGCGCCCCACCCAAATTCCGGCGAGAGGTCGATCAAAACTGGTTTCTTCTAACCCAGAAATTGAAATTTCTTGTGTAACTTTCCCGTCCGCCAGCACACCAAAACGCACCGATTCCCCTACTGGCCAAGCAACGGATACAGTTCTTTTTCCAGAAGTACGACGTAGCTCCCACGTCGACCCATCTTCGGACAAGTCACCCCGGATCAACAGTCCGGGTAGAGCTGCAGACAAAGGACCAGTTGGTCTAAGCCGTATTGCTTGTATAGAGGGGTCGCTCAGTGGAATAATCCCACGGTCAACAGAAGCCTTCTCGGGAAATTCGATGAAAGAGCTCCAATCACCATCTTCACGTTTTCTAAGAACCCGAAGAGCGAAATCGTTATGTCTATTTACACGTCTTTCAGCTTTCAACGCCTCGTCAAGAAGGGACTTAGCGGCATCGATTCCAATATTAATTGAAAGTTCGTTGCGCCAATTTGGTCGTTGCCCATCCAACCACACCACTGAAGACTCCCTCGGAATTTGCGGTGGTATCTGTTGACGTGCATTGACCAGCCCTAAAACAAAACCAACGATCAGATCTGAGACATCATCCTGCCTGAAACCTTCGGGCCAGCGAGAGGTGACGCTTCGTACAAGTCCAGGCAGCGCTTCGGCGGCCATGATCCCGCGGAGCTCGGCTTCTCCAACAAGTCTAAGGATTTGAGACCGATATCGTCCCTCGGGCTTGAGCATTTCCTGCGGCAACCCTCCTTCAACCAAAAGAGATTGAAGAAATAAACGCTTATGATCGCTCTTTCGAAGGGGTCTTTGCCAATACCGCAATCCCCAAGTCGTAGTTTCTACAAGCTGGGACCATTCGATATTCTTCTCAAGAGCATCTGTAAGAAAACGCCACGTCAAATGGCTGCCATCATAGCTGCTTCTGAAATGCTCCGTTGCCCAAAGAGTGAATATCGCGGCATAAAGCCCGGATGATTGCGGTTCCGCCGTCATGCAGTACAGTTGCATTTGGTCGTATTGTTCTTCCGTCACACGATACACGTGTAAAGGTCTCCCGTCTGGCGCCTCCAGGCCCAATTCGGCAAGAATGTCGGTTAGAATTGCTTGGAACCGGTTTCCGGTTGCGTATGACGACGACAATGGGGATCCAGCACTTTCTAACATTATTTCTTTCTTTCCAATTGGTAAGAGGATTAAATTTGGGGTCGAGACAAGTTTTGTGAAAAGCTCTTGGCGTAGCCGCCAACCGCACGTTCTATCGACTCTTGAAGTTTACTGGGCCAAGACACGCGATTACTCGGTGAATAACTAACATCGTTCTTTTAGATGCCGGCTTTGTAAGGAATACTTTTTAAATTAACCCTCTTTATCGTTACCCGATAGACCCGCAAAAAATTTCAGGTCCAAGCCTCGGGAGGAATTGGCGTTTTCATTGTATGAATAGTAATATGTTTTTTGTTAGGCTGATTTCGTTTTTGAGCCAATCCTTTGTGATTTCCCGCCAAATAGCCTTCGTAAGACGATAAGGCGCACAACGTTCAAGCCGAGTACGATTTTTTCAGTGACACGCTACAATCGTAGGTCACGTGTCTAACATGTCCCTCATGATAATTCTTCGTACAGCACTGGAGCAAAACCACACTAACTTACATCTATGAATTACTTACACTTGGAGGCCGTTTGGGGAACAAATCACCTAACTTCGCCTTAGATTTGCCGCTTTCCTCCTCGCTATTAGAAAATCAAAACAATTGGTTTCTTATTCAAGTTCTATTTAATTTTGGCCGAGTTCAAGAAAGAAAATCAGTATGGCTCTCGAGGCAATTAACACGCTCATAGCGCTAAAAAACCGCTATAAACGCTTTTCTATCGCCAACGCAATTGCTGCTATCGGATGTGGTAGTGTATCCCTCCTCGAAAGCTGGGCCCCTAATCTAAATGACGGAATTCTCATAGTTGGTGCGGTTTTCTGTGTCACTCTTACATATACTTTCCCTCGGTACATGTTTCTCTGTGGCTCAATTAGGAACTATAGGTTTGCGTGCTCAACCCTAATAACCATATTACAATCTACAGACTCGAAAAAAATCAAGGTGGAATTTGAAGCTCTAAAATTTAGGTGCCGAAATGCTCCCCTTATCGTAGAGGAAATCCGGCGCCATCAACCGGAAATCCAAGCATGGCTCAAAACCGTCGAACAACGAGAAGATCGAGACAGGAACAAAAGCAGCAAGAACAGTAGATGTGTTGAGTTGTCTCGGCATTTTACGGAAATGCGAAATCGCATTAGTCTTCATTCACACGAGTTGTGTGAGGCGTCTCCAGCCATTTGCGCAGTCAAAAAACTCTCCGAAAGCATATCTATGCTAACTGCCTTCCGAGAAAACGCTGAAAATGATTGGTATGAAGCTGAGAATAAAATGTCTTGGTGGCAAAAACTCACAGTAGACCCTCCAGATTTATCCCAGACAAATCAAAGCATTAAAACACTTCAAAAAGCGCAAAAGCGACTTTCCACATCTGGTGATATCGAGAAAACTAAATCGTATTTCGCTTCATTAACCATGCGGGCCAACGAACGAATAGATACGCTCGAACAAATCGCAATCGGCTCTGTGCCTTCATCGTACCGCACCCCTTATGATAGCAAGACTGTTGCAAAAAGCGCCATTTGGCTATCGGCACTATCAATTCCAGCGTCCGTTTGGTCCGACATCACTCAAGCTCGGGATATTTACTCCACGCTACGAAATGTGAACAGCAACTTTGCGGATTCGTCAGATGCCGAAATCTGGCTGCAGAGCCTCATGCTGCCGGGCGAAAGCCTGGCAGGCCTCGTCTCGCTGACCAAAGGAGCTTATTTCGAGTCACTCATTGCAAGCAAGACAGGCGGAGAGCTTTTTGAAAACTTCAATCACCCTGATACCGATATAGTGATTGATGGCATCGCATATCAATTAAAAGCAACCGACTCTGAGGCCTACCTAAACACCGTCGCCGACAACATTCCAATCATCGCGACAAGTGAGGTGGCACAGGCGACGGAAGCTATCAACAGTGGAATAGCGAATGTCGACATTGAACAAGCGACCGAGCTTGCTCTTGGCGGTAGTATTGTCGACTTTAGTGACACTGCTGTCGATGCACTACTAACAGGTGCTGGTAGCATGGGAATCCTTTCGATAATCCGCGGTGTCGGCTACGCGGCACAGCAGTACAACGATGGTATGGACTGTGAAGAGGCCATCTTTGAGGGAGTTGGTGTAGCGGTTTCCGGAACTGCGAAAGCTTTCGTCGATACAGCAGAGCTTGGTTACAAGGCGCTATCCTCACGGCCGAGCCGCTTTGTCGGACGTCAGATTGGTAGGCTCGCATCGAAGATTTGAATAACTATCTGAACCGCCCCTGGTTCTCCGGAGGCTGATTACTTCAAGTAATGCGACCATAACCGTAAGCGCTGCTTTGGTCCCACCTATGCGGCGTAGTTCCACGGTAGCAGCTGCTCGATGTGCTTCTGCTTATGTCCGTTGACTATGGCTGTGAGGACGCTGGTCAGGTAGCTGTGCGGTTCGATTTTGTTCAGTTTGCAGGTCTCGATCAGCGACGCGAGCATGGCCCAGTTTTGTGCGCCAGCGTCGTGACCCGCGAAGAGCGCGTTCTTTCTTTGCAGGGCGATGGGGCGGATTGTGCGTTCTACGGCGTTGCTGTCCATCTCGATGCGACCGTCGGTCAGGAACAAGATCAGGCCATCCCAGTATTTGGCGATGTATTTGAGCGCTGCGCCAGTTGGAGATTTGGCAGAGACCTGCGTTCTTGTGTGATCCAGCCATATTTTGAAGGTCGCTACTTTTGGCGCAGATTTTTGCTGTCGCATCGCTAAGCGTTCCTCAGCGGATTGACCTCGGACTTGGCCTTCGATCCGGTAGAGGACTGCGATCTGTTTGAGACCCTCCTCGGCGATGGGGGCCACGTTATTATGGGTCAACTCATAGAGTTTGCGTCGTGCATGAGCCCAGCAATACGCCAGTTGGATCGGGGCATTGTCCCGCAAATTAAGCACGCGGTTGTATCCGGCATAACCGTCCACTTGCAGGATGCCACCAAAGCCCTGCAAAATCTCGGTTGCGTATTTGCCGGATCGTCCTGGCGCATAAGTAAAGGCCACCCCGGGTGCTTCTGGCCCATTCCAAGCGCGATCATCGCGGGCGAGCGCCCAGAAGTAACCTTTCTTGGTTCTACCTCGCCCAGGGTCGAGCACCGGCGCCGGCGTCTCATCCATAAACAGTTTTGTGGATCTCTTGAGGTGTGCCAGCAGAGCGTCATGGACAGGCTTCAGTTCATGCGCGGCTTTCCCAACCCAGAATGCCAGTGTTGATCGGTCGATATCAACGCCTTGCCGTGCATAGATTTGTGACTGACGATACAATGGCAGATGATCGGCATATTTGGACACAATCACACTGGCAATGGTGGCCTCAGTCGGCATGCCGCCTTCGATCAGGCGTGGTTTGGCAGGTGCTTGGACAATGCCTGCCTCGCAGTCACGGCAGGCATATTTGGGGCGGCGTGTGACAATGACGCGGAACTGCGCGGGCACGATGTCTAGGCGTTCGCTGACATCTTCACCTATGATGTGGCGCTCAGCGCCGCAGCCACAGATCGTGCTGTCGGGTGCAAAAACCTCTTCAACACGCGGCAGATGTTTTGGCAGCACACCACGCCCTTTGGGTGGCTTCGTCGCGCCTGCTGTCTTTGGCGGGTCAATCGCTACGTCCTCAGCATGGACGACAGCCATGGCTGTTTCGATGTCCTCCAACGCGAGGTGATATTGATCCGGATCGCCTTTCTCGGACTTCGCCCCGTAGAGCGCCCGCTTGAAGTCAGTCAACAGCTTCTCGAGGCGAATGATGCGGTATTCCTTGCGTTGGATGATGCCGTCACGCTCGGTAAGGGTCGTATTCTGCGCACTGATATGGGCCTCGGCGGCCGCCAAAAGTGCTTTGAGCGCATCGATATCGTCAGGAAGATCAGTGGCGGATGTCATGGGTGTTTGATACCAAAAACCGCACCAAACTACCCGCCTAAAGCACCACCCGAGTCATTCTGCCGCAGCCGGTGGGCGGGTCTCCAATGCAGTCACGCGACGCCAATCGAGCCCCGCAAACAGCGTCTCAAATTGAGCCGGATCAAGCCGCAAAACGCCATCCTTGATGGCGGGCCATTTGAACGCATTCTGCTCAAGCCGCTTGTACGCCATGACCAGGCCGGTTCCGTCCCACCAGATCATCTTGAGGCGATCCGCCCGTTTAGCACGGAAGACATAGACCGCGCCATCAAAGGGCTTCTTGTGCAAATGGCTCTGCACCAGCGCGGCCAAACCGTCATGGCCTTTACGAAAGTCGACAGGTTTGGTCGCGACAAAGATCTGCACGCCATGCGACGGATGGATCACAGCGCAGCCGCGATCTCAGCGATGCGGGCCGCAGGCGTATCGGCGGCCAAGCGGATCGTTACTCCACCTTTGAGCAACTCAACGCTGGTCAAAGTGATGGGTCGTGTTGGAAGCACTTCAAGCGCCTTAGGGTTTGCAATCTGCACGGGCACAAAATCCATCCCATCCAAGTTGGGTAAAACAAGTTTACCCGTCCGCGCCATACGTCGCCAATCTGAAACGCTGCTGGGTATCAAACCATATCGCTTGGCCACCCCATTTACAGTCGCGCCCTCAATCAACGTTTCCGCAACAATCCGCGCCTTCAGTTCAAGAGGCCAGCGTCGCTTTCCGTCTGAACTGCGTGGAATCCTTGTGAGAAACTCATTCGTAGCTTCCATAGAGAAACTCCCTCCAAATTTATGAAGGGACGGAATCGCATATTAACCACCCAAGGGGAATGTGGGGTCAAACCAACGGTTACCCATAACCGGCACTGGAAGATTTCGGCCGTGATATCCGAACGCCAATGCAGCATTCATTTGGTGAATGTATTGGTTGAGGATGAATCTAAACGAAGCTGCTAAAGTTTGGCCCAGATCGATGGCTTCCCGAAAGCTCAAACCCTCGAGTTATTTGTGCCCTTGCCGGTTCTTCAAAGTCTTCTGATATTCCCCCATCTATAATCGGGTCAATCCGCAGAATATCATGCCGATGACGCCGTTTTTCAAACGACACGACAATGACGATTTTCTATGACACCCCTACCAGTGGCAACGGGATCTTGGGATGGAATGCGCACTCGACTGTTCGTTTCGAAAGATGATTAGCCGTTCCGGTTTACGGTGCGTTTGCATGATTTACCTCAGAGTGCGGTTCAACACGCTTTGATCTGCATGTAGCCTTGTTCTTGCCAATTTTTTAATTCAAACAATAACTCACCAGAAATCGGCGATGTTTACCACGACAAAAGGCTTCGAAAAATGATTGTACGCATAAGAAATTTCCTCCTGTGGATGGTCATTGTTGTCGGTTTGGCTCTCATCTCCTGGGCAGGCTATGTTGGTTACAATCAAGGGCCATTTTTAGCCCCAATTACAGAGAAAAAGACAACGGGTGCTCGCCAAATATCCGCCCATCCGAACCTTTCGCGTGTCATTGATGCAGATACAATTGTCGTTGGAGAAATTCATGTGCGCTTGGATGGCATATCAGCTCCAGAACGTGGCCATAAAGCTTACACCAAAGGGAAGTGGTTTGTTGCTGACTTAATGCATAAAGCCACCGATGTGATTTGCGATCTTGAGGGACGAAAGACTTATGATCGCGAAGTCGGAGCCTGCTATTTCATCATGGAAGATGGGCAACGGATTGATCCGCAAGCAGAAGTCGTGAAGGCTGGGTTTGCACGAGATTGCCCTCGGTATTCCGGAGGGCGTTATCAAAACCTTGAAACGCCTGAAAGCCGAGCATTACCTTTCCCAAAGTACTGTTAAAGATAATGACATTTCACAGAGGATCATACTGATCGATCCGCCCGCCTCCAGAGCTTCGAGAAGCTTTCTCAACTGAGATGCTGGAGTAACTGCGCCAGTTACATCGTCAAGGCAGTATTTGGCTGCAAGATCCTGGTAATTGGTTGAAAACACAATGGGTCCATTCAAAAATTGCTTTGAAATGTCTTGTCAACAAAATGTGGCAGCTCATCGCTCTTAGGTGCCCAAATTAGTATCGGCTCAACATCAAGTGGGATTTTGAACTCATCGCGTAAAGATTGAAACACAAAGCAGTTAAAGGGGAATTTGTCTTCCCCCCGAGCGCCAAAGTGGTACCTATCTCTTACTTTAACATATGCACAGTTTTCGATCACACCAATTTCATTCACCCTTTTAAAACTAATACTTGGATCTTTTTTTACCGCGTTTATTATTCTATCTTTTTCAACACCGCTTGGAATTACGGTTCCTTTTATGTTTTCGTATTTATTGAGAATTTTCTGCGAAATGGTCGCCACAGGTACTGTATCGCCCAAAATACTGTATGCTTTTCTGAACTCGTTAGCCGCATCCTCTCCAAGAACCAACATTTGAGCGTAAGTGGCATTCAATTTCTCTGTTTGAAAGGGGCTTAACTCTTTCTGGTGTTTTTCAAGTAGGCTTTCAGAAAGGGTTTTGACGTCTTGTTTTGGTTCTTCATTTAGAGACCGGAGAAACTCCGTTTGGTATTCTACTGGTAGCTTTTGAACCGCGCGCCAGTGTTTTTCGGCGTCAGAATTATACTCGATTACTGTTGATGCTATCGGGAAGCTGTTGATTTCAGGTCGTGGTTTCGAATGTTCTGGAATAGGCATCATCTTTGAATTCGTAGACATGGTCATAATTTGATTTTGGTTTTTTATCGGTGGGCCAACAACCATCGGTTGCTGAATATGGGGTTCGACAGATTCTTTTTTGATTTCTGAGTTTGCATAGATCAAAACCGCAAACCATGGGATCATATTAAATCCGATAGTTACAGAATTGACACCAATTGCATACGAAAAGGAGGGTGAAGTGGGTTCAGAAAGAGTTAAACCGACCAAAACTAAGCCACCTACTGCTTGGAGCATAAGAACAGTGAATGCGGTAATCCTTATGGATTTTTGATTACCTTGAAAGGCGAAGTAAGCTACAAGAAACCACAGAACCGCCGTCACGCTTATTGGGCCTGGTTCCAAGCCCGAAATATTGCGTGAAATGCCGGTGAAAACCATTATGACAAACACCCAAACAACAGAAAATACGGCTAAGCCCCAATAGCGTTTATTCATCGTGTAACCTTTAAACTATAATATTTCCAAATTCACTTTTCAGCCATTGAGATATCATGCGTGTGGTATTCACGCTGGCTTCGGATACTTAATTTTGCACCCAAAGTGTGGCCCTCTTAAGGCAGTTGCTTTCCATTTTTAGCCAATATCCTTTGAATTTTTTCCAATCGGTTGAAACATACTTCCTCTTGAGCAGCCCCACTTGAGTGGCTCAAGAGGAAAGTTGGTGCATGATTGGCCTTTGCTCCACTGGAATGATGGCCTCTGGCGCTGGCGGGAGATATCCGGCACTGGAAGATTTCGGCCGTGATAACCGAATGCCAATGCAGCATTCATTTGGTGAATGTATTGGTTGAGTATGAATCTAAATGAAGCTGCTAAAGTTTGGCCCAGATCGATAGCTTTTCGAAAGCTCAAACCCTCAAGTTATTTGTGCCCTTGCCGGTTCTTCAAAGTCTTCTGATATTCCCCCATCTATAATCGGCTCAATCTGCAGAATATCATGCCGATGGCGCCGTTTTTCAAACAACACGACTATGACGCTTTTCTATGACACCCCTATCTACCTTGACCAAGGACTTGGCAGCTGAACACAAGCAGAGCGAGACGCCCCGCGGTTTGATGTAACCGACGAACATGAAGGTCAAGCAAAGACGCTGGCCAAAATGACCTTTGGAATACGGAACCGCCAGCACAACAACATTGAGACGCCAATATGGGTGTCCCGGTAAAACCATTTACCGCACCATACCAGGTGCGGCAAATGGCGACGGCGCTTGACGGTGGGGGATAGTAAAATGCAAACCAGAGTGACAAAGTCACTGCGCACTCTGCCTTTTTATTACCTCCCTATCGTGCAATTCTTTCGAAGAAAGCGATTAAATGCGGCTATCAACGCATCTAAAATAGCAGTTCCAACCAAACAAAAAGTGGTCTTCGCTATGCTTCCGATAGGTATTGCCGATATTTTGATCTAAAATCGGCCAACCGTTCGAATGCCTGAAGGGCGCAGACATTGGTTTCGTCGATAGGCAGTTTCGCGCTTCCGTCCGAGAGCGCTTCCTCAATTACGTCCCATGGTAAAACCTCGCGCATTAACCGACCGTGTGGATTTCCGTCCTTTGGGTTGATCAAGGTCGCTCGGATTGCAGCATTTTCTGCGGCTTCCAATAGAGAAGGAGAAACGCCAGATACCTCAGCGAGCCAGAACATCATCGGACTACATTTCAATCGGTTCCAAACATGCTTGGCTGGTAAGCCTGCAGGGTCTATTCCCTTTTCGAGCGCCTTAGCATCTTGGAAGAACATCCAGCCAAGCCAATGCTCGCGCTGAGATCTATACCATTTGCCATGAAACCCAGTTCCGATCTGTATTTTCTGCTCAAGAGCCGTTGTTCTTGGAGGAGCAGGCTCAAAACAAGCAATAAACTGTTTTAGACTGCATTGAGTTATCATTTTTTTATCTTTCCATTTTTCAACCAATTATCGGCGCACCGAAAGCAGCAGTTCAACCAAACAAAAATGGCCTTCGCTATGCATCCGGAAGGTATTGCCGAAATTCTGATCTTAAACTCGCCAATCGTTCAAATGCCTGAAGGGCAAAGTAATCGGTTTCGTCGATAGGGAGTTTGGCCACCCCAGCAAAGAGCGCGTCGTCTATTACGCCCCATGGCAAGACTTCTCGCATCAACCGACCGTGCGGATTGCCGTCCTTTGGGTTAATCAAAGTCGCTCGGATTGCAGCATCTTCTGCGGCATCCAAGAGTGAAGAGGAAACGCCAGATGCTTCTGCGAGCCAAAACATCGACGGACTACATTTCAATCGGTTCCAGACAGGCTTGGCTGGTAAGACTCCGGGGTCTTTTCCCTTTTCGTGCGCCTTAGCATCTTGGTAAAACATCCAACCAAGCCAATGCTCGCGCTGAGATCGATACCATTTGCCGTGGTACCCAGTTCCGATCTTTATTTTCTGCTCAAGAGCTGTTGTTCTTGGAGGAGCAGGCTCGAAACAAGCAATAAACTGTTTTAGATCGGATTGAGTTATCATTCTTTCGAACTTTCCATTTTTCAGCCACTTGACCGTGCTTATTAACAAAATGTGTCAATTTTCTGCCCGATTTCAATGAGGTAGAATTGGTTGTGCTGTATGCAATTTCTATTCTTCAAGCTAACGCACAATACGGGAGGTCTTGTTCAGTCTGGAGTAACCATGCCCCATAGAGGTGCTGTGAAACTGGGGGCTTATTTTACAGCGGAGAGCTATACCCAGAAGTTGGTGATGGCATGATCAGGCTCCGCTTTTCAACTGCCTTACCCCTTCCCTGGTTTCAACCCTTCTCATAATTTCGGGCTTACGGTTTGAGACATTTTATCTGCGCGGACATCATCAGTTTGAACGCCATGGCGAGGCTGATTTTTTCACCAGTTTGCTGAGCCGACGTGACGGCCCTTAGCTGCCATAATTGAAACAATATTGGGGCGCACAATACAATGCACCAAATTTTAGGAATTTTACAAATGACGTTTTCAAATCATATTGAACGACACACGGTGAAGGCGAAAGGTATCTGCAAAAGTATCGCAAAAAAAATCGGGTTCCTGATTATGATTTTTGCTATCGGCCTCGTTTTCAAGGCGATTTCCGCTGCATCACCAGATTACGCATTGCGACATGTGGAGGGCGGACCAACGTTTACCTGTCTCGAAGACGCAGAAGCAGCCAGTGGTGCTTTCGTGATTTACAATTACCATCTCGAGAACAATTCCAAGGCGACGGCTATATTGGCTGAGCAAGAGGTAGATGTGCAGCGCAATATTGAATTCCATCTTGCACACCTTTCGGCGACAACAACTCGGTCCGAATTTCTCAGTGAGACCGCCGACTCTATCGACGCGAGGGAAGCCGTTTTTTACAAAAAATTCTTGGCAGATTGCCGTCTGTGAAACAACGAGGTTTTTAGCTACGATGGGGTTTTATTTAGACTTTCCATCTTGAGCAGCTTCACTTGAGTGGTCCACGTTGAAAGTTAGTGCATGACTGGACTTTAGTTCACCTGAATGATGGCCTCTGGTGTTGCGGTTGCCGGAACTGCGAAAGCTTTCGTTGATACAGCAGAGCTTGGTTACAAGGTGCTATCCTCTCAGCCGAGCCGCTTTGTCGGACGTCAAATCGGCTCGGCTCGTATCAGAAGTTTGATTACTTTGTGTCTCTATTGAAACCTAACTCTCGAAAGGCTTGTTGCAGACGCAAGTAATTGATAATGAAGTTAATAATCATAATAACTCAATTTAAAACGCCCTTATCGATTTCCACATCTAATCAGTTGTTGAACCGGATTAGTTTTGTACAATATAACCGCGCCGAAGGCACGCTACTATGATAGTTAATTCAGTTTCAACCCGTAGCAAACAGATCCAATTTCGCGCAGGGTACTTTTCAGGTGATATGCTGTTCGATGTCGGCGGATTCGAAACAGCTTCTTCCTATGTTCCGGATTTCGTTTCTTCCACATTTAACATTCTTACTCGGGGCGCCCCAACAATACCGTCTGAAACGCTTCAAAACTCATTGGGGTTTGACAGGGAATCCCTTAGCAAAGAGCAACTTGTCCTGATCGGGGGAAAGGCCCCAGATTGGTCTCAGACGATCAAGGGCAACAACGAAGGGTACAACCCAGCCAAGGAGTTCTTCGAAGATATTCTTCCCCATGAACTTGGTGATTTTGCTTTTGTGCAATGCCTAATAGTTCCTGAGTATCCATTGTTCGCGATGCTAAATGCACCCGCTTCACTCATAGGAGGGAGCAATCGCGAGTTGGTCGACTTCTATTTGCCTCAGGCTAATCTTGTAATTGAGATAGACGGTGGGCAACACGGGGCGCCAGAACAGGCCGCGAAGGACAGAGCTCGGGACCGTTTCTTGGCAGAGAGAAGCATTGCCACCTTGCGACTTCGGACTGAGGATATGCGCGCCAAGAACAAGGCATTCAAAAACTTCATGAGTACATTTCGAGAGCATTGTGAACAAAGCTCACAGCTCCCGCCATATCGTATATTTCACAAGTCAGGCGCGGCGGACGCTCCCTCGTTGCGTTTTGAATTGACGGCATCAATTCGCTTACAGATAGCTGTTATGCTGGCTATTTCATGTGCTCAAATCAACTTAACTGAAAAAACTTGGCACCTTGATGTAAGGCAAGACTTCGTCAGTGACCCAGATCGGGATTGGGTGGGTGCCGCACTATCCGAGCTATTCGGCTATTTCGATCTCTTTGCACGCCTTTCAGGTTCCGTTTTCTCCGAACCAAAAATCGAGTTGAACGACGGCGGCTTAATTTTCGATATAGCTTTGTTCTCCCGCGTTGATGACAGAACGAACCTCGCTCAACAGATCACGGTTCGCACGGCACCTGTTCAAGATTGTCCAGACGGGCATGGCGGATACTTGCCATATTTCGGAGTATCCAATCTCCCAACACGAGATTGTACCGACACCGATATTGCTCCAAAAGAGAGTGACCTCGTTGAACTCAATAGAAAAATCTTCGGCCATTTAGACTTTCGCCCAGGACAAGTGAACTTAATCTTAAACGCTATTGCAGGACAGAGCACACTTGGACTGATGCCCACCGGTGGAGGTAAATCACTCTGCTTCCAAATTCCCGCTATTCTGCGCAAAGGTACGACAATAGTGGTTGTCCCAATCAAAGCCCTTGGTCGAGACCACTGCGCCGAACTAATCCAAGCTGGATTTAGTGGAAGAGTCGTAAACATAGACAGCGACATGCCTGCTAAACAGCGAAGCGCTGTAATCGAAAGAATGGAACGTGGCGAATTTAGATTTGTCTTTGTATCTCCGGAAAGGTTTCAGACAGAGGCTTTCCGCGATAGTGTCAAGGTTCTCGACAATGTTCGCGGGCTTAGAATGTTCGTCATCGACGAAATTCACTGCTTGAGCGAATGGGGCCACGATTTCCGCCCCTCTTACATAACCTTGGCGGGAAGCCTTAGACGACTTTCCCCTGAAGCCCCCGTCATGGGCCTAACCGCAACGGCAAGCGTAAATGTCCTGAGAGACATTCAAAGCGAATTGCATATCTCGGACGAAATGGTCGCCTACGAGATGCATCGAAGCCGTTCCGAGCTAAATTTCGACATCCAGAAGCGGCGAAGTGACCCTCAGGCAATGTGTCAACAAATTCAGGAAATCCAAAAGAAGAGTGATGGCAAAGAATTTCCACCTACACATATTTTCTCACGTTACGTGAACGGAAAGAACGGAATTTTGGAATGTGCCCAAGCATTAGCTAAGGCCTTTCCAACTCTTCGCATCGGTCTCTTTTCTGGTAGTAAACCAAATAAAATTGACATTTCAACTGCTTCAAAGTGGATGCGAGACGATAATCTGCCACATCCCGAAACATATGAGGACTACAAGAAGACAGTGCAGGCCTCTTGGAAACACCGTCAACTCGATGTCATAGTGACCACGAAGGCCTTTGGAATGGGTGTAAACAAGCCAGATGTCCGACACACCTTTCATGCGGGCATGCCAAGCTCAATGGAAGCGTTTTATCAAGAAGCAGGACGCGCAGGGCGGGATCGAGAACCGGCTTTTTGCCATTTACTTTTCGTCCCCGAAAGGGATCCCCCAGAAGATATTTGGTCATCGCTCGAAAAAGATAATTCCCCAGATGCTTTAGACGGGATTCTCAACCAAAGCCCCCAACAAGCCCACGGTGACCTCCGCAACCAGCTATGGTTTCACAACCAAGGAAATATTGGGTTGAGTGAAGAGCTGGCCCTTGTTGGGAAACTGCACGAAATCATCCGACACTTCAACCAAGACGGCATAGTGCTTGAACGTTTCAAGCTTGGAACCGCATCCATGACCGGACAGCGTCTTCAGGTCTGCCTGCTCCGATTGTATCAAATGGGCCTCATTGAACCATGGAGTGTAGTCGACTGGGGCCGTGACGATGGAGGGATACAAAGTGTTTATGTTCGACGTACCAACATAAAATTTGAACCCTCTTGCACCATAGTTCTTGCGAGGATGCAGGCGGTCGTTGGTTTGGGTGCCGCAACAGAAGACATGCGAGCGATTGAGGCTTTGAGGGGTCAAAACACCGATTGGAAGGCACTTTCCAAACACCTCCTTTCCTGGATTCGAAAGACGCAGACGCTGAGTCGCCTCCAGTCGACATGGAACCTTTACCGTGAATGCGCAGACTTCACTCCAGAAGATGCCGACGCATTTCGTGATCGCTTAGAAGCCTTTTTCAAGGTGGACAACGATGCTTTCAGCCTTTCAGCACTCAAGGATTTGTCTATCGAAGATGCGACGAAATCTATCTGTCAGTTACTAATTGCACCAGGCAGCTTGGAACTTAAAGAACCAGCGGCAATAGGCCGCCTTTCAGCCCAACTTTCACGACAGCTTGAGGGGACGAATGAAAGCCCCGGTCTGAACCTTGCAGCAGCATCATTAAATATTGTGGGCGAAGGCCTGTTGGTCGGAGATGCGGGTAAACGATTGGAAAACGCTCTTCCAAATGGAGTGTTATCATTTTGGAATGGGTCTGGGCGATCTCTACTTAATCTGTTGGCATCCGGAAGCTCTTCCTCCCAAGAACTAATAGGAGAGTTACTTGTCGCGGACAGCCCGGAGACCGAAGAACTTATAAATATTTATGATGACCTTCCGGCTCAAGCCGTGGAGAAAGAACTATATATCAGATTGGCCGACAAACTGGCTGCAATAATATGAGGCAGACATGACATTCAAAGATGGGTTCGATGCAGTTGACCGTATAAAGGGCGCAGGAGAAAAGCTCAGTGAAACAATTATACGTTTGGAAAAACTGGAAGGTATTCTCGGCAAAATGGATTCGGAGCGGGCGAATATATCGCTCCTGATCACAGACAGTAGTAGTGCTATCAGTGAGCTGTCTGTTGCGGTCACACAACTTATCGAAGCACAAACCGCGTTCACCATACAAGCAAGCGCACAGCTTACTGGGCTAAAAGAAGCTACAGAGAGATTACCAAGCCAGACCGAATTTATTGTTTCACAGAAACTCGACGACATTTCTGAATATCTCGAAGCACGTTTGACCGAGAGGTTCCGCGAAGAGTTAAAAGACACGCGTGCCAGTCTTCGCGACAGCGTAGAGGCTGGTCTCTCCGGATATGACAAACGGATCGCTGACTTGAAATCAGAAATAGTGGCGGAAATGCCGAAGACCCTATTTGGTCGCCGGGGACGATGATCCCGCCACTTGAGCCAGAGGAATTTTCTTTTTGCAATCTAAAAAAACTTGACTGAATTCGCCCTATTCTGTTCATCTACTTGTTGACAGATCTAATAAAACTTATTTACTTACATACAGTTAACTGCTTTTTGGGGTGAAATCCGTGCTTAAAATACCTCTGCGAAGAAAGCAGTAGGTTTAGACGCGGACATTACAAAGGATACTTGAACTATTCTCCCAATATATTTACCGACTATTTAAGCGCCAAAGGCAAGCTGTCGGTCTATCGGCCGGCTTCGATAATGTGTCCCCGGCGCGATGCGCCGTATGTACACACTGGTTGCCTTTGGCGTGGCATAGCCTTCACAATTCAACCGACTTGGCTTGGGCGGCAGATTCGCGCGCCACAGCTAATCACGCAGTTTTTTAAACAAACTAACAATGTTACTGCGGACCTTCGTATACCCATTGGTCTGCGTCCTGCCTTGTAAGGGATTTGGCTGGATCGGCAAGAGCCTTTGGTTTGTTTCTTGGGCAGCGCGCAACCGTACCTCCCAGCGGTGCAATGCCATCTGATTCAATAGACTTGGAAGCTGGGGGTCGATCGGATCAATATCATACCAGAATGCGAGGTAGCCACGGATCGTATCTCGGTGACGATTCATCTTTCCTGGATATTTCACGGACATCCTCACAAGTGCAGACGTCTTTCTGCGAAAAGCACGTGTCGGGCGAATGCGAGAACCACCTATATCCAGCCCCGTTACCAGTTTAGTCTGTTGAGGGCCAAGATGCCTTGTTTTCTCCGAATGGATTTCCATATCCAGTGCATCAAGCCCAATCCTTACAACTCTCTCCATTCGGCGAAGAGATGCCGCATCATTTGACGAAATACTAATGTCATCAGCATAGCGAGTATAAACTGTCTTGAGGTTATCAGAGGCCTCTTGGCAACGTTCGTCGAATTTGGACATAACAAGATTAGCGATGTGAGGGCTGCTTGGAGCACCCTGCGGCAACTGCCCGCCATTTGTGACAAGACTAATTATTTCCTCACAAAAAACCTGTGAAAAATGCGGGAAGTGTATTCTAAGCATCTCTCTCACATGCGAATCTTTAACAGAAGGGAAGAACGATCGAATATCTGTCGTGAAAAGATGTGATGCTCCATGATGCCGTTGGGCGTTCATCGCGATTGATTTTCCGCGAACGAAAGCCGCAGCCGCGTCATGAGGTGGCACAGAGGCCAGGAGTCTGTCAAGAAGTGCTCGTTGTATCGATTTGAGGTGTGGGCAAGGTGCGTCGATTGTTCGATACTTTTTTGATCGGCGTGATTTAATAATAAAGCTATTATAGCTTACCTCACAATCGCAATTTCCTTCTTCCTGAGATACTTCTAAAACTTGACAGAGAGTGGGGTACTCTTCGAGGATATTGACCTTACGGTCATCTGAACCAAATATCATCTTAATTTTACGTCCAATAATCGTTTTTAAAAGTCAACGGTTCCGAGAATTTTCTTGCATGATCCGATGCGTTTTCCTTCAGAGTTTCACGCTCTTCGGTGAGCCACAAACACTTGGTAAAGCTCGTATTAGATTTGACGAGCCCATCACAAGGCAGCCGCCATTCGTACAGAATGTAGCATCATCCACTTTGGGGGGCGAGTTTTTTTATGCAATAATGCACCCTGCCCAAGAAACTCCGTACCGTTCAAGTGTTCGAGATCAACGCTATCCGTCAAGCCTCGATAGGCCATCGCCCATGGCGTTCAAAATTTTCTGCAAATGGTCTCCTTCTCGGAGGACATTTTCTGCATCTGAAATAATACCGCCCCTTGTTTGCCGGAGGCTGATTTATCTTAGTTAAGCGGCCATGTCTGATCTTTCCAGAGCTGCATAGAAGTTTGCCTCTGTTCAGCTGGTGGGATATTCCCTATAGGCTCCAGCAGGCGGCGATTGTTGAACCAATCGACCCATTCCAGGGTGGCGTATTCTACGGCCTCAAAGTTACGCCATGGCCCACGCCTGTGGATGACTTCGGCCTTGAATAAACCGTTGATCGTTTCGGCCAAGGCATTGTCATAGGAAGCCCCGACGCTGCCGACTGACGGTGCAATCTTCGCCTCTGCCAGTCGTTCGGTGTATTTGATCGACAGATATTGCGATCCGCGATCTGAGTGATGCACCAGTTGATCTTGTGCTGGCCTGCGTTGATGAATGGCCTGCTCCAAAGCATCGAGAACGAAGCCTGCATTGGCTGTGCGGCTTGCGCGCCAGCCAACGATGCGTCGCGCAAAAACATCAATGACGAAGGCCACATAGACAAAACCTTGCCACGTGGCGACATAGGTGAAGTCACTGACCCATAGGACGTTTGGCGCAGACGCATGAAACTGCCGGTTTACCCTATCCAGTGGACAAGGTAACGCTTTGTCAGGGATCGTCGTTCTTGGCTTTTTGCAACGAATGACGCCTTCGATACCAATGTCTTTCATCTGTCTTTCATCAGACGTGCGACTGTGCAGCGCGCAATATCAAAGCCTTCCCTGTGCATCTGATGCCAGACCTTCCGCACGCCGTAGACTTTGAGATTTTGCTCAAAGACCCGTTCGATCTCGGGCTTGAGTTCAGCATCGCGCTTAGCACGGTCCGACAGGCGGGACGGATCGGCCCGCTTGGCCATGTTGTCATAGAAAGTGGCTGGGGCAATCGGCAGAACCCTGCAAATCGGCTCGCCCCCATGATCATCGCGGTGATCTTCGATGAACTGGATCATTTCTTGAACGGGCGGTCGAGCTCCGCCTGTGCAAAATACGCGGAGGCCTTGCGAAGGATCTCGTTGGCTTGCTTCAGCTCGCGGTTTTCACGTTCCAATGCCTTCGTCTTCTCCGCCATCTCGGTTGTGATGCCACCACGCTGGCCGGTATCAACCTCGACCTTCTTGACCCATTCGTTCAGTGTTTGCGCCGCACAGCCGATCTTCGCAGAAATCGACACAATCGCCGCCCAACGGCTTTCATGCTGCGCTTCGCCATTTAAAACCATCCGTACCGCACGTTCGCGGACTTCTGGAGTATACTTGTTTGTTGTCTTGTTCATGATGCTCCATCCTACTCATGAGTTGGAGCCTCCGGCAAACAGGGGACGGTTCAGTTATTGATACCAGTCCTTCTCGTGTGGCAGATTGTTCGGCTTGTGACAGGGTGGAAGCTATTCAAGAATAACATAGATATTGGTAACTCTGGGACCTTGGGCTTCGTCGCCAGATAAGCCAAAAATTTTGTGAACCCACTTTTCTGCTCTCCTAACGTGCGGGGAGAGCAGAAAATTCAAGCTAACCATGGCATTTGGTGACACACGCCCTAAGGCCACTCGCTGCTCCTTTTCCGCTGAAAGGCAATCGACGACCAACCTTGATAGATTTTTTTAAACAAACTCTTCCTCTTAATCACGGACCGACTATTGGAAAATTTCTGACAAAATTCAACAAAATCAAACGAGTAACTTCAATAAAGACAATACTTATTAATGCCTTAAGGTAAACAGTCTAAATTGGGAGCTCACGGTCACGATGTATAGAAACGTTTACTCCAGTGGCGGGCATCATTTAGGAAAACACTCAGCTGCAGGAATCGCTTATGATGTAAAATGGCGCGGTTTCGTTATTGCAACGCCCTCACCACGAACATGTGGCTTCCGCCAAGTGAGCTTTCCGTTCCTCGACAGAAATAGATGCCCCCTCACCCAATGTGCAGACAGCTTCAAACGACCCTCGACCTTGGCCTCTTCGTGCTGAATAGATGCGGCAGAGTGCCCTTCCTTGCCCAGGGAACGGCCTAATATTTCGATTGGAGAAGGCAGAAATTCCCTTGAAAACCGGTTTGACTTCCATTGGCAGAGCTCCTACCCCACCTTATATTTTTCAAATATTTTCAATCAATTAGGCAAAACTTTGTTTTCATCGCTCCGCCTCATCAATTATGGACTCTGGATTGCAATACTACTTACGGCTCTCCTACCAACCGTTTATTCTACTGTTCGGATTTATTACTTAAATACACTTCCGGATACATGGAGTGTCAGTATCGCTGCGCAGTCGTCATGGCTTGGTTTGGCCTACGAAGTCGTGCAAGAGGCAATTCTCATGCCGCTATATTTCGTCTTCGGGCAGGTAATCCACAACCTCTCTGAACTTCGCAAGCGCGTCAGCATTGCAATAATTGTTACTCTTGTAGCCTATGGGCTTTTGACGCTCGGAATTCTGTTTGGAGCTGATTGGTTGACGCAGGCCATGTCGCAACAACAAGCACTGCAGGATATGACAGCACGCTATATCCGACTCGAAACCATAGGAAAGATGATTGGTGTGCTCAATGACATTGCCATCATTATCGTCGTTGCCCTCGCTTGGAAACGCATATTGATCGCCCTGGTCATACTACGAGCCCTTCTCATGATTACATTTGACAGTTTGTTTGTCGGGCAGTTTGATTTTTCACTTCATCTTGGCGTCCAGGGTGTCGCGATGACCAACATTTCTGTAGCTACTTGCCTTCTCCTCCCAACGGTATTCATTCTCCTAAGAGCAGAAATGTTTGAAAGACCACGGCTGCGCAAGCCTTCCGCGTGGATGCGCCGCTGGCTTCGGATTGCCGCCAGATCTGGCATTGAATCCGCCGTCAGAAACCTCGCGTTTTCGCTGATGATCCTGCGTCTAATGAACGAGGTGAATGAAGCCGGTTTGTTTTGGGTTACGAATAGCTTCATCTGGGGATGGCTTCTCCTACCGGTTTTAGCTTTGGGCACACTCATTCGTCAGGACGCTGGCAATAATGGTGGCAAGCTCGAAGGTCGCTTCACAGGTTATCTTTGGCTCATTGCGATCATCGTCGGGGTTTGGATCGTTACAATACCAGGCTGGTTATGGTTCTTTAAAAATGCGCTCGGCACTGACGAGCCGGAACGAATTCTATCACTGACTTTACTGATGCTTGGCTTTTACGTCGTTTTTGCCTTCAACCATGTCCTCGACAGTTTCTTTTATGGAAGGGGACGCACCGATCTATTGCTTTACCAGTCACTTTTTGTTAGCATTTTTTATTACGGGATAGCATTTGTTGCTTATCAAACGGGTTTCTTTGCTCCCGGCCTTCAGAGTATTGCCTTACTGTTTGGTGGTGGAATTTTGGTCGACAGTGCACTCACCCTTTGGCAATTCAAAAACGCTGGTTATTTCAATGTCGCCTCAGAAAAGAGCCCTCAAAAATCCGGAGGGTTTTGAAGAAGGAACTGCAGGAATATTCCTGAGCCAGCTCCCGACATACAACTTTCCAGTTGTGTATCGGCAGTTGGGGCTCGAACCGGACCTATGCGGCCTTGTCTATGACAACTTACTATGACACCCCTCCCCTCCAACTATGCCGATTGTGCCTTTCAGTGACTTATTATACCCCTTATTTTACTGGCCATTAATTACCGAGCATTCCATCTGAAACGGTCTCGAAAACCGTTGAGCCTTAACGGGTTCCCAGGGTTCGAATCCCTGTCTCTCCGCCAGTATCTTCTTGAAATTAAACAAAAATACACCCTTTCACGGGCAAGCCAAACATCAGGCCAATTTCAACATTTACACCAAAAGGTGTCATACTATGACGCTTTTTCAGCGCTCCGATGGCGCCGACTATGCCCCCTTTTCTTCCCAAAACAGCACGACCCGCAAAACAAAAAGGGACCCTGCGCCGGCAAGATCCCTTTTGAATTTCACGGTGTTGTAGACCCTTATCGGAAACCGTTGTCTCCATCAGCGCGCACCGACGCTTGTTGCGCATCCGACAGATACCTCAGATAGTAGCGCTCTGTGGTCAACACAGACCCATGCCCAATATACTTTTGCACCCTGTAAATTGACCACCCCTCCTTTAAGCGTTCAATGGCGAACTTATGCCTTAGATCGTGAAGGCGCGCGTTAAATCCGGTTTCTTGGCCGTATTCCCAAAACAGGTTCGAAGGATCCTTGTAGAAACCATGTTCTGTGCCGTTCCAGAACACAAACTGTGATGCGTTCGAGCGAGGGATTTTGATGAGGATATCGATGGCCTCTTGGCGCAATGCTATAGTGCGAATTTTCCCACCTTTCGTATGACGCAGCACAGCCTCTACGCGGCCTTCGATCGGGGTTCCCATGCCAGAGATATCTGACCATTGGAGTTTTGCCATTTCCGTCACACGTCCGCCTGTAACATTTAAAAAATGTGCGAAATGGGTCAGTGTGCCCGGCGCTCGGTCAGAAAGTTTCTGAAGGCACTTCTCTGTTGGCAAAATTATGTCGGGCAATATTTCCTTCATACCTTGCTTTTCATAAAGCTGAACCGGATTTACATCGATCCACCCAGCATTTTTCATCGATTTCATAAGGTTCATGAAGGCAGTCAAATCTCGATTAATAGTTGCGACCGTTATGCTCTTCGCGCAGCAGAATGCTACGCGGCGTCATTTCAACGCCCTCATCTGCGCAAACGACCACAGAGGTATTATGAGAGCTTCTTCGAGATCCTCAACCTCGCCAAGCACCGTAGACCCACTTGCAATCAAGGTCTCATGGCCGCACTTTCAGGTCTGTCGACAAGATAGCTTTTGCAGCGCGAAATTTTATTTGGAAGAACCCAACACAATTGGTGAAGACGGTAATTCCTGCTGGAACAACGGTCGAGCCAACAATACATGTAGTGTCTGCGTTCCAACATAATGGCGACCAGAAACTTAATGAAGTATTATCGCGACTTGAGGTCAAAGCAAAGGAACAGCGCCGCCGAACGTCGGTACTGCTCCTCGGGCGCTACAGACATTCTGCGCCGGACAATTTGAACCGGCTCCGTAGCAAGCATCCTGAACTCGATATCACTTTCAAAACGATCCATTCGTCCAAAGGCCTCGAAGCAGATCACGTCGTTCCTCTACAACTCAACCGTGGACGTTCGGGCTTTCCGTCAGAGATCGTAGATGACCCACTGCTAACAATGGTGTCGCCGGAGGCTGAACCCTTTGCACATGCAAAAGAGCGGCGCGTCATGTACGTTGCCATGACGCGAGCGAGGGAAAGCTTGACCTTAGTTTCATCAGCAGCACGTCCTTCAGAATTTGTCGCCTAGCTAAAGCAAGACCCTGAATATGGGTTGGTTTTTGATGACGATACATCGGCCAAGTCACTGATCTGTGGTGAATGCCAAGGACAACTTTTCCCTGTGCCAAAACGTGATGGCGGCACTTATTATAAATGCGAACACGCCGAACTCTGTGGGAATTCCATTTCTGCCTGCGCTGCGTGTGACAGCGGCTTCCCCGTCCGCAAAGATGGAGCACCTGACGCAATATGCGAATGCTGAAAAAGCTACAAAGCTTGCCCTATTTGCTCTGATGGCTGGCTCATTGAGCGAAGCGGACGCTACGGGAAATTCTTGAGCTGTGTGAAGTTTCCACGATGCGCGGGTAAATCCAAATTTACTTTGCAATAGCCTTGTTCTTGCCCATTTTAGTTTCAACGAATAGCTCATCAGAGTTCGGTGTCAATCGCAGAGTAAAAAGGGACCAGATCGCGGCGTAAAATTGGTCCACTGAGTTCTCGGATGTTCTGCGCTTTGGTGCGCGTGCCCCCAAATAGCTAACGCGTGCCAAAGCGCATGTTGGCCCATGGGCCAACATTGTTCTGATCTTGATGTGTTTTGACTACTGGCGGTTCTTACGACTGTGTTTGAGCCTATAGCTTTCGCCGTTCATCTCAAGGATGTGGACGTGATGTGTCAAACGATCCAGCAAGGCTCCCGTGAGCCGCTCTGAGCCAAAGACTTCGGTCCATTCATCAAAGGGCAGGTTTGAGGTTATGATGATGGAACCACGTTCGTAGCACTGCGAGATCACCTCAAAGAGCAATTCTGCGCCGGATTTACTCAGAGGAACGAAGCCTAATTCATCAATGATCAACAGATTCTGGCTCGTCAGTTGCTTTTGCATGCGCTGCAATCGGAGCTCATCTTGGGCTTCTATCAGATCATGAACCAAGGCTGCCGCCGTCGTGAACCGTACTTTCAACCCTCTTTGGCACGCGGCTAATCCAAGTCCTAAAGCTATGTGGGTCTTGCCCGTTCCCGATGGGCCGAGGGCAATAATGTTTTCTCTGCGATCCACGTAGTCACATCGAGCCAAGTCCATCGTCAGTGGCTTGTTCAAGCTGGGCATGATCTTGAAGTCAAAACTATCCAGGCTTTTGGTGCTGGGGAACTTCGCCGCTTTGATCCGCCTTTCGATCATCCGCCGTTCGCGGTCAATTAACTCCATCTCGCACAGACGCGCCAGATATTGGATGTGGTCCTTATTCTCAGCAGCACAGATTTGGGCTTGTTTTGCGTACTCTCCTTGGAACGTTGGCAAGCGCAACTTCTTGAGGTGGTGGTGCAGAAGGATTTGGGGAGCATCTGTCATGCCGTGGCTCCCAGCAGGCTCATGTAACTGGATGGGCGTGTCGTGCCGACATTGGCCTTAGGCAAATACGGGTAGAAGTCCAAATCCAATCGCGGTGGCCGCTTCTCAATACGGCATAGCACAAGGTGTTTTACGGCATCATAGCCAATAGCGCCCAGATCAATGGCATGCTGGATTGCGCCTTGCACAACGTCCATCTCGAATGTTTCCAAAAGGCGCAGAACTTGAACGTATTCTCGCTTGCCCGGTTTGCCCATTCTGGCTTCGAGCAGTCGGTGCAGGGTGGCGAAGGCATCCGGTAGATTCCAGCCCTGCAAAGGGGCTGCCTGATCCAAAGCCCCCACCTTCTGCTCAATCAAGGGCAGGAAGTGGAGCGGGTCAAAGATCATATCCGCGGATAGGTAGGATCGTTTGTGCCGTGCAACGATCTCGTTACCGCAGCCGATGATAACCTCATGTACAAACCCACGCACATGAACATCGTGGTGTGCATAAGCCACCGGCACCGAGTAGTCATTGCTGCGATAGCGCACCATCGAGATCGAAGTGGCCCGTGTGTTGACATGGTCGCAGGCTTCATATTCCGCCACGGGCAACCCCATCAGCGCATCAAAATCGGATACCAAACGTTGACCTATGGTTTGGGTGTGGCCGCGCAAAGTATCGTCCTGACGTGCTAAACACTTCGCTTCCAGATGGGCGTTCAAATCATCAAAGCTGTCACAACGCGGCGCAGGGACCATGAAGTTGCGACGCGTATATCCAACCATGCCCTCAACGTTGCCTTTATCGTTTCCTCGCGCTGGTCGCCCGAACTTGTCATCGAACAGGTAATGGGATTGCAGCTCAGTGAACCGACGTGTGCGAATACGCGTTCTGTCCCCGAGTATCCGCGCAACGGCGATCTTGGTGTTGTCGTAGAGAATGGACTGCGGAATACCATCAAAGAACGCAAAGGCGGACACATGGCCATCGCAGAATGCTTCCGTCGTCTCGGCAGGGTATCCCTTAACGAACACCGCATCAGAATGCGGTAAGCTCATTACAAAAAAATGGATCTTGCATTCCACGCCACCAATCACGCCAAGTGTCTCACCAAAATCAACCTGCGCGTGGCCTGGCCGATGCGACAACGGTACAAACACCTCTTTAGTGCGTCGCTTTTGTTCGCGAACGTAATAGGTCACTGTCGTCAAGCTTCCCGCGTACCCGTGTTCATCCCTCAAACGCTCAAAAATACGCTTGGCGGTGTGGCGCTGCTTTTTGATCAGGGCCTTATCTGTACGCAGTATATTATCGATGACACCAACATAATCATCAAGCGTTGGGCGACGCGGGGCTTCTGAACGCCGATAACCAGGAGGGAGCTCATGCCGCAACATCTTGGCTATCGTTTTGCGATCCTTGTTGAAATAACGCGCCGCTTCTCGAGTAGACATCCCGTCCTTCAAACAAGCACGGCGCACACGATTATAAATATCCACAGAATACATCTCCCGCCCTCCGAATAAACGAAGGACACAAACTGGCGGATTTTTACTCCGCTACAACTGCGATACGCAGCCGCTTCTGTGGCCCATTATTGCTCCGCGTTTTACAGTTCGGCATGTTTGCCACCGAAAAAGGGTTCGGAAAATAATTGTGCTTAAAAGAAATCTCTTACTGTGGATGGCCTTATGTCGGTTACACTTTTGCTGCGAGATTAGGTCGACTTCCGAGAGAGACATGAATTTTGTGAGGCTGCCGTTGAATTTGGAGAATAAAAGTGAATGAAACTGGTTTTCGGCATTGGCTTACAACCAATGGCCAAAGTGAAAAAAACAACGGGCTCTCGTGTTAGCACTGCACGTCGAGTAGAGGATGTTGTCGGCGATTTAGACGCCATATTGCAAAGCGAAGGGAAAGAAGCCCTTTTAGGACGCTTTTCGTACAGTGTAGATGATCAAAGAAGAGAAGCCCTAATCCCTCGCCCGTGCCTATAGATGGCGATCTTCGAACCGGGCTCGCCAGCCTGCGACAAGCCATCAGCTTATATGATGATTTTTTGCGAGGAAACCGCGGCATTCCAAGCAAGCGCGAACAAGTGCAATTGGTCGCAAAAGTTACAAGAGCTGAAGTCATTGCAGTCATGGATGATTGTGACAAAGAAGGCATCGATGCATTCCTTAAACGCCAAGGTTTTGGCACACCGCAAGTTTGGGCTACACGACTGGTCGATACGGAAGATAGCAGCACAGTTGAAAGGCCACGCTATCCCGCGAAAGCAACAATTGCGGCTGCAATTCAAAAACTGCCGAATGGCCCTTCCCTAATAGCGAAAAATTTCTTTAAAGGCGCTGGTGAATCTCAATCATTTGACCGTTTGACTGAACTTGGTTTTGAATTGATTGATGATCGAAAAAAAACACGACCAGGCTGCATTGTTCACTCGCGAGGCGATTGAAGCCGCCATGAATGCCTATGATGATTATAATCAGCATGGAACTCGAGCAGAAATCTTCGATGCGCTCGGGACTCCAAGCGACTATTGGGTCCGCTCGACACAATCCAGCCCCCAAAGCCCCTATCCGACCAAACCAATCGTGGGGTTCATACGTGAAAAAACTGTGTTCAACGGCGGCTGAGCGCAAAAGACCGATGCGGCTGCTCGCCTGCACAACGCAGGATACATAATTGTTGATCAAAACGACATTCCGGTCCAACCGTCTGAGAACTACAGTCACCTTATCCGAGATGCCGACCGAATAAGGCTATGCGCAATAAACTATCGTATTGAGCCTGCTCGCGACGCTCGACAACTAACGGTGTCGATACGTGCTGGTGACTTAGGCAAAGAGATTGGGCTGCAAAATTCTCACCCCAACATTTGCAGTGCATTGCTCGGACCAAAGTTTCAAGAAATGACAGGGCTTCCAAAGCCTACCCCAGGCTGACAATCTCAAATCAGGGCAGGACCATGATCGTCAGATGATGACTGCTGCGAATACGATTCCCAATCCTGCACCAACCAGCAGAACCGTAGATAAAACCTTACGCGCCCCGATCAGCCCATGAGAGACGAGCATCAGGCCAGCAGCGATCCTCAGCATCGCGAAGAGAGCACCGACAGGGTCTTGCGCGAGCCGCAGGATATCGGGATTGGCAATCATGCCGAGCGGGATAATATAGAGCCCCACTCCCAGCGCCATCGCGGTAAGTGCGACCTTCAACCAGTTTTCCTCGACCATACCTGCCGCAATAAACACGGCCCCGCACACAGGCGGTGTTATCGTGGACAACAGCGCGAACCAGAATACGAACAGATGCGCCTGTAATGGCTCCAACCCCAGTTGTATCAGGGCTGGCCCTGCTACAGAGACGCAAATGACATAGGCAGCCGTCGTGGGCACTTCCATCCCAAGCAACAGGCAAGCAAGCGCCGTTAACAGCAACGACGGCCAGAGTAGACCACCGGAGCCTTCGAGAATTAGCGATGTAATCTTAACGCCTAACCCCGTAATTGAGAGCACGCCAATAATGATCGAGGCGCACAAGATTATGGCCGCAATCATCGACACTTGTTTGGCCGCGTTCATGATGGCCGAGACAAAGCGGTCTACGATCTGCTCGCGTCGACTTTTTAAATCCACGTTGATGAACAGCAGCAGCGCACCGGTAATGATAGCAAGGGCTGCGGCATATTCCGGTGTGTATTTGGCGACGAACATCGCCCAGAGCAGGGCTGAGAAAGGCACAAGGAAAAACAACGACGTGACAAACACATCGCGCCGCGCGGGGCGGTCGGCGGGATCTACGCCCTTCAAATCGAACCGCCCAGCATAGGCGTTGATTCCGACCCAGACGGCAAGGAAGTAGAGAAACGCTGGCAGAACCGCGGCCGCCATGATCGACGTGTAAGGCACGCCCGTCAACTCAACCATAACAAAGGCACCTGCCCCCATCAAAGGCGGCATAATTTGCCCGCCGGAGGATGCGACGGCCTCGACCGCGGCCGCCAGTCGCTTGGGATAGCCAAGTTTGGTCATCGCGGGCAACGTGACGGCACCGGTTGAAGCAACATTGGCAGAAGCCGAGCCGGAGATAGACCCGAACAGCGCGGAGGAGATAACCGAGACCTTGGCCGCACCGCCCTTAAGCCGTCCTGCCGCTGCTGCCGCTACATTCATGAAACCTTGCCCCGCCTCCCCAGCGTTCAACACAGCGCCAAAGATAACGAAAATCGCAACCACACCAACCGAGACGCCAGTCAGTGCACCCCAGATGCCCCCTTCGGCGATGGTGAGTGTACCCAAAAAGCTGGCTGTGGGGGTGCCGGAATGGCCGAATTGTCCGGGGATGTGTTGGCCGTAAAGCCCGTAGAGCAGTGCGAGACCTGCAACAACTGGAAGCGGCCAGCCGATTGCTCGGCGCGCCGCTTCCAGCGTGATGCCCAGCAACGTGATGGCGACAAACAGTTGGAAGTCACTCTCGAGAAACCCGTATTGATCCCCCAGACGATCACTGTTGGCAGCGACCCAGAGGGCAGCGGAGACACCAAGGATCGCGAGAGGAATCCCACTGATCAGCCGCCTACGAGTGGTTGCGCCAAACACCAGCACAAACGGCAGAATAAACGCCATATGGAGCGGTCTGCTGACCAAATTTGGCACAAGACCAGAGAAAATCAGCGCCAGATGATATCCTACAAGCCCCGTTGCAAGCAGTAACCAGAAAGCGTCGTTCAGGCGTCCTTCGGGAAGCATGTGCATAGCGTGGCCTTTTTATCGAAGAGTGACAGGCCGGATGTAACGTCCGGCCTGTAAGTGTGGTTACTTCTGTGCGTCGGTCAGGGTGATACCTGCTTCAGCATAATAACGCTGCGCGCCGGGGTGGATTGTAGTCTCGATCGTCGGCATCAGGTTTTGATCGACGCCGTTCCACCACGGGGAGTTTTCAGCCAGCTTAGCTTTGCTTTCCCAGAACGTTTTGGTCAGTTGATAGGCCGTCTCGTCATCCATCGCCGTGGTCGTGTAGGCCACGACTGGTAGGGATGTTGTCTCAATATCCGCCTCCTGCCCCGCGTAGGTGCCCGCCGGAATAGTCAGAGCCGTACGCTTTGTCTCCGCGATCTGCTCTGGTGTCAGGGAAAAGACAGTCACCGGCGTCGATGCCGCGGCTTCGATCACATTGGGCGCGGGCCATGAGCCTGCTGTGACAAAGCCGTCGATCTGACCGTTTTTGAGAGCTGCAACCGCATTCGACAGTTCAACATCCGCAATCTGGACGCTATCCGCCATACCGAACAACCCGAGATATTTCTCGCCCTCTGTCGCCCCAAAGGAGCCTTTGCCGAGCAAAATTGTCTTGCCTGCCAATCCTGTGATGTCCGTGACACCACTTTCTTGGGACATCACAAAATGCATAGTCAGTGACGGGATCGGAAAGAGAGCGCGAATCTCGCTGAACTTCGGATCCCCTTTGCCCTCGAACATGGCCTTGCCTTCTTGTGCGAGGCCGACCAGCGCAGGGGGAGTGGTAAACACATAATCCCCGCCGCGCGCACGGGCCTCCATCACGTTCTGGACTGAGCCTTGGCTCTCTTCTATGGTCACGATGATATCGCCATCAGTACCGCTTTTCATGGCTTCGGCCAACTCAACACCCATCTGGTAGTAGGACGAGCCGGTCTTTGCTGATTTATATGTAATACGGGTTTCGGCAGACGCGGTGGTCAAGCCAATTGTAGTCAATGCAATTGCGGCCACAGCCGATCTCATGAAATTTTTCATCTGAATTTCTGCTCCAAGGGGGTCGTTATTCAACAAAGGTGACGTTTCGGAAGAGTACCTGCAAGATCAAGATGATCCTCGCCGGACCTTATCTGCGGCATGGCAGTGGGGCAATCCAGTAATGGACCTGTCGCGGTTTGATGCCGCTCCTTTGATAGCATTTACTGCAACAAAGGAGATGAACTATGGGGCTGAAACGAACAGACGAAATTCACATGGATGCGGTGTGTATTACACTGACCAGTGGCTTGACGCACAAGCAAGTGGCGGATGATCTAGGTGGCGGTGAGCATCGCTAACTTACTCCTCTTAAAGGATGGGCATAACAAAACATCTCAGCGTCCGCGCTTGTAGGCACTCTTCGCAATGCTCTAACAGACGGTTAGGAAAAACATCAAAAGTGAAAATGAACCGGCACGGTTAGCATTTGCCGTCAAAAGTGGTTTGGTCGTTATCACAGATGAGATTGCCGTTTGCCTCGAGCCCTACACCTTGAGCAAGAGAACGGCGACGATCAAAGAAGGCCTTTTCAGCCTCTGATGGCTTCCCCATCTTAGTGCTAAAATCGTCAAGCCATCTGGCAACTTCATCTTCACGCAATTGAGGGGCAATCTTACGTTCCATTTTTGAAGGTATGTTCGCACGACATGGCTTTTCAAGCGAGCAAGCAAACGTGCAGGGGATGACGGCCATCTATACACAGATCGGCAATATTTCGATGCAGGTCAAAAAAACTACCGAAGAACGTCATGCGCGCGTTCAGCAATTGCATGCAATCCCTGACACCAAAGGTCGCCCAATTCATTTCATTACAACCGCAGGTCAACCCTCTCAGCGATGCAAGCATCGCCTGCCGGGCAAGGTACAGCGATTATACTGGCGCGGCCGCCTTATTGGGTGATCTTCCCGCTGCAAACTGGCTGCTGGCAGATCGTGGCTTGATGCTGATTGGTTTCGGAATGCCTTGATAAAAACGGGAACACAGCCCTGCATCCCGAGCAGAAAGTCCCGTAAAAAGGTCATCAAGTATGACAAGCGCCGGTATGAAAGGCGCAACAGGATCAAACGTATGTTTGGAAAGCTGAAAGATTGGCGGCGGGTTTCAACCCGATATCATCGATGCCCTAACGTATTCATCTCTGCGATCGCACTCGCTCCTACAGTCCTATTTTGGTTATGAGGCCTGAGCCTAAACACCACTCTGGGTGATGATGATCTTGATGACTAAGTTTCTCTGTATAGGATGAAACTGCGTATTTGGCCAGTTGAGGCAAACGCTAATTGCCCAGCCCTGATAGAGGCCGATACGCCGCCACGCCTCCTGCGGGTCGATCTTGGCAGGAATGCGATCACGACCAATCATATCGGGTCGCGTAACGCTACTTGAGCCCATTCGCGCTAACTTCAGACAAGGAAAAATACGCTGGAGTAGGTACCAAAATTGATATCCGGCAAGCAGATCGCGGTCGAATACACCTGTTATTCGGAAAGTGGCACGTCTTTCCACTCTGGCAACGGGAAGAGCGCGTCATAAGCCCAATTGAAACCAAATGCATAAATCACATAGAACAACGCGAACGACACATCCATCAGAAAGGCCTGCCAAAGTGTGACGCCAAGATACCACGCAATGAATGGCATAAGAACAATCAATAACCCGGTTTCGAATAGGACGGCATGCAAAATGCGCACAAGACCTGTTTTCTTGGTGGTCCCGGAAGTGCGCTGCAAGCTCAAATCGAAGATGTAATTATATGCCAAGTTCCATATCGTGGCGAGTGTAGCGCTTACAACGCCAACAACACCAAAATCCTCAATAGGCAAGTGAAACAAGATCGACCCTAATGGAATGACTAAGATCAAAGCGATGATTTCAAAACTAACGGCATGACGTAAACGATCAAGTGGAGAGCGCATAACAACCTCAAATAAAGTGCCGGGTCGTCCCAGCGTTTATCGATTTTGGGAGGTCGTCCTCACGAGCGATTAATTGGCTGGTCCGTATCCCATTGTCAAGTACTACGCTATATCTATGGCAGTAAACGGCATGACTCGCCATTTACTTTACATCAGGTATGCCCGATCCATCAAGACGGGAGCTTCAACGCGGTGCCGCAGAATACATAAACGGGTTCTATAATCCGCAACATCGCCATTTAGAACTGGGCTGGAAAGCCACCTTGCCTTCGAATCCAAGGTGGCTACAGTATGATCGAAGCAAAGAACAGGAGGCTATGATGCGAAGAACCATTTTTACCGCAATCACTGGGGTATTGCTAGGAGTCTTCTCAGGCGCCGAGCCCGCAGAGGCCGCTTGGAACGGGTATTATGAAGTCGTTGGCGTCGAAGCTGATGACATGTTGAAAATGCGCGCTGGGCCAGGGATTGGATACAATGTCATCGTCGGCCTTCCAAACGGAACCTTGGTGAGAATATATAGTTGTGAGCAAAACGGTGGGACCGGATGGTGCAAAGTTTCTTTGAAGCAATCACGTGGCCTCAAAGGGTATGTATCCCGGACTTATCTACAGGAAATGTGAACCCGAATTGAGCATAAGTTTGGCCTATCGCCGACCAATTATCCAAATTTTCTGGATGGAGCACTTCGACCAAATCGTTCCTCAGCTAAAGTTGCAGGGAAACACCTCAAAGGAGCGCGGCAAGCCCAAATCGGACTTCCTGACCCTGCTCTGACAACGGCCTAAGAGCAGGAAATTCCGAAATCCATGGACCCAATCAAGCAATGCCAGCCTCGCACGCAGAAGATCGAAAGCTGCGTAATCTGTTCGCAGATCGATTTTTCGACGTCCCGCGCATACCTGAACACCACTCCGGATGATGATTATCTTGACGACTAAATTACTCAATTGAGGACTAAGCAGCGTTTTTGGACCAGTGAACGCATGTGCATTTTATTCTCGGTACCGTTAACGAAGATGACCTTTAGCCGCGCATCCGTCCTTGATCCGTGAGACACGCCTCGGGACTGCCGTCAAAGGCGAACCAAGCTGTCTGCGATCTCTTGTGCGATTGCCGTTGCGTCGACGCCATCTCGTTCTGCGGACACCCGCAACCCCAAAAGGTCCGACTGATACCGGCGGGCGAGCACTTTGGGATCATGCCCGCTATCAATGTCTCCAGCGGATTGTGCTTGTTGAAACAACTCTGCAAACTGCCCTTCCATCCTCAAAAGATGCAGGTTTGCTTTGCCCGCCAACGGGTGGTTGTGCGCGTGAAGCTCGAGGAGGGTCTTGGACAGCATGCAAGCCTTGGCGGGGGCATCGTTGTTGCCGATCACCATTTCAGGGAATCGCTGGAGTGCTTGGATCGGGCCATATTTCAGGGCCAGTTCCTTCAACCGTTCGGCACCATCCAATGCGTATTTGTCCATCGCGAGTTCGAACAAGGCATCCTTTGAACCGAATGCGGCGTAAAAACTGCCCGGCTTTATCTGCAAGGCATCCTCGAGATCTTTCAAAGATGTTCCGGCCCAACCACGACGCCAGAACAGGTCGCGCGCGCGGTCGATCAGTTCGTTGCGGTCATAGTTCGGTTTACGAGACATTGGATCACCAATTGTTGAATTGATCGCCCAGATATATACTTGAGTGATCACTCAGGAAAGCCTAAATGGCAGGGAATTCCAATTTAACAAAGGCTCCGCACAATGAACTTCCCGTCCCACGACCTCAGCACCGCCCCCGAAGCATCCAAGCCGCTATTGGAACAATCGCAAAAAGCCTTTGGCCGTTTACCTGGTCTGCATAAAGTTCTGGCAGAAAGCCCACAGGCTTATGAGGGATATCAACTCCTTCATAAGCTGTTCACGGAAACAGATTTTGATGCGGACGAACTGACAGTTGTCTGGCAGTCGATTAATGTGGAACATGCGTGCCATTATTGCGTGCCTGCCCATACAGGTATCGCAAAAATGATGAAGGTATCTGACGACATCTCCGATGCCCTGCGCAACGAGACCCCATTGCCAACAGCCAAACTCGAGGCCCTTCGTACGTTCACTGTGCAAATGGTACGCGAGCGCGGAAATGTGTCTGCGGAGCAGATGAATGCATTTTTTGCTGCAGGCTATACGCACCGCGCGATTTTGGATGTGATCCTCGGTCTCGCGCAAAAAACAATGTCGAACTACATCAACCACGTTGCTGAAACGCCTGTTGATGAAGTGTTCCAGCCATTGGCATGGCAACGGAGCGAAACTCCACTCAAAGTGTGAGTTTAAAAAAGGCGCGCGTGGATGAATGCATCGCGCGCCTTTTGCACGTTGTGATAGTGGAAGCGAACTCTGGTTACGCCAGAAACGAGCTCATTTCGCACTCACCAAAAATTAACGCAAATTATTGGAGGTAGGCCCGCAGGTTTCGCGATGAACCCCGCGCAGGCGCGCCTCCTGCCGATAAAGCGTGGCCGGAAAACATCTCAGTTTTGCGCCATGAACTTCAAAAGAAAATAGGAAAAGTAGCCGATATGTTGACACATATAAAACTTAGAAATCTGATTATCGCCGGACTGGTGGGAGAAATTGCGTTTGAAGCTTACGCTTGGCTCATCTCGCCGTTGCTTTTTGATGTCGCGCTTGCACCAGCGAACTTGGTTGTCGCCTTAACTAAAATGATTTTTGGTTTTAGCCTGCCCTACTGGGCTGCTTTTGTCGTCCACTTTTCGATTGGCGTCGTCGGATTTTCAGGCAGCGTATTGCTCACTCACTTGGTGACTCGAACCAATATTATTCTCTCGGGTGCCATAGCTGGTTTTATTCTATGGTTTGTAGCTCAAGGCCTTCTTGCACCGCTGATCGGTCGCACATTTATGATGGGTTTTGGCGCTTACTCGCAGTCCTCCTTCATCGGGCATGTCGGCATGGCCATTCTGATGGGGCATGTGTTGCTTAAGTTGGAAGCCAAGAAAGCTCCCTTGGCGGCTTAAGGACTACAAAAAACACTCTAACAATACAGAGAGCAATCATTGCTTTGCGCGGTTCACCCGATCTTGTGAATCGCGCAATCATGCTTGGCGACACCGAATCACGCCCGATTTTTTTAGTTAATAGCGTTACCCCAATGCCTCTGCTGCACCTCTGATAAGATCACTTAAAGCAGCGACACGTGCAAAGTTGGTGCGCCCTCGACGGGATATAAGCCACAGGTCGTGATGGCGTGGTTTCGGCAGGTGAATGATCGCTAAATCTTGATTTCCGGCAAAGGCATCTATGCCGGATTTAGGCAAAATCGTGTAGCCAATCCCCTGCGCGACCGGAATGGGGATTTGGCCGATTTGGTTGACGAACGTCCGAATATTCAAGCGGTCAGCGCCTTTGTAGTCCTTTGGAAAATTCAACGAAAAGAGATCGTCCGCATAGGCGTACCCGTCCGGATGCGCGACAAAACCAAGCTCGTTCAGATGGTGCAGATCAAGGTCTTGTCCTGCACAAGATCGAGGAACAACCAGACACAACTCTTCTCGGCCGATTTTGACTGCGTCCAATCTGGGATGGTCGATCCGATCCGCGATAATCCCCAAATCAAGACCCCCACTCAGAACGGCCGTCACGACGCTGGTATGTGGTGCGGCATTCAGACGAATGACAAGCTCGGGCGCGTGATGCATGCGCTCCAGAAGATGCGGATAAAGCCACATGGCGAAGCTGCCGGAACAGCCGATGCCGATATCGCCGACGTCTGGATCATCGATCTGGATGGTTTCTTGCAGGTCGCGCTCTTGTATGCGCCGCGCGGTGCCGACGGCCAGCACCGCCTCACCTGTGGGGGTGAGCGTAAAGGACTTTCCGTCCATGGAGATCAGCGGTTTTCCAACCTGAGACTCAAGCTTACGCAAATGCTGCGATACGCCCGGTTGGGTCATTCCCAGCAATTCAGCTGTTCGCGTAAAATGGCCGACCTCGCAGAGTGTCGTGAAAGTGTCCAACCATGTGGCGTTCAGCATGAGTAACTCATAAAATTATCAAAATCATGCATAATGATAATTTTTAATATCAGCGCAGTCCATCTATATCTTCCTCAACAACCCTGAAAGGAAATATTATGATACCCACACCGCGCACATTCTCTCACATCGGCCTCTCTGTTCCGGATCTGGACAAGGCAATCAAATTCTACGGTGAGGTTCTGGGGTTCTATGTTATCATGGAGCCGACTGAAATCGTCGAAGACGACAGTGACATTGGCCAGATGTGCAAGGACGTTTTCGGGACTGGCTGGAAGCGGATGCGCATCGCACACCTTGCAACCGCTGACCGGATCGGGTTCGAACTTTTCGAATTCGAAGGTCACGAAGCACCAGAGGACAATCTTAAATTCAAACAGCATGGCATGTTTCACTTTGCCATTCAGGACCCCAACCTTGAGGATCTACTTGAGAAGATCGTAGCTGCTGGCGGTAAACAACGCATGCCAGTTCGCGAGTATTTCCCGAATGAGAAGCCATATCGCATGGTCTATGTCGAAGATCCGTTCGGGATCGTGTTCGAGCTCTATAGCCACAGTTACGAGTTGACATACTCAAATGGGGCGTATTCCTAAGCCTACTGCCGACACGCACTTTGCTGCTGTGTGTCGGCTCTTTGGGCTCAAGCCGGACCTTTCCTGCGCATCACATCCAAGTCCACGGCATCACCAATAACGCCGAAATCATCTTCATTCGCGCATTAAGACGTGCGCCGTTGCTAAAGTTCTTTGAATGCCTTGATCCTTGCCTCGTCGGAATTGAAGCATGTCTCAATGAAACGCTATTTGGCACATTAGGTGACGCCCGCAAAACACTTGAGGAATGGCAGGAGGACCACAACTGACACAGCCGCGTCACCTTTTCCCATAGCAAACATCAATGGCATCCCTATTGTCGCTGTGGAAACAGGAAAGACTGAATGGTAGACACCGCAACTTTTTCTCCCCCCGGAAAAGACCTAACTGCTGTGGCGGAATGGGTCGCGATGTATTGCGTGACCGCATAATAAAGGGGCAGCTAACATCAGGCGAACGTATTGTTGAACGCAAGTTCTCGACCGAGCTAGCAGTTTCCCGCACGCCAATCCGCGAAGCCCTAAAGTTACTCCATGCTGATAGGTTGATTGATATTTCTCGCAATAAAGGGGCGCAGGTAACGGAATATACATCGCAACAGGCCCTTGATTTATTCGACGTGATCGCTTCGCTAGAAAGCCTAGCTGCAGAGAGGAATACGGCGACGATTTCAAACGAGAACCTTGATATACTTGAGGATCTGCACGCGCAAATGCTGTTGTTTAAACGGTTAGGTAATGCCGAGGATTATTTTGAAGCCAATTCAGGGATCCATGACGCAATTCTTCAGATGTGCGGCAATCCGATCTTGAGAGACGCGCATACCAAACTGATGGCTCGAGCGCGTCGGGGCCGTTCCATGGTGTTTATTGATCCTGTTAGGTGAGACGAAGCAGACGAGGAACACGAGCAATTGATGACTTTCTTTCGGTCTCGTGGCGGCGACGGCGCTCGTCGGATTTGGCGCGCTTACCTTCAAAATACAGGCCGAACAGATGCCGAGGTTCTGAAGCAGGCTGAAATCGATTGATAGACTAGAACGCGCCCTGAAAGTCTTCACTTCGATTTTCGCCCTCCCCCAATATCCCTCCCGTCGACACGGTTGATCACGCTTCCGGGAGGGATCGACAGCCACGTCCACATCGCCCAGGTGCGATCGATATAACTTCGAGAGCCCAAAGGAAAGTGCGACGGGTAACCATGTTCTCTTATTATACAAATTCTCATCATTCCTCGATGAAAACCGAACGTACTAGGAGTGACTTCAACGGAACTAAGACAAATGACATTTACCTTGATTTTGATCGAACCTCCGTTCACTTGAAGTCATCCAACGAAATTTGCGCGGAACGGCTCGCCGATGTGCACTCAGAGCCATTTTTACTGGTTTGAATACAAAGATCCGAACATTCGGCCGAAACTTTCTAGTTTATGGGGAAATGCTCCGATTTGGGTTAGGCGTTTTTGGCGCATTTGAGGCATTGATCTATGCTTTATTGCCATGCCTCCGCGGAGCGTCGAGTTGGTCGCCACTATCAATATTATCAAGGCACATCTATATCCAATTCGTTGCACATATTATCGATCATGCTAATAAAAGACCCTTCGAGTAACCTCTGCTTTTTCACCCACTTGGCGTTCACAAGCGCTGGAAGGTTTTGGGCACTGTCGATCCAACCCAAGCGCAAAATATCAACATCCACTTGGAAAACAGACGGCAACCTGCGATATCGGATTTTTCTAACGTGCTTCGTTAACTCTTGAGCACACCAAAAAGCTTCTGAAAGGATACTCATATGAGCAAACCATCAATTGGATTTATCGGACTTGGCCTCATGGGCGGCGCAATGGTTGGACGCCTGCAGGACCAAGGGTATGCACTGACCATTTTGGGAAATACCGACCGCACCTATTTGGACGCGGCAATCGCACGTGGCGCAACCGAGGCTGCCAACGCCAAAGAAGTCGCACAGGCGAGCGATATTGTCATGCTTTGCATGGGCACGTCCGATCACGTCGAGGGACGCATGCGCGGCGCAGAGGGCGTCATTGCGGGCCTGCGCAAAGGGGCCACCGTCATTGATTTTGGCACCTCCCTCCCTGCCAGCAGTCGCACCCTCGCAGAAGAAGTCGCAAACGCGGGCGGGCATTTTCTGGACGCGCCGTTGGGACGTACACCGAACCACGCAAAAGACGGCCTGTTGAATATCATGGCATCAGGTGACAAAGCCGCGTTTGATGCGGTTGAACCTGTTCTTAAGGATTTAGGGGAAAATGTCTTCCATCTCGGCGCTGTGGGTTCTGGCCACACGATCAAGTTGATCAACAACTTCTTTGGTATGACCGTTGCAAATGCAATGTCCGAAGCCTTTGCAATGGCAGATGTTGCCGGTGTAGATCGCGCCCAACTATATGACGTTATGTCCGCGGGCCCATTGCATTCAGGTATGATGGATTTTGTTAAATCCTATGGTGTAGATAATGATCCCACCCAATTGGCTTTCACGATTAAAAACGCCGCAAAAGACGTGGGTTACTATGCACGTATGGCGGAGGATGCAAAACTGGACAGTATCATGGTCAAAGGTCCGTTAGAGGCCTTAAACACGGCACGTGATAACGGCCAAGCTGATGAAATGGTCAGCCAGATGGTCGACTTTTACGTCCGTCGTTTCAAAGGTTAATCCACAGACATCGCCAGAAAACATGCCACGCAACGGGATCATTCCGATGTGTGGCTTTTCGGCTAAAATTAACCTACGGCAGTGGCAGACGGGCTACCGTGAAGGGAAACGAGCGTCTTTTAGAGCGATGC
The DNA here is from genome assembly GCF_000812665.2 of Falsihalocynthiibacter arcticus. Taxonomy (GTDB): domain Bacteria; phylum Pseudomonadota; class Alphaproteobacteria; order Rhodobacterales; family Rhodobacteraceae; genus Falsihalocynthiibacter; species Falsihalocynthiibacter arcticus. The sequence continues at coordinate 3,617,514 of NZ_CP014327.1, forward strand.
TCACAACGCACAGTTCACCTTGCTTCGTCTGGCACTAAGATAATGGTGTCGCTTGTACTGATCAAATAGCCGCCCCAATCGTCATTTCAAGCGGAAATCCACCTTGGCAAGGCTCGGACCCAGTTCAGACGAGCCGATCCACTTTTATTCTCTTGATGCACTTCTATACGGGGCATAGTCAGTAATGGTCGCTCTATTTAGGAAATTCAAATGAGGTATTTTCAGTGAATATATCAAAACTCAACTTCGCGGCGGTTGTGACAGCCGCTGCCCTCCTTGCGCCTGTGGCCTACGCTCAGGACGTCACGCCAGCAGAAGCGCGTGAAATCGCCAAGGATGCCTATATCTACGGCTACCCCGTGGTCGACAGTTACCGCGTCCAATATGCCTTCTTCGCGGACAAGAACGATCCAGCCTTTAAGGCTCCTTGGAACGAACTCAAAAACATCTCGCGCGTCTATACTCCAGCCGACACGACGATCCAAACACCAAACTCAGATACGCCCTATTCTTACGTCGGTATGGACTTGCGCACCGAGCCACTGGTTTTCACCGTGCCCGCGATGGAAAAGGACCGTTATTTCAGCGTTCAGATGATTGATGCCTATACCTTCAATTTCGATTACATCGGCAGCCGCGCTACAGGTAACGATGGAGGCGTGTTCGTGGTTGCGGGACCTAACTGGAAGGGCGAAATGCCCGAAGGTGTAGATAAGGTTTTTCACTCCGAAACAGAATTTGGAATGGCGCAATATCGGACACAGTTGATTGATCCCGCCGATATCGACAATGTGATCAAAATCCAGTCAGAATATAAGGTCGAACCCCTTTCGACGTTTCTTGGCCAACCTGCCCCCACCGCGGCACCGGTCATAGATTTCATCAAGCCGCTGACGAAGGCCGAAGAAGAGACCTCGCTGGCGTTCTTTGACATTTTGAACTTCAACTTGAACTACGCCCCAACCGTCCCTTCGGAAGTCGAACTGATGGCGCGCTTCGCCAAGATTGGTGTCGGCCCCGGACAGAAATTCGATGCAGATTCCCTCTCGCCTGAGACAAAAACGGCAATCCAAAACGGTATGGCCGACGGCATGGCTGAATTCGTAGAATTCAATAAGCAAAAGATCGATACAGGAGAAGTGACATCCGGCGATCTCTTCGGGACCCGCGCGTTTTTGAAGAACAACTATCTGTATCGCATGGCCGCCGCTATTCTGGGCATCTACGGGAATACGAAACAGGAAGCAATGTATCCGGTCTATAGCGTCGACAGCAAAGGTGAGAAATTAGATGGAGCAAACCGCTATACGGTGCATTTTCCAGCGGGCCAGCTTCCTCCAGTAAACTCATTCTGGTCTCTGACTATGTATGACCTCCCCGCAAGCTTGCTCGTGGATAATCCGATCAACCGCTACCTTCTGAACTCACCGATGCTACCGCAATTCGTCAAAGATGCCGACGGTGGCATAACATTCTACATTCAGAACGAGTCGCCAGGGAAAGACAAGGAAGCGAATTGGCTGCCCGCGCCAAAAGGTCCCTTCTGGTCCATCCTGCGCCTTTACTGGCCCAAGGAGGACGCTTTGAATGGCGACTGGAAAGCTCCCGCTGCTGAGCGTGTGACCAACTAATTTAGGACCGCCCAGAGGAATAACTCCGCTGGGCGGTATCTGTTAGTTCTTGATTGCAAGGATTATCCTTGCGATGAACCAAGTGCTGGCGACAAGCTTTATTTCCTCACATCCGCCACCCAGTTAATAAAAATGCTGCACGGTGAACGAATGGTAGCAGTTGATCTTCCCATGAACAGCAAGTCCGGCACGTTCGTGTCGGTGGAAGTAACGGCGGCAAGCTGATGGGGTGGATGGCGCCCGCTTCAACCGACGGCGCAATGCGCAACAATGCAGATATCGATATCCGCTTATGAGCGGAACCACCCCATGCAAGTCACCACAATTGGCCTAGATCCATTGAGCAGCAGGAGATTGCAGCACAATCGCTGAGAGGTTGATCAGGAACGTTTTCAAGTTCGCGGGATCACCGAAAGCGAAGAGGTCCTATTCAAAAGGCCATCGGGACGCGCAGGGCTATTGCCGTTCGTCTCAAAGTTTAAACCTTGTTTCATTGACATGGCAATCTGTAGAAATGCGCTTCATTGGGGTCGAGAAATAACCGCGTTGCACCAGCAATCGTTCGGTTGATCTTGGCCCAATCTCCGCCGCATTCGGCATCTCATGTCCAGACTTTCGGGGGAGTGTAATCAGCCATTTCGTGTATTATTTTCAAGTGGATGTGATGCCAAACAACGTGGCAACTAAGAGTGGGGGTGAGAGTAACGCCGATGGCTGCCATATTCACTTCGCAAACACCGCCGACTGTAAAGTCCCTGTTACGCGCCGAACATTTACAGTTTGGTGACAAATCTGTCCTTCGTCGCAATAGCGCCGCGACCAGCATTGGCTAAGAAACCACAGCGTTCAAGGAAGAGGGAAAGCAGCCCTTCGCGGCGGCTTAGCATACTAACGCTTTACGCCACGGCTCTAATGATACATGTAGTGTGTTCAGTCGGTTGCATAAATTTGTCAGCTTTTTTTGATAAGTTACCGAGTTCTATTGAGCGCCCATCCGCCTCAAAATCGTAAAATGCAAGCTGGTGTTTACGCGTCCCAAAGTGACCGCGGAAGCACATTAACGACTGACATCGACTGACGGCACATGAAAAGATGCTTTTGGCATCTTTTTGTTGCGCTTTACATCGCCTTTTCTAACGAAAAGGCGGCGAAAATGCGTGCGTTTGCATCCAAGCGCCAAGCCGAAACAAACCAATTCGGGCCCCTCATTGGGAACCTGAAAACGCTCTGAAAACAGAGTAGAGAGTAAATGACAATGAAAACGATGACTACAGCGTTAACCGCAGGTGTTTTAGCACTTGCGCCCCTGTCAGCATTTGCTGACTCCCACGCCGACAGCAGCGATCCAATCGTCATTCCAATTCACAACTGGTCCAGCCAAATCGTAATGTCCAACGTTGTTGGTCAAATCCTCGAAACTCAGGGCGCCCATGTTGAGTACGTCACAACAGACAGCCAAGCGGTTTATGAATCTGTGCGCCTTGGGGATGTCACAATGGAACTCGAAGTCTGGGAGGGTGCGTTTGGCGCGTCCTTCCGTGCAGCCATGGAAAAAGGCGGCATCGTTGATGTAGGTGACCATGATGCTGTGACACGCGAAGACTGGTGGTACCCAATGTGGACCAAAGATGCATGCCCAGGTCTGCCCTCATGGGAAGCACTGAACGAATGCGCAGCCTTGTTCGCCACCCCCGAAACTGGTGACAAAGGGCGTTATCTTGATGGGCCCGTTGACTGGCTCAAGCATGGTCAAGAACGCGTTGCATCACTGGATATGAACTTTGTTGTCGTGAACGCAGGTTCCGCCGCGGCATTGTGGGCCGAAATCGGTGCTGCTGAAGCCGACAAAAAGCCAATCGTTGTTTTTAACTGGACACCAAACTTTGCTGAAGCCGTTTGGCCTGGTGAATTTGTTGAGTTTCCAGCTTGGGAAGAAGGCTGTGACACGGACCCATCCGTGGGTCCAAACCCTGACGCGCTCTTCGATTGCGGCAACCCAGCGACGGGTTACCTAAAGAAAGCAGCATGGGACGGGATGGAAGACAAGTGGCCAGCCGCTTATGCGACACTGGAGGCTGTCTCGTTCACCAACCCACAAATTGCTGAAATGGCAAAACTCGTCGACATCGATGAGCTGGAGCCAGAAGAAGCAGCCGAAGTATGGCTGGAAGCAAACCCCGATGTCTGGGCTTCTTGGGTTAAATAACCCCCTTCGTTTGAGTAAATTTTCCCTCGTCCGGTCAAGTACTGGGCGGGGTCTTTCTATATCTGAGGAATATCATGTCGTCTGAACGCCCCGTCATATCGTGCAAAAATATTTGGAAAGTTTTTGGGACCGACCCCGAAGGATACCTTGCCAAACTGCCTCCCGATATGACCTTCGATGACATGCGTGAAGACGGTTACATCGCAGGCGTCAAAGACGTATCGCTTGATGTGAACAAGGGCGAGATGCTGGTAATCATGGGCCTTTCGGGGTCTGGAAAATCCACGCTGGTTCGCTGTTTTTCTCGCCTGCATGAGATTACAAGCGGCACGATCGAGATTGAAGGGCAGGACATCATGTCCCTGGCCGAGAAAGACCTCATTGATCTGCGCCGCTCAAAGATGGGAATGGTGTTTCAATCTTTTGGCTTGCTGCCGCACCGTTCTGTACTCGACAATGTTGCCTTCCCGCTTGAAATGCGTGGCCAAGACAAACACACCCGACGCGAACGCGCGTTAGAGGTTATCAAACTCGTAGGCTTAGAGGGCCGCGAGGATTTCTTCCCGCGCGAGTTATCTGGCGGACAGCAGCAGCGCGTTGGCATCGCTCGGTCCTTGGCGATTGAGCCCGATATCTGGTTTTTGGACGAGCCCTTCTCTGCGCTTGATCCCCTGATCCGCAAAGAAATGCAGGACGAATTCCTACGCCTGCAACAATTACTCAACAAAACCATCGTGTTTATCACCCATGATTTTGACGAGGCCCTGCGCCTTGCCGACCGTATTGCCATCATGAAGGATGGCGCGATCGAGCAATGTGACACACCCGATAAAATCGTTCTAAAACCTGCCACCGAGTATGTGCGGAAATTTACCGAAGACGTCGACAAGGCGCGCGTGGTTCGCGCTGGTGGGTTGGCAGAAGTCGGTCAAACTGGCATCGGTGATCCTGTGGATGCGTCCCAAACAGTTCGTAAAATGGCCCGTATGTTGGTCGATGATACCCGCGATTTCATTCCTGTCACCCGCGCCGGAAAACCGATTGGTGCGCTGTCCCGCGCTGAAGCTCTGGACGTTTTATTGGGGGATCAGTAATGGATGCCTTAACGAAGGTGACTTCCAAATCAATGACTTGCAACCGTGCAGCAATACTGTTTCTTGCCGTTGCATTGATACTCACGGCCTTTCAATATGCAGCTCTTTTGCCTGCATGGCTGTACCGCGTCCCCGAAACAATGATCCCGCCATTTGCGGCATGGCTCGACGTGGTTTTCAACTTTGTTAAAGACGATCTTGGGTTGCTCAAACTTACACGCTTCCTAACGGGAGGCTTGGAGAATGTCCTCGATACCACGGGTAATATTTTCTATGGCAAACGCCGCTGGCCCAACTTAGGCCCCATGCCTTGGAGCGCGGTTGCGGGGGTTGCAGCCGTGATCGGCTATTACCTTGGGGGGTGGCGTTTAGCTTTATTGGCCGGAGGCACATTCGTTTGGACGGCGTTGATTGGCCAGTGGAAAATCGCGATGGAGACCATGTCGGTTCTGGTCGTAGCTGCACCGTTGGCTTTTTCCATCGGCCTGTCATTCGGCATTGCCGCTTGGAAGTATGAATGGGTCAATAAGGCCATCAAACCGGTTTTATCCGTCCTCCAAACGCTACCGTTTTTCACCTACCTGTTGCCTGCCGTAATCTTCTTTAAGGTCGGGCCAACAGCGGGGGCCGTGGCCACCATCGTTTATGCCATTCCGCCAATGATCCTGATGACGACGCTGGGACTGCAAAAGGTATCTCTTGAAGTTGTCGAAGCAGGAAAAATGGCGGGCTGCTCCAGATTTCAAATGCTGCGACACGTTTATATCCCATCAGCTCGGGGCGATATTTTGGTTGGCGTCAATCAAGTCATAATGCTGTGTCTGGCGATGGTCGTTTTGACGGCTTTCATCGGAATGCCCGGCCTTGGTGCAAAACTACTGGCGATGATGGGTAGTTTTAAGCTGGGACGGTCGTTTGAGATTGGTATCACAATCGTACTCCTTGCCGTGACCCTAGATCGTATGTCCAAAGCATGGGCCATCAAACAGCCCGTGCATTTCGAAAAGGGAGCGTCATGGCTCAGCCGTCATAAGACGCTAGTATCGGCATTTTGCATCTTTGTTGGCTTCACCCTGCTCTCAAAGGCTGTGCCCATTGCAGGAGCCTTAGAACGAGGACAAGACTTTAGCCAAGGTAAAGAATTAGATAGCCTCATCAAAGGGTTCCTCGCTTTCGATGGCGTACAAAACGTCACCTACGGCATTCGTTATGTCTTGAATGTGTGGGTTTTGAACCCATTTCGCGACTTCATGTTGTCGATCCCGACACCTGCAATGATCATGATTGTCGTGGCGTTTGCAATCTGGTTGGGCGGGCGCCGTCAGGGCATCATCGCCGCAATTTTCTTTAGTCTGATTGCCCTTTCAGGCTGGTGGGATCGGTCCATAATCACTTTATATTCGGTGTTGGCCGCCGTTTCGATAGCGATGTTTATCGGCATCCCGCTTGGGATTTGGGCATCGAAGTCTGATAAATGGTCGCGCCGGATACTGATCGCCTGCGATACGGCGCAAACATTCCCGAGCTTCATCTACCTGATCCCCGCGATCATGTTATTTGGGATTACAGCCACTGCAGTTGTAGGCTCGATCTTGATCTTCGCAATGGTGCCGCTAACCCGCTATACGATCGAAGGGCTGCGCACCGTGCCGCCCGAAATGACCGAGGCGGCCGACATGGCCGGTGCAACCCGCATGCAGAAGTTGGTAAATGTCCAATTGCCTTTGGCTCTGCCAACTATGGCTGTTGGGTTTAACCAAGCGATTATGTTCGCGTTCTTTATGGTCATAATCGCGGCCTTCATTGGCACCCAAGATTTGGGACAAGAATTGCAACGCACTCTGGCGGGAACGGACCTTGGAAAAAACTTTGTCCTTGGTATCTGTGTATCGCTTATGGCGCTTACTTTTGATGTGGTTATCATGAAATGGGCGACGGATAAGAAACAAGCGCTGGGCCTCCCATAGAGGCTTACGCGCGATCATCACTTATCGGATTGAGGTCCTTGCTTCCACAATCGACTAACTACCGTTAGCACTCCAAAATACGGTGATGCGGAATGAAAATAGCTTACGAATGTCGGCTTCTCTAAAGGGGCGTTTCGGACCTCCAACTCTCTGAAACACCCCTTTTATTGGACGAGGCATATTCCAGCGTAATGCAGCCCTCAACTATGACAACTTACTATGTCCCCCTAGCCTCCAACCATGCCGCTCGCCTCCAACCATGCCGAATGTGCCTTTTGCAATCAGATTAGGCGCTGACGTCAGACAGATATTGCATCGGTGCCGGAGGGCGTGGCGAAGGTTCTTGACGGGCAACCTTTGCGGCTGTCAGTCTAGGCACTGTTTGGACGGGGTTTCGACAGCCCTCTTTATGTCGACTTGAGGTTTCATCCAATGCACAACGACGGCACTTTCGTCGGGGCAATCTTGTTCACGCAAGAGGCATCTGATCGCTATGCAGTTGGACAAAAAAGCCTTCGGCGACCCTGACTGTCTAGAAGAATTGGTAAAAAAGCGAACGCGCGATCTATACAGTGCTCTCAAACGGGAAGCAGACTTTCGCTGCGGTGTGCACAGAGGTCTTCTCTGCGGATTTTTCGGCTGTTCACTGAAAATGCGTCAACGGCAGCTATTATCGCCTGCCTACCAATGTCTGGTGTAGGAAGGCTTGAAGACTTGGTGCGAATGGGAAATACATAGCGTCACAGCCCTACATTCAGGATGTGACCAAGGAGATCAAATGCTCGCGCGAAACCAACCAATTTACGCAGTCCTTATCGACGCAGACAACATCCCAGCTAAGCATGCTGAAGTAATCCTAAAAGAAATCAAAACCTTTGGGGAGCCAGCGTTACGCCGTGTTTATGGAGACTGGTCTAGCGAACAACTCCGAGGCTGGGCAGAAACCGTTCGGGAACACGGTTTGGTGGCGCATCAAGAAACTGCAAACACCAAAGGTAAAAATGCCAGTGATATTGGCTTGGTCATTGATGCGATGGACATTTTACACACCACTCGTTTTGACGGGTTTGTTCTGGTGAGTTCTGACAGCGATTTTACAGCTCTTGCAAACCGTATCCGCGAACAAGGCCTGCAGGTTATCGGCATTGGTGAACGTAAAACGCCTGAAAGCCTACGCAACGTCTGTAACCGTTTCGTGTTTATTGAGAACCTCATAGAAGAACCGGCCTCAACCATAGATGGGAAGCAAACGAAAAGCACAAAACTTCCGGCAAAAGGTGCGGCGCCGCTGATCGTTGCCGCAATGGATAAAATCGAACAGGACGATGATTGGTACTCGCTCTCAGCACTGGGCAAACAAATCATGGCCGCGAATTCAGACTTTGACACCCGTACTTATGGTTACAAGAAGCTTAGCGAGCTTGTGGGCAATCTCAATCAGTTTGAAATCCGCAAAATTGGGACAACACTTTCCGTTAGGTATGTGATTAAGTCGAGCTAGATCCACCAATTTGAATTAACACGGCAAAGCTGCGGATTTTGTGAATGCGTTGAACGACTGGATTTATGGGCGGGCCTTTCACGCATCAATAATTAAACAGGAGCTAAAACACATTGGCAGCCATTCGTTCCGCCTATGGTTTTCGGAAGTCTGGGCTCGAATCTGCCACTAGCTGCGTCATGCATTAATGACGGCCAGCGCAGAAATTGCCCTTTGCAAAGCCCTGATCAAAGATCTTGAAAGAGGGCTGAAACCTGCACCATTGTCACTAGTCGATCCCATGCCGCGACCCAGCTTTTCTAAACCAGCCATTCGTGGATCGCGCAGCATCATGGCTGGCTCCGTTTGAAACAGGATTTTAAACAATTTTTCCGAAAATCGCGCTGAGGTGTACTTTGTCGAGCATTCGCGGTAGGCGTTTGGAGATGCGATGTCGTATCTGGCACGCATGACTATTTCCAAAAAAATTTGGTTTGGCACGCTTTACGGCTGCTGCTCCAGATGATCCGAGAAATCGGACGAAAGGTATATTACATGGAACTTCCAGCAGCGATCCAAGGCGAGTCACTTACACGACTATTACAGGGCTTCGGCCTTGGTGCAGTTGTCGCAATAGGTGTCGGATTTGGTTGGGGTGGCTGGACTTTGGGCAGCACCGCCGCTGAGCAAAGTGCCACCGAAACGTCTGCTGCGGTCGTCGCCGCTCTGGCTCCGATTTGCGTTAAAAATTTCCAAGCGGACTCTCAGGCAACTGCCAACATGACGGAGCTTTTGGCTGAATCAAGCTACAAAAGGGACAATCTACTGGAGGACGCTGGTTGGGCGACCTTCTCGGGAAGTGATGAGCCAACACCAGGAGTTGCGGAAGAATGCGCGCAGCTATTGGCTGAAGTATAATCAAAAATTGCGGTGACCAATATTATTATTGGTCACCGCATGTTGAGGACGGCAAAGATATCCCGAATTGAGCCCAATAGATAAATGAAGTCCCTAGAGGCCATTTCCTGACATGCTGCACGGTCCCTGACCGGAAACTTTGGGTTGAGGCCGGAATTTAACGCCTGACCCCAGTGGCCCAATTACGCATGCTTTGGGCCGGAACTACTATTTGTGCATCTCGCAGTGTTGACCATAACTCATACGTTTGCTTAACAGACCAAACGACATTCCCAGACCTGCAGGCAACGTTACAAACTTCTAACCCGCTCGCAATTCGTCCAAAAATGCAGCCCACCATTCTGACATTTCCACACGCTCATTCCAAAATGCCCCGCGTGCATAAGCGCGACGAACTTCATTTCCTTCTACATGAGCCAAAAGCACGTTCGATAGCCTCCCCATCATCGGGCGGTTGCTAGGACATACACAAACAACAGCACGCTACCCACACATCGACGCCGACCCTGCTACTTAAAGTTGCGGATACCTTAGGCCGCGCGATTGACGCGGCTATAAATCATACTAAGGCAGGCCCGTCGCTCCATTGAAGGAGCGAATAGGCCGCCAAAGTTGATTAACTCTGACACAGCTAAAACTTTGTCAAATTGTTGCCATAGTCACCGGTCTGCTAACAAGTAGCAGACCGGTGACTGTCAAGAACGCTACCACCGTTTGCAACATCGATGCTTGCAGTTTCTAAGAAAGTGGCGAGGCCGTTTATTCGATGTCGAGTGTGAACATGTTCCTCTCCGCCTAGACCCGAATGATGTGGATACAGAAGCGTAAGCCGCGGTGTATTGTAAAGCTGTCCATAAGCCATCATCTGGTAGACATCGCTTTGTGAAACGCCCAGTTTAGGGTCGTCCACATTAGCAGAAGTTCGCTTCCATTTGGTGTCGATTACATGTGTCACAATGCCCGCGCGACGAATTACGATATCTGGTTTCGTTTGAAATAATTTTCGCCTCATTGTTTCATCAGTGAAGCAAAATTTCAAACCGTGTTTATGGCGGCACGACCGCTACGCCACGTATTGATGAGCTTGCCAGCGAAGGCATCCGCTTTACCAACTACAATGTCGAAGTTCAGTGCACGCCATCGCGTTCGGCAATCATGACGGGCCGTCATCCTGTCCGCTCCGGCACCTATTCCGTGCTACCGCCCCCCGGTGGCCAAGACGGCATGGTGCCTTGGGAATACACAATCGCGGAATTGCTCTCGGATTCCGATTATGCCACCGCGCTTTACGGCAAATGGCATCTGGGCAACGTGCAAGGCCGCTTGCCCAACGATCAGGGCTTTGACGAGTGGTGGGGCATCCCCAACAGTTGGGATCAGTCCGGCTTTACCAGCTATCCGATGTACGACTTGATGGCGAAAGAAATCCTCGCCAAAGAGGGGAAGACGGAATTGCTCAACGTCCCGCCACATGTCCTAGAAGGCAAAAAAGGTGAGGAATCCAAGCCTGCGATGGATTTGGATATGAAGGTGCGGCCCGTTATCGACGCCGACTACCTCATTCCGAAAACGGTTGCGTTTATCAAGAAACAAGCGGCGGAAGACAAGCCTTTCTTCGTCTATCTTGGCTACTCCGAGATGCCCCCCCGATCCAGTGTAATCCGGCCTTCGTCGGCACGTCGCCTGAGCGCGGCGGGATGTATTCCGACTGTATCGCCGAGATGGACTATCGTGTCGGTCAGGTGCTTGATGGCATCAAAGAAGCTGGCGTCGAAGACAACACCATCGTTGTTCTAAGCAGTGATAACGCCACGGGTGGTCTTTCTGGCGGCGCTGGCGCGAATGGCGGCTCTAACGGTCCATTCCGCGGCGATTTCTTCTACACACCTTTCGAAGGCAGCATGCGCGTACCCGCAATTGTGCGCTGGCCTGGTAAATTCGCCAAAGGTCAGGTGACCGACCAAATGTTTGCCGCAGTTGACTGGATGCCAACACTGGCCTCCCTTGTTGGTGCGTCGAAACTGGTCCCCACGGATCGCCCCATCGATGGCAAGGACATTTCTGAATTCTTGCTCGGCAAAAGCAAAACCACTGGCCGCGAGGACTATATGTTCTTTGGGACAGACGGTGAGTTGATGTCTGTAAAATGGCGCAACTACAAAATGATCCAACGCATGACCGCAGGGCCAGCATTGGAAGCCATTGATCAGGCTTACATCGTGCCACAACTGCCGTTGTTCTTTGACCTGTCAAGTGACCCACATGAGGATTTCAACTTGTGGACCACGACACTGACCATGGCTTGGCTCTTTGACCCGATGCTCACAGCTGTAGGAAAATACGAAGAGAGCGTGAAAAAGTACCCGAACATTCCGGCGGGTGTGAAAGACCTTAAAGGGTATAATTAGTAAGCGAGTAAGCCCCCCGCCTGCTTTTCTGGGCGGGGGGCTCAATTGCGCTTTTGTGGAAGTTAGACCTTGCTCACGCTGGATAGCGCCCGCCCAGCGGCAATTCATTTCCCGCGTTTCACTATATCTTGGGTCACGCTGCGGTCAGCGCAAGATTTCTAAGGCCTCCGGCGGCGCATCATAAACAACCCTAAACCCCGTATGGGAACTCGAACTGTCCGGTGTATTCGACGTTCTTGCAGCTATTCTATTCTAAAACAATAGCTTATATGACACATAAACGAGCCGCCTTTGATCAATCTATTCCCTTTGGCCGCAGCATTTGGATCACGGGCGGCACGCTTTAGCGAGCGCACCCGAGGGATGTAGGTGATATCAACGCACCAGACCTGAATTTGCCGATCAATCGCCAGCCCCCAGAGCAGGTACTCGTTCACCGCTTGATTGATGATCAAAAGAAGTGCGTTCAACCGTTCCACTACCTGCGACGTCAAATCGCGCTTTGGGTCGTATCTTGCAGACTGCAGTACGCAAAAAATCCATCTAAATATTGTAATTAAATGTAAAAATTAAAAATACGCGTATTTATCAACGGACTGTCTCTCCGCCAGTTACTTTTGTAGAAAAACCAATTATTTCCAAGATAATTTCGCTGATGAGTGTTTACACGATGTGCGCCAAATTCAGGTTCAAACAAGGCGGCCATCTCGATCAAAAGGGGACCAACAATTCGGTTTACCCCGCAGTTGGCAGGCACCATTGCTGGTCAAAGTTGCGAACAAAGACGCTGTAAGCGTCCTCACAGGTCTCATAATATCATCCCAAAGGTCGCCTCGTGAGGCTCTATAAATCCCTGACATGGAATCGCCACTTACAACGAATGCAAGCATTCGTCTGTCGTGCAACGGGCAAAGAGTTGGCTAACCAACAACGCCGCCATAGACGCAGGCACCTTGGTATAGGCCAGAAACCACCCAAATGAAGCCTCGCATCCGATCATCATCAACACCATTGCGGTGGTGCGCACAGCGGCGAAAGGTTCCTCGACAAAGTCATGCCAACTTAGTCTGCTATATAGACAAAGAAGGTCGCAAGAAGCGCGTAAACCACGGCGATATTTGAGGATTCAGAGGCTGTGAAAACACCCGACCACACGCCGCTGAAAATGATCGCCACAAGGATAAGACGCGGAGCCGCCGAGACAAACAACGTCCTGATCATGCGGAAGTCCTCAAACGTCTGCACCGGATTCCCACGGTCGCCGACCAAGTTTTCGACGCATTTCAGCATCAAATTTTGACGCTTAAACTCGCCCCATGCACGAAGGTTTCCGAAACGGACGTCGCACAGAAAATGAGCGTGTCACGTCAACCTGTGCGCGAAGCGTTCAAACGTTTGGCAATGCTCGGCTTCCTCTCTATCCGCCCGCAAAGCAGCACGAAAGTCAGTTTGATTTCAGAAAAGCCGTTTTGCGCGCAAGGTTTATTCGCACGGCATTGGAAATACATACCTGTAGAACCGCCTGCGAGAAATGCACCGACGTGGGGATAAACGTCCTGTCAAACCTGATAGAAAAACAACGGGCCGCCTATGATGCGCAGGATCGCGAGCTATTTCACTTGCTGGATGACCAATTTCACCGCGAAATATGCAATCTTGCCGGTGTTGGATATGTTTGGGACCTCATCCTTGAGAATAAAGCGCATATGGATCGCGTTCGCATGCTCACTCTCGACTCCTCGTCGCAAGAATTTGTCCTAAAAGAACATGTCGAAATATTTAAAGCCATTTCCGAAAGTGATGCGGATGCAGTCGCCGAGGCCATCACGAAACACTTGTCTCGCATTTTAATCCATATCGAAGATATCAAGTCCGTAAACCACAAATGGTTCACGGATCTTGCGTAAAAAACGAACATGCACATCCCAAAATGCACGAATTTCCAGATGGCGTTTAATCCAAGGCCGGACCACTCAACCCTTCCAAAATCGGGCAATCAGGGCGGTGGTCCCCCGCGCATTCCTTTGACAAATGCGTCAAGGTGGCATGCATCGCTTGAAGGTCGGTAATCTTAGCCTCAATCTCCTGCAAATGCTGTTGCGCAATCGCCTTTACATCGGCACTCGCGCGGCCCGAGTCCTCATAAAGCGCCAAGAGCGTGCGACACTCGCCGATGGTAAATCCCAACGCCCGCGCGCGCCCCAAAAAGGTCAGTTTATGCCGGTCTGTCTCGCGAAAAACCCGATAATTATTGGTGTCGCGCAAAGGCCGCACAAGACCGATATCCTCATAGTAACGGATGGTTTTCGCAGGCAGGCCTGTGTGTTTAGTAACATCGCCGATATTCAGGTTCATAAGATCCTCCAGATCACGCCGCTTGAGCAGTTTTGCGGGGGGCAAGCGCGGCTGCTTGCGGGGGTGTGGTTGTTGCCACCGCAGGCTTCACCCACCGCAACCGCAACGCATTGCTTAGCACAAAAATGCTTGAAAACGCCATGGCACCCGCCGCCAGAACGGGCGAGAGCATCACGCCAAACGCTGGGTACAAGGCCCCTGCGGCCACAGGGATGAGCAAAGTATTATAGCCGAACGCCCAAAACAGGTTCTGGCGAATATTGCGCATCACCCGCCCCGAAATATCAAACGCGTTGACCACACCCGTTAGCTCTCCAGACATCAAAACCACATCCGCCGTTTCAATGGCCACATCCGTGCCTGTGCCAATAGCGATCCCCACATCCGCTTGGGCCAAGGCGGGTGCGTCGTTAATTCCGTCGCCCACAAACGCCAGTTTCCCCTGTTTTTGCAAGGCTTTAAGCGCATCGACTTTGCCCTCAGGCAAGACTTCGGCCACGACGATATCAATTCCCAACTCACGGGCAATCACGTCGGCTGTGCCTTGGTTGTCGCCCGTTATCATCGCCACAGTCAGGCCCAAGTCGTGCAGCGCGGCAATGGCGGCGGGGGTGGTGGGCTTGATCGGATCTGACACACCGATGACGGCAGCAATCCGTCCGTCAATAGCGGCATAAAGCGGTGAGCGTCCTTTTTTTCCAAGCGCCGCGCCGGTATCGGCAAAATCGCCCATGTCGATCCCGTCACGCCGCATGAGGCGATCCGCCCCGACCAGAATGTTGTGGCCTTCCACGCTCGCACTGACCCCAAAACCGGTAATCGAGGCAAACGTGTCTACGGTAGGAATGTCCAACTTGCGCGTGGTCGCAGCCCGCACGATGGCCGCGGCGATAGGATGTTCAGACTGGGTTTCCACAGCGGCCACAAGGCGCAAAACTTCGGACTCTACAAACGAGGCTGCAATCACCAAATCGGTCAATTCAGGGCGTCCCGCCGTCAATGTTCCCGTCTTATCAAGCGCCACAACTTTGACCTCTTGCAAGGATTGCAACGCATCGCCTTTGCGAAACAACACGCCCATTTCAGCCGCGCGCCCCGTGCCCACCATAATGGACGTTGGCGTCGCCAATCCCATCGCACAGGGACAGGCGATGATCAAAACCGCGACCCCCGCGACAATCGCGTAACTCAATGCGGGCGACGGACCAAAGATCAACCAGACCGCGATTGTAACAACCGCCGCCGCGATCACAGCAGGCACGAACCATGCGGTAATTTTATCGACCGCGCCTTGGATCGGCAGTTTGGCTCCCTGCGCTCGCTCGACCATCGCGATGATCTGCGCAAGCATGGTATCGGCGCCAACTTTCGTCGCGCGAAAGGTCAAAGCCCCTGCCCCGTTGACCGTCGCTCCGACGACCATTGCGCCTTCGGATTTTTCCACGGGCACGGGTTCGCCAGTGATCATGCTTTCATCCACATAGGACGTGCCGCTCAAAACCTCGCCGTCGACCGCGATCTTTTCACCGGGTCGCAGATGGATGACGTCGCCTACGGCGATCTCGTCAATGGGCAACTCAACGACCTCGCCATTGCGTTCCACCCGCGCTTCTTTGGCTTGCAACCCGACAAGCTTGCGGATTGCTTCGCCTGTGCGCCCCTTGGCGCGGGCCTCAAGCCAGCGTCCGAGCAGGATCAAAACAACGATAACAGCGGCCGCTTCGAAGTATACATTCGCAGTCCCTTGCGGCAGTAATTTTGGGGCAAATGTCGAAACCAGTGAAAACCCGTAGGCCGCCGAGGTGCCCAAGGCCACCAGAGAATTCATGTCCGGCTTCCCCTTAAGAAGCAGCGGGAAGCCTTTGGTATAGAACTGTAATCCCGGCCCAAGCAGAACAGCAGTCGTTAGGAGAAATTGCACAATGCGGCTGGTTTGCAGGCCGATTGTGCGCTCGACCCACATATGCATTCCCGGAATGACATGGCTGCCCATTTCGAGGATGAAAACCGGTAAAGCAAGCAGCGCGGCAATCAACGTCAACCGCCCAAGACGCGAAATTTCGGCGGCTTTGCGATCTGCTTTCTCCGCATCCACCCCCGCCTTAACTTTGGCAGGATACCCCAAACCGGTTGCCACGCGCGCCAAATCGGCGGGCGTTGTTGCCCCAACGATATATCGCAGCGT
Organism: Falsihalocynthiibacter arcticus; assembly: GCF_000812665.2. GTDB lineage: Bacteria > Pseudomonadota > Alphaproteobacteria > Rhodobacterales > Rhodobacteraceae > Falsihalocynthiibacter > Falsihalocynthiibacter arcticus. The sequence goes on from NZ_CP014327.1 coordinate 3,633,758, forward strand.
TGCCGTTTCCGTGGCTAAATTCACCGAGGCATCCAAAGCACCTGTCGCCGCTTTCAACCCCCGTTCGACACGGCCCACGCAAGAGGCGCAGGTCATGCCTTCGACCTCCAAAGTTACTTCTGCCGTCACTGCAGGGTAGCCCGCGCCCTCCAAGGCTTGCGTCAAAACCGAAAGGTCAGCGGGAGACGAAAACTGCACCTGCGCCGTCTCATTTGCAAGATTAACAGCGGCCGATGACACACCAGAAACCGCCTTCAGGGATTTTTCAACCCGACCGACACACGACGCGCAGGTCATTCCCTCGATGGATAAGGTCACAATATTTTCGTCCGCCATTTCAGTCTCCTTGATTCGCTTCTTTGGAGTAGTGATGAGGGTTCCAGTAAGGGTAAGGTCAACACCCAACTTGCGCAGTTTGCGACTTTGATTTTGGCAATGCACGACCATGCCTTAAGGTCCTCGCAATTCGGAGGATTAAGGCATGGGGTAAAAACAGGTTGTTATGCGCGCGGGTCGCGACGGACCTTAAGGTTCCGGAAAGAAACACGCCGAGGAATGCGCATCACCGCCAAGCTCCGGCCGCTCGGAACGGCACCGATCCTGCACCTTCCAACACCGCGGCGCAAAGGGGCAACCGTCGGGAATATTGAGCGGCGACGGCAACTCCCCCATGAGTTTAATCCGCTTTTTTGCCTTGGACGGATTGGCCTGAGGGGCGGCCGACATCAGGGCAACGGTGTAGGGATGTTGAGGGTTTGAAAACAGCGCTTCTTTACTGCCCTTTTCCACCGCGCGACCAAGGTACATCACGATAACTTCGTCGGCCACATGGCGCACCACGCCCAAGTCGTGACTGATGAACAAATAAGCCAGTTGCAGGCGTTCCTGTAGGTCCATCAACAGGTTCAAAATCGAGCTCTGGATCGAGAGATCAAGGGCGGAAACGGGTTCATCAAGCACCAGCACTTTTGGATCAAGCATCAGCGCGCGGGCAATTGCGATACGTTGGCGTTGGCCACCCGAAAACATATGCGGGTAGCGGTCGTAATGTTCGGGTCTTAGGCCGACCAACCTCAACATTTCACGCCCCTTGGCTTCGCGTTCTTCGGTGGGCATGGATTTATTGTTGATCTTCAATGGTTCTTCGAGAATTGCGCCAATGCGCTGACGTGGGTTCAGCGAACCGTAAGGATCCTGAAACACAATTTGCACCGATTTTCGCAAATCCGCCCAATCCTCAGGTAACATCGGGTTGCCATCAAGGGTCAGCTTTCCTGCGGTGGGTTCTTCGATCATCGTAACGAGGCGCGCGAGGGTGGATTTCCCGCAACCACTTTCGCCGACAATGGCCAGTGTTTTCCCCGCGTAAAGTTCAAAATCGACACCCCCAACGGCCTTTAGAATGCTGGGTTTGCGAAACATGCCGCTGCTGACTTCATAGTGGCGTTCAAGGGCGCTGGCGATCAATACAGGGGTCGTCATGATACAGCCCTTTCTTCAGAGTTGAGAGGGTAGAAACACCGCGCGTAGCCCAGATCAAGGCCAAGGGGCTTAGGCGCTTCGGCCTTACATTTCGCGTTCGCGAACTTACAGCGTGGTGAGAAAAGACAGCCTGAGGGACGATCAAATTGCCCCGGAACAACGCCCGGAATTGTGGGCAGACGTTTTTCTGTGGCGCGTTCCGGCAAGGCATCGAGCAAGGCCGCCGTATAAGGGTGATGTGGCGTATCAAACAGCGGTTGCACCGGCTGCTCTTCGATCTTTTGGCCCGCATATTGCACGCTCACTCGCTCCGCCGTTTCCGCAACCACACCCATGTCGTGGGTGATCAGCACAAGGCCCATACCCGTCTCGTCACGCAAAGAGGCCAGCAGGTCGAGAATTTGCGCTTGAATGGTCACATCGAGCGCAGTTGTTGGCTCATCCGCAATCAGAAGCTTGGGTTTACAGGCGATGGCCATCGCGATCATCACCCGCTGATTCATGCCGCCCGACAATTGATGTGGATAGGCAGAAAGGCGACGCTCAGGATCAGGAATTCCCACCTGTTCAAACAACTCCACTGCCCGCGCATGGCGGGCTTTTCGATCAAGTTTGAGGTGGACGCGCAAACTCTCTTTGATCTGCCAGCCCACTGTAAAACACGGGTTGAGCGAGGACATCGGCTCCTGAAAGATCATCGCGAGGTCGTTGCCGACAATCTTGCGCCGCGCCCGTTGATCCATTGTCAGCAGGTCATGGCCGTCGAAGGATATCTCGTCTGCGGTCACCGTGGCCGTCCAAGGCAACAGGCCCATCACGGCCAACATCGACACCGATTTTCCAGAGCCACTCTCGCCCACGATGGCAAGGATTTCGCCGGTAGCGACGTCTTGATCCACGGCTTCAACGGCTTTGAACTGACCAGAGGTTGTGGCGAAAGACACGCTCAGATTTCGGATGTGTAAAAGGGCCATGGTCTAGCTCCGCTTCAATTTAGGATCGAGCGCGTCGCGCAGGCCGTCGCCCATCAGATTGATGGCCAAAACCGTGACAAGGATCGCAAGACCCGGGAAGGTCACAACCCACCATGCCCGCAGAATAAACTCCCGCGCTTCGGCCAACATGGTGCCCCATTCTGGGGTTGGCGGCTGTGCGCCCATCCCAAGGAACCCAAGCGCCGCCGCGTCAAGAATAGCAGTCGAAAAGGACAGCGCCGCTTGGACGATAATCGGCGCGAGGCAATTGGGCAGAACCGTGACAAACATCAGCCGGAAATACCCAGCCCCGACAACGCGCGCCGAGGTTACATAGTCTTTTTGACGTTCGGACAGCACGCTAGCACGGGTTAAGCGCACGTAATGTGGCTGCAGAACAATAGCGATGGCGATCATCGCGTTGGTCAAGGATGGGCCGAGAATGGCAACGAGCACCAGCGCCAAAAGTAACGATGGAAACGCAAGGATAACGTCCATAATCCGCATGATGATGCTGTCGAGCCATTTGGGGGCAAACCCCGCAATAAGGCCCATCAGGATGCCACCCGACGCGGCAATACTCACCACGACGACGCCAACAAAGAACGAATAGCGAGCACCAACGATGAGGCGCGAGAGCATGTCGCGGCCCAAAGGATCGGTGCCAAGAATGAATTCCCATGTGCCGCCGTCTTGCCAGACGGGTGGCTGTAAGGTAGCGGCACGGAACTGCTCTGTGGCGTCATGGGGCGCGACCCATGGGCCGAATAGAGCGAGAAAAGCGAAGACCGCAAAGATATAGAGGCCAATCACGGCGCCTCGGTTTTCGCGGAAATAGAACCAAAATTCGCGCAACTGACCGGGGCGTTCCACGGCAGTTTCTGGCTCAACAGAGAGGGCGTCGTCCATCAGCGTTTCCTGATCTTAGGGTTGATGATGCCATAGAGCATGTCAACGGTGAGGTTCACGATCATGACCATAACGGCGATCAACAACAGGCCGCCCTGAACAACGGGGTAGTCGCGGCGGAAAATGCTGTCGACCATCCATTTGCCAATTCCCGGCCAGCTAAAAATCGTTTCCGTAAGGATCGCGCCTGCAAGAAGAGTGCCGACGGACAGGCCGATGACGGTAACGACGGGGATCAGCGCGTTGCGCAACGCGTGAATGCCGTTGATCCGCCCAGGGGACATGCCCTTGGCGCGGGCGGTGCGGATATAATCTTCACCCAAGACTTCGAGCATCGCCGAGCGCGTTTGGCGCGCGATGACCGCAAGCGGGATGGTTCCCAACACGATTGTCGGCAAGATCAAATGTCGGACTGCCGAGATGAATGCGCCCTTCTGGCCCGAGGCAAGGCTGTCGATAAACATGAAGCCCGTCGGGTTGGGAAAGTAATAGATCAGGTCGATACGGCCCGAAACGGGGGTCCATTGCAGCATACCCGAGAAGACGATGATCAACAAAAGCGCCCACCAGAAAATCGGCATGGAATACCCGACCAAAGCGGTGGACATCAGCGCACGGTCAAAGAATTTTCCGCGATTTACGGCGGCAATCACGCCTGCGGGCAATCCCAGAGCCATGGCAAATATCATCGCACATAGCGAGAGTTCGAGGGTGGCAGGGAAGAGCGAGAAGAACTCGTCCCACACCGGCTTTTTGGTCACAAACGAAGTGCCTAAATCTCCGTGAAGCACCCCAACGAGGTAGTCCCAAAACTGCTCATAGATGGGCCGATCATAGCCAAATTGCGCAGAAAGTTCCGCATAACGCTCGTCGGATATGCCGCGTTCGCCCGCCATAACCACAATAGGATCGCCTGGTAAGGCACGGATAAAGCCGAAGGAAATCAGCGTAACACCGATGAACGTTGGTATGAATGTCAGTAGTCTGCTTAGAACATAGTTCAACATGACAACACCATGAGTTCTTTGGGGAAATGGGTGAGAAGCTGGTATCCGTCTTCGGTGATCAGAATGTCATCTTCGATGCGCACACCGAAATTGTCGATCTCGTACAGACCGGGTTCGTTGGTATAGACGGTCCCTGCGGGCAGTGCCACGTGATTTCCGCGCATAATATAAGGGGCTTCGTGCACTTCGCGACCAAGCCCGTGGCCCGTTTTTGTGCGGATGCGATCGCCATAGGGCGACGCTTCGAGCACGCCTGTCACCACATCATCAATCTCATGCGCGGTGACGCCTGCGCGTGAGATCGCGAGGCCAGCAAGGTTGGCGCGCAACACGGTATCATAAACGGCGCGCCCCTCCTCGGTCACGTGATCAAGGAAAACGGTGCGGGTAATATCGGCGGCAAACCCGTTCTTGCGGGCACCAAAATCGAGCAGCAACGCGTCGCCCGCTTTGACGTGATAATCATGGCGCGCCTTGGCATGCGGGCGCGCAGAGCCATCGCCAGCGGCAACAATCGGGGCAAACGAGAGATCATCGGCCCCTTCGGCAAACAGATTTTGCACGAGGGTTTGTTCGATCTGTTTTTCGGTCTGGCCAAGTTTTACGGATGCAAGCGTGCGATGCAAGGCGCGTTCCGAAATGTCGATGGCTTCCTGAAGGGTGGCGATATCGGCTGGTGTTTTGAGCATCCGGAGGGCGGAGATTTCGCGCTCCCCATCGAGGATTTTCAGATCGGGCTGCGCCTTTTTCAACGCGTGATGCACAAAGACGCGCATGACCTGCCCTTCGACTGCAAGCGACGAAATGTTGAGATGGGTCATCAGGCCCGCAAAGGCTTCGTCATATCCCGTTTGATCGCGCCAATCAAAGACCGCACCATCAAAACCAACAAGCTCCCAACTGCCCAGTTCAAGATTTGGCACAAGGGCGGCGGCGGGTCCGTTTGCGGGAACAACAAGTACAAATGGCCGCTCGTGGCTCATAAAACTGTGCTCAACCACACGGGTGAAATTGGGGCCAGGAACCAACGCAATGGCATCAACACCAAGCTCGGCGGCGACAGTGGCATAGGCGGATAGGCGATCGTTCAGAGGGTGTGACAAAAAGGGATGCTCCGACGGTAAGAGAGAAGAAGGGGCGGCACATTTTTGTGCCACCCCAAGGGTTTAGAGAGCTTAGTTCGATAAGCCAACTTGGTTGAAGATGTGGCCACCAAGTGGGTGAACAACATAGCCTTCAACTTCTGGACGCATAGTCATAAATACCATCGAGTGCGCGATAGTTGCCCAAGGAGCTTGATCCTTGAAAATGACCTGTGCTTCTTCATAAAGCGCCGCACGTTCGGCCTGTGTTGGCAGAACTTTTGCTTTTTGAATCAACGCGTCAAACTCTTCGTTACACCATTGTGCGCGGTTAGAGCTGCCGACGCCGTCACAGCCGAGCAAAACAGCAAGGAAGTTGTCGGGATCACCGTTGTCACCGGTCCAACCCAAGAGCACGGCACCATCACGGTCTTCGGCTTTTGAGCGCTCAAGGTATTCACCCCACTCATAGGAAACAATCTCGACATCGACGCCGATCTTGGAGAAGTCTTCCTGCATGAGTTCGGCCATACGGCGCGCATTGGGGTTGTAGGGACGCTGAACGGGCATCGCCCAGATTTTCAACGACAGATCCGTTACACCTTCGGCTTCCAACATCGCTTTGGCTGCTTCGGGATCGTAATTGTCGTCTTGAACAGCGTCGTTATAAGACCACATCGTTGGTGGGATCGGGTTTTTGGCAATTTGGCCAGACCCTTGGAACACAACGTCAATAATCGCCTGTTTGTCGATTGCCATGTTCAACGCTTTGCGAACATTGGCATTGTCGTAAGGCGCGACCTTGGTGTTATACGCGAGGTAGCCCACGTTAAGGCCTTCTTGCTCCATAACGACAACACCGCTGTCGTCTTGCATCGCCTGAACGTCCGCAGGGTTTGGATAGGCCATGACATGGCATTCGCCTGCCTGAACTTTTTGATACCGCACGGAAGCGTCTGGTGTGATCGCAAAGATCAGCGATTCAACTTTGGCGTTGTCGCCCCAATAATCGTCGTTGCGTAGATAACGAATAACCGCATCTTTTTGGTAGGCTTGGAACGAGAATGGGCCCGTGCCGATTGGCGCTTGGTTCAACATTTCTGGTGTACCAGCTTCCAACATTGCGTCGGCATATTCCTTGGAAACGATTGACGCAAAATCCATCGCCATGTTGGCAATGATCGGTGCTTCTGGACGCGTGAGGTTGAACACAACGGTGTAATCATCAACTTTTTCGATGCTATCGATCAGGTCGGGCATCGACATGCTGCTGTAGTATTCCCAAGTCCCCCCGGAAACGGCATTGTATGGGTTTGCTTCATTGCCTTGGCGATCAAACGTAAAAATCACGTCGTCGGCGTTGAAATCGCGTGTGGGAGTGAACTGGTCGTTGCTGTGAAATTTCACACCTTGACGCAAATGGAACGTGACCGTCTTCCCGTCTTCTGAAACTTCCCAGCTTTCGGCAAGACCAGGAATGGCTTCAGTTGTGCCGACTTTGAATTCTGTCAGGCGGTTATAGATTGGGTGGCTGGACGCATCAAACGTTGTGCCCGCCGTGAAAAGCGCTGGGTCAAAGCCCTCGGGGGAACCCTCGGAGCAATAGACAAGCGACTGCGCAGAAGCCGCGGTGCCCATCGTGGCCATAAGCAGGCCAGTGGCGATTTTGTACTTAAAAGTCATTTGGTTGTATCTCCCTTTGGTTGTCGTTTTTAGTGTTTTTGGCGGCATGGTTTTCCAGCCGCATTTCAGACCCTATGCTGAGGTTTTTTGCGGGTCCAAATTGGGAAGTGCCTCTGTGATATCAGGGGCCATATGTGGAATTTGGTCGGACTTTTGATAGTGCATCCGCCCCACCCAAAGTATCCGTGCGGGCTCTTGGGTGCGGTTGGACCAACTGTGCGGTTTCTCCCCAAGATAATGCAAACTATCACCGGTTGACATGATGTACTCGCGCCCACCGACCATCTGCGAAATCTCGCCCTCCAGAATATAAATGATCTCTTCACCGAGGTGTTTCACAAGTTCGGATTCATATCCTGCGGGAACATTCATCACAAAAGACGTCAGCTCGTGCCCCGGAAAATCCGCACCGATCTGTTCGTATTCAATAGAGGACCCAGCCGTGGCGAAGCGTGGACGACTGCCTGCGCGCGTCAAGCTATCGGCGACTTGCGGCTTGCGGATGAAATAGTCGAGGTCAACGTTGAGGGCTGCGGCAATTTGGGAAAGCGTACCTAGGGTTGGTGTCGCGTTTCCGCGTTCCAACTGGCTGATATATCCAACGGAAACACCGGACGCGGCCCCGAGTTGCTGCAACGTCATCGAAAGACGTTGCCGCTGGCGACGCATACGCGGTCCGAGTTCATTTGCGTCCTTGCGCCTTTCAGCCTTCACAAACCGACCTCCCCCAAGGAACTTTGTTTAGTCTGGCGAGGCTATTAGCATAAAGATTTTTGTCAACAATAATTTTTTTACTGTAACCTCAAAAGCCGAACCTTTAGCGCGAAAACTCAGATCGAAAACGCCTCGTATAATAACCCTTTACGAGTGCAGATTGACATTTTCATCCCCCCATGAATTGGCACGAAACTCCACCCAAGAAGCGCAAACATTCATCGTGCGCCGTGGTCGTTCAAGATTTGTTCTTTGATTTTCCAACAAGTTTCCCCCTAATTGAGAGGGATTCAATCGGAGCCGCGCGGCTTTTCGATTCGTCGCAAAAAATAACACCTTGAGAGCGAACGGGCACAATATGACACATCATTGGCAAAACGTATTGCGAGATATTTGGGGCATTCACGCCACTGTAACCCGCTTGACGGCGAGTTGGATCTCAACTTTCTGGCGACCGGAACACAAGATTACGTGCTCAAAGTCATGCGCATTGGCTGCCCCGTCGACTTCATCGACCTCCAATGCCGCGCGTTCAATCACATCGCGCACAACGCTCCAGACGTTCCCGTTCCCGACGTTATAACAACCCAATCAGGGGAATTTTTCGCGACGGTGCCAGACGAGGCAGGCGCCAAGCGTCTTGTTTGGGTGTTGCGCAAAGCCGAAGGGCGGACCTATGCCAATTTCCGCCCGCAGTCCGTCGCATTATTGCGCGATTTGGGCCATGCCATTGGCGCCATGGACCGCGCGCTGGCCGATTTCAAACACCCCGCCCTTGCGCGTGATTTCAAATGGAATTTGACCCAAGGCGATTGGATTTCGGACCATATCGACGGTATCATCAACCCAAAGCGTCGCGCGCTCATCACCGACATTTTATCCGCGTTTTCCACCATCAAACCGGCGCTAAAATCCCTGCCCCACGTCGCTATCCACAACGACGTGAACGACTATAACGTCATCGTCGGCGGCACCCTAACGAAGCCCCCCCATGTGACGGGCTTGATTGATCTAGGCGACATCTGTTCTAGCCCGCGCATTTGCGACCTCGCGATTGCTGGTGCCTATATGGTGTTGGGCCAAGCGGACCCCGAACAGGCCTTGGCCGCACTGGTTGCGGGCTATCACGCCGCCTACCCGCTCACCCCTGCAGAAGTCGATCTGATCTGGCCCTTGCTGCGTATGCGCCTTGCTGTAAGCGTGGTGAATTCCACCCAAATGGCACTCGAAAACCCGCATGATCCCTATGTTGTCATTTCCCAAAAACCCGCGTGGGATTTTCTGGAAAATTGTACGCTGAACGAAGAATTGATCGGCAAACGTCTGCGCGCGGCCTGTGGTTTGCCGATCACGGATGCCGCGCCCCGCGTTCAAGCGTGGCTCGATCAAGAGCGCGGGAATTTTGCCCCCATTATGGGCGAAGATTTGGCGCGGGCCCCGATGGGTACGCTTTCGGTGGAACACTCCACATGGCCGCAAAATCCGTTTGACCTTCCGTTGGCCGAAGCCGCCTTGGTTGGGCAGGAATATGAGGATAACGGTCGCATTTGGCTTGGCTATTATAACGAACCCCGCCTGATTTATACCGCCCCCGCGTTTCGCCGTGGACCATGGAAAGCCTCAAATCGGCGCTCGGTGCATTTGGCGATTGATGCCTTTGCTCCTGCCCAAACCACCCTGCATGCACCGATGAAAGCCACAGTGCATGTGGTTGAAAATCGCACCGCTCATCTGGACTATGGCGGCGTCGTTATTCTGCGCCACGAGACCCCAAATGGCGACGCGTTCTTCACACTTTATGGCCACCTTAATCCCGAGGTTCTTGAAACTTTGCAGGTAGGCCAAACCCTTGCAAAGGGCGAGGCTTTTGCCCGTCTTGGCGATGTGACGCAATCTGGCGGCTGGGCACCGCATGTGCATTTCCAACTGGCCCTTTCGACCGATGGCATGGGCGAAGATTGGCCAGGCGTTGCGGACCCGGACGAGATGTATCTGTGGGGGGCAATCTGTCCCAATCCAGCCGCTTTGATGAATTTACCTGACGCCAAAGTGGCCTTCACCCCCACCGACAAAGACGCGGTTAAGACTGAGCGCGACCGCCTTTTTGGCCGCAATCTGCGTCTAAGCTATGCCGATCCTGTAATGCTGGTGCGTGGCTGGAAGCATCATCTGTTTGACGAATGGGGCCGCCCCTATTTGGACGCTTACAACAACGTGCCGCATGTCGGCCACGCCCATCCCCGCATTCAGGCCGTCGCGGCGAACCAACTCAAACGGATAAATTCAAACACGCGGTATCTGCATCCGGCCCAGACCGAATTTGCGCAAAAGATCGTCTCGAAAATGCCAAAAGGCCTGTCGGTCTGCTTCTTTGTCAACTCTGGGTCCGAAGCCAACGAACTCGCCCTGCGGCTTGCCCGCGCCAAAACGGGTGGCAAAGACATGATAACGCCCGATCACGGCTACCACGGCAATACCACTGGTGCGATCGACATTTCGGCCTATAAATTTAACGCCAAGGGCGGCGTAGGCCAACCCGATTGGGTGCAATTGGTCGAGGTCGCCGACGACTATCGCGGAAGCTATCGCCGCGACGATCCAGATCGAGCCGAGAAATTTGCCGCCCTTGTGGGCGACGCCCTTGCAGCCATCGAAAAACGCGGCGGGAAATTGGCGGGCTTCATTGCCGAAACTTTCCCCAGCGTTGGCGGCCAAATCATCCCGCCCAAAGGCTATTTATCGGCGGTCTATCAACGGGTTCGCGCGGCTGGTGGTGTGTGTATCGCCGACGAAGTACAGACAGGCCTAGGGCGCTTGGGCGACTATTACTTTGGTTTTGAACAACAAAACGCGGTGCCCGACATTGTGGTCTTGGGCAAGCCGATTGGCAATGGCCACCCCCTCGGCGTGGTCGTCACCACCCGCCAAATTGCCGAGGCTTTTGCCAAGGGGCCGGAGTATTTCTCGACCTTCGGCGGCTCAACGCTGTCCTGTCGCATGGGCAAAGAAGTCCTTGATATCGTTGACGATGAGGGCTTGATGGAGAATGCGCGTGTGATGGGCGCGCGGCTGTTTGACGGGTTGGCGACGCTACAAAAACGCCACGACGTGATTGGCGATGTGCGCGGCTATGGCCTGTTCATCGGCGTTGATCTGGTGGAGGATCCTGTGACGCGTGCGCCCGCCACACAGGTTGCCGAATACATCAAAAACCGTCTGCGCGCGCACCGTATTCTAATCGGTTGCGAGGGGCCATTTGACAATATTCTCAAGATACGCCCCCCCTAACGATAGACGCCGAGGATGTGGAGATGCTCCTCACGGTGCTTGGGCAAATACTAGAGGAAGTAGACAGGTTGAGGGAGGCGCATTGAGCGTGCCTCGCTTCCCCTAAAGGGTGATTTTTACGCGGCGGTCGTTTGAGATAAGCCTTTGGATTTGCGCGACGATTTGGTCCGCATGCGCATGCGCGACTTCGTCGGCCCGCTCAACGTCGCCTGCCGCAATCGCGTCGATCATCCCCTCGTGCTCGCTGACAAATTGTGGCGGAAGTTGATCCTGATAAGACGAGTAATACAGCCGCAATATCCGCCGCCCCTCATCCAGTAATCGCAGGAAAAGTCCCTCGTAATATACGTTCTGCCCCGCCACCGCGATGGCCGCATGGAACTCGCGGTTGGTTGCGATCATCGCCAAAGCGTCTTGATCCGTAACGGCGCGCTCAAACTCGGCTTGATGCGCGCGAATGATCTCTAAATCCTCTGGCGTGTGGTACTCTGCGGCCAACCGTGTGGTCATGCGATACATCAACGTAAGCGCATCAAAAAACGTGTGCAGTTTGAGGAAATTTATATTGGACACCACGGTCGAGCGGTTAGGTAACGTGGTTACCAACCCCTCCACGGACAAGCGGACCAATGCTTCGCGGATCGGAGTGCGCGACATCGCAAAGCGTTCTGCCAGTTGGATTTCGTCAATGGGACTGCCCGGTTCCAAGACCAAATCGATGATTTCATCGCGCAAAACATCGTACACATGCTTCACTCCAGACCCGCGTTTTCGGTCGGGTTTCTTGATGGCGTCCGGCTTGGTCATGAAGAATCCTTTTTGTACACAAGAAGGATATTGGAACCCGCCCGTTGGAGCAAGTATAATGACGAATGCGCGCATTGGGCACAAAACTTGTCGACAAATAAAATCCAACTCGTATTATCGACCTCAAGATATAGAATCAAACTCTACGCGTTGCGCCTTTTAAGCTAATCCCGCACGCGCACGACACTTTAGGAGATCACAATGACCAGCCCCATTTTTTCCGGAACCATTCCGGCCCTGATGACGCCCTGCACCCCCGACCGCACCCCAGATTTCGACGCTTTGGTCCGCAAGGGACAAGAACTGATCGCGGCGGGCATGTCAGCGGTGGTGTATTGTGGCTCGATGGGCGACTGGCCGCTTTTGACGGATGCACAGCGGATGGAAGGCGTTGAGCGCCTCGTTAAAGCGGGCGTTCCCTTGATCGTTGGCACGGGCGCTTTGAACACGAAATTGGCGGTAGCCCATGCGGCCCACGCACAAAAAATCGGTGCCCAAGGCCTGATGGTTATCCCCCGCGTGCTGTCGCGTGGCGGTTCTATGCCGGCACAAAAAGCACATTTCAAAGACATCTTGGCCGCGGCCTCTGACCTTCCCGCCGTGATCTACAACAGCCCCCACTATGGGTTTGCCACCCGCGCGGACCTGTTCTTTGAACTGCGCAAGGATCACAAAAACCTGATTGGTTTCAAAGAGTTCGGCGGCCATGATGATCTGTCCTATGCGGCGGAATATATCACCAGCGGCAACGACGACGTGAGCCTGATGATCGGTGTCGACACCGCGGTTGTGCATGGTTTCGTCAATTGCGGCGCGACGGGCGCGATTACCGGTATCGGCAACGTCCTCCCCTCCGAAGTCTTGAATCTGGTCGCCCTGAGCCAAGATGCTGCCAAGGGCAATGCCCTGTCGCGCCAACGCGCCACAGAGTTGGAAACCGCGCTTAACGTCTTGTCGAAATTCGACGAGGGTGCCGACTTGGTGTTGTTCTTCAAACATATGATGGTGTTAAACGGCGACGCGGAATACACGCTGCATTTCAACGAGAGCGACGCGCTTTCGGACAGCCAACGCGGTTTTGTCGAAGCCCAACTCAAGCTGTTCCGCGCATGGTATGCCGATTGGTCCAAACTTGCAGGCGCTGTTCTTTAAGCCACAGCGCCCCATTCAAATCAAAAAGGCCCGCAGAGATTCGCGGGCCTTTTTTCGTTTATGGAAGAGGGCTTAAGAGACGGCCTTCAACCCATCTTTACGCAGGCGTTCCAACAAAGCCACCTCTTCGGCCGTCAAGCGAATACCATTAGCCTGAGACTCGGCCCGCGCGGCAAAGCGGCGTTGCGACGGCAAGCGCGCCCCCTGACCAAGGATCGCATCAAACAGGGTTTCCGCTCGATCCAAGCTCGCGCCCCCGCGCCCTTCGGCAAATTTTTCGGGGCTAAAGGCAATGATTAACTCGCCGTGGCGCGGCGCGATATTGGTGGCTCCCAGAAATTCCAAGGCTTCGGGGCTGGTCATATCGCCGATCATCACCCCTGCGAGCAATTCGATCATGGTGGAAATGGCCGACCCTTTGTGGCCGCCAAAGGGCAGCATCGCCCCTTCCAAAGCCAGCGTGGCATCGGTTGTGGGCGTGCCGTTTTCATCCATCGCCCAGCCCTCGGGAAGCGGTTTCCCCGCGATACGGTGCAACTCAACTTCGCCGCGCGCCGCAACGCTGGTGGCGAAATCAAACACATAGGGGTGCGCGCCTTTGCGGGGCCAACCAAAGCCCAGCGGATTGGTGCCGAGCAAAGGTTTTGTGCCGCCCGTTGGCGCAACTGTCGCGTAACTTGGGCACATCGCAATCGCGGCAAGGCCAAGATCGGTGAGCGCCTCAACCTCTGGCCAAAGCGCGGAAAAATGGGTGCAATCGTTGATCACAAGCGCCGCTAACCCCAAGCTATGGGCGCGTTCCGCCAGCACGGGCGCGCCCAACTCGAACGCCGCATTGGCAAAGCCACCCTTGGCGTCGACCCGTACAATTGCGGAGGCATCCTGTTGCAATTTCGGCGTCGCTTGTGGGTCCACTTTTCCCTGCTTTAACGTACGCAAACAGCCCTCAATCCGATAGATGCCATGTGATTTACACGCATCCTGTTCTCCCGCCAAAATAACGCGCGCCAAGGCGCCCGCCTGTGTAGTCGAGAACCCCACGTTGAGGAATATTTCTTCAATCAAAGCGCCCAACTCATGGGCGGTTAGGGTCGTTGCATCGGTCATTTTGGTATTCCTTAAATTCATTAGATGGTGTCGCGGAAGTTTCGGGCAAAAGCGGGTCGTCATTTGTATATAATTTGTATACATAGGGGGTAATCATAGCAAGACGCTCCCCCATTCCTGTTGGAGAACTCGCATTGCATGTGCGAAAATGAGGCAAATTCGCCCCTTAAACAGGGCGCTCTACGACCTCTATCGACAGGCGGCGCCCATTAAGTATACTAATTAAATACAAATAATATTTTTAGTTGATTCAAACAAAATGCGCACCCATAGTCAGCTTACAATACGAATCAAAAAACAATGCCACCACGGGAGAACGACAAATGAAAACTTCGTTGATTATTGGAAGCCTGCTGACTGCAACGGCGCTTACTTCACCGGCAAACGCGGACAAATTGGACGATATCATGGCATCTGGCACGCTGCGCTGTGCTGTGGTGTTGGATTTCCCACCAATGGGTTCACGCGATGCGGACAACAACCCTATCGGCTTTGACGTCGACTATTGCAATGACCTTGCAGCTGCACTCGGCGTAGAAGCTGAAATCGTTGAAACACCCTTCCCTGACCGTATTCCAGCCTTGGTTTCGGGCCGTGTTGATGTTGGGGTTGCCTCCACTTCCGACACGCTTGAGCGCGCAAGAACCGCTGGTTTCACGATCCCTTATTTCGCCTTCACAAACGTTGTTTTGACCCGCGAAGATGCTGGTGTTGAAGATTTTGACGGCTTGAAAGGGAAAACTGTTGGTTCCGTTGGCGGCACGTTCGAAGGCATCGCGCTTGAGGACAACGTCAAAGAATGGGGCGAAGGTAGCTTCCGTCCGTACCAATCCCAAGCAGACGTGTTCCTTGCCCTTTCGCAAGGCCAAATCGACGCGACTGTTGTGACTTCAACTGTGGCTGGTTCCATCGTTGCTTCGGGCAAATACCCAGGCCTAACTATCAAAGGCGACGCGCCTTATGCCATTGATTACGTAGGCCTTATCGCGCTGCGTAACGAGTACGGCCTGCTGAACTATCTTGATCTCTTCATTAACCAACAAACCCGCACAGGACGGTATCAAGAGCTGTATGGCAAATGGGTTGGCGGCGACGCACCTGATCTAACTGTACCAAACGTTTACCGTTAAATCGGCGGGGGGCCTTCGGGCCCCCTTGCTTTCCCGCAAGCTCCCACACAAAGGGTCGCGATGTTTAACTATACATTCCAATGGCGTCAGGCGCTGCAAAAGCTTCCGCAATTATTTGACGGAGCTTTGGTCACACTTCAGATCGCCCTTTTGTCGATGGTCATGGGGATCCTTTTGGCCGTCATCCTCGCCGTTGCGCGCAATTCAAAATCCAAGCTGATCTATGCGCCTGCAACAGTTTGGGTCGAGGTGGCACGCAACACGCCTGCCCTTTTCCAGATTTACATGGCGCATTTCGGATTGGGAAGTTTTGGCATCCACCTCAGCCCCTTCGTGGCGCTTTTGGCTGGGATTACCTTCAATAATGCGGGTTATTTGGCCGAAACATTTCGCGGTGCCCTACGCGCCATTCCAGACACCCAAACGCGGTCGGCACGTTCCCTCGGGATGCGCCCCCTTCAGGCTTTCCGTCTGATTGTGATGCCGCAAATGTTCCGCATCGCTTTCTTGCCCACCACCAACCAAATGGTTTGGGCGATCCTGATGACCTCATTGGGCGTGACCGTAGGCATGAACACCGACCTTGCTGGCGTAACCCAAGATATCAACGTGAGAAGCTTTCGCACGTTTGAGATTTTTACCCTTGCGGCTGTGTTCTACTACTTCATTGCAAAAGCGGTGACGATTGGCGCACGGCTGATCGCATGGCGCATGTTCCGGTATTAAGGAGAGTACCATGTTTGATACCGGTTTAAACCTTAACGACCTGATGTTCCTCGCTAAAGGCGCGGGAATGACACTGGCGGTCACGGCCTTTGCTGTGACGGGCGGCACACTTATGGGGCTGTTCTTTGGCGTCCTTCGCGCCCATATAAGTACGTGGGCCGCCCTGCCAATCATCTTTGTGCTGGATATATTTCGCTCTGTACCGTTGCTGATCCAGTTGGTTTTGGCGAATGCGTTCCAAGCGATCGCAGGCCTAAATATGCCGCCCTTCGCAACGTCTTGTGTCGTTTTGGCGCTCTATACATCGGCCTATTGCACCGAGATTGTGCGCGGCGCGATTGATGCGGTTCCGATGGTCACACGTCGCGCCGCGCGCTCGTTGGGCCTGTCGTGGGGTCAAGACATGACGCAAATCGTGTTCCCAATGGCACTGCGGGTGGCCCTCCCAAGTTGGATTGGCCTTACACTTGGCGTGTTGAAAGACAGCTCATTGGTCCTCTGGCTGGGCATCATCGAACTGCTGCGCGCCAGCCAGATCCTTGTGACCCGCCTCCAAGAACCTATGTTCATCCTGATGGTCACAGGAGTTATATACTTTGCCCTAAGCTTCCCCATCGCTCGGCTTGGAAGCCAACTCGAAAAAAGGTGGCGTGAGAATGATTGAGATTAAAGACGTTCGTAAATCCTTTGGTCCATTGGAAGTGCTCAAGGGCATCGACCTGACGGTTCAAAAAGGTGAAGTTGTGTCGGTTATCGGCGGCTCTGGTTCGGGAAAATCGACGCTCCTGACCTGTATCAACGGTCTGGAACAGATCAGCCACGGCAGCATCCTTGTGGATGGGATTGAGGTGCATGCAAAATCCACCGACCTTAACAAACTGCGCCGCAATATCGGCATTGTGTTCCAGCAGTTCAACTCTTTCCCCCACCTCACCGTGTTGGAAAACGTGACTTTAGCCCCGCGCAAAGTGTTGGGAATGTCGCGCGAACAAGCCGAAGAAATCGCCGTAAAACACCTCACGCACGTTGGCTTGGCCGAGAAACTCTTGGTCTATCCTGGACGGCTTTCCGGTGGCCAACAGCAACGTATGGCGATTGCGCGCGCTCTAGCTATGTCGCCCGCATATATGCTATTTGATGAGGTGACATCCGCGCTTGATCCGCAATTGGTGGGAGAGGTGTTGGACACGCTGAAACTGCTTGCCGACGAAGGTATGACGATGATTTGCGTGACGCATGAAATGGGTTTTGCCCGCGATGTTTCAGATCGGGTCGCCTTTTTCCATCAAGGAGTCATGGCCGAGATCGCGCCGTCCAAACAATTTTTCGACGCGCCACAGCATGCGGAAACGCAAAAGTTTCTTTCGAGCGTACGCTAATGAGCACCCAAGATGTCGTGGTGGTTGGCGCCGGTGTCGTCGGGCTCTCGATTGCTTTGGCGGCTCAAGCGCGGGGCCTTACCGTCCGTGTGATTGATCGTGAAGGCCCCTCTGCGGGGGCCTCCGCGGGCAATG
Source organism: Falsihalocynthiibacter arcticus (assembly GCF_000812665.2). Lineage (GTDB taxonomy): Bacteria > Pseudomonadota > Alphaproteobacteria > Rhodobacterales > Rhodobacteraceae > Falsihalocynthiibacter > Falsihalocynthiibacter arcticus. The sequence continues at coordinate 3,651,333 of NZ_CP014327.1, forward strand.
CTGGCGCGTTTGCCTTCCCCGAGGTTCTGCCGCTTGCTTCGCCAAAAGTTATGCGCCAAGCCCCGAAATGGCTACTCGACCCTTTGGGGCCCCTATCGATCCCACCCCAATACGCGTTGAAAATCGCGCCGTGGATGTACAGATTTTGGCGCGCGAGTTGGCCCGCAGAAGTGCGCGCCTCAACGGTTGCTTTGACGGAATTGAACGCGATTTCAAAACGCGCGCTCAAACCCTTTCTACAAGACAACGACCTGATGGATATGCTGCACCACGACGGGCAATTGCTGGTTTATGAGGGGCGGAGCGAGTTTGAAGCAAGCCTACCGGGCTGGAAGGTCCGTGAAGACGCCGACATCCCCTTCCGTCACCTCATCGGCGACGACATCGCTGAGGTCCAACCGGGCCTGCATCCGCGTTTCACCCATGCCACATTCACGCCGGAATGGTACTCAATTTCCGACCCCAAGCTATACACCCTCGCGCTTGCCGAGCAGTTCCGTGCCAAGGGTGGCGAAATTGTAATCGCCGAAGCCACGAGTTTGGTTGACGGCGGAGTCCAGACAAGTGTCGGGAAAATGACGGGCAAAATCGTCCTTGCGGCGGGCGCGTTCTCGCACCACCTTGCGCGCACGGCTGGTGTCAAAATCCCGCTTGAAACCGAGCGCGGTTATAACACCACCCTGCCCCCAGACGCGGTCGATCTGCGGTGTCACGTGACGTTTGGCGGTCATGGGTTTGTGATTTCCAAGCTGACAACCGGCATCCGTGTTGGCGGTGCGGTTGAGCTGGGCGGATTGAAACTTCCACCAAATTATAAGCGCGCAGAAGCGCTCCTGACCAAAGCCAAGCAATTCATGCCTGCGTTAAAAACCACGGGCGGCACACAGTGGATGGGCTTCCGCCCATCGCTCCCCGACACGCTTCCGGCTCTCGGCCCCCTGCCTGGACGCCCTGATGTGATTTGTGCTTTTGGCCACGGGCACCTTGGATTGACCCAATCGGCGGGTACTGCCGAAATCATCGCGGATTTGTTGGTTGGCAAAGCCCCCGCGATGGACCTATCCCCGTTCTCTCCTGCGCGTTTTTAGAGGCATCGCATGACCCAATTTACCTTCCCCTGCATTGACGGCCACACCTGTGGCAACCCCGTACGCCTTGTAACAGGTGGCGCGCCGCAATTACGCGGCGATACGATGCTGGAAAAACGCGCGCATTTCTTGGCCGAATATGACTGGATTCGCACAGGCTTGATGTTTGAGCCACGGGGCCACGACCAGATGTCGGGGGCGATCCTCTATCCGCCCACGCGCGAGGATTGCGACGTTGGGGTGTTGTTTATCGAGACCTCTGGCTGTTTGCCAATGTGTGGCCACGGCACCATCGGCACCGTCACAATCGCGCTGGAAAACGGTTTGATCCGCCCCGAAACGGCGGGCGTGCTGCGGCTAGATACCCCTGCAGGCCGGGTCGATGTGACCTATGTTCAGGACGGGCGTTTTGTTGAGGAAGTGCGCCTCACCAATGTCGCGAGTTTCCTGCATTCCGCGGGGCTTACGGCCAACGTCGCAGGCCTAGGCGAAGTTGTTGTTGATGTGTCCTATGGCGGTAATTTTTACGCCATCGTCGATCCGCAGAAAAATTTCAATGATATGGCCAATTTTTCCGCAGGCGAGTTGGTGGGGTTTAGCCAAAAACTTCGCGCCGCATTGAATGAAAAATACGAATTTACCCATCCAGAAAAACCCTCGATTTTCGGCCTATCGCATATCCTATGGACGGGCGCGGCACAGCATCCAGAGGCCAGCGCACGCAACGCAGTATTCTATGGCGACAAGGCGATCGACCGTTCGCCCTGCGGCACAGGAACCTCCGCGCGGATGGCTCAATTGGCGGCAAAAGGCAAACTCTCTGTCGGCGATGATTTCATCCACGAGAGCATCATCGGCTCGCTCTTTAAGGGGCGCGTCGAGGCGGCGGCAACGGTTGCAGATAAGCCTGCAATCATCCCTTCAATTGCCGGATGGGCCCGCGTAACGGGCATTAATACAATATTCATAGACGATGAACGCGACCCCTTCGCGCATGGTTTTGTGGTTAAATAGAAAGCACTTATGACACGCAGCATCCTTGCCGGACAAGCAAACGGACCCGTTTTGGCGTCCGAAGAAGGCCTTAGTTTTTGGGGCGGCGTTGATGCTTCCACAGGCGTCGTCATCGACGCACATCATCCGTGGCACCGCCAATCCCTCGCGGGGAAAATCGTGCTGATGCCCACCAGTCGCGGGTCTTGCACAGGCTCTGGCGTGGTGCTTGAATTGATCCAAAATGGCCACGCCCCTGCCGCGTTTATTTTCCGCGACCATGAGGATGTTTTGACCCTCGGCGCGTTGATCGCACAGCAGCTATTTGACATGAACGTCCCCGTCGCACAATTGGACGCGGCCGATTTTGCCGCCCTGTCCCAAGCCGCCACCGCGCAAATCTCGCCAACCGAAATCACCGCGCCAAACCTCACAATTCCGCTGGCTCCCTTGGCCGAAGTCGCGCTTGATCTCTCGGACGGCGACCGCGCCATGCTTGCAGGTGCCGACGGCGAAGCGCCCAAAATGGCCATGCAAACCATCGTCACCATGGCAGCCCTTCAAGGGGCCACAAGTTTGATCGACGTGACCCAAGTGCATATAGACGGCTGTATTTACGCGAGCCCTGCCAATCTGGTGTTCGCGGAAAAAGTGGCCAATATGGGCGCACAAGTACGGGTGCCAACCACGATGAATGCCATCTCTGTGGATCATGCCAATTGGCGCGTACAAGGCATCCCGCCCGACTTTGGCCTGCCCGCAAGCCGCCTCGCGGATGCCTATGTGAAAATGGGCGCACGTCCCAGTTTCACCTGCGCGCCCTACTTGCTCGACACCACCCCCAAGGCTGGGGAAATGATCGCATGGGCGGAATCTAACGCCGTGGTCTATGCCAATACGGTTTTGGCCGCGCGCACAGTGAAACACCCCGATTTCTTTGATCTTTGCATCGCCCTCACAGGCCGCGCTCCTTTGTCTGGTGCCTATCTTGATGAACACCGCGCCGCCCTTCGGATCATCGAAATAACCCTCCCCGCGCAACACGATGACTCTCTTTGGCCGATGTTGGGATATCTTGCCGGACATTTGGCCCCTGAATGTATTCCCGTGTTGACCGGGCTCGAAAACCTTTCCCCTAACGAGGATGACCTCAAGGCGATGTGCGCCGCGTTTGGCACGACTTCCGCCGCGCCGATGCTACATGTGGCGGGCATTACGCCAGAGGCCACGATGATTTCCCCAAGCGCAGAAACCGTGCATGCGGGCGTCCAAGACCTTGCGCGGATTTGGCAACAGTTCAATCCCGGCCCCGCCCAAATCGATCTCGTGGCCTTTGGCAGCCCCCATTTCTCGCTATCTGAATGCCACGCTTTGGCGAAACTTCTTGAGGGGAAACATCGTCACAGCGAAACCGATGTTATTGTCACTTTGGGCCACGACACCCTCACCCAAGCCCGCGCGGACGGCACATTGGCCATCCTTGAGGCCGCAGGCGTCCAAGTCGTGCCGGATATTTGCTGGTGTTCGATTTCCGAACCCGTATTCCCCCCAAGCGCCAAAACCTTGATGACCAATTCTGGTAAATACGCGCATTACGCGCCGGGTCTTTGTGGGCGCGAAGTGCGGTTTGGCTCGCTCGCCGATTGCGCCCGCGCCGCCTGCACCGGCCAAGCGCCCAACACTCTCCCCGACTGGCTCACGCCTCAACTTTAAGGTCCCAAAAATGCGCAGTACAAAAACCATCCATGTGATTTCGGCCCATGCCGAAGGCGAAGTTGGCGACGTGATTGTGGGCGGCGTGACCCCGCCCCCCGGTGAGACCCTCTGGGAGCAAAGCCGTTGGATCGCTAAGGACCAAACTCTGCGCAATTTCGTACTGAATGAACCACGCGGCGGCGTGTTTCGCCATGTAAACCTATTGGTACCACCGAAAAACCCGCTCGCCGATGCGGCCTTTATCATCATGGAACCCGAAGACACGCCCCCGATGTCCGGCTCCAATTCGATCTGCGTTTCGACTGTGCTTTTGGAAAGCGGGATTATCCCGATGATTGAACCCCTGACGGAACTGGTGCTTGAAGCACCCGGTGGGTTGGTGAAGGTGCGCGCGACGTGTAAAAACGGCAAGGCCGAGAAGATTTCGGTGCAAAACCTGCCCAGTTTTGCGGCCGATCTGGACGTTGAACTGGAGGTCGATGGCCTTGGTACGTTGCGGGTCGATACGGCCTATGGCGGCGATAGTTTTGTGATTGTCGACGCTGAAGCGATGGGCCTGTCACTGGTCGCCGAAGAAGCGCATGAGATCGCCCGCCTTGGCGTGCGTATCGCTAATGCAGCCAATAAAAAGCTGAAGTTTCACCATCCCGACAATCCCGATTGGACCCATTTTTCATTCTGCCTTTTTGCTGGCCCCGTGACACGCGACGGAAACGAATTACGCGCAGGTGCCGCCGTTGCCATTCAACCGGGCAAGGTCGATCGTTCGCCAACGGGCACAGCCCTTTCGGCGCGGATGGCAGTTTTGCACGCCCGTGGCGAGATGGGGTTGGACGACACATTAACGGCGGTGTCTGTCATTGGCTCAACTTTTACGGGCCGCATCGTCAGCGAAACCACGGTCGGTTCCCGCCCCGCCGTTGTGCCCGAAATTTCGGGCCAAGCATGGATTACGGGCATCCACCAACATATGCTCGACCCCACTGATCCTTGGCCCGAAGGGTATCGCCTTTCGGACACTTGGGGCGCACGCGGGAGCGACTAAGGCGCAGCCGCCTCTAGTTCCTGTCCTAACTTAACGACCTCTCGCACCAACAGATCAAGATCCTGTCGTTTGGTGCGATGATTGTTGATCGCCACGCGCAAACAATGCCGTCCGCCCACCGTGGTGTCGGACGGTACTGCCAGCCCGCTTTCTTGCAGGCGGAGCATGATTTCGGTGTTCAGCGCCTTGAGGTCCTCATCGGGCGCCTCCGCATTACGATACCGAAAACAGACGATATTGATCGACGTCGGCGCCATGAGTTCCAAATGCGGGTCCGTGTGGATGAGGTCCGTCAAATAGGCGGCTTGCGCAATATTCTGATCAATTAGACAGCCAAATTTCTCCACCCCATGTTCTTTTAGCGACATCCATATTTTCAACGCCTTAAAGCCGCGCGACAACTCGAAACAATAATCCGCGAGGAATCCGCCCGACGCGATACCGCGCGGTTTTTCCTCTAGATATTCGCCGTGCAACTCAAACGTATCGAAATGCAACTGCGCGTCTTTGACCAAAGCACACCCCGCTTCAAACGGCGTATGTAGCCATTTGTGCGGATCAAGGGCTAAGGAATCCGCGTCTTCAATCCCCTCCACCATCGTGCGATTAACGGGGGCGATTTTGATCAAAGCGCCAATGCAACCATCCACGTGGAACCATATCCCTTGCCGCTTACACAGCGCTGCGATGGCCTGCATATCGTCGATGGCACCGGTGTTTGTGGTGCCCGCCGTGGCAATCACACAGGCGGGTTCGCACCCCGCAGCACGATCCTCTTGGATGGCCTGTTCCAACGCGGGTATGCTCATCCGAAAGTTGGCGTCCGAAGGGATCACCCGCAGGGCGCGTCGACCAAGGCCGAGGGCTTCCAACGCCTTCTGGCTAGCGCTATGGACCTGATCTGAGGTGTAAAATCGCAGCGGTTTGGGCAGGGCTGTGATCCCTTCCTCGCGCACATCGACGCCCGCCATTTTGTTGCGCGCAACCGTCAGGCACACCATGTTTGCCATCGACCCGCCACTGGTCAATGTCCCACTCGCCGACGCTGGAAAATCCATCAATTCCTTGAGCCAGTTCACGACTTGCCGGTCAACTTGGGCTGCCGCTGTATCCCCTCCACCAAGATTGGATCCTTCAATGGCCGCGAGAAAATCAGCCAGCGCGCCCGTAAAATTGCTCGATCCCATATACCAGCCCCAAAACCGTGGGTGAATATTCCCCATCGCGTAGGGGAAAACCGTTGACAGAACCTCGTCATAAACCGCGTCCAATGGCGTGGATTTCATGGGCGCGGGCGTGAGGAAACCCTCGCGCACGGATTGCGGCATTTGTTGCCAAACCGGACGCTCCCGCACCCCCTCAACATGGGCAACGGCGTCGTCAATCATCCGCGACGCCGTTTTATGCATATCCGCCCAATTCGCAGGATCGAGGCTTTCTTCTGGAGTATCCGTCGTCATCAATCCTTTATGCTGGTGCGTATTTTATAGAATTTTACCCTCATTCAGCCGCGCGGGATACTGAAGTGGGTTTGATATTGTGATTGAGGCGGAACAGGTTTTTTGGGTCATACTTGGCCTTCACATGGCCCAATCGCTCCATGTTGCTGCCGTAAGCCCCCGATACACGCCCCACCTCATCATCGGGCATGAAGTTCACATAGACACTTCCGGTCGAATATTGCGCCGTGTCGTCGAATAATTTCCGCGCCCATCCAATACAGGTGGCATCACCAGACTCATCCGCCCATCGGGTATGAACGTTCATGATAAAATGCGCGGATCGTTGAGGATAGGCCGTGGCGTCTTCGGCAACCCGCGCCATGGCACCGCCGACATGCGCAATGAAAACTTCGCTGTTTGGATCGGGCAATGTTGCGATGGCCTTTAGAAGCACCGACACGGCGTCGCTAGAAAGCTCATTGAAATCATGGCTCTTCCAGTAGTTTCTCATGCCGGGCGCGAGCAAAGGATCAAACGCGGTTTGCCACCCCACGAAGGGTGCCTCGCAGATCACATCCGCAATCGGATTTCCCAACCCACGCAATTGCTTGAGGGACTCGCCACCATCGGCCTCATCCCCAATATAACAGGCTGCAAAGACAAGCACCAGTTTGCCGTGCCAGTCTTCAGGGAGAAACGGCAAAGGGGGCGCTTTGCGCATAACAACCCAGACGGTCAACTCGTCAGGCGCGGAACCCGCGATTTTGTTGTAGGCGCGCAGCAAGGACGGCGCATCTTCAAGCGGATGCACGATCAGACCTGCCAGTACGGAAGGCCCCACTTCATGCAGGCGGAATTCAAAGGAAGTAACAACGCCAAAGTTACCGCCACCGCCACGGACCGCCCAAAACAAATCAGCGTTTTTGTCCGCGCTCGCCGTCAAAAAACTGCCATCCGCGGTGACGATATCAACGGACAGAAGACTGTCGATTGTCATCCCGAATTTGCGCGTGATCCAGCCAAATCCACCACCAAGAGTAAGCCCCGCAATCCCTGTCGTGGAGTTGATACCCGTAGGCAGGGCCAAGGCATGTGATTGGGTTTCCTTATCGACGTCAGACAACAAAGCCCCCGGCTCCACGCGGGCCGTTTTTGCGAACGGATCCACGTGGACACTTTGCATATGCGACAGATCCAAAAGCAACGCGCCCTCGGCCACGGCATGTCCGGCAATCTGATGCCCACCAGAACGAATAGCGAGTAATAGGTTGTTTTTACGCGCAAAATTGACCGCAGCCCGTATGTCGCTCGTCCCCATCGCCCGAATAACAAGACCGGGTTGGCGGTCGACCATCGCATTCCATAACGTGCGGCTTGCGTCGAACTCTACGGCACCTTGGGAAAAGACGCTGCCGCGCAGGGACCCTGCAAGGGCTTCGATCACGTCTGATGCAAAAATCTTTTCTGTGCCGTCTAATTTAATAATATTGGTCATTTTTAAAATCCCTCCAAATTGAATTAGAGGTCGCTTGCCGTGAATTTGCCTCACAGACGGGTATGCCCGTTTCACATATTCATTTTCTATCTCTTACACTAATTTTGAAAGTCTCGCGAGCATTTGATTCACGGACCGGAACCTAGATGACTCTAGCAAAGGATCATATTGAGAGGATTACGTGGGGTATAAACCCTGAAAATACGCGATATCAAACAATTACGATCCCAGAGCGATCAGAGTAGCGGATCATAGGACCACTGCAATAATGCTTGCCGTTGCCGAGGGCGACAAAAAATATCTCCAGGGTAACAGTTGGCGCGAATTTGGCCTGCATGGCGTGCAAATCCACGCCAGCGTTTGATTTGAATGCGATCAATATCTTCAAGACGTCGGCCAAGGAAATACCGACAATACCATTGAAACCACCCGCGAGGATCAGGGCCATAAATCCAACCCTTTTCCTGCCAAACAGAAAGCGGTTGTCGGCTTTTGATCCCGAAATAATTCAAAGCGGGGTCTGGTTTTGAGCTGATCTTGGCGTTTTCAAACCACGCTGCGGGAAACTCTTGGGTGCAATCATTCAGGTAGCGCCCCTCGAAAACCCCCATTTCAAGCATTTTCTGCGGGGTATAGACAGGGTTGAAATCATCGGCAAATTCCGCCCTAACAGGCGCTGACAGAGCATAGGTATACCCTGTCTGAAAACGATCGTTCACTGTGATTTCATCGCCGAGTCTCATAGGTTTACCTACCGCAAAAAGAGATGTGGCGCGCGTTCTTTTTTAAGACGCGCACCACGGGGTTTGTTTTAGTTGCAGGCTGGACGCGTGCCGGGCAGCAACACTTTGTCGACCACATGGATCACACCATTGTCGGCCATGATATCCGCGATGATGACATTCGCCATTTCGCCAGTTCCATCCGCGATCATAACGCCGTCACTTCCAGCAGTGATACACAGGCGTTCACTGTCCAAAATCGGTGCGAAATAAGTCGAACCCATGGGAATCATATTGGCGGTCAATTTGCGGTCATCCACGTGGTAAAGCAGCACGTTTGTGAGCTGGCCTTTGTTCTCGGGCATCAACAATGTTTCAACTGTGCCTTCGGGCAAGGCGGCAAAAGCATCATTCACCGGCGCGTAAACTGTGAAGGGTCCAGGACCCGAGAGCGTTTCCGCAAGTCCAGCCGCTTGAACGGCGGCCACAAGGGTCGTGAAACGCTCATCTCCGGCGGCAATCTCAACGATATTAGCGGCATTCGCAGTGCCTGCGGCAAGGCTAAGAGCAAGGGCGGTGACTGTGGCTTTCAATGTCGTTTTCATTCTGTCTCTCCATATACTGGACTTAAATCGTCCTGTGTTAATTTGCATTCGTATTATGGATACGGAGGGAAGTCGGAACTGGATCACTTTTAAACTTCACATGAAATTAACGCCGCAAGCTATTGTTTTAATAAAAAAATCCACCAGATTACCTGATGGATTTCTTCCTAACGGCAATATAGTTTTCGCGCTAAATGCGGAAAAGCGGCTGGAGCAAGCGTGGCACAAACGACGTGAACCGCAAGGGTGCGTCCGTGGCTGCAAGACAGATACAGGGCGCACCAGCCCCAGCGATGGGCGTGTGCTCAAGATCGCTGTCAGCAATTTCAAGATCGCCCACACCAAACTGCCCCGTCTCGTCGCTAAAGCTCCCCTGCAAAACCAATGTCAGCTCCATGCCGCTATGGCTGTGATCGGGAACGGCCCGCCCTGAAGGGATATAAAGGAGCCGCGTTGAGCCTTCTTTATCCGCAGACAAGATGCATTGCCGCACCCCAAGCCCCAAGGATTTCCAGCGTGGCGGTTTGCCTTTGAGCGCGGCCATCACAGGCCCCGGATAAACGCCACTACGCGTGTAGGTAGGTTCCACGGGAGCAGGCGCGTCAAGCTGCGCCATGATATCCGCTTTTAGGCTGCTCGACACATCGGCAACGTCGGTGGTTTCGAGAAGCGCTCCGCCAACAGTCTGATGCGCCTCAAGCGCCGCGCGACACTCAAGACATAGCGACACATGCGCCGCTACGACCACTGCAAACGGATGTGGCAAGTTGCCGGATGCGTAAGCGTTCAGCAGGGCGTCGGGGGTATGATGGTGGATTGAGGTCATCTTAACGTAGTTCCTTCAATTCGTGCCGTAGGCGTTCCAGACCAAGTCGGATACGCGACTTAATGGTGCCAAGCGGCAGGCCGGTTTGAGCGCTGATCTCCTGATGGGTCAGCTCGCCCATATAGGCTTTTTGGATGATGTCACGTTGATCGGGCTTGAGCTTCGTAAGGGCTTGCCGGATACGCTGGGTTTCTTGATCGACGGCCAAAATCTGGCTCGCGTCTGGCTCTGATCCGGGATCTTCGCCGAGTTCTTCGGGCAACGGACGCCGCTCTTTGCGGATCACGTCAATTTGTCGATTGCGGGCAATCTGATAAATCCACGCAGACACCTGTGCGCGATGCGGGTCGAACATGTCGGCCTTGCGCCAAACCGTCAACATCACGTCCTGCACGATCTCTTCCGCCATACTCGACGAGGTTCCCGACCGGACGATGAACCCTTTAAGACGCGGCGCAAAATGGTCAAACAACCGCGCAAACGCGTCGCGATCGCGTGTATCGCGGATCGCGATCATCCACACGGTTTGCTCAGAGACTGGCTCAGAGACGTCGACAGGCGTTTGTGTCACCAGTTTCATGACCTTTCGCTGCGCGGCATTTGCACTCCGCGATGCGGGTTTTTTATGAATCGTTTCTATCATCATAACCACATTACGAAGCCAAATGAAAATTAGATCATTTTTGATCCAAAAAAATTCTCACACGTATACAGTTCAATAAGTTGCTTGGAGAGAACATGTCATTTGATGCCCCAAAAATCCGTCCCCTTCGCATTGCCATTATTGGCGGTGGCATATCGGGACTCGCGGCCGCCTATTTGTCCTCGCCGCATCATGCGGTCACCCTGTTTGAGGCTGCCCCTAAGTTGGGCGGCCATGCGCGCACCGTGATGGCGGGCAAAAATGGCGATCAGCCTGTGGACACGGGATTCATTGTGTTCAACTACGCCAACTACCCCCATCTGACGCGGATGTTTCAGGACTTGGACGTGCCCGTCATCAAAAGCGACATGAGTTTTGGCGCGTCGATCAATGGTGGAAACATCGAATACGGGTTGCGAGATCTACGGGCCCTCGTAGCCCAGAAGCAAAACCTGCTGCGTCCTGGATTTGCCCGTATGGTACGGGATATTTTGCGATTTAACGCCAAGGCCGAGGCGCTGGCAAAGGACGACAGCACCACAATTGGCGACTTGATGGATGGGCTTAACCTTGGGCCATGGTTTCAAAACTTCTATCTGATGCCGCTCTGTGGCGCGATCTGGTCGACCTCGCCCTCCGATATTCGCGGTTTTCCCGCGCGCACTTTGGTACAGTTTTTTCGCAACCACGCGCTTTTGAGTACCTCGGGCCAACACCAATGGTGGACGGTGGACGGCGGCAGTATCGAGTATGTCCGCCGTCTTGAGCATCACTTGCGTGGTCGCGGGGTTGCCATACGTACAAAAACGCCTGTGCAAAGCGTGCGCCGTGAGGGGGGGCAGGTTATTATCAACAGCGCCGCAGGACCACATGCGCCGTTTGATCAGGTCATATTTGCCTGTCATTCCGACCAAACCCTGCGCCTGCTTGAACAGCCAACACCCCAAGAACGCGCAGCGCTTTCTGCGATCCAGTTTCAGGACAATGAAATGATCCTGCACCGCGACACCGCGCAAATGCCCACCCGCAAAGCCGCATGGTCGAGTTGGGTTTACAAGGCTGACACAACACAACCCGAGCCCCGCATTGGCGTCACCTATTGGATGAACCGCCTGCAGAATATCCCCGAAAGTGACACGCTGTTTGTCTCGCTAAACCCGATTGATCCCGTGCCTGACCACTTGATCTATGATCAAAAAACCTTTCGTCATCCGGTGTTTGACGGACCCGCCTTGGTGGCACAACGCCAACTCAACGCGATTCAGGGCGACAATAACACGTGGTTCGCGGGTGCCTATAAGCGCCACGGGTTCCACGAGGATGGTTTCGCCAGTGCAGCCCGTATTGCGCGCAAAATGGTTGGGCAATACGCATGACCACAGGTACCGAGTATATCAAAGGGGTCACCACCCATACCCGTCGCGGCGCGATCGCCCATCGATTCAAATATACCGTCGATTATGTGCTCATTGATGCGGAGGGCACGCAGGAAAATCCGTCATTCTTCTCGCGCAATCGGTTCAACCTCATGTCGGTGTACGATCAGGATCACGGTGGCCCACTTAAGGCAGGGACCGGCGCGAAATGGGTCCGCGACATCTTGGCGGCACATGGATTGACCCGCCCGCATTTGCGAATTCTCTTGTTAACACAGCCACGAGTCTTGGGCTATATTTTCAACCCTGTCAGCTTTTGGTTGGTTCTGGAGGGCACCGATTTGATCGCAGCGATTGCCGAAGTCTCGACGCCGTTTGGCGACCGTCACTCCTATTTGTGCCACCAACCCGACCTGTCCCCCATCACCGCCGACACACGGATTACCATGCCGAAAGCCCTGCATGTGTCCCCTTTTCAAGAGGTCGCGGGCACCTATGAATTCAGTTTTGATATCCGCGCAGAGAAAATTTCAATCCGCATTTTGCATCGTAACGGCGATGAGGGTGTCGTCGCCTGTCTGGCGGGACCACGCGTGCCGATGACTAATGCACGCCTCATCAACGCAAGTCTGCGCCGCCCACTTGGGGCCTTGCGCACGATGATCTTGATCCACTGGCAAGCCCTACGTTTGAAACTAAAAGGCGCAAAATATCGCACCCGTCCCGCTCCCCCCACTACCGAGGTAACCTGATGCTTTTTCTAAGTAAGCGTGTGAAACACGAATTTTTGGACACCTGCGCCCGTATCACCACGGGCAGTTTGCGCCTGCGTACACCTGAGGGCGAAGTTTATGATTTTGGTGCGGGCTCCCCTGCAGCCGAGATGCAAATCCACGACTGGTCCGTGGTGCCCGCCCTTGCGTGGCGCGGCGATATTGGACTGGGCGAGACCTATGTGGCAGGTCTGTGGGATACGCCTTCTGTCGAAAACCTTACGCGTATCGCCCTGCTCAATATGGAACAGTTCAGCGGTTACGCCTATGCGGGCTTTTGGAACAGCCTGAAGTTTCGCGTGGTGGATCGTTTGATGCGGGCCAATACGCGTGGAGGGGCGGCACGCAATATCCGCGCCCATTATGATGTTGGCAATGAATTTTACCAGCTTTGGCTGGATGAAAGCATGACCTATTCCTCCGCGCTTTTTTCGGAGGGTGACACCGATTTGACGCGCGGGCAAAACCGCAAATATGACCGCATTCTTGAACGTCTGGGGCAAGGCGAGCGCGTGCTGGAAATCGGCTGTGGCTGGGGTGGATTTGCCGAACGGGCGGCCGAAAGCGGGCGCCATGTCACGGGGCTGACGATCTCTCCGAGCCAAAAAGGCTACGCGGATGCGCGCCTTGACGGGCGGGCGGACATCCTCTTGCAAGACTATCGCGCCAGCCAAGGGACGTTTGACAGCATCGTGTCGATTGAGATGATTGAAGCGGTGGGGCAAAAATATTGGCCAACCTATTTCGCGACACTCAAAGCACGCTTGGCCGAGAACGGCAGTGCCATGGTTCAAGCGATAACGGTGCCAGACAGCTATTTCGATACCTACCAGCGGGGCTCTGACTATATACGCCACTATACGTTTCCCGGCGGAATGCTGTTGTCCAACGCGGTCATTTCCGAACAGGCGCGGCAGGCGGGGTTAGTCGTAAAGGACGTTTATAACTTTGGGGCTGATTACGCGCGGACCTGCGCCGTATGGAATGACCGTTTGAACCAGAAATCGGAGCGCATTCGCAAGCTGGGCTTTGATGACGGGTTCCTGCGCAATTGGCAATTCTACCTCGGCATTTGCGCGGCGTCCTTTGCCGTCGGGCAAACCGATGTCGTTCAAGTGGAGTTGGCGCATGCCTAAGCCCGAAACGATTTGGATTATTGGAGCGAGCGACGGTATTGGCGCGGCCTTGGCCCGTGAATGGGCGCGGCGCGGCGCAAGGTTGATCCTTTCGGCGCGATCTGAGGACAAGTTGCAGGAGTTGGCCGCAAGCCTTGGGTCAAACCACGTGATCGTGCCGCTGGACGTCGGGGATCGGGCGAGCTTGGAGAAAGCGGCCAAGGAGATCGCCGCGTTTACGCCCCTGGACCGCGTGATCCATTTGGCTGCTCTATATGATCCAGGGAAGATTTCTGACCTCTCGCCTGAGCGCGCGGCGCAAATCGTTACCGTCAATCTGACGGGGAGTTTTCATATTGCACAAATCTCGCCAAGACTTTTGCGCGCAGGGGGGCAACTAGCGCTTTGCGGATCTGTCGCGGGCTATATCGGTTTGCCACAGGGTCAGATATATTCTGCAACAAAAGCGGGCGTGATCAATCTGGCGGAATCCTTGCGGGCGGAACTTGCGGGAAGTTTTGACGTGCGCCTCATCAGCCCCGGTTTTGTCGAAACGCGCCTCACCCAGCGCAACACGTTCACCATGCCTGCCATCGTGACACCAGAAATCGCGGCCTGTGCGATCATTGACGGGCTCAACACAGGCCGCTTTGAAATCCACTTTCCGCGCCGTTTTACCTATGTCCTGAAACTGCTGAGCGCCCTTCCCTATTGGGCTGCTTTGCCCCTGATCCGACGGTTGACCCAATGACCCAGAAACAGTCCAAACCCCTTGCCGCTTTGGTCTTAGGTGCCACGCTGACCTTTGCCCTGTCCCCCTTGGCGACAATCGGGTTCAACGGCTTCTCGCCCGCACAATTTCCGATCCCGCAAATCGACCCACCTGTTCAGCCTTCGGGCTATGCGTTTTCGATTTGGGGGTGATTTACCTCTGGCTGATTGCTGGCGCAGCTTACGGTGTCTGGCGCGCGCCGGACTCGCAAGACTGGCACCCGATGCGGCCGTGGCTGGCTGTAAGCCTCGTCATTGGGACGTTTTGGATTGCTGTCGCCAATGTATCGCCCCTTTGGGCCACGGTGATGATCGTGGTAATGGCAGCGAGTGCGATCCTTGCCATGCTACGCGCGGGCCCCAGTGATCCTTGGCTAAAAGGACGACCCGTTGCGCTTTATGCGGGCTGGCTCACGGCGGCGACGGGCGTGGCGATTGGCGTCTTGCTTGGCGGCTATGGCCTCCTTTCCGCACAAACCGCCGCAATCCTGTGCCTCGCTGGCGTGTTGGCCGTTGCTGCCTCCGTGCAGGCGGCCCGTCCGCGCGAATGGGGCTATCCCGTCGCCGTTATTTGGGCCCTGATCGGGGTCGTTGTTGCAAACCTGTCTGGCCCAAACTGGGTCGTCATCGCCCTCGCCGCCGTCGGTATCGCAGGTCTAGGCTTGCGGATGGTGCGCCCCTTTTTAAAGGATGCAAACGCATGAAAATCACGATCCTTTACCTCTCAACAGCGGTAATATTTTTCACGCTCGACGCCATTGGTCTGCGCCTACTGATAAAACCGGTTTTTGAGCGCCACATTGCCCATCTCTTCGCCGACCCATTTCGGGTGGGTCCCGCCCTTGTGTTTTATATGGGGTATATCGTTGGGTTGCTGTGGTTTGTTTCAGTTCCTGCTTTACGTGCAGGAGACCCGACGGCGGCGCTGATTGGTGGGGTTGCCTTGGGGCTTTTGGCTTATGGCACTTATGAATTCACCAATTACGCGACCTTACGGGATTGGTCGCTGCAACAGGTGGCTGTCGATATGATATGGGGCGGCGTTCTGACGGGGTTTTCGGCGTGGAGTGGGGTAATGATTACGCGCGCATTGGCGTAAGATTGCCGCTTTTGTTCGGGGTTTGGGTTCCAAAAAGCGCATAGACCCTTGATAAATTTGTGTATAAGCTTTTTTGTATATGAAAGTTGCCGCGTCCTATCTCTAGGCGGCAACGTGAAAGCGGCTTGAGGCGGCTTATTTGCCTGATCTCATTGCGCAAAATTACGAATAAGGCTCACAACGTGTCAAAAACAATTCAAGACCCCTATGCAGAGCTTGGCGTCAAATCCACGGCAACCGATGCGGAAATCAAGAAGGCCTTTCGCGCCCTTGCCAAAAAGCTGCACCCCGATATCAACGTGGGAGATGCCGCAAGTCAGGACAGGTTCAAAGCGATTTCCGCCGCCTATACCTTCCTCACGGACAAGGAAAAAAAGCGCCGGTTTGATGCGGGGGAAATCGACGCCTCGGGGGCGGAGAAACCGGACAGAAGCTTCTATAAGGATTTCTCGTCAAACGGCCCGCGGCACCGCTATGAACCCGAGGGGAACTTCGACGGTTTTGGCGATATTTTCTCTCGTGCCTTTGGGGGCGATCCTAGATACGGCGCCAGACAAGGGGCGAATATGCCGATGCGCGGGGGCGATTTGCGCTTTCACCTGACCATTAGTTTTCGCGATGCAATCACGGGTGCCAAACAACAATTGACGCCACCTAACGGTAGTAAACTTGAAGTTTCGATCCCCGCTGGCATCAAAGAAGGGCAAACCCTGCGCCTTGCGGGGCGCGGTCAACCCGGGATCAACGGCGGCCCTGCAGGGGACGCTCTGATTGAAATATCTGTAGCACCCGACGTCATTTTCACCCGCGACGGAGATGATATTCTTCTTGACCTTCCGATCTCTATTGACGAGGCGGTTTTAGGCGCATCGGTGGAAGTTCCGACGGTAAAGGGCCGCGTAAAATTGCGCATTCCTGCTGGTTCAAGCAGCGGGCGCGTTATGCGCATCAAGGAGCGCGGGGCCCCGTCTGGCAAAGGTAAAATCGGCGATCAATTGGTGACGCTCAAGATTGTCCTGCCAGACGAGATCAGCGAAAGCCTCGTGAGTGCCATGGAGGACCTGCGAACATCAGGGGGATATGGCGCGCGGGACGGCTGGAAGGGAGAATCGAAATGATGACCGAAGCGGAAGTTCTGGCAAAAGTCCAAGGATTGAGTGTCACGCGACTCCGGATTTGCGTTCAAGAAGCGTGGGTGGCCCCCGCCACGGGTCAAAGCGGCCCCCTCTTTGACGACCTTGATCTCGCACGCCTGCAACTTATTGCCGACCTCAACGAAGATATGGAGGTCAATGACGAAGCCCTGCCGATCATTCTATCGCTGATCGACCAATTGAACGCAAACCGGCGCCTTTTTCACGCATTAGATCAGGCGATCAACGCGCAAGAGGTCGACATTCAAGAGAATATCGTTGCGTGTATTGTGGACGCAGCAGGGCAAAAAACGTAAGCTGATGGGTGTCCCCGTCAAAGCAACGCGTCTTGCACGGCCTGATCCCAGCCCAGATAATAGGTTTCGCCATCGCGGATAACGGGGCTGATCATCAATTTGGGTTTGGCAGCCAATTGATCTTCCGCTTCGGAATGTTTCAACCAATCACTCAGGCCTCGCCATTCCGTTGACTTTTTATCCAACAAACGATCGCCAAACTCGCCGACTAATTCGGCCCATTCTGCTTCGCTCAAGGGGGTCGCGCGGATATCGCGAAAACTTACCTCTTTGCCCGCAGCTTCCAAGGCTTTGATGGCCTTCTGGCTATCTGTGCAGGTGTTAATTCCATAGACTATCATGTGACTTTTCCTTGAACGCCAAACAACGCGGCGAGAAACTAGCTTATTTTCCGCGCTTCGCAGCCTTTTGTTCTTTGGTCAGCTTGACGTTCCAACTGTTGTTGCTGATCCCAAGCTCACTGGGCAAGGGCTTTGTTTTCCCCACACTGACATTTCCTCCATTTTCCAAAAACTGCTTAATAAGGGCTTCATCGGTCGTGGCCTTGCGGACTTGTTTCATCGCTATGGTCTTCCAGTTTTGCTCCTCGTTTTTAACGAAGAAAGGAATTTAAGGAACCATAGCGAGTACTGGCAGAAAAGAAAACGTGCGTGAGACAAACTTCTCGCATGGGCCGCGCCAAAACCCCGCATTGAAAATCTCGGCAACAAAATATCAACACATTGACTCTAGGGTTAGCCAGATACCAGCTTCTAAATTGAGGTTTTAATGTTCGTGAAACGATCCCTAGCCACCGGCGTCTTGCTGTTGTTTATAACGGCCTTCGCCTCCTCTGTTTTTGCCGAAAGGGCGTCCCTATTTCGGGTTTCCACCCTGCCCCAAAGCAGCGGTTCTCTTTTTGAATTGAGTAGCTTAACCTCCGGCCTCGATGAACCGCTCAGTACGGCCAGCCTTTTCGCCGGACGTCGGGCCACCAGTTTATTTGCCCCCTACTCTGTCAAAGAAAACAAGATCGAGCGAGAGGTTCAACTCGGCAAATACGCCCTTCAAGCCACGGGGATACGCCATGTCATCGGCCAAGCGGAAGCTGGAAAAAAAGGTTACGATGCCATTCAACACGGAGCTCGGATTCGGCCTGCAAAAAGACCGACAGACATGACGCTTGCGGAAATTTTCGACTGGATTGAACAAACACCAAACCAAAACCACGCAATTGGACGGTATCAGTTTATTCCAGCAACTCTCCAACGTCTGGTCGATTTTTTGGGAGTGAATGAGCGTGCAGTATTTTCGGCTGAGGTCCAAGATCAACTGGCGGATGTACTCCTCGTAGAAGCAGGCCTCAACGCCTTTAGCGAGGGCGAAATAGAGCGCCATGATTTCATGCATAATATGGCTAAAATCTGGGCAGGGCTCCCAACATCAACGGGAAAATCGTTCTACAATGGCTACGCGGGCAACAAAGCAACGATGACTTGGGCACATTTTGATCGCGAAATGGCAAAAATCTTTCCAAGTTAAGAGGCTGCGTGCGTCGAAATTTTAGCCATTTCAGCTACAGAACCTAACAACACCCTCATTTTACTGTTCAAAAAACATAAAAATGGCCAGGAAGCGATGTTATGGTTAAGGCCTTTGGTCACCCCGCAATCATTGTTCGCCATTTTATTGAAGTACTTAGGCGGCCCACAGACACTTGATCCTATCCTTGCGGCGTATAGGGCCCATCGCAACCGACAAGACTATTGAGGTAATGGCACGGTGAATGGCGGTCCTGAACTTTACGAGGCTGGTATCAAATATCACGAAGTTTGAGCGGAATTACGGGGGATTGTATCGTCAATGAAATCACCTTAGGATTGTCGCATGACAATATGGTATCCCAACCCCGAAACTCTCCAACATCCGCTGCATACTGGCCTTGCCTCGGCAATTGCACATGCGATCTCTGACGGTAAATTGCAAAAAGGCCAGCAGTTGCCAACCCATCGCAAGATGGCAGAACGGCTTGGGCTTAGTGTTCACACGGTTAGCAAGGCCTATGAAACTTTGCGGCGGCAAAACCTGATTGACGGGCATGTGGGACGTGGCAGTTATGTTCTTGATCCCAATGTGACCCAAGACCAACCGTTCAAACTTAAGTCCGAAGGGCGTAATGGATTTGACCTTTCAATATCGCGCCCAATGTTTAGCAAGCTGCATGTTGATCGCTTCCAAAAAGCAATAATCCAACTCCCAAACGAGTTGGATCCCTCGATATTTTTATCCTGCCGCCCAAACGTCGGGCACGATGCCCATCGGAAAACCGGCGTGAAATGGTTGTCAATTTGTGGCGTAGACACATCGCCCGAGAGTATCATTATGACCAACGGCGTCAGTCATGGCATGTCTGCTGCGTTGTCTGCCTTAACCCGCCCCGGGGACACGGTGCTGGCGGACGATATTACCCATCACATGCTAGTTTCAGGATGCTCTTATCTTGGTCTAAATTTGGTCGGTATTCAGACCGATGAATTCGGAATTCGTCCTGATACGCTTGAGCAATATTGTCGTGAAAAAGAAGCTAAGATACTGTTTTTGTTCCCTTCACTGGCAAATCCAACAGCCGTGATGGTACCAGAAGAGCGGCGCCGCGCGCTTGTGGAAGTGGCGCGAAAATATGGCCTGTACATCATCGAAAACGATACCTTTGGCCCCCTTGTAAAAGACCGCCCAACTCCTGTGACCGCCCTCGCCCCAGAGCGTTCGATCTATCTGACGTCCTTTACAAAATGCACCATTTCCGGCCTGCGCGCGGGCTATCTTGTTGCGCCAGATCATCTGCTTCCGGCCCTAACGAGCCGTATTGTTGTGTTTGGCTGGATGGCCACGCCCTTGATGTGTGAGTTGGCAAGCCGCTGGGTGCTGGATGGAACGGCACTGGAATTGGCGATGTGGCAGCGTGCCGAACTTTGCAAACGCTATGAGATTGCGAAGCAAGCGCTGCACGGGATGCAATGGAGCGGACACGCATCCGGACTTCATATTTGGCTGAAACTTCCCGAAGGATGGACGACCGATAGCTTCGTCGCCTATGCGCGGGAACTAAGTATTTCTGTCGCCCCAGATACGCCTTTCCTGACCCCAAAGACCGCGTCGCAAAATGCTGTGCGGGTGTCCTTGGGCAGTATTCAGGACCATGAGCGCTTCAAACAGGCGTTAAATCTTTTAGCCGGAATGCTTGCCCGCCCCCATGCAGCCTTGCCGCCCCTAACCTACTAGAATTGTCCTGCAACAATAAAGAAATTGACTTGCAGGACAATCTACCTCAAGTCTGACACAGATGAAAATCTGATGTCACTGAGGTTTAGGAGATTACGATGACCCAATCCGCAAAATTCGCACTAAAGGCCTGCGTTGCAGCAAGCTTGACCCTTGCCGCACCCAGCGGTGTTTTGGCCGAAACATGGCGCTATGCCTTTGAAGAGTCGATGGCCGACGTGCAGGGCGTTTACGCACAAAAATTCAAGGACGAGATCGAAGCGAATTCGGATCATGAGGTCCAATTGTTCCCCTATGGCACGCTTGGTGAATCGGCCGATATCATGGAGCAAACACAGGATGGAATTCTGCAATTCGTGGACCAATCACCTGGCTTTACCGGCTCTTTGATCCCCGAAGCCCAAGTTTTCTTTGTTCCGTATTTATTGCCAACCGACCAAGAGCATTTGGCGCGTTTTTACCGCGAGAGCGAAGCGATCAACGGCATGTTCAAGCCGCTTTATGCCGATCAAGGGCTTGAGTTGTTGAATATGTTCCCCGAAGGCGAAGTCGCCATGACGACCAAGGAACCGGTCAATACCTGCGCCGATCTGAACGAAGTTAAGTTCCGCGTCATGACCAACCCCTTGCTGGTTGAAAGCTACAAAGCCTTTGGCGCGACACCGACCCCCCTACCTTGGGGCGAAGTCTATGGCGGCTTGCAAACCAACATCATTCAAGGCCAAGAAAACCCAACATTCTTCCTGTATTCTACCAAGATTTTTGAAGTTACTGACTATATTACCTATGCTGGCCACAATAATTTCACCACGGCCGTTATGGCGAACAAAGACTTCTATGACGGTCTGAGTGCAGACGATCAGTTGGTCGTGCAGAGTGCCGCATCCGCTGCTTATGATCACACTGTGGTCTATCAAGCGCAAGCTGCCGATATCGAACTGGCTAAAATTATGGAAGCCAAGCCGGAAATGGTCGTCACGGTTTTGACCGAAGACGAGCGCAGCTGCTTTAAAGAGGCGGCCGTGCAAGTTGAAGCGGCCTTCATCGAAATGACCGGTGATAGCGGCGCTAAAATCCTGCAGCAGCTAAAAGACGATTTGGCCGCGACTGCGAACTAAGACGCGTCACGGACAAGACGTTACTGAGCGAGGGTCCTCTCGCTCAGTAACGCACATGCAATCAGGGGTAGCATGATGAGCGATCAACCAAAACGCGCAATGCACGAGTCCAGTTTGCCCGGATTTTTAGGGGTGATTGACAGTGCAATCAGCCGCACCGAGTCCTTCCTCCTCGCAACCGGCGTGCTGCTTATGGCGGCCAATACAATCGCCAATGTGGTCGGACGGTTCCTACTGGGGAATTCGATCTTTTTCTCCGAAGAGCTGAACCGGATACTGATTATCCTCATTACTTTCGCTGGCATCAGCTATGCGGCGCGCCATGGTCGCCACATTCGAATGTCCGCAATCTATGATGCATTGCCACCGCGCATGCGCAAAATTCTAATGGTGATTATCTCGCTGGTGACGGCGTTGTTTATGTATTTGCTGTGCTATTACGCCGTCAAATATATCGGCACACAGGCCTCGCGCGGGCGGATTCTTCCCTCGTTGCAAATTCCGGTCTGGGTCATTCTGGTCTGGGCGCCCGTGGGTTTTTTCATGACTGGCACCCAATACCTGCTGACAGCCATTAAAAATCTAACGTCAAAAGACATCTACCTCTCGACCTATGTGCTCGAGGGATATGACGAAGAAATCGAAATCTGAGGAGACCGCCAGATGGCCGCGACTATTTTCAGCGTCATGATCGTGCTATTATTGTTGGGTTTCCCGATGATGATCCCGCTGATCATTGGCGCGTTCATCGGGTTTCTGATGATGTTTGACGGCTTTGGGCAGATGGAAACCATGGTGCAGCAAATGCTGGCCGGTATCCGCCCCGCGTCCTTAATTGCCGTACCGATGTTTATTTTTGCCGCTGACATCATGACTCGCGGCCAATCTGCAGGGCGTTTGATTGATGTCGTTATGGCCTTTGTTGGCCACATCCGCGGCGGGCTGGCGATCTCGACGGCCGCCGCATGTACCATGTTTGGCGCAGTTTCAGGATCAACTCAGGCGACCGTCGTTGCCATTGGTTCGCCCCTACGGCCCCGTATGTTAGAAGCTGGTTACAAGGACAGTTTCGTGCTGGCTTTGATCGTGAATGCGAGCGACATCGCATTTCTTATCCCGCCCTCAATCGGGATGATTATTTACGGCGTGGTGTCCAATACCTCCATTGCCGAGCTGTTTATTGCGGGCATTGGGCCAGGCCTGCTGATCCTCGTTATGTTTTCGATCTACAGCTACATTTACGCGATCCGCAACAATGTCCCGACCGAGCCAAAGGCAACTTGGCGTCAGCGCGCGCGCACGTTGCGGCTTGCCTTATGGCCGATGGGTTTTCCAATTATCATCGTAGGCGGGATCTATGGCGGGATCTTTAGCCCGACCGAAGCGGCGGCGGCTTGTGTGCTCTACGCATTGATCCTTGAGGTCGTTATTTTCCGCTCCATGTCGCTGGACGACGTGTATCAAACCGCGAAATCTACAGGGCTGATCACTGCGGTTGTCTTTATTCTCGTTGGGGCTGGGGCGGCGTTCTCTTGGGTGATCTCTTTCGCGCAGGTTCCACAGGAAATTCTCAGTGCGGTTGGTATTTCCGACATGGGCCCGATTGGCGTGTTGTTTGTGATCTCGATTGCCTTTTTCATCGGCTGTATGTTTGTCGATCCCATTGTGGTGATCCTTATTCTGGTGCCGATCTTTGCACCCGTGGTGAAATCGGTTGGCCTTGACCCTGTCCTCGTGGGCACAATCATCACGTTGCAGGTGGCCATTGGCTCGGCGACCCCGCCGTTTGGCTGCGATATATTTACGGCGATGGCTGTCTTTAAGCGTCCCTATATCGAAGTCATTCGCGGCACGCCGCCGTTTATTTTCATGCTGCTGAGTGTTGCGGTTGCGCTAATCTACTTCCCTCAAATCGCTCTGTTCCTGCGCGACCTCGCGTTTTCAAAATAGCAAGGAGTTTAAGATGTTTAAATCAATCCTTGTCCCCTTTGACGGTTCGCAAGGGGCCCAAACAGCCCTGCGCAAGGCGTTGGAATTACGCGCAATTTGTGGGGAGTGTTCGCTCACACTTCTGACCGTCTATCGCCACCATTCGATGCTTGAGGCGTCGATCTCGATGGTAGGCGCCGATCAAACCGGCAATCTGGATGAAATCATGCGCGGCCATGCAAAAGAGGTCGCTGAAAACGGCAAAGCGATTGCGGCTAAAGCTGGGTACACCGACGTCAGAGCCTTTGTGAAATCCGGTCCGACCGCGCGGGTCATTGTCAGCTTTGCCCAAGAGCATCAGATCGATTTGATCGTGATCGGCAGCCGTGGACTTGGCTCATTCGAAGGATATCTGCTGGGCAGTGTCTCCCACAAAGTCACGGGGCTTGCGGCCTGCCCTGTTATGGTTGTTTAGGAAAATAAAATGCCAATGAATGTGACCTCAACGGTGTCAGCCGTCCCAATTGAAATGGATGCACGCCCCGTCAAAAAGCGGATTGCGCTTGTTGTTCTGGCGACAGATCACACCACTGAACTTGATTTTTCGCGGATATGTGATCCCGCGGACATCGGAGTTTATGCTAATCGCATCGATTACCAAAACCCCGGCACAAGGGAAAATCTGCTCGCCACGGGTCCGCGACTGACCGAGGCCGCGGCCCAAATCCTGCCCGATGAAAAAATGGATGTCATCGCCTATGGCTGCACCGCCGCCTCGGTGGTTTTGGGCAATGACGCCGTTGGGGAATATCTGAATGCGGGCAAGCCAGACACACCATTTGTCACGCCAAGTTCCGCAGCGCTCGAAGCGTTCAAGGCTCTAGGGGCGCGCAAAATCAGCGTCCTGACGCCCTACTCCGCGCATATCTCGGACGCGGTGGTTGCGTATTTTTCGTCCCACGGCCCGGAGGTGGTGCGCGCCAATTGTCTGGGCGTAGACGACGACCGCGAGATTGCACGTCTATCGGAGTACACTATCATCGAGGCCGCGTGTGCTGCGATGGATCCCGATGCCGACGCGCTATTTTTGTCCTGCACGGGCCTACGGGCCGCTGTCTGTATCGCGCGGATTGAGGCGCGCATCGGCAAGCCCGTTGTAACCTCCAACCAGGCGATGATCTGGCGCTGTTTGCGTGAAATCGGATCGACAAAACCCGTGGTCGGATATGGCCGCCTTTTCCAACATTAGGACCGAAACGGAAGTACGAATAATGACATCGCACATCACGCTCCAAGACAGTTTTGCCGCGCGCCAACGGATCGCGAGCGGCATTAGGCAGACGCCGCTGGTCACCTCCCCTTCGCTCAGTGCGCTTTGCGCAGCGAATATTTCGCTCAAGCTAGAGCAAACCCAAATCACCGGCAGCTTCAAACTGCGTGGCGCCACCAATGCCGTGCGGTCACTTACGCAGGCTCAAAAAGACGCGGGCATTGTGGGCGTATCCACGGGCAATCACGGACGCGGATTGGCCTATGCGGCGGCGCAAGCTGGGGTACGTTGTATCATCTGCATGTCCGAACTGGTGCCGCAAAACAAGGTGGATGGCATCAAATCCCACGGGGCCGAAGTGCGCATTGTCGGGCGCAGCCAGGACGATGCGCAGGTCGAAGTGGACCGGTTGGTCGCTGAAGGCATGACCATGCTGCCGCCCTTTGATCACCTCGATATTATCGCAGGGCAAAGCACCGTGGCGTTGGAAATGCTGGAACAGGCACCGGACCTGCAAACCGTGCTTGTGCCGCTTTCGGGTGGCGGTTTGATTTCGGGCGTGGCGATGGTGATGAAGGCGGTCAATCCGGCCATCCGTGTCGTCGGTATCTCGATGGAACACGGCGCGGCAATGTATGAATGCCTTAAGGCGGGAAAGCCGATATTTGTTGAAGAAAAACCAACGCTTGCGGACTCTCTTGGGGGCGGTATCGGGCTGGAAAATGCCTATACTTTCGCAATGACCCGCGATCTGGTGGACGATGTGGTGCTGGTGACAGAGGCCGAAATCGCGGCGGCAATCCGCCATGCCTATTGGGAGGAACGACAGGTCATCGAAGGCTCTGGCAGCGTGGGTATTGCTGCACTTTTGGCGGGCAAAATCACCAATCCGGGCACCTGCGTTTCCCTGATCAGCGGCCAAAACATTGATATGGCGCTGCATAAACGTCTGATTGATGGCGAGGACGTGGATGTCTCTGCCAAGCCGCAAAACACAGGAGGCCCCGATGCCTGATATCAAAATCCTGACTGAAGCCGACCTACGCCGCGCAATTTCTTTGGATGCGAATGCGGTGAGTTGTATCGAACAGGCGTTTCACCTGTTGGCGACCAAAGACGTGGTGATGCCCCCGATCCTGAGCTTTCACGTGCCGGAACATAACGGCGAAGTCGATGTGAAAACCGCCTATGTGCCCGGGATCGACAGCTTTGCGATCAAGATGAGTCCGGGTTTTTTCGACAACCCAAAATTGGGTCTGCCCAGCTTGAACGGCTTGATGGTGTTGTTTGACGCCACCACGGGCATTGTCAAAGCGGTTTTGCTGGACAACGGCTATCTGACGGATGTGCGCACGGCGGCGGCGGGCGCGGTTGCGGCCAAACATCTGTCGCGCGCGGACAGCAAAGTTGCGGGCATTCTGGGCAGTGGCACGCAAGCGCGTCTGCAACTGGAAGCGCTAACATTGGTACGCGGGATTGAGCGGGCGATTATATGGGGCCGTGACGCAGAGAAAGCGGCCGCATGCGCCCGCGATTGCGCTGCGCGTTTGGGGATTGAAGTCACCGTCGGCAGCATCGCCGATGTGATGACGGCCGCCGATATCGTGGTCTCCACCACGCCATCGGGCACGCCCCTAATTCACGCCGACATGCTGCGTACGGGCCAGCATATCACCGCCGTTGGCGCCGACGCGGATTACAAAACCGAACTGGCGCCCGATGTGATCCCCGCCGCGACGTTGTTTATCTGTGACCGCCTCTCGCAGTCGATCAAACAAGGCGAGTTGCGGCCTGCGATTGCCGCAGGCACTGTCACAAATCCCAACCGCTATCCCGAATTGGGCGAGATTATCGCAGGCCAGAAAGCAGGCCGCCAATCGGCCTCTGACATCACGATTGTCGACCTGACCGGCACCGGTGTTCAGGACACAGCAATTGCCACGCTGGCTTATGAGCGCGCCGGTGCAGCAGATGCCGGAACGACAATTCACAGCTGACTTTTCAAGGAGTTATATTATGACACCCCCAAAACTCTACTTCTCGCAGGACGAATTCCAGCAGCGCATTCGCAAGACACGCGCCGAGATGGGTCAGCGCAACTTGGACCTACTGATCGTGACCGATCCCTCCAATATGAACTGGCTGACGGGTTATGACGGCTGGTCGTTTTATGTCCACCAATGTGTGGTTGTCCCCCTGAGTGGCGACCCGATTTGGTTCGGTCGCGGGCAGGATGGTAAAGGTGCTTTGCGGACCTGTTTTATGGCACCGGAAAACATCATCGGCTATCCCGATCACTACGTGCAATCGACCGAGCGCCACCCGATGGATTACTTGTCGGCGCAACTTGCGGATCGCGGCTTGGCCAAGGGGCGTGTCGGGGTTGAGATGGACAACTACTATTTCACCGCCGCCGCCTATGGCGCACTGCAAACCCATATGCCCAACGCGCAATTTGTGGATGCCAACGCTTTAGTCAACTGGCAACGCGCCGTGAAATCAGAGGCCGAATTGGGGTATATGCGGCAAGCGGGCAAGATCGTTGAAAAGATGCACCAGCGGATTTTCGACAAGGTGGAACCGGGGTTGCGCAAATGTGATCTCGTCGCGGATATCTATGATGCGGCCTTGCGCTATGACGAGGTTGCGGGGTTTGGCGGCGACTATCCGGCGATTGTGCCCCTACTGCCGTCCGGACCAGACGCCGCCGCGCCACACCTGACGTGGGATGACGCACCGATGAAAAGCGGCGAAGGCACGTTTTTTGAGATCGCAGGCGTGGCACATCGTTATCACTGCCCGCTGTCGCGCACCGTGTTTCTAGGAAAGCCAACTCAGATATTTCTGGACGCGGAAAAAGCCGTGCTTGAGGGGATGGATGCTGGACTTGAGAAAGCGCGCGCGGGCAACACTTGCGAGGATATTGCGCTGGCCTTTTTCGCTGTGCTCAATAAATACGGGATCGTGAAAGACAACCGCACGGGCTATCCCATCGGCCTTTCCTACCCGCCTGATTGGGGCGAGCGTACCATGTCGTTGCGCCCCGGAGACAAGACGGTTCTGGAGGAAAACATGACGTTTCACTTCATGACGGGCCTGTGGATGGACGATTGGGGCTTTGAAATCACCGAGAGTATTCGCATCGGCGCGAATGGCCCTGAATGCCTGTCGAATGTACCGCGCAAAATGTTGGTGAAGGACTAGGCCATGATCAAAAACCCAATCTCGGCGACCATTCCATTGGATGCTGATGGCGTCCACCATGGCTTTCTGCGCCTCCCCTATAGTCGCGATGACAGCGCGTGGGGGTCGATTATGATCCCGATTTCGGTGATCCAAAATGGCAGTGGTCCAACCGCCTTGTTGACGGGGGCAAATCACGGCGATGAATACGAGGGACCGATTGCATTGCAGGAATTGGCGGTCACGCTTACCGCCGCGCAAGTTTCCGGTCGGATTATCATTGTGCCTGCGTTCAATTTTCCTGCCTTTCGCGCGGGTACCCGCACCTCGCCCATCGATAAGGGCAACATGAACCGCTCCTTTCCAGGGCGGCCCAACGGCACCCCGACAGAAAAGATCGCTGATTACTTTCAGCGCACATTGCTGCCCCTTGCGGATGTCGCGGTTGATTTCCATTCGGGGGGAAGAACCCTCGATTTTGTGCCGTTTGCCGCCGCCCATATTCAGGACAATAAGGCAAATGAAGCCGCCTGTTTTGCCGCAATGGACGCCTTTAACGCACCCTATTCGGTCCAGCTTTTGGAGATCGACAACGCGGGAATGTATGACACGGCAGTCGAAGATATGGGCAAAGTTTTGGTCTCGACCGAGCTTGGTGGCGGAGGATCTTCCACGGCCAAATCCAATGCAATTGCGAAAAAAGGCCTGCGCAACATCCTGATTTATTATGGTATTTTGCAAGGCGAGATGGAGATCGCCCCGACCATAAAACTCGACGTGCCCGATGGGGATTGCTTCATCTTCAGCGAGACCGACGGAATGCACGAACCTGTTGTCGATCTTGGCGAAATCGTTAGCAAGGGCGATGTCGTGGCCCGTGTTTGGCCCGTCGACCGCACGGGGATTGCGCCCACGGAATATCGCGCGGGCCGTGGTGGCATCCTGATCAGTCGGCATTTTCCCGGATTGGTTAAATCTGGCGACTGCGTGGCCGTCATTGGCGTAGATGTCAGTGTACCTAAAGTGGAGAATACTCGTGCAGCTTGATCAACGCGATCTGGAAATCTTGCGGATACTGTCGCAAGAGGGGCGGATCACCAAAGCCGCTTTGGCCGAGCGCATCGGCCTGTCACCAACCCCCTGTTGGGACCGACTAAGAAAGCTGGAAAAGGCGGGGTTAATTGATGGCTACCGCGCTCAGATCAACCTTAAAAAACTCGGGCCGCATGTGACGGTTTTTGTGGCGGCACAGATCGCGGACCACACGGCCGCCAGCTTTCAGGCCTTTGAAGCGGCGGTCCAGACCCATGACGAAGTTGTCGGCTGTTGGGCGCTTGGAGGGGGCACGACTACCTGCTTCAGATCGTGACGCGCGACATCGACTCCTATCAACGGTTGATTGATGCCATGCTGGAATCCCGCATTGGGTTGTCACAGTATTTCACCTATTTTGTAACAAAACCGGTCAAGGGAACGGGCATCCCCCCCTTGGCCGCGCTATTTTCGCAAGAATAGCGTCCGACTGGCAGAAAATTCAACTGTAGCCCCTTCAAACTTTGGTCACTTCTTCTGTGGCAAACCTGCATGCTGGGGGCGAAACAGAAGGAGGAACGCCCGTGACCAAAACTGCCCTTTCCGCTCGCTCAGAAATTAAGGACAAAGCGCTTGTCCGCAGCTTTTCGTATATCAATGGAAAATGGTGCGCGGCGGAGTCCGGCGAGACCTTTTGCGTAACCGATCCCTCCAGTGGAGCGTTTCTAGGGGACGTTGCCTCGCTGAGTGGGGATGATTCCGTGCGTGCCGTGGATGCCGCGCAGCAGGCGTTTCCTCAGTGGTCGGGCCTGTTACCCCAAGAGCGTTCAGTAATTTTGCGGCGTTGGTTTGATCTGTTGATCGAGCACAAAGAGGACCTCGCGCGCATTATCGTTCTGGAGCAAGGCAAACCCTTGTCCGAAGCCCGTGGCGAAATCAACTATGGCGCTTCCTTTATCGAGTTCTATGCAGAAGAGGCCAAACGCCCCAATATCGAGGGCGTAACCAGCCACCTGCAAGGGGCCGAAGTCGAAGTTTGGCTGGAACCCGTTGGCGTCGCAGCCCTGATCACGCCGTGGAATTTCCCCTGTGCCATGCTGACTCGCAAGGCGGCAGCGGCCATGGCCGTTGGTTGTACCGTTGTAGCGCACCCCTCTGGTGAGACGCCATTTTCCGCGCTGGCCTTGGCCGAACTTGCCGAACGTGCGGGCATACCGGCGGGCGTTTTTAACGTCGTAACGGGCCAAGCGGCCACGGTTGTGGAGCCTTGGACAAAAGACACCCGCGTGCGCGCGCTGTCCTTTACTGGATCAACCGAAATTGGACGATTGCTGTACCGGCAATCCGCCGACACGGTGAAAAAACTGGTGATGGAATTGGGCGGCCACGCGCCCGTCATCGTGTTCAAAGGGGCCGATATGAAAACGGCTGTGGAGGAGACGATCAAGGCCAAATTCTCAACCTCGGGACAGGATTGCCTCGGCGCCAACCGTATCTATGTTGAACGATCCGTCTATGCGGAATTTTGCGAGGGATTTACCGCGGCGACGAAAGCGATGACCATTGGCATCGGCATGGATGACTGTGACATTGGCCCTTTGATGAACGAAAAGGCCGTACAGAAGCAAGAGGAACACGTCGCCGATGCGCTCGCCAAAGGTGCAAAGCTGGCTTGCGGTGGCAAACGCCACGTCTTAGGGCCGCTGTTTTACGAGCCAACAGTGCTGGTGGATGTGCCTGCCGATGCGCTGATCCTGCGCGAGGAAACCTTTGGCCCCGTTGCCGCGATCTTGCCGTTTGAGACCGAAGACGAGGTGGTGGCCCGCGCCAATGATACCGAATATGGGCTGGTTGCATACCTGCACAGCGACGATCCGCGGCGTATTTATCGCGTCAGCCGCGCATTACAATTTGGCATGGTGGCGGTCAACCGCACCCAAGTCACAGGAGCCCCGATCCCGTTTGGGGGCACCAAACAATCCGGATTGGGCCGCGAAGGCGCCCGATTGGGGATGGAAGAATTCACCGAAATCAAATACATATGCCGAAATTGGGCGTGAGGAGAAACTAATATGCTGACTAATGATACACTCGGGCAATGGGATCGGGAAAACTTTTTTCACCCCTCCACACATCTTGCACAACATGCGCGCGGCGAAACACCAACACGCGTGATCAAGACCGCCTCAGGCGTTTATATCGAAGACCGTGACGGCAACAAAATGCTCGACGCTTTTGCGGGGCTTTACTGTGTGAACGTCGGCTATGGCCGTCAGGAAATCGCCGAAGCCATTGCGGATCAGGCGCGCGAGTTGGCCTATTACCACTCCTATGTTGGCCATGGCACCGAAGCCTCAATCACGCTTTCCAAAATGATCCTTGATCGCGCCCCTTCGAATATGTCCAAGGTTTATTTCGGCTTGGGCGGCTCTGACGCGAACGAAACCAACGTCAAATTGATCTGGTATTACAACAACATCCTTGGACGTCCCGAGAAGAAAAAGATCATCTCGCGCTGGCGCGGCTACCACGGATCGGGCCTTGTGACCGGATCGCTGACAGGGTTGGACCTATTCCACAAGAAGTTCGATTTGCCCATGTCGCAGGTCATCCACACTGAAGCACCGTATTACTTCCGCCGCGACAATCTCGATCAAAGCGAAGCCGAGTTTGTGGCTCATTGCGTGGCCGCATTGGAGGCACAGATTGAACGTGAAGGTGCGGATACCATTGCAGCCTTCATTGGCGAGCCGATACTGGGAACCGGTGGCATTGTTCCACCACCAGAAGGCTATTGGGCCGCGATCCAAGCCGTTTTGCGCAAGCATGACATTCTGCTTGTGGCCGATGAAGTTGTCACTGGATTTGGCCGTTTAGGGACCATGTTTGGCTCGGATCACTACGGGATGGAATCCGATATTATCACCATCGCTAAAGGCCTGACTTCGGCTTACGCCCCCCTCTCAGGCTCCATCATCTCTGACAAAGTTTGGAAAGTTCTGGAGCAAGGCACGGATGAGAACGGCGCAATCGGACACGGTTGGACCTATTCTGCGCACCCGATTGGGGCTGCTGCGGGTGTGGCAAACCTCAAGCTGATTGATGACCTGAACCTGATCGAAAACGCGGGCACCATCGGCGCATACTTGAAAAAGTCGATGCAAGAAGCCCTGTCCGAGCATGCCAATGTTGGCGACGTGCGCGGCGAAGGAATGCTCTGTGCGGTCGAGTTTGTAAAAGACAAGGATAGCCGCACGTACTTTGATGCGGCTGATAAAATCGGTCCGCAAATATCGGCAACCTTGTTGGCACAAGACAAGGTGATTGCGCGCGCGATGCCCCAAGGCGATATCCTTGGTTTCGCCCCGCCATTCTGCCTTAGCCGCGAAGAAGCCGACACCGTTGTCGCGGCAACGGCGCGGGCTGTGAAAACAGTCTTGGGCTAGTCAAAATAATAATGACGCCTGCTAACCCCATGGGGTTAGCAGGCGTCATTTGTCATTCCTAAGCACGGATGCTTTAAGCTATCCACCGTAACGGAAAAACATTGCGGGCGTCCAAATCAACATCCGCAATAAAGCCGGTGTAGCCTTTGCTTGCGTTGGAAGCTTTGTAGTTTTTTTGATCGCGTCCACTGAAGGGCAACCCACGCCCAACAACCTGCACTTGCCCCAGTTTATTTCCGGACCCGTTCGAACAATCTTTGCCTATGAATGGTGACGGGACACAGACGCGTTTCGGCGTGATGCAGTGTGCATCGCAACCACGCCTCAAGTTTCATCAGATTTGGTGTAGGGCATTCGACGCTGAACAAGTTAACAACACGATGATCTTATGTCGGGACCACAAAAAACCACCACCACCAAAGCTCACATCGGCCATGACTTAAAAATGCCTAATTGTACTGCCCTCAATGCTGTACGCCCTCGATCCGGCTCCATACTTCGCCTAGCCGATCTGAGTTGGTCTTGACCGGCCTTATTCAATCGCATTCTGGTCATCTGACGAATTCTTTCAGGCCTTAACGTCCTGAATGGCTTCTTTCGAGATATGGTCGAGTTCATTTGCGCCTGCAGCGAATGTATGGAATCCACCGTTCGTGTCCGATACCACGTTCACAAAGGAAAAGATCGTAACCGTTGGTTAGTGACTCTAAAACGTCAACTGCGCCTACTGCGAGTGAAGCAGATTGGCCGCTCAAGGTAGATTCCGGTTCGACTGCCAAGCCCAAGCATTAATCAAGGGCAGCCGGTGTTCCCGGACACATGAATTCAATAAGAATAGAAGCTCTCAGCAGAGCCTCATAATACCCTATACTTATCAGCTAATTGATGTATTTTTCAGGTATTTTAGCGTATAACGCTTGACACGGCGTGCATCAGAAAACGCCGTTTTGTGCATCCTTATGCCTGCACTGCAAAGTACTTGTTTTTGCAGTGGTGGTCCCGACGCGATTCGAACGCGTGACCTTTCGCTTCGGAGGCGAACACTCTATCCAGCTGAGCTACGGGACCACATATCTGAAAATTGCGACAAATACACACAAGCCACAAGATTATTCTTTATTTTCAACACCCTAGATAGATCAATACCCCCCTTCGGAGGGCAGCGCTCTATCCAGCTGAGCTACGGGTGCGCCTTGCGTTTACATAGGCCATTGATGCGCGCCCTGCAATCGAAAATCTCTGGCTTTTTCGATTGAGTGAATTTCGGAAAACCAGCTCTCTGAACCGTCAATCTGTTAGCCCAAAAGGTCGTGGCAAAGTTCGAGCGCGTCGATAAGGGCGTCAACTTCTTCGACGGTGTTGTACATACCAAAACTTGCGCGCGCGGTGGCTGTCACGCCGAGAAAGGCCATAAGTGGTTGGGCACAATGGTGGCCAGCGCGCACAGCAACGCCTTTTTTATCCAGAACCGTCGAGACGTCATGTGCATGTGCCGCGCCCGCGAGTGTCATCGAGAAAATTGCCGCCTTGGACGCGGAATTTCCTTGGATTGTCAGCCAGTTAAGCCCGTCAAACTTTAGATTCGCATAATCGCGAAGTTTGGCTTCGTGCGCGGCAATATTGTCCATGCCAATGTCCATGAGATAGTCCAGAGCCGCGCCAAACCCAATAATTGGCACAATCGCAGGGGTCCCCGCCTCAAACTTCATCGGTGGATCATTGTAACTCACACAGTCCCGCGAAACCTCGCGGATCATATCGCCGCCGCCAAGGAAGGGGCGCATTTCAGCCATACGTTCGGGGCGAATATAAATCGCACCACAGCCCGACGGGCCATATAGCTTGTGACCAGTAATCGCATAGAAATCACAGCCGATATCTTGGACATCAACTGGCGCATGAACGGCCCCCTGCGAGCCGTCGACGAGCACAGGAACGCCTTTTTCATGCGCGCCTTTGGTGATCGCTTTGACGTCCACGACGGTCCCCAAGACATTGGAGACCTGCGTGACGGCGATAAGTTTTGTGCGGGGTGTAATGGCATCGAGAACGGCCTGTGGGTCTAGGTCCCCCGTCTCATCAGTTTCCACCCAAACGAGTTTGACCCCCAACCGCTCTCGCAGAAAATGCCACGGGACGATGTTGGCATGGTGCTCCATGATCGACAAAATGATCTCGTCTCCCGCCTCCATACGCGGCGCGGCCCAGGCATAAGAGACCATATTGATGGCCTCGGTCGTGCCTGAGGTGAACACGATGTGGTCCTCAGACAGCGCATTCAAAAACTGTGCGACTTTGCCACGCACGGCTTCATATTTGTCGGTCGCGAGATTAGAAAGATAGTGTAAACCACGGTGAACATTGGAATATTCATGTGAATAGGCGTTTGCAATGGTGTCGATAACCACTTGCGGCTTTTGGGCCGAAGCGCCGTTGTCGAGGTAAACCAACGGTTTACCATTCACCTCCCGCGAAAGAATTGGGAAGTCGGAACGAATTTTTTCGATATCATACATAGTGAAGTCCAAACCTTAAGCCGGCACGATCCCAAACAGGGAAACGAAGAAAATGAGAACAAGCGACAAAACAAAAAGGACACCGACAATCAATAGAAACGCCATACCAGTGCTGCGCAATTTATGGGCTTCTGCGAGGAAGCCCGCCATAAGATAAAGGAGATATGGAAGACCAATGAGAAGCGTCATGCCGCTTAGAGTTGGGCTGATGGTCGAGGCGAGGGCAATAATGAGCGGCAGCAGCATCATAAAACCTTGATGGGCGATCATTGCCATTGCTATATCTTGCAACGTGCCTGTCCCCTCCACGGTTCGTCCCGCCCAATAAAACAGGATCGTGGACAGCACGATATTGGAAGCGGCAACAATGACATAGCCAATGGGAGTGGGCGCGACCACGCCTTCTGCAACGGGTGCAATAAGGGTGACAACAAAGCCCATAATACCAGTCAAAACAGACACGAGTGCCGCCAGTTGGACAAGCACCCTGCCCTGAATTCCAAGATCAAGGACGACCCGCATTCCCACGCGAGGCTTGGTCGCTAACAGGAGAAGCAGGTTTTGAATATCTATGCGGGTCACGTTTCCAGCGCTCCTAAATAGGTTGCTGCAGCCCGCAGACAAAAGCCGAACATTCCGAAAAAAACAACCGCTAACACGATATTAACCGATGTTAACGCAGGACCGTTACCAATAAGGCCAGCCACCAAACCTTGCAACAACCACACGGGAGTCGACACTAGCAACGCCCAAAAAAGCGCCATGCGGGTGGTGAAACCATGAGCCTGCATGCGGATAAGTTTTTGCAAAATTACGACGACAAAACTGACGGCATAAAGAGCGAGCGGCATGAAAAACAACCAGCCAAGGATCGCCGCGCCAACACGCGCGTCAAATTCAATCGACGGATCAAGATAGGTTTCCCGAGCCAATCGCGGCAGTTGTGCAATGAAAATCACCACGACGGCAATCATCAAATACGCCAAAACCCGCGATTCACTAACGCCCTCGCGCAACTGCCGCGCAAAGGCGCGCGACGGCGCGCGGTAGCTGCCGATCATATCGCGGGTCAGCGACACAGCCTAGCCTTCCAGATTGCGCAGCCAGAGCTCTAGTTGCTCTTGCACGGCTTCACGCGCGCCAACATGCGCGATTTCTTCCAAGGCTTCGGCCAAGAATGCCAAGACCAGAAGTTCCTGCGCCTGACGGGATGGAATTCCACGCGACCGCAAGTAAAACAGAGCTTCGTCGTCAATCGCACCCGTTGTGGAGCCGTGCGAACAGGCCACATCATCCGCGTAGATTTCAAGCTCTGGCTTGGCATAGAACTGTGCGTCATCATCCAACAAAAGCGCTTTGCTGATCTGATAGCCGTCCGTTTTCTGTGCCCCAGCCTTCACAAGGATCTTGCCTTGAAAAACACCCGTCGCACCGTTGCGCAGCACCTTTTTGAAAACCTGACGGCTCTCGCAATTTACCGCATCATGGGTGATGAAAATCGTGTCATCTTGGTGGAAATCAGCGCCGTCGCCCATTGCCGCCCCGCCCACATGCGCGGAGGCTTCGTCGCCGATGATTTCGATGATGCATTCATTGCGCGTCATCGTACCGTTGGCAGACAGGGTGAAGCTTTTGAGGCTGGATTTTGCAGCCATCCGCACGAAAATATGGCTCAACAAAGTGCGTTCATGGTCCCGCCCTTGAAGACGGATATGATCGAATGCTGCGTCTTCGCCAATTTCAACTTCAGTGACGATATTGCTGCGCGTTCCTGCTGTTCCTGTCTCCAAAAGCGTCAGGCTTGCGCCAGCGTCGACCTTGATAACATGGTGCAAAACGGCCTCTGCATCATTCGCAGTATAGCTGATTTGTACGGGACGCGTGACAATTCCAGTGGCACGAACAAGCGCGCCTTGGGGTGCAATCGCCGTATTAAGCGCCGCCAAAGGACGCGCAACCGGCGTCTGGCCCGCGGTCTCAAGCGCGCCGTAAATCCCGTCTGCCCAATGGATATCAGTATTTGCGGAGAGAAGATCGATGGTCAGGTTTTCGCCCGCCAAATCGTCGCTAGCCTCGGCATCAAAAATACCGTCCGTGAACACAAGTGTGAGGGGGGTTAACGAAGCAAACGGGCTTGGATCGCGGTTCAAGCGACCTGTGGGCGCAACGTCGACGCTCACAAACGCATCGGGCCGTGTGTATTTCCAATATTCGTCCCGACGTACAGGAAGTCCTGTGGAACGCACCCGCACCACAGCCGCTTCACGAGCGCTTTTGCTAAAGCCATAAAGCACGTCCGACAAGCCGGACAGATGAGCCTCCAAGGCGTTTTCTTCTACTGCGGCCAATGCCATTATTCGGCCTCCTCAAGAAGATCGGCGTAACCGTTGTTTTCAACTTCAAGCGCCAATTCCGGCCCGCCAGATTTGATGATACGACCATTGGACATGATGTGAACCACGTCTGGGATAATGTGGTCCAAAAGGCGTTGATAGTGGGTGATCACAAGGAAGCTGCGCTCGCCGTCGCGAAGGGCGTTTACACCCTCGGCGACAAGTTTCATCGCATCGACATCAAGGCCAGAGTCCGTCTCGTCGAGGACGCAAAGCTTAGGCGCCAACATCGCCATTTGCAGAATTTCGTTCCGCTTTTTCTCGCCACCAGAGAAGCCAACGTTTACGGGACGTTTCAGCATCTCCGCGTCGATCTTGAGGGCTTTTGCTTGGATGCGAACTTCTTTTAGGAACTCCCCAGCGGAGAGTTCTTCTTCGCCACGGGCTTTGCGTTGTGAATTCACCGCGGTGCGCAGGAAGGTCATATTCCCAACGCCGGGAATTTCTACAGGGTATTGAAACGCAAGGAAAACACCCGCTGCGGCGCGCTCTTCGGGATCAAGATCAAGCATATCCTTGCCCTCAACTTCAATCGAGCCTTCAGTCACAACATAACCGTCACGGCCAGCCAAAACATAAGACGTTGTCGATTTACCCGAGCCGTTGGGCCCCATAATCGCGTGGACTTCGCCTTTGCCGATCGAGAGGTTCACCCCCTTAAGGATTTGCTTGTCTTCTTCTTCAAGCTTGACGTGCAGGTTTTTGATTTCTAACATTTTATTCTCATTTCAAGTATTGCAAGAGATGGCGGAAAACCGAAGGATCAGTCTTCAATCTGCCAAAATTGCAGTGTTTAAATTAGGAGCGACGGCGCCAAAACAATGGCGCCGAAATACAAAGGTCATCCAACAGAGCCTTCAAGCGAGATCGCAACCAAAGCCTGTGCTTCCATCGCAAATTCCATCGGGAGGGCCTGAAGTACGTCTTTACAGAACCCATTGACCACAAGCGCAACCGCGTCTTCTTCGCCAATGCCACGTTGGCGGCAATAGAAGAGTTGATCGTCGTCAACTTTGCTGGTGGTCGCCTCGTGTTCAACGCGGCTCGAGTTGTTTTTAACTTCAATATACGGAACCGTGTGCGCCCCGCATTTGTCGCCAATCAACAGGCTGTCACATTGGGTGAAATTTCGGCTATTTTTCGCCTTGGGGTGCATCGACACAAGACCGCGATAGGTATTCTGCGCCCTGCCCGCCGAAATGCCCTTCGAAACGATCCGTGATTTCGTATCGCGTCCGAGGTGCACCATTTTCGTACCCGTATCGGCTTGCTGATAGTTGTTGGCAATCGCAATGGAGTAAAACTCGCCTTGGCTCTCGTTGCCGCGCAGAATGCAGGATGGGTATTTCCAAGTTACCGCAGAACCGGTTTCAACCTGTGTCCACATGATTTTCGCCCGATCGCCACGGCAATCCGCACGTTTCGTTACGAAGTTGTAAATCCCGCCAACGCCGTTTTCATCGCCCGGATACCAGTTTTGGACCGTGGAATACTTAACTTCGGCATCTTCTTCGATGATGATTTCAACGACGGCCGCGTGCAACTGAGCGACGTCACGTTTGGGAGCGGTACAGCCCTCCAGATAGCTCACATAGCTGCCTTTGTCGGCAATAATCAATGTACGTTCAAACTGGCCAGTATTCTCGGCATTAATCCGGAAATACGTAGACAATTCCATCGGGCAGCGCACGCCAGGGGGCACGTAAACGAACGAACCATCCGAGAAAACCGCGCTATTAAGCGTCGCATAGAAGTTGTCCGAAACCGGCACAACCGATCCCAAATACTTCTTCACCAAGTCAGGATATTTCTTAATCGCTTCGGAAATCGAACAGAAAATCACACCGACTTTTTCAAGATCTTTCTGAAAAGTTGTGCCCAAGGACACCGAGTCAAACACCGCATCAACGGCAACTTTGCGCTCGCCTTCAGGCGCTTCAACACCGGCAAGAAGCGCTTGCTCTTTCAAGGGAATACCAAGCTTCTTGTATGTTTCCAGAAGCTTAGGATCGACATCATCCAAGGACTTTGGCTTTTCTTCCATGCTTTTTGGACGCGCGTAATAGTAGATATCTTGGAAGTCGATGTCGTGATAGTTTACCATCGCCCATTTCGGCTCTGTCAGGTTTTCCCAGCGCGCAAACGCGTTAAGGCGCCATTCGGTCATCCATTCTGGTTCATCGTTCTTGCTGGAAATCAACTTCACAATATCAGGGTTCACGCCTTTAGGAGCGTATTCCATCTCAATTTCAGTGTTCCAGCCGTGTTTATATGTGCCCGCTAGCGAATTTACCGCGTCAACGGTCTCAACTTCTACACCGTCTTTGACTTTAACCTGATCCAAAATGGACCTCCTAACTTCTTATGCCCGAAGGCGAATTTCCACCCAAAAGGGCCTTATCTGCGCGCCGCGTGGCGCTTGTATGCTGCGGTCCAAGCTTCTGCAAAACGCAGCACTTGATCCTCAGTTGTGTTCGGTCCGATGGAAACGCGCAAAGCACACGAGGCCTCTTGATCGCTAAATCCCATCGCCCGAAGAACTCGGCTCGCACGGACTTTTCCCGACGAACACGCCGAGCCAGCCGAAACGGCAAACCCTGCAAGATCCATCTGCATCACTTGCGTTTCCCCCTTCCAACCGGGTGTGAGGAAACAACTTGTATTCGGAAGCCGCGCGCTCCTATTCCCGACAAAAATAGTCTCTTTCACAGATTCTGCCAGTGCTTTTTCTAGAATGTTTCTAAGTTTGTCAATTTCCGCCCAAATTCCAGAGTCCAAATCCCGTTTTGCGGCCTTTGCAGCCGCCCCAAATCCGGCGAGTCCGATCACATTCTCGGTACCCGAACGGCGGCCCATTTCTTGACCTCCGCCAAGCGCGTTTTCGATCTCGACACCCTTGCCCAAAATCAAAGCCGCGGCCCCCTTCGGCCCTCCGAACTTATGCCCAGAACAAATAGCCGCCTGCGCATAAGCCTCTGAAAAGTTGAACGGAACCTTGCCGATCACCTGTGTTGCATCAACCATCCCGATGGGGCGTCGCTTGACCGCAGATTGCAAAACACCTGTCTCGGAATTGGCGACTTGCAAGGTACTCAGCGGCGCGTTTTTGTCCCAAATAATCTGACCATCGGGATCCACAGGAATAATTTCAGAACCCGCGCAGGCTTCAATTTGTGCAATCACCGCATCGTGTTCAATTTCTGCGCCCGTTAGGTCTGATTTTCCCGCAAACCACATTTGAGCGGCTTCAGTCGCCGAACTTGCGAAGGCAATATCCTGCGGATCACAGCCCGCAAGGTCCGCCACTTGTGCGCGGGCGCGCTCGACCAATGCCTTGGCCACGCGCCCTTCTGAATGCACGCTCGACGGATTTCCGACCACATCCATCGCCGCAATCATCGCGTCACGCGCCTCTTGCCTGAGGGGCGCGGTCGCATTCCAATCCAAATATACTCTGAGGTGCCGCATTTTCCCGCCTACTCGTCGTCAACGACTTCAAGAAGGTTCGGAACCGCCGGACAGGGGATCACCCCATTCTCAATCACATCAGAAAGACGTGTTTGGTGTAAAAACACATAGACGTTGGCGCTAAGACCTTCCCACAGCCGGTTGGTCAGACTCTGCGCACGACTACCAGACGCACCACCACTGGCTCCCGCCCCTTTATGCATCGCAGATACCGTTTCATCCACCGCACCAAAAATCTCGGACACGCGAATGGCGTCAGCACTGCGCGCCAAGCGATACCCGCCCCCAGGACCGCGCACCGAAACCACAAGCTCCGCGCGGCGCAAACGCACAAAAAGCTGCTCCAGATATGGAAGAGAAATGTCTTGGCGACGCGAAATCTCGCCCAGTGACGTCGGCTTCCCTTCAGGTTGCAACGCCAAGTCCGTGAGGGCAACCATGGCGTAACGCCCTTTTGTGCTCAATTTCATTGGTCTCTCCTAGCCGCAATTCGGGTTACAGCGCCCTTTTTCAA
Organism: Falsihalocynthiibacter arcticus; assembly: GCF_000812665.2. Classification (GTDB taxonomy): domain Bacteria; phylum Pseudomonadota; class Alphaproteobacteria; order Rhodobacterales; family Rhodobacteraceae; genus Falsihalocynthiibacter; species Falsihalocynthiibacter arcticus. Next base: position 3,692,622 of record NZ_CP014327.1, read on the forward strand.
ACAGTTTCCGATATCTTCACCTCGGATTGGCCTCAAAAATCGGTATTTCATTGACGAAAGGCAGTACGCACCTTAGGTCAGACAAGATCGTTTGGTCGCTATCGACCCCATAGTTAGAATTATTCTAAATTACCTGAGGCTTTCCGTCAAGATTGCCAGAGCAATTTAGATCAAACGCAATAGAAAGAGACAGGGACCCCTCATGCCCGAAGTAATTTTTCCCGGCCCCGAAGGCCGCCTCGAAGGCCGTTACCACCCGCAAAGACCAAAGGATGCGCCGATTGCAATCATTTTGCATCCGCATCCGCAGTTTGGCGGCACGATGAACAACAAAGTTGTCTACAACATGCACTACGCCTTTTATAAAATGGGCTTTACCGTGTTGCGGTTCAATTTTCGCGGCGTTGGCCGTAGCCAAGGCGAGTATGATCAAGGGATTGGCGAATTGTCGGATGCCGCGAGCGCGTTGGACTATTTGCAATCGATGAACCCGAACGCCAAACATTGCTGGGTTGCTGGCTTTAGCTTTGGTGCGTGGATTGGCATGCAGCTTTTGATGCGGCGGCCCGAGATCACCGGATTCATTTCCGCGTCGCCCCCCGCGAATATGTATGACTTCAGCTTTCTTGCACCCTGCCCCGCGTCTGGCCTGATTATCAACGGCACCGCCGACCGCGTCGCACCGCCTGCGGATACACGCGCGCTTGTGGACAAATTGCACGAGCAAAAAGGCATCACAATTACCCATACCGAACTTGAAGGGTCTGGCCACTTCTTTGAAGAGCCACATATGGACACGATGATCGGCCACGTGGATACATATGTACGCCGTCGTTTAACTGAGAACACCCGTTAATCATGGGTGTTCTTGATGATCTCGCAGACGAACTCGCCCGTGACGCACTTGATGCGGGCGACAGGATGGGTCAAAACGAATACTATAGGGAAGTGGCGAAAGTTCTGAGTGAAAGCTCAGCGACGCTTGAAGAAACCTTCCTAACGTCAATCCGCATCCGCCTTGCGGAACGGCGTGGGCGGGCGTTTTTGACCGAATCCCTTTCGGATTTTGCCAAAGGGGCAAGAAAGGCCTAGTTCCTGATGAAGCACTCCTCGTTTCTTGCCCAACAGTTCGCTTTTCTCGAAGAAGCTGATCGCCTGAAAAATATCCTGCGGGCGACACCGATCCACGACGATTCCCGACCTGAGAATTCTGGTGAACACAGTTGGCACGTCGCCCTTTATGCTATGGTCCTTGCGGGTCACGCAGCCCCAGAAGTGCGTATCGATCGCGTCATCAAAATGCTACTTCTGCATGATCTGGTCGAAATTGATGCGGGCGACACCCCCATTCACGGGGATTTTGATGCCGCCGAGCAAGAGGCCAAGGAGAAGTTGGCCGCAGATCGGATTTTCGGCCTTTTACCCGCCGCTCAGGCGCTTGAATTCCGCGCGTTGTGGGATGAATTTGAAGCCGCCGAAACACCCGACGCAATCTTTGGGAAATCCATCGACCGTGTGCAACCGCTGGCGCTGAATATGGCATCCGGTGGCGGTTCATGGCGCGAATATAACGTCACTTTGGATCAAATCGACGCACGCGTTGGCACAAAAGTCGCGCGCGGCGCGCCGACGGTTTGGACTTATATCCGCGCCCGCGTTGAACACTTCTTCGTCACTCAAGACTAGTATACCGACTCAATGATTTTCAAAGCTAGGGTCGCCGTTTGTTTTTGAAATATGTATACAATAGTATACACACTTTGACTTTCCCCAAATTTGAGCTACAAGCGGCACAATCCGACTCACCTAACCAAGAGGCCTCCCATGACCAAAATCAAGGTGGAAAATCCCGTTGTCGAACTCGACGGCGACGAAATGACCCGCATAATTTGGCAATTTATCAAAGACAAGTTGATCCTGCCCTACCTCGATATTGATCTCAAATATTATGATTTGGGCATCATGTCGCGGGACGACACCAATGACCAAATCACGATCGACTCTGCCGAAGCGATCAAGAAATATGGCGTTGGCGTCAAATGCGCGACCATCACCCCCGACGAAGCGCGGGTTGAGGAATTTGGCCTGAAGGAAATGTGGCGCTCCCCCAACGGCACGATCCGCAACATTCTCGGCGGCGTTGTGTTTCGCCAACCGATCATTTGCAAAAACGTGCCGCGCCTTGTTCCCGGTTGGACAAAACCCATCGTCATTGGCCGCCACGCGTTCGGCGATCAGTACAAAGCCACCGATTTCCGCTTTCCGGGCAAAGGAAAACTGACGATGAAATTCGTCGGCGACGACGGCACTGTTATTGAACGCGACGTTTATGACGCGCCTGCCGCGGGTGTGGCCATGGGCATGTACAATCTTGACTCCTCAATCATCGATTTCGCCCGCGCATCGCTCAACTATGGTCTGCAACTGGGTTGGCCCGTGTATCTCTCGACGAAAAACACCATCCTCAAAGCCTATGACGGACGTTTCCTCGACCTATTCCAACAGGTCTATGAGGAAGAATTCGAAGCGGATTTCAAAAAAGCAGGCATTTACTACGAGCACCGCTTGATCGACGACATGGTCGCTTGTGCGATGAAATGGAATGGCGGCTTTGTTTGGGCCTGTAAGAACTATGACGGCGACGTGCAGTCCGACACCGTGGCGCAAGGCTTTGGCTCGCTCGGCCTAATGGCTAGCAAGTTAATGACGCCTGACGGCAAAATCGTCGAAGCAGAAGCGGCCCACGGCACAGTGACGCGTCACTTCCGTCAGCACGAAAAGGGCGAAGCAACCTCGACCAATTCCATCGCGTCGATTTACGCATGGACGGGTGGTTTGAAACACCGCGCCAAGCTCGATGACAATGCACAGCTGATGGCCTTCGCGGAAACGCTTGAGAAAGTGGTCATAGACACCGTTGAAAGCGGCCACATGACCAAAGATCTCGCCCTGCTTGTCGGACCAAACCAAAGCTGGCTCACAACAATGGGCTTCCTTGAGAAAGTTGACACGAACCTGCAAGCCGCCCTTTAGGCCTCCAGCTTTATTGCACTTGCGCCCCCGCTTCGGCGGGGGTACTCGTTCCACATCATTATTTCGCAATAATCCGCCGCGTATTTTGCCACCTTTCGCTTTAGGGGTGGCCTTTTGACGCAAGGCGGGTTACGTCGCGCGCAACTCATCTTTAAAGGCAGGCTCCAATGGAACTTCGCAATATCGCGATTATCGCACACGTTGACCACGGCAAGACCACTTTGGTGGACGAGCTTCTAAAACAATCCGGTACTTACCGCGAAAACCAAGCGACGTCTGAACGCGCGATGGATTCCAACGACCTTGAGCGCGAGCGTGGGATCACCATCCTTGCTAAGGCGACGTCTGTTGAATGGCGTGGCACACGTATCAACATCGTTGACACCCCCGGCCACGCCGATTTCGGCGGCGAAGTTGAGCGCATTCTGTCGATGGTTGACGGCGTTGTTTTGCTTGTGGATGCGGCTGAAGGCCCGATGCCACAAACGAAATTCGTTCTCTCCAAAGCGCTCGCTCTTGGCCTTAAGCCAATCGTTGTTGTCAACAAAGTCGACAAACCCGATGGCGAACCTGACCGCGCCCTTGACGAAGTTTTCGACCTGTTTGGCTCGCTTGATGCGACCGACGCGCAACTCGACTTCCCGCATTTGTATGCCTCTGGCCGTGCCGGCTGGTGTGACAAATCCCTCGACGGCCCCCGCAAAGACCTTTCCGCTCTGTTCGACAAAATCGTTGAGCACGTCGAAGCTCCCGCGCAACAAGCCAATGCAGGCCTCGCCTTCTCGATGCTGGCAACAACCTTGGGTGCCGACCCTTTCCTTGGCCGTATTCTTACGGGCCGCGTGGAAACAGGTACGCTTAAAACCGGCGACGCAATTGTTGCGCTTTCCGGCGATGGCACAAAAATCGAACAATTCCGTGCAACCAAAATCCTTGCGTTCCGTGGCCTTGGCCAACAGCCCATCGACGAAGCTGTCGCAGGCGACATCGTTTCCATCGCAGGCATGAGCAAAGCCACTGTGGCTGATACATTGTGTGATGCGTCCGTTACGGTTGCGATCCCTGCCCAGCCGATTGATCCCCCAACGATCACTGTAACCTTTGGCATCAACGACAGCCCACTTGCTGGTCGCGATGGTAAAAAAGTTCAGTCTCGCGTCATTCGCGACCGTCTGATGAAAGAAGCAGAAAGCAATGTTGCGATCAAAGTAACCGACACTCCGGGCGGCGACGCTTTCGAAGTTGCAGGTCGTGGCGAATTGCAAATGGGTGTCCTCATCGAGAACATGCGTCGCGAAGGCTTTGAGCTTTCCATCTCGCGCCCACAGGTTTTGTTCAATGACATCGATGGCGTTCGTAATGAGCCCATCGAAGAAGTCACAATCGACGTGGATGATGAATATTCCGGTGCTGTGATTGAAAAAATCACAGGCGTACGTAAGGGTGAAATGACCGACATGCGCCAAACAAACGGGAAAACACGCATTATTGCGCTTGTTCCTGCGCGTGGCCTGATCGGGTACCACGGCGAATTCCTCACGGATACTCGTGGTACTGGCGTTATGAACCGTGTGTTCCACAGCTGGGCACCGCACAAAGGCGCCATCCCAGGTCGTCGTGCTGGTGTGTTGATTTCGATGGAAAACGGATCGTCTGTTCCCTACGCGCTTTACAACCTCGAAGATCGCGGAAAATTCTTCATCGGCTCTCAGGAAGAAGTCTATGTCGGTATGATTATCGGCGAGCACACCCGTGAAAACGATCTGGAAGTGAACCCGCTCAAAGGGAAAAAACTTTCAAACGTTCGTGCCAGCGGAACCGACGAAGCTGTTCGTTTGACCACGCCTGTGCGCATGTCTTTGGAAGAAGCGATTGCCTATATCGACAACGACGAACTGGTTGAAGTTACACCTAGCTCCGTCCGTATGCGCAAACGCCACCTTGACCCCCACGAGCGCAAGCGTCACGCGCGCACGAATTAAGCCAAACAAAAACGCGCGCAAACATCTGTTTGCGCGCGTAATAATTTCACATGAGCCGCGCTTAATGCGCGGCTTTTGCGTTTTTAGGTTACTCGGTGGTTTCTACGATCACCAAATCGCGCTCGCTTGCATTGCGTGCATGGCTCAGCGCTTCTTGATATGCTGCGGAATGATAGCAATCATGCGCGGCCTGCAGGCTTGGAAATTTCGCCACTACATTGCGCGAGCGATCATTGCCCTCAAGCTGCTCATAAGCCCCGCCGCGCGCAATAAAATGCCCGCCGTGGTCCGCAATCGCAGGCCCTGCAATAGCCGCATATTTCCCGTAAGCAACGTCATCCGTTACCTTCACATGTGCGATCCAAAGAGCACCCATTTTATCCTCCAATTACGGCTTCTGCCGCTTTAATTGCTGCGTCCGACTGCGAAACATCGCTACCGCCGCCCTGTGCCATCGCGGGGCGACCACCGCCCCCCTTACCGCCGAGATGCGCCACGGCAGCCTGTACCAAATTCACGGCGGAAATTTTGTCTGTCAAATCATCGGTAACGCCCGCGGCGACCGCCGCTTTGCCATCCACATCCGCGATCACCAAAACCACACCCGATCCAATCTGCGCTTTGTATTGCGCAACCAAATCGGGCAGGTCTTTGCCGCTGACGCCTGACAGAACCTGCGCAAGGAAAGCAACGCCGTTAACGTCCCGCGCTTCAGCGGCCTCGCCCGCACCTGCCATCGCCAACTCACGACGCAATTGTGCCACTTCGTTTTGCAAGGATTTGCGCTCATCCATCAAAGCTTTCACACGGTCAGGGACCTGTGCTGGTTGCGCCTTGAGCATCCCCGTCAGAGCACCAAGATGCTGAGTTTGCTCGCGAATATGGGCCAACGCACCCTCGCCCGTAAGAGCTTCAATCCGACGCACACCCGACGAAGACGCCCCGTCAGACAGCAAGATAAACGCACCGATATCGCCCGTACGCTTCACATGTGTCCCGCCACAAAGCTCCAGAGAATAGGTATTTCCCGACAGTCCCTTTTTGGATCCTGCGGCAACGCCCATCGAAACAACGCGGACCTCATCGCCATATTTCTCGCCAAACAGCGCCTGGGCGCCAAGGGCGCGCGCATCATCTGGCGTCATAATCCGTGTGTCCACAGGCGTGTTTTGACGGATAAAGGCATTTACCTCGGCACTCACCTGTTCAAGATCTTCGGCCTCAAGCGCTTTGCCGTGGCTGAAATCAAACCGCAAACGATCATCTGCATTCAACGATCCACGCTGCGCCACATGGTCACCAAGACGAGCGCGAAGGGCTTCGTGCAGCAGGTGTGTCGCGGAGTGATTGGCCCGAATAGACGCACGGCGCGCGTGGTCAACCTGAAGTTCCGCGCCCTGCCCTGTGGAAATCTCGCCCTCAGAAACGGTTGCGGAATGAACAAACAAGCTGCCTATTTTACGTGTGTCGGTGATCTTGGCCGCGCCAGTGCCCGTTTTCAAAAGCCCCGTATCGCCAATTTGGCCACCACTTTCCGCGTAAAACGGTGTTTGGTTCACGACAACCTGAACTTTGGACCCTTTGGATGCCGCATTTTGTGCGGCTCCTTCAGAAACGATCGCGAGTATTTGCCCCTCAGCGACCTCAGTTTCATAGCCCAAGAACTCGGTGCTGCCATGGGCATCCGCAAGTTCGAACCAAATCGCAGCGTCTGCGGTTTCGCCCGACCCCGACCAAGCGGCGCGGGCCATTGTTTTCTGGTTCTCCATGGCTTTTTCAAAGCCCTCGATGGCAACCGAGCGGCCTTTTTCCCGCAAAGCATCCTGCGTCAGATCAAGCGGAAATCCATAGGTATCATACAATTTAAAGGCGGATTCACCGGAAAGGTCTTCCCCTTCTGCAAGCCCTAAAATCTCATTATCCAAGAGCTTTAGTCCACGATCAAGCGTTTGACGGAACCGTTGCTCCTCAAGTTTCAAAGTCTCTTCGATCATCGCTTGGCCTTGCGACAACTCAGGATACGCGCCGCCCATTTGGCTCACCAAAGCCGGAACAAGTTGGTGCATAACCGGATCTTTGGCCCCCAGAAGATGCGCGTGGCGCATGGCGCGACGCATGATGCGACGCAACACATACCCGCGCCCTTCGTTGCTTGGCATAACACCCTCTGCAATCAAAAATGACGTCGAGCGAAGGTGGTCAGCAATGACGCGGTGGTGCACGTTTTTGTCACCATAAGGCGCCTGCCCCGTTACACTTGCCGACGCTTCGATAAGCGTTTTGAACAAGTCGGTGTCGTAATTATCATGGCTGCCCTGTAGCAAGGCCGCAATTCGTTCAAGCCCCATGCCCGTATCAATCGAAGGCTTGGGCAAGTTCAAACGGTCGCCGTTTTCTTGCTGCTCGAACTGCATGAAAACGATGTTCCAAATTTCAATAAAACGATCGCCGTCTTCTTCTGGTGAACCGGGAGGACCACCCCAAATGTGATCGCCGTGATCATAGAAAATTTCCGTACACGGTCCACATGGGCCTGTCGCGCCCATCGACCAAAAGTTATCGTCCGTCGGGATGCGGATAATGCGATCATCCGACAGGCCCGCATATTTCTTCCAAATATTCGCGGCCTCATCATCGGTGTGATAAACCGTAACGAGGAGTTTATCCTTGTCGATCCCGAACTCTTTGGTCAGTAAATCCCACGCGAAGGGAATGGCTTCTTCCTTGAAATAGTCGCCGAAACTAAAATTCCCGAGCATTTCAAAAAACGTGTGATGGCGCGCAGTATAACCAACATTGTCGAGGTCATTATGTTTGCCTCCAGCGCGCACACATTTTTGGCTCGAGGTGGCGCGGGAGTAGTCGCGCTTTTCAACACCTGTGAACACATTCTTAAATTGAACCATACCTGCATTTGTAAACATAAGCGTGGGATCATTGCGCGGAACCAAGGACGAGCTGTCAACAACCGCGTGACCGTTGCCCTTGAAATAATCAAGGTAAGTGGATCGAATATCATTTAAGCTCGGCATGGCACGCTCTTTCAGACAGAATTTTCATGGTTTCCTTGGTTTAGCTGTGCACCCGCGCCCTGTCCATACGAAGAAAGGCCCACTGAACGTTCAGCGGGCCTTTTACTTCAATTTTGAGACGATTTAGGCTTCGAGAATATCATCACTATCATTGGTCTTCTTTTCACCGAAATCCAAACCGTGAGCCGCTCGAATTTTATCTTCGATTTCAAGGGCAATCACAGGATTATCGGCAAGGAATGCCTTGGCGTTTTCGCGGCCTTGACCGACACGCTCGTCGCCGTAGCTAAACCATGAGCCAGACTTGTCGACAACACCCGCTGCGACACCAAGATCTAGCAACTCACCTGTCTTGGAAATCCCCTCACCAAACATGATGTCAAACTCAACTTGCTTAAAGGGCGGTGCCACCTTGTTCTTCACGACTTTCACGCGGGTCGAATTGCCAACAATTTCATCGCGATCTTTCACGGACCCAGTCCGGCGAATATCCAAACGCACTGAACTATAGAATTTAAGCGCGTTACCGCCTGAAGTCGTCTCAGGGCTGCCAAACATAACGCCGATTTTCATGCGGATTTGATTAATGAAAATGACCATGCAATTGCTGCGCGAAATCGATCCCGTTAATTTTCGCATCGCTTGACTCATGAGGCGGGCCTGAACACCAACTGAACTATCCCCCATATCGCCTTCAAGCTCGGATTTTGGTGTTAACGCAGCAACGGAATCTACAACGACCATACTGACTGCCCCAGAACGCACCAGAGTGTCAACAATTTCAAGAGCTTGCTCACCGGTGTCTGGTTGAGATATCAACAACTCATCAATATCGACCCCCAAACGCTTTGCATAGACTGGATCAAGCGCATGCTCTGCATCAACAAAAGCACAGACCCCTCCGGTTTTTTGCCGCTCGGCCACGCAATGCAACGTCAGTGTCGTCTTCCCGGAACTCTCTGGACCGTAAATTTCAATGATGCGCCCCATTGGCAAACCGCCAATGCCAAGAGCAATATCCAGACCAAGGGATCCTGTAGAAGACGCCTCGATTTCTGCAATTGCCCCAGCGCCCAATTTCATAATTGCGCCCTTGCCAAATTGACGCTCGATTTGCGCGAGCGCTGCATCCAGCGCCTTTTGCTTGTCTTGAGATTTTTTATCGCTCATTTTTGAAAGCTCTGCCGTTGCCATGTTTTCCAGTCCTTATTTCACACCCCGTCACGGGCAGCAATCACCAACAATGTTCGCCTCTTGTTCTCTTATGAGATCAAAGTGAGAACATTTCAATACAAATTTACTGAAACCACTATTTATTTAATTTCTTAAGGAGTAGTTTACGAGTAAGAATGAGAGAAAAGGATGGGTCTAAATGCTTGTTTTCTGGAAACAAAAACTTGTTTTCTTGGCAGTCCCCAAGACGGGAACTTCTGCGATAGAAGAGGCGTTAGGGCCAATTGCGGACATGAGAATCACCAACCCGCCGATGTTCAAACACATGCCACTCGTCCGATTTAATACGTATATTAAACCGTTTATACTAGAAAATTTTGACGTAGAGATTGAAACCGTCGCGGTTGTTCGCAATCCAATTGACTGGCTTGGGAGTTGGTATCGGTACCGTAGTCGCCCAGATTTGGCCGGTAACCCCAATAGTACCGCCGGAATGAGTTTTGACACCTTTGTCGAAGGCTACTTGAAAAATAAAAAACCAGCCCATTCGAACGTTGGATCGCAAGCCATTTTTGTTTCCCGCCACAACGGGCCGATTGGTGTGACGCATCTATTCCAATATGAGCAATTGGACAAACTAATTGAATTCCTTGAGGCCCGCCTAAACATCGGCATCTCGCTTGCGCGTACAAATCAATCTCCAAAAGGCAGTGTGGTTCTCTCATCCGAAATGGAGGAGAGGCTTCGAAGAAAGCGAACAGAAGAGTTTGCAGTTTGGGAGGTTGCTAGGCGTTAAATAAGTTGATTTTGAACCGTCGACGTCAAATCGTTTAGCGAAAAAGGTTTGGGAAGGAACACTGAATTGGGTATTTGCCGTTGATTGTCGGAAAAATCCTCCTCAGCATACCCTGAAACAAAAACGACTTTGACACCTGGGCGGTCTTTCAGCGCAATTTTCACCCAACTCGGACCGTCCATGCCAGGCATAATCACATCGGTCACAAAGATATCAACAGTTAATTCTTTGTCCTCCAAGGTTTTCAGCGCCGATTCCGCATCTTCAGCTTCGAGCACAGTGTAGCCTCGAAGACGCAACGCCCTTGAGGCAAACGCTCGAACGGGAGCCTCGTCCTCAACAAGGAGCACAACGCCTTCACCCGTTTTGGATACATAGCTTTGATCCCTTATTATTGGGGCAACTGGCTGCTCGACGGGACCGTCAAATGCTGGGAAGTAAAGTGTGAACGAGGTTCCGCTTCCAACCACGCTATCTACAAAAATAAACCCACCCGACTGTTTCACAATCCCGTAGGCCGTGGAAAGCCCAAGCCCCGTCCCTTCTCCCGTTCGTTTTGTTGTGAAGAAGGGTTCAAAAATTTTGGGCAACCTATCGGCGGGTATTCCGACCCCTTCATCGCTAACACGAACGATGACATAGTCTCCTGGTGGAACAACGGCCCGATCTCTCTCAAGGGGGACGCGTAGCGTGCGACTTTGCGTCTCAACTCGAATTTCACCACCATCAGGCATCGCGTCTCGCGCGTTTACCACAAGGTTCATAAGCACCTGCTCGAGCTGTCTTTTGTCCGCACGAATTGTTTGAAGGTCTGGATCATGTGTTACAGACAAAACGACCTTCTCTCCTACAAGTCGGTTTAAAAGATGCGCTAGATCAGAAAGCGTGTCACTCAGATCGATCGTCTCTGGACTTAGATTTTGTTTGCGCGAAAATGCCAAAAGCTGCCCAACCAACGATGCTGCTCGATTGGCATTCTGGTTGATTTGAACCAGATCGGCGAAATCGGAATCTCCTTGGTCATGTCGCAGCAGCAATAGGTCGCAGTGCCCTGAAATCGCGGTGAGGAGATTGTTGAAATCATGTGCTACTCCGCCTGCGAGCTGTCCAATCGCCTGCATCTTTTGACTTTGCACAAACTGTGCCTCAAGTGTTTTGAGTTCCGTCGCATCATTGAGAACGGCCACAAGAAGGGGAACACCGTCTTGAATCACACGACTTAATGTCACTTGAAGGAAAACCTCTTTGTCGGGATTTCTGGCTTTTAGAAACTCCGTATTGTTCATTCCCCGCCCCTGTGCGGCTTCCGACAACCAATCGACGATTGAGCGCCCCAAACCCTCCATAAGATCAGAAAGAGGGGTGCGCTCAGGAATGTCACTTGCCAATAAATCTCGCGACTTTTTATTCGCCGCCACAACCAAGCCATCCGACGTAATTTTCATCAAGGGAACAGGGATATCGTCGAAAAACGGCCAATCTCCTGTCACGAGGTCATTCGTTTGGTTACGCGGTAAGATATAAATCTCTCTACGACCTCCGGTGCTTTCAAGCTCCGCAACAACAGCCCGCATTGGGCCCTCTCGGGTGGTAATTTCGTTTTCCATACCGCTTCGAACTGGCAAAGAATTGAAAATTCGATCCAAAGTTTTTACACGCTCCCCCACCAGTCGACGAAAGGATTCGTTCATAAATAATACGGTTCCTGACCTGCTCGCCGTTAGCATAGGTAAACTCATACCTTCGGCGCCGCCTCTCGAGCCAGATTGGTCAGCGAGTTCGTCCAAGCGCCACACATAGAAATCCGGCCCAGATAGATGTACGGAAATACGGACATGCCCCCGTCGCGTCACGATATCATCGCGCGCTGAGCCAAGGGCGAGCGCTTTATTTTGCAGGCGAAAGACGACCGACGATGGGTTTGCAAACAGATCGCCAAAACAGCTTGCGAGGGATCTGCCTGTACAGAAGCTAAACCGTTCATTCGCCGCTATATTTTGATACTCAATCTCCCCGTCTGGGCCAGTAAGAAAGCTTGGCGAGGGTTCGTTGCGGACAACTTTCGCCACGGCTTTCACGCTTCTGGCGCGCCGGCGTGCGGAGCGCATTGTATTCGCATGCAGCAGCAACGCCATAAATGCCAAAGTCAAACCCGCAGCAAGAAAGGCGATCCCGAGTTTAGGTGCAGGAACAACAAACCCCAACACCACGAGCACACCAGATCCAATAAGAATCGGAACCAGTCGCATCGACATAAGGGACGCCGATTTTTGTGCTGTGGCGGGCGACAGCGCATTCTCTGACACAAGGAACTCCCAAATTCGATTCGACTTGATGCAGCATCAAGCACGATTGGTTAAGCTTGCATTAATAAATGGCTGCCCCATACGAATTTGTGAACAATCACCACAAAAAAATTACGTTATTGCGAAATTGCGCCCCCGTTTAGGCCCTTTTCAAGATCGCCACAAAGAAGCCATCTCCGCCAGCCAAGGGGGTCAACCGCTCTTGGGACATACATCTCCAATCGGAATTCGCCGCCAAAAACGCCTCGACTTGGGCCTCATTCTCGGCGCGTAACAGAGAGCATGTCAAAAACGCGAGTACACCGCCTTTAGAAACGTACTCTTTTGTTTTAGCAAGGATTTCCGCTTGAATACTCGTCAATTCATCAAGGCGTTCCTGCGTGAGTGCCCATTTGCCCTCTGGCGCACGCCGCCACGCGCCAGACCCCGAGCAGGGCACGTCGCACACGACAACGTCGTAGGGGGCGTTTTGCGCAACCTCGACAGTTTCCAGAACCTTGACCTCAACCCCTGCGCGCTCAGCCCGAACGGGGATATCGCGCATCCGAAGATGGGAGATATCATGGGCAAAGAGGGAGACCGCGCCCTTGGGCATCCGCGCCGCAAGGGCGAGGGATTTTCCACCGCCCCCAGCACAATAGTCCAAAACGCGTGCGCCGTTTTTGAGAGGAATTTGGTCTGTGACAAATTGCGAAGCCGCGTCTTGAAGTTCAACATAGCCCTCTGCGAAAACCTTGGAATTCTGTACACGACGTGGATTTTTCGTCACCAGCAAGGCAGACGGGGACAAGTCATGCGCCTCTGCCACGATCTCTTCAGCGGCCAAAGCCGCAATCGCTGCGTCGCGTGTGGTCGCTTGCAAATTCACCCGCAAAAACACAGGGGCGCGGGATTGAAGCAGCGTCAGGACAGGTGCGAAGTCTTCGCCTAAATCCGCTTGCAATTGAGGCGCGAGCCATTCGGGAACGTCCAGTGCATCGTGACCCTGTGGCGCGTGGCCTTCCGCCAATTCCTCCTCGGAGAGGGGTTTGGGCGCGTAGCCTTCGCCGGTAAATACATCTTGCGGATCAAGGCCTTGCGCACGAAACAGCCCCGTTAGTATTGCACGCCCAGTTTGCTCCCCGCCCCAGACGGAAAATGACTGTTTGCAACGCAAGGCTTCAAACACAAGGTCGCGCACCGCCACGCGATCCTTGGACCCCGCATAGCGATTTGAGCGCGCCCAAGTCGTCAGTTGTTTCTCCGCAGGGTCCCCCGCCAAAACGGCATCCAAAATCTCAATCGCAGAAGCGACGCGTGCACCAGGTGTCATTTTGGTATCCTTTTAGGCGGCCCCTTTGGGCGTATGTTTTGAAGAGCGCACAGGCACCCTCCCCTTTATCCGATGCGGTAATTCGGACTTTCGCGGGTGATTTGTACGTCGTGGACGTGGCTCTCTTTGAGGCCCGCCCCTGTGATTTTCACAAACGTACAATTGCGCCGCATTTCTTCGACCGTTGCATTGCCAGTATAGCCCATTGCCGCGCGAAGCCCGCCGACCAATTGGTGGATGACATTGCTGGCCGTACCCTTATACGGCACCTGTCCCTCAATGCCTTCGGGCACGAGTTTGTCGCTGGCTGCGTCTTTTTGGAAGTACCGATCCGCAGAACCACGCGCCATGGCGCCTAGGCTGCCCATGCCACGGTAAGACTTAAAGCTACGGCCTTGATAGAGAATGACTTCGCCGGGGCTTTCATCGGTTCCTGCGATCATGCTGCCGACCATGGCACAGCTTGCGCCTGCGGCGATTGCTTTGGCGAAATCGCCCGAAAATTTGATGCCACCATCTGCAATCACAGGCACGCCACTTTCGGCCGCCCCGCGCGCACAATCCATCACGGCAGTAAGTTGTGGAACGCCCACACCGGCTACCATGCGCGTTGTGCAAATCGAACCGGGTCCAATCCCAACCTTGACGGCATTCGCCCCTGCTCCGATCAAGGCCCTCGTTGCCTCGGCTGTGGCCACGTTGCCCGCAATGATCTGAATGTCGTTTGAAACGGCCCGCGCACGCTCAACAGCGCGCGCAACACCCTCAGAGTGGCCGTGGGCCGTGTCGATCACCACAATATCCACACCTGCATCAATCAGCGCCATTGTGCGCTCAAATCCTGCGTCGCCCGTTGTGGTTGCCGCAGCAACCCGTAGGCGTCCAAGATCGTCTTTGGTGGCGTCTGGGTTCAAAACGGCTTGCTCGGAGTCTTTGAGGGTCAGCAAACCGGTCAATTTACCGTCGCTATCTGTCACAAGAAGTTTTTCGATCCGGCGGGCCTGCATCAAGGAACGCGCCTCTGCGAGGTCGGCAGGTTCACGCAAGATGGCTAGATCCGTACCCGTCATCATTGCCGAAACAGGCGTTTTATCGTCAGTTGCAAACCGCATATCGCGATTGGTCACAATGCCAACAACCCGTCCGGAACCGTCCACAACGGGAAATCCAGAAATCCTGTAGCGTTCCATGAGCGCCTTGGCATCGGCCAGCGTTTGCTCGGCGCGCAGGGTGATGGGATTGAAAACAATGCCGCTCTCGAAGCGTTTTACACGGCGCACTTGGCGCGCTTGCTCCTCGATATCAAGATTGCGGTGGATAACACCCATCCCGCCGGCCTGGGCCATCGCAATCGCCATGCGATCCTCGGTGACCGTATCCATCGCAGAGCTCAGCAACGGGATGTTAAGACGAATAGATTTCGTCACAAACGTTGAGGTATCAGCGGTGGACGGCAACACCGATGAGGCGGCCGGAACAAGTAGGACATCGTCGAAGGTAAGAGCCTCGCGAATTTCCATGGGGATTCTCCTTGGATGCTTCGTTTGACGAGGCCATATCGCATGGAACCGGACATTTAGAAACCCCTAAAGCGCGGTTTCGTGTCGATGGTCTATTTCCCAAGGGACGCGCGGGCGAGCGCCGCCCGACTTGCAAAGGCCTCGCGCATCAAAATCACGTCGCTTCCGACCGCGATAAAGCGCGCACCAAGAGCGGCGAAAGGGGCAATTTGGTCCGTGTTCCCTGCGAAAATCCCAACGGGTTTGCCCGCGGCCCGAATGCGCGCGGCGGCGTGGGTCATTGCCGCCATAACGTCTGGGTGCATCGCCTCAGGGCCATATCCCCCGACATGTCCCATATCCGTCGCCAAATCGGCGGGGCCAATAAATACAGCGTCAACGCCTTCAGTATTCGCAATCGCATCGATATTCTCAATCGCGCGGGCGGATTCAACCTGCACCATCAACGCGACCTCCTCGTTCGCATTCGCCATATAGGTCGTATCCGCGCCATAGCCACTCACACGGGCCACCATGGCGCCAACGCCCCTCCGCCCCTGCGGCGCATAGCGCATGGCTTGCGCTAAATCATGCGCTTGGGCGCCGGTTTCCACCATTGGCACCAAAACCGTCTGAAACCCCAGATCCAATACCTGTTTAATCATCCAATCCGCGCCAGTGACAACTCGCACGGCGACGGGAACATGCCCCTGAAGAACCCGCAATTGGTCTCGCAAGGATGTTATGTCATTTGGGCCGTGTTCCCCGTCCAGAACCACCCAATCAAACCCAGCCAGCGCCGCGATTTCGGCCACGGTTGCACTCGCGGAACCGACCCACAATCCAAGGCAAGTTTCGTCACGGCGCAGAGCGGCAATCAATTCGTTTTTGGGGGTGGTCATTGGGAATCTCCACGGGAAAAAACCGAGGTTTCCACAGCGACTACGGTAACACAAGACGCCCTAGTCCCGATAAAGCAACGAACGTCCCTCGTGGAAGACATGGATTTTCTCGGGCGGTGCGGTTAATGTGACGACTGCCCCCTTTGAAACCTGCTGAATTCCGGGCAATTTAGCGACGAAGGTTTCGTCACGGCCATCCTTATGAAAATACAGCAATGTGACCTCGCCAAGCGCTTCAGTGATGGCAACTGACCCCTTATAAACTGGAATATTCTCCGCTGGCACAAGGTCCTCCGGACGTACCCCGACATTAACCTTCTTACCCATATCTTCAGGACGTGTTGGCACATTGGACACCGCCCGTGTGTCATCACTCAAGGCAATCGTGGTCTGCGCCCCCGTCCCGACGATTTCGCCCGCAATCAAATTCATCGCGGGCGAGCCGATAAACTGCGCCACGAATTCGTTCTCGGGCCGCTCATACAACTCAAGTGGCGTACCAACTTGCGAAATGCCCTTGTTGGCCAGAACCACAATCCGCGTTGCCAAAGTCATGGCTTCCACCTGATCATGGGTCACATAAATCATCGTGCTATCGGGCATCGCCTCTTTGAGTTGGGCAATCTCAATCCGTGTCGCCACCCGCAGGGCCGCATCAAGGTTTGAGAGCGGCTCGTCAAACAAATATACCTTTGGATCGCGCACAATCGCCCGTCCAATCGCCACCCGTTGCCGCTGCCCGCCAGAGAGTGCTTTTGGCAACCGATCCAAATAGTCGGTCAGCTGGAGCTTCTCGGCGGCCCTATTTACGGCGATGTTAATTTCCGCCTTTGGCATCTTGGCAATGCCGAGGGCAAAAGCCATGTTATCGCGTACCGTCATATGCGGATAAAGCGCATAGGATTGAAACACCATGGCAATCCCACGTTCCGCTGGCGGCACATCATTCACGACAGTTCCGTCGATTTCGAGTGACCCCGATGTGATTCGCTCAAGCCCCGCAACCATGCGTAAAAGCGTTGATTTTCCGCATCCCGACGGGCCAACAAATACAATTAATTCACCGGTTTTAATGGTCAGGTTGATATCCTTAAGGACATTCGTATTGCCGTAGGATTTGACAATGTTCGTTAATTTGAGATCTGCCATTATCCCCTCCTATGTGTGCGTGCGGCGCAAGATTGCACCTTGCCATGGCGCGAGATTTACATCCTGCGCGAGGCCGATTTCCTGCCCGATAAATTGCCAGTCCGTTGAGGGGGCAACGATCTGGTGTGCACCCTGCCCCATATTGAAATAACACAAGAGTTCCATATTGTTGCTAGACCTTTTGAATGTCAAAATGTCGCCGTTCGCTTCGAGATCGGTAAGCGTTCCTACTTTCAAAACGGAAAGCTTAGAGCGGAAGGCCAAAACGGACTTGTAGTGATGGAAAAGTGATGCTGGATCAAGCGCTTGGGCGGAGGCGTTCAAATGAAGATGCTCCGCAGGAACCGGTAGCCACGGCTTATGCGTACTAAATCCCGCATTTGCATTCGATGGCTCCCAAACCATGGGGGTACGACATCCATCGCGCCCTTTAAATTCTGGCCAAAATTGGATTCCATAGGGATCTTGCAAGTCTTCAAAGGCAACGTCCGCCTCTTCCAACCCAAGCTCTTCGCCTTGATACAGGCAAACTGATCCACGCAAACTACTGATAAGAATGGGAAAAAGGCGTTTCGCCCCTTCCGACAAATTCCAGCGACTGGCATGGCGTGCGACATCATGATTGGAGAAGGCCCAGCATGCCCATCCATCCGAAGCGACCCGTTCGACCTCATTCAAAACCTCGGCAACCCGTGTTGCAGTCAGTGGAGTTTGTGAAAGAAATTCAAAGGCATAGCACATCTGCATCAAGTCGTCGCCAGCCGTATATTGCCCCATGATTTCAAGACCACGCTGCGCATCGCCCACTTCGCCGACTGCTGCGGCCCCGTATGGCTCCATCACTGCGCGAAATTTACGAAGGAAATCAATGTTTTCCGGCTGATTTTTGGAGTAGATATGCTCCTGATGATTATAAGGGTTCACCGAAGGCGCAATTGAATCGTTCCGTGCTTCTTTTGGCAACGCAGGATTATCGCGTAACTCTTTGTCTGCAAAATAGAAATTGATGGTATCAAGGCGAAACCCGTCTACCCCGCGCTTAAGCCAAAACCGCGCTACATCCAACAAGGCTTCCTGAACCGCAGGTTCATGGAAATTGAGGTCAGGCTGGCTGGTTAAAAAGTTGTGCAAGTAATACTGGCAACGCCGCGCGTCCCACGTCCAAGCAGGTCCGCCGAAGATTGACAACCAGTTGTTTGGAGGTGTTCCATCCGGCTTAGGGTCGGCCCAAACGTACCAGTTTTCTTTTTGGTTATCAGTAGATTGCCGACTTTCCTTGAACCAGTTGTGTTGGTCTGATGTATGCGAAAGGACAAGGTCAATCATGACTTTCAAGCCAAGAGAATGCGCCTTGGAGACCAGTGTATCAAAATCGCTCAACGTGCCAAACATCGCATCGACATCGCAATAATCGCTCACATCATATCCGAAATCCTTCATCGGTGAGGTGAAAAACGGCGAGATCCAGATAGCATCGACCCCGAGGTTAGAAATATAGTCTAACCTACTGGCAATACCGGGCAAATCTCCAATGCCGTCGCCGGTACTGTCTTGAAAACTACGGGGTATATTTGATAGATGACGGCTCCGCGCCACCAGTCAGGATTTTTTTCTGAAGGGATCATATTCTCAACTTTGCTCATGTTATCCACCTTTGACTGAGCCCGAGAGCAACCCACGGACGAGGTATTTTTGAAGCCCAAAAAAGACGCCGAGCGGTACCGCAATGGAGACAAAGGCCGAGGCGGCAAGGATTTCCCAATCCCCCCCTCGACTGCCCAAAAGTTCGCGCAGACGCCCCGTCATCACCAATTGATCTTCGTTGTTGCCAAGGAAAACCGTCGCCACAAGCAAATCGTTCCACACCCATAAGAATTGGAAAATCGCGAAACTTGCGAGGGCCGGAAAGGACAGAGGCAAGACGATTTTACGAAAAATATCGAAATCCGTGGCACCATCAACGCGGGCACTTTCAATAATTTCTCGCGGTAACCCCGCGATATAATTACGTAAAAGGTAGATTGCCATGGGGAGGCCAAAGCCCGTATGGGCAAGCCAAATGCCGAGGTAATCTTTGCCAATCCCGATCTCATTGTGCAATTTGAGCAAGGGGATCAGAGCCATTTGAAGCGGCACCACCAACAGCCCAACGACCGTCGCAATCAAGAGCGATCGCCCCGGAAACTCCATCCACGCAAGGGCATAGGCAGCAAATGCCGCAATGAGGATTGGGATGATCGTTGCGGGGATTGTCACGGTAAACGTGTTGATGAAGCTTCGCCCTATTCCCTCTGAAAACAATACGTTACGATAGTTATCTAAAGTAAATTTGGGTTGTTCAAGGGAGGTTACAAAAATGCGGACCCCCCGCGAGCCTGCTGGTTTTTCAAGTGACGTGATTTGATAGGCCCCGTCGGGCTCAACCCGAATGAAGGCCCCTTGCCGTTCCGCGACGTCTCCGGGCGCGAATTCAGTCGGGCGATTTGCGTTAATCCCGAAGGCGGTGACGACGGCGGGCTCTGGAAAAAGACTGCCCGAGATAAGCCATCCGTCGCCGTCCTCAACGGCCGTATCTGGGTCAGCACCGCGCAGCGTTAGGTTGCGCTCGCCCGCCGATAGCGACGTCCACCAACCGGATGTCGAGATTTGATCACGGTCCCGAAAGGAGCTGACCAGCAAGCCAAAAGTCGGAATTGTCCAGAGAACCACGAGTACCAAAACCGAAAGATTCACGACCCACGTCAGACGCGATTTCACACCAGCAATATTATCCACTATGAAATCTCCCGACGTGCATTGCGTATATTCCAAATCATAATCGGGGTTACCAAAATCATGATCACGAGCGCCACCGTACTGGCGCGGCCATTATCGAGGCCCCTAAACATCCAATCGAACATCAAATTCGCTAGGACTTGTGTGCCCCATTGGCCGTTTGTCATGGCGAGAACGATGTCGAAAACCTTGAGCACAAGGATGGTGATTGTGGTCCAGACTACGGCGATTGTGCCCCAGATTTGAGGGACTTTGATCTTCCAAAATATCTGCAACGGGCTGGCACCATCCAGAATTGCGGCCTCGATGGTTTCTTCGGAAATCCCGCGCAGGGCGGCCGAAAGGATGACCATGGCGAAGCCCGTTTGGATCCACACCAAAATGGCCATCAAGAAGAAAGAGTTCCAAAACGGCAGGGTGATCCAAGCCTGTGGCGCGCCGCCAAAATAGGTTACGATTGCGTTGAGCAGGCCGATTTGTTCTTGGCCTTCGCCACGGTAATCATAGACGAATTTCCAGATCACCGAGGCCCCGACAAAAGAGATCGCCATGGGCATAAAAATAAGGGATTTCGCGAAATTCCCCCAACGAATTCGGTCAGTGAGGGCGGCGGCAATAAGGCCAAAGAACGTGGCCGCAGCGGGCACGACTACCAGCCATAACATATTGTTTTGCATGGATTCCGCGAATTTTGTATCGACCAGTAGCCATTTGTAATTATCAGCGCCAGTAAATTCCTCGCCGTTGGCATCATGCAGCGAAAGCCAGATCGACATCACAACCGGATAGACCAGATACGTTGCCAACAAAGCGATGGCCGGAAACAGGAAGAGCCAAGGGCGAATGGCGGAAGCACGGTTGATATTGCGGCCCGCGTTCACACCGCGTGCGGGGTACTTCCAGTCGAGTAGATAGTTGGAGAAGAAGTAATAGGCCACACAGCCAAAGACGCCTGCTACAACGGTAAAAAGGGCCCAGAAAAGCTGTTCCATCGCGACCTCGCCAATAAAAGAAAGTGGGGGAATTCAGGAGTGCGAAGGCCTCGCATTCACGCGGGACCTTCTAAGAGGGCGTTAGGCTTACTTAATGCCGTCCCAAGTATTTTGGATGTCAGCGGCCACATCTTCGGCGGATTTCCCACCCGTGTAATCCACCATGCCGGTCCAGAAAACACCTGCGCCGATCGCACCGGGCATCAGGTCGGACCCATCAAAGCGGAAGGTATCTGCGCCCAAGAGGATTTCCCCCATTTTGCGTTGTGCATCGCTTTCGTATACAGCGGGATTCACGCCATTGTGCGGGGTAAGGAAGCCACCTTGTGCCATCCAAATCTCGTGTGCGAGGGGCGACTTGATGTAGTCCATAAAGGCGCGTGCCCCTTTGGAATCCTGCGTGATTGTCGCAACGGTTCCGGCTCCCAAAACTGGCTTGCCGAGGTCTTTGCTGGCATAGGCTGGGAAGTAGAAGAAGTCAGCGTCTTCACCCATAACCGTGCCTTCAGGGAAGAACGCGGGAATGAAGCTGGCTTGACGGTGCAAATAGCATTGCGGGGGGATTCAAAGAGGCCTTTTGGGCTGTCGCGGAAGTCCGTGGAAGCCACGGTCCCTGCGCCACCGGCAACATAGGCGTCGTTGCGGGCGAATGCGCCGAATTCTTCGATCGCGGCAATAATCGCGGGGTCATTGAACGGGATTTCGTTGGCAACCCATTGGTCATAGACGGAAGGAGGCGATGTGCGCAAAAGCATATCTTCAACCCAGTCGGTTGCAGGCCAGCCGGTCGCGGACCCTGATCCCAGACCGATACACCATGGTGTGCCGCCATCCGCAACGATTTGTTCGGAAAGCGCTTTCAACTCTTCCATCGATTGCGGAATTTCGTAACCTGCATCCTCAAAATTCTCGGGCACATACCAAACCAGCGATTTCAGGTCGGCACGATAAAACAGGCCGTAGAACTGATCGTTGCCGTCTTTGTCGGCATAGGTTGCCAAATCAACCCAAGACTGACCCGCCGCGTAGTTTTCGCGCACCCAGTCAGCATCTGTGCTTTCAAGCGGCGAAAGCAAGCCTTTGGCCGCGAGATTTGCCGCAAGGCCAGGCTGTGGGAAAATTGCGATATTTGGCGGGGAACCTGCTTCGGTATCGATCAGGATTTGTTGCTCAAAACTGTCGGAACCAGAATACTGTACGTCAATGCCGGTGGCCTCTTCAAAGTAGGCTGCTGCGGATTCGAAACGGTCTTTTTCTTCGCCGAGCCACGGGCCGAATACGGTCACTGTCTCACCGGATAAATCCATGGACTTAAGGGCTTCGTAACTCTCCCAGTTAAAATCCCCCTCGCCCGGCGTAAACAGAAGGTCGGCCTGCGCCGTCCCTGCGGTGAGTGCGATCACGGCCGCACCAGTCAACAATTTGTGTTTCATTTTCTTCCTCCCAAGTAGCGCTGAGCGCTTTGTTTTTTTCAAAAGCGCTTTTGAAGGGTACGACCACAGTGGATGAAAAGTCGAATCGTAAAAACCAAAGCGCTTTGGAAAAAATACAATTGCGCAGTTTCATTAAAAAGTCAACGAGGGATAAATCCCCCATAAATGCAGCTTTATATCCTTATTTTATGAGATTTTTGTTTTCTTTGACCTTGGAATAATTTAGGTCTATCGTTTCCAACTTATATCTAAGCGCTTTGAGAAACCCATGAACCTTAAATCTCTTTCTGACATCCTTGGCCTCAGCCAAACCACGGTGAGCCGCGCCCTAAACGGCTATCCCGAGGTGAGCGAGAAAACGCGCCTTAAGGTTCTGGCAGCGGCGCGCAAGCACCATTACAGTCCTAATACCCGCGCCCAAAGTCTGGCAACGGGGCGCGCAATGGCCATTGGACACGTTATTCCCATGTCCAACAATCACGAGATGGTTAACCCGATTTTTGGCGATTTCATCGCGGGGGCCGGGGTCGCCTATTCAAATGCTGGCTATGACATGCTGTTATCCATTGTTCAGGACGACGATGAGGAGCAAGCCTATCGGCGGATGGCGGCGCGTGGGTCTGTAGATGGGATCATTGTACACGGACCCAGAAAAGACGATCCGCGCGTTGCATTGTTACAGGAGATCGGCCTGCCGTTTGTGGTGCATGGACGCATGATGGGCAATGATAAGGGGTATTCGTGGCTCGACATCAACAATACACGCTCTTTTAAACGGGCAACCGATCTGCTGCTTGATTTAGGGCACCGCCGCATCGCCTTACTGAATGGGCTGGAAACCATGGATTTTGCATCCCGTCGCCGCGCGGGCTTTGTCGAGGCTATTTCGGAGCGCGGTATCGCACCCGACCCTTCCCTGATGTTTAGCACCGAAATGACGGAACAATTCGGCTATGATATCAGTAGGAAACTCCTCGCAGACGATAATCCTCCGACCGCTATCATCACGTCCTCCTATCTGATGGCGATTGGAATCCGGCGGGCGATTGGGCGTGCGGGCCTTTTGATGGGACGCGACGTATCGGTGGTGACCCATGACGATGATTTGTCCTATTTGCGCAATGGCGACAGCATCCCAACCTTTACCGCCACACGGTCCTCTGTCAGGGATGCGGGCAGCCAATGCGCCAAAATTCTCTTGCAATCGATTACATCAGGCAGTACCCAACCTGTGCAAGAGCTGTGGGAGGCAGAGCTTATGGTTGGGAGCTCAACGGGCCCTGCCCCACAGCGTTAAGCGGATGAGGCAAAGCCGGGAGCGAATAACAGGGGTATTTTCTTTTCACCAAATGACTTAGATATCCCTGAAAATTCGTGCGCGGTTGATAAACCCCACTCGCAGGATAAAAGGCCATACGATGACACATACGACAGCTTCGAACCGCTATTCTTTGTTGGCCGATATCGGCGGCACAAATACGCGCGTAGCCCTAAGTGAAGGGACACGGGTTCTTGAGGCCTCAATCCAGCGTTTTAGCAATGCCAAATACCCTGACCTTGTCACGATCCTAAAACAATATGTGTCCGAGCAGGGCAATGTGGACTGTTCAGGCGTGTGTGTTGCCGTGGCGGGTCCGGTTCGAGATCGCGTCGCAACCATGACGAATTTGAACTGGACGATAGAACCAGACTCATTGGCGGCAGCGACGGGCGCGGAAATTGTTTCAATTTTGAATGACCTTCAAGCGCAGGGTCACGCCCTAGGTCACCTCAAATCCTCCGAACTTACGCCGATTTCAACAGGCAAAGAAGCCGGACCGAATGCCGCCAAATTGGTGATTGGAGTTGGGACCGGATTTAACGCAGCCGCCGTATACGATACCGCCGGTGGCCGCCTCGTAACCCCATCCGAATGTGGGCATATTACCATGCCTGCACGCGACGAAGCGGACTTGAGCCTCAGTCGTTACGTGCAAAGCTCCCACGGATTTCCCGGCGTGGAGGAAGTCATTTCCGGGCGTGGACTTGAGAGGATATATGCATGGTATAGCGCTGAAATTGATCAGAAAACTATAAAGTCCGCCGCCGAAATTATGGCTTCAATTGAAGCAAAGGATGACCCTCTGGCCGTCCAGACCCTTACCACATTCTGTCGTATTTTGGGTGCGGTTGTTGGCGATCTTGCCCTCATCCATTTGCCATTTGGCGGGATCTATTTGGTGGGCGGCGTGTCGCGCGCCATGGTGCCCTATCTCGCGGACTATGGCTTTTCCACCGCGTTCCGCGACAAGGGACGGTTCTCTACATTTGTCGATAATTTTCCCATCACCGCGATTGAGGACGATTACGCAGCATTAATTGGCTGTGCGCAACATCTCTCAAATTTGAGCAAATGAAACTCCCTTTGAAGTAAGCTATTTTTAACAACCCATCCCCTACACCTGTTTTCATCGACCGGAACAACAGGGGATTCACGTGGCGAACTCGAAACTTCATTCACATGGTGCGGCGCTATGACCGCCCGCATTCAATTGCAAGGCCGCCTAGGTCTCAGCGATGCTGAGCCATTGGCCAATCGATTGCGGTCCCTTCGCGGCGCTGACATTGATGTCGATGCCTCTCAAGTGACTCACCTTGGCACCCTTTGCCAACAAGTTCTACTTTCAGCAGCTTCCGAATGGCACGGTGCAGGGCACGAATTAAAACTCGTGAATTCGACCGACGCCTGTGTGGATCAATTGGCCCTTTGCGGCCTTACGCCCGAATCTTTTGAGGAGAACAGAAAGTGAGCCTAAATATCCTAGCCGTAGACGATAGCCGGACCATGCGCGACATGATCAGCTTGGCCCTGCGCCAAGCCGGTTTTGAACCGACGCTGGCCGAGGATGGACAACATGGGCTTGAAGTTCTCGAGGATTTCACCCCTGACGCCATTATCACTGATATCAATATGCCCCGCTTGGATGGCTTTGGCTTTATCGATGCGGTCCGCAAAATACCAGAGCGCCGATCAATCCCGATATTGGTTCTCACAACTGAGAGCGCACCGGAATTAAAAGCGCGCGCTCGCGCATCGGGTGCGACGGGGTGGATTGTAAAACCTTTTGACCCGTCAAAGCTGGTACGCGCCTTACAAATGGTCACCGGATAAGGATTTTCTTATGAGTGAACAAATTGATCCAATGGCGGAAATCCGCACCGCGTTTTTTCAAGAGTGTGAAGAACTCCTTGAAGCGCTGCAGGACGGACTTATGTCCATGGAGGACGGCTCTAGCGACGGCGAAACGATCAATGTCGTTTTCCGAGCGGTCCATTCAATCAAAGGCGGCGCTGGCGCTTTTGGCTTGGATGAGTTGGTTCGATTTGCCCACCGATACGAAACCACTCTAGATCATGTTAGATCAGGCACACTTGCCCCAGAGGGTGATGCGCTAAAGGTTTTCTTTCGCGCCGCAGACCTCCTAAGTGACATCGTTCGCGCCTCGCGGGATGCAACAGAGACGGACAAAACGCCCATAAACGAAGTTCTCGAACTTCTTCTAGACCTTATTGGTGGCGAAGAGGAAGAAGAAGAGGAAATGGATCCCGCAGATTTTGTCGCAACTGGTGTTGGATTCTCACTGGACTTGTCAGGGCTGGACATGGATCTTCCCGCGTTTGACGAGCCGGATATTGCCTTTCCCGACATCTCCGATTTGCCTGTCGATGTGGTTCCGGAAGATTGCAACAGTACCGTTAACGAAAAGACTGTTTCTCAACCCGACGAAGACCCGTTGAACGCGTATAAAATTTCGTTCACACCCACAAGTGAGCTTTACGCCACTGGTAACGAGCCCATTTTCATTTTCCGAACGCTTCGAAATATGGGAAAAATGTCCATCAACGTGGATCAAAGCAAACTCCCGGACCTCGAAGACCTTGCTGCGGAAGAAAATTATCTAACGTGGAACATTATTCTCGTCACTGATGAGAGCAAAGCGCAAATATTGGAAGCTTTTGATTTTGTTGCAGACATTTGCGAACTCACGATTGAAGCGACAAAACTCCTGCCCGTTGAGCTTGAAATTGTTTCCCAGTCGACAGATGCTTCACAGACCAAGGTCGACAAACTGTTACCCCCTAAGGCTGAAGATCCGATTCCAAGCACAGTCCAGGTGAGCCCAATAGCCCCTGCCAGTGCTGAAAGCCCCGATGATGTAGTGGACTCCACACCTTCAAGTCTAGATGTCAAATCTGTGCCACGAGAAGGGCCCCGCCGCCCCGAAGAGGAGACCGCGGCAATTGCAACCAAGCCCCGTGCGACAGTGCGCGTGGACCTAGAACGGGTGGATCGTCTTGTAAATCTCGTTGGTGAGTTGGTCATAAATCAAGCAATGCTATCGCAAAGTGTTGCCGAAGCTGGCCTTCCCCCGAATGCCCCCGTTTTTACAGGTTTGGACGAGTTACAACAGCTCACGCGGGATATTCAAGACAGCGTTATGATGATCCGCGCGCAGCCCGTAAAAACGCTTTTCCAGCGCATGGCACGAATTGTGCGCGAATCTTCTGCAGCCGTAGAAAAAGAGGTCCATTTAGACACTGTTGGCGAAGGCACCGAGGTGGATAAAACGGTCATAGAACGCCTGGCTGACCCCTTAACACATATGATACGAAATGCGGTTGATCACGGGCTTGAAAACACCCAAGATCGATTGGCCGCGGGGAAGCCCCGCGTTGGTGTCATTTCACTCTCGGCGCGCCATCGCTCTGGGCGCGTGGTCATCGATGTCAGCGACGACGGAGGAGGCATAAATCGCCCCAAAGTCCTCGAGAAGGCGATTGCCAAAGGGCTTGTCGCCGACGACGCGCAACTCACCGATAGTGAAATCGATAATATTCTCTTTCTCCCAGGTTTCTCGACGGCAGATCAGATTTCCAACCTTTCCGGTCGCGGAGTTGGCATGGACGTTGTTCGCAGTGCCATACAATCGCTGGGCGGGCGCGTTACGATTACTTCGACTGCTGGCGTTGGAACCACTTTTTCAATCAGCCTGCCCCTTACGTTGGCGGTTTTGGACGGAATGGTCATTCAGGTTGCTGGTCAAACGCTAGTCATTCCTCTAAATACAATTGACGAAACGCTCACACTTGGCGAAGGCGATATCAGCTCATTTGGGCCACACACTTCGGTCGTTAGGGTTCGAAATGGGTTCGTCCCCCTTCTCGACTTGGGGTCTGAACTTGGCTACCGCAAACCGCAAGCTGACTACGTGGGTTCAATCGTTCTCCTCATTGCCCACGAAGATGGAAGTCGCGCGGCTTTAGTCGTCGATGAGATTAGGGACCAAAGGCAAGTCGTGATCAAAGGCCTCCAAGAAGGATATGGTCGCGTCCCAGGAATTGCCGCGGCGACCATACTTGGCGATGGCCAAATTGCACTCATTCTAGATCCCGTTGACATCGTTTCGGGCGCATCAGGATGTACAGTTCCCTCTGAAACCCCAATCGAATTAGCAGGTTAGATCAGATGACAAATACAGCAACAGAAAAAACTATTTCAGAACTTGAACTATTATCGTTTCGAGTTGGTGAACAGGAGTATGCGGTCGATATCATGTCGGTGCGAGAAATTAGAGGATGGACACGGGCAACACCTTTGCCACACTCGCCTCACTTCGTGCGCGGGGTGATCAATCTGCGCGGAACCGTTCTTCCGATAATAGATTTAGCTGCGAGACTTGGTCAAAACATGACTGAAACTTCGGCCCGAAATGTGTTTATCGTCGTACAATCTGAGGACGAAGTCGTTGGACTCCTTGTCGATGCGGTTTCCGATATCCTCACAGTTACGACGGATGAACTTCAAGCGCCTCCTGACATGGCAGCAGACGCAAACCAAAACTTTGTAAGCGCGTTGACGATTGTAGACGACCGTATGCTACGCGTTCTAGACTTGCGTGCGGCATTACTTTCGGCTCCGTTGGAGGTCGTATGAACGCACTTAACCCCAGCGCTGCAGACGACGTTGGCGGGATGACTCCCGACCAATTTGCGATTATTTCGTCGCTGGCCCACAAAGAAGCTGGGCTGGTGTTTCCAGTTTCGAAATCCGCACTTGTATCTTCACGGCTGGTT
Source organism: Falsihalocynthiibacter arcticus (assembly GCF_000812665.2). GTDB lineage: Bacteria > Pseudomonadota > Alphaproteobacteria > Rhodobacterales > Rhodobacteraceae > Falsihalocynthiibacter > Falsihalocynthiibacter arcticus. The sequence continues at coordinate 3,721,120 of NZ_CP014327.1, forward strand.
AAACGTCTTCGCGAAACCAGTATCGTAAACTTTGACGACTACTGCCAGTTCGTTTCATCTTCGGATGGTAAGAATGAGTTGCGGCTCATGATTTCTGCGCTGACAACAAATATCTCTAGTTTTTTTAGGGAAAATCATCACTTTGAATTCTTAAAAACAGACGTTTTTCCTGATCTAGCGCGTCGTGCCAAAGCTGGGAACAGAATTCGTATCTGGTCTGCAGGCTGCTCTGTGGGAATGGAGGCCTATTCCATTGGAATGACACTACTTGAAATCCTTCCGCAAGCTTCAAGCCTTGATGTTAAAATTTTGGCTTCAGATATCGATCCGAAAGTTTTGATTGTTGGAAAAAATGGCACATACGATGAACGGCAGCTGAGTGCAATTCCACAAGAACTCCGCAAAAAGTACTTCGACAACCCGAGTTCTACAGAGCTGGGAAAATTCCAAGCACACCCAGATCTGCTATCTCTAACCACGTTTCGGGAACTGAATTTATTGGAAAAGTGGCCAATATCCGGGAATTTTGATATTATATTTTGCCGAAATACGGTGATTTACTTCGATGACAAAACTCAAAACAAACTTTGGCCACGATTTCAAAACGCGCTTGCGCCAGAGGGATGGTTATTCGTCGGGCACTCTGAACGCGTTCCGGAAACATCGAACACCGATTTCGAGAATCGTGGCATGACAATTTACAGACGAAGCCCTCGTCCAACTACCTAAAACGACAAACTGTCGCAAACGAGCAATATTGGTAAAGGAAAAAGCCATGTCTTTAAGAGATCAATTACGCGTCATGGTTGTGGATGACATGTCCACAAGTCGAGGGCTTCTCACTCAGGCTTTGGATGGGTTTGGCGTTAGAAATGTTGGTAGTGTTGCAGACGGGCAAGCTGCCCTTGTTGCCTTAGAACGTTCGCCAGTTCATCTTGTCATTTCTGATTATAACATGCCTGGCATGGATGGTTTGCACCTTTTACACGCATTACGTCAGGGACCAAAAACAAAAGGTGTCGGATTTATTCTGATTACTGGACGTGCAGATCGTGAAATCATTGAAAAGGGTAAACAATTGGGAATGAATAATTTCCTAAAAAAGCCTTTTGATCCAGTCCAACTGAGGGCATGCATAGAAGCCGTTGTAGGGCGACTGTAGCTTTGAAAACCACAACGATCCAAACACCAAACGAAGACCTTGAACACGCAAATATCGATGTGAGTGTCTTACTGGGGCGTGTTGCTATTGAGCTTTCCGGAATCGCAGAATCCGCAAGTTCAGTTCAACATGCGCTAGGTAGAACAATGGATCAGGTTTCGGATTTGTGTGATGTGCCAATCATAGAATTTCAGGCTTTGGACCGGATGCAGCAGAAACTTGAAGACCTTAGCAAACTGTCGATCCTCCTATCAGATGCAACCAATGGGACCTCGGAACAATATGTTACGTCTATTCAATTGAGGGAAACGCTTCGCCTCACAAGCCTTACCGGCCGTCTTGAGGGGAACGATGCGGATACGTTTGAGGCCACAGAGAACAACGGTGAAGGTAACTTGACGCTGTTCTAATAAATATCAACTTGAAATACGAAAATGACACTAAAGCGTCGAGCTTAAATATTGAATCGATAGGATTCCGTTGAGTTCAGTTTTGTGATTCACTCTGGTTGGGAGGATGGATCATGTCAGCAGCATTACCGATGGCGCTTCGGGCGCGGTTTCAAGAGTACATTGAGGAAGGGTTGAGCGGTCGTGCGGCGGCGGCGCGTTTGAAGGTTTCGGCGGCCACGGGCGTTCGCTGGCTTCGCAGAATCCGTGAGCGAGGCAATGCCACACCGGATGTCCAAGGGCGACCAAAAGGACACGGAAAGCTCGCGCTCCACCGTGAGTTTCTTGTAGAGTTGGTCGCGCAGGATGGTGACATCACACTGCCAGAACTGGCCGGAGCGCTGAAGGCCGCCACGGGTGTTGTTGCCCATTCTGCATCTATCGGACGGTTCCTGCGCAAACTTGGTTACACGTACAAAAAAAGTCACTGGTGGCCACCGAGCGGCTCCGCGCCCATGTGAAGCTGCGTCGTCGGGACTGGTTCCGGTACCGTATTCCGGCAATGCAAGCGCATCCTGAACGGCTCGTCTTCATAGACGAGACGTCAGTAAAAACCAATCTGACCCGACTACGTGGGCGCAGTCTATGCGGAAAGCGTCTGGAAATGGACGCACCGTTTGGGGCGTGGGGCACTCAGACGTTCATTGCAGGCCTGACGCAAGATAACCTGATTGCACCATGGGTCATCAAGGGGGCGATGGATGGTGAGGCGTTTGAAGTCTACGTCCGCAATGTCCTTGCCCCGGAACTGCGACCAGGCACTGTCGTCATTTGCGACAACCTTGCCACCCATTACAACAAGGCGGCTGCAGAAGCCTTGCGGGAAGTCGGGTGCTGGTTCCTCTACCTGCCGCCGTACTCACCCGATCTCAACCCCATTGAAATGGCCTTCTCAAAACTCAAAGCCCACCTTCGAAGGATCGGAGCCAGAACATTTGACCAGATGTTCGATGCCCTCGCCAAAATTTGCAATCTCTTCACGCCAGACGAATGCTGGAACTTCTTTTGTGAGGCGGGATACGGATCAAGTTAAAAGCTCGATGCTTTAGGTAACGCAAACCAACTCCTAGCGGGCGACAGCGTAGACGAAAAAGGCCCCTAGATCACTAGGGGCCTTTTTCGTCATTTCATGTCTCAAGCCACCACTATTTACCGGCTGACCACCAACCCAATTTCTTAGGTTTGGCTGGAACGTTTTCTGCAAGAACAGCACTCTCACTTGTTGCTTCAACTACTGGTTCGGACACGCCTTCAACAATCGTATCTTTCTTAGCTTTCGGAACCGCTTTCGCGCGCTTACGCGGCGGTTTAGGCGCGGAAGTCACCTCCGCCACTTCCGCAGTACTCTCCTCGCCAGCCGCAACTTTTGGTTTTCGCGGCGCGCGTTTGCGAGGTGTTTTGGGTTTTTCAACCTCTTGCACTGTTTCCGAAGGAGGTTCGGTCACAGGTGCAACATTGTCACTGCTTTCTTCGGCATGATTGGCATCGGCAAGTGCTTCGACCACAGGTTTTTTACGCGGCGCACGTTTTCGCACCGGTTTTTTGACGGTCGTATCAATTGAGTCACTTTGTGAACCACCTGGTTCAACTTCTGGAGATGTTTCCGAAGCTGCGACGTCGCCTATAGCCGTTTCATTCGTTCCCTCAGCCACCGCATCAGATTTCTTCCGACGCGGGGCACGGCGACGCTTTCCTGAAGCTTCTTCGCTAACCTCGGCCACCTGCTCCTGAGAGTTGACCGACGGTGCTTCCGAATCCGCGCCAGAAGTTGCATCCACAGTCGGCGCTGTATTTTCGCCATCCGAACTTGCGTCTTGCGGGGCATGATTGTTGCCTTCGGAATTGGAGGCATCGCCACCATTTCCACCTCTCCGACGACGACGGCGGCGACGGCGTTTCTTGGGGGTTCCGTCTTCGTTTAGGGATGGTCCGTCACTCGGAGCTTCCGCGACAACCGGTGCCACAACAACTTCTTCTTCGACCTCCAGCGCTTCAATTTCTTCGTCTAAATCATCCATCAACGAAGCATCAGCAGAGACAACTGCGGTTTCAACAGGACGCAAATTGCGCGTAGCAGTTTTGAAACGTTCAATGCTGAAATCTGGGCTGACAAGGAAAGGGTCAGCTTCGATGCGCACAGACAGACCATACCGTGCTTCAATCTGCGCGATATGCTCGCGCTTATTATTCACGAGGAAATTCATGATACCCACTGGCGCTTTGAGCAGTACTTCGCGCGCCCGACGGCGGACACCCTCTTCCTCGAGCTGTCGTAGAATCGCGAGCGCGAGATTGTCGTCGGAGCGGATCAGGCCCGTGCCGTGACAATGGTGACAAGGTTGTGTGGTTGCTTCGAGCATCCCCGGACGCAAGCGCTGGCGCGACATTTCCATAAGGCCGAAACCAGAAATCCGTCCCACTTGAATACGAGCGCGATCGGTTTTCAATTTGTCTTTCATCCGTTTTTCAACGGCTGCATTGTTGCGGCGATCTTCCATGTCAATGAAGTCGATGACGATCAAGCCAGCTAGATCGCGCAAGCGTACTTGACGCGCCACTTCTTCTGCGGCTTCAAGGTTGGTCTTGGTGGCCGTATCCTCGATTGAGCCTTCTTTTGTGGCACGACCAGAGTTCACGTCCACAGCAACAAGTGCTTCGGTCACATCGATAACGATGTACCCACCCGATTTCAGCTGCACTGTCGGATTAAACATTCCCGCGAGATAGGTCTCGACTTGGAAACGCGCGAACAAGGGCAACGGATCGGTGTAGCGTTTTACGTTTTTCGCATGGGACGGCATGATCATTTTCATGAAGTCCTTGGCCACGCGATAGCCCGCTTCGCCTTCGACCAAAACCTCATCGATTTCGCTGTTATAAAGGTCGCGGATCGTCCGTTTGACGAGATCACCCTCTTCATAGATCTTGGCTGGAGCGATGGATTTAAGCGTTAGAGAGCGAATTTGCTCCCACAAACGTTGAAGGTATTCATAGTCACGCTTGATTTCTGGCTTGGTCCGTTCGGCCCCGGCCGTACGCACAATGAGCCCTGCCCCTTCTGGAACGTCGATCTCTTGCGCGATTTGTTTGAGCTTTTTGCGATCAGCGATATTTGTGATTTTGCGAGAAATGCCACCACCGCGTGCGGTGTTCGGCATCAAGACGCAGTAGCGACCAGCTAAAGACAAGTATGTTGTAAGTGCGGCGCCTTTGTTGCCACGCTCTTCTTTCACGACTTGAACCAAAAGAATTTGGCGAACTTTAATCACTTCTTGAATTTTATATTTCCGTGGACGGAATTTACGCGGAGCGCGCACTTCGTCTTGCACATCTTCATCTGCAACAGACTCGATACTATCGTCTTTGTCGGTCGCTTGCAAAGGCGCGTCGTCGTCGTCACCATCATCCGAGTCATCCTCGTCGGAGGCGTCTGTTTTTACAGCTGGCGAAGTGTCTTCATCTTCGGGTTCGTCTGCCGCGGGTGTATCGACCGGTGTTTCGGCCACCAATTCCATCGGAGAGCTGCCTTCAAACGCATCGGCGTTTTGGCTGTCGTCGTCTTCGCCAAAATCGACGACGTCCATGCTAGATGGCCCGTCGGATTCTTTTTTCGGCGTGTCTTCTGTGATTTCTTTAGTCTCAACTGCGTCGCCCGACTTGGCTTCGGCGGCTTTTCCGCTCCGGCGACGACGGCGACGTTTTGGGTCGGGTTGCTCGTCATCGTCCTGAAGCGACTTAGCATAGGCAGCTTCCTCGGCCAAAAGCGCTTCGCGATCGGCTATGGGGATTTGATAGTAATCCGGATGAATCTCGGAGAAAGCGAGGAAACCATGGCGGTTTCCGCCATAATCAATAAACGCCGCCTGAAGCGACGGTTCAACCCGCGTTACTTTTGCAAGATATATATTGCCAGCTAGCTGGCGTCTGTTTTCGGCCTCAAAGTCAAATTCCTCAACTTTGGTTCCGTCAACCACCACAACGCGAGTTTCCTCTGCATGGGTGGCGTCGATAAGCATTTTCTTAGCCATTTGAACTCTTTGCACGCGTGCAAAACACGCCCCCCGATAAGGGCGGTGCGTCGTGCCGGGTGTCTGATTTGGGCGAAGGATGCGTCACGGGTAAATGGCAAAGTTATGGGGCTGGCAATGCCAACCTCAACTCTTTGCCTCTGTCTTCCGTCGCATCTCATTCGCGTTTCTGCTCCGATGTTCTGTATCAGTAATGATATAAACATCCGTTCATGCGCCCGGGCCGGCTCGCGGCCTCACGGGCAAATTTGCAGCCTTGCGGCCTAATCGGTCTGCGCCGTCGTCAGAGCCATGGCCCCGTCCCGCCGGTCGCAGCGAAACTCTCCGTACGGTACAGTCCCCATTGGACGGCCCGCCGTAAAACGATACTAGTTTGTATTGGGGATAAAAGACAATGGGAAAAATGCGCACGACACAACCTGTGCGTGCGCGCCCTTCATTCCCTTTCCCAAAGGCGGTAAATGACGTGACATCAAAGCCCGTTCTGCCGCATTTGGGACGTGTTTTAAATATAGTCCGATCTGGTCAAAGTGTATTTGGCCATTTTCTCATTTAGCGTCCGACGGGGAAGGCAAAGTTCTTCCATAACGTTTACGATGCTACCCTTGTGGCGGCGCATTGTATTGTCGATCAGCATCCGCTCAAACGCTTCCACATATTCCTTGAGGGGCTTGCCATCGGTGGTCATGGTCGGAGCAACATCGTCATTATCTGCCATCAGCAGGCTTGCAATCGTACCCGATCCCCGACGGTTTTGCAGGACCGCCCGTTCGGCAACATTGATCAACTGGCGCACGTTTCCAGGCCAAGGGGATTGCAACAATTGCGCCGCCTCTTGGGCGCTCACTTGAGGCGCATCACAGCCATATTCTTCGGCGAATTGTTCGGATAGGCGCGTGAACAACAACAGGATGTCCTCGCCCCGCTGACGCAACGGCGGCAAGGTGATTTTCAATGCAGACAGGCGGTAAAACAGATCGGGCCGCAGGGCGTCTTCACAGGTTTTCCCCTGCTCTTGCAAGTTGCAAATCGCGATAATCCGCGTTTCTGCGGGAGTTCCCTGTTCATTCATAAACGTCAGCAAACGCGCCTGAAGCCCTTGGCTGAGGGCCTCGATATCTTCGAGCACCAACGTGCCGCCGCGCGCGTCTTCGACCAGCGGTTGGTTGCCGCCGTCATCAATAGGGCCAAACAACCGCCGCGCCAGCTCCTCTTCTTCAAAAGCAGCGCAGGACACCAACTTAAATTTCTTGCCCGCACGGGATCCGACGGCATGTAGCGCGTGGGCCACCAGTGTTTTACCCGTACCCGTTTCGCCCTCGATTAGTACATGGCCATCGGCTTGCCCAAGATCGAGGATATCTTCGCGCAGCCGCTCCATTTCTGGGCTGGCACCGATGAGTTTCTTCATCACCGCTCCGCCGTCGCCCAATTCGCGGCGCAATGCGCGGCTATCAAGTGTCAATCGACGCGCCTGTGTCGCTTTTTTTGCCATTTCGGTCATGACATCAGGGTTGAAAGGCTTCTCTAAGAAATCATACGCCCCGATCCGCATCGCTTCCACTGCCATTGGCACATCGCCGTGTCCCGTAATTAGGATCACTGGCAAGCCCGAGTCGATACTCATCAACTTGCGCAACAGCGCCATTCCATCCATCCCAGGCATCCGAATGTCGGAAACAACAATTCCGGGATAATCGGCCCCAACAGATTTAAGAGCCTCTGTCGCACTGGCATGCGTTTCAGTGTCGAAACCCGACAGAGCCAACCACTGGCTTATCGATTGACGCATGTCTTTTTCATCGTCAACGATGGCAATCTTCATGGCTTTGGCCATTTAGTCCTCACTCGGCTGATGTGTATTCATCATTTAATATGGGGAGCGTCACTTCAAATACAGCCCCCCCTTTGGCGGCATTTCGAGCGGTCAACCGCCCCCCGAAATCGTTTACGATCCCGCTGGAGATAGCAAGCCCCAAGCCCACACCGTCGCCCGGCGCTTTTGTAGTGTAAAATGGCTCAAACAACGCGTCAAGATCGTCAATCCCTGGCCCATTATCTCGCAACGATAAAACGGCGGTTTCGCCGACGGTTAACAGGATTTCGATATGCGGGTTCTTTGCGGTTTTCGTCGCGTCCAAGGCGTTTCTAAACAGGTTAATGATGACTTGCTCTAGACGCATCTGGTCGGCCAAAATAATCACAGGATCGCGTGGAATTGTACGGGTAATTTGAACGTGCCGTTGCTTGAGTTGTGGCTCCATCATCGACAAGGCAGAAGAGAGCGCGGATCTTATATCAAAGGGCTGAAACGTGTCGCCCCCCTTGCGCGCATAGCTCTTGAGTTGCTTGGTAATCGCCCCCATACGCTCGATCAAATCGTCGATCCGCTGGAAGCTGGCTTGGGCCTCCTCTGGACGTTTTCTGAGGAGCAAAAGCTTGGCCCCCGCGAGGTAGGTTTTCATCGCGGCAAGGGGCTGATTTAACTCATGCGAAACCGCCGCCGACATCTCGCCCAATGCGGCAAGTTTAGAGCTTTGGGCTAGGGTTTGTTCGGCCATATCGAGGTGTTTTTCAACCTTCTCACGCTCGGCGATTTCGCGCTGAAGGCGCTGGTTTAGCTGGCGAAGTTCCGCCGACTCGTTCTGGAAAAACACGGAACTTAAGCGCGCACGCCGAGAGGTGAAGTAAAAGCCAAGCGCGATCAATATCGCCCCGCCCATAATTTCGAGGGCTAAAACACCGTTCACCTTGTCACGCACCGAGGCAAATGTGGTGAAACTGGTGAGTTTCCATCCTTGGAACGGTACCCGCACTTCTTGGCGCATTAAGGCCTCACCCTGAAGATAGGCTTCCACGGGCAAATCGCCCCAACCAACCTCAGCCCAATCGCGAGTTGCATTCAAAGCGCGAGTGATAGCGGACGGCGCACTTTTGGTTTTTAGGGCTTCTTTCTCGGTCAAACCACGCCAAAGGGGTTCGGTTGAAAGGATGATATTTCCTTCGGAATTGGTTACGATCACCGCATCCGTTGTCCCTTTCCAGGAGGCCTCAAACTGGCGTAAATCCACATCCACAACGATGACCCCGATAAGGGTGCCGTTGGAGACTAACTTCTGGGAATAAGTGAATTTTGACGCTCCCGTCTCATTTTGGGACACGCCAAAAATCGCGCCATCCGTGCGAACGGCTGCGACAAAGGCTTCAGAGTTGCGCGCATTTCCCCCAAGGAGATTGCGGTCGGTGGCTGCAACCACACGTCCGCTTTCATCCAACAATTGCAAACCCGCGATGCCGATCTCTTCGGCATATGTGATCAGCTGCTGGCTTGACTGCGTAAAGTCGGATGAATTCAACGCGCCCGTCAGGACAGGGTCACGTGCCAACAGGCGTGGAACAATAGCGCTGCGTCTGATTTCGCCCACAATATTGCCCGAATAAAGCGCGAGCCGCACCTGTGCACGACTGCGGGTCGTTTCGGTATATCGTTCGGTCAAAAGTGTATTGGTAGACCAGATTATGCCCGCCCCGATGGCAATGGCAAGGATCAGCAAACCACGGGCCATCCAGCCCGTTTTTGCAACACGCCTCAATGGGATTTCTGAAGATCTTAGTCCAGAACTTGCACCGCTTCTTGTGCTACGGCTCAGCCTAACGTCCCCCCCATCGACGGGACAGCACTTAAAGGATCGGGTGAATGGGGCGCATCTTTAGCCATAGCCAACGATACCCCCTACGCCGTAAAGGCTCAAGACGTTGCGTCTATGCGCTAACCAATTCGCTCACAATTGAGCGAAAGAACGCTTGTCCGTCAGTGCCAACATGGCTGGCGTCAAAAGCGCGCTCAGGATGAGGCATCATGCCCAAAACCCGTTTATTTTCACTTAGCACACCCGCAATATCGGCTGTGGAGCCATTGGGGTTGTTGCCATAGGTAAAGGCCACGCGCCCCTCACCCTGAAGACGTTCAATGGTCTGGGCGTCAGCTGTATAATTGCCGTCATGGTGGGCAATCGGGATGTCGATCACTTGGCCAGCCTCATAGCCGCGCGTAAATAGCGTGTCGGCGTTTTCAACGACAAGCGGCACGGTTTTGCAGATGTATTTCAAGCCAGCGTTACGCAGCAGTGCCCCCGGAAGCAGGCCGGTTTCCGCAAGGATTTGAAAGCCGTTACACACGCCAAAAACATGGCCGCCCTTATTGGCAAAATCCACCACAGAGCGGCAAATTGGGCTTTGCGCGGCAATCGCACCACAACGCAGGTAATCACCAAAACTAAACCCGCCCGGAACACCGACAAAATCGAGGCCAGAAGGCAGGGTTGTGTCTTTGTGCCAGACCATTTCCACATCGGCTCCGCTTTCGCGTAAAGCCACCGCAAGGTCGCGATCACAGTTGGAACCGGGGAAGACAATGACAGCAGCTTTCATGGCAGATGGTCCTTTTTAGGCAGTAAAATCAGTAATGACGGCCACACCGGGCGCGGTTGGCCCGTTAAAGGCGCGCAGCTCGTCACTCGCGGAGGATAGAGGTATTTCACGGGCAACCAAAGGCGTCATATCCACGGCACCACTCTCGATAAGCGACAACAAGCTAGGATAGCGCCACGATGGCATGCCACGCGTGCCGAAAAGGGCGAGATTTCCCATATAAACAGCATTCATATTGATTTGCATCTTGGCGGTATGGCCCACGGGCATTCCAACTTGAACGTGCCGCCCCAAGGGGCGCAAACATTCGATACTAGCGTTTGTGGTCGCTTCGATGCCGAGGGCTTCGATGCTCACATGCGCGCCGCCGCCTGTAATCTCGCGGATAGCAAGGGCAGTATCACCCGCCGAGGCATTCACGGCGGCGTCCGCTCCGAGGCTGAGCGCGTGGGTGAGTTTTTCCTCAACGATATCAACAACAACAACCCGCGCACCAAGGGCCTTAGCCAACAGAAACGCCGAGAGGCCAACGCCCCCCGTTCCATGCACAGCAACCCATTCGCCCGCCTGTACCGCGGCGCGCCCCGTGAGCGCGTGCCACGCAGTCGTGACGCGACACCCAAGTCCCGCAGCGACGGTGGGAGAGAGTGTGTCGGGCAAAATAGCTAAGTTGTGGTCGAAAGGAACGGCAATATATTGCGCGAATGCTCCGGGTTCGATAAACCCCGGAAGCCGTTGATTTGGGCAGGTATTTTGATGTCCCGACTGGCAAGACGGACAGGCACCACAGGCCAGAATAAAGGGCGCAACGAGGCGGTCCGCAATGGCGAATTTCGCCCGCGCACCAGCCTCAACAACGGTTCCGCAATATTCATGCCCCATAATTTGACCCGGTTTGACGCGAGGATGTTCCCCGACCCACCCGTGCCAATCCGAACGGCAGACGCCACAGGCCATCACTTCGAGCACAACGCCATCTTCAGGACAGGTCGGATCAGCGACCTCTTCCAAAGACAAATCCGCGTTGTATTCCCGAAGAACGGCGGCGCGCATTAGGCGATCTCGATCGTGTAGCTTTCGATCACAGTATTTGCGAGCAGCTTGTCGCACATCTCGGTGATCGTCGCCTCAGACGTGCCATCGGCAAGGTCAAGTTCAATCACTTTGCCTTGACGCACATCATTCACACCCTCAAATCCGAGGGTGCCAAGCGCATGACGCACGGCGGCGCCTTGGGGGTCAAGAACACCGTTTTTCAGCATCACATGTACACGGGCTTTCATGGCAGAACTTTCCTTATTTTTCGAAGAGGCTTAATTAATCAGCGTCGGTTTACCAGAAGGGTGCGTCACGTTGGAGGGCATAACGCCCAAACGTGTCGCCACTTCGGTATAGGCATCGGCCAAATCGCCGAGATCTTGGCGGAAGACGTCTTTGTCGAGCTTACGGCCAGTCTCGATGTCCCACAAACGACAGCTATCAGGGCTAATTTCATCGGCCACAACAAGGCGCATGAAATCGCCGTCATAAACGCGGCCCAGTTCGATTTTGAAATCAACCAGCTTGATGCCAACGCCATACATAACGCCCGACAGAAAGTCGTTTACCCGCAATGCAAGCGCGACAATGTCATCAAGCTCCTGCTGGGAGGCCCAGCCGAAAGCGATGACGTATTCTTCGGGTACCAATGGATCGCCAAGTGAGTCGTCTTTGTAGGAAAACTCGACAATCGGACGCGGCATTGGTGTGCCCTCTTCGATTCCCATCCGCTTGGAAAACGAGCCCGCAGCGAAATTGCGCACGATTACTTCGAGCGGTATAATTTCGACCCGACGGATCAATTGCTCGCGCATATTGAGGCGTTTGAGGAAGTGAGTCGGCACGCCGATTTGCTCAAGACCGACCATAAAATATTCGCTCAGGCGGTTATTCAGAACACCTTTTCCGTCAATCACAGCCTTCTTCTCGGCGTTAAAAGCGGTGGCATCATCCTTGAAATACTGCACTAAAGTGTCAGGCTCAGGGCCTTCATACAGAGTTTTTGCTTTGCCTTCGTAAATCTTTGTGCGACGTGCCATTCGGGTTCCGATCTTCGGATGCTGCGGTTTGGCACGTGAGGTGAGTCTTGTGCCCCTTCGCGCCCTATACGCCATGGGATGCTTTGCCGCAAGGTTGCGCATCGCCCTTGCGGCTTTGCGCGTGAGTTGGCATATGTTAGGGGAACGAATTAACACCCTTGCACACAAGCCCGAGGAAAGAACATGACAACATTTGACGATCGCGAAAACGCTTTTGAAGCCAAATTCGCTCACGACGCCGATATGCAGTTCAAAGCCATCGCCCGTCGTAACAAACTCGTTGGCCTTTGGGCCGCAGCCTTGCTTGGAAAATCGGGCAATGACGCAACGACTTATGCGCTCGAAGTTGTGAAAGCCGATTTCGAAGAAGCTGGCCATGACGATGTTGTGCGCAAAGTGACTGGTGATTTGGGCGACCTTGCGACCGAAGCCGCTGTACGCGAAAAAATGGCGAGTTGCTTGGTTGAGGCGCAAACCCAAGTGTTGAAAGAAGTCAAATAGGCTTTCTAATCGAGTAAAATTAAACGCGCCCCTATCCCTAGGTGGCGCGTTTTTTTGTTACAATTCTATATGTTAACTCCCCCCTAAGAGAGTTCCCTTACACCTACTAGCGGTGGATAAAAGGGACGGCGATGGGAACAATGTGAACACTTCGATTGATCGAGGGTCGAATGGAACTACGGCAAAGATAGATTCCATGTCGTTTGAGCCACCTCCTAAGATGGCCCGCAAAAATCTAGCCACTCTCTTTATGCGACACCAAATTGCGAGACAAGCCGCCCCCATTGTGTTGGCGATTGGCTTCGTTGCCCTTTTCCTCGACAATATGGTCGCCTTGGATGTCTCACAAATTTGGGCGGCCGTGCAAACAGTCTCAGGCGCACAGTGGGGAATGGCAACCGTTGCTACCGCAGCGAGCTTCTGGGCGGTCGGGCGTTATGACGCGGTCATTCACCGTCATTTACGCACACAAGTGGGCAATAAAACCGCCTCACGTGCAGGAATCGCTGCGATCGCTGTCTCGCAAACCACGGGATTTGGGCTTTTCACCGGTGCATTAACACGCTGGCGCCTTCTCCCTGAAATCAGTTTCCTTCAAGCCACACAGATTTCTGCGGCTGTCGCTGTCTCGTTTTTGGCAGGACTGGCGGTTGTTATGTCCTTCGCCGCGCTCCTTTTCCCTCTGCCCGTTGGGATTGCAGGTCTTAGTCTTGGGTATCTTGTCCCGCTCTTTTTGCTCCCGCCCCTCGGGCTCATTGCGCTCGTTACCGCGTCCCTTTTACAACCTCATATTTCCTTTAGAGGGCATAGGCTTAACTGGCCAAGTGTCTCTGCAATTTTCGCAATAACAGGCCTTGCAGCGGCCGATACTTTGGCAGCATCCGGTGCGCTTTTCGCTCTGCTTCCGCCTGCGCTCGAGCTTGGTTTCAGTCAGCTCTATCCCGCCTTTCTTATTGCCTTTGGGGTGGCATTGGTGTCAGGCACTCCAGGAGGCGTCGGCCCGTTTGAGGTCACGCTCCTCATGCTCCTGCCCTTTGTACCAGCAGAGCCCCTCCTTGGGGCGATCCTTGCCTATCGCGCCCTGTACTATGCGTTGCCTGCGCTTTTGGGGGCGATAACCCTCGCGCGCGGCCCATTCCTTCAGCGCGACAAGCTAAACAAAAGGATGCTGCCTCAAACTGGCGGAATCGCATGGTTTCCCTCGCGCCTCGAGGCTTTGATCCATAGTGCCCCGCGCGCCGAAGCCAATCTTTTACGCCAAGGCGACAAAGCGTTGCTGCATGCGCAGAATTCGGCAGGGTGTTTTCTCACGGCATCTCGTGGACAGGCGCTCATCGCACTGGGCGACCCTCTTGTGGCGACACATCCGCAAAGCCTATTGGCGTCCTTTAAGAACATGGCCGAAGCTGACAATCACTTGCCGTTTTTGTATAAAATCAGCGGCCGCATGGCGCTTGAAGCGCGCAAATTTGGCATGGCTGTCACCCCCGTCAGCCGTGAAGCATGGCTTACGCCCTCCGAATTCTGCCTCCAGTCCCCAGAACACAGCCAGTTACGCCGCAAATTACGCAAAGCGCAAAAGGCAGGCACTTCCCTTAAGCCGCTGTTTAATCACGCAGACCTTCATCTCACCTTGGGCGAAATGACGCGCGTGGCGCGCGAATGGTCCGACACCCACGGCGGCGAACGTGGGTTTACCATGGGAATATATGATCCAGCTTATGTGCAAACCCAGCGCTGTTTTCTCGCTTATAAAAACGACAGTCTTGTCGGGTTCGTAAGCTTTTCAACGGTGGCCGCGGAATGGACGCTCGACCTTATGCGCCACGCCAGCAGCATCCCAGATGGCACAATGCACGCGTTGGTAACTGAGGCGATCAAGACCGCAGCGATTGAGAATATCCCCCGCCTTTCCCTCGCCTCCGTGCCATGGCAACCCGCGCCTTCGGCCTCACGGTTGGCGCATTGGTTTTGGGGGAAGTTGGGAACCCTGTCCGGCGGCGCAGGCCTCACGCAATTCAAATCCAGTTTTGCTCCGCATTGGGAGACGCTTTACATGGCGGGCCCCAATCGCCTCGGTCTCGCCCTTGGTGCATTTGACGTGACACGCGCTATTCTCGCGCAACAACCTGCCGCCAATTTGGCGACCTCGCTCAACACCACTTTAAGCAACGGCGAAAAACGACAACTTGAAACCCTTTCACAAACATTATGACGATAATGAATTTGCACCTTGGCGTAAAAACTGGCATTTGACCGCAAGCCCCCCACTTAATGTGGGGGTATACGTGTTTTTGAAAGGCAGATCCCATGACCAACGCACTGCAACGCATGCTCTCGGAGCGCGACTGGATTTTGGCCGATGGGGCCACGGGCACCAACCTGTTTAACATGGGACTCACTTCTGGGGATGCGCCCGAAATGTGGAACGTGGAAGAACCCGAGAAAATCAAAGCGCTTTATCGCGGGGCCGTGGATGCGGGGTCTGATCTGTTTCTCACCAATACGTTTGGCGGCAACGCCAGCCGTTTGAAATTGCACAATGCACAACACCGTGTCGCCGAACTCAACATCGCAGCGGCCCATCTTGCGCGTGACGTGGCCGATGCCGCGGGGCGCCCCGTGATCGTTGCGGGTTCTGTCGGTCCAACGGGCGAGATCATGGTGCCACTGGGAAGCCTCACCCACGCGCTTGCGGTGGAAATGTTCCACGAGCAAGCCGCAGCCCTCAAAGAAGGCGGCGTAGATGTTTTGTGGCTTGAAACCATCTCGGCCCCCGAAGAATACCGCGCGGCGGCCGAAGCCTTTAAGCTGGCCGATATGCCATGGTGCGGCACCATGAGTTTTGACACGGCAGGCCGCACCATGATGGGGGTGACCTCGTCTGATATGGTGGACATCGTGGCGAAAATCGAAAACCAGCCACTGGCCTTCGGTGCGAACTGTGGTGTCGGCGCGTCGGACCTTCTGCGTACGGTGCAAGGGTTCTCGGCCCGTGGTCCCGTCACACCGATCATTTCCAAAGGCAACGCAGGCATTCCAAAATTCCACGATGGCCACATTCACTATGACGGCACGCCGGAATTGATGGGCGACTACGCCTGCCTCGCACGAGACTCGGGCGCGACGATCATTGGCGGCTGCTGTGGCACGACGCCGGATCACTTGCGTGCCATGCGCGAAGCCCTTGAAACCCGCGAACGTGGCCCCCGCCCCTCGCTGGAATTCATCACCAAAAGCCTCGGTGGATTTTCTTCTCCAAAAGACGGCACAGGCGACGATACAGAGAAACCAGAACGCATTCGACGCCGTTCACGGACCTAAACTTCCGTAAAACCAATCTGATGCGTCGGAACAAGCGCCAAGCATGTCGCAAAATGCCAAGTTCCGACCGTAAAGCAGGCCCATCAATGGGCAGACACCGCGCGATTTCGCGCCCTATGAATAGGGTAGACCCATGGCTGACGACGCAGACATCATCCTAAGCGAACTTCCAGACGACGAACTCGTCCTTCAAATGCACGACGACCTTTACGACGGCATGAAGGAAGAAATCGAAGAAGCGGTGCACATCCTGCTGGAACGCAAATGGACGCCCTACGATATTCTGACCAAAGCTTTGGTGGCGGGCATGACAGTTGTGGGCCATGATTTCCGCGACGGTATTTTATTCGTTCCAGAGGTGCTCCTTGCGGCGGGCGCGATGAAGGGTGGCATGTCCATTCTTAAACCCCTCCTCGTGGAAACTGGTGCGCCCAAAATGGGTAAAATGGTCATCGGAACCGTCAAAGGCGATATCCACGACATCGGCAAAAACCTTGTCGGCATGATGATGGAAGGTGCAGGCTTTGAAATTGTCGATCTGGGAATCAACAACCCCGTCGAAGATTATCTTGACGCGCTCAAACGCGAAGACGCTGATATCCTTGGCATGTCCGCGCTCTTGACCACGACCATGCCCTATATGAAAGTCGTGATTGATACGATGATTGAGCGCGGCATTCGCGACGACTATATTGTTCTGGTCGGCGGCGCGCCTTTGAATGAAGAATTCGGCAAAGCCATTGGTGCTGACGCTTATTGCCGTGACGCTGCTGTCGCCGTGGAAACCGCAAAGACCTTCATCGCACGCAAACACAATCGGGCTTCGGCTGGCTAAAGGTTTCGCCCCCCCCTACCCAATTCCCAAAGCCCCGCCAGTGACTTCACGCGCGGGGCTTTCTTTTTTGAACATTCGACCCCATATTAAGTGGGATTGGAGACCCTATGCCTTTAGATAAATTGATCCTTCTTCTCGTCATTGTAATTTCTGCCGCCGCGGCGACCGTTTACGTGGCAAGCTTGATGCTTGTGAGCGTTCAGGTGCCTGGCGGGATGCTGCTCCTCATTCCAACGGTGCTCGTTTTCTATGTCGTTTACCGTGTTATTTCAGATCGCGTGAAGAACAAGGAGGATGACCACTATGACTCTGTCGAAAAATAGCCCCCTTATTCTGACCATCGAAACCGTTCCTGGCCGCGAGATTATAGACGTATTGGGCCTCGTTAAGGGCTCAACCGTGCGGGCCAAACACGTCGGAGCGGACATAACGGCGGCCTTGCGCAATATTGTGGGCGGTGAAGTTAAGGAATACGCGCAACTGTTGGCGGGTGCACGCGAACAAGCAAAAGACCGCATGATCGACGATGCGCAAGCCTTGGGAGCGGACGCCATCGTCGGCGTTCGGATGCAAACCTCCGCAATCCAAAACGGCGCGTCCGAAGTTGTGTTTTACGGCACCGCTGTCCGTCTAGGACCATGACATTGCAGAACCCAAACCCTACCGACGAAGCCCTCTCTGAGGAGGAACACGTCTTGGCCACGGGTCGTGTGCTCCTGATTGCTTGCGGGGCTTTGGCGCATGAAATTTTGGCGCTCAAACGGCTGAATGGTTGGGATCATCTCGCACTGCGCTGCCTGCCCGCGAACCTGCACTTGCGTCCCGAAAAAATCCCCGCCGAGGTTGCGCGGGTCGTAACCGAAGAACGGGCGCAATACGACGATATTTTTGTGGTTTATGCTGATTGTGGAACGGGCGGGCTTTTGGCCAAGGAATGTGCGTCCCTTGGGGTCGAGATGATTGCTGGCCCGCATTGTTACGCGTTTTTTGAGGGCGTCGATGCCTTTGCCGCCCACCCAGACGAGATCACCGCCTTCTACCTCACCGACTTCCTCGTGCGGCAATTCGATGCCTTCGTAATCAAACCCATGGGCCTCGACCGCCACCCGCAATTGCGCGACATGTATTTCGGGAATTACACAAAACTGGTTTATCAAGCCCAGACCGACGACCCTGCCCTCACCGAAAAAGCCAAGCTCTGCGCGGCGCGTTTGGGGCTCGCATTTGAGCGCCGTTTTACAGGATATGGCGAGCTAGAAACGGCGCTCGCGCAGGTCTAAAGCGTGGCTTGCGCGATGCCGCGAATACGTTCCACCATGGCGCGTACACCGTTTGAGCGCTGTGCGGATAAATGCTCATCCAGCCCAAGCCGTCCCAGCTCTGCTGTGGCATCCACCGATAAAACATCCGCCACCGTGAGGCCGGAATAAAGCGCATGCAGCACCGCCACGAGGCCGCGCACGATCATCGCATCACTCTCGCCGCGAAAATCAAAAACCGCCTTGGGCCCTGTTCCCAAAACATCGGGCATCAACCAAACTTGGCTGGCGCAACCGTCTACTTTGGTCGCAGGTACACGAAATGCGTCCTCAAGCTCGGGCATAGCGCGCCCCAACTCAATCACATGCCGATAGCGGTCTTCCCAATCGTCCAGAAATTCAAAGGTTTCGGCGATGTCTTCGAATGCGGCGCTGGCCATATCTACTCCTTGCTTATCCTCCCTTTGAGGTAAGACCCGCCGCCCAAAAGGTCCAGCCCCATTCCAAAATCGGGTTGCGTCTTTTCAAATGGCTTCCAGTAGGCTACCTCAGAAGAAACAGCGGCGTGCAAACTGGGTGACACGCAAAAAGGAGACAACGCATGAGATTTCCGACCTATTTGATCGTGTCATTGGGCCTAGCCACCGGCGCCTGCTCCTCAATATCGGACTCGCGCTATAACCCAATGAATTGGGGCCAAAGTGAGGATATTGCTGCGACTTTAGCTCCCGAAGACGGCTATCTGGTTCTCCAAGACAACCGAAACCTTATCGCGCAAGTTACGAATTTAACCGTGGTCAACGCCCAAGGCGGCGTCATTGTGCATGCAACTGGACTTCCCCCAACTCAAGGCTATTTTGACGCCGAGCTTTTCCCCCGAAATGAGGAAAAGCCAGAGGGTGCCACATTGGTTTATGAATTCCGCGTTCTTGAACCCAACCGGCAACAACGCGTTTCATCCGAGGTTTCCCGAGAGGTCATCGTGGCGCATTTCATTTCCACCGCCAAATTGCGCGGTGTGAACGAGATAAAAATTGTCGCGGCCCAAAACTCTCGCTCTAGCCGCGCGCAATAGGCCTATCCGACCAACCGCCTAGTTGGGTAAAAGTTCAACCACATCAACGTTTTGCCCCTTCAGGGCAAGGGCCACTTCACCACGGCACAGACGCATTGCATCCTGCCCAAAGACTTCGGCACGCCAGCCCGCCAAGGCTTTAACGTCGCGACCACCCGCTGCTATAACGTCTAAATCCGCGGATGAGGCGATCAGCTTAGGGGCGACCCCAGTCAGGTCGCATTTTGCCTTCAACAGGACCCGCAACAAATCGGCCAACGCCGGATTCACTTGCAGTTTTTCACGCGAGCGATCGGGTTTTGGAATCTTGTCTTCGGGAAGAACGAGGCCCGTTTTAACAGCGGCCAAAATACCGTCCGCAATATCGCCCCGCCGCGCTTCGCGTAGCAAAAGGCGCGATCCGCTCAAGTCGTCAAAGCTGCTGGGTTTCGTTGAGGCCAACTCCAGCAATGCATCGTCTTTGTAGACACGGTTGCGGGGAATATTGCGTGTCTGTGCGTATTCTTCGCGAAACTGGGACAGGGTTTTAACAAGGGCCATAAACCGCCCACTTGTGGTGCGCGTTTTGACCCGTTTCCACGCGTCCTCGGAAGGCACAACATAGGTTCCCGGCGAAAGAAGCACTTCAAGTTCTTCCTCTACCCACTTGGAACGATTTGATTTTTTCAAATCTTTACTCAGAAATTCATAGACATCCCGCAAATGGGTTACATCCGCCAGCGCATAGGTTTTCTGGGCCGACGTCAGCGGGCGACGGGACCAATCGGTAAACCGCGATGTCTTGTCGATGTTGGCTTTGGCAATTTTGCGGACCAATGTTTCATAACCGACCTGCTCGCCAAAACCGCAAACCATCGCCGCCACTTGGGTATCAAAAAGCGGGATGGGAAACACGTTGCCTTCGATAAAAAAGATCTCAAGATCTTGCCGCGCCGCGTGAAAAACTTTGACTACATTCTCGTTGCGAAACAACTCATACAGCGGTTCGAGCGAAAAATCGGGGGCAAGTGGATCAACAAGAACAGCATCGACCTCGTCGTCGTCTCCGGGAACAGCAAGCTGTACAAGACAGAGCTTCGAATAATAGGTGCGCTCTCGCAGAAACTCCGTATCGACGGTCACATAAGGAAAGGATGCTGCGCGTTCACAATAGGTTGCAAGCTCGCTCGTCGTGGTAATCGTGATCATAAAACGCTATTCTTTTTCTTGTTTTTGCCAGACTTTCGGCAATCTTAGGGAAGAGTGAAGCAAATGAAAAGGGAGAGCGTGGCTCAGGTCAAATCCACACGATGATGATCGCCCATAATAAACTTGCGCAGGACCGCAGGATAGAGTCGATGCTCAAGCGGCAGAATTCTGGCGGCAAGGGTTTCTGTTGTATCGTTAGGAAGGATTGGCACACGGGCTTGGCCCAGAATTGGGCCGCCATCTAGCTCGGCCGTGACTTCATGCACAGAGCATCCCGCCTCAGAGTCACCCGCTTCAATCGCGCGTGCATGGGTATGGAGACCCTTGTATTTCGGCAGCAAAGACGGGTGAATATTGAGCATTTTCCCGTTCCAACGCGCCGTAAATTCCGGCGTAAAAATGCGCATAAATCCGGCAAGGCATATGACATCCGGTGCCACACGTTCAAGAATTTCCGTAAGGGCCGTATCAAACGCGAGGCGGTCTTTGCCAAACGGGCGATGATCAAGGCTTGCCACATCAATACCCAAATTCGCAGCCTTGGTGAGGCCCGCGGCACTGGGATTATTGGACAAAACCAAAACGGGGCGCGCAGGGTGATCCCCCTGCATATCCTCAACCAGCGACACCATGTTCGAGCCGCCCCCCGAAATCAGGATCGCGACGCGCAAACTCACAGAAGCGAACCCGAATACCGCACGCCATCGCCCTTGGTGACGTGGCCCAAGGTATAAACGGTTTCGCCAGCCTCTTGGAGGAGAGCCGTTAGGGCTTCGGCGCGGTCTGCGGAAACAGAAAGCACCATGCCAACACCAGAGTTGAAGGTTTTGAGCAATTCTGACTGCTCAATTCCCGCCGTTGCGGCCAACCATTTAAACACAGGAGGAAGGTCCCAAGCATTCAAATCGATGTCGGCGCCAAGCCCTTCAGGCAAGACGCGCGGCAGGTTTTCGGTCAACCCGCCACCGGTGATATGTGCCAGAGCGTGGACGCCCCCTGCCCGTATCGCCGCAAGGCATTGTTTCACATAGAGGCGGGTTGGTGCGAGAAGGGCTTCGCCCAGATTGCCTTCGCCAAAGGGGGAATCGTCAGACCATTCTAGGCCCGAGACTTCGACAACTTTGCGCACAAGTGAATAGCCGTTTGAATGGACGCCATCGCTGGCCAGTCCCAAAAGGACGTCGCCCTCAACCACGCCCGCAGGCAGGTCCGTGCCACGTTCCATCGCGCCAACGGCGAAGCCCGCCAAGTCAAAATCACCTTCGTGATACATCCCCGGCATTTCCGCCGTTTCGCCGCCAATCAAAGCCGCACCCGAGAGTTCGCACCCTTTGGCGATGCCGTTGATAATCTCAGTCGCTTCGTCGAGGTCCAGCTTGCCTGTCGCGAAATAATCGAGGAAAAGCAGGGGTTCAGCGCCCTGACAAACAAGATCGTTGACGCACATCGCCACAAGATCAATGCCGATTGTGCTCATATTGCCCGTGTCGATCGCGATGCGCAATTTGGTGCCAACACCGTCGGTTGCGGCAACAAGGATCGGGTCGTTGTACCCTGCCCCTTTGAGGTCAAACAAAGCGCCAAAGCCACCGAGGCCAGACATCACGCCGGGGCGGACTGTCCGTTTTGCGGCGGGTTTGATGCGGTCAATCAATGCATTGCCCGCATCAATATCGACACCCGCGTCCGCGTAGGTCAGACCGTTTTTCTCATTTGACATAGGAGGCCCCTTTTTCACTGTTGGCGCTGCTTTACCGCAAGGGGGGTGCAAAGGGAATAGGAGAAGGGAAAACGGACGCAATCTAACAAAAAGGGCCCACTCCGGAAAACGCGCTCTCGAAAATTGCTTTCGCTTTCGCTTTAGGACGCGAGTGTAGAATTGATTGTATGGGTAGCTCTGCCACCCAAAGTAGTACAATCCGCATCCCTCTGTGCCAAAACAGCGACGTCATTGATGCTGCGCACCACAGCATTTGTACTATCGTCGCCAAGTCCCACTGCAACGCGGAATGCGTTTGCGGTGAAAGTCGTGGCGATGCGAGCCGCGCTTAATCGTCCACGGGATGATCAGCAAGAAACAACGGATCAATGGCACAGAGTTCGCAAGTGACTATGATCGAAACGACCTCCCCTGCGGGAATTTTATACACCCATCCAGCAAGTATGGACGCTTCAGTCCAATGCTTTGAAGCCAGTGCAAACTCAATGAGTTCTGGGTCACTTTTCCTTAAAGAACCATAACGTCCCTCGTCGCAGAAGCATCGGTCTTGGCCTTTCTGGCACCATTGTGCAGATTGCAGGTAGATCACCAAGCGATCCTCTGAACCAAGTGATTTTAGCTCTCAAACGCGGCTTTGATCGGAAGATAGATCGCTTCGTCGTTCCGATCATCGTTTGGGCTACAATTAATCCCCGTGCGCTCCTTTTAAGAAGGGCAAAATCTTATTCACAGACGCCACGGGCATTTTTTTAACGGCGGGCAAATTGAAGAAGCCAGACTGTTGCACATTTCATTGCCCAATGTTGTCTCCCTAGAGGTTCCCAAATGTCGAATGCCCTTGTTTCGGATCAATTCCGGTTAAGTTTTAGGTATGATGGCCATTTCTAAACGCAACGTTATCAAAACCATGCGCGTTCACCCTATTTTATGAAGAATTTAATGACCTTGGGGAAATGGAGGCAGAATAGATAAAAAAAGTTATCATCCCTCCTTGACCCGCAGCACATGGATGCGTACTCAAAGCGCTAGGCGGGCCTGTAGCTCAACTGGTTAGAGCAGAGCGCTCATAACGCTTTGGTTGCGGGTTCAAGTCCTGCCGGGCCTACCAAACGCCATCCTTTATTATCCGCCACTCTTCGTTTTCCACCACTAAGGGAAACGGCAATTCGTCCTGCGAAGCCTATACTAAGAGCAGGCTTCGCTGTGTCGACAGCTGGCGAGCTTGCCGACACAGTCAACCCATAGGTCTATTTGGGGTAAAGCAGCGCAAAGTTTAGGCGCAAGCCCCAACCCTCTGGCCCGCCATCAGGCGCTTGCGCCCAATAGCGTACGCCCAATCCGATTTGTGCGGGTTGTTTTTTGCCCAGCTTGATCATCTGATTGACCATGAGGTTAATTGGAACCGACCATTGCTCTGTTTCCCAATTATAGGTGCTTTCCGTATTCAACGCGAAGCTTGTCGCGCTCTTGGTGGTATAGGACATGAATGGCTGTAGATATGTCGAATTCACGTCTGCCCGGTCGCTATCACCTGCTACTGACCAGATATGATTGCCTAGCCCTCCAAATGTCCAAGCGCCCGTCTGTTTAAGTGCGACGGCAGTAACACCCGCGCCCCATTTGCCCGACCCCAGGGATTCCTCTGTCGCCGTGGGCAACAAGAATGCTGGACCCGCGCCCCAAATAAGGCCTCCACTTGTGGGAGCTTTGGGAGAGAAGAAAACGCTTTGAACGGTATCGCCGAGTCCAAAGGCCGAGCCTCCGGGCATGTTACCATTGTTGGAAATGACAGGCAAAATCGTACGGGAAATCACGTTCCAATCATCGTTCAGACTAAATGGAATCACCGGCTGAATATTCATATAATTCTGCGTGCCCTCATTCGGGCCGTACCCAGAATTGGAATTATATTGAAAGGGCACACTGATCAGGCTGGAAATCGGGTTGGACATTTTTTTGGCCAAGTCGACACTATCAGAATCCTGCGCAGTTACAGGCGTTGCGAGGGCAAAAACGCCGAGCCACACCGCGGTAAGGGAACGCATGCGCCGCTTGTTGAACTTATCAGTAAAAACGCCTCTAAACATATCCAGTACTCCTTCCATAAAACAATTCCCTGCCGACTTGATGCCCTGAAAATCTAGGTTTAAACAAAATTTACATGAGGAAATTCCAAAATTCTCTCATAGCCGAGTATGCCTTCACGACCTACAATTTTCAACGGGTGACGCGCGAATTGGACCGCCCTATTTACGCCAAAAAACCGCAAGACAGAGGTTCCTTCCGAGCTAACGTTCTAAAGCTCCGCAAAGCACTTGTGGGGGCGCATCCCCCTTTCAGGAGACAGATCATGCTCTTGATTGATTCTTCCCGTCTAAGATTTTTCTGCATCAAAGGCGCCTCCTAGTTCTTTGGCTAGGCCGCGAATACTGCGCCATTGTGTCGCCCAAAGGGACAATCGCCACAATCACCAAAGATTAACGCCCGTAAATCGGAGATACCTTGGTTAACGCCCTAGTTTTGTCTTCCAAAACGCTTGCTTGTTGGAAGGCAAGCTTGCTAGAAATGCCAAAGCCGCCTGATCTTTAGGGGGCTGTGTATTTATGAAGACTTATGCAGCGCTCAACCGATTATACCTTTGAGCACGGTGGGCATTCATTCAGTGTATTTTAAAATTGGAGAGTACCGATGGTTGATACCTCGCTGCCATACGACGAGCAAACTTCGTCGGACACCGTCATCAACCCGGACAGCAACAACCCAATCACGGTCGTGCAAACATCCCAACTTCAAACAACAGATAATGGCGATGTAGGCCAAGACGGGTTTGATCTGTCCGTCAATCTGACGGGAGCAAATGTTACTGAACAAGTTAATATTGCGATTGCGATTGACACATCTGGTTCAACTTCTGGAAGCTCAGGCTCGGATTTCAATGGCGACGGCGTTAATGAAACCATCCTTCAGGCTGAACTTTACGCGGCTCAAAAACTTTTCAACGCTTATGTTGATGCGGGCTATGATCCGGCCGAAATTTCTATCACGCTTGTTACCTATGCCTCCGGCGCGCAGACCGTTGGCACATATACTTTAAACGACTCGACGGCCTTCACCAATGCGCTTACCAGTATTGGGTCCGCAGGCTCGAACGGCCAGACAAATTATGTCGCTGGCCTCAACGCCGTTGGCAATGCATGGACCGCGGCAGGTGTCGATCCCGCTGACACCAACGTTCTTGTCTTTCTATCCGACGGTGCAGCCTTTCCCGGCGGGCAAAACATTTCTGGTGCTGCCGACAATCTCGAAAACAACTTTAATACTCAAATTAGTGGTATCGGGCTTGGCGCCAATTCCAGCCTCAACGATCTTAATAAACTCGACAATACTAATGGAGCCACTAAAGTCCTCTCTGGCGAGCAGCTCCTAGCGACAATTGTAGAGCCTCTTACGGACGCAGATTTCTTGCGATTTGAAATTACTGTCGAAGGCCTTGACGCAAACGGTGATCCGTTTACACAAGTTCTCATATTCAATGAGGGCGACCCAGAAGTGACTTCGACTCAATTAGGTTGGTCCATCGGAAATTACACCCTTGATCCGACATTCCAATCCCCGCAAGACATCACAGTCACGGTGGAAGCCTACTTCGCAGAGGACCCGAGTAATCCTGGAAGCGGCGAGCAAGTTGTGACCACGGTCCACGAAATCGCCTTGGTGATTTGTTTCACTCCAGGCACGATGATTTTGACCCCGACGGGCGAAGTTGCCATCGAAACCTTGGTTGCAGGTAATCGTGTTGTGACGCGCGACCATGGCGTGCAAGAGGTGCGCTGGGTTGGGGCAACAGAATTGCCGCCCGTTCACATGGATCTCAATAAAAACCTGCGTCCCGTGTTGATCAAACAGGGCGCGTTGGGCAAAGACCTGCCTTCCCAAGATCTGCGCGTTTCGCGCCAGCACCGTATTCTTGTCCGCGATTGGCGGGCGGAAATGATGTTTGGCTCCGAGGAAGGCGTTCTGGTTCCGGCCTTCACGCTTTGCAACGACTCAACCATCGTCCAAGAGCGGCCAACGGCCCCCGTCACCTATATTCACATGGCGTTTGACAACCACGAGATCGTTTATGCGGACGGCATCGAAGCCGAAAGCTTCCACCCCTCCGAACGTATGGTGTCTGGTATGGCGGATGACGAGGCGCGCAAGGAGCTTTACACCCTCTTTCCCCACCTCGAAAACAGCCAAGATCACGCTTACGATTCCGCGCGCAATCAAGTTAGAGCACGTGAAGCCGCGGTGGTCCGCCAAGCGTAACGCTTTGAATACGGTTACAAAATTAAATGCTGCTCCCCCTGAGGGTGCAGCATTTTTCTATCGTGGAATCACAAGGTCGGCTTGAAGCCCGCCTAAACGTTCGCTCTCTCCCAGACGCAGATTTCCGCCATGCGCACGCGCGATATCAAACGCAATGGACAGACCTAAACCAACACCGCTGCCCTTATTTTGGTTGCGTGCGGGATCTAGCCGCGCAAAGGGTTTTAGTGCCTCTTCCCGATGCACGGGCGGAATCCCCGGCCCCGGATCTTCAACGCAAAACTGGAACGCCCGCTCCGTCGCGACCACACGAATTTCCGCGCGCCCGCCATAGCGCACCGCATTTCGGACCAGATTTTCAATCGCCCGCCGCACGGCAACGGGTCTTAGGCGTACCGTCAAGCCACTGCTGACACCTTCAACTTTGAACAGCTTGACGTCCATGCCCGCCCGACGAGCATCAGTTACAATATCGTTAATGAGCGCCAGCGGATCGGTATCACAGGCCTCTTCCCCCGCATCGGCCCGCACGAAATCAAGAAACGCATCCAGCAAGCTCTCCATCTCGTCGACATCGTGCTCAAGGGCCTTCACATCCTCATTCGGGTCCAACATCGACAACCCGAGCTTAAACCGCGTAAGGGGGCTGCGCAGATCATGTGACACGCCAGAAAGCATCAACGTGCGCTGCTCAAGGTGGCGTTCAATCCGAGCGCGCATGTTCAAAAACGCCGTCCCCGCCGCGCGAACTTCTAAGGCCCCTGAAGGATGATATTTGATCGACTGCCCCTTACCAAACGCCGTCGACGCCCTTGCCAACCGCCGAATTGGACGCAATTGATTGCGCAAAAACAGATACGCAATAATCGACAAAACAATCGACGCCGAGAGGGTCAAAACGATCAATTGATGCGGATTGCGCGCCGACACGCGGTTGCGGTGAAAAATAACCTTCGCTGGCCCATAATCAGTGTCCAGCCAGACATGTACGCGGCGCGGATCTTCCTGCAGATCAACATGGATCAAACCCGGAAAGTTGTTCTCAAGCGTAGAAATTATCAGCCGCCCCGACAGATCCACATACCCCCGTCGAGTGATCGGCTCTGAAGCCGCGGGCAGCAGGACCGCGAAATCAAGCGCGCGCGACAATTCTGCAACCACACTCTCCGCCCCCTCTAAATCGGGCGCCGCGTTGATATCGGTCAGCAAGAAACGCAACTCGATCGAAATGTTTCCCGTCATTTGCCGCGTGACGTCTTCATAAAGGCGTTGCACAAAGACAATCGACACGACAATTTGCACCACGACAACAGGGAGCAACAGGATCAGTGTCGCCCGCCCGTTCAAACTACGGGGCAGATATCGTTTAAGCCAAGTAAATTTCATGCCAAACTCTACCCCTGCCCTTTCAGAGAAGAAAGCCCCAATGCCCAGCCTTCCTATGAAGCCCTCAATCGGCACCCCAGACGCCCTCGCCGCTGATGTAACCCGCGTCCTCGCACCCAATCCCTCGGCAATGACCTATTGGGGCACGAACACTTATCTGGTGGGGCAAAATAGCCTTGTTGTGATCGACCCGGGTCCCAACAATGCAGCGCACCTCAAGGCGCTTCTGGCCGCAATTGACGGGCGGCAGGTCGCCGCCATTGCCGTCACTCACAGCCACCTCGATCACAGCCCCCTTGCGCCGATCCTTGCCGACGAAGTCGGTACCAAAGTTTGGGGATATGGCACCAGTTCCGCCGGTAGGTCCGCCCGCATGGCGACCCTCGCAGCCACATCCAACGTGGCCGGAGGCGAAGGCGTCGACCTCGATTTCACCCCCGACATGTATCTGGCGGACAACGCCGACATCACGTGGCCTGACGGCACCCTCACCGCCCTGCACACGCCCGGCCATTTCTGTAATCACCTCTCCTTTCGTTTCGGAGACACGCTGTTTTCCGGCGATCACGTCATGGGATGGGCCAGCACGCTTATCTCGCCGCCCGACGGCGACCTAACCCAATACCGTGCCTCGCTTCGCCGTCTCCAAAACATTGGCCTCTCGCGGTTTTACCCCGGCCACGGCGCGCCAATCGACTCGCCAGAAACCACACTCACCGCCCTCCTCGCCCATAGAAAACACCGCGAGGCCCAGATTTTCGCGGCACTCACCGCCACACCACAGAGCGTGACTGAAATAACCGCAAAAGCCTATCACGACACCCCGCCCACACTCCTTTTCGCAGCCGCCCGCAACGCCTTCGCCCATCTCATTGATTTATATGACAACAACGAAATTTTCTGCGAAAACCCGCTCGATATCTCCAGTCGTTTTTCTAGAAAATGAAGCCAGAATGATTTTTTTCCAACTTTAAGTGAAATCCCTCTGGACGCCGCAAAACCCAGTTGCTATATCGCCCCCATGTTCCGACGTAGCTCAGTGGTAGAGCAGTTGACTGTTAATCAATTGGTCGTAGGTTCGACCCCTACCGTCGGAGCCACTTACAACGTAAGTTGTTGAAATACCTAACGAAGTCACAGCGTGACTTCGTGGGTGTGGCATCAGAGTGTTACATCACTCTTCAGCCATATGGCATGATCATTTCGTATCCGTCCGAATCGGATCTGAAACGAATGTTAAACCAACCTCATCTTTCTAAACGCGGAAATGTTTATCAATGGCGGCGTCGTTTGCGTCGGTTTTCCACAGGAATCGTCGATATCAAGCTCTCGTTAGGGACGACAGACCTGCGCTGCGCACATATATTGTCACGCAGGATCAGTGCGGAAAGCGATATCATCATGGAACAAATCACCCACCAACAGATCACGCCCGATATGGCGCGGCGCTGGCTTGCCGACATCATCACCAAAGAGCGGGCAAAGATCGAGAAACTGAAATTCCTGCACCGCTTTGATTCTCTCGATCCCGCCGACGATCTTCGCCACGATCAAGCGACGGCTGATGCTTGGGCACAGGTCAACGTGGACGGATTGCACGGTGCAACGTCTGAACACCCCTTAGTTTCATTAAATTTGGACATAATCCGCGATGACCTGACCAGCGAAGCCCGTCAGAACATCGTCCAGCGTGATTTCAAAGCATTAACGGGCCACCCGCGGCTTTCGGCGATTGATCGCATAAAGTTAATGTCGCTGTTGATCGCTGGGAAAGCCGCCGCATGGAATCGGCACGGCGATGCCTTGGCAGACATCGACGGGGCCGCAAATGAACTTTGGGACAGCGCCTCAGGTGTGCTGGGTCCGGAATCACAGGCGAAGGCCCCTGATCCAGTGCCGCAGCTTGCTCCGGAAGCAGAAACCGACTATCTCGCCCCCTCTATGCTGGCCGTCGTATCGCGGATGAATGACATGAAACGCAGTGAGGGAACCGAAGAAAAGACCCTGCGCCAATATGAAAGTTTTGTAGGTCTCTTCACAACGCTGACGGGCATCAGCGACGTGCGCCTGATCCGGCAAGCGGATGCCACCGCCTTTCGCGCAGCCCTCCATAAACTGCCGAAAAGCTGGGGCAAAAGCCCCGCTGACCGCAATGCCACCCGTGAAAATATCATGGCCCGCGCAGCCACGCTGCCTCCGGAAAAGGTTGGGTTATCGGTCGGCACAATTAATCGGCACCTTGAACATCTGGGCCAGATCGTCGAATGGGCGTCTGATGAAGGTATTTTGGTCAACACCAAACTGAAGCCCGGAAAATTGCGGCGCAAAGACACCGTTCGTGACTGCGACAAAAAGCAGACTTTTAGCGAGTCTGAGCTACAGCGCCTATTCAAAACGCCAGTTTGGATCGGGTCGAAGTCTGAATATCATCAAACCGACCCCGGTCCCAACATCTACCGCAACGGCACCTATTGGACGCCTTTGCTTGGCGCTTTCACGGGCGCGCGCCGTGAAGAGATCGCAGGTCTGGCACCCGCCGATATTGTCGATATCGATGGCATCCCCTGCCTGAACATCGAGGATTCCGAACTACGGCGGATTAAGAATATTTCGTCGAAACGGATCGTGCCGATCCACAGTCGTTTGATCGAGTTGGGTTTTCTGGATTTTGTGGCTAAAGCCCGCGCCGAGGATCGCATCGACCTATTTCCCGACCTGCGAGAGCCAGCAACTGGCAAGCATGGCCGCAAACTTGGCCGCCGGATGCGCCAGATCATCGACAAAACCTATGGCCCTGAGGGAGCGGGTCTATCCTTCCACAGTCTGCGTCATTACGTCCAAAGCGCACTGGAGCATGTGCCCGAGGTCACCGACAAGGTGCTGCGCGATATAGTGGGCCATGAGGGAAAGGATATCCATGATCGAACTTATAGCAAGCCGACGCCACCCGCCGTGCTGCAGACGGCTATTGAGAGACTGCCGCTGGTGATATGATCATGTCCCCGGCCCGTCAGACATCGGGTCGGTTTGCGCATGTGCATTCAGAATGCGGGTCAATTCGGCCCGCTGCTCCGCCTCCATATTCTCGCGCTGTTCGAGAACATAGGCCGCATCTGCGGCAATCTCTGCGCGCTCGCGGCTCAGGGTTTCTTCAATCGTGCGGCGGATGGATTGCGCGAGGGGCATCAGTTTCGGCATCACAGGTTTAATACGTGTCGCAATCCGTCTGCGGTCCTCTTTGGTTTTTGGCGCATCCGGTCCCCAGACCAGCTTTTTCTCACTCGGTTTTGGCCCGGGCATCCAGCGCAAGACAGCACCGCCAAGCATATCAATGCCTTCCGCCAGCGTTTTCATCAAAGACAGCGCCTTTGAAAGCTTCGCCTCAGCGGTCACAACCTTTGCTTCAACATCCACCAACTCTGCTTCTACCGCCGCCCGCTTCTTTTTCTCCTTGTTCAAAGCCTCGGCTTCGGCCTGCCTTGCCGATTTCAGGGACTGAACCTTCTCTTCAGCCTGGAGTAAGTCCTCTCTTTCCTTCTTCGCCGCCGACCGAAGGCGATCAAGCTTGTGGCCCTGCTCCGCCACCTCATCTCTAACCTGATCCCGTTCCAATGCAGCTCCTTCAACCTTTACCAATACATCAGCCAGCCCCGCCTTGGCCTGTTCTGTTTCCGCCCTTGCCCCCTGCAATTTCCCGACCTCTACACTCAACGCCGTCTTAACCTGCTGAAGTTCCCCCGCCGCCACCTGCGCCGTCTGAGCAATATTTGCTGACTTTTCTGCGATGATGCCGAGTGTAGCTTCGGCATCGCCCCTCTCTTTGCGGGCGCTTTCCGCTGCCCGCTCCTCTTCTTTGCGGCGGCGCTCCGCCGCCGCCACCTCGCGCGTCGCGGCCTCTTTCCTGCGACGCGCCTCCTTTACCGCGCGTTTACGCGATTTCCGGATCGTGGCCTTGCCGACGGTCCGTCCATCTTCGATCATCTCTTTGGATTTGCTCTGTGCCACCTCCAAAATCTCGCTGGATTTCTCATAGCCCGTTGCCCGCTGATCGGCCCGCCATTCCGAAGGCGGGATATGGCGGCGCTTTTTCGGAACGTTTTCGCCAGCCTCCTTCGCAACCCGCCGGGCCTCGGCCCGCCGCTCTCCTCGGGCAATGCCAAGGGCCGTAAAAGCCTCTCCAGCCAGATCCTGCGCATGCTCGTAATTCTTCAACAGCGAGTTCAATGAGGCCTGCAACAGCATCTGCCGCCCGCGATTTGCGGTGACTTTCTCTGTCCAGACCACCGCAACAAAATGGATATGAAAGGCCTCTTCGTCATGATGCGCATTGGCATAGCGCAACTGCCCTTCCGGAAAATGCTTGAGTAGAAATTCCATTGCGGTTTGCTTGAACGCGGCAACCTTCGCCGTATCCCATTCGGCTTGCCCCGTCCCGCCAAACCATTCCTTATTCACCGTAAGGATACCCTCTCGCAACGGACCGCCGACACACCGCCGCCATGGATCGCTTTCCCCTTCCGCGATGAGAGCTTCACGTTCAGCTTTACGGCCCCTCTTGCGCAATGCTTCCATCCGTTCCCGAAAATTGTTGCGCCTGGCTGCAGCGACTTCTGCCTTGATCGTTTCCTGCCATTTGGGTTCGCAATGCAGGACCTCATTCAGCTCTGATGCATCCAGATCAACATGAGAGAGATCGCCGCCATTGCGATGATCATGCATATCAAAGCGGCCCAGGTTATCCGGATGCAGCCCTTGGAACCGCAAAACAATCGGCGGCTTTGGAGAGTTGACGGATTGGGGATTGTCAAACTTGGGATGAACGGACATGGTGAACCTCGGGTTATCTGCTTTCCCCAAGAATACTCGATAGCCCTGAAAATCCCGGCACAGGTTGCAGAGGTTTT
The DNA here is from genome assembly GCF_000812665.2 of Falsihalocynthiibacter arcticus. GTDB lineage: Bacteria > Pseudomonadota > Alphaproteobacteria > Rhodobacterales > Rhodobacteraceae > Falsihalocynthiibacter > Falsihalocynthiibacter arcticus. The sequence continues at coordinate 3,753,771 of NZ_CP014327.1, forward strand.
CTTTCACCTTCCCATCACAAACCCGTCAGAACTGCCGCTGCGCTACTCACTAGTCATGTTGCAGTCCGGGCAAGCCCTCCCCACAACATGACGTTCGCTCAGGGGATACCCCCAAGACCCCTTCTCGTCAGATCCGTCCGGGCCAAGCCCTTCCTGATCTTCCTGCGACCAGCAGCCTGCTGGACCCGTGGCGTTATGCGAAACTTTTTTCTTACAACGCGTTGAGGGCGGCTTTGAATGTCACAACATCAAACAAATATTTCCCGCTTGCATCTATCGCCGTCGGCCCTCTATGCTTATCGGCATGATCAAACACCTTTCCATTCGAATTAGTCGCATAGGCGCATAAGACCCTTTTCTGGGTCCATGACGCCTGCTGTTCTCTAATCGAATGCTGCCCCTTGCGGGGCGAATGAAAGGCCCTCCCCCATGACCACCTCTACCGTTCCCGCCCGTTTCGTCGGGTTTGATCTGCCCACATCGCCAGAGGATTCCGTCGAGAAAGTCCGTGATCGTCTGATGCGCAGCCAGCAAGCCCGCGCGGCGCGGCGGACCACTGCGCCCGCGATCACAACAACGCCGAATTGTCTGGACGATCTTCTCGATGATCTGCTCGATACATCGCCAAGCGATACGCCTTCCGTCGGGACATCCAACCGGGCGATCACATGGAGCCGCCGTTACATGCGCCGTCGCACGGCGAACCTTGAGCGATTGAACCATCTCAAACCCGACGACCGCGCTTCGCTACTTGCAGCCGCCTGCGGTGCGCGTGCCGTTGGCGTGGTTGACCGTGACCAGATGGAAGAGCTGATCGCAGAGTTGCACGCGATCTATCCATGGCTGGCTCCGGCCTCAACGGCAGTCATGAAGCATATGCGGCTGCGCACCCTCGCCGGCCCCGCGCCTTTGCATACGCCGCCGCAGATCCTCCTTGGTCCGCCCGGTATCGCGAAATCAAGCTGGGCACGCGATCTGTCTCGGGTGTTCAACGTGCCATCGGTTGATATCGACGTGGGCGCAAGCAATGGCGCGACCTTTTCGGTGTCAGGCGTTGAGCGCGGTTGGGGCTCCGCCACGCCCGGTCGTGTGGTGCAGACCATGCTGCGCGAGCGTCTGGCGAACCCATTGGTGATCTTGGATGAAATCGACAAAATCCCGGAACGGGTGACGACCAACGGTGGTGGCAAACTACCGGGCGCATTTGAAGTGCTCAAAAGCATGATCGAGCCGACCACGGCCCGCGCATGGACCTGCCCGTTCTACCAACTCCCTTTCGACCTGACACAGGTGAGCTGGATCATGACAACCAATTCGATCGACCGGATGCCCACCGCATTTCTAGATCGCTGCAAGGTCATCCGTCTGGAATCTCCGAGCTTCGATCATCTGGCTGCCGCTGGAAATCAGCTGCTGCGCAACCGACTACCCGACCATCTACACGATCTCGGCGGCGGGCTGCTGAACGACGGACTGCGCTGGCTTGAGAAAAAGCAGGCCCGCGTATCACTGCGGCACGTCGAGCGGATGGTTGAAACAGTGGTCGAAGGGCTGAGCAGTCCCATGCTGATGTAACAGGGACACAGCAGTGGCGTTTCCATTCAAAATGCTAACGCCTGATGAAATATAAGTATTTGGGACCGTTCTACGAGAACGGCCCTAAGTAGACGTTGGCCTGATTGCCTTTCGCCGCAGTGCAGCTTCCGCATTGCGGACATTGGCAATTGCAAAAGGTAGCTCCAGTCTGCCTTTTGCAGTCATGAGGGCCTTGATGGAACGGTATGTCTGGAAGATTTATACGTTTAGAGCAGCTATTCGGACGGGGTGAATTCTATTTCCATGTTTGGGAAAGCCTCATGCAACTCTACCATGGCAAGTTTCCAGTTAGCTCCCCCCCACTGGTTCGAAAAAACATATGTCCGTCCTTCAAAGTGTAGCAAATCGTCATCATCACTGAAAAAGCGTTTAGGGTCAAAGTTGAACCCTTTCTTTGCTCGAGCTTCTTTTGCTAGACGGTGGAAGTTCTCTGCATTCACTTCGCCATCAATCGAAATGAGGACGCGATTGCGTCGCGGGCCGCAGTGTTTAGCGATATTTGGGGGGGCGATGCCTTGCTCTACGAGATAGCGAAACGTCTGATATATGGCCTGTCGCTTAGGTAGTCCCATTAACTTCTGCCCGCCAAGGGTGATATCGTAGCTAGTCCGGTCTCGGGTATCCGTTCGCGCCGCTCGTTCTTTGCGCTTCTTTTCAGCAACCCGAACTTGGTAATCTGCGACCTCTGGGAGAGGGATGATCTGCTGGATATCCACAAAAACGCGGCCATTTTGATTGTAAGGCTGTAGTCGCACACAGCGGATGTCGATGCCGCTCTCGTTGAGCCAGATAACCGATGTCGTCAATTCGCGAGCGAACTCGGCTGAAGCCAGAACGATCCGACATCTTGCGCGAACGCATCCTCATCGGGCTCGTCCCAACTTAAGAAGTCGAGCAGCTCAGTCCTAGCATCGGTTTCGATTTGTCCTATATTTTCAAGATACCGTTCAAACGCATCGGTTGCCTGATCGAAGGTCATGGTCGAGACCATTGCAGCGTAGCGGATGGCCTGCAGGTCCATATGGCCGCCATCTTCTATTCGTTTGAGTTCAAACACAACAAGCTTTGCATCACGATCTATACCTAGGAGGTCGATGCGCCTGCGCGACTCGTCCCAGTCGCCGAACTCTTCTGCTATCACCATCGTATCAGGTGCGATAACTGATATGTTGGCCCTCAGAAGTCGCTGAATATCACGCCGTTCTTGCAACTGAACTTGGCTAAAAGTTGTTTTTGACAATGGATGAATTTCTTCACGGGAAAATTCGTAGATTGGCATCAGCAATTGTAATCCCTATGAAACTACCGCCATTCAATCGCAGTACTAACGGGCTGGCAAGTGCCATCTGCTCGCGTTCGTCTCCGCCCTGTGTCGACCAGTTGAGGCCACCGCCCAAACCGGCCATTGACCATGCCTTCCCGATGCTGCGCTGCGGCCCGTCGAAGCGGCCATTGGTGCATGGTGCAGCATCTTAGTAGGCTGAAACGTCGGTCAGAGGGACTTAGTTGCCATTCGCAATACTACGACGATAAAGTCACTGACTGCCAAAACAACGTTGCATCTCGCCACCCAGTTCGACGGCAATTTCTTTGGGTGACTTCCCAAACTCAGATTTAGCTGCCGGATTCGCACCAGATTTCAAGAGCGCTTCCACAACCTTAATGTTTCCTTGGCTTACGGCGACATGAAGTGGCGTTTCTGACATGTCTCCAACGGCGTTTAAGTCGGCACCTGCCTCGATAAGTAACAGTGCTCCATACGTATTTTTTCGCCAAAGCATTACATGCAATGGGGTATCACCATCACTGTCTCTGCTATCGATGCTAACGGGAGCTTCACCCATTTCGGCAGGAAACATGGTGTCGGAACATGAAGAAAGGAGTTGATCCAACGTCTCTCTGGATTTGAACTTTTTAGACATTTTTCTTCCCGCGAGAATCGTCTTCAGTGCTCCAATAATACATTAGAATTCCGCATTGCTAACGAGAAACATCAAATCAAAGTGGGCGTATTTTGTTGAAAAACTCCGATATCGGGCGTTCGGGTCAAATTTGACAGAATTGTATTCTGGTTCTCTCAAATTCTTCCAATATTTCTTGGCATATCCTCACCAACGAAGAACAGCTTTCTGATTTTTAAAAGTTTGCAGACGCAGCAAAGAGTTTTTCCACAGAATCGGCTCACTGCCGACTTTATCGGCTCACTGCCGACTTTCGCTGCGTTTGCACGCGAAATCAACGTAAAATCGAATAGCGAGCGGCGACTGTGCGGACAAAGCCGACCTTGGGTTTTGCACCTTTGCTTACGCAGCATTACTTTGCACTGTTGGCGAGTTTTACGATGTAACACAGCGCAAGCGCGGAAGCGTTAGATGGTATAAATATCGATATTGTTATTAGGGCTTGTGGAGAGACGAACAAGGTTTTCCGTCGTTAACTAACCGACAATTCAAGATCTCTATAAGCAGAAGATAGACAGCAAAGAATGGGGTGATGTGCGCTCGTTTTGCGGGCCCCATTGCATGGCGATCTCAAAGATAAAACGCCGAAACAAGGACTTTCGCCATCGACAAACGCGCATCCTGATGAAACACGGGACTGACTCAATCACATGAATAGGTGCAACCTTGGAACTGCTTGTCAAAGTCCACCTAGTTTACTCTGCGGATCAGCCAAGCGATATCTTGTTGCAGATTGAGGCGGCGCAAGGCAACGACCAAGTGCTGTTGGATGCTATGCTGGATTTTACTGAACCGACTGAAACTTTTGTCGTAGCTGGCGAGGAAAATATTGGCGTTCGACGTTGGTTGAAAGTCGACGGTCAGTTTGACTGCACGTATGTTGCGTCAGTTGACGTTGTTCGCGTCGATGACGATCTGGCAGACTGCGCCCAAGCCAAGCTGTCATCCCTTCCGAGCGACGTCACAAAATTCTTGATGCCGTCACGGTATTGCCACCCGGAAGATTTCTTTGCGTTTACCGCTGATCAGTTCGAGCACCTTAGCGGGGGCGCTGTCATCAAGGCGATGTCCAATTGGATCAACACCCATTTCAAGTACGACACCGACGTCAGCAACGCCGCAACGTCAGCCTCGCAAAGTTTCGAACTGCGTGCAGGCGTGTGTCGCGATTTTGCCCACGTCTTGATCGCAATGGCGCGCGCAGTTGGCATTCCGGCCCGCATTGTCAGCGCATATGCGCCCGACGTGTCGCCGCAGGACTTCCATGCCGTCACCGAGGTATATCTGGAGAACCGCTGGCAACTTATTGATTCGACGGGGATGGCGCGCGCATCTGAAATTGTGCGGATTGGCGTTGGTCGCGACGCGGCAGATGTGTCTTTTTTGACCTCATATGGTGCGTTGTCGCTGAAAAAACAGACCGTTGAGGTATCGCGCATCGTAAAGCCGTCCTAATCGAGAGCAAGCTATTGTAGATCGCGGCGTAACGTCTACCGTTTAAGGATGAATACAAAACGCCCACATTTCGATGAGATGCTATTAGATACCGATGGCAACCGTGCGCCGTACACAGAATATGCAAAATGGTTTGCGCAGCAGGATCCCGCCCGGCTGATTCAAAAATCCAAGGAGGCCGAGGCTTTCTTTCGTCGGACTGGTATCACGTTCAATGTTTACGGCGAGGACGAAGAGCAGGAACGCCTGATCCCGTTTGATTTAATTCCGCGTATCATCGCGAACCGCGAATGGACAAAGCTGTCCAAGGGCATTGAACAGCGTGTGCGGGCAATCAACGCATTCCTGCATGACATCTATCACCGACAAGAGATTTTGCGCGCTGGCATTGTGCCAGTGGAGCTCATCTCGCGCAACGAAGCATACCTGCCACAGATGATTGGCGTCACCCCACCGGGCGGCATTTATACGCATATTGTTGGCACTGATATTGTCCGCACAGGCGAAGACGACTTCTTTGTGTTGGAAGACAATGCGCGCACCCCGTCTGGCGTGTCTTACATGCTCGAAAATCGTGAAACGATGCTGCAAATGTTTCCAGAGCTGTTCAGCCAGATCAAAGTGCAGCCCGTCAGCAATTACCCAAAAAATCTGCGCCGATCCCTTGCCGCGTGCGCACCCGCCCATTGTGAGGGGAAGCCCACGGTCGCGATTTTAACGCCTGGCATCCACAATTCCGCGTATTTTGAACATTCGTTTCTGGCCGATCAGATGGGTGTCGAATTGGTTGAAGGACATGATTTACGTGTGGTCGACGGCCACATCGCAATGCGCACCACCGAAGGGTACCGCGTGATTGATGTGCTGTATCGTCGTGTCGATGATGACTATCTTGATCCGCTGAACTTCAATCCTGATTCCATGTTGGGTGTACCCGGCATCATGGACGTTTACCGAGCTGGAAATATTACGATCGCCAACGCGCCCGGAACCGGGATTTCGGACGACAAGGCAATTTATTCCTACATGCCTGAAATTATTGAATTCTATACGGGTGAAAAAGCGATCCTGAGAAACGTTGAGACATATCGATGCTCTGAAGCGGACACGCTGAAATATGTTTTGGAAAATCTGGCTGATCTGGTGGTCAAAGAGGTCCACGGCTCGGGTGGCTACGGGATGCTGGTTGGCCCTGCTGCGAACAAACAAGAACTGGCAGATTTTGCGAATAAGTTGCGGGCACGTCCAAGCAATTACATTGCTCAGCCGACGCTATCGTTGTCCACGGTGCCTATTTTCGTCGACAAGGGGCTCGCGCCGCGCCACGTTGATTTACGACCCTTTGCATTGATGTCTCCCAAGGACATCAACATCACTGCGGGTGGGTTGACCCGTGTCGCGCTGAAGGATGGGTCGCTGGTGGTGAATTCAAGCCAAGGCGGCGGCACCAAAGACACTTGGGTTTTGGAGGACTAGTCGAATGCTAGGAAAAACCGCAGGTGGGCTGTACTGGATGTTCCGACTTCTGGAACGCAGCGAAAACACCGCACGTCTCATTGAAGCCGGATTTCGCATTGCGTTGACCCGATCAACCGACCCAGCATCGGAGTGGAAATCGGTCCTGACCACAGCAGGTGTGCGCGCAGGCTATGACGCGAAATACGACAGCTACTCAGCTGCTTATGTCGTCGACTATTTGCTGCGCGACGCTGACAATCAATCCAGTGTGATGGCATGCATCGAAAATGCGCGCATGAACGCCCGCATGGTACGCACTGCCCTGACAACCGAAGTTTGGGAAGCCGTCAATGAAAGCTGGATGACGCTTTGCGAGGTGTTGAAAGAGCCGGTCAAAGACACTGAATTACCTGCAGTATTGGGTGAAATTCGTCGTCGTACGGCATTGGTTCGTGGTGTGATGCACGGGACAATGCTGCGCAACGACGTGTTTGATTTTACGCAAATCGGGATCGCGCTGGAGCGCGCTGATAACACCGCGCGGATCATTGATGTGAAATATTTCACGCTGCTCCCCACGGCGAGCTATGTCGGATCGACATTGGACAATGTGCAATGGGAAACCATTTTACGATCCGTCTCGGCCCACCGGTCTTTTCGGTGGCTACACACTGATGACATGTCACCAGATAAGATTGCCGAATTTCTGATCCTCGACAGTCGCTTTCCAAGATCCCTGTCGTTCTGCAGCCGTACCATAGAGCAAAGCATGGAATTCCTCGCCAAGGATTACGGCAAAACCCTGCCGTGCCATGGTCTGATCGAACAGCAACGCGACAAGATGCGAAACCATACCATTCAGACAATTTTTGAGGATGGCCTGCACACGTTCATCACTGAGTTCATCCATGACACGAAGGTCATTGGGCGCCAAATTGAACAAGATTACCGGTTTACTGGGTAGGATTAGTACGTTGAAACTGAAAATCATCCACACGACAAAATACACCTACGACGCGCCGGTTTCGTACGGCCTGCAACAGGTGCGCTTGACGCCTGTATCATCCAAAAACCAAACGGTTCTAGACTGGAACGTTGCACTAACTGGGGCGACCAAAGAGCTGGCATTCGAGGATCAGTATCAGAACCAAACGCTGTTGTTACAGGTCGAACCCGGCGCGCGTGAAGTTTCCGTCGAAGTGTCTGGCCATGTTGAAACACATTCAACATACGGGATTTATGGCAAGGATTATGGGACTGTACCGCTTTGGCATTTCAGGCAAAGCACACCGCGCACGCACGCTGGTGAAAACGTACACGCTCTTGCCAAACAGATCGCCAGTACAGACGATACACTCAGCGCTCTGCACGACCTATCGAAGGCCATTGTAGACATCGTGCCCTACGGCGAAGCACAGACATCTGCAGGAACGACGGCAGAACAGGCCCTTATCGCGAAAGGTGGCGTCTGTCAGGACCATGCTCAGATTTTCGTGTCCGCCGCGCGCGTTGCAGGTGTTCCGGCACGCTACGTCAGCGGATACCTGATGATGAATGACCGCGTTGATCAGGACGCCAGCCATGCTTGGGCAGAGGCATATCTGGATGGTTTGGGCTGGGTCGGGTTTGATGTGTCCAATGGCATAAGTCCGGATGAACGCTATGTCCGGATCGCCACGGGCCTCGATTCTCGTGATGCTGCACCATTAACCGGTATGCGGATGGGGGCTTCGACTGAATCAATGATTGTATTGTTGCAAGTTCAGCAATAGATGAACGGGTGGCTTTGTGCCCCGATCTACCACTGGATTTCTTAAATGACATACTGCATCGGCCTGCGCCTGAATTCTGGTCTGATTTTCATGTCGGACACCCGCACAAATGCGGGCGTCGACAACTTTTCGATCACCAAAAAGATGTTCACGTGGAATGTTGAAGGCGACCGCGTCATCACGATCATGACGGCGGGCAACCTCGCGACCACGCAAGCCTTGATCAGCTTGCTTGATGAACGCTCCAAGATCACGTCAGAACGCAACCCGACCATTCTGGAACTGCCAACAATGTTCCAGATTGCGCGCCTTGTGGGTACCACGCTGAAAGAAGTGATCGACGACAGCAACCCTGCGGGCCCTGAAGCGTCAACCAAGTTCAAGGCGTCGGTTATTGTTGGAGGTCAGATCAATGGCGGCGATCCAACCCTATTCATGATTTACCCCGAAGGTAACTTTATCGAAGTCACTGACGACAACCCGTTCTTCCAAATAGGTGAGGCCAAATACGGCAAGCCGATCCTTGTGCGTGCCTATGATCGAGCTATGAGCTTTGAGGACACAATCAAACTCATGCTGGTCTCGTTCGACTCCACAATCAAAGCCAACTTGTCTGTCGGGCTACCGCTTGATTTGCAGGTCTATGAAGCAGGCAGTTTCGCAGTCAGCAACAAGCCCCGCATCGAATTGGGAGATGCGTATTACGAAGCGGTATCGTCCGGTTGGGGGGATGCATTGCGAACCGCATTGGACCAACTACCAAGCTACAAAGGCTAATCTGGTCAGTGTTCCGCTGGAATTGGAGCACGAATGATCATGCAACTGCAGCATTTTTTCGTGATACAAACGTGCGCAGCGGGTAAAGCCAACTCACAGTGTGGGCTTATTCTGTTGAAAAACTCTGATATTGTCCGTTTTGACCAAGTTGAGAGGAATAATATTCCGTTTCATTCATGCTTCGACTGTATCTCGGGACGTATTTCGACTCTGGGATAACGTTTTTCTACTTTCTGAAAATTTGCAGTCGCAGCAAAGAGTTTTTCAACAGAATAGGCTCCTTGCTGCCGTTCGCTGCGGGTGAAACCGTTGAGTGCTGCCGAACGTCTGCTTTCTCATATCCAGAAACCAAGTTTCGCAACTGCAGCGAATGTCCGGTTCCCGCCCGAAGTGTCGATCGGCGCGAACGGCCCAGAGCCGCCATTCAATAAAGGCTTCAGTGCCGCAGCGCAGCTTACCCTGAGCAGACATTCATTATCGGCTATTTTTCATCGTCAGGTGGTTTATCCGTAAGAATTTTGCGCCAATTAATAGGATTATTGTTCTTCAGTTGAGTTTCGAACTCTCTCAAACCTTTATGGCCTGGGTGACACTCTGAACCGCCCCTTGTTTGCCGGAGGCTGATTACTTCGTCTCACGCGACCATATCTAACGCATTGAATTGTGCATAGTACCTCTCTTCTGCTTCTGCTGGCGGGATGTATCCGATGGGCTCAAGTATGCGACGGTTGTTAAACCAGTCGACCCATTTGAGCGTTTCCCACTCGACTGCAGCCATGGTTTTCCATGGACCTAGCCGGTGGATGACCTCGGCTTTGTAGAGGCCGTTTATGGTTTCGGCCAAGGCGTTGTCGTAAGAGTCACCGACGCTGCCAACCGAGGGCTCGATCCCCGCGAGGGCCAACCTCTCGGTATAGCGAATGGACAAATATTGCCCCCCACGGTCGGAGTGATGAATGAGGCCACCTTTGTGAACTGGGCGTCGATCATGCAGCGCTTGCTCCAAAGCATCCAACACAAAATCTGTTTTGGGTGAACTCGAAACACGCCAACCAACAATTTTGTCTGCGAAGGTATCGATGATAAAAGCCACATACACGAAGCCCTGCCACGTCGAGACGTAAGTAAAATCACTCACCCAAAGCATGTTTGGTGCGGGGGCTCGAAACTTGCGATTTACCTTGTCTTTTGGGCATGGCTGGCTCTTATCCGGCACCGTCGTCTTCTTTATCTTTCCTCGAATAACACCATGAATAGATTGGCGTTTCATCAACCTGGCCACAGTGCAGCGCGCAATAGTGAACTTCTCACGCTGCATTTGATGCCAGACCTTTCGGATGCCGTAGACTTCATTGTTCTCTTCCCAAACACGTTTGATCTCAGGAACCAGATCCGTGTCCCGTTTGGCACGATCGGACGCCAAGTCTGGGTTTTTGAGGATCGCAGCATGCGCATAGAATGTGGACTGGGCTATTGGCAAAACCTTGCAAATCGGCTCGACTCCCAGGTCATTGCGGTGCTCTTCAATGAAGGCAATCATCGCTTGAACGGGCGGGCGAGCTCCGCCTGCGCAAAATATGCTGACGCCTTTCTGAGGATCTCATTGGCTTGGCGAAGCTCTCGGATTTCGCGTTCCATCGCCTTAATCTGCACACGCTCATCAGAGGTCTGCCCGTCTTTGCGCCCGCTATCGATATCCGACTGTTTGACCCACCTTCGCAGTGTGTCCCTGCCACACCCGATCTTGGGTGCGATGGCCATGATCGCCGCCGATTGATTGGCATACTCATGCTCGTGTTCAAAAATCATCCGAACCGCGCGGGCGCGGACCTCGGTCGAAAACCGGTTTGCTCTGGTACTTTTTTCCATAGGCTCCATCCATACTTACTTTGGAGCCTCCGGAAAACTAGGGACGGTTCAGTTTTGGGTTATTCTCAAGCCCTGTAACTGCACAAATCCAAACGCAAAGCGATATTACCACGCGGATCACCGAAGCCGCGCCTTCGGAGCGGATGTTTGTTAAAGACCAACCCATTTTAGGCTGGCGGCTTGAAAGTGCTGATCTTACGGAATTGCCAGAAGCTATCCAAAACAACCTTGGCTCTGTTGATGCCACGGGCTATGACGCGGCCTATCTCGCAGAGAATGTAGGAAGCATAGTTGCACTGCAGATGACAGGCGATGGCCCAGATTTTTACATCATCGGTCTTCAAACATTTACTGACAGCTATAAAACAGTCTCCCTTAAAGAGGTTTCTGAGAAAAATGCCCGTTTAGTGGAGCGGCTAGAGATGGTGCCAGAATTAGCCAAAAAACTTGCCGCGAATGATCCAAGCGTAGTAGGGGCACTAAAAACCGTCCCGGTCCCAATGATCGCCATGTCAGACGTCGGTTTCGCCATCGCAGAAGAAATCACCATCGAAGCGCCATGGGGGGCACAGACTAAGCCTGCCGGACAGGATGCCTATTTGGTCTACGATACCAGTGAGGAACAGTATTACATGGTGAACTCAGGGCAGGATGGCAATCCACTTAATTACGTTCCGTCAGAGTAAGGCACCCCAAAGAGTTTAGCGTTTCGGGCCCAGTTAAAGCAATAACGTAGACCAACTGGTCCGCATTATTGTCGAATACTCCGGCGGCAATTATTTCACCCTTTTCCTGGGCCCGTCTCAATCTGAACAACTAATCAACGTAAGCGAGTCACTCGACAAGGCCACACAGTGCGGCGTCGCACAGCTGTTACTGAAAATGGCCGAATCCAAACCATTTCTGTTTTATTTCTCTAACACCGGTTATAGCCTCACGGGCATCGAAACCCCGACTCGACATCTATAAAAACTGAGCTATATCAATCATCTATATAAAAAACCTCATGGAGATTTATATAGATGCTCTCGACCTTTACCCTCCTCACCCTTGGAAGCACTGCCTTCCGCCTTGGCCTCAATTGGGGCCTCAAGACCAAAACCGATTATCGCATAAGTGTCCCGCAAATCCTGGTGGGAGCCTTGACGGATGCAGAGGTGGTGACTTTGTTGGGGGCCAATGATCCCCTACTCACGCCCCTCCTATGTCTCTGCTTGCTCACAGGTATGCGCTCCGGGGAGGCTTGTGGAATAATGGGGGAAGATCCGTAATGCAATCAACCAGATGAGCCGAACTCTCTCTTAGTTTAAGCCGCAATTGGTTCCAAAAACCCTGACGACGGACAATAAACTTCCCATTATTCTATGCTGCGAGGGATGAACCACTGTGTGGCCGCCCTTTCTAGTGCCACCAAATAATTACACCAATACGGACAGGTCTGGGCTTCTAGAACGACACATCCTTATATCCAAGAAACGAGGCTTCGTGAGGATCTATGGCACCAATGGCGGTTTTTGCTTACCTGAGGGTCGAAATAGTATGCTTTAGTGGTTCAATTTAGGTCAAAACTTGAAGCAACCAGATTCATATGGAAACGTTCGGCTAAACTGGTTGAGAGGAGCTGACGGGTTTGTAGATTTCGTTGGCACTTTAGTCAAAGCAATGCCGGAGCCAGGGTGGCGTTAGGGTTTGATGCGGTACAATTCGGGCCGCGAGCCCAATTCAACATTTTTCCCGGAGAACCGGAAAACTATTTGTTTGAAGTGGGTGGCGATTTTGCCATATCGACAAATGCTCTGAGATGGCGTGTCATGTTTCGTTCACTGCGATAGTTGAGGGAGTAGCGCAGTGGCTGCGCTAAGTGATCTTGTAGCATTTCGGTGACATCATCTGAGCTTGCAACGTTTTGAAACTTATTTCACGCACTTTCTTTTTGCACTCAACCATGTCCAGAGCATTCACCGGCCGCCTAAAATTTAGACGTCGCCGATCAAATGTGTCGACGTTCATTCTGTTAAGAGCCAGCTCCTAATCCTTGAGATCTAAAAACGTCGAACACCTTGAAAAGGTCTTCGTTTTGAAGCCTTCTGATATCATGCAGACACCCCAAGCCAACTCTTTCGATCGACGTTTAACGTCTCTTGTTCATCGTATTTATCCTAAAATTGATCGCGACATTCTGGCGAGCCTGATCGTTGCTGCCTTCTGGCCCGAGGGAACCAAGCCGCGTAAGCGCGGGCGGTTGCCCGGCAATAACCTATGGACAGAAAAAGACGCGTTGCTGATCACCTATGGCAACTCTATCCTTGATGGGGCGCACAAGCCGCTGGATTTGCTGCATGATTTTCTTGTGCGTCGGATGAAAGGCGTGGTTAACGGCGTGCATATTCTGCCGTTTTTTCCTTTCACATCTGACGATGGCTTTGCGGTTTCAGATTTTCGCGCGGTCAATCCGCAATTGGGCGACTGGCCCGATATCAACCGGATCAGCACCGATTTTCGGCTGATGTCTGATCTGGTTTTAAATCATGTTTCCAGTCAGGGAAAGTGGTTTAACGGCTACCTTCAGGCGCAGGCGCCCTATGATAAATTTTTCTTTGAGGCCTTGCCCGAGGAAGACCTAACCGACGTTGTCAGGCCGCGTACCACGCCCTTGTTACAAAAGGTAGAAACGGCAAATGGCCCCCGCCATGTTTGGTGTACCTTTAGTCACGATCAGATTGATCTGGATTTTCGCAACCCCGAAGTTTTGTTAGAATTCCTGCGCATTATCCGGCTGCATGTCGACAATGGGGTGCGCATCATTCGGCTGGATGCAGTCGCGTTTCTTTGGAAAGAGACGGGCACATCCTCGATCCACCTGCCGCAAACCCATGCCATCGTGCAGCTGATGCGCCTACTGTGTGATTACGCGGCTGAAACGATCATTCTGTTGACCGAAACCAACGTGCCAAAGGCGGAAAACCTAAGTTATTTTGGCAACAGGAACGAGGCGCACGCAATTTATAATTTCTCCCTGCCGCCGCTGATTTTGCATGCGGTCATGTCCGGGTCTGCACGGTATTTGCGGGGCTGGCAGCGCGGCATGCCGCCTGCGCAACTTGGCTGCGCCTATCTGAATTTTACGGCAAGCCATGACGGGATCGGCATGCGCCCCGCTGAAGGGATTTTACCTTCAGCCGAGCAAGCAAAGATGATTGAGACCATCAAAGATATTGGCGGACTTGTATCAATGCGGGCGCTGCCAAATGGCGGGCAAGCCCCTTATGAGATCAATACCACATTTTATGCCGCTACGGGGCAGACCTTTGATGGTAAAGACGATTATCAATTCGAACGTTTTGTTTGTTCGCAGACCATTGTGATGTCATTTGAGGGTATTCCCGCCTTCTATATCCATTCGATGCTGGCGACACCAAATGACCTTGAGCAGGTCGCGCGGCGGGGTATGAACCGTGCCATCAACCGCCATCGCTGGGATTATCCGAGGTTAAATGCGCTGCTTGACGACCCCACTTCGGATCAATCGCGCGTTCTGACTGCCTTGTCAGACCGAATGCAGATCAGAGCCAAGCAATCGGCGTTTCATCCCAATGCCACCCAATTCACCATGGCGCTGGATGACCGTGTGATGGGCGTTTGGCGGCAAAGCCTTGACCGGCACCAATCGATTTTTGCGCTGCATAACGTCAGCAACCACACGGTTGAGGTGTCATTGCTGTCAATGAACCTGATCGATGATGAGCCGTGGTTCGATCTGCTCAACGAGGAACAGATTGATACAACCCAAGAAACGATTACCCTTGCGCCGTATCAATGTCGTTGGATCAGCAACCGCACCCGTTAACGGGTGCATGCGGGTTAAACAAATTCCTCCTCATCGGCCTTGGCCGCGACCCTCATATCCGAAATAAACGCAGGGTCGGCCGAATGGACGCGGTTCCAAGTTGGAATAAACGGCGTTTCATGCGGATTTTCCAAAAAGACCTGACCCGCGCGCATGATGTTTTCCGCAAACAGCTCGATCGAGCGTTCTTCGGTGTGGCGATCAATCGACAACCCGTTCATTTTCGCATCATTATAGTGAGCCTCTAAAATATCCAAGGCGCAGCGGTAATATGTGGCCTTTAACGTGCGGAAAACATTGGGCGTGAACACCGTACCATCGGCGGCAAGTTTGCGGAAAATCGCCTTGCAAATATCCGTCGACATCCGGTTCAGGCCAGCATTTGCTTCATCCGAACTTAGGGTTTGATGTTTGTGGTCATAGGCGTCTGAAATATCGACCTGACACACCGCTTTAGGGGCCAGGTTGCGCCACGCCTCGGACAGCACACCAATTTCCAGCCCCCAATCCGATGGCATCCGCAAGTCGGGTAAAATCGCGGTGCGCATGGCAAACTCACCCGACAGCGGATAGCGAAAGCTGCGCAAATATTCGATGTAATCTCGGTCGCCGATCACCCGTTTTAGTGCGATCAGCAGCGGGCTGACCAAGAGGCGCGTCACCCGACCATTCAGATTGCCACCGCCGATACGGGGGTAGTATCCCTTAGCAACCTGATAGGAAAAGTTGGGGTTTGCCACCGGATAAACCAGCCGCGCCAGCATCTCTTTATCATAGGTCAGGATGTCACAGTCATGGATCGCCATGACGGCACTATCGGCGCAACCTATCAGATAACCGATTGAGGCCCATACGTTTTTTCCCTTGCCTTGTTCGATCGGGCCCAGCCCCATTGCCTGCAACCGCGCCCCAAGCGCCCGCATGCGCGGGCTGTCGTTCCAGATCACAATATGGTTTTGATTTAGGCCTTCAAAGAATCTTTTGGCGTGGCGAAACTGCGCTTGATCCGCAGCATCCAGCCCGATAATGATCCTGTGCAGATAACTGACTTTGGAGAGTTGTGACAAAATATGCGGCATCGCCTCGCCCTCAAGTTCCGAATAGAGGCAGGGCAAGATAAGTGAGATTTTTCGCGACTCTGCAAACACTGAAAGCTCATGCTCTAGGTCATTTGCCGATCGGGCCCGCAAATTGTGCAGCGTTGTGATGTTTCCGTTTTGATGAAAATCGGACATGTGGGAAATCCTATTGCAATTCTAGTCGGTTAAGTAGGTAAAGCACTGCCGCGTTCCAGCCTTCGGGGCCAGCCGCCTGCGTGCGCAAAACGTGGCCTTCGGGCTCGCCCTTTAAGGGCGGCAGCGGTAAGCGATGGGGATTGGCGACGACCACCCCAAACTCGGCAGCTTCCAGCATCTGCACGTCGTTGGGTGCGTCACCAAGCGCGATGGTGTGTTTGGGGTGATAAGCTTTGATAATGCTGCGCATTTGATCGGCTTTGTTGCCGCCAAATGAAAGGGTTAAAAACCGGCCGCCTTGTTGCACCTGGATGCCCCACGATGTCAGCAGCGTCACGAACTCGGCCTGTTGTGCATCAGTGCCAAGCCATTGCCCAGGCTCCGAAAAACAGCGGTTTTGTGCCCGTGCAGCGGCAGCAGGCGAAAGGCCCGTGATGTCAGCCAGTTCAGTGGTTGTGATGTCAGCAAAGCCACGGAAATGGCGGCGCAAGCCCGGTGGAACCTGTGCTAAGGTCACAAGCAAATCTTGGTAGGCTGACTGCGTTGCAACATCTGCCACAAACGGAGGCAAAATCCCTGCGCCATTTTCAACAATCGCAGGCCATTTTTCCAACCCAAGTTCCGCACGTAGTCTGCCAATTTCCGCAGCCGTTTTGCTGCTGGACAGCACAACACCCGCAGAAATATTATCCAAGGAGGTCAACGCTTGCCGTGCCGGAGCCCACTCATACGTATTGTGGTCGATCAAGGATCCATCCAGATCGGTGAAAACCATCAGCTCAATTTCCGAATTCATACGGTAAATTATGCCAATCCACTCCACGGATCGCAACCTCAATAGAGGTCGACGCTTGGTAAGTAAGGCAATAAGGTTCAGATCTTTTAATTATGCACAATTCTAGTGCGAAAATAGATTGCCCATCAAAAGAAATGAGCATTGTTCTGAATTTTTAGCGCATTTTTTTTGGTGTTGGAGTTTTTCAACAGAATAAGCCCAATGTGTTGATCTTCTGTGCTGCAGCGAATGTCGGCTTTCGAGAGAGGATGAGATCGCGCGCAGATGACCTGGAAGTGAATTCTTGATTGCACGACACATCAGAAAATACGCTAGAGTTTGTGGACGCAACGATTTGTCGAATACCAGAGCGAATACACGCAAGTGTAGCCCACGAAAAAGGTTGTGGCGGCGAAAATAGAAGACAAAGCTAAGTAATACTTTGATGATGTGAAGGTGACCTATACCTGTTCTGGCCCCTCCCAAATCGGTGATTTGGACAAGCGGTCGAGCAAAAAATCCATGAAAACGCGCACCTTTGCGGAAAGAACATTTGTCTTGGGATACACAAGCCAAAGCGCTGTTCTGGTGGCCATTTCGAACTCAGGCAGGACGCGAACTAGGCTACCATTTGCGATTTCGTTATAAACGCTCCAACGCGAGTTGATGGAAATACCTGCGCCTGCGACCGTTGCAATTTTCTGGCTCAATCCGTCATCTAGGATCAAACGGCTGCGTGCTGCACGCGGATCAAACACGGCGGTCTTGCCGCCTAAACCGATGAGTGGGCGTGCTGATTGTTCCTGAAAAGCGATCAAGTGATGCGCCGCGAGATCATCGGGATGCACGGGCGTGCCGTGCTTTTCGAGGTATGAGGGAGAGGCACAAAGAATGCGTTTATCATCGGAAAGCTTGCGCCCCTTTAAGTTTGAATCCGTCAATTCGGAGTTACGCAGCGCCAAATCAAAGCTCCCTTCAATGAGGTCGAATTGAACATCGGACAGGCGCAGATCAAGCGTCACATCGGGATGGGCCGCGAGGAAATCTGGCAGGATTGGTGCAACATGAAGCTGGGCAAACGTGCTTGGCGCGGTAAACCGCAAAGTGCCTGTCGCGGTTGGTTTACCGTTACCAAGGGCTGCCAACCCCGCGTCTGTCTGCTGCAAGATTTCGCGCGCAAAGGGGAGAAACTCCGCGCCCTCAAGCGACAGCGCCACTTTGCGGGTGGAGCGTCGTAACAGATCAGCACCGACCTCATTCTCAAGCTTTGCAAGACGGGCGCTGGCGACTGCAGGCGCAAGGCCCAGTTCACGACCTGCGGCACTTATGTTCAGCTTTTCAGCCGCCAGAACAAACAGACGAAGCCCATCGGTATCCATGACATTATATCCCATTTGCGAATTCTGAACAAAGATTTCGGGCATTTATACACGCTGATAAACATGTATGCCAGCCTTGGAGACGCTGGAAAAACGAGAATGCACATGAACTACACCTCTCTTAACGCTGGGTTCCCCAAGTTGAACCGCGCTTACAATACTGTCTTCAAACCCAATCGTCTGAGCATTGGGCTGGTCGTTCCGATTGCAAATTATGCGCAATCCGTGGTGCCTGACATGTCGGGGCATATTGAACGTGCGCAGCTTGCCGAGGCACTTGGGTTTTCGGCGCTTTGGCTGCGCGACGTGCCGTTTAATGTGCCCAGTTTTGGGGACGCTGGGCAGATGTATGATCCGTTTGTCTATCTGGGAGTGCTGGCCGCGACGACGCGCAACATCGCACATGGGGTCGCCAGCGTTGTGCTGCCTTTGCGCCACCCTGCACATGTGGCAAAGGCGGCGGCAACCGCTGACGCGCTTTCTGGTGGGCGGCTTTTGCTGGGCGTTGCCTCGGGCGATAGGCCTGACGAATACCCAGCGTTGAACATGACCTATGCTGACCGAGGCGAACGGTTTCGCGAGAGCGTCGACTATATTAATGCGGTTTCACAGGGCTATCCACAGTTTCAGAATGGCGCGGGCGTTTTGACGGGTGGTATTGATATGCTGCCCAAGCCGACTGCAGAACACATCCCGCTGCTTATCACTGGCGGCAGCCAACAGTCGCCCGAATGGGTTGCGCAGAATGGCGATGGTTGGATGACTTATCCGCGCGACGCGCAGACACAAGGGCGCGTTGTCGCTCAGTTTCGTCAGCTGATATCAAAAGTAGGCGGGATCGACAAACCTGTGATGCAGTCACTTTATGTTGACGTTTTAGATGACGCCGATGCACCGGCAAAACCTATCCATCTCGGGTTTCAATCTGGGACGCGGTTTCTGCGCCGTTACCTCGCGAAAATCCAAGCTCTCGGAATGAACCATGTCGCGCTGAACCTACGGTTCAATGGAGCGGAAATCGAAACCACGTTAAAGCGGTTGGCAGATGATGTTCTGCCCGACTTTGCGCAGTAAAGGAAATTTGAAAATGACGAAGACAATACTGATCACAGGTGCGACCGACGGCATCGGCCTTTTAACCGCGAAAATGCTTGCGGCAAAGGGCCACCTGATCCTGCTGCATGGGCGGAATGCCGACAAACTGGCGGCCGCGGCGAAAGAGGTTGGCAGCAAGGTCGAGGTTTACCTCGCTGATCTGACGCGGCTGGGGGATGTCACATCAATGGCCGATGAAATCTTGGCCCGACACGCCAATCTTGATGTGCTGATTAATAACGCGGGAGTTTTAAAGGCTGCCGAGACTCGCACGCCCGAGGGCTTGGATGTTCGATTTATGGTTAATACCTTCGCGCCTTTTGTTCTGACCAATCGATTGCTTGCGATCATCCCAAAATCAGGTCGCGTCGTGAACTTATCATCGGCAGCGCAAGCGCCTGTGGATCTGGCCGCGATGGCTGGCGAGAGCCGTTTAGGCGACATGGAAGTCTATGCACAAAGCAAGCTCGCGATTACTGTTTGGGGCCGCGAAATGGCCCGTGTATTGCCCGATGGTCCCGTGATCGTTGCGGTGAACCCCGGATCCTTGCTCGCCTCAAAAATGGTGAAGGAAGGGTTTGGCATTGCGGGCAATGACCTTGCGATTGGCGCAGACATTTTATGTGAGGCTGCACTTGATGCATCGTTCGCGGACGCATCAGGCAAGTATTTCGACAATGATGCAGGGCAATTCGCAAACCCAAATGCGGCAGCGCTGAACGCCGATCATGCTGCGTCGATTATGCAGGAAATGACTCGCATCATTGCCTCCATTGCATAGCAAAACCGAATACTGAATTCCAAATTATCCTATTTATATAGAAATTGGATAGGAATAGATTGGGGGTTCATTCATCCTTTGGAGACCCCCCGATGAAAGCCATGATCCTGAACACCTACGGCGAAACCGCAGTATTTGAAGCCGCGGACCTGCCGAACCCTACCGCGAAAGAAGGCCATGTTATTATCAAGGTCGCTGCGACAAGCGTGAACACTGTCGACACGATGATCCGTATTATGGGCAGCGACTTGCCGTTGTCCCCTGCATTGCCTGCCGTTTTGGGCATGGATTTTGCGGGCACTATTACCGAGCTTGGCGACGGCGTCACAGGCTTTGCGATTGGTGACGAGGTTTACGGTTGTGCTGGCGGCTTGGCCGATTTGCAGGGTGCATTGGCCGAATTCATGGTGGTCGACACGCAGTTGATCGCACTGAAGCCAAAGTCGATCTCAATGCGTGAAGCGGCAGCATTACCACTCGTTGCGATCACTGCCTACGAGGGCTTGGTGCGTGCTGGCGTTAAGTCCGGTCAAAAGGTTCTTGTGCAGGGCGGCGCTGGTGGCGTGGGTCACGTCGCGGTTCAACTGGCCAAGCATTTTGGTGCTGATGTTTATGCGACAATCAGTGGTGAAAAGACAGCCCAGATCATCAAAGGTTACGGTGCAACACCAATCAATTACCGCAGTGAAACTGTCGAAGACTACGTTGCAGCACATACAAATGATGCTGGTTTTGACGTTGTTTATGACACAGTGGGCGGCGCAAATATGACCAACTCTTTTGCGGCTGCAGCCTTGAACGCGCAGGTCGTCACAACAAGCTCCATGCTTGAAATCGACCTATCGACGGCACACTTCAAAGGCCTGTCGTTGCATGTTGTGTTCATGCTGATCCCGATGCTGCACAATTACAAACGCGACGTGCATGGCGATATCCTTGCGAAACTCGCAGCCATCATAGACGCGGGCGATTTAAAGCCGCTTCTTGATGACCAAGCGTTTGGTCTTGCTGAAGTTGGCAACGCATACGCGCATCTTTCCAACGGCAAAGCAGTTGGTAAAGTCGTCGTTGACGTCTGAATCCACAGCGAAGATCAAGCATTAAGAAAACAGGCGCGAAGGCACGACAATTACCTCGCGCCTGCACGACTAACTAATGGCATTGGAACAATGTTCTGTTTGGTGGGGCCTTCCGCAATGAGCCCTCTTTACTGATTTTCTGCAACGCAGCTAACGTCTGCTACCACTTTGAGGTCAATAACCTTCAACAACTTCTTGGGTTTTGAGCGGGGCTTTTAACAGCATCAACAATGCTGTTTGCGCCCGTTCCAAAATGGAGCGTCTTAGGTGCCCCTGATTCACCAAAAAGCGCTTGACCTACGCTTCATATATCAATAATTCCAGATTCATGGATAACACACACGCTCTCGACGCTTTCGCCGCTCTCAGCCAGTCTACTCGGCTCGATGTATTCCGCCTGCTCATTAAGGCCGGAGAGGCAGGCATGACGGCGGGTGATATAAGCGACACCCTCGGGGTTCGCCAGAATACAATGTCGGCCAACCTAAGCATTCTGTCCCGCGCCGCCCTGATCCGGAACAAACGGGAGGGTCGCAGCATCCGCTATTTCGCCGATATGGACGGGATGCGCGGTTTATTGGCCTTCCTCATGGAAGATTGCTGTGGCGGACGTCCCGAACTTTGCCAGCCCGTCATCAATGAGCTCGCTTGTGCCTGCTAATGCGAGAAACTCTTAGAATGGATACTTGCCTGAAATGACCGATTTATCGCTTCCCGCTGCGGCGGGTCTGGGAGCTTTTGAGCGCTGGCTTTCCGTCTGGGTGGCGCTCGCCATCGGCGGCGGGCTGCTTCTGGGCAATCTCTTTCCGGGTCTCTTCTCCTTTCTGGCCTCGCTGGAGGTAGCCTCGGTCAACCTGCCCGTGGCGGTGCTGATCTGGGCGATGGTCTATCCAATGATGGTCGGCGTGGATTTTGGCGCACTACGCCAAGTCGGGGACAAACCAAAAGGGCTGGTCGTGACGTTGGTCGTCAACTGGCTAATCAAACCCTTCACGATGGCCGCACTCGGCGTGCTGTTTTTCGAGCATGTCTTCGCGCACCTGATCCCGCCGGACGACGCGCAGGCCTATCTCGCGGGCGTCATTCTGCTGGGGGCCGCGCCCTGCACCGCGATGGTCTTTGTCTGGTCGAACCTCACGCGCGGCGATGCGACCTACACACTGGTGCAGGTCAGCGTAAACGATGTAATCATGGTTTTCGCCTTTGCGCCTATCGTCGCCTTCCTACTTGGTGTGACCGACATCGTCGTGCCGTGGGATACCCTGCTATTGTCGGTAGGTCTCTACGTCCTGCTGCCGCTGGTGGCTGGATATCTAACGCGCCGAAACCTTGTCGCGAAGGGTGGCGAGGCAGCGGTAGGTGCATTCAAGTCCCGCGTGCAGCCGTTCTCGATCCTTGGGCTGCTGGTGACGGTCGTGCTGCTGTTCGGTTTTCAGGGTGAGGTTATTCTCGACCGCCCGCTGGTCATCGCCTTGATCGCAGTGCCGCTGCTGATCCAGTCCTACGGCATCTTTTTCTTGGCTTACGGCGCGGCGCGGGCATGGGGCATCCCGTTCAACGTGGCAGCGCCCTGCGCCATGATCGGCACGTCCAACTTCTTCGAGTTGGCCGTCGCCGTGGCCATCAGCCTATTCGGGCTGGGGTCCGGAGCGGCCCTAGCAACTGTCGTCGGGGTCCTCGTGGAAGTGCCGGTGATGCTCTCACTCGTCGCCTTCGCCAACCGGACGCAGCACTGGTTTCCAAAGGAAGGGGGTAGCTCGTGAGCATCGTCATCCACCATAACCCCGACTGCGGCACCTCGCGCAACGTGCTGGCGATCATCGAGGCGGCGGGCGAGACCCCCGTGGTCATCGAATATCTTCAAACCGGCTGGACCCGTCCGCAGCTTCTGGCGCTATTCGCTGCTGCCGGTCTGACGCCCCGCACCGCCCTGCGGACGACGAAATCCCCAGCGGAGGAACTGGGGCTGCTCGATTCTTCCGTGGACGACGAGACGCTGCTCGCGGCAATGCTGGAGCACCCCGTTCTGGTCAACCGTCCTATCGTCTGCTCATCCAAGGGCGTCCGGATGTGCCGCCCGAGCGAGACCGTGCTGGATCTTCTCGACCGCCTGCCACTCGGCCCGATGTCGAAAGAGGGCGGCACACCGCTGATTGACGAGGAAGGACACCGCCTTGGCTGATACACCTAACCTCGAAGAAACCCATTTCCAAGCCATCGATACGGATCGCCTGTTTGCACCGGCGCGGGCGACGCACGCCCCGCGCATCCTGCTGCTTTACGGATCGCTCCGGGACCGCTCATTCAGCCGACTGATGACCGAGGAGGCCGCCCGCGTCCTGACGCGATTGGGGGCCAAGACGCGAACCTATTGCCCGTCCGGTCTTCCACTGCCGGACGACGCGGAGGCCGATCACCCTAAGGTGAAAGAGCTACGCGATCTCGTCACCTGGTCCGAGGGCATGGTCTGGTGTTCGCCCGAACGGCACGGCGCGATGACCGGCATCATAAAAACGCAGATGGACTGGATACCGCTGTCACTCGGCGGCGTGCGCCCAACACAAGGCAAGACGCTGGCCGTCATGCAGGTCAGCGGCGGCTCGCAGAGCTTCAACGCCGTGAACCAACTCCGTATCCTCGGCCGCTGGATGCGCCTGCTGACCATCCCGAACCAGTCCTCCACCCCGAAGGCGTTCCTAGAGTTTGACGAGGCGGGCCGCATGAAACCCTCGCCGTTCTATGACCGGATGGTCGATGTCATGGAAGAGTTGATGAAGTTCACGCTGCTCACTCGCGACAATAAGGATTGTCTACTCGACCGCTATAGCGAGCGTAAGGAAAGCGCAGCAGAGCTATCCAAGCGAGTAAACCAGAAATCTATATAATTGAAGGCTTCAGTCAAAGTCGAGCCGCCCCTCCCAATTCACGCGTGGTCTTCTAAAAAACCACCGCTTGTTGAAGGGCTCGCCAGACTGGACGTCGGCCCACTTGCCGCGAATGGCAGCTATTGGCAACTCCGAGCCCACTTCGACCGATGCTGCGCATTGCATGAAGGTCCGCTACGCGCGTCCATAATGTCCGATTCTGCTAGAGAACGAGACTTCTCACCACTCGGTTATCACTTTTAAATTTTGCTCCTCAGGCGTCGTCATCCTCTACTTCAAAAACTTCCAACGCGGCGTTCAGCGCATTGATCGCCGAAGGGAAGCCACCATAGAGCGCCATCTGCCAAATGACTTCTGCGATTTCTTCCTGTGATAACCCGGCTTTGCGCCCGCCCGTGATATTGACCATCAGTTGTGGCCTTGTCTGACCACCCAATGCAGCCAAAGCGGCGATTGTCGCCAAATACCGGTCACGTAAGGATAACCCAGGCCGAGCATATTGGCGACCGTATGCAAAGTCGACGACCCCCTCGGCCATACCGGGGAGCAGGTGGCCGTAACGCGCGTTCAGCGCGTCTTCCATCCTGGGTTCAAACGTTCAGAAAGTTCTCTACCTGTTTGTGTTGTATTCTTCGCCATGGTGCTTCCTACTTTCGATAGTTTGTTTCGTGCCAACGATTAAGAGCCTGTCATTTGAAATTCAGGGACATCCCGAAATTGGCGCACAAGGAAATCAATGAACGCACGTATTTTTGGAGCGAGGTTACGTTTGTCTGCAAACATGATGGCAATATCAGTACTTGGAGGCGCGTATTCCGGCAAAACATGAACCAATTCACCCGAATGGAACTTTCGGTCCGTCAAGTAACAGGGGAGCCGCGCAATGCCGATCCCTGCAAGCGCCGCGCGATAGATAACGTCGGTGCTGTTTCCCTCGAAACGACCTTTTGCCTCAAAGCCTTGGCCGTTGAAGGGGTCAGAGTCGTCCCAAGAATTCCGATTACTGTTTCCAGCAATCCTAAGACAATTGTGCTGTCTTAACTCTTCGAAATTTTTGGGGTTTCCCCTCCGTTCCAGATAGGTAGGTGAAGCACACAAGACCCGACGGCTTTGCATGATGCGACGAACCATGATGTCAGGGATTTTGCGCTGTTCGGCGA
The DNA here is from genome assembly GCF_000812665.2 of Falsihalocynthiibacter arcticus. Classification (GTDB taxonomy): domain Bacteria; phylum Pseudomonadota; class Alphaproteobacteria; order Rhodobacterales; family Rhodobacteraceae; genus Falsihalocynthiibacter; species Falsihalocynthiibacter arcticus. Next base: position 3,778,895 of record NZ_CP014327.1, read on the forward strand.
AACATATGGTGGCGTCAAAGCCCTCGCTCTGCAAATCGACAACGCGATCTGTGAGCTCCAAGGACACCTGAACATCAGGGTTTTCCTCGAGAAATGCAGGCAAAACTGGGATCAATTGAGACTTACCAAACGCAACACTTGATGCGATTTTGAGCATCCCACGCGGGATACCATCCAAGTTCAGGATTAGCGCCTCAGCCTCCTTGTACTTTTCCGCCATGGCTTTGCACTTTTCGTAGAATTCCTGGCCTTCTTGCGTCGGAGAGACGCCTGTTCTGGTCCGATTAAGCAAACGGTAGTGAACCTGATCTTCAAGCAGACCAATTTGTTTACTGACCGCAGAGGGTGTCTGTCCAATCGTTCGTGCCGCAGCCGAAATGCTGCCGCGTTCGACAACAGTCGCAAAGGTCAACATCTGCGCAGAAATATCCATTATACATCACTTCCCTGTGCCTATCCGGAACAGGCCCTTTGCCAAATTGCCTAATTGTGAGCGCTACCAAATACTCGTATCTCTGCAGTGCAGCATAAATACTGCATCGCAGCAATGAACGAGGACATATCATGGCAGTTACCCGATCAAACTCTGGGCTAGACGTCGTTTTAGATGCTGGCCGCACAATTTTTCATCAAAAGCGTGATCAAATCCGACAGGCGCTGGCCAAGCGTAAGGTCTATCGCGCCACGTTTTCAGAACTCGCGGCGCTCACGGACCGTGATCTGAGAGATCTGGGCATACCGCGCAGCAACATCAAGAGATTGGCTATGGAGGCCGTTTATGACTGTTAACTCACATACGGCTGGGCCTGAAGGCCGTCATGCCGTCACCGCTACAATCTCTTTGTCAAAGATGGCGCATGGCTTTGTTTCAATACTGGCGCCGATTGGGGCCAAAGCACATTCCGTACTGAAATCCCTTCAAATGGCCAGGATGCTGTCCACCCTCGCGAACATGAGCGACCATCAGCTTGCCCAGATTGGTATCCGGCGCTCTGACATACCCAAGTATGCAGAAACACTGATGGCTGAGGAATAAATAACAGGCCGATCGGTCTGAGAAATACACGAAAAGTGCTGGTTCTCGCTCCTCCCAGAGTAAGCCAGCACGAGCGGCGGCGGCAACAAAACCAACAGGGAGCGCCAATGCACAGGGCCAGCATCTTCACCTCCTCCCGAAGAAGCTGGCCCAAACTTTTGGGCAGACGGGAGGCTCAAGCAATGCGTCTCAACAGACATCCTCAGGATACTCGAAGCGCGGCGCTTGCATCACAGACAACGCGCCGCATAATGCAATCAACCAGATGAGCCGAACTCTCTCTTAGATTAAGCCGCAATTGGTTCCAAAAACCCTGACGACGGACAATTTCCGAGCATCGTCTTGGACCTTTTAAGCAGTGTCAAAAGGCAACTCAGGAACCTTAGCTGCTTAGTTGCGTCACCAATTTGCATCCTCTATAAAGTGCTACATCATACTGTGGCATCACCCACGGTTACGTTACGATCATATCTTTACTTTTCAATGACTTACAACGACATCGAAGATGGCTCCGCCCCCTACCGTCGGAGCCAACAAACCCCTCTTTTTTAGATAAAAACAACTAAAATAAGGGTTTTTGGCCGTTTATGAACCAGTTTGCGAACCGGTTGCGTACCAGTTCCGTCACAATCGAACCTTTTTCTGTCGCGAACAGGCAAACGCCCCTCACTCTTTCTGTTGATTCTGGTTACTTCAGAGACCAAGAGCCAGAGAGAGATTTCATCCAATGACCACCGCACCAGCCGTTACGGGTAAAAATAAGCTCCCAAAGTACGTTAGACAGCGCAGTTGGGGTGCGTACCAGTACAAACGGGACGTCCCAAAGCACTTACGCGTCAAAGCGGGTAAGGCCACTGTGTACCATGCGCTGGGCACGACCTTCATGGAGATGGTCAAAAACCTCCCCACCATCGACCAACAGGTTGTGACCTACTTTGCGTCCCTGGAGGCTGAGAACTCAAGAACCCGTACCCTTGCCATTGTGAAGTCCCACTTTGGAGAACAGGCCGCACAGCAACTTGATGCAGGTCAGTTGAACACCAATCTTATTGCAGGGCTTTGGGATTTAGCGGGCCGACTTGAAGAGGAAGTTGAGCCTGATGTCTACAGCAACCTCCTTGGGGCCAGTGTTCCAGTCGAGATCATCACCCTGCAAACGGCCTTTGATCTGTATGGGGCGTACAAGGATGCCGATCAGGACAAGAAGCTCAAGAACGCTCTGTCAAAGGTACAGGCCGACCTCAAAGCCTCCATCGGGGCGGTCAAACTCAAGGAGGTTGCTTTGGCTGACCTCCGTCGAGAAGATGCCCTCCTCTATCGGAATTATCTGCTTGCGCGCATTTCCCCCAACAGTGTCTCCCGGTACATCAACGTTGTCAGGGCGGTAGTGAACCATGCCATTCAAGAGCGTGGGATTGTAGCGATCAACCCGTTCCACAACTTGAAGGTCAAAGGCGCAGGACAGTCCGCCAAGGACCGCCTCCCTCTGTCAGCTGAGGAAGCAGAAGGCGGTTTGGTTACTATGGGCAGCCAAGAGGACCACCAAGCCATCTATCTGACCCTCTGGGACACAGGAGCACGGTTGAATGAGGTCACAGGGATTGTGGTTGACGACATTGACCTTCAAAATCGCAGTCTGAGCATCCGACCGAACAGCATCAGAGCACTCAAAACAGCCTCCAGTGAACGCCTCATCCCCCTGTCCTCCAGGGCCGTGAAAGCCCTCACAAACCTCTGCTTTGGCAAGGAGGGTGATGATCCTGTCTTCCCCCGCTACGGTCGCCCCAACGGCAATACAGCAGCGTCGGCAGCCATGATGAAGAAGTTGCGCAAACAGATCACCGACCCCAAGAAATCCCTGCACAGTCTCCGCCACAAGAAGAAGGATGACCTGCGTAACGTTGGCTGTCCCGAAGAAATCAGCAAGGTGATCCTTGGCCACAGTAGCCAGGAAGCCGCTACGCGGTATGGTGCAGGGTATCGCCTAGAGGTTCTTAGAGAGTGGATGGAAAAATCTTACCAATAGCCAAGCCAGTGATCAATAGGGCTTGCTCCAGAGGCATCGATTGAGAGCTCCAAAATATCAGCAAATATCTTTGGTCACTGATAGCTAGGCTTGATAATCATAGGGCTAATTATTGATGATCAGATAGTATTTATCATTAATAATCATATAGTTAAATAAGTAGTATTAGATAAATAATAGGGTCCAGTAAGGTGTCCTATTAGATTAACTATAGGGTCTCCCCCTCCTCATATATGGGACCCGTATGGGAGCGCGGATATTTAGGGGCTAATCTGCAGATGAAGCGGAACTTGACCGTCTCTCATAACCGGATAAATTTACCAAACCCGCAAGTGTTTCTGCCGGTGTGTAAATGTGCTTCATCCCAAGGCGCGAAAGTACTTCAGAATTCTTTTGAAAATCCCGGGTGTTATTGGTCACAAAAACATCCCGGCTATCATGGATGTGCGAGTATGCCGAGATTACATCGCACCAAGTATTCCTCCACTTTGACAGTGGAGCGGACTGGATTGCATCGTCAGTCATACGAGTCCCAGAAGGGAGATGTTCTGATGGATCCCTTGGGACCTTGGAAGCGATCGCACTCCAAAGCGCATCCATATCGCTTTCGAACTTCTCACCGTCGCCCACAAAATAACAGAAGTCCCAATAGCTTAATCCAATAATTCCGGGCATTGGAACTATGGGCAAATCCTGCCAACCGAGTGCTGAGACTTTGTTTTGAAAAAATTTGGCGTTGCCAGGAAACTGTTTTGATTTCGAGTTTTCAGATGCCGAAGCCGCCAAGAGCGCAACCTCAAACTGCCCTTTCCTATGGCAATTTATCAAATCGATCACATGAGCAGCTTGAGGGCGGTCTTCCTCAACTTCGATAACGCAATTCCAATCAAGTGTAAGCTTCATTTACTGCGACCTACCTCTACCGGACCCTTACCACGCTATCAGAAAGCCAGCTGACGGTCCAGCCGTAGATACTGTTCACAAAGTGTTCGAAGCTGCCGTTCGCTACACATCCCACACATGATTGCCTTGAACCTCGCGCATCGAAACCCCGGCCAACCATCCATAAAAACTGAGCAACATCAAGCATCTATATAAAAAACCTCATGGAGATTTATATAGATGCTCTCGACCTTCACCCTCCTCACCTTAGGAAGCACTGCCTTCCGCCTTGGCCTCAATCGGGGCCTCAAGACCAAAACCGACTATCGCATAAGTGTCCCGCAAATCCTGGTGGGGGCCTTGATCGTGCTGGCGGGACTGCCTGACATCCTCAAGCCCATTCCCTACCCGCTCCCTCTCAGCCTGACCCTGGGGTTCTTCCTCCCAGATCTCTTGCTTCGGAGGGTTACCCAATGACAACCAGCACCCCACCATCCCTGCCCCTCCAAAGCGGAATGCGTGTTGTGATTGCCGCCTTCGATGACATCCCTGAGCATCTGTTCTTGGTGTCAGAGGTGCATGATGACTGCGTTGGGGGCGTTGCTCTTACGGGCCCACTTGAGGGTTCTTATGGCGAACCCGATTTGGACCTCGTCTTGCGCATTGTACCTGACGACCACTGACCTTCCGCAAGGAACAGGAATAACCAAGTAAGCCGTTGTTCCACCTCAAAAAACCTCAACTTTCACCCAAAAGGGGGCCTATGCCCCCAGAAGGATACCCCATGTCTGTCACCTTGAAGTATGCCTATCTCAAACATCAAACCTGGCTGTATCGCCGCAACTACCCCAAACACCTGCAACCTCACTTGGGACAAGCCCTCAAGCGGTCCCTCAAGACCTCCGATGCGCGAACAGCCAAAACACGGATAGCAGAGATCAATCAGAGCTATGCGGAGATCGTTTCACAAGCAGAGGCTCGACTAAGGGCAATCCCCGATCCGGATAATGCGCCGACAATCACAATCCCACAGCCCAAAATCGAACGCCTGCGCCTTCAAGGGCAAACCACGGTGGCGGATTTGGCTCAAACCTACCTTACCCAACGATCACAAGAGCTGAAGCCTGGCAGCTTCAAGTCGATCCGATTTAGTCTTGGGTTACTGACCTCCCTCTTTGGCAACACGCGGATCGGGGATTTAAGCCCCACCAACGGTCAGGAATTCCTTGCGCTTCTGTCCCGCCTCAACCCTGACGTCACCAAGAGCACCACGCGCAAGGGCTTGGGGATACGCGACTTGGTGGCTCTTTCGACAACTTCCGACCGGACAATCGCGCCTCAAACCCAGCATCGGATTTGGACCCAGACTTGCCATTTCTTGGATTGGGCGGTGCGGGAAGGTCATCTTGCAGAGCATGGCTTTGGCAAACTTGCGGTTCATTCCAAACCAACGGTTCAAAGCTATGCGGTGATGACAGATGCAGAGGTGGTGACTTTGTTGGGGGCCAATGATCCCCTACTCACGCCCCTCCTACATTTCTGCTTGCTCACAGGTATGCGGTCTGGGGAGGCTTGTGGGGTGATGGCGGAAGACCTGATCACCAAGGGCAATCTTGGGGTCTTTGCCAGGATCAGACCAAACGCCATCAGAGGGCTCAAATCCAAAGCAGCAGAACGTGAAATTCCGCTACACGATGGTCTTTTGGCTACCCTAGCCATGCTACCCAACGAAGGAGCCCTATTTCCAGGGGTTTCCGTGGACAGGATCACCAAGAGGTTCTCGCTGTTAAGGCAAAGCACCGGAGCCACCCGCCCTGGCCTTGTATTCCACTCGACCCTCAAGTGGTTCATCACCCAATGCGAACGCACAGGGGTTCCCGAGCACTTCACCGCAAGTCTTGTGGGCCACCAATCGGCGCGTTCGGCCAACAGGCTGACCTATGGGCTTTACTCTGCGGGGATAAGTGATTGCCAGAAACGGGAAATCGTTGATCAGGTCAGGTTGCCTGTGGGCGTGGTGTGAAATCGAAAAGCTGCTTTCCGTCCGGGTTCCTTCACGGGGGCTCGGGCGGGAAGGAAGGAGGTCGCGACACAGAACAAAACGAGCTGTTTTGCGTGAATGAAATAACTACGACAGTGAGGTTTCGAGCTCTCCCATTTTTGTTTTAGTAGGTACATGCTGGAGGAAAGTCACAAACGATCTTTCGAAAAGGTCATTTTTGAGCAATGGGTAATATAAGGGATAGAAAAATTGTAAATCAAACTTGGGTTAAGAGTTTTCATGGCAAAAAATAATTGGACGAATATCGAGCTTGAAGCTGCTGTAGGTACATATTTTCAAATGCTGGCGCTTGAGAAACGCGGCGAAAAATTCAATAAATCATATTTCATCAGGGAATTGCTAATGCGGCATCTCCCGAACAGAACCAGTGTAGACCACAGGATGCAAAACATCTCTCACGTACTGAACGAAAAGGGAGAGCTCTGGATCCAAGGCTATAAACCACTTCCAAATATTGGCCCTGGGATTCTACCGTTTTTGACACGATGCGTGGAGGAACATCTCTCCCCTAAGACGGCTCCTCTACCATTGTATCCCACACCTAATGATGTAGCGAAATCTAGATTATTGCCTCCAACAGGCTAGTTGCAAGGCTCATATGTGAATTCAGAAACTGTAAGGGTTAGATAACGCTTGCATTCTGTCAGGTATTTTGGACTTGTACTAACGGGTTTCATTGTTTTATCATTTCTGCTCGTTTTTGGAGTATGCGCGGATGTCCTCGTTTGACTGCAGCAAAAATCCTGTTCTGAACCAAGGCAACTGTAGAAAGTTTTTGCCTCTCCGGTGATAGCGGTCATTCTCCGCGTTGCAGAATTATGGTAAGATGGGCTCGAAGCTGCCGCTCGCTGCTCCTCCGACGAATGACGGCTATGTCTCACGGGCATCGAAACCCCGACCAACCATCGACAAAAACTGAGCAACATCAGGCTTCTATATAAAAAACCTCATGGAGATTAATAAGATACTCTCGACCTTTACCCTCCTCACCCTTGGAAGCACCGCCTTCCGCCTTGGCCTCAATTGGGGCCTCAAGACCAAAACCGACTATCGCATAAGTGTCCCGCAAATCCTCGTGGGAGCCTTGATTGTGCTGGCGGGACTTCCTGACATCCTCAAGCCGACTTTGGTAGATCGACCAAACACTGCGGCGCAGCTTTCGCATTGCTGCCATTCATGTATTTTGCAGCATTTTTTCGCCACAAATGGGGGGCAGCGGGACGTTGCGGGCCTTTTGTGGCCAACGGCCCAACACGTCGCGGAGAATTCGAAAATCTCCAATCAAGAGCCTCAATTCAAAACGTCGCGGCCCTTCCATCTCGGGGAAAATACTCACCAAGAAACTTCATAAACTTGCGCACTCTCGGTTCTTGGTAAGCCTCCCTTGAAGCCACAAGCCAGAGCCCGCTGGTCAGGTCGTCAGTTGTGAAGCACATAACGAGATCGGGCAACGGATCGCCCTCAACGCAAGGAAGAACTCCGACGGCTACTTCTGTCCGAAGAGAGGCCGACATGGTTATTACTGAATCTACTGTGCTGACGATCTTTGATCTGTCTACATGTTGATCCAGCCAATTTAGGAGCTTCACGCCTTTTACCATTGCTTCAGGGTAGCTCAGAACCGGGTGATCTCTTAAATCATCTATCGATCGCGGCATCCCGTTCGCCGCCAGATAGGCCTTGCTGCAATAAATGCCCCACCTGACGTGCGGAAGCCTTCTGACGATTAGGGTATCGCCCTCGATGTTGTCGGCGGCACGGATTGCAATATCCGCTTCACCACTTTCCAAAGATACATATTGTTCGGACGCATTTGTCTCAAAATGGGTGTTCGGATTGTGCTTTCGGAATTCCGAAATCAACGGAAGCACCCAGTGGGTCATGCTGGAGTGTGCCGCGGTGACCCGTATTGTCCCGACTGATGCCCGCCTTAGATGACTTGCCCGAGTCAGAACCTGATCCACGGCGTTCTCCATGCCCGCAGCAACGTCAAACAATGCGCTTCCCTGAGCGGTCAATGCGTAGCCCCGCGTGTTACGTTCAAACAAGGTCAGCCCCAAAGCTGTCTCAAGCGCATGCATGCGTCTGCCGACAGTCGTCTGGTTGATGTTCAATTTCCCCGAAGCCGCCAAGGTAGAGCCTTCTCGCGCAACAGCAAGGAAGATGCGTATGTCGTTCCAGTCGAGCATTGTTTCGCCCCCCTGAGGGCATTCTGCACGAGTGCCTAACCACTCTGCAAGTCCAGAGATACCCACGACCACGGGCGGCGTTCATATTCTTTAGGCAACACAATCAACAGAGGAGATTAGAAATGAACGCCTTACCCGCCAAAACCCGCGAAATGCACAACCACCATATGGACAGTTCGGTCTGGAACGATATCGATTTCCGTAACGATGACATCGTAATAGCGACCTATGCAAAGTCGGGCACATCCTGGATGCAGCAAATCGTAAGCCAGTTGATCTTTCAGGGTCAGACGGACTTGCCCGTCTCGGAAATGTCGCCATGGGTTGATCTTCGCGTGCCACCGAAAGAGGTTAAACTTCCGGAAATTGCCGCACAGACCCACCGCCGGTTTCTAAAAACCCATTTGCCGGTTGATGCTTTGGTCTTCTCGGAAAAAGCCAAGTATATCTATGTCGGGCGGGATGCACGGGATGTCATCTGGTCATTACACAACCACCATTCGAACGCGAACGAGGCGTGGTATGACGCGTTGAACAACACGCCGGGGCGCGTCGGCCCAGAGATCGGCAGGCCACCTGAAAGTCCCGTCGAGTATTTTGCCCAATGGCTGGACAATGACGGCGCGCCGTTCTGGCCCTATTGGGAGAATGTCCGCAGCTGGTGGGAACTGCGCGATCATGCCAACGTGAAACTCATCCACTTTGCAGATCTCAAGCATGATCTGCCTGGCCAGATTGCCAAGATAACCGCATTTCTCGACATCGAGGTGACGCCCAATACGATGGAGAAAATCCTGCATCATTGTTCATTCGACTACATGAAAAACCATGCAGCAGCTTCTGTACCACTGGGGGGTGCGTTCTGGGATGGCGGTGCTAAAACATTTATTCACAAAGGTACAAACGGACGCTGGAGAGACATACTGCCACGGGCGACAAGCGAACGTTATGAGCATACTGCTGCCGCGGAGCTTGGTGAGCCTTGTGCCAACTGGCTTAAAAACGGCGCGTTGTAAGCCTTGGTCGGGTGCGGCGGGCAGAACCGCCGCTACCATTCAAAAAGGATTTAATCACCCAATGGCACATTCATTTATCAGCTCAATTTCATTGGCCACCGCCCTCACCCTCGGTCCTTTTCAGATTGCCACTGCTCAGGAAGCAATAATGATCGTCCAGCATCAAGTTGCTGACTATGAGGAATGGAAATCCGTGTTCGATGACGCCCTAGCCACGCGGCAAAGCGTCGGCGAAACTGCATATAGAGTTTTAGTAGATCCGGCTGACAGCAATTCCGTGACTGTCATTTTTCAATGGGATACCGTTGAACGCGCTCAGATATTCGCCGCGGATCCCATTCTCGAAAACGGAATGCAAGGTGCCGGAGTAACCTCTAAGCCACAATTCAACTTCTTTAAGATTTCGGATGGCTGAGAAACGCTAGCGGAAGGGCATCTCTAAATTTAGGGGGGGGATATGGGCATTCTGTTGGGAGGTATGGATTTTCCAATGTTTCTGGCCCGCAAAGATGCGTGAAGATGCGTGAAGATTTCTCGGACGGCGTAGCGTTTCAAGCAGCGGATGATCTCATTTTTGCTTTTGCCGACTAGCGCTTCTTACGAAGCCTCAGCTGAGTCAGGCCAACGCCAGACAGGATGATCCCTGCACCTATGTAGGTGCTGAAACTCAGGGTTTCGTTCAGCAGAATGACTCCCAGAAGAATAGCCCAGAGAGGTACGATGTAGGCCACGAGGCTCATGAATATGGGGCCCGCGGATCGGATCAGCACTACGCGCAGCAGAAAGGCCAAACCAGTAGGGAGTATACCGGCGTAGAGCAGCGCCCATGTCGCCCGCTCACTGGTGATCTCTGGCATTCCTTCCAGCAGGAGCGCGATCGGCGTCAGTGCAATCGTTCCCGCCGTTAGCATTCCCGCAGTGAATGCCATTGGAGGGATCGGCGGCGCGCGGCGGATCAGAATGGCACCGACCGAATAGCAGAGCGCCGCCAATCTTTGCCACAACAGTGCCGCCTGAGACTTGTCCAGCCAAAACCTCAGGCAGGATCAGAACCAGAAGTCCCACGAACCCAAGGATGACGCCCGCGATCCGGCGCGGACCTATCTGTTCGTCCGGAACGAAGATATACGCAAGGAGCAGCACGAATATAGGGGAAGTGCCCATTGTGATACCAGCAAAGGCTGAGGGTACTCGCTGTATCCCCCAGGCCAGAAGGCTGAATGGCAAAGCGAAGTTCAAAATCCCCAAAAGCAGGATGAAGCACAGGGCTTTTGGGTTGTTGATCGCCAGATCTGCCGGACGAGTGACGGCGACGACGGCCAGAAGCGCCAGCGCGCCGATACCGATGCGGCCAGCAGCGACGGTGAAGGGACCGTATTGCTCTAACGCCACAGCCATTGACATGAACGCGCCTCCCCACACGAAGCTGAGGAACAAAAGGACCGCCCAGTTTCGGGAGGCGGGTGAATTGTGGACGGCTTCTGTCATTTCTTGGCAATCGGTTGGTGATTGTTGTCCTTATAATCCTTTTGCATGTCAGCTGCCAGCCCCGGCATTCTGGGCTGTGCCCTTTTCTACCAAACTGTGCCCATTGCAGCATCGCTTCCGCGCCATCACCCACATCTATCTAGACAGACAGCCTTAAAACTTTATAGATGGGGCCAATCTTGGATCCTGTACAGGCCGACCTCAAAGCGTCCATCGGGGCGGTCAAACTCAAAGAGGTTGCTTTGGCTGATCTCCGTCGCGAAGGCGCCCTCCTCCAAGCATTCGCGTACTAATGAGTAATACGACTAAGCGTTTATTCGCTAGGCCCTTTGGGCTGTCTGGGGCACAACTGGGGCACAAACCATGCTTAGCGGAGATCAATCAGAGCTATGCGGAAATCGTTGCACAAGCAGAGGCACGACTGAGGGCAAACCCTGATCTGGGTAGTCCGCCAACAATCACAATTCCACAGCTCAAACTTGAAAGGCTGACAATCCAGGGGCAAATCACGATGGCGGATTTGGCTCAAACCTACCTCACCCAACGATCACAAGAGCTTAAGCCTGGCAGCTTCAAGTCGATCCGTTTCAGTCTCGGACTGCTGACCTCCCTCTTTGGCAGCAAGAGGATTGGGGATTTAAGCCTCTCCAACGTTCAAGAATTCCTCGCTCTTCTGTCCTGCCTCAACCCTGATGTCACCAAGAGCACCGCACGCAAGGTGATCTTGAGGCACATGATCGTCAATCGAGAACTCATAAAACAACGAGCCTTGCGCCTCTTGCTTCGGTCCTAACATCGTCAATCTCCCGCATTTACAGGTAAATTGAATCAGTGATAGCACTTCAAATCAACAAGAGTTTTTCAACAAAATTGACTTCAACAAGGGTTTGCTTGACCCCATTTGAGAACGCTACAAGAAATTTCTTATCGCCGCTCTTTTGGTCTGCCCATAAAACTGATAAATCACTCATATTGCGTATATGCACTTTGGAGGCGGAACATGGAACGTGTGAATTTCACCCAGATGAAAGATGGCACGAAGGAAGAATATGAATTCCTGACGGCTCACGAGATCGACTATACCAAAGGTACTGCGGACCGATTGATGCACGCTCTTGAGCATCTTGATGAGGGCCTTTCGGGATATCAAATCACCCGCTTAGGGCATTCGGCGCAAGCTGCGACCCGCGCTTGGCGCGATGGGGCGGACATCGATTGGGTCGTATCTACACTTCTGCATGACATTGGGGATATTTTTGCACCGTACAATCATGATGAATATGCCGCGACCATCCTGAAGCCGTTCGTGCGCGAGCAATGCCGCTGGTGCGTCGAAACCCATGGTGATTTTCAGATGCTGTATTATGGGCAACATCTCGAAGGATTCGATCAGAACAAGCGTGAACGTCATCGGGGTGCTAAATATTTCGACGACTGTGCGGAGTTCTGTGAACGATGGGACCAGACCAGTTTTGACCCTGATTATGACACGCTGCCGCTCTCATTTTTTGCGCCTATGGTGCGAGACGTGTTCGCACGGAAACCCTACGATCCAGAGGTCATGCAGGCCGCGGACCAACCTCTGACAGTGCCACAAACCGCAGCTGAACGTGCGGTTAAATAGTCCCTCTTCAGGCTTTGAATATATCCTTTCAAGGTGGACCTCGTGCGGGTTCATGGCAATAGGCAGAAGTGCCAAGGTCAAGACCTATCCCAAGCGGCTACCGCAGCATCGAACGGCAGCAACGAGTCCACTTTGACTGATGCTGCCGTTGTACAAATGTCTGCTATGCGTTCGATGAAAGCTGATCAGTTTAAAATCGTTTCCATTGCCCCCTCTACCAATACTGGCAGACCCTAATTGGCGGGCACGATACTCGGCATCTCGTATGCCTTGAACGCTTCAACGTCAGGGCGGTAGGCGCGAAGTAGAAAGCTCCAGCCATCGTCGGGGGTTGCAACGTAATTGGGGGCCAACTTCCGGCAATCTTCGGCGCCAAAGGCTACCTTGAAAGAACCATCATCGTTGGTGGTGACACCGCGGCTGGAACTCACGATGTTATCTGTATTGGTCATCAGATATTTTTCGGGTCCGTACATCGTGATCGAATAAAACGCTTTGACTTCAACTTTGGGAAAAGTCGCCGTGTAGCACGTTCCGCCCTTGGCGTCCTTGGGACCACCACTGGCGTACATGGCGTTCTCGTTGGCCGAAAGGCCCCATGCGCCAGCCGTGACATAGGTGAAAAATTGCCAGTCCTTGACGTCCTCAACACGTTTCACCATCGCACCGAATGAGTTCGGGAGTTTGGAATACTGAACCAACAGGGCATTGCGCACTGTCGTAAGCGTTTTCTGGTCAACATCGGGTAGCTTACCGCCTGTCGCCGCGCCGGTGATCTTGTATTTCGGCTGATACTCTTTCGTTATCTTTGCAACGTCTTCCGCTGTGCCGTCGGTTCCCATTCGGACACCAACCGCAACAAAATCTGTGGCAAAGTCACTGGCCCTATAGGTCTGTGTGCCACCGCCATAGACGTAAAATGGCGTCATGTGATCTTCGGTGATGATCTGGGTCGCAATGAAACGGTCCCCCACCTCCGGCAATTCCAGCGTAAAGCCATCTTTGGCGTTCACCACGGCGATTGAATAGACCGTATCGAGGTTCGGCGACACGACCCAATGGTCGGCGGCTTTGGTCAGTCCTTGAAAGTTGAAAAACTCGTTCATGCTCGAGCGGCCAAGGAAGTCCGCAAAGAACGAGTTGCTTTCCGCGTTGATGTATTCGGCGGGGCTCATGCCGTAATCCCTTGGATTGGTTGCCCATTTCGAGCTGTCGATATCTGGAATTTCTGCGGCGGCGGCACCGGCAATTGCAGCGAATACGGCGGATGTCAGGAGAGTTTTCATTGTGAATAACCTTTGGCTTAATGTTATTAATGCTAGGTGGAGGAGAGTCGTCCCTCAGAGTCAATTGGTCACGTGCTCATAAGCTGGTGGCTTCCAATCTCCAATTGACGCTTCTGCCGTAGTGGTGCCCTGAGCGGGAACCGCCGGCGCAAAGAAGTCAGCGGATATCACAACCGCAGCAAATCTGAGTTTTGATAAGCACGCGGTAAATATCCCATTAGATTTCTTTTTACTAAATATTCTTCGCAAACACGCGGGTCAAGTGCATAGAGGAGGCTCCAGCCTCTACGAACGACCGCTTCCGACAGTCCGTGTCGAAAGGCCCAAATTTTAGATTTCAATAGCTTCAGCGATAGCGAACGCGTCTTCGAGCTCGCCTCCCAAATATCGAACGGTGCTGTCCATTTTCGTATGCCCCAGCAGAAGTTGAACGGCGCGCAGGTCATGCCTTGTCCCAAGTCCGCGCAATACCTCGTGTTGTAGTTCGTCTCCAAGTGCCTGTTGTGCTTCGGGCAAGCTGTCACGCAGCAACCGAGTTCCGGTGGATGCTTGATGATCAAAGCTCGGCGTTTCCAGCCGGATGATCTTACACCGATCCAGAAAGGCGGTAGGCATCCGGTCGATTGAGTTGGTGGTTATGATCCAGCGCACTCCAGTCAGATTGAAAGGGATTTGATAAAACGGGCATACCCAGGCGCGGGCTGTTGTCGGTTCAATCATGCTTTTCAGCACTTCGAAAGCGCGGGGCAGTCTACTGCCGCTACTGGTCATTACTTGATCGGGGATTTTGTCGACCTCAACTAGGATTACCAGTGGGTTCGCGATCCGATCATGCAACATTGAAGTCTTTCGGCCATTTGTAGTAGATGCCTTGCGAAATACCTTCTCGCCAGCACAGCTCAGCAATGCTGTCTTCGCCGCGTGGCCCGTCAAAAACGATCCTGATCTTCTCCTCAGAAGAATACTGTTTGCGGGTGGCCCGCTTAATATCCTTGCCGATCTTCTCGCCAGGACTTTTCCGTGCTCTAGTTGTTTGTCTCATTTTCCACTCCTTGGTGGTTATGATGAGCCAAAAACTCTCTCTAATCAAATTACCCTGTATGCACCCATAGGCGTTGACGTCAGACACTTTGTTACTCCTTTTACTTTTGGTCAACTCCCGCTGATTTGAAGTCGGATTGAAAACGACCGTGGTGTGGCATCATCATCTTTTTATTGCTAATTTGGCCCCTGGAACTAAGATTAATCCCCATACCTAAGTTCTCAATTGTCATTATATATTCCAGCCGTATTGCGAGGCATAAATTGAGCAGTGATAAAACCCGCGATGCCCTGTCGCGAACACCCTTGGATACCGGAGGGCAAAGCTTGGTCCCCATGCCCAAGCCTTCACTGGCTCCATCCCCTTGGCGTAAAAAGCGCGTTGTGGTCTTTGCCATCGCGATCGCGGCACTTGCCTTGATCTTGACGTGGTGGGAATTTAGCGGTGTGAGCGGCGCGCCTACGGTTGCCGTTGAAATACTCGCACCCGGCCCCGTAACGCGGATTTTGGCCGTGAGTGGGCGGACTGCGACAGACATCAGTTCGGATATCGTGCCATCGGTGACCGCGCGTGTAATGTCCGTTCACGTGAATGAGGGCGACGTCGTCACTACAGGCGATCTCTTGTTGGTGCAGGACGATACGAAACAAAAAAACAACGTCCGACAGGCGATGGCTGCGCTCGACGCTGGAATTCTATCCCAGCAGAGCGCACTGGAAGATCGTGATCGCGCAATCGCCCTTGGTACGAGGGTTGCGAAAGTTGTCGTCTCGGACGCCGAGCAAGCACTGGCATTGGCCGCGTCCGAAGTGGAGCGGTTAAATGCGGCACTTGATCAGGCAAATATTGATTTGCGCGACTACCGGTTAACCGCACCGATCAACGGTGCTGTGCTCAGTAGGTCGGTCGAGGTGGGGGATCTGGTCACGCCGTCCTATGTCTTGATGCGCCTTGCAAATGCTGATGATTTACATGTCGAAGTTCAGATTGATAAAATCTACGCCAACGAAATCCATGTGGGCCAGCGCTCCCAGTTACAGCTTGCCGGACACGATGAGATTGAAACGGGAGCTGTTTCCTTTGTAGCATCGGAAGTGGATGAGCTGACGGGGAGCTTGCGGGTCAAACTCTCCTTCGACACGCAGCCCAAAACTCAGATCGGTCTGACAACCGTAGCAAATATTCTGATCGACGAGGCTTCTGATGTCTTAACCGTTCCGCGCAGCGCGTTTGTCAATACTGGTGCTGGCTCGGCCGTTTTTGTCCTGCGCAACGGGCAGGCCAGCCTAAGACCGATTACCTATATCGATTGGCCCGCAGATCGCGTTCAAATCACGTCCGGCCTGTCTCGGGGAGATATGTTGGTCCTCTCGCCTGAGGGTGTCAAAGACGGTCAGGCTCTGACCCTTCAAGACGACATGACCGAAAGGGATTGAGCAGATGCGCTATGGCCTGAAAATTGCGATCCGTTACCTGACCTCAAACCTTTTCCAGACGGGGTTGTTGGTGTTTGGCGTGGCCACGGCTGTGTTTATTTTTATCTTTATGAGTGCATTGATTGGCGGTCTCGCCGATCTTATGGTGAACAACACACTTGGAAGTCTTGCCCATGTGACAATCACCACAGACGACAGAGATCTTCCGCTTCTTGCGCCGTCATCGGAGGGGACCGTCCTTCTCGCGCGGCAGAAATCCACTCGTGTCGAAGTAGGGATACTCAATGCCGCGCAACTGCTCTCGGTGATCGAAAAAATCCAAGGTGTTGCGCACACCTCCCTCCATATCAACGAGGGGGCCGTCCTGCTGCGGGGGGAGCGGACGCGACAGGTGAGTGTCACTGGACTGGAACCCGACCGCGTGACGGCAATTGTGCCGTTTGACACATACTTGTTGCAAGGATCGCTCGCACTGACGGGAGACGGGGTATTGATCGGCGCAACTTTAGCCCAAGAGTTGAGCCTATCGGTTGGCGGTCGGGTTACAATGCGCACCAACAGCGGAAACACAATTGCGCTGCATGTCACTGGAATTTTTTCCTCTGGCATGGGACAGGTCGACTCTGCGTCGGCATTTCTGGATATAGGCACGGCCCGCAGCTTGTTTGATAAACCTAACGCCGTGTCTCGGATCGAAGTGAAGCTTGATGATCTCTATGATGCAGACCGGGTCGCCGAGCGGATTAACGCCACGACAGGGCTCAACGCCGAACCCTGGACATCATCCGCCAAGCAGCTCTACGATGGCCTGAAGGCCCAATCGAATACGGGCCTAATCCTGAAAACATTCGCATTGATCACCATCGTGATCGGCATCGCGTCGTCGCTTATGTTGTCGACTTATCGCAGGCGGCCCGAGATTGGCATCATGCGAGCCATGGGCGCGCCCCAAGGATTTATTCTTTTTGTATTTGTGTCTCAAGGCGTGATCATCGGGCTGGTTGGTGGTGTTTTTGGTTCTATCTTGGGGCTGGTTGTCCTAACCCCCCTGACACCGACAGGCGAAGTTCAACCGGGACAACTTCCAATCGACGTGGCGCAAGGATCGCTCGGCCTTGCAATTGCGCTCACGGCCATCGCGGCAACGCTTGCGGCGATCTTGCCGGCGCGTGCCGCGTCTCGGATCGATCCCGTGGAAGCTATAGGACAATGACCCAGTTCAAGCCGCCCGTTGGTCCGCTTTTGGAAATGCGCGATCTGATAAAAACATACGGTGAAGGGGAGACCGCCACCCGCGTTTTGAAGGATTTGAATTTGACCCTGCCGCGTGGCAAAATGATTGCCCTTCTTGGCGCTTCGGGCTCAGGGAAAAGCACCTTACTCAACATTCTTGGGACCCTTTTAAGACCGAGTTCGGGGTCCTTTACAATGATGGGGCAGGACCTGTTTGGCGCTGATGACGCAACTTTGACGGATTTTCGCAACCTTCATATCGGTTTCGTGTTCCAGTTTCATAACCTGTTGACGGATTTTACGGCACTGGAAAACGTGCTTTTCCCAACAGCAGTGCGAGAAGGCACCGAACGCCCAGAAGCGCGTCGCCGCGGGACTGAGCTGTTGGAGCTTGTCGGATTAAGTGACCGGGTGAACTTTCGAGCCAGCAAGCTTTCAGGGGGTCAGAAGCAACGCGTTGCCGTCGCGCGCGCTCTGATGAACAAACCCGAATTGATCCTCGCTGACGAGCCGACGGGCAATCTTGACAGCGTCTCAGCCAAACAAGTGATGGACTTGTTCATGAAGATTAACGCAGAGGAAAACACAACTTTTTTGATTTCCACCCATGATGAAAAAATCGCGGCCCTGTGTTCAGAGCAAATTGAAATTAGGGACGGAAGACTCGTCGAGTGAAGCGGTGCCATCAGAAATTTACTTGTGCTATACGCGCCTCACAGGTGCTGAGAAACAGGAGGTACACCCATGGTTGAGCCAGAAACATTTACGTTCCTAACGGATCTCGGGCAGAACAACCGCAAAGTCTGGCTGGATGCCCACCGCGACGCGCGCGATGACGCCCTGCGCAATTTCGCAGGCATTGCCATGACACTGCACGACTACGCGCATCGCTTTGATCCCTTCGTCGCTGAGGCCGTATGCAAACCAAAACAAAGCTACACCAAGTTATACCAAGAGCCGCGCGACCGCATTGGACGTGCTCTGTACCGCTCTGGTGTGGATGTTTTTGCCAACGCAGGTCATCCCTCAGAAGACTTCGGATACTATCTCCATATTGAGCCAGGAAACTGCCACGCAGGTGCAGCCCTTTTTCAACCCTCTAAGCCAGCGCTCGCACGAATGCGATCCCGTTTGGTCGATGATCCGGAAGGCCTGACTGACGTCTTGGCAGACGCTGCGTTTAAGAAGACTTTTCCAGAGGGAGTGGTCACGCGAAAGACATTGAACGCTGTGCCGGACGGCTTTGTGAGTGGCGATCCAGCCGAGCCTTATTTGAAAATGGTTGGCCTCGGATGCCGCAAAGACCTGACGGATGCGCTCCTGCTCGACGATGAAGTAATAGATCTGCTCATCGAGATATTTCGCGCCAGCACACCGTTGGTGCGCTATTTCGATTGAAGGCGTGCAAAAGAGTTTGCTGTCCTTCATGGCGCTGCGCGTTAGCATCATCTTGCTCTATCGGAGATGCAGGTTTTTCTCAGGGAAGTTTGTCGTTGCCTTTGGGGCAGAGGTTGATGTCATGGCCGAGGACGACACGCGGCGAACTTTTCGAATTGTAGGAGAGGACGAAGCCGACCCAGCTCACGGCCTTATCGCTCCCTACTCACCTCTTGGTGATGCCCTGCTTAGTGCCGAACTCGGCAGCATCGTCGAGTGGCGCAAACCTGCCGGCACAGTTGACCTAGTGATAGTTGCGATACGGTTTCCATAGAAAACACCAGCTGGGTGAGCGCACGCAATCCGGTTTTTGATTGCCTTGCTTTGGCAAGTTGCATGCGGTTCCAAACACGTAGCCTCACGGACCAATCCGGTTTTGGAGACACTTTCTTGCATAATTTTGCAGCAAAGGGATGACTATAGGAAACGCAAAATTCAGTGATGGTTTCAAACGAGATGCAGCGCATCGAATAACGGCTCGTCACAATGAGGCCCAAACTCACCCCACCTCAAAAATCGCAGTTCATCTAGCGCTTGCACGCGATGAAAGGTGGCGAACGCGATTGAACGCACTATATATTCAGTGATGTAAACAAATAGGATACCAAGAATGACTCACCAAGGCTCCACAGTTGATCCAGACGGTTTGGCGGAATTTTCAGTCGTGTTTACGGACCGATCTCTCAACCATATGTCTAAATCCTTTCAACGCGTTATGAATGATATTTCTGGTATGTTGAAATCCGTTTATGCGGCGCAAGGTGTGGCGCTCGTCCCTGGTGGCGGCACCTACGCGATGGAGGCTGTTGCACGTCAGTTTGTCAACAATCGCAAAGCTTTGGTCATTCGGAACGGGTGGTTTTCTTATCGCTGGACGCAGATATTTGAAGCGGGCGATATCCCCGCCTCGTCCACCGTCCTTAAGGCACGCCGCACAGGTAATCACCATCAAGCCCCCTTCTCTCCCCCGTCGATTCAGGATGTGGTTAAGACTATTTTGGATGAGCAGCCAGACGTGGTTTTTGCGCCCCATGTCGAGACATCTTCCGGCATCATGCTCACCGAAGATTACATTCGCGAGATCACAACGGCCGTTCATTCCTATGGCGGCATGTTTGTCCTCGACTGTATCGCTTCGGGTACTGTTTGGCTTAACATGGAAGACCTCGGCATCGACGTTCTGATATCCGCGCCGCAAAAAGGCTGGAGTGCTTCACCCTCCTCAGGCTTGGTTATGATGGCCGATTTGGCGATAGAGCGCCTTGGGCAAACGCAAAGCACCAGTTTTGCCTGTGATTTGGCGAAATGGTTTCAAATCATGCAGGCCTATGAAAACGGCGGCCATGCCTATCACGCGACGATGCCAACTGACGCATTGGTTAAGTTTCGCGATGCGATGTTGGAAGCCAAGGATATCGGTTTTGACACGTTGAAATCCAATCAGCTAGAATTGGGAGTAAAAACGCGTGAACTTTTGGTTGCGAACGGTTTCCCAAGTGTTGCCGCTGAAGGATTTGCAGCGCCGGGAGTTGTGGTGTCTTATACCGATGATCCTGCCATCCAAAATGGTGCGAAATTTTCTTCACAGGGTATGCAAATTGCGGCCGGTGTTCCCTTGCAATGCGATGAGCCAGAAGATTTCCGAACATTCCGCCTTGGGCTTTTTGGTTTGGACAAATTGCAAGACGTTGACGGAGCCGTCGACAAAATCCGTACAGCACTTTCAAAGCTTAAATAGAGGTATGGGATAGTCTGAGACTCGAGCCTAAGGCCTCGGTTTAAAACCATGTTTGCTTCACACAACCGCACTCCAAAATCGGAAGTCCGGCGGTGTGGTGCTCACAAAACAGTTACATCGCAACACTCATTGAACCAGATTCTTCGTCCAGGTCAAAGGTGCTAACACGGCCGCTGAAAGTGTGGATACTGGATTTATCAAATCGGTTCAAAGATTGCCGTGTGAACGTTGCGATAACTTTGACCAGAAGATCGCAGAAAGAACGGGCTGTAGCTTGACACCGTAATGCGCCTCCCCATCTTGTGGTTCGCCACAATAGTTTCTCGGGCGATCATCAGGTGAACACAGCGGCAACCAAATCGCAGCCTGAAGTGCAGCATCATCGTCTCGACGCGACTGATACCGCACCGACGATCGGTCGAATTGTAAAACATCACACGCCCGCCGCTGGCTCACACCATGCGCCTCGCACAAGTGGACCACGGCATTCCGCTTTGCTGCGGGCGTCACCATTTTTTGAATTGATGTCTCGGCACATTGCGTTGCCCAACACCTCAAGCACAAAACCTGGCCCAATCACCGCAACTACCCCAAACACCAGCAACCTCACCTAGGCCAAGAACGTGAAATTCCGCTGCACGATGGCCTTTTGCCATATTTCCCAACGAAGGGGCCATATTTTTAAGGGTTGGGGAGTTCGCGACCGTGACGGGGGCGGTGACGGTCAACCTCAATCGGGCTTAATCAAACGAGGCTACCGACGGCCACATCCGCTGCGGTCATTCTCAAATCCGCAAGGATCACGGCTTGACCCGACAGGGCCGCGTCAAACATGAATGCGCGGCTTTCGTACGCGATAACTCTCTCAGGATTGGCAAGTTTCGACCCTGACGCCTTGGCCCAAGCAGACCAATCTTCGCGCCATCGCCGACCACTGGCCAGTGGTAAGGCTAAAATAGCACCTGCAGACAAAGGTGCCGTCGGAGAACTTGAATTCCCCCGCATCTGGGCCCCGTGACCTAAGCAAAGTGCTACTGGCCCAAGACCTCGAGCAAAACCTCTCCTGTGGCACCTGACGGTGGCCGTGTGCCGGCGACGACGGAAAGGGTCAGCGCCACGTCGATTGGATGAACCCTGCGTGACACGGTTTGTGGAGAGATCCCCTGACCGGCAAACAAGATTGGTACGAACGTGTCGTAGCGCCATGGTGATCCGTGGGTAACAGTCACCGACAACCCATCCATATCGTTGATGAACGATTCCGGCTGGAACACAATATAGATATCGCCGGACCGGTCGGGATGATAGTTGTTCAACACGGCTTGCATCAAGGCGTTGTCAGGGAGCGAACCTTCTCGCAGGCGCGAACTGGGCACCGCATAGGCCACGCCTGCGAAGGAAACCAATTCATCTGCAATGGCGGTCTCAAGTGCAACCCTGTCGATTGCGGGATTATCGCGGACATCTGCGGCCAAGGTCAAATAGGGGTGATCATAGCCTTCGAAAAGTGGGCCGGTTATGCCAAACCTTGTTTTGATCCGCTCAATCGCAGGCGCGGTGTCCCATTCATCGGGCGAGACATAGCTTCCCGGCATTCCGATTGAGGCCAGATAGCCGGGTGCTTCAGGAGCCCCGTGGTCGGCCGCCAGTACAATCAGGGTGTTCTCAAGACCCACCTCGGCATCGACGTAAGCAAAGAGATCGGCCAGCGTGCGATCAAGTTGAAGCAGATTATCTTCGGCTTCGAGGCTTGAGGGGCCGAAGAAATGGCCAACGTAGTCTGTGACTGAAAAGCTGACAGCAAGGAAGTCGGTCACGTCGTCATCGCCCAGTCCCTCTGCGTCGATAAGCGTTTTTGCGAAATCGGCCGTCATCTGGTCCCCAAAAGGGCTCAGCGTCAGCATAGTCGTATAGTATGTGTCCTCTGTCGTTCCTAGCGGATGCGGAAACGTGCGACCAAACCCTGCGAAATCCGGTTCCCAATCCTGATCGTCGTGTTCGCCAAACATATAGGTGCCAATCGGGTTCAAAAGCTCCCACGACTGGCCACTGTAGCTTTGAGGTAGACCCTTAGCGTTCCAATCCTCAACCCATGTTGGATATGCATCATAGTAGTAGTTGCTTGTTACGAATTGACCCGCTGCTTTTGAGAACCAGAAGGCCTTGCCAGCGTGTCCGGCCATTGAAACCGCGCCACGATCCTTGATTGAGACACCGAAGACTTTTGCTTGCCCAACTGTACTGACAGCCAGCTCATCGCCAAATGTCGATGTGAGAATAGTTCGCGGTGAACGCCCTTCGCTTGTCGCGGCGCGCTGCGTGGGGTCGATTTCGGTGGTATCGTCCACGTCGGCGCCGCTGGTCAGGATGGAATAGTCGGCGTCCTCAATGTTGTAGACTGTCCGACCCGCGGCGCGGTCGTACCACAGGTTGCCAACCATTCCGTGCGCAGCGGGGTTTGCACCGGTTGCCAGTGTGGTGTGCCCCACAATCGTTTCGGTATTGGCGTGCGTATGGTGGGCATTGTTGTAATGGATGCCTTGCTCAAGCAGATATCGAAATCCACCTTCGCCGAGTTGGTCCAAATATCTGGTGGGAAGATCTCCCCGCAACTGATCCACGGTGATCTGCAGGATAAGCCTCGGTTTGTCTTGAGCGTTGGCGACAATCGGGAATGTGCCCAATGCACACAACAATAGGCTGGAGGTCTTCGAGAGAGAAATCATGGAATATCCCTTTTGGCTAAGCGGTCTTGGGAGCAAGTATGCAACAATTAATCAGGCCAAAGCAACTTTAGGTCAAGGATCAGCCTAGATACTCAATTTGGTTCGGGAGTCGCCATTGACGGGTGTTTTTAATATTTGTGGGTTGAATGACGGCTTTGCATCAATCGACTTAACAGTATGCAATTTCGGCGACGGTCCGGATTCCGCCCTCTATGACTATTGCGGTCAAGTTTGAGATAGCCCAATTCACAATTTTTCCTAAAAAGTGATCCGACCTCGCTTAGGGGCCGTATACCTTTTATCCAGCAGCTAGCTGGCGTCAATTTTGTAATTTGGAGAGACCCTATGTTCCGCCGTACTTTTTTCGCAATCACTTCCGCAGCTATGCTTTCGTCCGCCAATCTTGCTTTCGCCGATGGTCACTCAAAAGACATCGTAGACACAGCAGTCGCAGCAGGATCATTCAACACATTGGTCGCAGCCGTTGGCGCAGCAGGACTTGTTGACACATTGAAAGGTGAAGGTCCTTTCACTGTATTTGCCCCAACAGATGAAGCGTTTGCTGCCCTTCCAGAAGGCACTGTTGAAAATCTCTTGAAGCCAGAGAACAAAGATCAACTCGTTGCTGTTCTGACGTACCACGTTGTCGCTGGAAAAGTGATGAGTGGCGATCTATCGAACAACATGATGGCGACCACCGTCCAAGGCGGCGACATCACAATCATGACTGAGGGTGGCGTAACCGTTAATGGAGCCAATGTAGTCTCCGCTGATATTGAAGCTTCAAACGGTGTCATCCACGTTATCGACGCAGTTATTTTGCCCAAGTAACACGTCGAAATGGCGGCCTTTTTTCCCCAAAGGAGGCCGCCATTATTATTCTGCACGTCTTAAGAATTAGAGAGATACCCCAAAATGAAACTGTTTTGCGTTCTCACACTCGCTTGCCTCACAGATTCGCAATCCTATGCTGACATTCATTTGGAATTTCTCGAAGGGGCGCCGAAGGACAAATTTGTATTAACGAACGAAGGTTCATGCCAGGTCAAAAACGCCGTAATTAAAATTGACCTTTCCGGTGCGGCTGCTGGGCTGATTTTTGACGTGACCGCCGCGGGGGCCGGAGTGGAGGTTTTTCAACCCCTTGAAATCACATCTGGGGCTGAACATTTTTCAACGATTCCAAAAGTATCAGACGGCGATCAATCTATTACACTTCAGCTACAGAATTTTGGCCCTAACAAAGTTGTGGCATTCACAATCGACGTTGATGACACTACGGGAGCGCGTGAAATCACCGTATCGGACAGCGAATTTGATGGCGTTTCGGTCTCTGCAACGATGGGCGAGCAGCTCTTCTCAGCAACCCTACAAGATCGTTCCGAAGTACGCTTAGATATGGCGGGTTGCATGACGTGATGAAGTCCTCCAATCCGCTCCCCAACAAAACAAAAGTGTTTTTTGATGGAAGTTGCCCACTGTGTTCTGCTGAAATAGGCTATTACCAAACCATCGATAACGCGGGATCGTTCGAGGCGATCGACGTAAACAGCAACGCGTTTCGTGAGCTAAATCTGTTGCCACATAAAACAGCGATGGCGCGGTTCCATGTTCTTTCCTCGTCGAACCAACTCCTGTCTGGCGCTGAAGCATTTAAAGAAGTCTGGCGCGGCCTGCCAAGGTGGAAATGGCTTGCAAGAGGTTCAGATTTCCCGGGTGCTACATGGCTCCTAGAGCGGGTATATCGCGCCTTTTTGGTTACAAGGCCTCTTACGGTCAGGGCGTTCCTTTACTTACGCGGCGAACAGAAGGCGTAGTGATTTTTCGACGTAAATTTATGTGAAGGAAACCGCTATGACGAAGTCGAGATCCAATAGCGTTAATTTACTTATTTTTCTTGCCATTGTTTTCGGAGGGGGCAATCGTGTCGCTTCCTAATGCGGCTATTTTTATACTCAACGGGCCTCAGAAAAGAGAAAGACATCAATGAGCAGAGCTTTAATCATCGGTTCATCTGGCGGTATAGGGAAGGCCTTAAAAGAAGAGCTTGAGAGCACGGGATGCGACGTTGTAGGCCTGTCGCGGACAGAAAACGGACTCGATATAGCCGATGAAACCAGCATAATAAGTGTCACTACAGGACTTAAGGGTACGTTTGATACCATTTTAGTCGCGACAGGTTCTCTTTCGCCGCGAGATCAAGGACCGGAAAAAACTTATAAGGTTTTAGATGCCGAAACTGCAGCTCTTCAGTTCGCGGTAAATTCAATTGGTCCGATGGTGATACTCAAGCATACCGCGCATTTATTACCACGGGATTCTAAGGCGGTTTTTGCAGTTCTCTCAGCGAGAGTCGGGTCGATCGGCGACAATCATCTTGGTGGCTGGTACTCTTACCGAGCATCAAAAGCGGCCCTAAACCAATTTATTCGTACAGCGTCCATTGAGTTGGCGCGCACCCATAAAAGGTCAATATGTGTTGCTCTTCATCCTGGCACTGTCGCGACTGAATTCACCCGAAATTACACAACCCACACGTCCGTTTCCTCATCAGTGTCGTCCAAAAACTTATTGAACGTAATTGACGGCTTAACCCCACGAGAGACGGGACAGTTTTTAGATTGGGCTGGGAACCCAATTCCATGGTGATCATAAACATCCGAGCGATATTTCTGAGAACGACCCTAACTGATAAAACCACCCCGAGTAGGAAGACCAATATGAATCATTTCTTTAAGCGTTATACCGTCGCATTCTTTGTGTTTTTTGCGCCCATGATGGCCACGGCAGGATATACCGTTTTGGAAGATTTCAAGTCACAGCCAGAGACAAGATGGGGATTTTTTACGGATGGCGTCATGGGCGGAGTTTCCCTTGGGCAGGCGTCGTTTGTTGCAGAGAACGATGATGTCCACGCACATATGACTGGAAATGTGAGCACTGAAAACAACGGGGGTTTCATCCAAATCCGCATGGAACTACCGGATGGAGCGCCAGAGGATGCCAAGGGCGTGAGGCTCGTCGTGCGCGGCAATAATCAAGAGTACTTTATCCATCTTCGCACTTCTGGAACACGCCTTCCGTGGCAATACTATCAAGTCGGTTTTGATGTCAGCAACGATTGGAACGAAGTCATGCTGCCTTTCTCCGACTTCAAACCGTCTGGTAGCTTTCTTCGCGCTATCCCTCGGCAAGCAGCTTAAAATCCATTGGCGTAGTGGCCTTTGGGCGAGACCACGAAGCAGACGTCGACATAAAAGAAATCGGTTTTTACTGAGCTTTCATTGCATCATTCGCCAATGGTCTCAACTCTGGTTTTTGCAGCTAGAAATTATGCTGTTATTTTTGCGAGGAGAGCAACTTGAGTTCGGTTGGCCACAACCGAACTCAACAGACGGTGGCCAAGTCATTGGCCTCAAACTGAACGATTTCGACCAGACCAAAGTCGCAGCGTTCTCGATTAATGTTGATGACACCGCCGGTGCGAGCAAAATAACGGTGTCTGATAGTGAGATAGAAGGCGTCCAGTTTTCTACCGAGTTGGCAGTTCAAAGCTTTAAGGCCCGTTTAAGGCACCCAAAGGACTCGTCTTGAAAATAGGGCATACCAAAATTCGACTTCTCGCCAAATGAACAAGTCCGGTTCCTGCCCGTCCCGTCGATAGGTTTGAGCATGCTACGGGCATCCACCAAGAGCATCTTAGGGTTTTTGGCAAGGGATGAAGCATGATGCGCGGTTGGAAACCCTCTTGATCAATGATGACAGCCTGGTCGAGCTTGATTACGGTCAGGCAGGGCTTTTGTTGCTCTATGGCTTAATTGGCGCGACACCGCCAACGGGTGATCTTTATGATCTGACAGAGTATGGCTTCGCGCAAGAATGCCGTCCTGGGATCAAGAAGGTCATTCAAGCCTCGATCAACGCCAGTAAGCCTCTGATCCGTATGCCGAAAGGGATCCGCAAGACCATCCCTGCCAGCAAGTCCTTCAGTGCCACCCTAGCGGCCATTGGGCAACGCCATCCCGCGATCGTTCACCTCTTTGGCACAGGCGTTGGCTTACAGTTGATGCGAACAGAGGCCGACATCCTGGTGGCTGTCCTGTTGGAGCTCAAATCTAGGGATATCTTCGCCCTCCCCATTCATGATGCGATCTTGGTGGAGCCAAGGTATGAGGCGGAGGCAACCGAGGTGATGAAAGTGGTATTCAAAGGACGTGTTGGGCTTGCCCCTGATGTATCGGTTGAGGGCTCCTGAATATCAGCAGATATCACTGGTCATTGATAGGTAGGTTTGGTGATCATAGAGGGTAGTATTGATGAATAAATAGTATTTATTATTATAAATCATACAGTTAAATGAATAGTATTAGGTGAAAGATAGGGTCCAGTGAGGTGTCCTATTAGATTAACTATAGGGTCTCCCCCTCCTCATATATGGGACCCGTATGGGATCAATACAGACTTTCGTATCGTGAACGACTAGGAGTACATTAATACTTTAGGTAATTTTGCAGTTCATTATGAAACTTGACCCTCACCACAAACAGAAACATTAACGTGATAAGACGTTCTATTTTGGGAAGGTCGCAATATGGAGAACAAAAATGTTTAAGCCGGTTCACTTCACAAACCTAATTGGCGGATTCGCGCTATGCTGTTTTGGGTTATTCTCAAGCCCTGTAACTGCACAAATCCAAACGCAAAGCGATATTACCACGCGGATCACCGAAGCCGCGCCTTCGGAGCGGATGTTTGTTAAAGACCAACCCATTTTAGGCTGGCGGCTTGAAAGTGCTGATCTTACGGAATTGCCAGAAGCTATCCAAAACAACCTTGGCTCTGTTGATGCCACGGGCTATGACGCGGCCTATCTCGCAGAGAATGTAGGAAGCATAGTTGCATTGCAGATGACAGGCGATGGCCCAGATTTTTACATCATCGGTCTTCAAACATTTACTGACAGCTATAAAACAGTCTCCCTTAAAGAGGTTTCTGAGAAAAATGCCCGTTTAGTGGAGCGGCTAGAGATGGTGCCAGAATTAGCCAAAAAACTTGCAGCGAATGATCCAAGCGTAGTAGGGGCACTAAAAACCGTCCCGGTCCCAATGATCGCCATGTCAGACGTCGGTTTCGCCATCGCAGAAGAAATCACCATCGAAGCGCCATGGGGGGCACAGACTAAACCTGCCGGACAGGATGCCTATTTGGTCTACGATACCAGTGAGGAACAGTATTACATGGTGAACTCAGGGCAGGATGGCAATCCACTTAATTACGTTCCGTCAGAGTAAGGCACCCCAAAGAGTTTAACGTTTAGGGCCCAGTTAAAGCAATAACGTAGACCAACTGGTCCGCATTATTGTCGAATACTCCGGCGGCAATTATTCCACCCTTTTCCTGGGCCCGTCTCAATCTGAACAACTAATCAACGTAAGCGAGTCACTCGACAAGGCCACACAGTGCGGCGTCGCACAGCTGTTACTGAAAATGGCCAGATCCAAACCATTTCTGTTTTATTTCTCTAACACCGGTTATAGCCTCACGGGTATCAAAACCCCGACCCGACATCCATAAAAACTGAGATATATCAAGCATCTATATAAAAACCTCATGGAGATTATATAGATGCTCTCGACCTTTACCCTCCTCACCCTTGGAAGCACTGCCTTCCGCCTTGGCCTCAATTGGGGCCTCAAGACCAAAACCGACTATCGCATAAGCGTCCCGCAAATCCTGGTGGGAGCCTTGATCGTGCTGGCGGGACTGCCTGACATCCTCAAGCCCATTCCCTTCCCGCTCCCTCTCAGCCTGACCCTGGGTTTCTTCCTCCCTGACCTGCTGCTTCGGAGGGTCGCGCAATGACAATGAACCCCAAACCAGCCCTTCCCCTCCAAAGCGGAATGCGTGTTGTGATTGCCGCCTTCGATGACATCCCTGAACACCTGTTCTTGGTGTCAGAGGTGCATGATGACTGCGTTGGGGGCGTTGCTCTTAGCCCTGACCGATGCGGGCGTTCTAGTACAAGATGCCGCGCAGGATATGTTGCGCAAAATACATCAATTGCAACGTGAATTAGGCAGTATTGAAACAGTCGCCAAGACCCTGATCTTCGCCTCGACGCAGGCGCTTTCCTTTACGTTTTTTCCCGAATGGTTTAGCCGGACTGGTGGCGGTGTTGGCGTGCATTTGCTCGCAGACAATATGGAGGCTTGTGAGCAGATCATGCAGGAGGGCAGCGCGCATTTCTTACTGTGCCACACGCATCCGGCCGCGGAAATGACAATCAATGGCGACCGCTTTCGCAGGCGTACCATCGCGACCGATCAGCCTTTGCCAGTTGCCGCCCCTGATGTTTATGGCACCACGCTATTGCATACTTCCAAAGCTGACATCCAGCTCTTAAGTTTTGACGAACGCTCTGGCCTCGGGCGAATTCTGAGCGCAGGTCTCGGTGAAAAGCTCGCACGTCTGAACCTACGCCCCGTTTTCACCTCGCATGTTGCCATGGCATTGCGAACAATGGCTATTGAGGGCAAAGGGATCGCCTGGCTTCCAATGCGGCTTGTGTCCGAAGATATTGCCGCAGGTAAACTGATGCCACTTGAAGGTACCGAATGGCTACTTGACCTCTTGATCACACTGATAAGGCCTCAAGCAAGGCTGTCCCCTCTGGCAGAAGGGTTTTGGTCGTCTTTAGGCCATGTCTGATACGAGTAGGCTTTTTCACATCTAAAACGAAAATTCTAACATTTGTGTTTAACCGAAACCACCATCCAACCAATGTCAGTCACTCTTAGGCAGGGGCTCGCGGCTTTTTTTTTGAAAAAAATCCGCGCGGCGCACCAAGGACCACTAGCGCTCCTTTTGGAGAGCACGGTCCCGTCATTCCCTGTGGGTAGTATGTAAACAGACAAGCCTTGATCGGTTTACCTAATGAGATCAGCTTAGATGGTGTTGCGGTCGACTTGGTTGATCCCCGGCATGCGTCTATCGACTGCAAAACGGGCCCGGCCAAAGTATTAAGTCGTGCGCTGGCGTGAGATCCATTCCCGTCCATCCGGAGCTCATCAGGCTCGGCTTGTTGGAACTTGTAGCTCTGCGCCGTCAAGAAGGCGAACCACGCCTGTTCCCCGAGCTTGAACGTGGCAAAACAAAAGAAACCTATTCCGAATTATTCACCAAAGAGTTCACGAAGTACCGACAGAAGAACAATGTGTATTGGCGCGGACTGGATTTCCATGCCTTGCGCACGACCGTCCACCATCAATTGATGGACAACGGAGTTCCTGGATACGCAAAGCGACGTCTTTTGGGGCATGAAGCCTTAGATGAAGGTGAAAAATCGTATGCTCAACATGGCATATCAATCTCCACCCTATTTACCGCCGTCTGCGGACTTAGCTATGATCTTTCTGGCATCCGAAGTCCTTTCGAGGGTCAGCAGCTCAATGAGCTGGAGAACGTGGTGAGCGTGAACGGCCTGAGGGTGATCAAATAGGTTTTTTCGAGTTCTCCGCCGTATACAACAAATCGGGCACGAGAGTCGGTGCGGGGGGAACCACGTCAAAAAAACAAATTCTGGCCACACACGCTTCGACATGTTCATTGAGACACTCTGCGGAACTAATCCAAGCCTCACGCGCCTATTTTGCGTTTTGCGGCCCGTATTCTAATGCTCGGGTTGTACCAACTGAAACCGCTCCAACACCCCCTTGAATGGCCGAGTTCAGAGCGTGAACGATCCGCCCTCACCCTAAGGAATCAACACAATTGACTAAACGACTACCGTCTGGCGACGGTAGGATTACGGATGTGATTTTCCAGGTACTGAAGTACAACATCCTCTGTGATCGCCCCGTTGGTGGTTGAAAGCCGTGCAGCTTGATCTTGAAGCCAAGGGCATTATCGCCCGTGCCAAAGGTAGCCCAGTGCGGCTTTATCGACTGGAACCCTAATCGTCGCCTCTTTGAGGAAGCCGCTCACCCGCGACTTCCTCAACAATGCTCAGAAATTTGCGTTAACATTTTCGAGCAATCGCCGCGCCGCTATT
This sequence comes from Falsihalocynthiibacter arcticus, assembly GCF_000812665.2. GTDB lineage: Bacteria > Pseudomonadota > Alphaproteobacteria > Rhodobacterales > Rhodobacteraceae > Falsihalocynthiibacter > Falsihalocynthiibacter arcticus. The sequence goes on from NZ_CP014327.1 coordinate 3,810,166, forward strand.
CTGGCCCGGGCTTGCTTACGAACAAAATCGAAACTTTCCCATTGCAAGATAAACCGGCGGAGGTCTTCCAACGCATTGTTGAACAGATATTCCTCATGCTTGCAGACATCGAGGACTCGATTTCCGTAGCCTGGACGTAAGTCATTGGCTGCGCTTACGAGCGCTGACCCCATAGCGGAGATGCATTCATCATCCTGCGTCTCAAAGACCTCCCCGCACTCCAGTCGCTCCAAGGTCTGCAGAAGAGCACGACGATGGTAGCTCTTCAGAACCGGCCCAGATTGGGCATAATCTCTCCCAAATGCCTGACCCGAGTTAATTGCACGCGCAACCATCACCTCGAGGCTCTCCTCGCGTCGGATATTACTCACGCTGCCACCTCACCAGCTTGCTCACCACCCACAGGCATGGTTTGCTCATAGCCGTCGATAAGGGCACCCACCGCCTCTGTCAGAAGACAGATTTGCCATACGATCGGATCTTCTGGATCAATCATTGCACAGTAGCCAGCCTCCTCTCGATCGAAGTCGGCGACATGCTCGAGGCCCAGGAGCCCATGCAGCCAATTCAACTCGCGGAGCAGCCGAACCTTGCCGTTCGGAGCCGTGAGCGCGCGGCGAAAGCGTTGCAGTCGCATTAGAGCGACGGAACCACCAAGTAGCAGAACCGCGTTTTGCAATTCCATGTCGTTTTGTGCGATAAAAGCCTTTACCGCAGCGAGAAGTTGTTTCCGATTCATGCGGAAATCCTCTTTTTCAATGCCGCCCAATTGGCGGCTCAAGCACCCCGGCACGGGTTCTCCTTTGTACCTCGCGGGGTGTCATTTACTCGTATTCGGCAGGTCATTTTTTGTTTTCTTGCGGCTCACAAAGAGGCCGCGAGAAATACAAAATATACTGACAGTCTCAATTATTATTCTTTTCCCCCTGCCCGCGTATGGGCCAGCGGTACGCGGTCTTGCAGCTTACACGACCATCTCGGTCGCCATGGGGCCGATGAGACCAAGAACGCACGACAGGAACGGCGGCATGGATACACCCAGCCTCAAATTATCGAGTTGAGTTTCTATTTGCCTTTCGGAGCTATAATGCATCGAGGCCTCCTTCACGCTGCCATGTCGAAATGGAAGACAGGCGCATTCGAAGCGTTATCGATAGCGCGCATATGATCCATCAGCCCATCGGTTAAGAGACATATCTCTTCGACCACCGGATCGTATGGGTCGATTCTGGCAAAAAGACCGTGTTCCAGCCTTTCCGGATCCGCGACGTAATACAAAGACAGAACCTTGTGTAACTCAACCAAGTTACGTTTTGAACTTCGGGTCAATGTCTGGTTCGATCTGAGATCATCGCACAAAGACTGAATGCGCCGCAGCGCAGGGCCTCCCCCCAATAGAAAGGCTGCGTTTCGCAGCGGTTCGTAATTATGGGTGAGGAATGAGCACAATCCTTTGATTGCTGTGGTTTCTTGATACGTCATTTGAAACTCCTTTTGGTTTTCGTGGTGTGACGGACAAGAGGCTCAGGCGGGGTGTCGGGTTCTGTTTCATGTCATCTTGCTTCCTTTTTTCTGGGGGCTGACAGAGCTTTTCTGCGCATTCTCACCAAGAAGAATACGCAGAAAAGTTCGCATCAATCCCCATTTCCTATTGAGGCGTGCGGGCCGACTGCACGCAGATTTCCATTGATTTCGACTATAAAACGCGGGTTCATTGCAGCGTTTCCTCTTGCGGAATCGCCGCATAGACCAAACTCGGCTTGGCTCGTATCAGGCCGCGAGGTGATGGTCCTTGGGCGGCAATTCGTGCTCCGCATCGATCTGCGTGAGAATGCCATGGAGCCCGTATTTGAGTAAGAAAATGCCTTCGACAACAGGATCCGCAAGGTCGCTATCGACGAGATATCCGCATTTTCTGTTTTCAGGATCAGTGACGTGGCGCAAGCTCAGGAGATCATGGAGGGTCTGTAGTTCACGTTTCAACTGGCGTGTTAAAACCGTACCCGCGCAAACATCTTCGAGCAGATTTTTAGACCGGTTGAACGCCCGTTGGCCGCCGAGAATAAATGATGCGGCCCCGATGACCTCCCAATTATCTTGCAGGAAGCGATTTACGGCACACAGGTCCGCATTTTGACGGTAATCAAACATTTGGAATGTCTCTTTTTAATGCCGCCCTATTGACGGCTCAAGCGCGCGGTATGGGCCTTTCTCTCAGACCACGCGGGGTATCCCTTACTCTTTTCGGCAGGTCGTTTTTTGTTTTCTTGCTGCTCACAAAGAGGCAGCGAGAAACAAAAAATGAACTGCCATATTCCTTTCATACTTTCCGTCCCCCTCGATCCTCGCATGCAAATAGCGAGCGGATCGCATACTTAATCACATTGCATTTGCCTCCACGATGAAACGTGTTCGATGCTGCCCGCTGTTACCCCTGTAGGGATTTCTCGATCGCACTCAGGTTCTTGAAGGCCTGTGCCCTGCGATACCGGTCGGCGTTTACCTCATAGAACTTCTTGCTTGTCGCATGCGCATGCCCGACGAGTGCTTGTGCCACTTTCGCATCGAGACGGTCATCAAGGGTACAGTAATCGTAGATCAACGTGCGAACGATGTGGGCACTATGGCCCGTGTGCTCGGTCATATTACGGCGCAACCATTCACGCTCATAGCATTTCCAATCGCGTGCAGGGTTGGCAAAGAGTGCGGTGCCGACGCGTTGATCGTAGATCTTCCAAAGGTATGCCGGGTCCGTGTCCATCAATAATGTGGCATCGAGGAAAGGTGTCAGGCAATCCGCTAACCGACCGGTTATCCGCGTGCCGGTCTTGGAGGTTTCCAAGTCGACGCGCCAGCCCTCACTATTGCGACTGAACTCTCTCCCTATCTTGCCCTGACGCAAGTCCAGGGCCCGAATGGGCAATTTGCAAAGAAGAGCGATGGCGCCAGCCAGAGTGTAGTCACGCCTGCGGTTTCGGATGTCGTTTTCCAAAGGAGCCTGCTCAAGAAGCACGCGCGCTGTTTTGGCCAGATCAATCAAATCGATCGGCACACGCGCCAGTTTGATTTCCTTACGCTTCAGATCCGGTTTGGCCTCTTTCTTGAGCGCCCAATGAGTTTCCACCAAAGCATTCCCGATCTCGGCGGCGTATCCTGCGCGCTTGGCAAAATACCCGAGAAAATCGCAATAACCAGCTGCGGAGATCAGCGTGAGATCGCTCGCAACCAAATCTTCGGCAAAGGCCGTCGCGGTTTCCATAGTGAGCGCGAGCTCCAATTCATGTTGTTTCGCGGAACGCAGCAGGCGCCGAATGGCGCTCCCCATCACTTTTATGCGCGATTGAGAATAACCGCCGAGTTCTCGCGGTGTGCGGCTTATGGCTTTCATTTGCGAAAGAAAGGGTTCCGGTAGATCACCATACGCTGGCTTGTGCTTCACGCCCTTGGCGGTGCTGCGCCGCTTACGCTGAGCCGCCTGAAGAATCCGGGTGTCCGGGTTTCCCGGGTCAATCGCAGTCATGAATGCTGCCAATCCACGAAAGTTACCTGGATCGGCGCGAAACTCCGCAGCATGTTCTAAAGACAGATGCGTCACCTTATTGCGATGCCGCAACCAGCGATCCGCCAGCCGAATTTCACGCGCACTGATATCTTCCTCAAGAAGCATCGGCAGCATTGCGCGATACGGTCCCCAGTGAGGCGCGCGCAGGACCAGTTCCACCGGCCGTCGGTCAGTTGCGCCACTTTCCAGCGCCCAATCTACGCCTTCTTCCGTTTCATAGGCGTAGTGACGCAGAAGTGTTTTGAAACCGGATATTGACGATGGCGTCCAATTCGCTGCTTGAAGACGCTGGATCATCGCCTCCGCTGTTTCAGCAGATAGGGTCATGGGAAGTCTGTTCATTTGTGCGGTCTCGGCGAGACAGCGTAGGGCGGATGATGCATTGTCTCGCCTCTTTTGTAGCGCCGGAGCGCAATGGGCGCGCCCGGTGTCGATATCCGCCAAAAAACGACGCATCTTGGTGGGCAGGTGTGTCTCACTTATATCGAACTTCATAGCCGCACCGCTTTCTCGAGCGCAGCATTTACAGATGTCATGCCATCCATACCGCGTTGAACCTGCGCTGCGACATCAAGGAAGGCATAGGTGCGGGCCACGGTTTCCGGGTGATCGCCCAGAAGGGCGGCAATCACATTGATGTCCGATCCAGGCTCATTCCAAAGGATCGACGCGATCGCATGGCGCACCTGATGGAGGTTCATGTAGTGATCGACCGAGGCGGTAGCGAAGCGCCAGGCCACGTTTAGCCGTGAATAGCCAGCCCCTCCCAACAGAAGTGTCGGATCCGAATTTTGCAGCCGCCCCATAACGACAGGCCGCGCAGCCTTGAGCCACCATTCCAGAATTGCACGCGGATCGACAGCCCCACGCCGCGCAATCTCCGCCGTGAGGGGTTTGTTGTTCTTGATGATGTCTCGCGGCAGCGCAAAACTTACCAATTTGGTGCGTTCAGGCAGTCTGACATGCGCATCCGGCCCCTCGACGGTCAATTGTATTACCGTATCTGCACGAACTGGAAGGAACGTCAGCACCGCCGCCGCGGCAGCGGCCAATGCCCAATGTGCCGCTTGCGCTTTCTGGTTATGCGGCAGCATGTCATAGTCGGCAATCATAGGTGCAGCCTTTTCATGGAAAAGGCGCGCTAATGAAAAGAACTTGGCTTTGCGAACATCCGATTTCAGCAGACGTTTGCAGAAAGCTTGATTGTTCGCTGTCATGCCATCCCAATTCTGGAAATACGTGGCCTGAAAGAACTCTGTTTGTTCAAGTTTCAGCTCGGGATTAAAACGCCGCAGGAAGCGGAACGTACCTTCCAAGTTTTTGCGAACCGTCGTTTTTTCAAGTGGCTTCCAGTAGTAGCCACCCGCTACTTCCGATTCGAATGCCGCCAGAATATGGCCCAAGGTGGCAAACTCCTTGGGGTCAGGATCCTCGTCGAGGCTCAGGAAGTCGAGCTCAACCATGCAGGAGTAGAACCAGTTTGCAACGTTACGCGCGGCTTTTACGGTACCCTCGCTACACGGATCCCTGAGTTTATTTTTGAGCAAGCCGCCATAGGGGACGCCCTGGCGCAAATCGGCCTCCATGTCCGATATTGCCTGTTTCAGTTTTGGTGGAAGAGCCGGTGATATCCGTTGTTTGGTGACCATCGGGATCTCCTCGATTGCTCCCGGAAGAAGGCCAGCCGGAAGATCGTGATCCAGATCCAGCAGTTTGTTAATGATCTTCGTCGCATTGCGCATCGCCGACCGCTGGCTGGCCGTGGCAGTCTGCATCCATGAATGGATCAAGCCCGCCGTCAGCTGATGCGGCTGGCGGTTGTGCTCCCGCGCGAAGTTCCGCAATACAGTCACGGCCACAAAGTCAGGGTGCTGGATGCCCGTGCCTTTACGGGCCGGATTGATCTGCGCCGATAGTGCCTCCAACAACAGAGACCAGTCATCCTCAATGTTGAGCAGGAGATCGCGCTCGCGACGCTTGCCGGATACGTGATCCATCAGGCTTTTTACATTCGAATGCCATGCTGAGAATTGCTTGAAAGATTTAAATCCTTCCGGCGCATCTTTATTTTGCATGTGGCGCCGCCAGCGATCCGCAAAGACATCCGCATCGACGGAAATCCGCGAGAGGTCACAGTTATAGCCTGGCAGACGGGCACATTTGCGGGCTGAACCGCGCACCTTGGCGGCATTTGCCGGCGAGTAGGGCAAGTCGCCCGCGTCCAGAGTTTCGACAGCTTGTAGTAAGTTCATATTTGAGTTCGCTCCTTGTTTTTGTTTGCGAAGCGGGTCGACCTGACCCGAAGAGATTTAGGTTGATGGCTTTAGATTTCTTGGATGCGATTTGAGGTCCTTTTTTCGAATTTCGGCATTCGAAACACGAAGTGAGGAAAAGGACCGCAAAGAGTCGATAAATGACACTCTGTGGACCTTTGCCTCACTTTTTTCGGTTCGGTCCAAGACGCGGAATTCGGTTTTTGGCACCTCAAAACTCACTCAGAACCTCCTGAATTGCGAACATGTGAAACCGTACGGACCCTCCCAGCCGGAAGCTTGGCAGGACACTTTCGCGCGCCCAATTGCGAATGGTGGCCGGCGTGCAGTTGTAAAGCTTTGCGAGGTCATTCGCCGTGGCGAGAGGTTCAAGAAGATCGCTGTGCTGCGACAGATCTAAGGCGGAGGCGTGGGAGACCCCCTCAACCCGCCAGATATCAAGTATGCTGTAACGCGCGCGCTTCCAGGGCGCGGGGACAGGTGATAGGTGGTGTTTCCGGATGATATTTCTGACTGTGTCAGCATCCATCTGCCACCGCTTCGCAATTTGTGATTGCGAAAGTGTCGGGAGGTTTGATGTGATGCGCGCAGCCGCGCGTAGATTTGTCATGTTTTGTTTCATGACAAGGACATGGGTTCGCTTCCTCAAACGAGAAAAATTAAACCAAAAAAAGTTTGGGAGGGGTGGGACGAGAATTGAGAAGGGGCCGATTAAACTCGGTTCAGTTGCGTGGGTACCCGCCCAAACTGGACCATCGGAGGGCCCACCTCTACAATATGGGCAATTCCCCCAGACAGAGAATAGTAACCTCTATGCGAAGCCGACATTCACCGCGTTTGCACACGAAATCGACGTCAAATCGGAGGGCGAGCCGCGGCAATGCGGAAAGCGGATTTCATTTCCAAGTGCCGCATCAGACACTGCACTGCAATATCGTGAGCATTCGCCAACGGCAGCTTCTCTAATTGGGTGTTTTGGTCAAGCTCATGTTCCTTCTTTCTTTTGGGTCATTGTCACTCATCGGGGTCATGCTTCTCTTCGCAGTCTGGTTAATGCCGTTTTGGCACCGCTGCACGCATATATCGGATCGGTAGTGAAGAGCCTTGCTTTGAGACGCGCTTCACGTTGCGCAGCGGTCATTTTCGGCTACTTCTATTATCTGGCAGGGCATATTTACATGCAGGCAGCATTGACCGCCCATATCACAAGATGTGCAAAAACAGCTAAGGTCTGGAAGGAGCCCAACCTGTAAATTCGGTATTCTCGCTGCGAGCGCACGCAGTGTCCCGAATGCTGTGTAAGCGAGAATCTTCGTGCCGCATCCCAACGGTGAATCTGCCATTCATGCAAACATCAGCTTGGATAGGAGACGGAATTTGTATGGCGCAAGACTTTGCTATCCGTTCAGACTTTTATGACCGCCATTTTTTCCTGCGTCATGTCGTGCATCGTGTAGCCGATACCGCCTATGCCGTAGCCGGATTGTTTGCGGCCCGCGAACGGCATCCAATCGACGCGAAATGCCGTGTGATCATTTACCATGACCGCAGTTGCGTCCAGCTGTTCTATGGCCTTCATCGCCATGTCGAGGTTGTTGGAATAAATCGATGCCTGAAATGCAAAGGGAAGATCATTGGCTTGCGAAATGGAGTCGTCGATTGTGTCATGCTCGTAAACGCACACGACAGGACCAAAGATTTCCTGTCGCGAGACTTTGATATCCAGAGGTGGGCGCAAAAGAACGGTGGGCGCATAGGTTGTTGCCCCCAGCTTATCGCCTCCCGTCAGGATTTTGGCACCTGCCTGTTTTGCCTCGGCGACCCAATTCGAAACGCGATCTACTTCGTGTGGGCGGATCAGAGGGCCAGCATCCGTTTGTTCGTCTATCGCATTGCCAACACACAGTTTTGACGCCGCATCCGCCAGCAATTGCGCAATATCATCCGCCATTCCCTTTGGCGCCATAACGCGTTGAACCGACACGCAAACCTGCCCCGAGTGATAAAAGCCGCCTTTCACAAGACTTGGGATCATCGCCTCGATATCGGCGCTACTATCAATGATAACGGATGCCGCGCCGCCGTGTTCGAGGGCGCATCGTGTACCGGGAGCCAATTTGGATTTTAGCATCCAGCCGACCTTGGCCGAGCCAATAAAGCTGAAAAAGGCGACACGCGGATCAGTCACCAATTTTTCCGCCGTTGGAATGTCGCAAGGGACAAAGCAGCACCATTCCTCGGGCAGACCTGCTTCATACAGGATATCGACAAATGCCTTGCACGACAGAGGCGTGTCATCCGCTGGTTTGACCAACACCGGGCACCCCGTCGCGATCGCTGGGGCGACTTGGTGCACGATCAGGTTTAACGGGTGATTGAACGCGGAAACGGCGACGACCGGACCAATGGGTTCGCGTTGTGTGAATGCGGTGCGGCCATCACCCGCCTGTGTCAAATTCATCGGGATCTGTTTGCCTGCCAAACCGGCAATTTCCTTGATGCACAGTCCAACGCCATCAATCGCGCGGGTGACTTCGACGCGGGCATCCACGAGCGGCTTGCCACCTTCATTCGCGATCTGGAATGCGAGGTTTTCGAACCGGTCCTGCATGAGAACAGCCGTTTTCCTAAGAATTTCAATCCTGTGATGCGCTGGCAGCCACCCCTTGCGGTTTTTATGCAGTTGGGTGGCCGTGGAGAGATAACTGTCTATCTCATCCCACCCCTTAAGCGGCACGGAACCAATGACATTCAAATCGAACGGGTTCACAACTTCGAGGGTTCTGGTCATATCAGGCAAGCCTTTTCAGCCAGTTCATCGATCAGAACCTTCTGGTTTTCCGAATAGTCGACGGGCAAATCAATCAGATGTACACCGCCCGCTTCAAACGCTTTTTCAAACGTAGGCAAGAGATCATCGGTCGCCGTGATCCGGTGCCCCGTCGCGCCATAGCTTTCGGCGTATTTGACGAAATCGGGGTTTTCGAATTCCAGCCCCCAATCCTCAAAACCTGACGCGGCCTGCTTCCAGCGGATCATCCCGTAGGAACTGTCATTCAGCACCAGTACAACAAGGTTGAGCTTCATGCGGATGGCGGTTTCCAGCTCCTGGCTGTTCATCATGAAGCCACCATCGCCGCAAATTGCCATGACACGGCGGTCAGGGTGGAGCGCCGCCGCCGCCATCGCGGAGGGCAATCCCGCCCCCATCGTGGCGAGAGCGTTGTCCAACAGGACAGTATTGGGTTCATAGGCTTTATAGTTGCGCGCGTACCAAATTTTGTAGATTCCGTTATCCAGCGCGATGATATCCTTGTCGCCCATCGCCTTTCGGGTGTCCGCGACAAAGCGCTGCGGCGTGACCGGAAAACGTGCATCGTCGATGCCTTCAGCAAGGTGACCTTCAATCTCGGCGTGAACTTTTTCAAAATAGGACGTGTCGCACTTCACACGGCCATCCAGCGCTGTTTTCAGTTTTGTCACGGATGCGGCCAAATCGCCGACCACTTCGATCTGCGGAAAATAGACCTGATCAACCTGCGCGGATTTGTAATTGACGTGGATAACCTTTTTGCCTCCGGCCTCCATGAAAAACGGGGGCTTTTCGACCACATCATGGCCAAAATTGATAATCAGGTCAGCCCGATTAATGGCGCAATGCACGTAGTCGTTGTCGGACAAGGCAGCCGTGCCAAGGAACAATTCGGAACGTTCGTCGACCACGCCTTTGCCCATTTGCGTGCAAAAGAACGGAATGCCGGTCGCGTCGATAAACTCAGAAATCGCACTGCGCGCATTTTTGCGATTGGCCCCGGCACCTACCAGGATCAACGGCATCTTTGCCTTCATGATAAGGTCCACGGCATCCGAAATTGCGACGTCGCCAGCTTCGGCGTAGTGACGTGCGTGCGGTTCAATCACAGGGGCATCGCAAGGTTCTTCGGCGATGTCTTCGGGTAGTTCCAACAACACCGCACCGGGGCGTTCCTCGCTTGCCAGCCGGAATGCTTCGCGGACCAATGACGGGATCGTGTTGCCGTGCACAATCTGTTTGGACATTTTGCAGATCGGGTTGAACAGATTGACGATATCGATAATCTGGAACTGGCCTTGTTTGGATGTCTTGATCGGCTTTTGCCCCGTAATCATGATCAATGGGAAACCGCCCAAATGGGCGTAGGCAGCGGGCGTGGTTAAATTGGTCGCCCCCGGTCCCAGCGTTACCATGCAGACGCCCGGTTTGCCGGTCAGCCGCCCGTATGTCGCGGCCATAAATCCAGCGCCTTGTTCATGACGTGTCAGGATCAGTTTAATGCTTGAGGTCCGCAAGGATTCCACCAAATCAAGGTTTTCCTCGCCCGGCACAGCAAAGATTTGCTCAACACCTTCGGCTTCCAACGCTTTTACAAATAGATCGGAGGCTTTGATTGTTTGGGCTTTGGGATCAATCATGGGTGTGTCGTCCTTTATTGTGTCGTACATCATAAAGCGAGAGGGCAAACTGGGATCGCCCGCTACGCTGCGGTTTCGGGCCGGTACTCCGGTAGAACTTCCTTTTGCGGAAAGCGTTCTTCCATCTGAATTGATGTGCCATCCGGTATGACGATCCGCACATGTTTGCGTTTAAGCAGCCGGGGCCGCCCGACACCGCATGAGTGGGCGATGACCTCGACCTCGTGGGTAAGGTTCTTGCAAAAATTAGCGACTTTGATGGATTTTTCCTCCGGATTCAGCCCCTTTTGCAACCGCTTGTTTGTTGTCGTAATTCCTGTCGGGCAGGTATTCTTGTTGCACTTAAGTGACTGGATGCACCCCAGCGAGAACATGAAACCGCGTGCGGAATTAATGAAATCAGCGCCCACGGCGAGGGCCCAAGCGACTTCGGACGGCGTTACCAATTTGCCGGATGCGATGACCTTAATTCGGTCGCGCAGGCCGTATTCTGTCAGGATATCCACAACCAGCGGCAGGGACTCTTTGATGACCAAACCGACGTTATCCATCAACGGCATCGGTGCCGCCCCCGTTCCGCCGTCACCACTATCGATCGTCACAAAATCAGGTGCAGATGCGATACCGCGACCTTGGATTTCTTTGGCCAGTTCAGTCAACCAACTGTAGCTCCCCACGACCGCCTTGAAACCAACTGGTTTTCCGGTGACATCGCGAATGTGGTTGATCATATCAAGCATGGAACCCGCGTCGTTGATCTCGGGGTGACGGTTCGGGGAAATTGAATCCTCGCCTTCTGGTATCCCCCTAATGGCTGCGATTTCTGCATTCACCTTAATGCCCGGCAGGATACCGCCCTTTCCGGGTTTCGCGCCTTGGCTCATCTTCAATTCGAACATCTTGACCTGATCGTGTGCCGCAATCTCGCGCAGTTTGTCGTCGGACAAATTTCCGTCTTCGTCACGCACACCGTATTTCGCAGTGCCAATCTGGAAGATGATGTCTGCGCCGCCTTCAAGATGATAGGAGGACAGCCCGCCCTCGCCGGTATTCATCCAGCATCCGGCCAGTTTCGCCCCTGCTGACAGGGCTCTGACAGCAGGGGTGGAAAGCGCTCCATAACTCATCGCAGAGATGTTAAAGAATGACTGTGCATCATAGGGTTTGGGACAACCCGATCCAATCCGTAAGGGCTGCACCTCGACCGCGTCGTCGTCCAATGTGGGATAAGGACAGTTCACAAAAATTGGCGTTCCCGGGGCCGTCAGGACCATACTTGATCCGAACGCGACCGTGTTGTCCTTACCTTTGGAAGCACGACCGATCCAGTCGCGTTCAGCGCGGTTGAACGGCATCTCTTCGCGGTCCATTGCAAAGAAGTACTGGCGAAAGAATTCGCCCAGCGTCGTAAATAGCGATCTGAAGCGGCCCAAAACGGGGTAATTGCGGCGCACAGCGTCTTTTGATTGCGAGATGTCGATGACGAACATTGTGACGACGACTAAAACGCCAATTCCGATCACGAAGATGAAAGCCGTGGCAAAGAGGGTTAGATTGGTTGAAATAAAGTTGTCGAAGTAGGATCGCATTGGATCACCCCTCACGGATTTTCTGGTTTTTGGAATCGGCAGACCACGGGTTAAACGCGCCGTATTGCGCTAAGTTCGTGAATGTTGGACATGCTTTTAGCATTCTACACGGCTGCCCGCGCCACCAAGTAGACGCGGGCATGTCTCGTTAGTGTGCCAGTTCAGCCTGTGTGCGGTTGGCAAAAACAGCGCCAAGAACTGCGCCAAAGATGATGTGCAACACCAGCGTCATAACGGGCGCCATCATGCCGAGACCCAGACCAAACAAGCCTGCGCCAGCCATCGGCATAATCACGATCATCATGCCGAGCCAATCGGCAATCCCGAACACAATGCCCTTCTGAACGGCGCTGCGACCTGGGATCATGTCATACAGAACCGCGAAACCACCGCCCCATGCGATCGTGCCGATCATGAAGTGTGCGATCCAGCCCACGATTACGGGTGCGCCAATCATTCCGGCCAGCATCGCCGCCACGTCAAGTTCGGGCATTACGCCCATCACACCCTTCATCACCATCAGCACCGACAGGACAGCCGTTGCGATGAAACCTGCCAAAAAGCCGCTTTTGAGATTTGTCATTTTCTTAATCCTTTGTTTGCGCCGCAGGGTCATCTTGACCACTGGGCTATTTTTCTTCTTCAAACGCGGCAAGGATGCTGTCGATATTGGCTGTGTCGTGCACGGTCTTACGACGTTCTTCAGCGGTGATCAGACGGCGCGTCAAACGCATCTGGTTCACAAACCGGTTGCAGCCGCCACACATCATTACATGCAGGCGAACCTGCATTCTTTTCCCAAACGGCATTTCCTTATCCAGAAACGCATCCGCTTGTTCTGTTAGTTCGCGGCAACTCAGCATTTTTTCATTCCTTGTCGAGCCTTATGATAAGAAGACAAACCAGCTCTAAGTACGTTACAGATTATTTTGATTTAATTTCGTTTTCGCAAATTGACGGGGCATTAAGTTACGACAACGTCAATCGCGTCTCGTACCGCGCGACGTGCACGGTGCAATAAAATTCGCATATTTCCTTCGGTAATCTCAAGGATTTCGCACACCTCTTGCGCTTCAAGTTCTTGCTGCCCGCGCAAAACCAACACCGCGCGTTGGGCCGGTGGCAAGTCTTCGATAGCTTGCACGACGTGATCCATAATCTGGCGTCCGGCAACGACACGTTCGGGCGTAATTTCGTCCCACAGCTCGGGCAGATTCTTCCAATTTCCGCGTACGTCAAATGCGTCGTCGGCGTCATTTCCCTGCTCCGACATATCAAGCGCAACACTGCGGCCGTCGCGTTTCACACGGGTTTTTGCCCGGTTCGACAGGATGGTGAAAATCCACCCCGCGAGCGATGATCGTCCCTCGAAACTGCTGATATTGCGCAACACCGCGATCCATGTCTCGTGTGCCACCTCTTCACCCGACGCATGGTTGCGTAAAATCGCCGATGCAACCCGCACCATGGAAGTGTTGTGGCGTTGATAAAGCGTTTCAAACGCACCACGCTCGCCCGCCACAAGGCCTTTAATAAGTTCAGTGTCACTTTCGACATGGGTGATCATTCTTGTCATTCCCTTGAAGGTCGACCGAGTGGATTGAAGTCAAGAAAATACACTATTATGGGCACAGGTGAAATCGCCAGTGCCCAGGCCAAAACGGTCGATCGCGGCGCATAAAGACCGCTAAAGCCGGCGATCAGTGCAAGCCCGCCACCATCGCCAATGACCGCGTTTCCTGGAAGGTTCAACAGTAGCACGAGCGAAACGTATCGGTAGTGGATCACAGTGGACGGCATCCATTTCGGCAAGTTTTGATGCACCAGTTGCAGCTGATCTTCACCGCTCATGGGCGTAATTTTTCAATAAGATCGCTAATTCTGGTTAGCCGTAGATCAATCTCCACCTGCATAAACACGACGCAATCGACGGTCCGTTCCACAAAATAGGCCAGCGACAGACCTGCAAGTGTTCCGAGATAAACAAAAGGCGCCGCAGTGCCGCCTTCAAGCATCATCAGATAAATACCATTCTCCACTCCGGGCACGAAATGAATGGCCATCAGCAAAACATAAACCAGCAAAAGCATGCCAAATACACCAATGCGCACTCTTGCTGCATTTTCCAGCCAATCGACACGCACCATCATCCAGTTGACGGCAAGGTGGGTAACCCAGACCGCATAAGCAGAATAAACAACCAGACGAATATTCGGATAACTTGAGGTCAACCGCTTTGGCATTTTTTGTAATCCACGCTGTTGTAGAGGCTCTTGGCAGAAATTTGGCATTCTGAACTCCTATAAAGTATACTTAGCACCAATTGACGTGTTTGTGTCAGTGTTTGTCCTGCCAATGCGCATTGCTTGGATTGCGCGAGAAAAGTGGATCAAAAACTTCCGGCAGTCTGTAACAAGACAGCGTGGCGTTGGTCCTATGTATACCGACCGACGGAGGTGAAGGATGGCTACGAGCTTAAAAGCAGCTTGCGACAACAAGTTGCAGAACATCGGGCGGCGTCTTGCGCGCAAACTGAACGCACCGACCGCCGGTTACAAACCCTACGCGATCTCCGATTTCGAAGTCGTCTGCCAAACCATGCAGGTCGGTGATGTGCTTTTGGTGGAGGGGAGAGAGCGAGTGTCAGGCGCGATCAAGTACCTGACCCAATCGACGTGGTCACATGCAGCCCTTTATGTCGGAAATCGGGCACGAAAAATAGCGAACGACGGCGAACAGCTCTGCCTTGTCGAGGTTGATTTGCATGAAGGCTGTATCAGCGTGCCGCTTTCAAAGTATGCCAATTACAATACCCGTATTTGCCGCCCCATTGGGTTAGATACCGCCGAACGTGAAAAGGTCGCGCAGTACATGTTGGACAACATTGGGTTAAAATATGACCTACGCAATATCTTCGATTTGTTCCGTTATTTCTTTCCGACGCCCCCAGTCCCAGTGCGTTGGCGACGACGGATGCTTTCTCTCGGCTCGGGCGATCCCACACGCGCGATTTGCTCGTCACTCATTGCGCGGTCGTTTCAATCCGTGAAATATCCGATCTTGCCCGACGTCACCGAGCTGAAACAAATTACAGGCAGCGAGTTCGCAAGGCGTGAAATCTATCACATCCGGCACCACTCGCTCTTTGCACCGCGGGATTTTGATCTGTCGCCATGGTTTCAGATTATAAAACCCGGGCTGGATGACAACTTTGATCGAACAAAGATTACTTGGGAAACGTAGAGTGTGTAAGCACCTCGAAATCCGATCTACCGTGAAACACACTAATGGAAATCGTTTATTCATTTCGGCGCGAAAGTAGAAATACTTGGCCCGAAAAGTTGTGGATGTATTGCTTATTTCTGCCTATTTTTTTTGAGTTCCTTTTATGCAAGGTGAGGCTTCCAAAAAGCACTTTTTCTTCTGCATTTGAGGATATTTTCAGGCAGGTGCGCAGTCTCTGCCACTGGCGATTTTCGCGCATCAGGCACCGTGGTGAAGCTCGCGCATTTTGGCGGTGCGAGCAGAAGCTGCTCGTCTTGCCACAACCAGACCTCAAGTGGCCGATAGCGGCGTAGCCGCGGCCCAAGACTCAGCTGCGTAAAAGGGAGTTTGACGCGGCCCTGCCTGACGGATTTCGCCAGCGTGTCAGGTGATTTCCCGAGGACGTTGACCAACTGCGCAAACGACTACAGAGGCGTTTTGAGAGCTTCCTCGAGAATCTCAACCTCGGCAAGCACCGTAGACCCACTTGCAATCAGGGTCGCATGGTGGCTTTTGAGCCAAACCCCTTCGGTCTTGTGCTCTCTCCGCCAGATTTTGCGCCATGGGTATCGCCCCGCAATCGCTTCAAGGCCAATGCTTGCCGCGATTCTGCCGACTGATGTCGCATCCACGTTCAGGTGTCGGGCGAGTTCAGCCTTGGTGATGCTTTGTTGATTTGATCGTTCTGGTGAGTGAGACATTTTACCTCCTGTTTTTTACAAGAGGGAGATGGGTCTGGCGCAAAGAATTAAAAATAAAATGGTTTGATAGCCTTGCTCATCTGAATGTTGGCAAGCAACCGGGACAGAGTAATCATTGTTACGGCACCCGTGTTCTTGCCCATTTTAGTTTCAAAAAATAGCTTATCGAGCGCTGGCAGATATGAGATTCCGTTATCTGCAGCAGAGCGTAGCTACCTCAGAATTTTTCACTTCGACACCTCATAACAAGTCCTGCTGGGGGATACGGGTGATCAACTCTATGACTATTCGTGACCTAAGATGTGTCTGCGGACACCTTGGTGCCCGCAGACACAAGCGCTACTCGGAAAGTGTCACGTCGCGGAAGTATGGGACGTTCAGCGACGAACGCCAGAACCCGTCGACGTTCGGCGACATCATCATGTAGTTATAGCGATGATACATGGGGAGGATGATATGGTCGTTCATTAGAATACCTTCGGCTTCGCGCATTGCGGCAAGGCTTTCGGCCTCGTCAGCAGTGGATTTCGCCGCGTCCACAGCACTGGCAAACTTCTCGCTCTGCCATGCGGCAAGATTGTTCGGGCTGTCGGGCAGGAACACGTCAAGGAAGGTCATCGGGTGTGGGTAATCCGCGCCCCACCCCATCTGTGCAATCTGGAATTCCACCTGCTGTACTTCAGGATAATACACCTGCCATTCGGTCGCGCGAATTTGCACGTCGATGTTCAGGTTTTCCTTCCACATCTGCTGGATCGCTTCGAGAAGCTTCTCGATCGGCGGTGACGTGTAGGTGACGAACACAGTTTCGGGGAAACCTTCGCCGTTGGGATAACCCGCTTCAGCCAGCAAGGCCGCTGCGGCTTCTGGCTGGGCATCAGTATCCAGACCATAAGCATCAACACCATCGCGGAAATCTTCGCCGTTCAGCGTCAAACCGTACGGCACAAGACCAATAGCCGGCAGGTCAGCAGATTGCAGAACGAAATCGACGATGTCCTGACGGTCAATCGCCATGGACAGCGCTTGCCGTACTCGCACGTCATCCAGCGGTACCTGTGCTGGGTTGAAGAAGGCGTAGGTTGTTCCAAGCGCTGGCACAATCATGAAGGCATCGCTTTCGGCCATCAAGCGCGGAATTTCAGGGGCGGGAACGGCTTCGATCCCGTCAACCTGCCCGGATTCCATCGCGGTCAAAGCGGTGGCCTGATCAGGGATTAGGCGGAACGTCAACGTGTCTAAAGACACGTCACCAGCCTCGAAGTATTCGTCATTCTTGGCAAAAACCACGGATTCACCAAAGTTGAATTCGGTCACTTTGAACGGACCATTGCCAATAAATGTCTCAGGGGTGCGGGTCCAACCTTCGGGGTTGGCCTCAACCACGTCCTGCCGCACAGGGAACCAGTTGGTATAGGTCAACAGTTGCATCATGTAAGGAATACGGTTGGCAAGCGTGAACGTGAGCGTTTTATCGTCTGTCGCAGAGATTGCCACAGCCCCCTCACCGCCAGCGGCATAATGTGCCTCGGCCCCGTCAATCAGATAGAACATGGCAGGATTTTTCGCGCCCGCAGCAGGGTCAAGCACCCGCATCCATGCATACACGAAATCCTGTGCCGTGACGGGCTGACCGTCCGACCAGTTAGCGTCGCGCAACTTGAACGTATAGGTTAGCCCGTCGTCAGAGACCTCCCAACTATCGGCCATCGCACCTTCAATTTCACCACCTTCTGTGAAGCGAACAAGACCTTCGAAGGTATTACCAATGATCGGCGCAGCAAAGGTTTCCGACGTCAGGCCGGGGTCATATGTGGCGGATTCATTGTTGACCACATAGGTCAGGTCACCTGCGGCAAAGGCAGGTGACACAAGCAGCGTCGCAAGGGCTGTGGACATGAAAAGATTACGCATTTTCTCGCTCCTGTTGGGGGTTAGACGTGCTGCTATGCAGCGGGTGGTGGCAGGCGACGGCGTGGCCGTCCGCCTGAGTAATGAGGCTCGGTTCAGTTTGCGCGCAGAGTTCGGTCGCTTGAGGACACCGAGTGCGAAAGCGGCAGCCAGTCGGCAGGTCCAGAGGGCTGGGCACCTCGCCTGTTTCAAACGGATCATCGCGGCGCGCAGCAGGGTCTGGCACAGGGATCGCGGACCACAACAACTCTGTATAGGGGTGGCGCGGCGCAGTGTGCAGCGCTTCTGACGGGGCGATCTCGACAAGTTTGCCAAGATACATCACGCCGATCCGGTCGGCGATATGGCGCAGCATCGACAGATCGTGAGTGATAAACAGATAGGCCAGCCCAGTGTCCCGCTTCAAGTCCGACAGCATGTTGACAATTTGCGCCTGTATCGACACGTCCAGCGCGCTGATCGGTTCATCACAAATCACAAGATCTGGCTCCAGAGCAATGGCACGTGCAATCCCGACCCGCTGGCGTTGACCGCCGGAAAAAGAATGGGGAAACCGGTCCGAAGCCTCCGCACCAAGGCCCACAGCGTCGAGTAATTGCGCAACACGCTCTCGCCGCGTCGCTGCAGAGCCTATTCCCATTATTTCAAGAGGTTCGGCCACCAGTTCTCCCGCTGTCATCCGGCCATTTAACGCGGCTACAGGATCTTGAAAAATCATCTGGACCTTTTTGCGATGGGGTTTGAGAGCCTTCACACTCAACTTCGTAATATCGACGCCGTCCAGCACCACCCGTCCCCCCGTCGGGCGATAAAGCCGGATCAGGGCACGGGCGAGTGTGGATTTGCCGCAGCCGCTCTCTCCGACCAACCCCAAGGTCTCGCCGTGGTGGATCGTCAGGCTGACACCATCCACCGCTTTCAACGGTCCATGCTGGGTCGAGAAATGCATTTCCAGATTATCGAGTTCAAGCAACGGCAGGGTCATGACGAGGGCTCCAAAAGAAAGGCGGGCGCAGCGGCATCCGCACGCCAGCATCGGGCGCGTTGACCTTCCCGCAGCCTTGAATTGTCGTGCACGCCAAAAATCGGTGGCGGGGTCTGACAAATCCGCATCGCCTGAGGACAGCGCGGCGCAAACGGGCAGCCAGGGGGCGGCATACGCATGTCCGGCGGGCTGCCGCGCACAGGTGACAACGGTCGCCCCGCCTCTCTGGGATCAGGGATAGCGGCCAAGAGCCCTTGAGTGTAGGGATGTTGCGGTGCCGCAAACAGATCGACGACACACGCCTCTTCCATCACCTGCCCGCCGTAAAGCACCATCACGCGATCAGCGGTTTCGGCAATCACGCCAAGGTCGTGGGTCACAAGGATAATCGCCATCCCCAGCCTTTCCCGTAGTTCTTTCAACAGCGCCAAAATCTGCCGCTGGATCGTCACATCCAGCGCGGTAGTGGGCTCGTCGGCGATTAGGATGTCGGGGTCACAAGCCAAAGCGATGGCGATCATCACCCGCTGACGCATACCGCCAGAGAATTCGTGCGGATAGCTGTCGATGCGGGTGCCGGCAGATGGGATACGCACCAGTTTGAATAGTTCAATCGCGCGATCCCGGGCTGCTTTTTTGCTTATTTTGCGGTGCTGCAACAGCACCTCAACGATCTGACGACCAACGGTCATGGTCGGGTTCAGCGCCGACATCGGATCTTGAAATATGACGCCGATCTTTTCGCCGCGCACAGCTTCCAACTGCCGCTCGGACAATTGCAAAAGGTCACGCCCGTCAAATTCCGCTACACCTGATGTGATATGCCCGCCGCGTTTCAATAGTTTTAGAATACTCATGCAGGTGACAGATTTACCAGACCCGCTTTCACCAACGAGCCCAAGGATTTCCCCGCGCTGTAAGATCAGATCGACACCGCGTACCGCCTGAACCGTGCCACGGTCAGTGCGGTACTCGGTACGTAAATCACGCAGGGACAACACCGGCGCGCTCACGATGACAACCTCGGATCCAAAGCATCGCGCAGCCCGTCACCCAGAAAATTGAATGCCAACATTGTCAGGCTGATCGCCATGGCCGGAAAGAACAACTGATATGGATAGGCCCGCAGGGTTTCAACGGCCTCAGATGTAAGCGTCCCCCAACTTGCCTGCGGGGGTGTTACGCCAAGACCAATGAAGCTCATAAAGCTTTCGATAAAAATTGCCGATGGGATCAACATGGTCAACGTCACAAGGATCGGGCCAAATGCATTCGGCAACAAATGCTTAAAGAGTATGCGTGAGGTCGGAGCCCCCATGGTCCGTGCCGCGGCCACATAGTCCTGGCTTTTCAAGGTTAGAATTTGTCCGCGCACAACCCGGGCCATATCAACCCAGTAGACCGTGCCAATGGCCAGCACGACGGACATCAACCCAGACTGTAAAACCACCATCATCAGGATTACGTAAAGCGTCAACGGGATAGTCGCGACAACTTCAACAAAGCGCATCATCACGGCATCGACACGCCCGCCAATCAAGCCTGAAATGCCGCCATAAATCATGCCGATCACAAAGTTCGCGAACACTGCAGCGGCGGCAACCAGCAGTGAGATCCGCGCGCCATACAACTGTCGTACCAAAACATCACGCCCGAGTTGATCGGTCCCAAAGGGATTACGTGTGTTCAATGCCAACCCGCCAGCCTGTGCTACCTCACCGTCTATCATAAGGACGGCGGGTCGCTGATTGTAATCCAGAACCACTTCTTGCCCCGCAATCACCCAGTTGCTTTGGCGTTTCATCATGTCCCGTCCGTCCGGACGCAATAGCGCAGTCAGTCCCCCCTCTTCGCTCACAGCATAGAGATTTAGATTGCTGGTATTCACATACACCAACGAGCCCTCGGCTATAGTATAGGGGCGATAGACTGGTGGTAGGTTTGATAGTTCAAGTTTCTGTTCGAAATAGCTGTAGGGCGACAACATCGGGCCAAAGAACGCCGCTACGATTAGGAGCACGATGAAAACCAACCCTGCCATCGCAGGGCGATGCCGAAACAGACGCCCTCGCACACCAGCCCAGAACCCGCGGGGGGTCGTGGACGTAATAAGGTTTCCCGAGCCTCCAGTCTTGGGATCAAGGGGCAGCCACATATCAGGGGTAATCACTGGTCGGGTCATTTGCTATCCCCATATGAAATACGCGGATCAAGCAAAAGATAAAGAAGATCAACTATAAGGATCATCAACATCAGAAAGGCGGCATAAAAGATCGTAATGCCCATAATCGCCGTGTAATCACGGTTTGTGATGGATTGCACAAAATGCCGCCCGATGCCCGGTAGCGCAAAAATTTGTTCGATCACGAAACTGCCAGTCAGTAGGTTGGCCACGACAGGCCCGAGCACCGTCACCACTGGGATCAGCGAATTACGCAGCCCATGGCGCAACATCACCTTGTGTGCCGGTATACCTTTGGCGCGCGCAGTCATGATGTAATCCTGTTCCATCGTTTCGAGTAGGCTGGAGCGGGTCAAACGCGCCACAAAGGACATCCAGAACCCAGACAATGCGAATACTGGAAGGATATAACCGCGCCAGTCATCAAGCCCGAACGCCGGGGTCCAGCCAAGCCGAAGCGCAAAGATGTAAAGCGCAACCGTGGCAATCACATAAGATGGCACAGCAATGCCAAGGCTTGCCACAAACATCGCCGCAGTATCCGGCCAGCGTCCCCGATTAAGGGCTGCGACAATCCCCGCGGGAATACCAAAGGCCACGACACAAATGATCGCCAGCATCCCCGTCTGTGCCGTAACTGCCAGACCATCAGCGATCATGCTGTTCACGCTCACGCCTGGGTATTTGAACGACGGTCCAAGATCCAAGGTCAGAACACCGCCCAGATAGTTCAGATATTGCCGCCAGACCGGCTGATCGAGGCCGAATTTGGCGTTCAAAGCGGCTTCGATCTCCGGTGCGAGCATCTTTTCGGACACGAAAGGTCCTCCCGGCACCGCGTGCATCAACGCGAAGGTCAGCGTAATCACCGCCAACAACGTCACGACCATCATCGCGATCCGTTGCACCAGCCAGCTAAGAGGAAGTCGGGCAGCGTTCGTCACGATTGTTGCTCCGCCGTAATGTCAGGCCGACTCTGAAATTTTGGACCGTTGCCCAGCCAGAACAACACAGTCTCCTGCAAGTCGGGATTACGGGCTTGATGCCGAAGGTCCGATCTGAAATGAAGCGTATCACCAACGCCAAGATCATAGTCTTGCCCGTCGACGTCAAACAGCACGCGCCCGGACCGGACTTCAACAAATTCCTCGCCGAAATGCTGATCGGTTTCCGTGGTGAACCCGGCAGGCAGCGTGATCAGAAAGGCGGAAAAAGACGCGCCGACAAATTCACCATGCAGGCGCTCATAGGTCATGCCTCCTTCGCGCACCCAGATTGTGTCGCGATCCTTGGCTCTGGTAATCAGGCCGCGGGCGTTCGGGATTGGTATAAAATGGCCCAGTTCAACGGACAAAGCTGCGGCAAGCTTACTCAGGGACCCCAATGACGGGGTCGCTATGTCCCGTTCGATTTGGCTCAGATACCCAATGGACAAATTTGAGCGGGAGCTAAGTTCTTGCAGCGTATAGTCGCGAGATCGCCGCGCCGCTCGCAACAATGCACCCACCGCAGGACGTTCCGGCTCAATCTGAATGCTGGGATCATTGGGCACTTGGCTGACTTTCGATTTTGTTCTCCACCAGCCTATCTAAAAAATTTAGATCATGGCAATATTTTATTTACAAAATATGAAATTTGGTCTGCTGGCACCACTGAACGATTAATTTCGACGCGACAAAGCCCCCAGCCGTGAACCCAATTGGTGAAGACTGGCATTCCAGCCGCAACAACAGTCGCGCCAGCAATTCATGTAGTGCCTGCGCTCCAACACGATGGCGGCCAGAAACTTGATGAAGTATTGTCGCAGCTTGAGGTCAAAGCAAAGGAACAGCGTTTCTGAGCTTCGGAGCTGTTTCTCGGGCGCTATAGACATTCTGCGCCGGACAATCTGAATCGACTCCGCGCCAAGCATTCTGCACTCGATATAACTTTCCAAACGATCCATTCGTCCGAGGGCCTCAGTGCAGATCACGCCGTTCTTCTTCAGCCAATCGTGGACCCGTAGGCTCCCCTCCTCGTTTATCTGGAAATCGATTATTGTCGCCTATTGCGGGGCAGCCGCGAAAGACCAACTGCCAACGTCGAATAGACTACCGTAAGAACAATCTGCGTTTGTATAGCTCCAGCGACATCCCGCGCGGAGGCGCCCATCTGGTCCACCGCAACGATTGCGGAAATAGCCGTGGATGATGGAACAAGCATCGACAAGGTGCGCAGGTTGTCAGGGATCATTTCAACCGGCCACGAGATGCCCGACAGAAAGAACAGCGGCATCCCGATAACCACAAGTAAGAACACAACCCCCTCGCGCCAAGGGATGGCCAAAGCGATGGCAAATCCCATTGCGATACAGGCACAGATGAACGGGATGGCAATCAACAGCAGGGTTCCAAACTCCCCGGTGCGCGGAATACTGTAAAGAAAAGGTAATAACATCTGCGTGAAAGCGACCCAGATCATGTAAAGGACAAAGTAAGCGGCAATCGTAGCCCACAAACGCCCGCCCGTTGGAAGCTTGCGCCCCGCATGGAGCAACCCAATCCCCATCAATAACGTTTGCTGCAAGATCAGAACAAACGCAGCAGGAACCACATAGCTGGCATAGCCACCTTGGGGGTTAAAAACGGCTACATTCGTCACCGTTACGGGTGACAGCATTGTGCGCGCCACGCCATCATCAACGCCCAGTGCAGTGAGACGCGCATAATTGACCTGTGCGCCCATTGTTCCAGCAACCGTAGCCACGGCCCGCATTACATTGGAGTAGATCAATAAATAGCTGCCATCACTATAGGCGGCAACGGGCGCAGGGCGGCTGGCAAGGATATTTGCCTCAAAGCCTTCAGGAATAATAACGATCCCGTAAACATCGCGCCTATAAAAAGCATCCCGTGCGGTTTCCATATCCGGCGCGAATGCGGTCACATCGACCCATTCCGTCACGTCGATCTCCCGCACAAGGGTTCGGCTGGCGGTAGAATTGTCTTGATCGATCACAGCCACAGGAACATCGCGCAACACCTCGCCAACATAAGGTTGCGGATAAAGAATGCTATAAATCAGAATACCGACAATCATCGTAGATTTTGCGCTGTCGTCCGCCAGAAGCGTACGAATGGCCCCGAAAAATTCGGCAACAAAACGGCGTAGATTTCTCATATATTACCCTCTCGGGTCTCGTTGATTGCCTCATCAGCAGAGACTGGCCCCTGCCCCGCCGTCTTGCGAGTCATGATCCACAACAGGGTTGAGAAAACCAAAAGCTGAGCGAACAGCCATGCCATTGTTGGTAAGGAATATTCCAGAGGCGCACCCCGTAAGGTCTGATCTGTCCGCAATTGTAGATAAGGGGTTAGTGGTATGACCGCACCCCAGACCTGCGAAAAGAGAGTCATCCCGAAACGTGGGAAGCTGACGCCAGCAAACCCAAAGGACGGTGCCACGATCAGCCCCATCATTCCAAGCGCCCCAGTCGTGTCCTTTGCAATCAGCGCGATAAACGCTCCCATAGCCTGACACGTTAATATAAACATGAAGCCGCTTAGGAAAAACACGAAGACATTGCCGCGAAAACTGGCGTCAAAGAAGCTGAACATCAACACATCCCCAAGCAGCAAAACGAACGTGCCTATAAAGGTATAAGGTAGAAGCTTGCCCAAAATTGCGCGGGTTGGTGTTTTCGAAAGGCGCAGCAGGCGCGCCATACCGTTTGGTGAATGACGTTCGCGTGAAAATGACAGAACGGCCGCAGCACAGATGAAGATTTGCATGATGGTTGGCATGACTGCGGAAAGCAGAAACTGGATGTAATCAAGGGAGGGGTTAAACAACGGGCTTTGCTGCACTGGGATAGGCGTAATCAGCTCCAGTGCACGATCCGTCCCGATACCCTCGGACTCAAGCAGGCGTAAGGACACACCAGCCGAAAATGTCGACACTGTCGCGCTCAGGCTGCGCCCTACGATGCCTCCGGCTGTCAAAAATTGACTATTGGAAAACACCACGACTTCGGGCTTTTGCCCACGCAACAGATCGTGTTCCATCTCGGCGGGGATCATCAAAACCGCATAGGCCCGCTGGGCTACAAGAGCCTGTCGCCCCTCGTTGAGCGTTGTTAACTGCTCAACAACCTCAACATCGGCCGTCGCGTCGGCCATGCGCACGATCTGGCGCGACATCGTGGACCCATCCAGATCAACAACAACAACCGGCAAATCGCGCGGCAAGCCCGGGGCAAAGACCACTGCCAGCATGAGAAACAAAATCAGGGGCAGCGGCACCAGCATAAAGGCGAGCGCGGGCCGCGTTGCGATTTGACGCAACTCACGTCGCCAAATGCGACGAAAACCGGGGGGAAGATGCGAGGGGGCCACAGGATTATTGGCCGCTACGCGCAGTGGCGGGCCAATCCACCAAAACGCTCATCCCAGGGCGCAATCCTGCGACAGCCGCAACTGGATCTGCCCGTACAGAAAAGGTCCGTAAATCAAAATCGCCAGTGGCCTTAGTCGCGCGCCAGTTTGCGTAACTCCCAAGAACGTTGATCGATGAAATCGTTGCATCAAACAAATCGGTGTCATCGCCCAAAGCAGGAATACGAACTTGCAACGGTTGGCCAATCTCCAGTCCTTCCAGAAAATCTTCTCTCAAATTAAATGTAAACCAAGCGTGATCCACATCCACGATCGAAACAAGTGGCGCGCCCGCACTAAACAGCTTGCCCTGCTCTGAGGTGCGTGTCGTCACTTCACCGTCAATGGGAGAAGCGACTGTCATTTCATCCACGCTGGCTTTGGTCTGTAAAACAGATGCCTCAGCCTGTTTAACTTGCGCGTCAGCTACGGCCTTTTGTTCTGGACTCGCACCATTGCGCGCCTGATCGAAGCTGGCCTGTGCGGCGACTTGCGCTTGAATTGCAGCGGTCAGATTATTGGCCGCCTGATCAAGCCCCGCCTGCGATACAACTGAACCGGTTCGTAACTTATTGATCCGGTCAAAGTTGCTTTGCGACAACGTCACGTTGGAACGTGCTGATTCCAACTGTGCTTGTGCGGCGGAAATTGTCTCTGGGCGCGTGGAATACGTTAGATCGCGATTGGCCCGCGCGACCTCAAGTGCTGCTTGTACTGCGGCAAGTTGTGCATCCAATGTCGCGCTTTCCATCCGTACGACAACATCTCCGGCACTCACACGATCCCCAACATTAACAGGCGTTTCGGAAACACGCGCCGAGATCATCGCCGATAAATCAATGCGTGTGGCTTCCACTTCACCCTGTACAAGATAGGTTGCGGGTTGGCTCACAGTCCAAACCAGATAGCCTGCCGTTGCAGCAACGGCGATCACTGCGATAGCCACGGTTTTGTTCAGTTTCATTGGGCGACCTCAATTTTGACTAATTTTGGAAAACTACCCTTTTCTAAATTCAACAATGCAGACAAGTCAACACCAAAACACCTTATTCACAAAGGCGGCAGGCGTTTTTAGAAGGTTCGCGACGAACCACTCTTGATTTAAGAAAATTTATGTTTTTATAAAGTGCCCGAGAGGAGCCAACATGACTGAACACGAAACGACCCCAGAAAAACGGCTGCGCGGCCGCCCGTCTCTGCGCACGCAACAAGAAACGCGTACGCTTTTGATCAAGGCTGCAGGTGACGTGTTTCTCAGCGAAGGTTACGCGGGCACAAGTATCGAAGCCGTAGCGCGCAAAGCTGGAATGTCGACCCGCACGATTTACAAGACGGTATCAAACAAAGCGGACTTATTTCGACTGGTCGCGGACGACGCCATCCAAACGAGTATCGCCTACCTTGACACCCCGCTCGACGCGACAACACCAGAAAGTGCAATTTTGGCGCTATCTCACGCCTATTCGCACCTTGTGCTCAGCAACGATGGCGTCCTGAAGGCGCGTGCAGTTTTCGCAGAACAGGCCCAATTCCCTGAGTTTCGCGACAATTATCTATCGTCAATTCATAAGGTTGCCCACGCGTTTGATCAACGCTTTGTTGCGCTTATTTCAGTCGCCTACCCCCTTGATGTTATTGATCTTTACGAAGGGGCCGCCCTGTTGCGCAGCATGATTAACGGAGCACAAAGGGAAGCCGTGCTTAACCCCAGTTATGATAGTACAACCGCTGATATATCGGGTTGGTCCGATAAATGTACGCACTTCGTTATAAGAAGTTTACGATCGGCGAAAGCGGTGGGCACTTAGGCAGCCCAGAATGACAAATGCTGCGACTTCCCCCAAGGCCTGCATGTCCGGAATGGACCAAACGATGCCCCCGCGCGATCTACCTAAGGCTTCACCATGTTAAACGCTTTAATCCTAACAGTTGTTGTGCTTGCGGGCGCATTATTGATCTGGCCCCGTTTGGCCAATGCCACGTTGTGGCGTGCAACAATCACGCCTCTGGCTTCTATCATCGGAAGTGGGTTCCTCGTTTTAGGTCCAATTCTTGACGTAAACTACGGTGGTTATGCCCCATTTATCATGCTGGCTTTATGCGCGATTGCTTATCTTTTCGGAAGTGCAATTCGGTTCAATATAGCTCTTATTGCCGATGGTCCTAAGTTTTCACCCTTGTTTGAACGGTTAGAGTTAGCCTCTTCTGCGGTATTGGCTTTCGCGTATTTTGTGTCAGTTTCCTACTATTTGAACTTGTTTGGCTCGTTCGGGGTGAGCTTGACGGCACTCAACGACAATTTTCATGCGAACATGCTCACTACTGCAATTTTCATGCTGATCCTTACTATCGGCTGGATGCGAGGCTTTAAAGCGCTTGAGCTAATGGAACAGGTTTCTGTCGGCCTCAAGCTCGCGATTATCGCAGGCCTGGTGTTTGGCCTTGCGGTGCACTTCGGCGAAGCAGTGCAAACTGAAACGCTCCATTTCGATCCACCAAAAACCACAGGCTGGGCCGCGATAACGCTTATGGCTGGATTGATTGTGACCGTGCAAGGCTTCGAGACGTCAAGATACCTTGGAGTGACATATGACGCCAAGATGCGCATCCGGTCGATGAAGCTGGCACAGTGGATTTCCACGGCCATCTACATCATTTATATCATTTTCTTAACCTATACTTTCGAAGCAGACACCCTCTCTCTGGACGAAACCGCGATCATTGATCTGATGCAGATCGTGGCGCCTATCTTACCTCTGCTGCTTGTCGCTGCAGCCCTCAGTGCTCAGTTCAGCGCGGCCATTGCTGACACAAGCGGGTCAGGTGGGCTTCTTACTGAAGTATCAAAGGGAAAAATCTCCGAAAAGCTCGCTTACGCCCTACTTGTGGGATTTGGGATATTAATCACTTGGACCGCAAATATATTTGAAATCATCAGCTATGCATCGCGGGCTTTTGCAGCCTACTATGCAATCCAGTCCAGCATTGCAGCAATCGCAACAGCCAAGCGCGGCGATACTTGGAAAGCCGCATTATTTACAACGATGGCAATAATTGGTGCTGCGATCGTAGTATTTGGTACGCCCGTGGAGTGAACCAAGCAGATACCAGTTGAGATAGCAACGAACGGCAGATCAAGGCCACGGTCGCAGCCCCATCAGAACCAGTTGCATGGTGGCTTTTGAGCCAAACCCCTTTGGTCTTGTGCACATTCCGCCGAGGTTACCCAATGCGGCAAACCATTGTTACCACAACGGCAATGACCCCCTCGGGTAACCAAAAAATTCGTAGGCGGAGCTTTTTCTATCACGACTTACCGGAGACAGGTATCCGGACGATCAGTGACGGCACGAGAACAACAATGAATGACGTCGAGGCGACCATCTCCAGGCCGCTATAATTGCTTTTTCTAACGTCCATGGCTGCGCGAATAAGCATTGAATGCGGGGCTTTTCCAATCGCCCAGAGCCCCATCCTCGGGAGAATAAACTTCGACGACCAAGGGATAGCAGGCGGCTGTGTCGCTGGAATGCTCTGAGGAGCAATCACCACCAGGACAGGCCGACAAAGCCCCCAATAGATCAATCTCTGCGAAAAACTCAATGTAATCTCCCGGCCGTACCGGGCTTGCCTTCATGAAATATTGGCCAGAATCGCGGGAAAACCCCGTACACATAAAGACGTTTAAAACGTCGTGCACATGTGTCTCTGCCTCCGATAGAGGCAAGCCGCAGTGATCGGCCAATGCACGCGTCAGGTTCGAGTGACAGCAATGATGATAGTCATGGCCCGACAGCAATTGTCCCGTATAGGGATCGCATCGCGTACCGATTACATCGTGTACTGATCCGCCGAACGCATCGATCCCGTACCAATCCAATGTGTCATCAGTCACAGTTGCCATCGGGCGCAGATATGGAAAACTCGACCACATTCGCTCACCCGTCGTAATATGCGTCCCATGCAACGCACGGGTTTTCCCTGAGTAGAACTTCTCCGTTAGATCGTTCGCATTCCACAGGTTCAAATCTCCTACCTGTGACCCGCCTTCGCAGATAATTCGGAAAAAATGTCCTGCAGGCACATTGTAGGTACAAGCGTCCCGAGGCGGTACAACGATGCGCTCCTTTAGTTCCATCCCCGTGCGCGCATTCCGGTATCGTTTCATATCCGGTACCGGCAGGCTTTCCACTGGATAGCAAATAACTGGCTTCACGTCGCGGCGGGCTTGGGCATCAAGGGGTGGCTGTCTCATTTGGGCAAACTTTCTATCAAGGCGATGCAGGCATTAGTACATCTAAAAACATCCGAGCCGTAGGCAAAACATAACATTCGTTCGAACTGATGTGCGTGATCGCTCCGGCCCTCTGACGCGCCTGTGTATCTCGTTGCCATTCTCAATCTCCTTCATAGTAAACATTGCTCGAAAGAGACCGGAACTAAATCGGGGCAAGTCCTGTTTTCCCAAGATCTATCTCTAAACAGTGTGTTCGAGTGCTGAAGAGACTCGGTTAAAAGTGACTTTTTTTCTCGAAAGACCTACGCAACCGTAAATGCCGCGGATGCCCCTGGTTCCCTTCTTGCAATAAATCCAGACCATCCGGTTCTGCGTAGAAGGCAAGTACATCCTTGATCCTTTTTTTGACGTCCAGGGCACACGTATCGTCATGGTTCGGACGATACAGAACCCGAATGCAATTTAGCCTTGCGGATGATCTCAGGCTCCGGATAATAGCTGGCGCAATGTCAGAACACTTAAAGATGCAAGGTGTCGAATATCCTAAATCTGCTCATATTCCGTAATCTGCGAAAATTGACCATATGGTTTTTGGTGATCACCGTCATCATTGCTCTGTATGCTGATGAAACTGATCCCCTGCCATTAAGTATTTTCATCAGACTTCTCATTGCCGCTGGCATAGTCATCTTTTTGAATATCCCGTTCGTTAAAGCGATAGGGCGAATTTACCTGAACACCACTCCGGGTGATGATGATCTTGATGACTAAATTTGTCAAAAGAGGATGAAATTGCGTATTTGGCCAGCTAAGGCAAACGCTAATTGCCCTGCCCTGATAGAGGCCGATACGCCTAATTCACCGTATTTACCTATTCGCTTGTCTGGTTCTAATGTTCGGAGGTGCCGTCCCTCCCCGATTTAATTATGGACGACCGAATAAAACCGCCGTTTGGACGCAACAGCGTGACGCACATGGTGAAGGCTCATAAAAGAATCAACCGAGGTGGTCGAAAACCGCCACGTCTTATTGAGCCGGCCATAAGGGCGCACTAAAATCTCGGGATGCGATAGCGAGTGCCCTTCAAGGAGTAGTTGAAATCTACCGCCTCCATCCCTCCCCCGAACCAACACAGGTTTGCTTTTGCATCGGTTACACGATTATGTGGAAACCACCAGAAATTATCAGGGAGATCCATATTTAAATGGCTGGAGCGCCGACCAGAACATCTCATGGATCGGCGTCGGAACACCGTATTGGCGGCCCAGACGCACCACGTCCCCGCTCAAGTAGTCAACCTCCAGCCGCTTGCCGGCTCTTAAGTCGTCGAGCATTGAGGCATGCATCGTGTCCGGCAAAGTTGAGATAGTTTTCCAAGTTTGCTCGACAAGGCCCTCGGGCAAGTCCGGCACCACCGCCCTACCGACCCGATTGGTTTCTGCCATCCCAGCAAGGAACAACGCGCGGCTGTCTGGATTGTCCCGAAGCGGCCCCATATCAAGCCGCGTCAGGGTCGTGATGCTGGCCAGCATCGCCTGAGAGATGAATTTTACCCACAAGTCGTGCAGAATATTGTCCGGGATCACGGCTGTCGCGCCCGCCTCAATGATCGCATCACGAAGGGCCGCAACGCGCGGGGTGACCCGGCCATCCAGCTCGCCAAATGAGAGCGTGTCCCACATTGCCGAATGGTTGATGACGCCGGGTTCGGGAATGTCGGCTGGGATGCGCGCCACGCCTGGCACCACGTGCTTCATGCCGATGATTGCGCCAAGCCGATCATGGGCGCTGACACCATTCTGACAAGTCACAACCATCGTGTCAGACTTAAGCATTGGAGCAATAGCTTGCGCCCCGCTTTCAACGTCATAGTTCTTGACCATGAACAAAACCACGTCGACCGGTCCAACTGAACGGGGATCGTCGGTTGCCGCGATCTCAGACAGATGTAAGTCCCCGCACGGGCTCAGAATTTTCAGGCCTCGCTCCTGGATCGCCGTCAAATGCGCCCCCCTTGCGATCAAGACAACTTCGTGCCCTGCTGCCGCCAGACGTGCTCCAAAGTAACCTCCGAGCGCGCCTGCGCCCATCACTGCAATCCTCATACGTCTCTCCCACATGTCTACCAGTCTCGTTCTTAGCACGCGTGTCGCCCGGTGCTGAAACCTTATTGTGCCAGAATTCACAGAGGCGGCATCCCGCATCGCCAGCGCCGGTCTCGTCCGGAGCCAAGGCCCGTTTGTTACTCTATGTGAGTTAGTCCAAGTTCAGGGCTGAGGGCGCAGCAGGTCCGCTTCGGGCCGTATTACCCTCCTTAGGGCAGGAACGTCGAACGGAAGCTGAGTTCGCGTTGCCGCCGCTCGCCTTCCGGTTTGACGTTGATTTCGGGTGCAAGCGCGGCGAAGGTCGACGGTAAGCCCTTATTGAAAAATGCAGAACAACGCACATTTCGGCTTAAAGGGCGGTGGTCTCAACTGGTGGACGCAACACTTTAATCTTTAGGAAGAGATGGAGTGTTTTGAATGAAGTATCGTCGCAGTATCTATTATTCAGCTGAACAGCGTGCCGCATAACGTGCCAGTTCCAACAGGAGCCGCGCCGATCCTTGGATTTATTCCTGCGCTGAAAGACAGTGGAATAAGCCCCACGACACACCGAGTCATTAGCGAAGGCGACTTTGTCGTTCTGCACAATACCTATGAGAACGCACAGGCATTCGGGGCAGAAACACTCGTCGCGTTCGACGTCTTCCGTGTGCAGGACGGTCAGGTTGTCGAACACTGGGACAATCTTCAGGCACTACCCGCAGAAACGGTCTCAGGACGGTCAATGACCGATGGTTCGACCGTGATCGAGAACCAAGATTTAACGACTGAAAACAAGGCATTGGTCGAAAGATTTATCGCGGATATCCTGCAAGGTGGCGCGCCGGATCGGATCACAGTTTACGTCTCCACTGAGACTTATCTTCAACATAACCCGATGGTCGGTGACGGTCTTGAGGGATTGAATGTGGCCCTTGCGGCAATGGCCGAAGCTGGGCAAGCGATGGCATATTCAAGGACGCATATGGTCATGGCTGAAGGCAACTTCGTTTTTGCCGCATCGGAAGGCACGATTGATGGCTCTCCGACCGCGTTCTTCGACCTGTTCCGCGTCGAGAATGGCAAAATCACCGAGCAGTGGGGCAAAGCTGATCGTGCGCGGGTGGCCGTGAAGCGGCGCTTACTCGAGATGATGAGCAAGGGCGGCAGTGAATAGCAGTTCGCCGACGCTCGCAATACGTTGGCTGACAGCTACAAAATCTTGAAACTGTCAGACACCATTTTTACACGCACCATTTGTCGCTAAGGTCGAGCAACAGAGCATTACGCCGAGTGACTCTCCATTATTTGGCGCGGCACACCACTTTCGTCTATAGCAACAAAGACAAAATCGGCGCTTGTTACCTTTTCGGCGGCTTTACCAAGCCGGCCCCTTGCCCAGACATCGACGTGAATACACATGGATGTACGACCCACTTTCCTGAGGGCTGCATAGAGGGTTACTTCATCACCTACTTTGACAGGGCGCAAGAATTGCATCCCCTCTACGGCGACAGTTGCTCCTCGTCCTTGAGATACTCGGCCGGCCATGTTTCCGGCGGCAAGGTCCATCTGCGACATTAACCAGCCGCCGAATATGTCTCCCGATGGATTGGTGTCGGCAGGCATGGCAATGGTCCGGATGACAAGCACCCCCTCGTCTTGTTGGCGACCATGGGAGCCGCGCTCCTGTGCCCGGGCAAGAATATCTGCCTGCTCATTGCTCATCCAATCGGCTCCTTCTTTTCAATAGTGTTGACGTGAACGATATAGCGATGGCCATGTAGAAGCACTTTGATTATTTGGTGGTCTACATTTAATGAGTGTATTTTCATATGCAGCATTTATTTCCAAGGGCGGATTACGGACCTTCGCTGCGTTCGCAAACTAAATTGGGCACCTGAAGAAAGAGGACGCTCGGGGCTGCGACCCAGTTTTTTCGATGCGCAAACGCTGCTAACAGCGGCAGTGAGCCCATAGCTTAGCTTTTCCGCGTCGCTGCCACTGTCTGCTAACGCGAAGATGAAACAATTTAATGTTTGGATGGTGAATATGCTACCCCGCACAACAGGATAGCTTTGCGACATCCTTTTCGAATGTCTGCGCGGCCAGTTTTAACCCCTCGACGGTTGTGAGGTAGGGAAAGATCATAGCGCCCAGATCGTCGTAGGTCATGCCCATTTTGAGGGCCATGGCGGCCGTCTGAATGCTATCTGCGCCTTCTGGGGCAATGATGTGCGCTCCAAGGAGCTTTTTACTGTCCTTCTCCGCAATCAACTTGATGAGTCCGCGTGTGTCACGCGCAGCCAAAGCGCGGGGTACATGCTCCAACCCTAAAACAGATGTGACCACCTCATATCCCAATGTCTTGGCCTGCGCCTCGGTCAGACCGACACTGGCCACCTGTGGGTCAGAGAAAACAACAGCAGGCATGACGCTATTGTCATAGCTCAGGGTGTTTCCGTTCATCGCGTTTTTGGCCGCGAGCTTTGCGCCATAAGCGGCCATATAGACGAATTGATCGGTCCCAGTCACATCGCCTGTGGCATAAACGCCGTCCCGCGTGCTGCGCATTTGAAGGTCAATCACAATTCCGCCACGTGCATTTGTATCAATGCCAGCGACATCAAGTGCCAAAGAACCCGTATTTGGGACACGACCTGTCGCCAACATCAGCTTTTCGGCTTTGATCTCGACGGCGACGCCATTGTGTTTGGCGTGAAGGATGACAGTCTCGTCCGACTTTTCAAATCTATCATATGACAATCCGTCCAACACCTTGATGCCCTCATCGGCAAAAGCTTTCGTCAGGGCCGCGCTGACTTCGGGTTCCGCCTCTGGCAGCAAACCGCGACGCGTGACGATGGTCACTGCGACACCAGCTCGGGCGAAGATCTGAGCAAGCTCAACGCCAATATACCCGCCCCCCATCACCATTAGCGATTTTGGAAGTTGCTCCTGTTCAAGGGCCGAAGTGCTGTCCAGCCAATCGATACCGTCCAGTCCGAGTATATCTGGAACATGCGGGGAGGAACCCGTTGCGATGATGACTTTTGGCGCGCAAATGGTACGACCGCCAACGTGTAAGGAACCATCTTTCGCGAAGCTTGCCTGACCTTCGATGTATGTAATGCTCTCATAGTTTGGCAGAACATCAACGTATTTTGCGACGCGCAGATCATCCACCAAGGCTTGTTTTTGGGCCACCATTGCCGCCCAATCCGTCACTCTTGCCGTGGCCTCCACGCCGTCAAAGCGGGCGGCACCTTTGGCTGAGTGAAGTGTTTCGACCGCACGGATCATCGCTTTGGAGGGGACGCATCCGACGTTGACGCAAGTGCCACCGATGGTTCCGTAGCCGATGAGAGCAACCCGCGCTCCGTCCTCGGCAGCGGTGATGGCTGCGGAAAAGCCAGCCGAGCCAGCCCCAATGACAGCGAGGTCAAATGTATCGGTATCAACCCCATTTGGGTTCAGTAAATCAGGCATGATGTTTGGACTTTCAGGTTCAGATTTTTCGCGCACGGCGGAGGATCGCGTAAATCGTGATCAGCACGAATATGGCAAGGGCGGGCAACAGAACGTAGTCGAGATAACCGACAACAGCGGAAAGGCCCACGACGCCGAAAAGC
This sequence comes from Falsihalocynthiibacter arcticus, assembly GCF_000812665.2. Lineage (GTDB taxonomy): Bacteria > Pseudomonadota > Alphaproteobacteria > Rhodobacterales > Rhodobacteraceae > Falsihalocynthiibacter > Falsihalocynthiibacter arcticus. Next base: position 3,845,450 of record NZ_CP014327.1, read on the forward strand.
ACCACCAAAATGGGAGTGAAGCAGCACAGCGCTGCAATAAGCGTGCCGACGATGCCCATTTTAAGTAGTTTGTCTTTCATTTGCGCTCACGAATTACTGTCGTTGGGTACAAGCTCAGCCTCATAACCCGCAGACGTAGAGGCGCGTGCGATATCATCTGCACTGGTCATGGCATCATCAAAGACGACAAATGCTGTGCGCGTGTCAGAATCTGCGCTCACTGAATTAACGCCCTGTACGGCGCCCATCGCAGATTCAACGATAAAGGGGCAGCTTGCGCAGGTCATACCAGGAACAGAGAATGTCACTGTTTGCTCAGCCGCAAAGATAGGGCTGGCGGCCATAAAACCAAGCAGGGCCAAAACGGAAGTGTGGAGTTTCATTGTATGTCCTTTCAAAGACCAAGAAGAATGGGAGCAACGACCGGCGCGATCCAATTCCAGAACAGCGCGATCACGATAAGAAATGTTGATGCCCACAGCGCGGATTTCACCAACCGGTTGGGAAGTGGGCGGGCACAGGTGTCACCCTCGGCACAGGCTTTGGGCTTGCGGTAAACCATCCAGTAGCCGTAGCCGAGAAACCCCAGCGTGGTCACAATGAAGATTGGTTTGTACGGTTCAAGCGCAGTCAGATTGCCGATCCATGCACCGGATATACCAAGACTGAACAGGATCAACGGAACAATGCAGCACGTAGAAGCGGCAAGAGCGCCAAGAATGCCGCCCGCAGCTATCATGCGCGCCTTACGGCTGTCAGGGTCGCTCTGGTTTAGGTCAGCGTCTATGGTGTCAGTCATGCAGGCCCTCGCAATTCAGGTTTCTTCATGTAAGATGCGGTCTGTAGCCACTACAGAAACAAGGGGTTTTTTCGATGTCCGACTTCACGAATGCGCGAGGGTATCCAATTGGCGAAATGTCCAAGAGAACCGGCGTGAATATTGAAACAATCCGCTACTATGAACGCATCGACATCATGCCGAAGCCGGATCGCACGGCAGGTGGCAATCGCCAATACAACCACGACCAGCTCAAGCGGCTGTCCTTTATCAAAACGTCCCGCGAACTTGGGTTCAGCATTGATGAAATCCGCCAATTGCTGGAAATGGTGGACCGGCAAGATTTCACATGTGGTGAAGTGCATGGATTGACCGTTGGGCACTTGGCGTCAGTGCGCGAAAAGATCAAAGGGCTGCGGAAATTAGAGAAAGCCCTTGTTCGAATGGCAGCAGAGTGCAGCCAAGGCGATGTGCCTGATTGCCCAATCTTAGACACACTGTTCGAAACACGGTGATCTTAGGGTGTTCCTCCATGAGGCTAAGTGGGCATTGGATCACTCTCGGTCAAAAGTCGGTTTGTCCGCACACCGAGGTTTCACCGACAAGAATGCTGCACCAATCACCAATGGCCGCTTCGACGGGTTGCAGGGCAGCAATAGGAAGTCGTGGTCAATGGCAGCTTCTCTAATTGGGTGTTTTGGTCAAGCTCATTTTCCTTCTTTCTTTTGGGTCATTGTCACTCATCCGGGTCACGCTCCTCTTCGCAGTCTGGTTGATGCCGTTTTGGCACCGCTGCACGCATATGTCCGATCGGTAGTGGATAGCCTTGCTTTGAGACGCGCTTCACGTTGCGCAGTAGCCATTTCCGGCTTCTTCTATTACCTGACAGGGCATGTTTACATGCCTAAGAAGGCACAGACCTCGTCCGGTGAGGGACGACCCCGTTAGGATTGGGTGGTTGGCGCTTTAGATCATGCCGTGCCTCCCACCGTCCTGACGGAATTCCGTGCCATCAATCCACATCCTGTGGAGCAAGGCGGCGAGTCTGCAGGGTATGCCGGATCAGAAAAGGATCCGGGGGATCGTTTTCCCGGCTTACGCGACAACGGCGCGACGACGACCCTTGGTGCGCATCAACCGCATGCCCCAAGATTTGATCTGTGGTCCAGCCATCGTTCTCATAAGCAAAGCGTTGGCCGCGGCGTACAAAGTTGCGCGGACGTCTCTGTCTCCCGCTTTCGATATACGACCGGGATTGTCGTGTTCTCCTGACTGGTATCGTCGCGGTGTCAGCCCAAAATGCGCGCCTACAGTCCGTGACCGTTTGAAGCGCGTAGGATCATCGACAGCGGCTTTGAAAGTCAATGATGCTATTGGTTCGACACCAGGAATGGTCATCATTCGCATGCAAACTTCATCATGGCTGGCGGCGCGTTTGACTCGCCGGTCCAGTTCCAGAAAGTGCTGATACAAAACCACACGTGCATCCAAAAGCGGCACCAATGCATGGGTCAGAACGTCATCCATCTCAATCAACGGTCTGACGACGCCGTCAAAGCTGCCGTGCTTTACGGTCATGGGCAGACGAATGCCGAAGATCTTCAGCAGCCCACGGACTTCGTTTGCCAAATCCATCGTTTTCTTCAGCAATGCCTTGCGTGTGCTGAGCAACGCACGCACACCTTGCGCCGCTCGGCTCTTCATATGAACTGGATTGAACCAACCAGTGCGCAGTACTTGAGCGATGCCACGCGCATCATTCTTGTCTGTTTTGTTCCGCATTGCCGACAGCGCTGCATTGGCCTGACGCGCCTCCATGCAGACGACATCAAAGCCTTCTGCCTTCAGGCCATAGAAAAGGTGCTGGCTCATCGTGCCCGCTTCAAAGCCGACTCGCTCAATCGGATGGGGAAGCGTTCCAAGGCACTCAGCGATGTCGCTGACTTCGCATGGCAGCTCGCGCTCAAGCAGCACGGTTCCCTTGCCATCAACAATGCAAACCGCACAGAATCGCAGCGATACGTCTATTCCGGCAAAATATTCCATTTCTCATCTCCCTTGCTCACAGTCATCCTGTGATCTTATCGGGAGCTCGACCTCTGAACAGAGGGTAGCCCAATTACGCATGCTTTGGGCCGTTCGTGTCATTCAAGACTAAGGGCGAAAATCGTACATTCACTGCGGTCATGTGCTAAGAAAGGCGGCAAGCATTCTTTAGCTGGGTCAAGAAACCTAAGATATGCGAGATGGAAAACTCAATTTCTCTAATATTCGGTGTGTGGGTCATAAGCTATTCCGCAAAAGACAAGACGATCTCGCGGAAAAACCCGTCGCTGTTCGCGCCGGTGTTGTCACTGTCACAAAAGAAACCCAGAACCTGTAGCCGTGGTGTCCCCGTGCCGCCGATGTCCCTGTAGAGCTTACGCAGGTCCACGCTTTGGTCGTGCCAAACCCCGACATTTTCATCCAAACCATTGGCAACTAAATGATGGAAGGTTCCGATGATTTTATAGTCACCTGGGGCAAATATCCGGTTACTCCAAATGATCTCGGCGCTTTTTGCTTCCCCCGCTTCATTTGAGAACTGCAGATAGAAGCGGAGCGGATGATCATCGCCATCTTCCAGATCTTCGTCGACAGTACTTTTGATCGGCAATGTCACTTTCCACTGCCAAGACAGGATCGGCAGATCACTCAGTGCAATATCTGTGTCCCGTGCGAGGATCGAAGCGCTGCTGTGTGTCGTGCATCGTAACGCAGGCGCGCCGTCTTCTTCGGTCATTTGATACTGGGTGGGCGTGATCCGAAAGAACACCCGTTCTTTCCAACCGCTACTAAGATTATCCGTGTCGAGATCATCCAATAGTTTGATTGGCGCCGATCCTGCCACAAGTGGTTTATCTGTCTCCCAAAAGGGTGGCCGCAACCATGTATGGGCCGCGTAACCCGTCGCCAGAATGATACCAAAAGCTATGATCTTAACGTTAAACTTGCGCATAGTCTTGCGTCCTTATGATCAGAAAACAGAATGAATCAGCCGGTGCAAAGATGGAGAAGAGAACAGCGCTGCGCATGCTTCGACAACCGAACGAAATATCATATTCTCTTCGGTTATAGTTCAGGGCCCAGCCACTGGCTTTATTTCATAATTCATCTGGGCCAATTCGGATGAGCGTTGATCGCTCATCCGTTCATCATAAGCGCTTGCCTTAGAACTCCATTCTAAGGCCAAGATTTGCGCTGATCTTCTGGGAGTCGCCGATATTTTCCAAGCCTGTGGCATAAGACGCTTCCCCGTAAATGGAGTATGTATCGTCCCACATGTAGCTGCCACCAATACCGATTTCTGCGGCCCAGTCTTCGCTCGCATTGGCGAGGGTAACACCGGACACATCCACCGAGTTTGCACCATCAAACTCATGGTATAGGTTGGCGATCCCATAGAGGCGTTGCTCGCCGTTTTCGGAGGGTTTGAATTGATCGACCTCAACCCCAAGACGCAGCACCAGGCTTTCAGCATCCGTGAGGTTCACGTATTCGCTGCTGGGGCCCGTGAAGGCATCGTAGTCGATCTTCGACTTGGTCAATTGCGCCTGTGGGATGAAGGTCAGCCCTGAATCAACCGTGTATTCTTGGCCAATTTCCAAGGACAAGGCTTGGCCTGTACCGTTGTTGCTTTGGATCAAAGACCCAAGGCTGGCGGAGGTAAGATCGCTCTCGTAACGGGAGAATTTGAGCTGCCCGTCAACGTAGAACCCGCGATAATCATACCACGTTGCGGCCAATGTGACGCCCATGGCGGTGCTATCGATGGAGCCATTCCCAAACTCGGACGCGACTTTCGTGTCACTTGTGGCGTAGTTGAGGACCAACCCGCCCACAAGAAATCCAGTATCCCCTTCGTTGAAGATGGCGTCCGCACCCGCATGCAACTCCCAGATATTACTATCGCTGGTCGCGCTCGTTGTGCTGGTTTTCGGGGCTGTTTTTACGCTGTCATAGCCCATTTGGATCCAGAAGGGCGACGGTGTGAGCTGTGCGGACGAACTGATCCGCTGAACCGGAGCGGAATCGGCTGCCGCTGCGCGTTGCAGATAGTCTTGCGAGCTGCCCCGTTGGCGCATCGAGCCAGTACCGTTCAACTCCAAAAGGGACTTCGCGTAATCCTCATAAACAGGCGACCCCGGTTGATAGCGAGGACCGATCGGATCGGTTGGATCGGTTGGATCGGTTGGGTCAGTCGGATCGGTTGGGTCAGTCGGATCGGTCGGATCAACGGGATCGGTCGGATCAACGGGATCGGTTGCACTTGACTGTAAACGCCAACTGCCGCCGTCAGCTTCAACCAACGTATAGGCATAAGCACCCGCGACGACTGCCTGTTCTCCCCCTGTTGTTACATAGTCGCCATCAAGACTGAACGCTCCCGCAGAAGTGCCCGCAACAGAGATCACTTCGATCCCAAGCGAGGTGACATTGCCACCACCGCCTGCATTCGCAATCGAAAGAATACTCGAGCCAGAGGTATTGCCTTGCACTTCGAGTAAATCAGATGCGGAAGCATCATCATTCAGCACGGCATCCAGCCCAATGACACCCGATCCGGTGTAATCTCCAGCTATCGTGATCACATCCCCAGCAACACCGTCTTGCGATGTTAGGACACCATCGTTGGTTACGTTGCCGTTAATGGTAACAGCTCCGTTTCCAGCACCAGAGGCATCAAAAATACCGCCCGAAGCCGTGCTCAAGGGCGCGTTCAGCGTAAAGGCCGCGCCCGTACTCAAGCGACCGCCATTGAGAACCGAAACACCGGTTCCCGCTTGGCCATCGCCAATCGCAAAGGCCGCATCGCTAAAGCTGGCGCTTCCGCCGTCCACCGCAAGAACTTCCCAGTTCAACAGCGTGCTGTCGGACAGCGCATATCCCAGTCCTGTCACGCGCAACGTATCGACAAATCCGTCCACGGCACTGCTGTCATCACCACCGTCCAAAGACGTGATGCCAGAAATATCGCCGCCCGCCAAAACCACTTCATCCGAACCATCCGCCAATGTAACAACGCCGGTCACGCTTGATCCGGTGTTGAACGTCGTGATCGAGTCACTCTCGTTGTTCACCAGCGCAGTGCCCGTCGCAGAACTCAGATCCGCGCCGTCATTCAGGGTGATCCGCGTCAAGGTGCCTGCGAGGGATGTGGCTTGCAGCGCGGCTTCTGTGCCGCCTCTCACGATGCCATTCATAGTTACATCCGTTGTGCCACTGCCAAGGTTAGTCGCAAGCACGCCAAATTCGCCGCCGCTTGCGCCTGTCGCGACAACGGTTACATCCGTGCCCGTAGAGGCGTTATAGGCATAAACCCCATCATCATTGGTGCCCGAGACATTGCCAATTGTCGTCACCGAGACGGCCCCAGTACCATAGTTGACGGCGTAAACGCCATATTCAAGGCCGCTCACATTCGTGGCCACAACCGTTAGATCGGTTCCTGCGGCATTGTTTGTTGCTGCAATCCCGTCTTCGCTGGTTCCCGACACATTACCTGTTGCCGCCACCGAGACGGCACCACTGCCATAGTTGTTCGCACGAACGCCATACCGTCCACCGCTCGCTGACGCTGCAGCAACCGTCAAACCCGTACCTGCGGAGGAGTTATAGGCGTAGATTCCGTCTGTACTGGTGCCAGTCGCTGCGCCCGAAGACGTCACCGACAAAGCGCCAGTGCCATAGTTCCGGGCATAAATTCCGTTGTTAGCGCCAGAAACATTCGCCGCAGAGATCGTTAGGTCGGTACCAGAATTCTGCGCCGTGATCCCGTCTCCAGTCTCACCTACCACATCGCCTGTGGTTGTCACCGTGAGCGCATCAACGGTGCTAACATATTCTGCGTGATCGGTAAGGAGTAACGGACCGGGATAGTAACCGCCATCGCCGTTTATTGCACGAATTCCGTTTTCCCCGCCGCGAACAGCCACCGCAGTGATCGTCAGATCCGTACCGAGGTTCCACGCCCGAATTCCGTCATCGTTTGTGCCGACCACATCGCCCGTTGCAGTGATCGACATCGCGCCACTGCCAATGTTGCCGGCAGAAATTCCAGAGTTACCGCCACTGACCGCTGCAGCTTGGATTGTTAAGTCCGTGCCATAGTTTTCAGCATAAATCCCGTCATCATTTGTACCCGTCACAGTGCCGGTTGTCATGATCGAAAGCGCGCCATCCCCCCGTTTTTGGCAGAAATCCCGCCACCAGTGAAACCCGTCACAGCACCCGTTGTGGTAATCGACAGCGCGCCAGTACCAGAGTTTGTAGCGTAAATCCCGCTGGAGCCGTCGACGGCTCCAGCGTCGATCTTCAGAGCTCCGTTTCTGTTGATGGCACGGATTCCGTTTCCGACATAACCGCCGCTAACGGCTTCTACGTCGATCATAATATCCGTGCCTTCATTTAGAGCATAAATTCCGTCATGCTCACCGCTCGACACAGAGCGCGCGGACGTGATCGACAACGCGCCATCGCCCGAGTTGACAGCGTTAATCCCGAAAGTACCGCCGTAGACGTTTTCAGCGTCGATCTCCAGTGCTCCGTTATGGTTGGTGGCACGTATTCCGCTTCCGAAGTCTCCCCCGAAAACATTTACGGCGTCGATCGTAAGATCCGTACCGTCATTTTGAGCATAAATTCCGTCATACATAACGGTCCCCACATTACTCGTGCTCGTAATCGACAACGCGCCGTCGCCAGAGTTCACGGCCCGAATCCCGTGGTAAAACCCGTTAACGCGTACGGCCTCGATTGTCAGATCTGTGCCGTCATTTTGAGCATAAATTCCGTTCGTGCCGCCAGAAATATCTGCCGCTATGATCGTAAGATTCGTGCCTTCGTTTAAAGCATTGATTCCGTTACCATTAGTACCCGTAACAGTGCCTGTTGTCGTGATCGACAGCGCCCCTGTGCCAAGGTTGGTGGCGAAAATTCCGCTGGAGCCGACGACGGCTCCAGCGTCGATCTTCAGAGATCCGTTACGGTTAAAGGCAAGGATTCCGTTTCCGGAGGAACCGCCGCGAACGTCTTCTGCGTCGATTGTGAGATCCTCGCCTTCGTTAAAAGCATTGATTCCGTTACCATTAGTACCCGTCACAGTGCCCGTTGTCGTGATCGACATCGTGCCGCCAGTTTTCTTATTTTGGGCGAGAATCCCGGTGTTATAGCCGTCGACAGTTGCAGCATTGATCGTCAGGTCCGCGCCATAGGTGATGGCATTGATCCCGTCTGCATTAGTACCCGTCACAGTGCCCGTTGTCGTGATCGATAGCGCAGTGCCAGTGCGCCTATTGTGGGCGACAACCCCGGAGCTATCGCCGTTGACAGTTGCAGCGTTGATCGTCAGGCTCGCGCCACGGTTGATGGCGGAAATTCCGACACCAGTGATACCCGTCACAGCACCCGTTGTGGTAATCGACAGCGCGCCAGTACCATAGTTTGTAGCGATAATCCCGTTCGTGGCGCCAGAAATATCTGCCGCTTTGATCGTCAGGTCCGCGCCTTCGTTTAAAGCATTGATTCCGTTACCATTAGTACCCGTCACAGTGCCTGTTGTCGTGATCGACAGCGCCCCTATGCCTTCGTTTTCGGCTAAAATCCCATTTTCACCCCCGCTGACAACTGCAGCATTGATCGTCAGATCCGTGCCATAGTTTACAGCATGAATCCCAGCGGAATAACCACTGACATCGAAAGCATTGATCGTCAAATCTGCGTCGGTATTCACGGCATAAATCCCAACGCCGTTTTCGCTTGCCACAGTGCCCGTTGTCGTAATCGACAAGGCCTCGGTGCCATTGTTTAAAGCACGAATCCCCGCGTTATAGCCACTGACATCGACAGCATTGATCGTCAACGCCGTGCCAAAATTCCGTGCCCGAATTCCGTTATCATTGTTGCCCGTCACTTGGCCGGTCGTGGTGATTGAGAGCGCGCCAGAACCATAGTGGCGTGCATCAATACCGTCACTTTCCCCCGTGATAGTCGAACTGTGTTCGTCGGCAAATGTTAGGCCGGTTGCGTTGTTGGCAGCACTCAGAGTTAACGCGTCTCCAGATGTCGTTGTAATTTCGAAATCTGACGTGGTGCTAACGTCTAAACCATAACCTATAGCGGACGTGAGAAACTGTAAGGTCGTCGTGTCTCCGCTACAAACCCATGTCCCCGGAATGGGGGGACCATCGACACAGTCCGCAAAGCTTGCACTCGCGCCCCCAATCACTGCGAGCGCAGCGCCCAAAGCAATGCGCGACACGGACGCGCCCAAGCTGGCAAAGGCTTGACCCAATTGCGGTGCCAAACTCACAGCTTGGCCACCGATCTTGGTGAGGCGGCCGCCGGGGTGTTTAAGGTGATGATAGGCAGGCGTTGGCTTGTTGAAATCGGAAGTGCGCATTGGGTGGTATCCTTACTCGATATTTTTTTTGATTTAAATTTTTGTCTTGGAATATGTGATCAGATTGGCCGCCTCTGGCGACGTCGGAGCAAGCGCCATTGGGCAGGTCACTCCAGGAAGTATTTCAAGATCGTAAAGCTCGCTGACGGCCCCATCAATGCGAAGCCAATCAACACAAGCCCCTGTATTCAGGTCGATCACTTGCAGCCCGCACCACGGCTCACTGTCCGCCGCGCGGAGTTTTTCATCCAGCGCGAGCCCCTCAAACCGCTTATAGCGCGGCTTAGAAAGGCCCACGATTGCCAGATTGCCGTGGAAGCGCAGCCCCCGCAAAAATCCGGGGCAAAAGACGCGCGGCTCAAACGTACCGCTCTTGATATCAACAACGCCCAACTCGCCGGTGCCAGAATTCAGCACCCAAAGGTCGCCGTTATGCATCCGTGGAGAATGCGGCATCGACAACCCTTCGCAGACCACCTCGCCCGTGGTCACATCCATCACGATGCCGCCATCGGCGCGACGATCTCGCCAGCCGTCAATGGTGTCGGATTTGCTCACGGCGCTCACATACCGCGGCGCGCCGCCTTCCATCGCCAAGCCATTCAAGTGACAGCGATCTTCGTCGACCAAAGCCGAGATGAACGGCGGCCGCCACACTTCCTCAAAGCTTTGCCGCATCGAAGGACGCGCCAAACAGTTGAACCGCGTGTTGACAAAAACCGCCCGTCCCTCGGTATCAACGCCCACATCATGGGCGTCCAAATTACCGGTCACATGCACCAAACGCGGCACATAGCAGGCATCAAAATATTTGTTAATTTGCTCGCCCGCATCCAACACATTCTCGAACCGCATGATCTGATAGGCGCTGGTGAGGGTCAAAGCGCCCTGATCGTCAAGGCACAGCCCCATCGGTTTTGGCAAATGCGACTGGTGAATATTCAGGCCACCGTCCTTTTTCAGGCCAACGAAATACAGAATGCCCGACTGATACGAGCTAAAGGACAGCGAAGCCCCCATGCCACGCAACCGTTGGGCAAATCCCGATGATACAGAAAAGGTCGTTTCGCTCATATGCACTCCCATGCCGTCGCCGCCGAAAGACGCGCGAACTTATCAAATTTATTTGCACGAAAGATTAGCGGAGAACGTCATTTCCCAAACGTGACCGAAAGGGCGGCTTTCTTGCTAAAGCATTAATCGAAGCAGTTGTTAATAAAGAAATTTGTATATCAAGAACAAATAATTACCCAGAATTTCAAGGTCAAGATTTAAGTTTAAAATAAAAAACTTATTGGTGAATTTACGCTCACATTCGCCCTATTTGCCACACTGGTAATCGTGCTGGGTGAATATCTGAGACTGGACTATGAATCCCCCATTCTCGACCAATGGCCTCCCCTACATGCAGGAGCCCACGGGAAATCTCATCCCATTCAATGAGGCTCAAAGCACATCGTGACCGCGTACGATCAGCGGGACGGATCCCACCGGTTCGTGCCAAATGAGGGAAAATCGACGAAGACGCACGATTGAAGTGACGGCCAATCGAGCTCATTGAATCGCCTCGCTGCCACCGATCCCACATCTCGGGCTTCTGTTTGTCATTATAAAACGTCCGTGTGCAATACTTCATAATAACACTCCATCTTTCCAAAAAGATTAAAGTGTTGCAGCGACCTGTAGAGACCGCAAATGGCAAGCAGTCACACTGAAAGCTGACCGTCATCGCGACTGGTGGTTTATAGGCCTCGATGAGGATGGAAACCTTGTCTATAACAAGGATCGTGCCGTGAAATGACATCATTCCTCTATGCTTGTTCACCTCCGTAACAAACGCCTCGTGGAGGAGGACTTCGAGAAGTCGGTTGCGTCGGCGGTGGTCAGGGAGGCCTCCAGCCGGTAGCAACCACTGGATCGGCAGTCACCGAAGAGGCCGCGATGTAGAAGTCTGTTTTTGCACTACCCTATTCACAAATTCTGGCTTAACGCTTTTGGCCTTCCCATTGTAAAAACGAACAATTTGGGAATTCGGAGGAAACCGATAGAGCGTTTTGGTGCTCCACATTGTAGTCTCGCTCCAAGCGCGAATGACAATCCCTGCAACACGCAAATTTGGAGTTGGCCTCAGTAAACCCACAACAAAACCTACGTTTTTTCTTTGACCCCATTTGCCCAGAATTCGTACCAACTGCCGTCGAAGTTCCTTCCATTCCACAGCATTCTCTGCATACGGGATGGCCCTCAAATAGGAGGTATCAAATTGCGGAACCCGTTGCTGATGAATCCGCGACAACTCGCAAAGGATCTGGTATTCAAGAGGTGTTGAGCATTCAGCAACTTCGCTCAACATCAAAAGCACATAGAATTCTCGATCAATCTGATCAATGAAAACATTCGGTGCAAGCACCCATTCGATAACCCTGGAGTCACCACTCAGCTGAATGTCCTCGAACAAGTCCGATTGTTTCAACTCCCGAACAACTTTTTTGAAAGTCCGCGCATCCTTGTTACCAGCTAAGCCAACATAGTGCCGAAATTCCGAGAGCACGAGAAATGCCCTTGCTTTCTCTGGGACAACGATATGATCCGCCTGCCAATCGCCAGTGTAATCATGATACAATAGCATACCGATCAGGACGCGAAAACTGGGGGGCGAGAGATCGCATTCGATGACACGCCGGTACAACGCCCAAGAAATTTGGACACGCGCGCTTTTATAAAACATGTTCATTCCATTGTTTATTTATTTGGGAGCGAAATGGTTCTTCTTGCTAAAGAAAGATCATTGGTTTGAATGCCATTGGCAGGCCGCTTCAAAGCTCATTAGAACCGTCTTGCAGTTCTGTTCGCCGGATCCAAGCGCCCTGCCCCGCCAGAGGGTGCCAGAGCACCACGTAAGCCTCTGATAAGGATTGTTATAATTGGACTGGAAGTCTTAGAAATAGACCAAATACCGAAAGGCCTTCGGTCGGTAAGAATTTTACTTATTCGAATAAAAGCAGCCGAAGCTCTTCACGAGATGAAATAGAATTTTTCCAGGACAAATGAAGATTTGACCTATGAGTAACATCACATAAGTGCCGGGCATCGGGCATCATACAATAATTGGGCAAGGTTTTGATTAAGCCACCTGCACAGAGGAATCTGTTGCCGCGATATTGCCCAACCCAAAAGTTCAAGATCACGACAGACAACGACCATGCTTTCAATAGTGAAGTTCGGTTGAGGTATGGAGGCGGCAGGTTTCAACTACTCCTTGGAGGGCGCTCGCTATCGCATCCCGAGATTTTAGTGCAACCCTCCCCCCGCCGTCGATGCCATCGAAGGGCGAACCTCGTTGGGTGTTTTCCGTATGGCCGTCAAGCCGTCAACAGCAGTACATGCTTAAGCGTCTTCTCCGCCTCACGGTGGTATCTTTGTGTTCTGAATGAGACTTGATCAGGACTGCAGACTGCGTAGGAACAACTGGACTTCATGCATCATCTGGGCCCAGGTATCCTCTTGAGGGAGAGGGATATGATTTCTACTTTCCAGCGAAACATATTTTGCCTCAGGGATTTCACTTGCGAGAATACGGCCTTGTTCAACCGGCTGTACCGCGTCTGAAATAGCATGGAGGACCAAGGTTGGGGTGCACACGGTCTCCAATATTTCCGAGACATCAAACCGGTCAATTATTTTTCTCAACTGGGCTGCATTCTCTGAGGATATCGTTTCGGTTTGCATTTTTACAAATCCGTCCAACTGCTCGGGTGTGGCATCTGGCATAAACAGTGTTGAAAAGGCGTTTACAAACGGACTGTCTGCCTTGCCCCAACCCGCTCTGATCAACCCCAGAATGGTGTCTTCATCAATGTCTCCCTGCGCCGCCTCGCGCAGGGCACGCCCTTTTGCGTATCCGCCATACAAGACCAATCCGGTGACACGCTCTGGATATTTTTGGGTAAAGCGGATGGCGACGGGAACAGCTTGTGACGCCGCAAATATCGGGAAACGATCCAATTTTCTGGCATCGGCTACCGCCTCTAAGTCGTCAACAAAGACATCGAGATCCGCGCCATCAAGGTCACGAGAAGAGAGGCCAGTGCCTCTTTGGTCGTAGCGGAAAAGCGTGTATTTACTTTCGAGAGCTTCAATCAGTGGTCTCCAGACAGGACTATGCCAGTCGAGTTCCAAGTGAGAGAGCCAATGCGCAACCCTGACCAGCGGAGGCCCGTCGCCACTTTTCGAAAAGGCGATCTTTGCGCCAAGTGATGATCGTGTAAAATGGATGTTCTGTGTATCAGTATGGTTGATCTCAATTGCATGTGCAGAAGTGTCTTCGCTTTCTTGCACTTCAACATTCAACTTAAAACCTCTGCCGTGGACTGTTTTAACGATCGCCTGTACTTGGCCAGTGTCACCAACAGCCTTCCGCGATGCATTGATGCGCGCGCTTATCGTCGCGTCGGACACACTCAACCCCCGCCAAACGGTTTCGACGAGTTCATCTTTTGTTACCAACCGTCCCCGCTTTTCGACAAGTGCCAACAATAAATCAAAAACTTGCGGCTCAAGATGAATGGCCAATCCATCCCGAAGAAATAGATATTTTTCAGGGTCGATTACGCAATTTGAAAACCTGTATGCCATGGAGCATTGAACCGCCTTTTGGCGGCAATACTCAAGAACTTTAAATGCAAACCAGGCCGAATAATCGAAATGACAAGGAATTCTAAAGCTGGCCTTCAAGCAATGATGTGGTCCTTCGTTTCTATTGATTTCATCGCAATCGAGGAGTTCCGGTCATGCAACAATATGAGACACCACAGATCAAACGCCGCGCCGATGGGTCAATCGATACCGCTCATTACATAAAAATTGGACGACAAGAACGAGCGGATCAGGCACATAAATTAGCCAGACTCGTCACACCAAAGCGCAGGATCTTTTCGTTTCGGTTTCGGCCCTTCAAGGTATTTGGGACCTGACTGGGCTAAGCGCACAGTGCGCCGATTTGAGGATTTGGCCAGTCCTCTATTGAAATTGGCCCTGGTTCCCAGAAGCCGAAAAGCGCCCCTTAAAGCAATTCTCCGGTTTCTGGTACAATGAATTAGTCACAGGCAAGGCCAGACGGGGGTGATAGTCAAATTAAGCACTTTTAAGACTGCATAAATTCATTCGAGTTTGAAACAACTTCAAAAAACACAATAACCAGAACTTAGCTTTTCCCTGCGACTCATTATGTTTACAACAGAGGAGCAAAAATGATGAGCACACATTGGCGAGTTGAAGAGGTGACGCTGCGGAGAAAGATGCTTTTCAGATTATTGCGGAGTTTTGACTTTGAAAAACCGGTTTTTCTGAATGAACCAATTTCAGAGCCTATCAAGAAAATAGACTTGTTCGAAGATAGTGATACTTTCATTTTTGCCTGAGAATTCAGCCGCCCTGAATTGGAAAGGCGAACACAGTCGATCCAATCTGACTTAGATCGGTATTAAACGATCGTCGTCGGTGTGCTCCGTTCAGCGATGACGCGATCCAAACCATCGCCACTGAGACTTTAGGAGCCCGCGTCACACTCCTGTTACGAATCTCAGATATTCATCTGGAAACGTTTCCAAATGAATGATGACATGCCCCAAACTCCACCAGCCACAATCAAAGACGTTGCACGGGTTGCGGGTTGCGGGATCGCAACCGCCAGTCGAGTTTTGAACAAATCAGGTCCCGCAAGCACCAAAATGCGCGAGCGGGTTGAACGCGCAGCGAGTGATCTGGGCTTTTGTTTCAACGCAGCAGGACGGGCCCTTCAAAGCCGCAGGTCAATGACTATTGGTTGTCTGGTGCCCTCTTTGGCAAACCCGGTGTTTGCCGAAGCTGTGCAAGGCGTGCAGGCTGAACTTTTGGGCTCTGGTTACCAAATACTAATCTCATGCTCTAACTACGACGATGCGGCGGATAACACTTCAATCAGTACACTGTTGGAAAACAATGTTGACGGAATCATTGCTACGATGGTGGCACCGGACCGCAGCACCGCATTGCTACAAGCAAAGCAGCGCGGCATCCCTGTGTCTTTGATGTTCCATGATCCGCTTGACGGGTTGGTCACTGCCTATGTCGATAACTTTGTCGCCGCATGTGAAGTTGCACGCCGTTTTGCGGCCTTAGGCCATCGACGTGTCGGCTTTTTGGCCCTGCGCTTCTCAACCTCTGATCGTTCTCGTAATCGCTATGCTGGTTTTCATGCGCAGTGTCGGGCAAGTGGACTGGCTGATCCAACATTGATCGAAATCAGCGAAGTTGAAGCGCGTCATCCCGAACAGTTGGCAGCCATTCTTGCCCGTTACCGTGATATTACGGCGCTGTTTGCATCCAATGACTTTCTGGCCATCGCCGTACAAAAAGCGGCCCGCGACTTGGAATGGAAGGTACCGCAGGATCTCTCTATTATTGGTTTTGACGGGATTGAGGTCGGGCGGCTGCTTGAAGCGCCATTGACCACAATTGAAACATCCCCCGAAGCCATGGGGCGTCAGGCCGCCCAATCGCTTTTACACGCATTGCAGGGCCTTGGGTTAGTACAACTCCCTCCCCTGCCCTTCTCTTTTCGGGAGGGGGGAACGCTTGCACCCCCCAACCCGAAAAGGACTGACGACGATCGGGTAGCCGCCCAACCGTCGTCCGTTCACCCCGCTCAAGATCAAAACTAAAATCAATCAAGGACGAACCAATGAAACATACACTTTTCGCTGCACTGGCTGCAACTGCCGTTGCCGCGCCCGCACTCGCTGATGAGGCTGTCTGCTATAACTGCCCTCCTCAATGGGCAGATTGGGCATCTATGCTGGAAGCAATCGACGAAAATCTCGGCATCAAGATGCCACATGACAACAAGAACTCGGGCCAGACCATCAGCCAGTTAATTGCAGAACGTGCCAGCCCTGTGGCAGACGTTGCCTATTACGGCGTAACAACGGGTATCAAAGCTGGTGCTGACGGCCTTGTCGAGCCTTACAAACCAGCTGGTTTTGACGAAATCCCTGCTGGACTCAAAGATGTAGATGGAAACTGGTTTGCCATCCATTACGGCACAATGGGCTTTTTCGTTAATGTCGATGCATTGGCGGGCGCCCCCGTTCCACAGTGTTTTGCCGACCTGACCAAGCCAGAGTATCGCGGCATGGTTGGCTATCTCGACCCCTCATCTGCCTTTGTCGGTTATGCGGGTGCCCTTGCGGCGAACCTCGCCTTTGGGGGTGATTTGACCAACTTTGATCCTGCAATCAAATACTTCAACGATCTGGCAGAAAATGATCCTATTGTGCCCAAGCAGACATCTTATGCACGCGTTGTTTCTGGCGAAATTCCAATCCTGTTTGATTATGATTTCAACGCCTATCGTGGCAAATACGAAGAAGATGGAAATTTTGAATTTGTGCTGCCGTGCGAGGGCTCATTGCGCGTTCCTTATGTCATGAGTCTTGTGAAAAATGCGCCAAACCCTGACGCGGGCAAACGTGTGTTGGATTTCATTCTTTCAGATGAAGGTCAGGCGATCTGGACCAATGCCTATTTGCAACC
This sequence comes from Falsihalocynthiibacter arcticus, assembly GCF_000812665.2. GTDB lineage: Bacteria > Pseudomonadota > Alphaproteobacteria > Rhodobacterales > Rhodobacteraceae > Falsihalocynthiibacter > Falsihalocynthiibacter arcticus. The sequence continues at coordinate 3,862,240 of NZ_CP014327.1, forward strand.
AGCACGCCCGGTAGAACTGCCAGCCGAAGTTGCTGCCAAGTTCCTGCCTGCCAGCGAATACGAGCGCGCTGTTGCAGTAGATTATGGCGAAATGGCCGCCGTACAAGCTGCCTTTGGCGAACGGTATTTATCCGAAGTAAGATAACCCTTCACTGACCATGGGGGGAGCGGCGCAGCTCTCCCCGACCGCTTTTATCAAAGGTAATAAGATGACCTCGCGAACCTTCGTTCAGCTGTGCTTGCTTCCGCTAATAATTTTCACTCTGGCCTTTTTGGCCCTACCACTTGGCCGCTTGATCCTTGCTTCTGGCGAGGGTGAATTTGGCTGGGGCATTTACCTGAAAATTCTGCAAACTCCACGCTATTACTCTACCTTGCTGCAAACGGTCCTGATCTCGATCGCGGTGACCATCGCCGCACTGGCCATTTCAACAACCACCGGATTGTTCCTTGTCAGGAACCGCTTTGCGGGGCGTGGTGTGCTGCTGTCAATTCTCACCCTGCCCCTTGCCTTTCCAGGTGTCGTTGTAGGGTTTATGATCATCCTTCTCGGAGGGCGACAGGGTTTAGTAAACCAAATTTTACCTGGCCATTGGGTATTTGCCTATTCCGCCTTTGGCCTGTTCCTTGGTTATCTCTATTTTTCGATCCCGCGTGTGTTGCTTACAGTGATGGCCGCCGCAGAAAAAATTGACCCCGCACTGGAGGAGGCAGCGCTAACCTTGGGCGCACCAACACACCGCGTTGTGCTGGATGTTATTCTGCCCGCATTGGCCCCAGCCATGATCGCAGCAGGGGCTATCGCATTTGCCACAGCGATGGGTGCCTTTGGCACCGCCTTCACACTGGCCACCAATATCGATGTGTTGCCAATGGTCATTTACACCGAATTCACCTTGTCAGCGAATATCGCCATGGCAGCAGCCCTTTCAGTGATCTTGGGTGTAATCACATGGGCGTTGCTGCTGATTGCACGCAGCTTTTCAGGCACAACCGTCGCCGCAGGAGGCTGAGATGTTCAAATCACCCGCAAAGATATTCCAACTGACAGTTACACTGCTGGCCTGTGCATTCCTTCTGGTACCAACCCTGCAATCGGTCCTGGCAGGATTAACCGTGAATTACTTCAGAGGCGTTTCCTCTGGCCTGACCTTCAAGTGGATCATTGAGGTTTGGACGCTTTATTCAGACAGCATATTCTTGTCGATCTGGCTTGCTCTGGCTTGTCTTGTTTGCACTCTGATCATCGGCGTGCCTGCGGCCTATGCTCTCGCACGCAATCCGGGACGTCTGTCGCGGATGCTTGAGGAATTCATCTCGCTCCCCCTTGCCATCCCCGGTCTTGCGCTGGCGCTGGCGCTTTTGCAGCTTTATGGAGGCTGGCGCGAGTTTCGCATCAGCTGGACGTTTATCCTTGTGGGTCACGTTCTTTACACACTACCGTTTATGGTGCGCTCGGTCATGTCAGTTCTGGCGGCGATTGACCTTAAAACGCTTGAGGAAGGCGCCGCATCTTTGGGTGCCCCCCCTCACCGCATATTTTTCGACATTGTGGTGCCAAACGCCCTGCCCGGCATTCTTGCAGGGGCGCTGACGGTGGTGACTCTATCCATAGGAGAATTCAACCTCACGTGGATGCTGCACACACCGTTTCTGAAAACCCTACCTGTTGGTCTGGCCGACAGCTACGCCTCGATGCGGCTGGAAATCGCTTCCGCTTACACCCTGATCTTCTTTGTGATGATCATTCCTCTTCTGTTGGCCATGCAATGGGCCACCGCCCGCGCCCAAAGGATCATGTCATGACGCTTTCCCTCACTCATACGGCCAAAACCTTTCCTGACGGCACGCGTGCCTTGCTGCCCACTGATCTTGAGATCGCACCGGGCGAGATCGTCTCGCTGCTTGGCCCGTCAGGTTGCGGAAAATCCACTCTGCTACGGATCATCGCAGGGTTGGAAAAGCCTGACGCTGGCGCAAAGCTTTTGTTTGATGGCGACGACGTCACACGCCTTCCGGTTGAGAAGCGCAAAGTCGGCATGGTATTCCAATCCTATGCTCTTTTCCCGAACATGTCGGTGCGCGGCAACATCGGCTACGGCCTCAAAATGCAAAAACTTCCGAAATCCGAGATCAATAAACGTGTGGAGGAAGTCATTGCCCTCTGCCAGTTAGAGCCTTACGCCACGCGCCCTATTACCGCCCTCTCAGGTGGGCAGCGCCAAAGGGTTGCCCTCGCCCGCGCATTTGCCCCGCGCCCGCGCTTGTTGCTGTTGGACGAACCGCTATCGGCTCTGGACGCCGCGCTGCGCGGGCAATTGCGCGATGAATTGGCGCAGCTTTTGCGTAGCTTTGGCATTACCGCGATTTTTGTGACCCACGATCAGGACGAAGCCATGGCAATCGCAGACCGTGTCGCGGTGATGTCCCATGGCGAAATCGCCCAAATAGGCACACCAGAGGCGCTCTACCGTGCGCCGGAAACCGAATTCGTTGCGCGGTTCATTGGGGCCGCCATGCCGCTGGGGGACACATCGATGCAGATAACCTGCATCTTGAGGCCGGAACCTTAAAGCTGTTGGTGCCCGCTGCGGGTAACAAAGCATTCGTACGCGCCGAAGATGTCCGCTTGGATGATAGCGGCCCCCTGCGGGCCAAAGTAATGTCGGTGACCTTTCTGGGCACCCATTACCGCATTGCCCTACAAGGTCTTGCACCTGATCCAATCTTTGCCTTGCATGCAGGGCTCAGCGCCCCAAAAGTAGGCGAGATCGTCCGTGTCGCCATCGCGCCTGCCGCAATCCTGATGCTACCTTCCGAAAAGAAAGCCGCCTGATGCCTGCGTTCATTCAAATCTCTGATACTCATATTGTCGAAAAAGGCCGGTTGGTCTGTGGTGCTTCCGACACAAATGCGGCGCTTCGTAATGCCGTCGCGTCAATCAACTGGCGGCGGCCATCTTTAGGGAAAATAGACTGCGCGATTGTGACTGGCGACTTGACAGACAATGGAACCGCCGAAGAATACGCCCATTTCTCCGAGATCATGGCCGAGCTTAATCTGCCATGGATCGCCATTCCGGGGAACCATGACAACCGCGAGGAGATGCGCACCGCCTTTGGCTCGCAAGACTGGATGCCAGACGCTGGCCCAATCCAATGGCTGCGTGACTTTGGCCCCTTTGCGGTCTTGGGCCTTGATACCTTGCTGGCAGAAGCCCATCACGGTGAACTGTCAGAGAGCGGGTTCACCTTCATTGACACAATGCTCACTGATCTTGCTGGCAAGCCTCTGATTGTTGCCACCCACCACCCATGGCTGCATTGCGGAATTCCAGAAATGGACGCCGACAACCTTCGCAACGGCGCGATAATGATGGAACTGCTTGAACAATATCCCGGCGATGTTCGCATGATGTCCGGACATGTTCATCGCGCAGTCACAGGAAAAGTCGGCAATATCCTATGCCAGATTGCTCCAAGCACAGGCCATTCCGTCCATCGGGACCAGCGTGAAAATGCAAAGCATGCTCTCACCCTCGAAGCCGGAGCTGTCACCTTATACATGTGGCAGGAAGGATCTCAGTCGGGGCTAATTTCGGACATTTTGCCGCTCACGACGTTTGCTGAACCGGTACCGTTCCAATAGATGTCATGTCATCGAAAAGTAGCGAGCCTTGGTTGCGAGAACTCAACTTGGATATATTGAATTGGTACAACGATGCGCGCCTTTAGTTCCATCCCCGTGCGCGCATTCCAGTATCGTTTTATATCCGGTACCGGCAGGCTTTCCACTGGATAGCAAATAACTGGCCTCACGTCGCGGCAGGCTTGGGCATCAAGGTGATGCTGGCATTAGTACATCTAAAAACCTCCGAGCCGTAGGCAAAACATAATATTCGTTCGAACTGCTGTGCGTGATCGCTCCGGCAGGCTGACGCACCTGTGTATCTCGTTACCATTCTCAATCTCCTTCATAGCAAACATTGCTCGAAAGAGACCGGAGCTAAAACGGGGCAAGTCCAGTTTTAAAAAGTTGCTCCACCCCTACAGGTCGCCGACGCATCCGCCGATGTCAGCCCTTGTTCCACCACTGCGTAATCAGTCCTTCTGCCGTCTTATTTTGCACGGTAAAATCCGTATCCTCGGCGCCTCCACCGTCTGGATCAGTGAGCCAGCGCCAGACCCATATATCTTGAATGTCGCGTTCGCTGAGTTCTGCAAACCAATGGTCCAAAACTTCGGCCTGAAGTGCCATATCACTTTGGGCAATCCGTTCTTCTGCGCTTTCCCAAGGGCGTTCAGCAGCGCCTTTCGCCGACCTAATACCAATTTCCGCTATCCAGACGGGCTTCCCGTATTTCCGCGCAACAGCTTCTACTCTGTCCAACTCTTCCGCGATGGCCTTGTCCCAATCGGCGTAGGCGTGGTCTGCACCCAAAATTGGGTAAAGCGAAACAGCAACGGCATCCAGTAGCGGCCAGAAGTCCACCTGTTCGGCTTCGTCCGCCCCATGCGCCACATATGTTAGTTTACCGGAGAATGACGCGCGCACATCGCCTATGATCTTCTCCCAGTGGTTGGAGGCAGACATACCGCGCAACTCGGTCCCGATCACCAGAACCTCGGCATTCTGGTCCTCAGCTGTACGAGAGATGTTCAGCAAGATCTGACGGTAGGCGGAATACCAACTATCTACTAACCCGTCGTCCAGTTCGATACCCCCTGCCCAACTTCCCGGCACCCAAACATGAGGCTTAACGATGGCGGCAAGACCAGCTGCGTGAAGTTGTGTGATCCCTGCGGCAATCCTGTCTCCAGGCAGCGCATCGCCCATCACTATGTCATTGGATTCATGCGACGACTGCCACAGAAAGGGAATCACAGCCGCCGCCGTTGCACCCGTGCTTGCCAGTTGGCGTATGCTCTGTTCGGCTGCAGCGCTGCCAAACGGGGCATTCTTCGTTTCGATCAGGTTGAAACCCTTTAACCACGTGGGGCGTAAGCTATCAGCAAGTGACCGTCGCACAGGTGCGATCGATACGGCTCCAAGAGTTCCAAGAAAAATGCGACGGGTAACCATATTTTCTTAGTAGCCAAGTTCTCATCATTCCTCAATGCACTCCGACCGTACACTTTGTGGTTTCAACAGAACTAAGGCATATGCAATCGCACTTTTGTCACGCAGATTATCGATCACCCAGATAAAAAACCTTCGAGCATCTGACAGATACCTCAGATAGTAGCGATCTGTAGTCAACACAGACCCGTGCCCACTGTACTTTTGCCCCCAGTCCCCCCGTCCTCCTTTAAACGCTCAATGGCAAACTTATGCCATAGAGCGTTTAAAGGACTGACAGGCATCGCCTTCTGGCCTACCAGACCCGACATCCGTTGCAATCGCAGCACTCTGCGAAATGGGCTCAGACCGGTCTTTGCTCCGCAATGCACTAAGCTCCAGCTTTGGCCGGCAACTACTTTTTACACGTAGGGTGCACACCTTGTTTTTCCCTAATTTAGACGGTTAATGAAAATGCCTCCCCAGCAACGAAAAAATTACAGTTGACGAAATGCACAATGGGTGAAACAAATTACGTCACATTTTGGAGTCGAACCGACAAACAATCTCAGTCGGTGCCTTTTTTCTGAATAAAATCAATGGCTTTGGTAGCGGCCTCCCGCCCCTACCGTCGGAGCCACTTACAACGTAAGTTGTTGAAATACCTAACGAAGTCACAGCGTGACTTCGTGGGTGTGGCATCAGAGTGTTACATCACCCTTCAGCCATAAGGCATGATCATTTCGTATCCGTCCGAATCGGATCTGAAACGAATGTTAAACCAACCCCACCTTTCTAAACGCGGAAATGTTTATCAATGGCGGCGTCGTTTGCGCCGGTTTTCCACAGGAATCGTCGATATCAAGCTCTCGTTAGGGACGACAGACCTGCGCTGCGCACATATATTGTCACGCAGGATCAGTGCGGAAAGCGATATCATCATGGAACAAATCACCCACCAACAGATCACGCCCGATATGGCGCGGCGCTGGCTTGCCGACATCATCACCAAAGAGCGGGCAAAGATCGAGAAGCTGAAATTACTGCACCGCTTTGATTCTCTCGATCCCGCCGACGATCTTCGCCACGATCAAGCAACGGCTGATGCTTGGGCACAGGTCAACGTGGACGGGTTGCACGGTGCAACGTCTGAACACCCCTTAGTTTCTCTAAATTTGGACATAATCCGCGATGACCTGACCAACGAAGCCCGTCAGAACATCGTCCAGCGTGATTTCAAAGCATTAACGGGCCACCCACAGCTTTCGGCGATTGATCGTGTAAAGTTAATGTCGCTGTTGATCGCTGGGAAAGCCGCCGCATGGAATCGGCACGGCGATGCCTTGGCAGACATCGACGGGGCAGCAGATGAACTTTGGGACAGCGCCTCAGGTGTGCTGGGTCCAGAAACAAAGGCGAAGGCCCCTGATCCAGTGCCGCAGTCTGCTCCGGAAGCAGAAACCGACGATCTTGCCCCCTCTATGCTGGCCGTCGTATCGCGGATGAATGACATGAAACGCAGTGAGGGAACCGAAGAAAAGACCCTGCGCCAATATGAAAGTTTTGTAGGCCTGTTCACAACGCTGACGGGCATCAGCGACGTGCGCCTGATCCGGCAAGCGGATGCCACCGCCTTTCGCGCAGCCCTCCATAAACTGCCAAAAAGCTGGGGCAAAAGCCCCGCTGACCGCAATGCCACCCGTGAAGATATCATGGCCCGCGCGGCCACGCTGCCTCCGGAAAAGGTTGGGCTATCGGTCGGCACAATTAATCGGCACCTTGAACATCTAGGCCAGATCGTCGAATGGGCGTCTGATGAGGGTATTTTGGTCAACACCAAACTGAAGCCCGGAAAATTGCGGCGCAAAGACACCGTTCGTGACTGCGATAAAAAGCAGGCTTTTAGCGAGTCTGAGCTACAGCGCCTATTCAAAACGCCAGTTTGGGTCGGATCAAAGTCTGAATATCATCAAACCGACCCCGGTCCCAACATCTACCGCAACGGCACCTATTGGACGCCTTTGCTTGGCGCTTTCACGGGCGCGCGCCGTGAAGAGGTCGCAGGGCTGGCACCCGCCGATATTGTCCATATCGATGGCATCCCCTGCCTGAACATCGAGGATTCCGAACTACGGCGGATCAAGAACATTTCGTCGAAACGGATCGTGCCGATCCACAGTCGTTTGATCGAGTTGGGTTTTCTGAATTTAGTGGCTAAAGCCCGCGCCGAGGATCGCATCGACCTGTTTCCCGACCTGCGCGAGCCTGCAACAGGCAAGCATGGCCGCAAACTTGGCCGCCGGATGCGCCAGATCATCGACAAAACCTATGGCCCTGAGGGAGCTGGTCTATCCTTCCACAGTCTGCGTCATTACGTCCAAAGCGCACTGGAGCATGTGCCCGAGGTCACCGACAAGGTGCTGCGCGATATAGTGGGCCATGAGGGAAAGGATATCCATGATCGAACTTATAGCAAGCCGACGCCGCCCGCCGTGCTGCAGGCGGCTATAGAGAGACTGCCGCTGGTGATATGATCATGTCCCCGGCCCCTCGGAAGTTGGGGCGGCCTCTGAATTGGCGTTCAGGATGCGGGTCAATTCGGCCCGCTGATCCGCTTCCCAGCTCTCGCGCAGATCAAGGACATAGGCTGCGTCCGCTGCTAACTCTTGGCGTTCTTTGGTCAGAATGCTTTCAATCGTGAGGCTGATCGATTGAGCGAGAGGGCCCAACTTCAGTATTACGGGCCGGAGACGGGTCAAAATCTGCCCACGTTCTTCCTTGATCTTTGGTGCATTCGGCCCCCAACCCAGCGTTTCTTCGCTCGGGTTTGCTGCCGAGATCCAGCGCAAGACGGCACTGCCAAGCATATCGATGCCTTCAACCAGCGTCTTCATCAAAATCTCCGCCTTTGAGAGCTTCGCTTCTGCTTTTACAACCCGAGATTCAACTTCCGTCAATTCAGCCTTAGCCGCAGCCATCTTCGTTTTTTCCGCGTTCAAAGCCTGCGCCTCATCTTGCCTCGCCACTATTAAAGATTGAACCTGTCTTGAAGTCAGGGTCAAAGCCTCACCTTCAATTTTCATCAACGATTGCAGGCGATCAAGCTTTTGGCCCTGCACCACCACATCATCTGCGGCCAGATCCCTTTTATTGGAAACCTCCTCGACCTCTGCCAGCACACCAACAAGCTCCGATTCTGCCTCTTCAATATCCGCCTTTATCCCCTGCATTTTCCCGACCTCAACAACCGTCTCTGCCTTCACCTCCTGTAGAGTTTCCTCCGCCACCTGCGTTGCCTGAACAATATTTGCCGCCTTCCCTTCTATGATGACGAGTGCAGCTTCGGCATCAGCCCTTCCTTTGCGGGCGGCATCAGCTGCCCGCTCCTCTTCTTTGCGGTGGCGCTCTGCCGCGGCCACCTCGCGCGTCGTCGCCTCTTTTCTTTTATGCGCTTCTTTGATCGCGCGTTTGCGCGATTTTCGGATAGCGACTTCGCCCGCATTCCGGCCATCATCGATTATCACCTTGGCTTCGCTTTGTGCCGCATCAATAATCTCATTGGCCACCTCATGCCCCGTAGACTGCTGGTTTGCCCGCCATTCCGAAGGTGGAATATGGCGGCGCTTTTTCGGAACGACTTCACCCGCCGCCTTAGCCAGCCGCCGCGCCTCGGCTCTACGCTCCCCCCGCGCGAGTCCAAGCGGTGCAAAAGCCTCACCAGCCAAATCCTGCGCGTCTTCGTAAGTGCTGAAAAGAGGATTCTTGGAAGCTTGCATCAACACCTGCCGCCCCCGATTGGTTGTGACTTTTTCGGTCCAAACAGCGACAACAAAATGGATATGAAAGGCTTCCTCGTCATGATGGGCGTTGGCATAGCGCAACTGACCATCGGGGAAATGTTGCAGCAGAAAATCCATTGCTGTGCGTTTAAACGAGCCAACCTTTGCCGCATCCCATTCCGCTTGTCCCGTCCCACCAAGCCACTCTTTGTTGACCGTCAAGATACCCTCGCGCAAAGGACCCCCACCTGAACACCGCCGCCAAGGATCACTTTCCCCTTCAACAATCAGGGCCGCAAGTTCAGCTTTCCGGCTTTTCTTCAAAAGTGCCTCCTGCCGTTCATGGAAATTGTTGCGTTTTGCCGCAGCGACTTCAGCCTTGATCGTTTCCTGCCATTTCGGCTCGCAGTGCAGAACCTCATTCAGCCTCGAAGCATCCAGATCAACATGAGACAGATCGCCACCACTACGATGGTCATGCATATCAAACCGACCGAGGTTATTCGGATGCAACCCCTGAAACCGAAGAACAACCGGCGGCTTGGTTGCGCTGACAGGTTGGGGATTGTCAAATTTGGAATGCTCAGACATGATGGACCTCGGATTATCTGCTTTCCCTAAGAATGCGCGATAGCCCTGAAAACCCCGGCACAGGTTTCGGAAGTTTTCTTTTCGTTTTGCATCACAAACCCGTGATAATTTCCGCGACGCTACTCACTAGTCATGTTGCAGTCCGGTCAAGCCCTTCCCACAACATGACGTTCGCTCTGGGGATACCCCCGAGACCCCTTCTCGTCGTCTCTGTTCGGGCAGAGCCCTTCCTGATCCTCCTGCGACCAGCAGTCTGCTGGACCCTCCCCGATAATAGAAATTGCTTATCTTACAATGCTTTGTAAACCCTTTTGCATGTTTGACATCAAGCAACCTTTTCCCGCTTACATCCACCGCTGTCAGCCCACTATGCTTATCACCATGATGAAACACCTTTCCAGTCGAATTACTCGCATAGGCGCATAAGACCCTTTCCGGGTCCATGACGCCTGCTGCTCCCTAATCGAATGCCGCCCCCCCTATGGGGCGAATGAAAGGCCCCCCATGACCACATTTACTGTCCCTGCCCGTTTCGTCAGATTTGATCTGCCCACATCGCCAGAAGATTCCGTCGAGAAGGTGCGTGATCGCCTGATCCCCTCGACACCCTCCTTGAGGGGCTGACCGAACCGACAGGCGATGTCGCAACGCCCCGTCCGCCCGACGCAGGCTCCCCCAGCCGCGCAATCACATGGAGCCGCCGCTACATGCGCCGTCCCACGGCCAGCCTTGAGCGGCTGAGCCATCTCAAACCCGACGACCGCGCCCCACTGCTTGCGGTCGCCAGCGGTGCCCGTGCCGTTGGCGTGCTTGGCCGTGACCGGATGGAAGAACTGATCGCAGAGTTGCACGCGATCTATCCATGGCTGACTTCAGCCTCAACGGCGGTCATGAAGCATATGCGGTTGCGAACCCTCACCGGCCCCGCGCCCCTGCATACACCGCCGCTGATCCTTCTTGGCCCGCCCGGCATCGCAAAATCAAGCTGGGCGCGCGATCTTGGTCAGGTGTTTAAGGTGCCGTCGGTCGATATCGATGTAGGCGCAACAAATGGTGCGACGTTTTCGGTTTCTGGAATTGAGCGCGGCTGGGGCTCCGCCACGCCAAGTCGCGTGGTGCTGACCATGCTGCGCGAGCGTCTGGCGAATCCGTTGGTGATCTTGGATGAGGTCGGTAAAATCCCGGAACAGGTGGCGACCAGCAGCGGCGGCAAACTGCCCGGCGCTTTTGAAGTGCTGAAAAGCATGATCGAGCCGACCACGGCCCGTGCATGGGTCTGCCCGTTCTACCAAATCCCTTTCGACTTGACGCGGGTGAGCTGGATCATGACCACCAATTCGAACGATCGGATGCCCGCTGCATTTCTGGACCGCTGCAAGGTCATCCGTCTGGACCCCCCCAGTTTCGACCATCTGGCTACCGCCGGAGCCCACCTCTTGCGCGACCGCCTGCCCGAAGATCAACACGATCTCGGCGGCGAACTGCTGAACGAGGGACTGCGAAGAATTGGGCAAAAACATGCCCGCGTGTCACTGCGGCAGGTCGAAAGGATGGTAGAAACCGTGATCGAAGGACTGAGCAGCCCGAGGCTGATGTAACGTGGGCGAAGCGGTGGCGCTTCCATTCAGAATGCTAACGCCGGGCTAGTCTGGGAACCACATGCGCGATGCTCTGAGACGCTGGAGGACCGCATCAAAGCGACTATGCTCGTTAAGGAACGGACCCCGTCAAGCAATGGAACTGGTTCACTCCGGGCCTTGCTGCGCGGCGATGGCATCTGCTATTATCTTATAGGCGATGGCTTGGCGTGCGACGTAGCAAAGATCCGTCTGGGTATGGGCAGCTTTATTGCCCATCGTGGTCTTGAGCTACGGTGTGCGGGTTTCTTGGGCTATCATTTCTTAAAGCGTCGAGCTTAAATATTGAATCGATAGGATTCCGTTGAGTTCAGTTTTGTGATTCACTCTGGTTGGGAGGATGGATCATGTCAGCAGCATTACCGATGGCGCTTCGGGCGCGGTTTCAAGAGTACATTGAGGAAGGGTTGAGCGGTCGTGCGGCGGCGGCGCGTTTGAAGGTTTCGGCGGCCACGGGCGTTCGCTGGCTTCGCAGAATCCGTGAGCGAGGCAATGCCACACCGGATGTCCAAGGGCGACCAAAAGGACACGGAAAGCTCGCGCTCCACCGTGAGTTTCTTGTAGAGTTGGTCGCGCAGGATGGTGACATCACACTGCCAGAACTGGCCGGAGCGCTGAAGGCCGCCACGGGTGTTGTTGCCCATTCTGCATCTATCGGACGGTTCCTGCGCAAACTTGGTTACACGTACAAAAAAAGTCACTGGTGGCCACCGAGCGGCTCCGCGCCCATGTGAAGCTGCGTCGTCGGGACTGGTTCCGGTACCGTATTCCGGCAATGCAAGCGCATCCTGAACGGCTCGTCTTCATAGACGAGACGTCAGTAAAAACCAATCTGACCCGACTACGTGGGCGCAGTCTATGCGGAAAGCGTCTGGAAATGGACGCACCGTTTGGGGCGTGGGGCACTCAGACGTTCATTGCAGGCCTGACGCAAGATAACCTGATTGCACCATGGGTCATCAAGGGGGCGATGGATGGTGAGGCGTTTGAAGTCTACGTCCGCAATGTCCTTGCCCCGGAACTGCGACCAGGCACTGTCGTCATTTGCGACAACCTTGCCACCCATTACAACAAGGCGGCTGCAGAAGCCTTGCGGGAAGTCGGGTGCTGGTTCCTCTACCTGCCGCCGTACTCACCCGATCTCAACCCCATTGAAATGGCCTTCTCAAAACTCAAAGCCCACCTTCGAAGGATCGGAGCCAGAACATTTGACCAGATGTTCGATGCCCTCGCCAAAATTTGCAATCTCTTCACGCCAGACGAATGCTGGAACTTCTTTTGTGAGGCGGGATACGGATCAAGTTAAAAGCTCGATGCTTTAGGGCTGCCGAATCCGGCGTGGCGAAGTTCGGCGCGCGCGGATTCGCTCTGTTTGGCGCGGGTGTGCAGACTTCCTGCCCATCGGTGATTGAAAATCGACGCCTACGCCGCACTTCCGGTCTTGGTCCAGAGATTCTCCGGCGAAAAAGTGATAAGCCTCATTCTGAACTGCCTCCATTTGATCAGACGGGCCTTCTATGGTCTGGCCCGTTATTCCGCAACGGTCGCAGCGCCAAAGCAATCGGATCGGGATTATCCCTTCGATTCCCTTCAAGTGTTCCTCATTTTTCCCGCGCTCTTCTCACTAATTAAATGGCTACTGCTCATTGAATTTCAATGACGTCACCGGGACGTAGGCGTTGTTTTGCTGATCCCAGAAAGCCTTTTTCACCCCATTGTTCCAGCACAGAAATTTCGCTTTGAGCCGAGACAAACCTGCTTGATGGCGGACGAACGCTGATATCTTTTTTTAGGGCACCAGTGGCCAAACGAGCGGGATCAGCAACACCGTCGTTGCCCCGATAATGATATTCATCGGAACACCGATCTTGAGGAAATCAGTAAATCTGTACCCACCAGCGTTATAGACGAGCGTATTGGTCTGGTAGCCGATTGGCGTCGCAAAGCTTGCGCTTGCAGCAAACATCACAGCTACAACGAAAGGACGCGGATCAAGGCCAAGCTGGATTGCCACGCCCGCAGCGATCGGTGCCAGCAGGACGGCGACTGCATTGTTGGTGACCAGCTCCGTCAGGATCGACGTCAGGGCAAAGACCAGTGCAAGGGCGACAATCGGTTGGACCGTGGACAGCAGCGGCGATACCTTGGCGACGATCAGCGCAAGCGCCCCCGAATTGTCCAATGCGCTCCCCAATGTCAGCATCGAAACGATCAGCAACAGCAACCGGCCGTCGATCGCCCCCACTCCTTCATCCGCATCAATGCAGTTTGTCAGCAAAACCACCGCAACCCCGATCAGCGCAAGGGTCAGGATCGGGGCCACATTCAGAGCCGCCAAAACAACAACGGCAACCATGGTGGCAATCGCGATGGGGGCTTTCTTGCGGCGAAAGCCCCGCGAGGTCACGGGGGAAAGCTCGATCAACTGTTCTTCGACGGCAAGCCGCGTGATATCTTCCTGCGCACCGTCAAGTAGGAGAGTATCGCCGACCTCCAGTTTCATCTTTGCAAGACGCATGTCGACCGCTGCTCCCTTTCGGTGGAGTGCGACCGGATAGACCCCGAAACGGCGGCGCCACTGCAAGCGCCCGACCATTCTGTGCAACGCTTTCGAATTCGGGCCGATCAGGACCTCGACAATCGACGTGCGCCGGGCGGTCGACGGCTCGGTGCCCAGAACGGCGTTGCCCACCGCAGCGCCGTCGCGAAACCCCATTATCTCGGTATCTGTGGTCTTCACAACCACAACATCACCAGCCGCCATCGTCGATGTGGCGAGGGTTGCGCGCAGGGAAAGGTCGCCACAGACAAGATCAACGACCCGACTTCCGGCCTTCTTGAAAGCGTCAACTTCCAGCACAGTCTTGCCGATCAATGGCGAGCCCGCAGGAATAAACAGTTCAACCAGCCAGGTGCGGCCGTCGCGCTTGGACTGAACCTCTCCGACCGTCTGTCGCACGGGCAGAAGGCGCGGAGCGGCGATTGCCAGAAAAGCTCCGCCAACGATGGTGACGACGATTCCGACAGGCGCGATCTCGAACAGACTGAACGGTGCCATCCCCAGATCGCGTGCAACGCCATCCACCAGCAGATTCGTCGAGGTCCCGATCAGCGAACAGGTGCCGCCAAGAATAACCATGTAAGACAGCGGGATAAGAAGGTGCGAAGCCGCAATCTTCATCTGACGCGCAAGGGTGATCACGACCGGAATCAGCACAATGGCCACCGGTGTGTTGTTCATGAAAACCGAGGCCCCAGCGGCGGCACTGAAGAACAGCGCGAGTGTCAGGACCGGACGGGTCGAGGCATATCGACCAAGGACATTGCTGAGGGCCTCAAGTACGCCCGTCCGGACAAGGGCCGCGCTGAGGACGAACATCGCGCCAATGGTTGCAGGTGCAGGATTAGCGAGCGCGTCCAGAACATCGGTCGGCTTGACAAGTCCGATGGCAAGAGCTGTTGCCGCCCCGCAAAAGGCGACAACATCCGGGGATCGCAGTTCCAAGACAAAGGCTGTAAAAACACCGAGGAACAAGATTACGGCAACGTAAGGTGCCAGTGTCAAAAAGTCGATTTCCATGATGTGTTCAGGCTCCTTTAGGCCAGTGGCGACGCGGGTTCAGGCTCTCTCGACTTGAACTGCATCCTTGTTTTCTTATCATACATTCAGGTGCAAGAAACGGTCAGAGTGACCTTGCCCAGCGAACTGCGATAGAGGTATCTCGCCGGGGGATTGCGCCCCGGCGATGGTCGTTTTCAGGCCAGATTGCGCAGGGCATCCGGCATAACCGCAACCTTGTTGCGCTGCGCGAGCCAGGCGAGTACCGGACCCGCCACAAACAACGAAGACGCGGTGGCGATTGTCACGCCCGCAATCATTGGCCAGGCAAAGCCCGATACCGCTGGCCCACCCCAGATCGCCATCGGCACAATCGCTGCGAGCGTTGTACCAGAGGTAAAGATGCACCGAGCCAGAACCTGATTGAGACTTCGGTCGATGACATCAGCCAAGGGGTCTTCATGGCCTTCAGCAAGGTGTTCGCGGATCCGGTCATAGACCACGACCTTGTCGTTGACCGAATAACCGATCAGCGTCAGCAAGGCGACGATGGTGGTCAGGTTCACCTCCCATCCCATTAGGGCGATGAAGCCAAAGGTTTTGGTGACGTCAAGGAAAAGCACCGCGATGGCCCCAGCAGCAAAGTGCCATTCGAACCGGACCCAAATATAGGCCAGCATCGCCAGGACCGCGAGGCCAAGTGCCAGCAAGCCGGTGGTTGCCAGTTCGCCGCTGATCGTTGGGCCAACAAGGTCGATCTGGTTGAACACCGCATCTGGGATCACGTCTGTTGCTGCACGTTCGACCGCGGCAACCGTGGCCTGCCCGACCTCACCCTGCACCCGGATCAGCGCTTCATTGGGATTGCCGAAGGCCTGCAGGCTCGCGTCGCCCGGTACCTGTTGCGCGATGGCGGCACGCAACTCGGACAATGGGACGGGCACGTCCGAGCGCAGGACCATCTGCACCCCGCCGGTAAAATCAATCCCAAGGTTAGGCCCAGGCACCGCAAGCAGGCCCAGCGACCCCACTGACAGCACTGCCGATATTGCAAGTGCGAGTCGCCCGCGCCGCATGAAGGAAAGTCTCCTCGGCGCTGGCACGCCACCAAACAGCGGCGCGATGGCGAGCCGCTTGAGTTTGCGGCGACGCACCAGCGTCTCCATCATGAACCGCATCACCGCGACCGCCGTGAACATCGAGATGACGATGCCAAGGCTCATCGTGACGGCAAATCCCCGGATCGCCCCGGCGCCAAACATGAAAAGCAACACCATCGCCAGTAGCGTTGTGATGTTGGCGTCAAGGATTGTCGCCCAGGCCCGCCCATAACCGAGCGTCAGCGCCTTGATCGCGATCGCACCTTTGGCGGTTTCTTCGCGGATACGGCTAAAGATCAGGATGTTGCTGTCCACTGCAATGCCAAGACACAGGATGATCCCGGCGATCCCCGGTAACGTCAGCGTCGCCCCCAAAAGTCCCAACGCGGTCAGCGTAAGCATTACGTTCAGCCCAAGAATGGCGCTGGCCAGAAGGCCCCAACCGCCGTAAAGCCCGACCATGATCGCCACCACCAGCACCAGACCTATTGCGCCCGTCACCAACCCCGCACGGATGGAATCCGCACCAAGTGTTGCACCCACGCTGCGTTCCTCGATCACGTCGAGCGAGGCAGGAAGTGCGCCCGAGGTCAGAAGCACCGCCAACGTCTGCGCCTCCTCAAGCGTGAAATCACCGGTGATCTGACCTTGGCCGCCCGGAATGGCCTGCTGGATGACCGGGGCGGTCAGAACTTCACCATCCAAAACAACCGCAAACCTTTGACCGATATTGGCGGCCGTAATCTGGGCAAATGCAACGCCGCCCTGCCGGTCGAAATTAAAGGTAACCATCGGCTGGCCGGTGTCGGGTTCGAACCCCGAGGCCGCCGCATCCAGCTGATCGCCCGACAGTGCCACACGGTCTTCAACTGGGATCTCGCCCGTGCCGTCCCGAAACGTCAGCAGCGTCACGCCCGGTCCGGGCCCCGATGCGACCATCTGGAAACTCATCTTTGCAGTCGATCCCAAGAGCGCGCGCAATTGGGCCGGGTTCTCGACGCCCGGCATCTGGACAAGGATGCGATCATCGCCGGCCCGGCTGATCACCGGCTCGGAGACACCGACCTGATCAACCCGGTGGCGGATCACTTCGAGGCTGGCATCGGCGGCATCGCTTGCCGCGCGATCAAGTCCGGATGAAGTTAGGGACAACCGCACTAGGCCGTCGGACAGGTCGAGGGTAAAGTCCGGTGGGATACCGGACTGAGCGGTGGCGGACGCCGCCACCTGCAAAGCCGCAAGTAGCGCGTCGTTTGCGGGAGCAGACAGTGCGGTGCCGTTCACCCGGATCGTTGCCGGGTTCAGGTTCAACGTGCGCATCTCGGATACAAGTATCTGACGCAACTCCTCAAGGCGCGCGGTTGCCAGATCCGCGCGATTGATGGCGAGCAGCAGATGCGCGCCACCCTGCAGATCAAGGCCGAGTGAGACCGTCTGGCTGGTTGCCCAAGGCGGCAGCGTGTCGCGTATGTCTTTGGAAAGAAAGTTCGGAAGGGCCGTCACCACTGCCAGTAGCAGAAGGACGGCATAGGTCATCACAACCCATGCTGGTCGGCGCATTTTTAGTATCCTTTGGTGCCTGAGTGTTCGGTTTGACGTCGGGATGTCAGACCGCAGGCGGCCCCCGAACTGGCGGAAGGATAGTGATTGCAGGAGTAGAAACGGATGCCACATATTGCCACGACACACGCGCCAGCGTTAGTCGTTGTTTGGGAACTTTTGGTGCGGGCGCAGTGGCCTGCGGTGTGTCGCCCTCGGGCAATGGCGCGCGTATCAGATGGCTCTGCGCCGTAAGGATGACCGGAGCAAATGCGGTCACAATTGCCTCAACGGGGCCATTGTGCGTGGCCGTTCGTTTCGCGCCGACATGATGCGCCCCAAAAAGCGCAACCGCCAGCACAAGGGATAGCCGCGACAAAATCGCGGCTATCCCCCTTGCGGCTTGGCCACGCTCCTTTGTCATCCCTGCGCCGCCCAGACATAGGCGGCATATCCCGCCAGCATCACGACCCCAATGCCGCGTCCAATCACCGGCCGGGTCAGCAGAAG
Organism: Falsihalocynthiibacter arcticus; assembly: GCF_000812665.2. Lineage (GTDB taxonomy): Bacteria > Pseudomonadota > Alphaproteobacteria > Rhodobacterales > Rhodobacteraceae > Falsihalocynthiibacter > Falsihalocynthiibacter arcticus. Next base: position 3,880,013 of record NZ_CP014327.1, read on the forward strand.
CAAGGTCAACACCAGCGACACGGCAATCATCGCCGGAAGGTCGAAGGTCAGGAACCGCGACGCCACCGGGATTGGCGCGATCAGTGCGGTGACGCCGAGAATGCCCAGAACGTTGAAGATGTTCGACCCGATGATATTGCCGATAGCGATTTCGGACTGACGGCGAAAGGCCGCGATCAAGGATGTGGCAAGTTCCGGTAGGGACGTTCCGACGGCGACGATTGTCAGTCCGATGAATGCCTCCGAAATGCCATACCCACGCGCGATCGAGACTGCGCCGTCTACCAAAAATCGCGCGCCGACCATCAAGGCGACAAGCCCGCCGATGACCCAGAGCACCGACACAAGCGTTGAGGCCGGAGGTTCCAGACTGTCGTCCTCCGCCGCGGCCTCACCCGACTTCAGATAGGCCCAGATCAGATAGGCCACCAAGACGCCGAACAGAACCAGCCCGGACAGGCGCGTCATCTGGCCAAAGGCGAAAATCGGTACCAGCAAAAGTGCCACTGACATCATAACCGCCGTGTCGCGCCGCAGGGTCGCGCCCATGACCTTGATCGGCCAGACCAGAGCCGAGAGGCCGACGATCAGCAAGATGTTGGCGATGTTGGACCCGATGATGTTGCCCAACGCGATATCGGGAACGCCGCGCCAAGCTGCGTCGACCGAAACCAGAAGTTCAGGCGTAGATGTGCCGAAGCCCACGACAGTCAGGCCGATCAGCAGCGGCGGGATCGCCAAGCGCCGAGCGATGCCGACACTGCCCCGCACAAGCGCCTCGCCGCCGAAGAACAGACCGAGCAGTCCGACGAACAGGTAAAAATAGTCCAAATTGTTGCCCCCAGGGGCGAGTGATGTGCCCTTGATTGAAAATTATGGATGAGGCCGAGCGCTTGCAAGGGCTGCCCAAAGATAATTCTCGGACGGACAAGCCGCACAAATATGCTACGCAGCGACCCTTGAAGGAAAGCAGTGGCGACACGACTTCTAATATTGGATCCCAAGGCGGGAGGACGTTACCCATTCCTGCCAAAAGAAAAGCGCCAGCGCAGAAACAAAGGAGATGGTGGATGACCACCATGATCTCATCATCGAGTACCATGTCAAAAGGCGACGCCTCCGGTCCTGACGGCTATGCATATTTTGCTGACCGACGGAAAAGGGTCGACCAATTCATTGATCACCACTTTACCTGGCCTGGGACCTTGCATCTACACAGCGCGGCGTTTGGTTGGGATGTCCTGCGTGCGCCGATCAACGTGATCCTGTCTCCGGTCCTCGTCCTGACTCGGATCGTCGCCATTGTGTGTCGGCGGATCAGGTTGCCTGCAATTGCAAACTGGCTTGCGGCGCGGCGTATCCTGCTGCCCACGGCGGTCTCGCGTCGGGTAGAGGCTCTTATTGCGACTGACCTTCTGGTCCTGCCTATGTCGCAAGGGGCAGCGGCTTGTGACCCGAGTGCGCTGTCCCGCGCCGTTCTTGCAGCCCCCCAGTTTCGCGAGTTGATCCGTAAACGCGCAGACGCGGCAGAGGTGCAGGTTCTCGGTCAGAGGATTGCGGATGCGCTTGGTGACTACGCGGGGACGCGGTCGGCGGTGGCAGAGATGACCACGGGCCTGGTCACGCTGACCGTGGGCGCGTTTGTGTTCCAAGCTCTGACACCTGGCATGATATCGATGGCACCCGGCGTTGCGGACGCCATGGCCCAGACCACTGCTATTGCGGAGTTTCCCATGGGTCAGACCATCGGAGGCCTATGGTACGGCATGTTCCCCACAGGCGCATCACCCCTGTTTTTTGCCACAAGTGTGACGATCCTTATCATGATTGGGTCGGTCTTTGCCGCGTTTGCGGGTGTGCTGGCCGATCCGATCCAGAGCCGTCTTGGCATTCACCGCCGTCGTCTAATGCGCCTGATCGATACGCTTGAGGTGGAGCTTTGCGGTTCCGGCGACAAGCCCTTCGCCGTACGCGAACACTACTACGCTCGGCTTTGGGACCTTTGGGATATCGTCGGAAGTGCATTTCGGCTCTTTCGGAATTAGCGCGCGGCTGGATAGGCCTGCATCGTGGTATTTAACACAAAACCTGTGAAATGGATTCCGGAACTGTCCGGTAAAAGTTGGAGAGAATGGTCTTAGAAATTGCAGTCGTCATTCTGCTCACGTTCATCAATGGCGTGCTGGCGATGTCCGAACTTGCCATCGTGTCTGCCCGCCCCGCCCGATTGAAACTGATGGTTGACAAGGGCAGCAGGGGTGCCGCGATAGCCATCACGCTTGCCAAGGACCCCGGTCGGTTCCTGTCCAGTGTTCAGATCGGCATCACACTGGTGGGGGTGTTAGCGGGCGCTTTCTCCGGTGCGACGCTTGGTGCGCGTTTGTCCTCATCATTGGTTGAGGCGGGTTTGGCGGTGAAGTTTTCCCAGCCACTTGGTGTGGGGCTCGTGGTTGTGGCCATCACCTATCTGTCGCTGATCGTGGGCGAGCTTGTTCCCAAACAGATCGCTTTGCGTGCGCCCGAACAGGTCGCGGCCCGTATGGCGCCGATGATGGGGCTCATTGCGCGCGTCGCAGCACCGTTGATCTGGGTGCTTGATCGGTCCGGCAAGATTGTATTGCGTCTGCTCGGTCAGTCCGGCGCCCAGTCGCGAAAGGTGAGCGATGAAGAAGTGCGCCTGATCATCGCCGAGGCCGAAAGCACCGGAGCCATGAACCGCGCCGAAAGCGGGATGATCGCGGGTGTCATGCGCGTGGCCGATCGTACGGCGCGCGGGCTTATGACGCCGCGCCACGAGGTTGAAACGCTCAACGCATCCAGCAGCACAGCGCAGATCCTCAAACAGCTTCGCGGGATGAGCCGGTCCAGACTGCCGGTTCAGGACGGCGATGCAGACGACATCATCGGCGTGTTGATGACACGCAACATTCTGGGGCCCGCCTTGATGAACGAACCCTTCGATTTGCGCGCCCTGCTGCGTGAAGCGCCGGTCGTCCAGGGTGGACAAAGCGCGTTGGAGGTCATCGAACGGTTGCGCACGGCGCCCGCGCATATGGTGCTCGTCTATGATGAATATGGCCATTTCGAAGGTATCATCACACCGATGGACGTTTTGGAGGCCATAACCGGCGACTTCCCGGACAGCGAAGCGGACGAAGCCAAAGTCGTCACACGTGTCGACGGATCGTACCTAGTCGCGGACTGGATGCCCGTGGATGAATTCGCCGATCTGTTGTCGCTGGAGCTTGACGATGATCGTGATTACCAGACGGCAGCCGGATTTGTCCTTGAGAAGGTCGGCAGGCTGCCCGAGGTCGCGGAACGATTTGATCTGCAGAACTGGTCAATCGAAGTCGTCGATCTGGATGGTCGCCGCATTGACAAGCTGCTGGTAACGCGCGTGAACTAGGGACCAAGACGGCTGCAATCTGCTGCGCCAGACAATCATCCCGAAATTTGCGATTTCCGGAACATTGATCAGCGGTTAATCGCTTGCCTAGATGTGACTGCCCTGTCTCTGTGATGGCAATAGAAAATCAAGATCACATGCAAAAAATTGATTTCTCTGGCAGGTGTTGTGCGCCAATTCGCCACTCACCACTTCGTATATGCTGGGTCAAGGTTTGCTCCTGAAGCTGTGGCGCGTTGGGTGAACGAGACTTTCGAGTACTCTTCAACCGTCTTTTTCGGAGTTTTGGTGACATGGACCTTCTTTTTGTCGATTTCTTGGGAAAACCTGTATGGAGTTGGATTGGTTTTCTTTTGCTCGTTCTGGCGCTTCTGATCTTCGACCTTGGCGTGTTGCAACGCAAACCCCACGGAATCGGAGTGCGCGAAAGCCTGATGCTGTCAGCCTTCTACATCAGCATCGGATTGCTGTTCTCGCTTTGGGTTTGGTACTTTTTGGGCCAACCGTCCGCACTTCAGTATTTGACCGGCTTTGTGGTTGAAAAAAGCCTCGCACTGGACAACATTTTCGTTATCGCGATGATCTTTGGATATTTCGGTGTGCCGCGCGCCTATCAGCATCGGGTGCTGGTCTATGGCATCATTGGCGTTGTTATCTTGCGTGGTATCATGATCGGCCTTGGCGCGGCGGTGGTCGCGCGTTTTGTAGTGAAGTGGTCCTGTTTTTTAGGACAGGTTTACGGCTTTGCTAAGTTGCGTCCGGTTTATGTTCATGCCGCTTTTCGTATTTCTGCTTGTCCGAAGTATGCAATGTCAGGCGTACCCTTTTCAAGGGCGGTGTGAAGGCGCTCGGAGTTGTAGAACCCGATCCAGCTGTCGATGATCCGTTTTGCTTGGAACCCGTCGATAATTTCATGCAGATAGACGGCCTCCTGCTTCAGGGATCGCCAGAGGCGTTCGATGAAGATGTTATCCAAGTAGCGACCGCGACCGTCCATGGAGATTTTGATGTTGGCTTCAGTCAAAGTCGTGATCCAGCCCGCGCCTGTGTATTGGCTGCCTTGATCCGTATTCATGATCTCTGGCTTGCCATATTTGGCAATAGCTTCCTCCAACGCCTCAACACAGAAGCTGGCATCCAGCGTATTGGAGAGCCGCCAGGACAGAACCTTGCGGGTTGCCCAGTCCATGATCCCCACCAGATACAAAAAGCCACTTTTGACGGGAATGTAGGTGATGTCGCTGCACCAAACTTGATTGGGCCGCGTGATCGGCAGCTTTCTCAGCAAGTAGGGATAGATGCGGTGCTGAGGATATTTTTTGCTGGTGTTTGGGCCTTTATAGATGGCCTGCAAGCCCATAACTTCCATCAGGGGACGGACACGGTGCCGGCCTGCTGAAAACCCCGACTGGGGAAGATAGGCGGCAATCTGGCGGCTGCCAAAAAACGGATACTTCGTAAAAATACGATCAATTTCACGCATAAGATCAAGCGTTGCTTGATCAAGGCCGACTGGCGTGTAGTAGATCTATGAACGGCTGGTCTTGAGAAGCTTGCATTGGCGCGTCAGGCTCAACTTCGCGTTCGCCTTGCGGATCATTTCTCGGCGTTCAATGGGGCTCATCGCTTCAGCCCTTGTGACAAAAAATCGTTTTCCACCCGTTGGCTGGCAGGGGTGTTTACACCCCGAGAAGCGCCAGTTGGCCGATCTTGGCATGAAGTTCCTTGATCTCGCCATCTTTGTTCTCAGCCTTTTTGACCTTGTCTGAGAAGACGCTTGCCATGCCCTCAATCGCCTGCCGTTTCCATGTACTAAAGCGTCGAGCTTAAATATTGAATCGATAGGATTCCGTTGAGTTCAGTTTTGTGATTCACTCTGGTTGGGAGGATGGATCATGTCAGCAGCATTACCGATGGCGCTTCGGGCGCGGTTTCAAGAGTACATTGAGGAAGGGTTGAGCGGTCGTGCGGCGGCGGCGCGTTTGAAGGTTTCGGCGGCCACGGGCGTTCGCTGGCTTCGCAGAATCCGTGAGCGAGGCAATGCCACACCGGATGTCCAAGGGCGACCAAAAGGACACGGAAAGCTCGCGCTCCACCGTGAGTTTCTTGTAGAGTTGGTCGCGCAGGATGGTGACATCACACTGCCAGAACTGGCCGGAGCGCTGAAGGCCGCCACGGGTGTTGTTGCCCATTCTGCATCTATCGGACGGTTCCTGCGCAAACTTGGTTACACGTACAAAAAAAGTCACTGGTGGCCACCGAGCGGCTCCGCGCCCATGTGAAGCTGCGTCGTCGGGACTGGTTCCGGTACCGTATTCCGGCAATGCAAGCGCATCCTGAACGGCTCGTCTTCATAGACGAGACGTCAGTAAAAACCAATCTGACCCGACTACGTGGGCGCAGTCTATGCGGAAAGCGTCTGGAAATGGACGCACCGTTTGGGGCGTGGGGCACTCAGACGTTCATTGCAGGCCTGACGCAAGATAACCTGATTGCACCATGGGTCATCAAGGGGGCGATGGATGGTGAGGCGTTTGAAGTCTACGTCCGCAATGTCCTTGCCCCGGAACTGCGACCAGGCACTGTCGTCATTTGCGACAACCTTGCCACCCATTACAACAAGGCGGCTGCAGAAGCCTTGCGGGAAGTCGGGTGCTGGTTCCTCTACCTGCCGCCGTACTCACCCGATCTCAACCCCATTGAAATGGCCTTCTCAAAACTCAAAGCCCACCTTCGAAGGATCGGAGCCAGAACATTTGACCAGATGTTCGATGCCCTCGCCAAAATTTGCAATCTCTTCACGCCAGACGAATGCTGGAACTTCTTTTGTGAGGCGGGATACGGATCAAGTTAAAAGCTCGATGCTTTAACCTGCGTAGGATGGAGCTGGCGCTTGGCCGCGATCTCCTGAACTGTCTTATCTCCACGCAGTGCTTCCAACGCCACCGCAGCCTTAAACTTGTCTGAAAAGTTCCGTCGCTTCGTCATACTCGTATCCATTCATTCGTGTTGGATACATCTTAGCACGCTGTCCGAATTTGCCGGACCACTTCACCTTTCCTCGACGCTACAATATCAAGCCAACACTAGAAGTGTATTTGATGCGTGACACCCTGCTATCTGAGAGCGAAAGCGTTATCGCCGCAGCACCCTCTCGACAATAGCGGCTGTTATTTCGTACACTTACGGCAATTAGTTGATGTTTGAAGGAAATATGCGATGAAAGTTCTGGCTTGTGTTATTGGCTGCGCGACGTTTGCGCTTACTGCGTGTACAGAGTTTCAAGGCACGCCGCCCTCAGTCAACGGTCAACCTGCGGATTATCGGACGAGCGATGTTCCCGAAGGGCTTCGGGCCATGGCCGCTCCTTATCAGGACCTCAGCGAAGTACGGATCAATGACTCAGACGGGTGCTATGTCTATCGCTATACAGGCCCGGTTGAGACGACATTCCTACCTCTCCGCACAAACGAAGGGCGGCCGATCTGCTCGCGCTCCCCTGAAATTTAGCTCTGCGCGGTAATTGTGTCTTCAGGCGGATAGAGATAGGCCCGCACACCGGTCGAGACAAAATCATACAAATCATTGATGTGCGGCATCGCCATGCGTACACACCCCGAACTCGCCCGCCCGCCAATAGAACCAGGGCTAGGCGTGCCATGAATACGAAGATAGGTATCGCGATTTCCCACATATAGATAAAACGCCCGCGATCCGAGCGGGTTCGTCGGGCCGCCATCCTGACCGTCGGCGTATTGCTCATACAATTGCGGATCGCGTTTGAGCATCGCGGTTGTGGGTGTCCAAGTCGGCCACTTAGCCTTGCGTCGGATGGTATATGTCCCCGGCTCATAAAGGCTCCCGCGTGCGATCGCGACGCCATAACGCATCGCGGTGCCGTCGTTGCGGATGTGGTAAACATATCGAGCAATAGCATCGACATGGATGTCGCCGGGCGTTAGCCCCGCATTCGCTTCAACAACTTGCGGCAGAAAGCGCGGGTTAAAACCCCAAGGATTGGACGTCGCCGGATCGTAATCGGGTGGGGTTACTTGTGCATCCCATGCAGCCCAATTTGCGGAATTCGATGTTGGAGCCGCCGACAGCGCGCTTGGGATAGGTGCGGAAAATAACGCACCAGAAGTAATCACAAAATGGCGTCTGGTTAACATGGGTTTAAGTTCCTTGTGCACCGATAAAATAAAAATTCACTTCGCCAAGGTATATTCTGTATCGCCGAAGGTCCATGCAAAGTTGATCCACCATCCTAAATCAGTAAATTTGCAGAAAGTGTCCCGATAGTCCGTACATATCTACGCTTGGTTTCAACTTTTGCGCTTCTAACTCAAGGGTTTCCCGATTTCTTCAATTGATCCATTGCCGCTTCCAGCGTCTTTACCCGCTCGGAAAGGGTTAGTCGCTTGGCTGCAAAATCAGCCGTGTCTTCTGAGGCATTTGATACCGAAGGTTCCGCCCAGAACCCAGTCTCTTTCAGGTAAGCCTCGACGGCTCCCTCAATCACCCCATTGCGGGAGCCGTCGGGGTTCTCAGCCAGCTAGCGCTCAAGTGCATCCATCCGTCTTGCACCTAAGCGAATTGAAATTGGGCAATTTTCCACGAGTATCTCCAATATTAGCGGTTCCAACTGTTTGTAACACGTAATTTATCACTGGTAACACAAAACATTTGTAATACGTGCCACGTGTTGCAAATATTGAAGATGTAATAAGCAACCAACGGAGATACAGGATGACACCAGAAGACCTCGCAACCGCCCGTCATGAAGGACAATTCCGCAAGGGGGCAAACCCCACGCCCTACGTAACGCATTGCGCCGAGGTTGCTGATACCGTCGCGCGGCATGGTGGTGAGGCAGATACCGTTTCAGGAGCTTGGTTGCATGACACTGTTGAAGATACCAAAACAACACTTGCTGAAATCGACCAGTTGTTCGGAAACATTGTTGCGGCGCTGGTTGGGAAGTCACTGATGACCTATCCCTTTCCAAAGAAGAGCAACGCAAAGCACAAATTGCGACCGCACCTCACAAATCCGCAGGGGCGGCGTTGATCAAGGCAGCGGATCAGACGACCGCTTTCGCAGGCGTACCACCGCGACCGATCAGCTTTTGCCAGTTGCAGCCCCTGATATTTATGGCGCCACAGTATTGCATACTTCCAAAGCTGACATCCAGCTCTTAAGTTTTGACGAACGCTCTGGCCTCGGGCGAATTCTGAGCGCAGGTCTCGGTGAAAAGCTCGCACGTCTGAAGTCAAGCAGGGCAAAGACATTGATGAGCGTGCCGATCTTGCCAAAGGCGACTCGTATCATCGCAATTCATTTGCAAACCTGCAATCGACCGCCAAGTTGATCGCCAACGTAATTGGTAACAAACCGCTTTCTGAATTGAAACGCACTGATTTCACAGAAGCTTTCTCCATCATTCAGAAGGTTCCAGCAAGGGGCATTGACCGAATTACATCCAGCTTCCAATTGACTTTCTGCAGCCTGGCATTTTTTTTAACAGCTTTTTATGTCTCGACGGCAGCTAAGGCCTGCAATTATGCAGAAAAATTATTGCCATTTTTTCTTTCATTACCGAGACACACCGAAGTTCCTTTCATCCACGAAAGGAACTTCCAATTGCAATCAACCCATCAAAAATTCCGGATCTCAGCCTATGCCGCCGAGTTCATCAAAATGTCACGATTTTCAGCACAAACCGCAAGGTTATTTTATGCACTCATATTCTTGCAGGATCAGACCGATGAATCTTGGCCGTCAATTTCAATTAAAAGCCATAAACCAGAAAGCCACTTTGTTTTTGTTGGTGAGCTTCGTGACCTCTGTTTTCCAGCCAGAACAGGTTCAAGTCGGTTTCTGAGAAAATTAAAATCTATAAGTATCATTTGGTTGATAGTACTCGGAGAGCATGTTGCGCATAGACTGTTAGCAAATTAACTTCCTCGGGATCGAGAGCCTTGAGACTACCGTATAGTCCCGCGACTTTGTTCCGCTCACCGCGATAATTCTCAGGGTTCAATCTAACTCGGTGCAAATATCCTCGAACGCGGTTCCTCCACGCTCGGGAAAAGTTGACCTTGTCATTAATTACGACACCGGTAACATCCATTCTGTCACCCGCCCCCATAAATTTCGTTTTGTTTCGGTTAAGTTCGAACCCGTTATTGGCAACGATTCTTTCAACCTTACCTACAAGACCAGCATCCAACCAATTCTGAGAAGAGAAAGTCAAATCGTCGGCATATCTAGTATAAAGTATAGGAAAATCAGCCATAGCCATCTCCTCATCTAACTTTGACAGAACAATGTTGCCGATTTCCGGGCTGGTAGGTGCGCCAGTAGGTGCGCAATCCTGATAAGTTGTTAGGCTTGTTAGAAGCTGAGCTCCTTCTGCGCCATACCCCATGCGCAATTATCAACCATCTGCGTGGAAAAGCTAGGGAAGAATTTTTTAATATACTCGGGGTTTTTGAACACCCGACTTTTGCATTGGTGGACTGAGCGAATGAGTTTCAGGTGTCTTTATGATCCGCCCTAATTTTCTTACCACTGCAGACCGCCTTGAGCTTTTATCCTGCGTGAAGCGCCAGCGTGAGGATTACGGGGTTGCGCGGCGGGCGAATGCGCTTTCGCTGCTGAATGATGGGATGTCATGTGCCCAAATCGCAAAGGTTCTGTTTCTGGACGACGACACGGTGCGCAGCTGGCACAAGCAATATTTGGCTGAGGACTGGGAGGCCGTCGCCTACGATGGGTGGAAAGGCGGGCAGTCACGGATGACGATTGCTCATGAGGCGGATTTGAGCGAATGGCTTGAGGAACGGTTCTGCCGTTCAACGGCGCAGATCAGAGCCTATATGGGTGCAAAATTCAACATCCACTATCTCATTCTGGCTGCATCAAGCTTCTGGCCCGTCTGGGGTTCGAGTATCGCAAACCAAAGGCGCTGCCCCGTGTGGCTGACGTTGAAAAGCAGGCCGCATTCATCGCATTTCATACGAACCTACTGAATAACTTGCCTGCCGACGAGGCCGTCGACTTCTCGGATGCAGTTCATCCGGAATATCAAAGCAAACCCAGCCATGGTTGGGCTCGCAAAGGGTCAAATCCCGCCATCCAAACGACATCTGGGCGCGTGAACATTCACGGCGCTCTGAACCTGGAAACCTTTGACGCGCCCTTCGTTGAACCAACCACCGTCGATGGGGTCAGCTCCGTTCAGCTTCTCGCCAAAATTGAGGCCAGAAACCCTGACAAACGTATCATTCACGTCATTTGGGACAATGCCCCATACCACAAAGGCCCCAATGTCAGAGCGTTCCTGTCGCGCAAAAACTGTCGCATTCACCTGATCCAACTACCGCCCTATTGCCCTCATCTCAATCCCATTGAGAGGCTCTGGGCCGTCATGCACAGCCACGTCACCCATAATCGGCACTATCCAACGCAAAAACACTTCGCCAACCCAATCTTGAACTTTATGCGAGAGGTCGTCCCAAAAAAGTGGCGCAACTTTCGAGATCAAGTAACTGATAACTTCCGCATCATCTCACATCGCAACGTTCGGGTTGTGCTGTAGCCGCTGTATATCTACATTCAGAATGTGTTTAGCGCCAAGATGGACTTTAGCATTGGTCAAAAAACTCCGCCCCGCGCGAAATCCGTGAACGCTATCACCCAGCACAAATGAATTGAGAATATTATCGCAATTCCACCATTGGACAACTTTCAGGTATGTCCTAGGAGTAGTGACTTGTCAAAATGTTCCGTCACGCTTAGGAAGCTCGAAGGACCTATAGTGAAAACTTCGACGTTGGATCATGTGCCTTACAAGAGAGGTCGAGATACCAAGATAGCAGTTTTCACAGTAGATGCCGAAACCTTCAACAACTGCTTTGGTTTAGAACGGCATTTGTGGCCGCGGAAAGCGGGTTTTTTTCCGACCGTTCCAAGAAGGAGGGTTTGTTGCCTTATACTGATGTAGAGGGGCAACCATTTAGGCAAGACAGAACTTGCCCAAATGGTCTTTGATCACCTATTCCACAGAGGATGCAATTGGATCAACCGCGCGCAGTGACAACGCTGCGATTGTCAGCGTCGGATTTGCCGTGGCCGAAGTCGGAAAGACGCCTGATCCCAGAAGGAACAGGTTGCTGTGATCAAAACTACGCAAATCCGCATCAACCACTGAAACTTGCGGATTTGACCCCATACGGACCGTACCAATAATATGGCCTGCCCCCTGAATATCGGGAGAATGCTGCACGTTCTTGGCTCCCAACATTTCAAACACTTCGTCGTGTGCTTCTTCCGCTGCCTTTAGGCCGGCGCGTGTATAATCGGAATAGTCATAGTTAATGACCGGCAGCGGCATTCCGTTGGCGTCACGTTTTTCTGGATCCAGCGTCACACGGTTTTTCGCATCTGGGGATTGTTCTACTAGGGAAGCAAGACGGATATGTCGTGACGTTTTATCTTTGATTGCGGCGTCTAGTTCATCCCCACGCAAACCTTGTTTAGCCAAATCTTCAACGGTAGACTGCGGTGCGCCCGTCGGCCAGCTGTGGCCGTCATTGCCGATTTCAATACGAAACGCTGCATGATTCTTACGGAAATCACCGTCACGCAAGTTTTCGATCCCAGAGGTAGAAAGCGGACCGCGATAAGGCCAGACAGGTTCCGCTGCTTCCGCCCAGCTAAGTCGGCTGGGGTGGTCCATCAAGTTGCGACCAACCTGATCAGAACTATTGGCGATACCGTTCTCTGCACCTTCCTGAGCTGAATTAAGAAGCAAGCGCGGCGTTTCGATCCCATGTGCCGCAACAACAAAAACTTTGCCCGACGCGATTCCGGTACTGCCATCAGCGCGGCGAAAATCGACAGATATGATTTTGCCATCTTGACCAAGGTTCAGTTTGGTTGCTGTCGTCTGGTCATAGACTGTTGCACCAGCGGCTTCTGCCTGGGCAACATGGACTGTGGCATCGTATTTGGCCTGAATAGGGCAGACCGGAATACAAGATGCGTTGCCGCAACATTCCGGGCGGTCGGCATGAAAGGTTGAGTTTCGGCCCTGAGGTGTTGCACGAACTTCAAATTTTGACTCCTCCAGCGCCGCTGCAAATTTCTTATCCAAGTAGGACATCGGTATCTCGCCCATTGGGTAGTCACCGGAGCGTGGGGAACCTAGATCAATAGAACTGTTACCCGCCACACCAATTTCTTGTTCGGCAGCGAGATAGAAAGGTTCAAGATCATCATAATCAATAGGCCAATCCACGGCCTGCCCATAAAGGCTTTGAGTTTTGAAATCTGAAGGCACGTTGCGCAGCGTTGTTCCAAGCCAGTGCCACGTTGTACCGCCGACCACCTTCACATATGTCGAACGGAACAGTTCTGGACCTTTTTGCTGGTAATAGTCTTCGATCTTATGGCTTAGCGGGTGCGGTGCGGTATCATCGTTCGGATATGCGGATTCAGGAACCTTGATGGCCGCGTTCCAAAATTTATCTACTGCATCGAACCGATCAATGCGCTTTCCAGTTTCCAGAAACGCAACGCTCAAGCCTTTTTCAGCAAGCTTCGATCCAGCGATTGCACCAGCAACACCAGTGCCGATGATAAGGATGTCTGCGGTAATGTCGTCTGCCATGTTCGTGGCTCCTTAATATCTTGAAATTTTAGAAGTTTCGCGATTAGATTTCCGGGACATCAGCCCAATATCCAACACCGCCGCCGCAATAGCCCATTGGTTTAGTATACGTCATTGCATACCACATCTGGGCGTCAGTGTAGGTGACAACCTGCTCGCTATCAGGATTGGGGGACGTACCACTGTACCATTTCCCCACGATATCATTGGCCAAATCGTCGTTACCCTGACCATTGACCAAAGCCGCAACCGCGTCACCTTTGCCGGCAGTTTCGTATGCTTCAAGCATCGCTGCGGCAAAATCTGCATCAAGTTTATCAACCTGAGTGAGATCTTGGGATAGCTTTAGGAACGCGTCTGTATCAATTTCTTGGGCTGATACGTACGAAGGCCATTGTGTGACGACCAAAATAGCTGACGTTGATGCTGCAGTCAGAAGGTGACGACGGGTCATCTGTGTTGTTATGGTCATTTTTTAGATCCTTAATTTTTTCCTTGGAAGTCATCCAGTTTTTTGGATTTTTGAGCAAAACGTTCTGAAGCTATTGGTGCATTCACAAGATTTTTTGCAATGCAGTCATCTCACTAAATATTTTCATAATGATTGCTGTACGATATTATTTTTTGCACATAAGCATCATCAGGATTCTATTATCATTTGGCCAAACGTGCAGACCCTTCGCGTCTTTTGGATTGTGCGAAGCGTGACCACGAGTACTCGGAGCTCGGAGCTCGGAGCTCGTTTCGAAATAGCTAGCCTTTTAATGGCACAAGGCTAGCGGCATGCCCTAACCAACCCTAGTCTGTTTCCTCTGATAATGCCATCCTTATGGGGCGCACCCTGCAATTATCACTGACTTAAAATGACGGCACGGTTCAACTCAACACATGGTTTGTTACAGGCAACGCAGCGGGCGGAGTTCGATCCAGCGCTTCAGACACCGATATCTCAATTGTCCGGCACATCGCGTCAAGCGGCAGACCGTTTTGTACATTGCGAAACGGTAACTCCAACTCGTTCGTCACAGCTTGCAGGCCAAAGAACACATAGACCACAACGGCGGCAAATATTGGGGCGAACCAGCCAGTCGCTTCGATCAGTGCGAAGGGAAGCAGCCAGCAATAAAGATAAGTCGTCCGGCGGACCAACAGAGAGTAAACAAACGGCAGAGGCGTGGTGAAAACCCTTTCACACCCTGCTTGTGACAATGCCAAAGATGACAGCGTTTGCGAGATCGTCATCTGGCCGAACCCGCTGACTGCATCCTCTTTGATCAGCATGCCAATCTTGTCGGCCATCGACCGTAACGCTGCATCTGCGGGGTTTTGTCGGGCGATCATTGCGTCGGCATTTTCTTCGCCAACCCAGTCGACGATATCCGCCTTCACATCGACACCTCGCAAAAAACCACGGTGCAAATGCGCAAAAGCGACAGCGAAGGACAGTATTTGTTCGCGATCTTCACCTTTACCAACAAAGACACTCATGTGCCGCCCCAGATTGCGCACATCTGCGATCATTGCACCCCAAAGTTTGCGGGCCTCCCACCACCGATCATAGGCAGCGTTGTTGCGAAACCCGAGGAACAGCGAGAGTGCGACACCAAATATCCCCATCGCGCCGATAGATATACGCGGCAACGGGACCACATATCGATCCAGCAGCGTTACAACGACAGAAAGAAGAGCGATGCTGATGATCCGGCCAATGATTTTCGGCACGACCGAGCCTTGCATTACAAAGAACAGCTTTAGGGTTGACGGGTGTTCTCTGACGATCACTTGAGTATCCTATTCGCTTTTGGCATCATGTCTTGTGTTTGTCCCAAACCCTCGCTCAGATGATCCAGAAGCAACCGCACTTTGGGTGAAAGGTGGCGATTGTGCGGGTAGATCGCCCAGATACCGTCGTCGGGCGCGCAGAAGTTTTCTAGGATCGGGACCAACCGGCCTGCTGCAATATCTGCGCGAACATAATAGTCTGGAAGTTGGATAATTCCGATGCCCTTAGTTGCAGCATCGACGAGCGCCCAGCCACTGTTACAACGAATATTGCCTTTGACGCGGATGTGGCGGGGCTTACCTTTTTCTTGAAACCGCCAGGTGTCCAGTGTGCCTTGCAGGCAATTGTGCCGGTCTAACTCGGACAGGGTATATGGCGCGCCCTGCCCTGCAAGATAAGAGGGAGACGCGCAGACATAGTGTGTGCGGGATGCCAGCCGTTTGGCCATCATCGTGCTGTCTTCCAATTCGCCCAAGCGGATCGCCAAATCATAGCTTTCTGCCACCAGGTCAACCATCTGATTGGTCAATATTAGCATCACATTCAACTCGGGATAAAGCGCGACAAAGTCGTTGATCAGCGGCGCAATTCTGGATTCGCCGTAGGTCACGGGCGCGGTCAGGTTAAGCCTGCCTTTGGGGGTCTCGTGCAGATCGGTGATGGCACGGTCAGCATCTGCCAGCCCATCTAGAACCTGTCGGCAATGATAGTAATAGATTTGCCCTGTATCGGTGATCGAAACCTTGCGCGTGGTGCGATAAAACAGTTTGACGCCCAGCCGTGCTTCGAGTGCCCCAATTTGACGGCTGACCTGCGCCGTGGAAATCCCCAAGCGGTTGGCGGCGGCGGTAAAGCTCTCGGCTTCGGCGACTGCGACGAATTCTGAAATGCCTTCCCAAATTGCCAAAATTGTTTCCTCTACCGCTGATCCAAGTGATTTTGACTATTACTGTACGGTAATAGTCATTTGCGCAAATGCCCAATTATCCTTTGGCGGAAATAGTGTAAAACGTCAATCGCAAACCGCCGCACCAGAAAAAAGTGAGTTGAGATGACCGATTTAATTAAATCCAAGGCCGCCGTTGCCTGGGCCGTTAACCAGCCGCTCTCTATTGAAGAGATCGACGTGATGCCACCGCAGGCCGGTGAGGTCCGCGTCCGTATTGTCGCTTCCGGCGTCTGTCACACCGATGCTTTCACCCTGTCGGGCGATGATCCCGAAGGCCTGTTCCCAGTCATTTTGGGCCACGAAGGCGGCGGGATCGTTGAATCCATTGGCGAAGGCGTGACCAGCGTGGCCGTTGATGATCACGTGATCCCGCTTTACACACCCGAATGTGGCGAGTGCAAATTCTGCAAATCCGGCAAAACCAACCTGTGCCAGAAAATCCGCGAAACCCAAGGGCGCGGTTTGATGCCCGATGGCACCAGCCGTTTTTACAAAGACGGCAAACCGATCCTGCACTACATGGGCTGCTCGACTTTCTCGGAATACACCGTGTTGCCGGAAATCTCGCTGGCTAAAGTGAACCCCGAGGCGCCATTGGAAGAAGTTTGCTTGCTGGGTTGCGGCGTCACCACGGGCATGGGAGCTGTGATGAACACCGCCAAGGTCGAAGAAGGCGCGACCGTCGCGATCTTTGGCATGGGCGGCATTGGTCTGTCGGCTGTGATTGGTGCGGCAATGGCCAAGGCCAGCCGGATCATAGTGATCGACATCAACGAGAGAAAATTTGATTTGGCTCGCAAACTGGGCGCGACGGATTTTATCAACCCGAAAGACCACGACAAGCCGATCCAAGACGTGATCGTCGAGATGACCGATGGCGGCGTTGACTATTCGTTCGAGTGTATTGGCAACGTTAACGTCATGCGTTCAGCACTGGAATGCTGCCACAAGGGCTGGGGTGAATCTGTCGTCATCGGTGTTGCAGGTGCTGGTCAGGAAATCTCCACCCGCCCCTTCCAACTGGTCACTGGCCGCGTCTGGCGTGGGTCTGCTTTCGGTGGCGTTAAGGGGCGCTCTGAATTGCCCGAATACGTCGAGCGTTACATGCAGGGCGAGTTCAAGCTGAATGACTTCATCACCCACACCATGGGTCTTGAGGACATCAACACTGCGTTCGATTTGATGCACGAAGGCAAGAGCATCCGCTCGGTCATTCACTTCGATAAGTAAACAAAAAGATCGGTCGCACCAATTTTGGCGTGGCCTCAACTTTTGAACGGCAGGTGCAGCATGTCACTGGAGAACACGAACGTTAACAAGAGTTTCGGCGGCTGGACCAAGCACTACGCCCACCGCTCAACCACGCTGAACTGCGATATGCGGTTTGCGATCCATCTGCCGCCCCAAACTGCAAACGGACAAAAAGTACCCGTAATTTACTGGCTTTCTGGGCTAACCTGCACTGATGAGAACTTCATGCAAAAGGGGGGTGCCCAACGCATGGCCGCAGCGCTTGGCATCGCAATCGTCGCGCCAGACACCAGTCCGCGCGGCACAGATGTGGCCGACGATGATAGCTATGATCTTGGTAAAGGTGCCGGATTTTACGTCAACGCGACACAGGCACCGTGGAACCGCCACTATCACATGTATGACTATGTGCTGAACGAACTGCCCCAGTTGATCGAAACCACCTTTCCAGTCAGCGACAAAAGGTCTATTTTTGGTCATTCTATGGGCGGGCATGGTGCGCTTGTTATGGCACTTCGAAATCCTGAAAGATTTCAATCCGTGTCCGCCTTCAGCCCGATTGCAAACCCTGTGGATTGCCCTTGGGGACAGAAAGCGCTCACAGCCTATCTGGGTAAAGATACCGCCGCTTGGGCAGACTACGACGCGAGTATTCTGATGCGCAAAGCTGACGTACTTGTGCCCGCGCTCGTTGATCAAGGCGAGGCCGACGAGTTTCTAGAAGATCAACTGAAACCTGAGGCATTAGAAGCGGCGGCAAAGGCGAGCGGCTATCCTTTGAAGCTAAACCGTCGCGATGGCTATGATCACAGCTACTACTTCATAGCCAGTTATATCGAAGACCACCTGCTGTTTCACGCTGGGCATTTAAATCTTTAGACTTCTAGGGAGATCATCCATGAGTAAGGCATTCACAAAAGAAGAGGACGGTGACGAAAGTATTCGACTGGACGACCTGCCACAAAGTCCGCATCCAAATTTGGTCACGCCGTCAGGCCTCGCTACTTTGAATGCGCGACTGAGTGAACGCCGGAGGGATCTGGCAAAGCTAAAGGAGACCCCTGATGCATTTGACACGAAGCAAGCCGTCGCAGTCACAGAGCGAGACATTCGCTTTCTCGAAGGGCGCATTAGTCGGGCCATTGTTCCTGATCCCAAAAACCACCAAACTGATATCGTTGCCTTTGGGGCAGAGGTTGATGTCATGACCGAGGACGACACGCGGCGAACATTTCGAATTGTAGGAGAGGACGAAGCCGACCCAGTTCAAGGCCTTATCGCTCCCTACTCACCTCTTGGTGTTGCCCTACTTGGAGCCGAACTCGGCAGCATCGTCGAGTGGCGCAAACCTGCCAGCACAGTTGACCTAGAGATCCTTGCGATACGGTTTCCATAGAAAACACCAGCTGGGTGAGCGCACGCAATCCGGTTTGGAGACACTTTCTTGCATAATTTTGCGGCAAAGGGATGACTATTGGAAATGCAAAATTCAGTGATGATTTCAAACCAGATGCAGTGCATCAAATAACGACTCGTCACAATTAGGCCCAAACTCACCCCACTTCAAAAGTCGCAGTTCAACTAGCGATTACACACGATGAAAGGCCTATCTGTTCAACTCTAAACAGAACAGATCACCCCTTTTATCAATCAAAACGAGGCTGGTTGTGCAAGTTCTCAGCCTTTTCCATTGAACGCCCTCGCCGATCCGATGCTAATCTGTTTAGCAGCTCCACTCGAAGAAAGGTGGCCAACTCGATTGAACGCACTATATATTCGGTGATGTAAACAAATAGGATAGCAAGAATGACTCACCAAGGCTCCACAGTTGATCCAGACGGTTTGGCGGAATTTTCAGTCGTGTTTACGGACCGATCTCTCAACCATATGTCTAAATCCTTTCAACGCGTTATGAACGATATCTCTGGTATGTTGAAATCCGTTTACGCAGCGCAGGGTGTGGCCCTTGTTCCTAGTGGCGGCACCTACGCGATGGAAGCAGTTGCACGCCAATTTGTCAACAATCGCAAGGCTTTGGTTATTCGGAACGGGTGGTTTTCTTATCGCTGGACGCAGATATTTGAAGCGGGGGATATTCCGGCCTCGTCCACCGTCCTTAAGGCACGCCGCACAGGTAACCACCATCAAGCCCCCTTCTCTCCCCCGCCGATTCAGGATGTGGTTAAGACTATTTTGGATGAGCAGCCAGACGTGGTTTTTGCGCCCCATGTCGAGACATCTTCCGGCATCATGCTCACCGAAGATTACATTCGCGAGATCACAACGGCGGTTCATTCCTATGGCGGCATGTTTGTCCTCGACTGTATCGCATCGGGTACTGTTTGGCTTAACATGGACGACCTCGGCATTGACGTTCTGATTTCCGCGCCGCAAAAAGGCTGGAGCGCTTCGCCCTCCTCGGGCTTGGTTATGATGAACGATTTGGCGATTGAGCGTCTTGGTCAAACGCAAAGCACAAGCTTTTCTTGTGATCTGGCGAAATGGTTTCAAATCATGCAGGCCTATGAAAACGGCGGCCATGCCTATCACGCGACAATGCCAACTGACGCATTGGCTAAGTTTCGCGATGCGATGTTGGAAGCCAAGGAGATCGGTTTTGACACGTTGAAATCCAATCAGCTTGAATTGGGAGTAAAAACGCGTGAACTTTTGGTTGCGAACGGTTTCCCAAGTGTTGCCGCAGAAGGATTTGCAGCCCCGGGTGTGGTCGTGTCTTATACCGACGATCCTGCCATCCAAAATGGCGCGAAATTTTCTTCACAGGGTATGCAAATTGCGGCCGGTGTTCCTTTGCAATGTGATGAGCCAGAAGATTTTCGGACATTCCGCCTTGGGCTTTTTGGTTTGGACAAATTGCAAGACGTTGACAGAGCCGTCGACAAAATCCGCACCGCACTTTCAAAGCTTAAATAGAGGTATGGGATAGTCTGAGACTCGAGCCTAAGGCCCGGATTTAAAACCATGTTTGCTTCACACGGCCGCACTCCAAAACCGGAAGTCCGGCGGTGTGGGGCTCACGAAACAGTTACATCGCAACACTCATTGGGCCAGATTCTTCGTCCGGGTCAAAGGTGCTAACATGGCCGCCGAAAGTGTGGATACTGGATTTATCAAATCGGTTCAAAGATTGTCGCGTGAACTGTGTGATAACTTTGACCAGAAGACTGCAGAAAGAACGAGCAAACCATCCAAACTTCACGCGGGCTTCCGACTCGGGCGTCGTCGCATAGTAACGTAGGTATCGGTCAGACCCTTGGTGGTGAATGCCCAATCCTCCATCGTTTCACGCCTCGATCGATAGTCATTGCGCTCAGCATGGTACGGTATTCAGTTGGGCTGGACAGTGTGACGCTATGCGGGGCTATCATCGATGTATTACGCCCCAGTAGGCGTGAATGCGAAGAGGCTTACATAAAAGGGAAGCTGTTTGTCGCGGACTTGATGCATAAGGCTTCCTTCATGGTTTGCGACATTGAGGGCCGAAAGACCTATGATCGCGAAGTCGGGGTTTGTTATTTCATAATGGAAGATGTACAAAAAATACTTGCAAAACACTATGCGATTAGACGACACCATCCGCTAAGCAGTCATCTAAGCTGCTTGCGGCTAAGGTCCGGTTTGAGCCCTCTTTACCGGTTGCTGCAGCGGGAAAAAACGTCAGCTTTTGTTCAAGTTAGCGTTACAGTATTTAAAGGCCGCATTTGGGTTCGGATATTTTCCGCGAAGATCTATCGAGCCAGAAGTCAAAGCTGGTTGGTTGCATTTGATCAAAGACGCACCGTGCTTTGCCTACACTGCGTACGCGGTATGTAGCGAGATTCAGAGCCACGGGATTGCGGGTTCAACCGCGCGTTTGTTGCAGAAATGTGCGAGTGAGAACCTGAGTATCAGAGTTAAAGAATAGGCGAGGCCCGCAGATTGATGTCTGCGGGCTGCATTTAAGGTGTCGTTTACATCATGCCGCCCATACCACCCATGTTATTCATATCGGACATACTGTGCCCGCCTGACTTTGCGGGTTTGTCGGCAATCATCGCCTCGGTTGTGATCAAGAGCCCCGCGATAGAAGCGGCATGTTGAAGAGCTATCCGAACGACCTTGGTCGGGTCAATAATACCAGCCTTTAGCATATCGCCGTACTGTTCTGACTGGGCATCATAGCCAAATGACTTGCTGGTGTTCTCAATAATCTTTCCAGCAACGACCGACCCATCAACGCCGGCATTTTCAGCAATTTGGCGCAGGGGTGCTTGTAGCGCTTTGCGAATGATCGCGATACCGGCGGACTGATCTGGATTGTCACCTTTAAGACCTTTCAAGACCTTGCCAGCATGCACCAATGCGACACCACCACCCGGTACAACGCCTTCTTCGACAGCCGCCCGTGTCGCGTTCAATGCGTCGTCGACACGGTCCTTGCGCTCTTTTACTTCAATCTCGGTCACACCGCCGACCTTGATCACTGCGACACCACCCGCGAGTTTGGCGAGGCGCTCTTGCAGCTTTTCCTTGTCGTAGTCGGAGGTCGTTTCTTCGATCTGCGCACGTATCTGAGTAACCCGTGCCGCAATCGCCGCTTTGTCACCTGCCCCGTCGATAACGGTTGTTGCGTCTTTGGTGATAGTGACCTTCTTGGCATCCCCGAGCATGTCCATAGTGACAGTCTCAAGCTTGAGGCCCAATTCGGCAGAAATCACCTGCCCGCCGGTCAGGATAGCAATATCTTCGAGCATTGCTTTGCGACGATCTCCAAAACCGGGTGCTTTGACAGCCGCCACTTTCAATCCGCCGCGAAGCTTGTTCACAACAAGTGTTGCAAGCGCTTCGCCATCAATGTCTTCGGCTATCACCAAAAGCTGTTTGTTTGCTTGAATGACAGCCTCAAGAAGCGGCACCATCGGTGCCAAGGATGACAGTTTTTTCTCATGTAGAAGAACGACGCAATCTTCCAAATCTACCGTCATTTTTGCGGTATCAGTGATGAAATATGGGCTGAGATAACCGCGATCAAACTGCATGCCTTTGACAACTTCGGTCTCTGTTTCCAGGCCTTTGTTCTCTTCGACGGTAATAACGCCTTCATTGCCAACCTTGGCCATCGCATCTGCGATCTGTTGACCTATTGCAGCTTCGCCATTGGCAGAGATAGTGCCGACTTTTGCGATCTCAGCCGTGTCGCCCACGGGGCGTGACATTTTCTTAACCTCAGCAACAACTGCAGCAACAGCTTTGTCGATGCCGCGTTTGAGGTCCATCGGGTTCATCCCCGCCGCAACTGATTTCATGCCTTCCTTGACGATGGCCTGCGCCAGAACCGTCGCAGTGGTCGTGCCGTCACCGGCCTCATCATTGGTGCGAGATGCGACGTCTTTGACGAGTTGCGCGCCCATGTTTTCGAATGGGTCCGACAGTACGATCTCTTTGGCGACCGTGACACCGTCTTTGGTGATGCGTGGCGCGCCGTAGGACTTGTCGAGAACCACGTTGCGGCCCTTGGGACCCAGTGTGACCTTCACAGTGTTAGCGAGAGTATTGATGCCCTTGAGCATGCGGTCACGAGCGTCCGTGCCGAATTTGACGTCTTTTGCAGACATGTCTGTATTCCTAAATGAAAGATGTGTGAAAGGGATAGCCTCGCTCAGGCCATAATGCCGAGAATGTCGCTCTCCTTCATGATCATCAGCTCTTCGCCATCAATCTTAATTTCAGTTCCAGACCACTTGCCGAACAGAATCTTGTCGCCTGCTTTGACGTCCATTGCGATGCGTACGCCAGCGTCGTCTTTTGCTCCGGCACCAACGGAAACGACTTCGCCTTCTTGCGGTTTCTCCTTGGCAGTTTCGGGGATGATTAGGCCGCCCGATGTCTTTTCGTCTTCTTCGATGCGGCGCACCAAAACACGGTCATGTAGGGGGGTAAACAACATGGAAATACTCTTTTTGAAGATTTTCGGGGATGGGTGGCATAGTAAGAGACGTACTGGCACTCGCCACACTTGAGTGCCAGTATCAATGAAGTGGCTATGGTGAGAGGCTACTACAATAGGGCGGAGAACTATATTTTGGACTTATCGTCCCGAAGATCAGGCCCGTTGCAGTTGCCCTCAAAGCACTATTTCACCTTGTTTCCTGCAATTGAAAGTGAGGGTCTGCCAGCGTTTTATTTCGCTGTTGCAGAGACTTCCGGTTTCTCTTGTTTAGGCTTCTTCGCCTCTTTGTTGCTGTTTTTACCTTTAGCCATGGAATGTCCTTCCAGAATGCAGCTATCCGGTGCTGGAATGGCAACGGCTTGACTGCGGTCGTCCACCCATTGCCCTTAGAGGACGCAAAGTCTGCTAACTGCCCTTAATGTCGAGTGCTGCGATTGAAGCTAAGTCTCAAGCCGACCTCTAGCGCAGATGTCGCGAACGTCCCTTACCGAGACTATCTGCTTGAGCGCATTGCCCCCCAACAGTGTCACCCGGTACATCAACGTTGTCAGGGCGGTGGTGAACCATGCTATTCAGGAGCGTGGGATTGCAGCGATCAACCCCTTCCACAACTTGAAGGTTAAAGGCGCAGGACAGCCAGCCAAGGACCGCCTCCCTCTGTCAGCTGAGGAAGCAGAAGGTGGTTCGGCAAGTATGGGCAGCCAAGAGGACCATCAGGCCATCTATCTGACCCTCTGGGGCACAAGAGCACGGGTGAATGAGGTCACAGGGATTGTGGTTGACGACATTGATCTGTAACATCGCAACCTGAGCATCCGACCGAACAGCATCAGAGCGCTAAAAACCGCCTCAAGTGAACGGCTCATCCCCCTGTCATCCAGGGCCGTGGAAGCCCCCACAAACTATGCTCTGGCTAGGGAGGGTGGTAATCCTGTCTTCCCCCGCTACGGTCGCCCCGACGGCAATACAGCCGCATCAGCAGCCATGATGAAGAAACTGCGGAAACAGATCACCGACCCCAAGAAATCCCTGCACAGTCTGCGCCATAAGAAGAAGGATGGCCTGCGCAATGTTGGCTGTCCCGAAGAAATCAGCAAGGTGATCCTTGGTCATAGCAGCCAGGAAGCCGCCGCGCGGCATGGCGTGGCGGATCGCCTAGAGGTTCTTAGAGAGTGAATGGTAAAATCGCACCAATAGGCTTGAGGCGGAGGCAACCGATGTGATGAAACCGGTATTCGAGGAGCGCGTAGGGCTTGTTCCAGAGGTATCGGTTGAGGGCTCCTAAATATCAGCAGGTATCCCTGTTCATTGATAAGTAGGTTTGGTGATCATAGGGCTAATCATCGATGGTTAGATATTATTTATAACTATAAATCATATAGTTAAGAAAATATTACTCGGTGAAAAATGGGGTCCAATAGGATTTCCCATTAGATTAACAATAAGGACTCCCCCGCCTCATATATGGGACCCGTATGGGATCAATGCAGACAATAGCTTCGCGGGTAACTATGGTCTGCTATGCGGACCTAGTTGCCGTTTACGGCATTTGCGCCAATGGCGGCTTCCAGAAAACTAAGCGTTCAACAAACGTCGTTTTTGGAAGGCGTTATTGCTTGAGCAGTGAATGGCTTCTATTACACGTAGACCATGGTGAGAAAAGTCATCTCTGACCTTCAAAGGACTTGCTTTCGTGGTGGCAACAGCAGTAGGTGCCTTATTCTTTCGAGGGCCTAGTTCGTATGACAAAGCGCAATAGATTGGCGAAATAATTAAAAAAGATAGATTTTTATTGGAACTGTAAAGTCTCCGGTCTCTTCGCAATTGCGACGGCTATTTCGCTCGTCATGTGGCACTATCAATGGGTAACAGACGATTTATACCCACAGCTAGTATTGTTTATTTTTGGTCTATTTTTTTTCACTCGGTTTTTTATCCCCGTCATTTTTACTTTTATTTATAAATATACCTCAGGAAGGCTAAAGGCCGGAACGGATCGTCATCCTTTATCTGTGTTTTTCATAATTGACTGGACGTGAAGTGGTACCGGCCCGTGTGGAATGTTGTTCTTCGCTAATGGCCTCAAAAAGTGGCCATTGGGAAATTGAATTGGCGGTCCCGGAAGCATACTCCTTCCACATGGCTAACGCCAATTTGGACACGAACCGGCTATTTGCCGCGCGTTAGATAAACGAATTTAACGCGCGGGAATGCGGACAAAACCTTACGCCCTCAACTCCAATTCGATCGTCAGTACCGTCAGCGGCACTTGGTTTATTCGATTGTAGAGCGGACATTGATGCCTTGTACAGCATCCTGTAAAATGGGCTCTAGGCTGCCATTCGCCGCACATCCCACGAATGACGGCATGGCACTTGGGCATCGCAACCCCTGACAGATTCCCTTGAAAACTTAGCAACATCAAGCTTCTATATAACAACCTAATGGAGATTTATATAGATACTCTCGACCTTTACGCTACTCACCCTAAGAATCACTGCCTTCCAACTTGGCCTCAATTGGGGTCTCAAGACCAAAACCGACAATCGAATAAGTGTACCAAAAATCCTGGTGGGAGCCTTGATTGTATTGGCGGGACTATCTTATCGGCTGTCAGGACAGCGCTGTGATGGCAATCCATGATTGCGACATCCTGACATATACAAACGAATTGCTTGCGCGGCTGATCTATCCGGTGGCCAACGTGAATTTCCCCTATCAACTTGCCAAAGGCCTGTATGCACGCGTCGGACAGGAGCAGTTGAATGGACGTGTATCCCGTTTGCTGGTCAGTCCACTGTTGATTGCCCTCAAGAAAGTTGTCGGAGACCGCGATTACATCGATTACCTGCGCAGCTTTCGCTATCCACTGTCCGGTGAATTCGCCATGCACACAACGATGCTACCCGATCTACGGATACCTTCAGATTGGGGTCTGGAAATCGGTATTCTATCCGAAGCTTGGCGCAATCTGGCCCCACAAGCGGTCTGTCAGGTGGAAATCGCGGATCAATACGATCACAAGCATCAGGTGCTGAGTGAAGATGACGCCAATGCCGGTTTGAGTTGTATGTCTACCGACATTTGCAAAGCGATTTTCCGGAAACTCGCGGCCGATGGCACGGTCTTTACCCCGAATGTCTTCCGTACCCTCAAAGCTACGTACTACCGCTGTGCGCTTGATGTACTGGAATCCTATTATAATGACGCTAAAATGAATGGTCTCAGCATTGACCGCCACAAAGAAGAACGCGCGATCGAGCTTTTTGCGGAAAACATCATGCGTGCTGGCCAATTCTTTTTGGACCACCCGCACGAGACACCGTTTATCCCAACATGGAACCGCATCCACTCGGCTGATCCCAGCTTTCTTGCCGAACTGCGTAGCGCCGTCGCCGCCGATGAAGCGGAATTTGTTTAGATCCGATTGGTAATCCACAGGCATTGGTAAGGGGCGACGGTAACCTCGGAGGCAGTGGCGTCAATTGCGGCGCCACTGAGCAAATCAACCCAGTCCTGATCCTCAATAAGATTGAGCGCTGCTGCGGGAACTGTCACATTGGCATTGCTGACATTATGTAACGCGAAAATGGACTGGCGCCGATCAAGGCTTTGACGCCAGATACCAAACACACGTTCATCGCCCATATTTACGGTGAATTGCGTGGCATTGGGATGAAACGCGGGAATACCCTCAAGCGACATGACGATGGTCTGCGAACAAATAAACCGCGCGTGATGATGCTCATCTGGGCCCGAAAAGGTGTGCGACATGGCGTCATAAAATGTGGTGTTCAACTCATAGGGGCTTTCGCTACCATCGGGCATTGTGCGCATCGAGACCATGCCACCAATGGTTTTGACCGTATCAATGACCTGTTGTTTCTCGTCCTCGGGCAACAACCCTTCGGCGGGGCGCATCCCGATCCCATCATGGCTTGCCGTGAAATTCAAATATGCACAGCCCATGGGAGCTGGCGGCATTCCGCGTTGCCATTGCCATTGCCGTTGCCGTTGCCGTTGCCGTTGCCGTTGCCGTTGCCGTTGCCGTTGCCGTTGCCGTTGCCGTTGCCGTTGCCGTTGCCGTTGCCGAAGATACTGGGCGTTGCCAGACATCATGGCATGCAAAATCAACGGAGGCAGCGGGAAATTGTAAATTGCGTGGGCCTCGTCGTTCTCCCCAAAATAGCTTAGGTTTTCTGCCTTAGGCACATTGGTCTCTGTCAGAAGAATGATCTTCTCTGCCGCTAAGTCACACAGTAACCGCATCAACTTAATCACAGCATGGGTTTGCGGCAAATGGATAGATGGGGAGCCGATTTCTTTCCACAAAAATGCCACAGCATCGAGACGAATAATCTGCACACCGTTGTCCACATGCAGGCGGATGATCCGCAGGAACTCCAGCAAAACCCCGGAGTTGCGGAAATCCAAATCAATCTGGTCATGACTGAAAGTACACCAAACATGGCGCGGGCCTGTGCTTGTCTCAACCTCGCTCAGCAACGGAGTCGTGCGCGGCCGAACCACAGCACGCAGATCGTCCTCGGGCGATGCTTCAAAGAAGAACTTATCATAAGGCGCTTGGCCTTGCCGGTAGGCGTTGAACCAATAGCCTTGGCTCGAAACATGGTTCAACACCAAATCGGACATCAGCGTGAAATCTTGGGCAATACGGTTAATATCAGGCCAGTCCCCAAGCTGCGAATTAACGCTGCGAAAATCCGAAACCGCAAACCCATCATCCGAGGTATAGGGAAAGAAGGGCAAGATATGCACGGCGTTCAGCGTGCCCTTCAAGTAGGTCCCCAAGAAATCAGACAGAAGATCCAGCGGCTTGTGCGCCCCATCCGTGATCGAATTCCCATAGGTTATCAGCAGAGCGTCTTTTTGCGACCAAAGCGTATTTCCAGGAACACGTCCGCGCTGACGCCTCTCGGTGCCTTCAGGCCAGAAGGCATCAATGACCATGCTGGACGGAATAGCGCTATCAATGTCGGGATAAATCTGTCCGAGAAGGTTCGCTATTTTTGGGCCGATTGAACGCGCTGGATCTTTCGTTGAAGCTCAACTCACATTTTTGGGCTGGGTCACTTTTCCTAACATGCCGTGCTCCGCGTCGCTAGATCATGCCGCCCTTGAGACTTAAAAGACGTTGAGAATTTGTATCATCCTGAAAAACTGGCAGTCCGCCGTGGGCACAGCCTATTGTTTAAGCATGACGTTCAAGATCGGTAATCCGGCATCTACGTCGCAGGTCCAGAGTTCTTTTCCGTGATGAAGTCTATTGTAAGGAAAATTTGTGAGCCCATTTTGTCAGTTCGTTAGCGTGGCACGAAAACGGGGCAGGTCCATTACCAGAAAACAGCCGTATTGACTGCTTCGGGTGCAAAATACGACAACCATCGATAAGTATGTTGCGTCGACTCGCGCATGTAGACGAAGATAGGATATATTTTTTGGTGTTCCTCCCTGTTGGCAGACACGCTTCTGAGCATTTTAGGTAATTTATGCCCGACCCATTTGAAGACGTTGATGCGGCCTCTCCCGAGATGATTGAAATCATCGCAGCCGCCTTGGAAACGAGAGCAGAAGATTCGAGTATGCTCCCGGTACTTGACGCATACCTCGATGCTTTGAAAGTGCCAGACGGAGGCCAAATAGTCGATATTGGATCAGGTACCGGCGGTATAGCCCGACGGATTGCAGATCGATTTCCAGCCTGTTCGATTTTAGGAGTAGAGCCTTCCACGGCATTGACAAATAAGGCAAAAGAACTGGCAGGAAATCGACCCAACCTGACGTTTTCAATCGGCAATGGAGCAAACCTCGCTCTTGACGCAGCCTGCGCCGATGTTGTCATCCTGCATACTGTTTTGTCGCATGTACCAGACCCTAAGCCACTTGTCGCTGAGGCAACGCGTATCCTGCAACCTGGTGGCACTCTTGTAATTTGCGACGCTGATTTTTCCAAGGCAATGATGGGGGTCGTTCCAGGCGACCCGTTAGGAAGTTGCGCTGACGCATTTGTTGATGGATCAGTGACCGATGCGTGGATCGTGGGCAAGCTCAAGCCATTGGTTAAGGATTTTGGGCTAACCGTCAAGGATTTCAATATTCTGAACCGCGTTATTACGTCGGGGATGGGCGCATTGGTGTGGGTCCGGATGTCCAGTACGCGCTTGGTTTCATCGGGGGTTATCGGGCAGCCTCTCGCTGACGCATTGGAAGCCGAGTATCTCAGAAGAGCTGAGGCAGGACTACTGTATGGTTTTTTGCCGTTTGTCACTCTTATTGCAATTAAGCCCGAAATATCGCTGGAGAGTGTAATTGACTGAAGTCACAATACGAATGGCCAATACTGATGGCGATGTTGAAATTGCGCGGGCGTTATGCCCAGAGTGGTTGGATTGGCATTGGAATGCAATCCGATGGACCCCGACAAATTCCAATTGATCCTCAATGACATGCTGAAACTGCACGCAAGGCCGCATGGTGGTATCCTCATAACTTCAGTGGAGGGACAACCGGCCGGTTGCGTAATGTACAATGAGGCCTAGATTATCATCGAACGCTGGAGGAAACACTGGAGTGCCCCCATCGGGTGGTCCAGTTTGAATGTTAGTGCATGGTCGGCCTCTGGTCTATCGGCATTATGCTTTCTGGCGCGGGCGGACGGTAGCGCAGCGCGCTATGAGGTCTGACTGTGTTGAAGCGGTGCCGCCAACGCTCGATCAGGATCTGAGCTTCGCGTAACGTATAGAATACCTCGCCGTTAAGCAGCTCGTCGCGGAAGCGGGAATTGAAACTCTCACAGTAGCCGTTTTCCCATGGTGATCCTGGAGCGATGAACGCGGTTTTGGCACCAACGGCCCCAATCCAAGCACGCACCTTCTTGGCGATAAATTCCGCGCCATTGTCCGATCTTATGAACTCGGGCGGGCCTCGAAGGATGAAGAGATCGGTCAAAGCATCGACCACATCCGTTGAATTGAGCCTGCGTTTAACCCTAATCACCAGCGCCTCTCTCGTGAACTCATCAATGATATTCAGCGTGCGAAAGACACGCCCGTCATGAGTGCGATCCTGAACGAAGTCGTAGGACCAAACATGGTTTGGTCGCTCGGCCCGCAATCGCACGCAGGAGCCGTCGTTCAGCCAAAGCCGACCCTTCTTGGGCTGTTTTTGTGGGACTTTAAGCCCCTCCCGTCGCCAAATTCGTTCTACGCGCTTATGATTTACGTGCCAGCCGCTGTTATTCAGCATACCCGTCGTCATTGTCGCTCGGACCAATGGCGCAACAATGACGACCATACGATAGCCGTATCGTCCGAACTCTTTCGTCAGCGCGATAATATCCTCGGTCAATCGCTCTTCATCAGGCAAGCCACATGGCACCTTGCGCTGCGTAGAACGATGTTGGCCGAGTGTGCGGCAGACCCTGCGCTCAGATACGCAGAGGGTTTGCCGCACATGATCAATGCACAAACGGCGACGGGAAGGGCTTAGAGGTTTCCCCGTGCGGCCTCGGTGAGGATCATCTTGTCCAAGGACAGATCTGCCACGACGCGCTTGAGACGTTGGTTTTCAGTCTCAAGCTCCTTCAGCCGTTTGAGTTGATCACGGCTCATGCCCCCATATTCCTTGCGCCAGCGATAGTAAGTCTGAATGGTAACGCCGATTTATCGAACGGCCTCGGAAACTGACTTTCCCTGCCCTTGTAAAACTTCAACCTGCCGAAGCTTCAGCACAATATCTTCCGGCTTTTCTCGTTTTCCAGCCATCGTTTAGTCCTCCTAAAAACGGGATAATCATATCCCAATTGGTGGACCACTTCACTGGGGGCATTCCAACACTACAACACCAAACGACGACACAGTGCATTGGGCTACCGCCCACCAGCGCTAGAGGCCGTCATCCCAGTGGACCAAAGGCCAAGTATGCACTAACTTTCGACCTGGACCACTCAAGTGGGGCTGCTCAAAACGGCTTGCGTAATATGCGACAACCTTCAGCTACGGGAACTCTGACTTCTCGGTGGATTTTGCCCGGTCAAATGCGCTTGAGCGTGCGTGGATGTGTACAGTGCAAGGGGGGCGTTGTGCATCTTATAGCGCTAACCGTCGATGACATCTCACACCAATTAAGCACCCTGGGTCACCAGATGGAGGAAGCTATCGGAAACATCCAACTCCGCGCCATGCACCCCCGAGATCAGGCCAAGCTGTTGTTTCCGAGTAGGGATTTCCATTAAAGCTCCCGTAAGCCAGTACAAAATCTGCCATAACTTGCATAATTCATTCCCTCCATTGTTAGATCAGAATTTGCGTTTTCCACAGCAACAAGAGCGTTCAGAACACGGTGCTGTTGTGTAACTCATTCTGGAGGCAAGCCTTCCCTTCAATTGGGGCGATTTCAAAGTGACATTTACGACTCTATGGCTTGTTTCTCCCAAGTGCGAGAAAGAGCTGGGAGCAGACTGGTTTCAAACCAAGCCAGCTTAGGCCTTGACCTGATCAACGAAGTGATACGCGCTCGGGGCATCCGCACGCACTCCGAAAACCCTTATCGGCATTGCTTGCGACCCACGGAACAGGCTCAAATGAAATATCGCCACCGACCTTTTCAGCAACCACTTTCAACACTATCTCTTTAGAAAGCCACATCACCAAAGGAAAGAAATATGAAGAAGCCATTTATGATTAGCGCAACGTTTTTTGCGCTCGCAATGCCCCTTGCAGCCCTAGCTTCTGAGGATCTCGACATTGATGCCGGCACACTCACCGTGACCGGAGAAGCAATCCAAGTCGTCGAAAATACCGCGGCGCAAGTTACCTTTGGTGTGCAAACCAATGGAGTCACCTCCTCAGAGGTCGTTCAGGCCAATACGGATCTTTTGGCTACCGTCTTTGCAAAGGTGCAAGGTCTTGGGGTAGATATCTCGGACTTCGAAACCGACAACATATCTCTGCGCCAAACCGCAAACCAAGAGACCGGCGCTCTCACTGGATATGAGATGAACAATAGCGTTCATATTTATGTTAGTGACATCAATATCCTGGGCGATGTGATGACTGCTGCGACAAATGCGGGTGTTAACCGCATCGACTCAGTGCAGATGGTGCCTCAAAAAGGGACCGTTGATATGGATAAACTTCGGATCGGAGCCGCAGCGGATGCCATTTCACAAGCGCGCCTTTATACAGAAGCGCTTGGACTTGAAATCATCGGCATCCAGTCAGTAATTGAGCCAAATGACGGAAATTATCCTGTGCCCATGCGCTCCATATTGAAGTCGGACGCCATGGAATCCATGCCCGTCGCTGGAGGAAGTTCGGATTTTTCGTCCCGTCTAAATGTGACTTACTTCGTCAAAATCGCCGACGAACCCAAACTTTAATCTAAACTGAAGAGAGATTATTGATTTAGTTACAGTACGTTACCCTGGTGTGAGGCAAGACCCAAAATATTCTTGCCCCACCCGTCACACGCCACCTATCCTGAGGTATTAATTCACCTTAGGGAGAAAAATATGTTTCAACGAAAATGTTTGATAGCTACCGCGCTAGCAACTTTTATTTCCGGTCAAATCAACGCTCAAACGACTACGGATACGGTTGCTCCTGAGGCGGAGACGGAACTCACAGTCGTCTTTTCGGGGTTAAGCGATGCTGCGGAAGCCGCGATAGCGACGAAGGCCAGCGGCGCCCCTGTTATTGCCGACGATTGGATGATTGCGGCGGCCAATCCTTTGGCCGTCGAGGCGGGTGCCGATGTGTTGCGCGACGGCGGTACTGCCGCTGATGCGTTGATCGCGGTCCAAACGGTTCTGGGATTGGTTGAACCTCAATCCTCGGGTCTTGGTGGCGGTGCTTTTCTTGTTTGGTACGATGCAAAGACGGGCAAACTCACAACACTCGACGGTCGGGAAACCGCACCCACGGCCGTTACGCCAACGGTTTTTCAGGATGAAAACGGCGAACCGCTCAGCTTTTTTGATGCAGTGGTTGGTGGCCTTTCGGTTGGAACACCCGGCACGCCGCGCCTCATGGAAGAAGCACACCGTCGCTGGGGGCGCGCGAATTGGAGTGGTCTTTTCGATGCGGCCATCGACCATGCAATACAAGGGTTTGTTGTCTCCGAACGGATGGCATCCTCCATTGCAGATGACGCCGAACGCCTGGGTCGGTTTGGCCCGACGGCGGATTATTTTGTCCCAAATGGCACCCCCCTTGTAGCCGGAACTACGATCACAAACCAAGCCTATGGCGATGTTCTTCGACAGATTGCTTTGCACGGTGCGGACGTAATGTATAGCGGCCCGATTGCAGAGGATATCGTGGAGGCCGTGCGTAATGCTGACGGTAACCCTGGATTGCTCGCCATGAGTGACCTCGAGGATTATCGTGTGATTGAGAGGCCAGCGGTCTGTGTTGCGTATCGCCAAAAGGATGTCTGCGGCATGGGGCCGCCCTCCTCTGGCGCGCTGACGGTTGGGCAAATTCTCGGCATGGCCGGACAATTCGATTTGCCAGCGCTTGGAGCGGAAAACCCCGAAAGTTGGCGCATTATTGGCGACGCCTCGCGCCTCGCCTTTGCAGATCGGGGCCGTTACATGGCCGACAGCGATTTTGTTCCAATGCCGACAAAAGGTTTAGCTGACCCATTCTATATTGAGGGGCGCGCCAACCAGATTGAAGCCACGGATAAAGCGCTGGAAACGGTTGCCCCTGGAGAGCCGGCGTGGGACCACGCCATGCTCTTGGCGGACGACCAATCCATTGAACTGCCCTCCACGAGCCATATCTCAATCGTTGACAGCTATGGAAATGCGCTTTCGATGACCACAACGATTGAAAACGGCTTTGGCAGTCGCCTCTTTGTGCGCGGCTTCCTTCTGAACAATGAGCTGACGGATTTCAGCTTCCGAACCCATTCAGATGGGTTTCCGATCGCCAATCGGATCGAACCGGGAAAGCGCCCAAGATCATCTATGGCGCCAACAATTGTCATGGAAAACGGCACGCCTGTCCTCGTTATCGGAAGTCCGGGCGGCAGCCGCATCATCGGTTACGTCGCGCAAGCGATCATCGCGCATGTGGATTGGGGCATGGATGTGCAACAAGCCGTTTCTATGCCTCATTTGGTGAATCGCTTTGGCACCTATGATGTAGAAGAAGGCACCAGTGCCGTGGCACTTGTGGAACCGCTCACCTCCCTTGGCTTTGAAGTCGAAACCCGCGGACTGAACTCAGGACTACACGCGATTTCCATAGGTGATCAGCTGAAGGGTGGCGCAGATCCGCGCCGCGAAGGTATCGCACTCGGAGAATAGGTAAATGCGCTGGCGTGGTCGATTGAACTGCGCCAGTTTCCACCGCGTGACACCTTATTTATTTCCATCAAGGGTTGCAGTACATCTTGCAAGTTTTCCGGACCCGATTGAGCGCACCAGCTTTGAAGAAACCGCACTGACCCCGAATTCATTCAATCGCTGATTTACGACCAAACCTGCGGTGCAAAATAGAAAAAATTGACCCTGCGGATGATCGCTGCCACTGGATAGTGGCAGGCGCAAAGTCAGAATACTTAGAGATGCAAGGTATCGCAAATTCTAAATCTGTTCACATTCCGTGACCTGCGAAATTTGGTCATATGGTTTTTGGTGATCGCCGTCATCGTTGCCCTGTATGCTGATGAAACTGATCCTCTGCCATTAAATATTTCTATCAGACTTCTTATTGCCGCAGGCATAGTCACCTTTTTGAACATTCCATTGGTTAAGGCGATTGGGCGAGTTTACCTGAACACCACTCCGGATGACGGTGATCTGGAAGACTAAATCAACCAGGCATGTCGATCGCACCTAAAACTGCCCGCTAATATTCGAGCAACGCGATCCGCGGACCAAACCGCCGCACACCTGCAATGAACCTTCTGGTATCAATAGAGTCCAGCACTCACAGGTCTCGGGCATCATAATCGGTGACGCCAAACTTCTCTTACAGAATACTATGTTTTGGACAGGTTACATACGAAATGGTCTTCACGCTTTTCTCAGCCGTTTGCTCCGTTTCGGTCACAGGGCTGCTGTCTGCTTTGCCTTCAACATTCGAGGATGTTCGAAAATGGGATTTGGCAAACGGGCGTGCAGTTTCAGCCAGTCGCAGGGTGATTTTCGTGAAAGCTACCGAATTGGTATGTGCTTTCATGCCCCGCCACCCACCTTTGCCGTCAACAATAGCTGGTGTCCGTGCTCGAACTGATCTGCGATATCAGTTGGGGCGCCATCAGTGACCAGCACATCCACGTCTGACCAGTCGCAGACATGAATCAGGCCGGATTTTCCGAATTTACTGGAATCCATCATGAGGATCGTTTCATCCGCGCAGGCGATCATCGCGCGCTTGAACTCAACCTCGAAAAGATCAAAATCCTGACAACCGCCAGCGGTTCCTGCAACAACCGACATTATGAAATAACTTGGAGAAAAGCTTGAAAGGTAACTAATTGTGCCGGCTCCCGTCACGGTTCGGTCGGAACAACGCACCTCCCCTCCTGGCAAGATCACACGGTGCTGCCCCCCGCCAGCATTCAAAATCTGAACAATTTCCAAAGAGATCGTGAGGATTGTCATTGGCTCGCGCCTCGTCAGTTCCTCGGCGAAAAAACAGGCCGTCGTTGAGTTGTCTAACAGCAGCGTCGCCCCTTCACGGATGTGCTGAGCGGCGCGCGTGGCGATGGCAGCCTTTGCAGCCGAATTTTCTGATAGACGTCGATCAAAGGAGGCCTCTGCACGAGGCAGTGGAAGACGCACCCCTCCGTGGAACTTTTCGACGGAACCAGCTTCCGAAAGGGCCTTGAGGTCACGGCGGATCGTCTCGTCGGAGACTTCGAATTCATCGGCCAGATAGGAAATTGCAGCCTTTCCCCGCGCCCCGAGAAGCGCGAGAATCTGCTCCTGCCTATGGCTACGTACCATCTCTGCGCCTCCCCGACTTCAGTTCAATCATCAACCTTGATAGCCAGACCTGTGCTGCGATTGAAGAGCCGCAGACGATCAAGGTCAA
Source organism: Falsihalocynthiibacter arcticus (assembly GCF_000812665.2). Classification (GTDB taxonomy): domain Bacteria; phylum Pseudomonadota; class Alphaproteobacteria; order Rhodobacterales; family Rhodobacteraceae; genus Falsihalocynthiibacter; species Falsihalocynthiibacter arcticus. Next base: position 3,916,101 of record NZ_CP014327.1, read on the forward strand.
AGTCCAGACCGACTTCGTCGCCTGCTGTAGGGGCCCCTGACACGGGGCTCTTTACAATCATCCGGTCCTGCCCCAACGCGACTTCAACTAGCGCTTCCGCACCAATCAGTTCCGTTCGTATGACGCGCGCATGAGCCATACCTGCGCGCGTGAGCGTCACCTCTTCGGGGCGCAACCCGATGAGAACATCAGAGGGAAGGTTATTGCCCAATCCCAATGCATCCGCGAAATTCTCATGACCGACTTTCCCGCTCCGTACTCGGCACGGGATCAACGCCATTTCAGGGCTGCCGATGAAGGTGGCCACAAAGGTGTTCGTGGGGTTCATATAGATATCCATCGGTGCGCCAACCTGTTGCAATGCCCCCTTAGATAGCATCGCGACACGCGTGCCTAAGGTCATCGCTTCGATTTGGTCGTGGGTTACATAGATGACCGTCAAGCCCAACTCCTGATGAAGCCGCTTTAACTCGGCCCGCATACGGCTGCGCAGCTTGGCATCAAGGTTCGACAATGGCTCATCAAAAAGAAACACCTTTGGTTTACGCACTAAGGCACGTCCGATTGCAACGCGCTGACGCTCACCTCCCGAAAGCTCCTTCGGGCGTCTGTCCAGCAGATCCGTGATACTTAGGATTTCGGCGGCTTCGCGGATTCGAGCGTCGATCTCAGACTTAGAGAGACGTGTGGTTTTCATCAGCCCAAATGCCATATTCCGATAGGCGGTCATATGCGGATAAAGTGCATAGCTTTGAAATACCATTGCAATATCGCGTTTTTGCGGCTGGGCGTCAGTGACGTCTTTTCCGTCAATAAAAAGCTGCCCAGAAGTGATGTCTTCCAGCCCTGCGATCATTCGTAAGGTTGTGGACTTACCACAGCCAGAAGGGCCAACCATAACCATGAATTCACGGTCTTCGATGGTTAGATTAATGTCGTGAACAGTTTTGCTGTCACCATAGGATTTGCTGATATTCGTCAGTTGGACGGTCGCCATTTTGGGTCTCCGGTAAGTGGCGTTATTTGACGCCGGTATGCATAAAGCTGTCGATGAAACGACGTTGAAAAACGATAAAGAGGAGCAACAACGGGGATACGACAATTGTTGTGCCTGCCATCAAACGTGGCCAGTCGGCCCCGCTATCCGCCTTAGCCAAAAGCCCTAAACCGATGGGGAGCGTGCGGATATCTTCGGAATTTGTGACCAAAAGCGGCCACATGTAATCGTTCCAGTGGGTCACGACCGAGATGATGCCAAAAGCAATTAAGGTCGGTTTCACCAGTGGTAAATAGACATGCCACAGTATTTCAAGATGATTGCAGCCATCTAATCGTGCTGCATCTGACAACTCGGACGGCACTTGTCGGAAGCTCTGCCGCATCATAAAGGTACCGTAGCCCGAGGCGATAAACGGGACGATCATCGCGGGGATTGTATTAATCAGCCCCATTTCCTTCAAAGTCACAAAATTAGTGAGGAATATCGCATAGATTGGAAACATCACTTGCAGCAGAAACAGCGTAAACAAAAGGTTTTTGAACGGAAATTTTAGCCGCGCAAAAGCATAACCCGCCAGCGTAATCGTGATCATTTGCCCCATCAGGATAGACCCTGTGACAATGATCGAATTGATCAAATAAGTCCCAAACGGCGCCACTGATAATGTGCTGGGATAGTTCGAGAAGTTTAGCTTTTTCGGCCAAAAACTGGCGGACTGGTCAAACACTTCTACATTGGTTTTAAGCGACGTCACAAGAATCCAGACCAGTGGGCTTACCCAAAGTAACGCCAAGGGCACCATGATCAAATGTAACCAGTTGTCTTGCACGCGGCGTTGCCAGTGGACCCGCCTGTGCGGTTCAGAAACCTGCGATTGGAATACAGTGAGCATTAGCGTTCTCCCAGATAGTGAACTCGGCGGCCCAGCGTCACAGCAACAAGGCCAATCAATCCCAAAACAAACACCAACAGCGCATTTGCCAGCGCCGAAGCATAGCCGATGTCCTGATATTGAAAGCCGTTTTGGTAAATGTAGTAGGTCAGCACATTGGTGCTATCCGCGGGCCCTCCCTGCGTCATCACATAGACGTAATCAAAAACCTGATAGCTGTGCAGCGTGCCGATGATGATGACGAAGTAAAGCGTCGGTGAAATAAGCGGTATCGTGATGTGCAGCAGGCGGTGCCACGCCCCTACCCCATCAAGTCGCGCCGCCTCATAAAGATCAGAAGGAACCAATTTCAAAGCAGCGAGCAAGATCAGCATGAAATAACCCGAATACTTCCAGATGCTCATAATCACGATCGCAGGCAGAGCCCATTTGCTATCATAAAGCCAGTCCAAACGGGGAAGACCAATGCTGGTGAGTGCCTCGTTTATCGGACCGTAACCTGGCGCATAGAGAAACACCCAAAGCATACCGGCAGCCACCGAAGGGATCATAACCGGATAGAAAAATACAGAGCGATAAATCGCCATGCCGCGCAATTTACTGTCCATCGCCACGGCCAACAGCAAGGCCGCTGCAATCGAAAGCGGAATGGTTGTCAGAGTATAGAACGCGGTATTGCCAAGCACCTTCCAAAATAGGCGATCGTCCAGAAGACGAAGATAGTTGTCCGCTCCAAGCCAATAGATTTCGGGATCCCCCAAAAGGACATCATGCAAACTAAACCAGATAGAACGCAGGATCGGCCAATAGGTAAAAGCCGCCAAAAACACGAGCGATGGCAGCAGCAGTGCATAGGCCAGCAACATCTCGTTTCGACGGGCACGATTGTAAAGAGTGGACATTGGAGCATCCTCGTAAAGAGAAGAAGGACGCAGGCCTGAAACCCGCGTCCTTCAATGGGGGCTTAACCTTTTTGGCGGCGCAACACGCGGGCGATCTCGCGATTAACATCGGCAGTCGCGTCCGTCAGTGCCGTTTCTGCCTTGATCTCACCTGCCAACGTGCGATCAATCGCGCTTTTCAAGGCATCACGAGCGCGCGAATAAGCTGGAACTTGAAGGAAGGCACCAGAGAACTTAGCTTGATCAAGCGCAACTTTTGCTTGTGGTACATCCACAAGATACTGCCGCATTTCGGGTTGCTCCCAAGAGGATTTACGCACAGCAAGATAGCCGGTTGCTTGGCTCCATGCGGCTTGGTTCTGGGTGTTGGTCATCCAGCGCGCAAAAGTCCACGCCGCTTCTTTTTTGGCGTCCGACTGGTTCTTGGCGATCATGATCGGGCCACCGCCTTGGGATGCGCCATACTGCTTTTTCTTAGGCATGAATGCCACGCCGACTTCAAACGGAGAGGATTTCCGCAGGTTGGTTAGCGAGCCAGTTGAGTGGTACAACATTGCGGTGGAACCCGCCATAAAGTCGTTGGCCGAGCCCTGCCATGTAGAGGCGGGAGCCATACACCCTGCGTCAACCATCGTCTTCCAGAATTGCAGCGCCTCGACCGCTTCGGGACGGTCCCACAGAACCTTGTCTTTTTCCCACGGCACCAGACCGTTTTGACGGCAATACCCCTCAAACATCCAATCATGCCAGCCACCGCCAATGATCACGCCCCAGCGCTTCAACTCGTCCCCATCACGGATGGTTAGGGCATTTGCAGTTTCCAGCAAATCATCCCAAGTTTCGGGTGCGTCCTCAATTCCGCGCTCCGCGAAGGCGTCTTTGTTGTAGTAAAGAACTGGCGTCGACGGCTGAAAGGACAGACCGTAAAGCCGATCGTCCGAAACGGCCGTGTCAAGAAAACCGCCAATAAAATCATCATAGATGTCGTCAGATTTGGCTTGCTCTGTGATATCCTCAAGCGCATCGAGTCCAAGGAACGTCTGCAATGAAGAGTTGATCGGCAACCACAAGGCAGGTGGCTCTCCGACGCCAAGGGATGTGATTACTTTTTGCTCTGTATTATCATAGGAGCCAGCATAGATCGCTTCAACTTCAATCCCGTCATGGGTTGCGTTGAAATCAGAGATCATATCCGAAATGATTGTATTGATGTCGCCAGACACCCCTACTGGATACATAAATTGAAGTTTTACCGTTTCGTTGGCGCGTGCAGGCGTCAAGACACCCGACATAGAGCTTACAAAAGGCGCAGCCAGCCCAGAGGCCAGCAGACGGCGACGCGTCAGGTTGGATTTTGTGGATTTCGTCACTTTACATATCTCCATGTGGATTTTCTATGATGATCCGTGCGCTCGACTTCGCTTCCAATAAAGTGAAATCAAGCAGTGACTGGGGGATTATACGCGGTTTGTCACAGTTCCATGAAAGCCGATCGCTTTATTGAAAGAAAAATCCACGCGTAAAGCAAAGGCAAGTTTTTGTGCCTTTTGTGGATTTAATGACCAACACTCCCACACACCCTGTCGAAACACGCCCTTTTTCAGAAATATTCCAGACGCAAATTCGTTATATGAATCGAATAGTGCTGTGCAGTATGCGACATGTGTTTCGCAAAGCTTTTAGGAGATCCAAAAATGTTGATTGCCCATGTGAGTGATTCCCATGTTCTTGCAAATGGCTGCAAAATTGCTGGGAAGTTTGACACTGGTGCAGCATTTGATCGCCTAATAGCCGACCTTGCACATCAACCCGTGCAACCAGATCTGATCCTGTTCTCAGGCGACTTGGGCGAGGATGCCACGAAGGAAGAATATGCCCACATAAGAGAAGGCTTGCGCATCCTCGGCATTCCAGTTCTGGCCGTGCCCGGCAACCACGATTCTCGTGCCCCGATGCTGGAGTCGTTATCAGAGATGCTGGGCGTGACGGAAAGCGGGCATCTATGCGTTTGCAATACAGAATTCGAGGTCGCGATCATCGGCCTTGATACGCTTGTCGAAGGCGCGCCACATGGTAAACTTTGCGCTGACCGTCTGGCATGGCTTGAATCTGCGCTGAAGCATTGCAAAGACCGCGAGGTGATAATTTTCATGCACCATCCGCCAATGGCCACCGGATTGGATGACATGGATTCGATGGGGCTGCTCGAAGGAAAAGAGGCCTTTTCCCGCCTTGTCGCTCAGCATGGCAAGGTACAAGGAATTCTTTGTGGCCACATGCACCGCGCGATCCAAGGCGAATGTGGCGGTGCGCCGGTCCGCATCTCCCCCTCCGCATCGCATCAGATTGCATTCGACTTGCGAAAAGGCACACCATACGCATTTTCAAGCGAACCACCTCAATACATGATCCATATTGCGTTCTCTGGTGAACCGCTAATCAGCCATGTAGTATCAATCCCTTAAAAGCCAAGTATCTTCTGCACTGAGTGAGATACCCAGCGCATGTAAAGAAAAACGTAGGCCCCCTGCCTAATTAGCTCAATATGGTCAAAGTCCCAGCCGAACCTGAACCAACAGGTCCGGACTTGGGGTCAAACTGCACCTCGATCTTGTGTCCGAAATGCTTGCAGAGTTGTTGCAAGTACCCGCTGGCTCGTTCGGATGTAAATTTTGCGTTGCTTGTAAACACTTCTGTCTCCTGTGAGTTGAAAACAGAAATAGACAAGAACCGCCTTTGTGATTATCCCAATTGTTAAGAAATTACTTTTTCAGGAATTAGAAAGATGATCGAAGATTACCGCAGCCTCGCCGTTTTTGTCGCTATCGCCGATACGGGTAGTCTGAGCGCGGCTGGACGGCGACTGAAGCTATCTACATCTGTCATCAGTCATCACCTGTCCCGATTAGAAGAACGTCAGGGAGTGACGCTATTTTTTCGCTCGACGCGGTCCATGTCTTTGACCCCAGAAGGCCAAATTGCGCTTGATCCCGCCCGCAGAATGGTGGCCGCAGGAGAAGAGGCCCTTGATGCGATCCATGCCGATAACGAGGAACCAGTCGGGTCGCTTCATGTGGCGATGCCAGCCTTCGGCGAACAAAGCAAACTGCACCAAGCACTATGGGGATTTGCATAGAAGCACCCGATGGTCGCGATATCCCTACAGTGCAGTGACATGCCGACCGATCTGGTAAAGGACGGGTTTGATCTTGCTATCCGGCTGGGCACATTGCGCAGTAGCAGCCTGAAAAGTCGCCGAATAGCCGATTTTAAGCGCCTACTCGTTGCCTCACCGGATTATTTGTCAGCGCGCCCCCCCATTGCGACGCCGCAGGACCTTGAAGCGCGTGATTTCATAGCCGTCACGCAAATTCCATCCATGATGACGTTGGAACGCAAAGACCAAATAGTGAGCATTGCCCCGGCAAATATGCGCATTGAGGTGAACACCGTAAATGCTGCCAAGGCTGCGGTGCTGGCCGGTCTTGGTATCTGGCACCTGCCCCGAAGCGTGATAGAGCACGAGATCGTCCGTGGGGAGTTGGTCCATATCCTGCCGGGCTGGAGCCTACCCACGTTAGGCATCTACGCCGTTTGGCCAGACATCGGCCCACAAAAGGCCCTGACCCGTCGCCTGATTGATCACTTTATCGCGCACCGTTCAGATCTGATGTTGTGAAATACCTACGCCAAACTTTTCCCCATCGCTTGTCAGATTCAGAGAGGCTCAGGAGGGCTTTGCCTCGCCCAGCCAAACCGCTAACTTTTTTTCTTGATCGCAGCAATTCGCTTGAACGCACCGTATTGGCGCAGCCGCAGCTAATAACTAAAGTCCGCATCGAAGTCCTAGGCCCAAGGAGTTGAAAATGCCCGCTTCACGTCTTTTGGGGACTTCTCGCATGAGCAATAAAGCCGCCCCCCCTTAATTCTCTATATTTTCGCACTAATATTGTTCGACCAAAGCCATTCAACGCCGTTGATCACAGTCAGTGCAATCTTGCCAACACTCTTTTCGGGCTTCGCCTAAAAAAACGCGGCGCATTTCCTGCACGAGGGCAACTGCGTCATAAGCGCCTTGCGCTAGGCTCAGGACCTATTAAGTGAGTTGCGCATTATTGGTGTATCTGATTCACAAAGCTGAGTCAGATGGAGTTTTTATGAGCAATCTTTATTGGTTAACGGAAGCGCAAATGGTCCGCCTTCAGCCCTATTTTCCAAAAGCAAGAGGACGAGCGCGAGTTGACGATAGGCGGATTTTGAGTGGTATTATTTTCATAAATTGCAATGGTATGATGCGCCTGCGGCTTATGGCCATACCAAGACACTATACAATAGGTGGAAGCGTTGGAGTGATATGGGTTTTTTTTCACCAACATTATGGCTGGTTTAGCTTCTGAGGCACCTGACAACACGACGACCTCAATTGATGCGACCTACCTCAAGGCTCACCGTACGGCTTCAAGCCTACGGATGAAAAAGGGGGACTGCTCGCCTAATCGGGCTCACAAAGGGTGGAATGAACACCAAATTACATGCAATCCCTGACACCAAAGGTCGCCCAATTCATTTCATTATAACCGCAGGTCAACCCTCTCAGCGATGCCCTAACCTATTCATCTCCGCAATCGCACTCGCTGCTACAGTCCTATTTTGATAATGAGGCCTGAGACTAGCCATTGCAAGCATGAAGGCCCGTATGTTTGGCCTCCTCATGCAACAGACGGCAACCGTTTGAGCAATGGTGAGGACCAGTAAACTCATAAGGACAGCGCGATCCGCTATGGACAGGCGACTCATGACTTCATCAGCTTAGTGTCGCGGTGGCGTCTCATCCAATCATGGACGTCTTCGCTATCATAGAAAACAACTCGGGCGCCCCTTAAAGCATCGAGCTTTTAACTTGATCCGTATCCCGCCTCACAAAAGAAGTTCCAGCATTCGTCTGGCGTGAAGAGATTGCAAATTTTGGCGAGGGCATCGAACATCTGGTCAAATGTTCTGGCTCCGATCCTTCGAAGGTGGGCTTTGAGTTTTGAGAAGGCCATTTCAATGGGGTTGAGATCGGGTGAGTACGGCGGCAGGTAGAGGAACCAGCACCCGACTTCCCGCAAGGCTTCTGCAGCCGCCTTGTTGTAATGGGTGGCAAGGTTGTCGCAAATGACGACAGTGCCTGGTCGCAGTTCCGGGGCAAGGACATTGCGGACGTAGACTTCAAACGCCTCACCATCCATCGCCCCCTTGATGACCCATGGTGCAATCAGGTTATCTTGCGTCAGGCCTGCAATGAACGTCTGAGTGCCCCACGCCCCAAACGGTGCGTCCATTTCCAGACGCTTTCCGCATAGACTGCGCCCACGTAGTCGGGTCAGATTGGTTTTTACTGACGTCTCGTCTATGAAGACGAGCCGTTCAGGATGCGCTTGCATTGCCGGAATACGGTACCGGAACCAGTCCCGACGACGCAGCTTCACATGGGCGCGGAGCCGCTCGGTGGCCACCAGTGACTTTTTTTGTACGTGTAACCAAGTTTGCGCAGGAACCGTCCGATAGATGCAGAATGGGCAACAACACCCGTGGCGGCCTTCAGCGCTCCGGCCAGTTCTGGCAGTGTGATGTCACCATCCTGCGCGACCAACTCTACAAGAAACTCACGGTGGAGCGCGAGCTTTCCGTGTCCTTTTGGTCGCCCTTGGACATCCGGTGTGGCATTGCCTCGCTCACGGATTCTGCGAAGCCAGCGAACGCCCGTGGCCGCCGAAACCTTCAAACGCGCCGCCGCCGCACGACCGCTCAACCCTTCCTCAATGTACTCTTGAAACCGCGCCCGAAGCGCCATCGGTAATGCTGCTGACATGATCCATCCTCCCAACCAGAGTGAATCACAAAACTGAACTCAACGGAATCCTATCGATTCAATATTTAAGCTCGACGCTTTAACGCCGTTGGCCCGCTTCCGTCCCCCCCAACTATGCCCGAAGTTTTAGTGCGCTCGAATTGCTTTAACCTCTTGATCAATTTCAGAGCCCCTTCGAATCAAAGTCTTTGAGAGAATCAGATTTTCGGTTATGTTGTCCAATGCACTGTGACAATGGAGGCCACTTCAATGATCAGATTAGAACCCTATAAAATTCATTCTACTGTCCATATGGCAGCAGCTATTGTGGCTTTCACCACGGGGGCGGCTTTTGCAGAACCCTCGCTGGAGCGGGGCACGTATTTGGTTGAAGGCCCGTCTGCTTGCGGCAATTGCCATACGCCCCAAGGGCCCGACGGACCGCTTCCCGATATGGCGCTTGCTGGGATGCTCGTTGATAAAAACGAAAACTTCACTGCCATCGCACCGAATATTACACCTGGGGGGCGTGTTGGAGATTGGTCGGATATCGAGTTGGCCAAGGCCATTCGTGAAGGCATTCGCCCCGATGGGAGCGTGATTGGGCCACCAATGCCTATGGGGCTCTATCGTGGTTTATCCGATGATGATCTCATGAGCATTATCCTGTATCTGCGTCAGGTGCCCGCTGTTGATAACGACCCTGGAGTGAGTGAGTACAATATTCCGCTCCCTCCCGCCTATGGGCCGCCTATTGAATCTGTAGCCGCAATCCCGCAGGGCAAGACTGTCGAATACGGCGCGTATCTTGCTGGCCCGATCGCGCATTGCGTTGAGTGCCATACAACATTTGGTCCGCAAGGGCCGATGTTTGAGACCCATCTCGGGGCTGGTGGGTTTGCCTTCCATGGGCCGTGGGGCACATCGATTGCGGCCAATATCACTCCGACAGGCCTCAGAAAGTATAATGATGCCGAGTTGGGCACAATAATTCGGAATGGGCAACGGCCGGACGGCAGCCAAATGATGCCACCAATGCCCTATCCCTATTTTGCCAATATGACGGATGACGATTTGGCAGCGATTATTCTATACTTGCGCGCAATGCCGCCACTACCCGACGGCGAGTAAAAAGTGCTAAGCGCTTGAACAGAAAAGCAGTTTTCTGTTCAAGCCTAGCCTGAGAAATCACCGATTAAACGGTGCGTGTTTCGCATTAGGCGCGTTTAACCAAACCTATAACGAAGAGCAGGATAACGGACCCAATGGTCGCGTAAATGATCGAAGCTATGAACCCGCCGCCAACCGAAACCCCAAGTGCGGGAAAGATCATTCCAGCCAAAAACGCGCCGACAACACCCACAATTATGTTACCAACAACCCCAAAACCGCGCCCCTTCATAATTCGTCCAGACAACCAGCCAGCGAGAGCGCCGACCAGTAACATGACGATAATACTTTCAAACTGCATAATTATTCCCCTTACCATAACCCAAATTCGACCAAATATGCGTGCTCTCGCCATGTGGGAGAATTCTACCTCCCACGGGGCCACAGACACGCCCGTCGCCACAAAGTAGTCAGACCGATTGGGGGGACCCTGCGCCCCCCAATCGGTTCACACATTCATCGTCTAGCCTTCGACGGGGCCGCCAGCGTCTTTCCATGCTGAAAAACCGCCAACGTTTGAAACATTATTATAGCCCATATCCTTCAGCGTCTTGCCACTGAGTGCGGCCTGTCCACCGGCGCCACATACAAGCACGATATCGGCGTCTTTTTTGAGGGCAGGATTGTGGAACGCATGAGAGCCGTCGGCCAGAAATTCGATCATCCCGCGCTTAACCATTTCCGCTCCGGCGATTGTGCCTGACGCCGCGATATCGGCGCTGTCACGCACATCGACAAATACAGAATTGCCAGCTCTGTGCTTTGCAATTCCTTCTTCGACAGTGATTTTTGGGACGACTGCATTTGCTTCGTCTAGATAGTCCTGTGCGGTTTTCATTCTTAAAATCCTTTTATTTTGTGTGGGGTCTCACACGTTCTCGGGTATCAAGTTAGTCGACCCTTCGAATAATATAAGATGCTGACCTTCATCATTCCAGAGTTCAAGGGGTAAACGCCCGCTGCGAGATGGACTGGCGGCAAGGCGCCTCGTTTTCACGCGCATCTAGCGCATGGATTTCAACTCATCCATTGACCGCCATCGACGTTGTAGGTTTGCGAAACAATATAATCGGCATCGGAAGACGCCAAGAACACCGCCATTCCCGCCAAATCTGCGGGCACAGCAAAGCGCCCCGCCGGAACACTGGCAGCCACCTCAGCTTTTTTCTGGCCCAGCGGTTTGCCTTCAAGCTTGGCGAACATCGCGTCGACGTGTTCCCAATGCTCACCGTCCACAACCCCCGGCGCAATGGCGTTAACGTTGATCCCATCCTTGATAAGATCAAGCCCCGCTGATTGCGTTAGCGAAATCACTGCCGCCTTGGTTGAACAATAGACCGCGACAAGTGGCTCGCCCCGCCGCCCCGCCTGTGACGCCATGTTGATGATCTTGCCACCGTGCCCCTGTTTGACCATTTGACGCGCGGCCGCTTTCATCGTAAACAACGTGCCCGCGACGTTCACCGCATAAAGCTTTTCATAACTTGCCCGCGTGATATTCACCGTGCGCGCCGCATCAAAAAGCGCCGCGTTATTCACAAGAATATCCAGCTTCCCTGCCCGCGAGACCACAGCCTCAATCGCCGCATCGATGCTGCTCTGCTGGGTCACGTCAATTTCGACCGCATAGGCTGCGGGCCCAAGATTGGCCGCGGCCTGCGCGGCCGCCTCCAAGTTGATATCGGCAATGGCGACGGTTGCGCCTTCAGCAAGATACGCCTTGGCAAAGCCAAGCCCCAGCCCCCGCGCCGCCCCTGTGATCATGGCGGATTTTCCCACTAGTCGGTTCATATCATTCAGCTTTCCTATGGGGCGCGTAATGCTGTTTCGGGGGTAAACTTAGCAGAAGTTCCGCTCAATAGTAGTGGTAATTTATCGGTGTATCGCAAAGGGCAGACGTGTCATTTTTCCACTACCTCGCTAAATCCATTCCCTCGACTTTGCGAAGCTGTGCCCCAGAATGACGACAAAAATACCCGTGGCCGAGACAATCAAAAGTATAGGCCAATCCATTGTTTTCATTTGTGAGCCTAAATATGTCGACATTATCGTCATTGGGAGAATTCCCACAGCACTGGTCCAAACGAAGGTCCAAACACGAACACCTGTGAGGCCTGCGGCATAGTTCACAAGGTTAAAGGAGATCACCGGAATAAAGCGACTGATGAGCAAGGTAAACGTGCCCTGATCCTGCGCCCAGCGATCTAGCGTGTTAGCTTGGCTAGGCGACAACCACGCGTGGACAACATCCCGCCCCAGCAGTCGAGAAAGATAAAAAGCCAGCAAGCCCCCCAACATCGCCCCAGCCCAAACCAGCGCACTACCAACAAGTGTTCCGTAGACGGCTCCAGCGCAAATGGCCAAAATCTCGGCGGGAAAAGGGATGAAGCTGTGCAGTATCATCAGACCGATAATCGCAAACGGTCCCCAAGCACCAAGACCACGCAGCCAAATTGTCAATTCTTCGGGTGATGGAAGGTTCAAACCAACAAAATACACCAGCAGCGCGCATAGAAAAGCGGTGGCCAAGATCACAAGAATGAGGGTGGTTTTCCTAGACAAAGGGATGAGAGTCTCCAAAGCGGCCCCCAAAAGAGAGGTATCGTCCTATTACTAGCAAATTAACAAAATAGCACGACACGATAAACTCTCTCTGCGCGAAAAATTCTCAGCCGGAGCCAGCGCGAATTTGCGCCACCCTGCGTCAATCATCTAACCACTCAGGTTCGGCGCTCGCTTTGGCAGAAACATATGGTTCACAGCTGACCAGTGGTTTCCCAAAACGAGTACCTTCCATCCAGGGGTCTCCCAATGAAGAATGTCCTCTTCGGAAAAACACGGAAATGCCCCCTTAAGCATCTGGCAGCGAGCACTGCTTGAAATTTGACGCACTTATGTGGCGGGTTTCACACCAATATCTTTCCGCCGTCTAAGTTGATCATTTCAATAAAAAATTATCTGTTCCCCAGCATCCAGTGTTCCAACAGAACCAACGTTTGCGCAGCTATAATAATTAAGGACGAAGTTGGATGCGAAGGCTATTCTTACACGCAGGGCTGCCCAAAATAGCACCGACAAGCAATCAAGGTTTCTTGGTACGAAGCGCATCATCCGCTCGGAAATCTCTTTCGCCACTCTCCATGAGAAAATGCGGAGCCCTTTTCAGGCTTCGACGTGTTGCCAACAATTTCCCTACGCAGACAGGACCATTGAATAGATGCCGCACTTAAAAAAACAAGAAAAACGGCGGCGAAGTTATTGACCGCACAGAATACTTAAAAGCGCGTCAAAGTTGGTCCGATTACAATGATAAACTTTCGCAATGGGCGCGCATGTTTGGTGCGGACAATATTGGGGTTGCGTTTTTTGACATAGGCAACGGGCACCTAACCGTTGTGAAAATGTCTTTTGACGAAATTGGAATTAACTTTAGCGATGATTAGGTACTCTTTGGCGACCACAACGGAAGCCTTTCTTAGCGGGATGCCAACCAAGCGTCGTATCGGCCCTAAATTCACCCTCTATTTCATTTTTCTGGGACAGAAAAAACTGACCCTGCGAAGTGGAAAAATATTTAGCTCCGGGGAAAGGTTGAAATTATATTAGGATGCCGCGGCCTCAAACGCCAAAGTTGTACGGGATTATTTAGGACGCGAAGGCGGTGTGTTGTTCCAAATGCACCACCGAGCCTCGATGCTGAATGGGATGCATACACCGGATTGACAATGGAGATAGCAGCCAAAATTGGTAGTTTCCTTGCCGACAGATTGTACGCGCGAGCGCCCTAATGGCGAAAAGCATACCCATTTCGCATCAAGACGTCGACTTAAAGCTAGCGGCGGGCATAAGTGTAATATTTGCCCGCCCTCTTGATGTATTGAAAGCGGGCAAAGGTTTAGCTGTCCGTTTGCTTGGCGCCTTTTGTCGTTAACCCCTTGAACCACTCACGCAGACTTTGCAGGACAACAAACAACACTGGCACGAGTATAACCCCAAGAACTGTCGCCAAAAGCATCCCGCCAAATACCGCAATCCCGATGGCTTGCTGGCTCGCCGCTCCGGCACCACTGGCAACAACAAGCGGAACGACTCCTAAAAGAAACGACAAGGCCGTCATCATAACTGCGCGGAACCGTTTTGATGTGGCCTCAACTGCGGCTTCGCGGATCGTCATGCCATTGTGCCGTTGCACGATCGCGAACTCCACGATTAAAATCGCGTTTTTGGAGGCGAGTCCGATCAACATAATCATCCCGATTTGGGTATACAGGTTGACGTCCCCTCCTGTGAATTGAACCGCCAACAAGGCCCCAAACAGCGCCACAGTCACCGACAGAAGGATGCCAACCGGCAGACTCCAACTCTCATATTGTGCAACGAGAAACAGATAGCCAAAGACAATCGCCAAGATCAAAATAACCACGACCAAACCACCCGCGTCGAGCTGTTGTTGCGCAATACCCGTCCACTCGTGGGAATACCCCGGTGGCAGCGCATTCACCGCCTCTTCTTGCAGCACGCGGATCGCATCGCCCGTAGAAAGCCCTTCAGCGGGGATTGCGGTCACAGTTGCGGAGCGGAACATATTATAGCGATTGAGCGCCACAGGGCCGAGCTCATTAGATATGGTAATCAGCGCACCCATCGGAACCATCGCGCCCGTTTGCGACCGCACATATAGAGCGTCAAGATCCTCGACCTTGTTGCGATACTCGCCTTCCGCTTGGATCATCACCCGATAAACCCGCCCGAACAGATTGAAATCATTCACATAGAACGACCCCATATAGGCCTGAAGCGTGGAGAAAACATCTGCAACCGAAACCCCGAGGGATTTTGCTTTTTCACGGTCCAAATCCACATAGACCTTCGGAACATTGGCGCGGAAGGTCGTATAGGCCTGTGCAATTTCGGGACGTTGATTGGCGGCATAAACGAGGGAGCCAAGGGCCGCAGATAGTTCTTGGGTCGTCCCGCCCCCCGTTTGCTGCACCTTCATTTCGACACCGGCACTCATGCCAAGACCAGAAATCGCTGGCGGATTGAACGCAATAATACTAGCGCCAATTTCCTGACTGGCGAGGGCTTGAATTTCGCTCAAAACGCCGTTCGCGCTGAGGGCTTCTGTCGTGCGGTCATTCCACGACTCCAAATTGGTCACAATCATCGCGCCGTTCGATCCACCGCCATTCAACAGGCTGAATCCGTTCACGTTTACTGTTGACGAAACTCCGGGGATTTCCCGTATTTTCGCGTCGAAACGTTCCGTAACGGCTTCTGTGCGCTCAAGCGATGCTGCGTCCGGAAGTTGAATATCAACAAACAAATAGCCGTTGTCTTCGATGGGAAGGAACCCTGCAGGCAGGGATTTGAGCAAACCACCAGAGCCAAAAATAACCGCCGCAACGATTGCGAGGCCGATCAACGGAACACGTACAAGGCGGCTTACGATGCCCACGTACCCACCGCGTACAAACCCGATGCCCTTGTCAAAAAGGGCAAGAACGCCTTTTGAAGGGCCGTCGCGTTTTTTCAAAATGATCGAACATAAAGCCGGCGAAAGTGTGAGCGCATTGATCGAGGAGATCACCACAGCCACGGAAATCGTCGTCGCGAACTGTGAATACAAACGCCCCGTAATGCCCGGCATAAACGTCACGGGCACGAAAACCGCGAGCAAAACGAGGGTCGTCGCAATAATGGGTCCTGTGATTTGCCCCATGGCCTTGCGGGTGGCGTCAGGGGCACTCAGGCCCTCCTTTTCCATAATGGATTCAACGGCTTCGACCACGATGATTGCATCATCAACCACAATCCCGATGGCGAGCACCAAGGCAAAAAGCGAAATCGTATTCAGCGACATGCCAAACATGAGCATAAACGCAAAGGCGCCAATCAAGGAGACGGGGATCGCAATCGCCGGAATAAGCGTCGCGCGCGCACTGCCCAAAAAGAAAAACACAACAGCCATAACGATGACGAATGTTTGCATCAGTGTCGTTAAAACGTCATCCAAAGATTGCTGTACAAATCGTGTAGAATCAAAGGGAACGTCGTAGACGATGTCGTCAGGAAACGCTTGAGCAAGCCGCTCAAGCTCTGCGGAAACTCCCTCCGCAACCTTCAGCGAATTGGCCCCTGGCGCTTGGTAAATTGCCAAAACGGTTGAGGCTTGGCCCGAATACAGGCCCGATGCGCTGTAATATCCCGCGCCTAATTCCACGCGCGCCACGTCTTTCATCAAGACAATACTGCCCGCCTCGCCCGTGCGCAGAACAATATTTTCAAACTCTTGAACCGTCGTGAGGCGCCCTCTGGACACGATGGTGTATTGGAATTGTTGGCCCGTTGGGACAGGGCTTGAACCGATTTGTCCGGCGGATACTTCGAGATTTTGCTCACGAATTGCCGCAATGAGATCACTGGGCGCAATGCCAAGGCTGGCCATGCGATTTGGATCCATCCACATGCGCATCGCATACTCGAAATTGGTCATGATGGTGGCTTCGCCCACCCCGCTCACCCGCGCCAAGGCGTCCCGAAGGTTGATCGCCGCATAGTTCGACAGGAACACCTCGTCGTAAGTCCCATTTGGCGACAGAAGTGTCACCAAAAGCAACATATTGGTCGAGGCTTTCTGCGTAACCACCCCCGAATTTGTAACTTCGGCGGGCAACGAAGACATGGCCTGTGCAACACGATTTTGCACATTGACGGCTGCAAGATCGGGGTCGGTTCCAACTTTGAAGGTGACCGAGAGCGAATACGAGCCTGTGTCCGTACTGTCGGATGACATATAAATCATGTCATCCACGCCGTTCACTTGGGCCTCAATAACCGCCGCAACCGTGCTTTCGACGGTTTCCGCATTTGCGCCTGTGTAATTGGTGCTCACCTTGACTACTGGCGGGGTAATGGAGGGGTATTGCTCAACCGGAAGGGCGAAATACCCGATGACGCCCATGATGGTTAACACCAAGGAAATAACGATCGCCATTTTGGGGCGTGCGACGAAAATAGAAGAAAACACGCTTTAGTTCCCTTCTGCGGAGGTTGCACTGCCCGCGAGTATGGCATTGACTTCAACCCCTGGGCGCACGCGCTGTAGGCCCTCGATAATGACGGCTTCACCTTCGACAAGACCGTCGTCGACGACAACCGAAACCCCGTCTTGACGACCTAAAGTCACGTAACGTTGCTCGACGGTTTGCTCGGCCCCAACCACCAATACAAAATCGCCGCGCTGATCGCGCTGAACGGCGGCTTGGGGGATAAGGAGTGCATCGGTTGGCGCGTTATCTTCGATACGTAAACTGACAAAAGATCCATCAAAAATCAGGCCATTATCATTGGGAAATTCGACATCCAAACTCACCGTTCCGGTTTCGGGATCAATCCGATTGTCGGCAAAAACGATGTGGCCAACCTCCTCAAGCTGCGTCCCATTTGGCAGGGAAACAAATACATCCAGCGCCTTTGACCCATTGGCAAGGTTTTCGAGGGAAGCATCATGGACCTGTAAAAAATTCACCAACTGCTTTTCGGTCAGCGAGAACTCGACGTAAATTGGTGCGGTGCGAATGAGGGTGACCAAGGGCGCCGTCGTCGGGCCAACCAATTCGCCCACACTTGGGTTCGCGCGGCCAATCCGCCCATCAAAAGGCGCGGCAACACTGGTATAACTCAGGTCAAGTTCTGCCAACTGAATCGTCGCATCCGCGATTTCTATATTGGCTTCGGCGACCTGAAAATTTGCCTGCGCGATATCACGATCAGCGACGGTGCCAGACTCCCGCCGCAACAATTCCGATTTCCGATCAAGTTCGATTTGCGCCAGTTTAAGTTGGGCAACGGCAGAGGCCTTATCCGCTTTGCGCGCGGCAAGGTTTGCAGCATAGGTAGCAGGTTCAATCTTAAACAGGACTTCGCCTTTTTTGACATCTGCGCCGTTTTTAACCAATAAATCCTGCAGAAATCCACTAACGCGCGCGACAATATCAACCTTATCAATCGCTTTGCCACGCCCGATAAAGGTCGCTTCCAAAACCAACCCCTCGGTATGCGCTACGGCAATCGAAACCATCGGCGCGGAGGGCGCGTCTTGGGCAACGCTGACCTGTGATGACGCAAAAAGTGCGGCCCCAAAAGTGATTGCTTGGAAAAACGATTGGCCTGTGAGTTTCATGCGTACCCTACCCCATGAGTTCAATTTTATTTCCCCACGAAGTGTGAGAAAGAATTTTTAGGCACGTCACCGTACCTGTCGAAAATTTGTAAAGGAGCCCCACGCTATTTTGTGGCGACTCCTGAAGTTTTTGTCTCTAAAGCAGCCAAAAGTTTATAGAAGCATTGAGGCTTTTAGACAGATTATTCCACAGGACTCCAGGCGGTGTCCGGATTATAGGTCAGAATTTCAAGGGCGACATCAAGGCTGTTTTCGCCCAAATCCGCCGCAAGGACGCGCCCGTTTTCCGAGACGATGAAGCTGTGAATACCGGTTTCATTATAGGTCGCAGGGACCGCTAAAAGCGCGTGGCCGGCGATCATGTTGCCACCGACGATATAGTCAAGCGCCCCTCCCGGAGCGGACGCGCCCTGCCCCTGAAGCACACGATAATAATAGCCGCCGAATGGCTCGGCTTCTTGATCAGATTCGCCATCCGAAAAGCCATCTAACGATGCCAATGCGATGCGTTCGCCAAGCGGGCTGTCTTCGCCAGCCCAAACCAACCCGTCCCGCGCGCCGTCGCTTGAGAGAATGGATGCGGCAAATTCCATCACCCCATCCGCGTCGTGATCAATGAGGCGATAGGCCGATTGAAGCTCGACATAGGCTTCAATCATATCGATCGTTTCAAGTTCATTCAGGCCAATGCGACGGTAGAACACTTCGTCGCGCCCCGCCTCAATATCAAAGGCCCACGCCGTGTCCGTTTTGGCCAGTGGGATCGGAAACGGCCAAGCCTCGGCTCCTAAAAGCAACATCACACGGTTTTCTTCGTCAAGTTGGAAGCGGTACCCCTCTTGGATCATCGCTTCGATTTCGGCGCGGTTTTCAGCATCTTCTTGGGCATCGCCAGACATTAAAACGTCAATCGCATCGGTGCCAAAAACCTCAAGCACAGCATCGCGATCCCCGAGAGCCGCGGAAAAGGCCTCAAATGCGTCTTGGGGCGTGGCAAATGTTGCTGGACCTTCTGCGGCCAAGGACGGGAGAGTTGACGCCACAAGGGCGAGGCCCGACAGGCCAATTTTCATGTTGTTTTTCATACTCTTATCTCCTTCTTCCACCGCTTGCGGCCTTGCCACGGGCTTTTCCCGATTTTGCGCTATGAGAAGACGGGCGTTTTTTCATCGCTGTATTCTTCTTCGCTGCGGGCTTGGCCCTCGGTTTTTTGGCCGCCTTTGGCCTTTGTATCGCCGCCTTGTTTGCTCCGCCTGCTTTCGCCTTTACACTTTCTCTCGAGGGGGGGCACCTGTTCTGTTTACGGCAGCCTTTCTATTTGCGGTTCCAACTTTTGCGGCCCCAGTGGGCGCTTTGGATTTGGCAACGGCATCGCGCGGATTTTGAACTTTTGAGATGTCTTTCGTGCCAGTGGACTTGGCGAGGTTGGCGCGCATGTCGTCGCCCCGATTGGGCGTTTTTGCTGGCAGGGTTGTGGCGCCATTTGGGCCGCGTTTATCGGAAATTTTCTTCTGGGCGTCTTTCTTGCGGTCCTCGTCTGGCTGCCAACCACCGGCATTATTTATGCGGTTCCGATCGCCGTTATTGTTACCGATTTTGTTGCCATTGTTATTGCCGATTTTGTTGCCAATGTTCACGTTTCCATCAACGTCAATATCAATATTAGGGCTCCGATAAATCGGCCCCCCCCCAGCCACCGCAATTACGACACCCCCAATAATTGTTCCAAGGGTCGTTATTGTCGAAAATAGAATCCAGAATCAAAGCGGATCCAAACCCGATCAAGGCGGCGGTCATGACGTCGTTTGAGTTGTTGCTTTCCTGCACATAAACAACATTGGAATCATATTGAGGCACATAGACAACTTCTGGGTTCGTGGGCTGAATGACGATGGCTTCTTCGCCGCTCGCCCCTTTCGTAACCTCAACTGTTTGCTCGTCCCCTGACACCAAAACACCGCTGGCATTCGCCACTTCGCGGCGATTTTGCACCGCGGCCATGACGTCGTCACTTTGGGCCAGCATTGCCGTGCCTATGGTATCCGTCCAGTCGACATGCTCGGCCATATCGGCCAAAACATCTGGGAAGGCCGTCGCCAAAACGGCAACGCTTTCGTCCCAGCCTTGCGCATCAATGGTTTCCTTCAACGCTTCAGGTTCGACACCTTCGTTGTCTTTAATCAGCCGATCCGCCTTCATCACATCAAGCGGGAACGTCGCCGCAACCAATATTTGGATCAACAATGTGTCTGGATACAGCGCTACGGGGCCAACGAGTGTTTGTAGCTCTTCAGCGGTTAAGAGCGCTTCTTCTGTTGCCGCAACCTCGGTCGTTTCCGTGGTCTCCGTTGCAGTGGTTTGAGCCACAGCAACGGTCGGTAAAAACAAAACTGACCCTAAAATCGCAGCTTTGAGAGTTAAATGTTTCATTTGTTAATTCCTTTACCTCTAAACTTTGGCTCCTTGAAGCCACAGATTAGGACCCTATTTTTTCAGCGCCTTTAACAAGGCTGCAACAACACCATTGAGTAAACCCGGCGCAAACATGGCGAATGGATCGCGCGCCATAGAGCGCACACTTTGCGCGAGGAGTTTTGCTTCTTGGGTCGCATCTTGAATTTCTGCTTCCAAATCTTCAAGAGCCAAATCCCGCACTTCGGCAACGCTTGCGACGTCGGCATCTGCGTTTTGGTTATTGGCAATAGACACAAAGAGGCCCGCCACGAGGAAATTGGCAAACGCCACGATCAGGGCCGCCATTGGCTTTGACACATGGGTCGCCAGCTCAAAATACGCGGCGCCATTTAGCATGACTATGCCAAGACCCGCGGCAATCCCTGCCATCACCATCATCACGGTTTGACGCCGCAAAACCGCCATGCGCCGTTGCGCCATCAGGCGCTCAGCACGTAAAATGATTGTTATATTCCTGCTAATACGGCTCATAATTACCCCCGATGCCCAGAACGTCCGAACAGATAGCCGACGAAAAATATTCCCAATGCAGTCAGGACTGGCTTGCGGTGCGGCAGTGTTTCGAGGTCTTCCAGTGCTTGGTGGAACAGCCCCGCAAACTCGCCCTCTTCAAACAACCCAGACGCGTCGGCTTGGGTTGCTGCGGTATCCGTTTGAACGTCCTCTTGCGAGGTCACGTTCTTGATTTCGCTTAACGCCTTTCGAAGTTGAGCCAGCTCCGCCTCGAGTTCCGCTTTCGTCGCCATAGCTTGTGCTCCTGTTCATTTTCTTGATTCCGTAGCCATCCTGCGAGCCACAATTATGCGAAAAAACTGCACGCGTTTTTCCGTAACAATGCCCCCTAGCCAATTACAATCGTTAAATAAATTTCATTCAATCCCCCGTGCATAAAAGAGTTTAACATCGCCCCCTCTAAAGTATAGGATTATTTCGAAGAATGGATTCTTTACGCGTCATAAAAAAGGGGAAGACGATTGGACACTGACCGCCCAAGCAACACTCGTTTCACCCGATCAAACGCGCAACAATGGATACCTGTCGTTGTTTTGACGGCTATCGTTACATTTCTTTACTTGGATGTCGCACGTCCGTTTTTGGTCTCTCTCATCATGGCAGCAATTGTCGCCGAAATGTCGGAACCTTTGTATAATTTTGTGCTGAGACATCTGGGAAATCGGCGCGGCCCCGCGACCGTCGTGACACTGCTCGTATTACTTGCGTCGATCATTACCCCGCTGATCGGCGTCGCGTTTATGGCAGCCGAGCAAGCCTCGTCTCTCACGACGGGGGCTGTGGGTCTCTATCAAACCATTGCAAAGAATCCGCCGCATTTTGAGATTCCCGACTGGGTTCCCTTTCAAAGCGACCTTGAAGATGCTTTGCCCCAAATTCGTGCGAAAATTCAGGAATTGGTTGTAACTTTCGCAACGTATTTCGCCAGCGTTTTAGGAGCGCTTACAAAAGGAACCGCCTTCTTTTTTCTGCACCTTTTTGTGTTTATTTACTCCATGTTTTATTTCCTCCAAATGAAAACCTCCATTATTTCGCAGGTTTTGGCGTATTCAACCCTCCCCCTCCCCCTCCAAGCTGCGCTCAACGAACGAATTATTTCCGTCAGCCGCGCAACCCTGAAAGGCACGCTTTTAATTGGCATCGCCCAAGGGGCCCTCGGTGGCCTAGGCTTCTGGGTTGCCGGAATTAGTGCGCCCGTTTTCTGGGCCGTTGTGATGGCAATTGTCTCCATCATTCCTGCGCTCGGCCCGACCGCAGTTGTGCTCACGGGGGCGATATATTTGGGTGTTGAGGGGGAAACGGGTCCGGCCATTGCGCTCGGGCTATGGGCGGTCCTTGTTGTCGGGACGATTGATAATTTCCTGCGTCCGATCCTTGTTGGGCGGGACGCGCAAATCCACAACATTCAGATTTTGATCGGAACTTTGGGCGGGCTGGTGGCATTTGGCGCGGTTGGCCTTGTCTTAGGGCCGGTTTTGGCGGGGCTTTTCACAACCGTTTGGCAAACCATCCGCGACATGGCCCCTGACGCAAACACTGAGGCAGTGTCGCGCCCCCTCTCCGTCACCAACGATTAACGGAACATTTAAGTGTCACAGAACGAACCCGTTTCAGTCATTCGCAATATTGGGCCAGCTTCGGTCGACCTTTTTGCGCGCGCCGGAATTCACTCCGCCGAGCAGGTGCGCGAGCTTGGACCGGATGCGACCTATCGCAAACTCGTCACGGCAGGCACGCGTCCGCATTTCATTGGCTATTACGCTCTGGTGATGGGCCTTCAGGGCCGCCCGTGGAACGACTGTAAAGGTGCCGAGAAAGAAGCGCTTAGGGTGCGGTTCGATCAGATAAAAAATAGCACACAGGCCGCGCCATTGGCCGGGATCGAAAAAATTCTCGACGAAATCGGGGTCCGCGCAAAGAAATAGACGCCCGCGCATTTTCAAGCGCAATCAGCTTGTTGATCTAGGCCTCAATCAACCGCCGTGGCTAAATCGGACGTTTGCATTGAATATCGTTTCACCTCAGCGCTTAATCAGACTTCGCCAAAGGTTAATCCAGCGTTTCTGCCCCTGTTCCCTAAAACGCAAAAAGCCCGCACCAGTTAAGGCGCGGGCTTTCCTTTGGTAAACCTAAAAAGGCTTAGCCAACCAATTCAAGGCCAGAGAAGAAGAACGCGATTTCTTCTGCTGCTGTTTCTGGAGCGTCGGAACCGTGAACCGAGTTTTCGCCGATTGAAAGTGCGAATTCTTTGCGGATTGTGCCGGCTGCTGCGTCTGCTGGGTTAGTTGCGCCCATAACTTCGCGGTTTTTCGCGATTGCGTCTTCGCCTTCAAGAACTTGAACAACAATTGGCTCGGAGATCATGAATTCACAAAGTTCGCCAAAGAAAGGACGCTCGGAGTGCACGCCATAGAATGTTTCTGCTTGAGCAAGTGTCATTTGAATGCGCTTGGATGCAACGATGCGCAGGCCAGATTCTTCGAATTTTGCTGCGATTGCGCCTGTAAGGTTGCGTTTTGTAGCGTCTGGTTTGATGATCGAGAAAGTGCGTTGAACAGCCATGATGGGCTCCTATCGGGTTGGACAATCAGGCAAAAGCCCGCGAAAATATCGCCGCTCTGCTAGCATGCCCTTGCTCGGTTGAAAAGCGGCGATTGACCGCGCCCTCACAATGGGGCAAACCCCGCCCATGTTGAAAATTTCTGATATATCTTATTCGGTCAATGGCCGCCCGCTCCTGCAGAACACATCTGTTACGATTCCTGATGGCCACAAAGTTGGCATCGTCGGTCGTAATGGCACGGGGAAGACGACTCTTTTCCGCCTCATCTGGGGCGAATTGGTGTTGGAAACCGGTTCCATCACGATGCCCAAAGGCGCGCGCATGGGCGGTATTTCACAGGAAGTGCCGTCAAACGAAGTGTCCTTGATTGATACCGTTTTGGCTGCCGATACCGAACGCGCCTCCTTGATGGCGGAAGCCGATACCGCCACCGACCCCCACCGGATTGCCGAAGTGCAGACCCGTCTAACCGACATTGACGCATGGAGTGCCGAAGCCCGCGCAGCCCAGATTCTTAAGGGTCTTGGCTTTGATTCCGAGGCCCAGAAACGCCCCTGTTCGGATTTCTCGGGCGGTTGGCGGATGCGGGTCGCTCTTGCTGCCGTGCTGTTTTCAAAACCCGATTTATTGCTCCTCGATGAGCCGACAAACTACCTCGATCTTGAGGGCGCTTTGTGGCTTGAGAACTATTTGGGCAAATATCCGCATACCGTTTTGATCGTGTCGCACGACCGTGGGTTGCTCAATCGGGCGGTTGGTTCGATCCTGCATCTTGAAGACAAGAAACTGACATTCTATCAGGTGCCATACGACAAATTCGCCGAACAACGCGCCGCTAAATTGGCCGCTGCGGCCTCCGAATCTAAGAAGCAAGACGCCCGCCGCGCCCACCTTCAGAGCTTTGTTGACCGCTTTAAGGCCAAAGCTTCTAAAGCGACTCAGGCCCAAAGCCGCGTAAAAATGCTCGCAAAAATGACGCCAATCAGCACACCGAGCGAATCCGCGCTCAAACGGTTCTCGTTTCCTGCGCCAGAAGAGTTATCACCACCGATTATTAATATGGAAAGCGCAAGCGTGGGCTATGGCGACAAGGTGATCCTCAAAGGCCTCGACCTGCGGATTGACCAAGACGACCGCATCGCGCTGCTTGGGAAAAACGGCGAAGGGAAATCGACCCTGTCGAAACTGCTTTCAGGCCGTTTGGAAACCATGAGTGGTCGGATGAATTCGCACAATAAGCTGCGGATCGGGTATTTTGCCCAGCACCAAGTCGACGAACTCCATGTGGATGAAAATCCGCTCGACCACTTGCGCCGTGTGCGCCCCAAAGAATTGCCCGCCCGTCACCGTGCGCGGCTCGCAGGCTTCGGCCTTGGCGCAGATCAGGCTGACACCCTTGTAGGTCGACTTTCTGGCGGCCAAAAAGCGCGGCTTTCGCTCCTCTTGGCAACAATCGACGCACCGCACCTCCTCATCCTCGATGAGCCAACCAACCACCTTGATATCGAAAGCCGCGAAGCGCTCGTTGAGGCGCTCACCGCCTATACAGGGGCCGTTATTTTGGTGTCGCACGACATGCACCTCCTCTCGCTGGTCGCGGATCGGTTGTGGCTTGTAAAAGATGGCACCGTGCATCCGTTCGAGGACGATCTGGAAGCCTATCGCAAGTTGCTACTCACGAGCGATGCCCCAAAAAAGGCACGCAGCCCAAAAGTTGCAGCCAAGAGCAAACGTCCAACTGGGGATCAGATGAAAGCCCTGCGCGCCGACGTGAAAGTTTGTGAACAAAGAGTCGCAAAACTCAACGATATGGGTGATCGTCTTGCCAAGAAACTTGCCGATCCGTCTATCTATGAAGAAGGCAAATCCGGCGAAGCCGAGGTTTGGCAAAAGAAATACGGCGAAGTACGTGACGCGACGGATCGTGCCGAAGCCATGTGGATGAAATCGCTAGAAAGGCTTGAAAAAGCAGAAGGTTAAGTTTGGATTTTACGATCTTAATTCCGGCATTCGCGACCCTTTTCGTGATCATTGATCCGATTGGATTGATGCCGCTTTTTGTGGCGATGACCCAAGGGATGTCCCAACATCGCCGTCGCGCAATAGCGGTGCGTTCCGTGGCAACCGCGGCCGTTTTGCTCACGCTTTTTGGGCTTCTTGGCGAAACGGTGCTGGGATTTATCGGCATATCCATGGATGCATTCCGCATCGCGGGCGGCGCTCTTTTGTTCCTAACTGCACTTGATATGCTGTTTGATCGACGCTCAAAACGCCGTGGCGATCAAGCCGCCGAAGCGACAAGCGACGAAGATTTCGACGACCCCTCGGTTTTCCCCCTCGCAACCCCTCTGATTGCAGGGCCTGGGTCCATCGCGACCATGATCCTTCTCGTCGGCCATTCCGAGGGTACACTCGGTTTGATTGGCATTTTGCTCACCATGTTTGCGGTGCTGCTTTGCGCCCTTGCGCTATTCTTCGCGGCAAGCCCTTTTGAACGGATACTAGGGCCAACGGGGATCAACGTTGTAACACGTCTTCTTGGGATGCTATTGGGAGCACTCGCCATTCAATTCATACTAGACGGCATACAGGGCTTCATTCAGTCTGCCCTTTAACGCATTGAACTAAAGAGGTTTTCATGAACGGAGACGACACAGGACGGTTGATCTACTTGGTTCTTCTTGGCACAGTCATTGCCAGTTGGTTCTTTGTCCAAAACCGCCAATCCATGGGAAAAACTCTACAACAGGGCGCGCTTTGGGGTCTGATTTTCGTCGGGTTCGTCGCCGCTTTCGGCCTCTGGGAAAACATCAAATCCGACCACGCGACGCAGTCATCCTTTCAGGGCGGCGACGGTGAAATCATCACTCTCGTGCGCCACCGCGATGGCCATTTTTACGCCGAACTCACGATATCGAATGCCCGTCTCGAATTCCTTGTCGATACGGGTGCCACTGACATTGTTTTGAGCCAAACTGATGCCCAAAAACTGGGAATTGATGTAAACGACCTACAGTTTTTCGGCACAGCAAATACCGCAAATGGCGTTGTAAAAACCGCGCGGGTCCAATTGGCGGATATTGAGTTTGAAGGGATCAAAACGCCCAGAATTGCCGCCTATGTAAATCAAGGCGACCTCAATATATCCCTTTTGGGGATGTCCTACCTGAGCCAAATGAGCAGCATTGAAATCGCTGGCGACAAAATGATCTTGCGCCGTTAGGAGCTCTCGGCCTTTTTCACCCAAGAGCCCGTTTCTTCTGACCAATAAATCGCCTTCGCCCCCTCGGACGTCAGGGTTTTCCATTGCGCGCGCGCGCGGTCAACAGACTCGGGGTCAGTTCCGTCAAACAAAACACAGGCCCGTTCGGATGCAGAAATTTCCTCGGGTGAAAGCGTCGCCCCTTCAAGTGAAATCAAACAGGTTGCGCCGTTAGGTAACTCCGATTTCGTGGTCAACAATACCGGCTGGTCGGCATCATGTGGGCCACCCGCAAGGCCGTGCGGCAAAAATCCGTCACGCGGGTTGCGCCACAGAGCATCATCGATTTGTGCCAGAGACCCCGCATCGACACCGCGCACAGCGACACGCCACCCTGCCTGAAGCGATTTTTCAAGCAGGGTGGCCAGCGTTGCAATAATGGGACTTTGGGTGACGTGATAGAAATAGACCTGTCCCATCAGTCCTCAAAACGATCGCGAATTAGGCGGTCGATGGCAACAACACCCCATCCAGTTGCCCCGCCCGGTGCAAGATCTGTGCCGGTTTTAATATGAGCCACACCCGCGATATCGAGGTGAATCCACGGTGTTTTCTTTTGGACAAACCGCTGCAAGAACTGCGCTGCAGTGATCGATCCCGCCGCGCGTCCACCAATATTTTTCATGTCGGCAATCGGGGATTTCAAAAGCTCGTCATAGCTGGCGCCAAGGGGCATCCGCCATGCGCCTTCATTCTCAGTGCGCGCCGCCTTGAGGAAGCGATCACAGAATTTGTCATTATTGGAAAACACGCCCGCGTTGTCATGGCCCAACCCAACGATAATTGCCCCCGTAAGCGTCGCCAGATCGATCATCCCTGAGGGCTTAAACCGTTCCTGCGCATACCACATCACGTCGCACAAAACGAGACGCCCTTCCGCGTCCGTGTTCAAAACCTCAATCGTGTCGCCTTTCATCGAGGTCACAACATCGCCCGGACGCATGGCCTTGCCGTCGGGCATATTCTCAACGATTCCGACGAGCCCCACGACATTTGCTTTGGCATTACGAAGCGCGAGGCTGCGCATAACGCCCGCAACAACACCCGCACCGCCCATGTCCATTGTCATGTCTTCCATGCCCGCGGCGGGCTTGATTGAAATGCCCCCCGTATCGAACACAACGCCCTTGCCAACCAAGGCTAAAGGCGCTTCTTTTCCGCCACCGTTCCACTGCATAACAACAACTTTAGAAGCACTTTCGCTGCCCTGACCAACGGCCAAGAACGCGCCCATGCCAAGCTTTTCAAGCTCGGCTTCCTCAAGGATTTCGACCTCTAAACCGAGGTCTTGCATGGCCGCCAAACGCGCCGCAAAATCATCGGTTGTCAGAACATTTGAAGGCTCGTTCACCAAATCGCGGGTGAAGAATACCCCTTCTGCAAGAGCGGCAAACGGGGCGGCTTTCGCAGCAATATCTTCAGGCTTTCCGACTTGAAAGCGCACTTCGCCGCGTTCTTTTACACCGCTGGTTTTGTGGGGGGTAAAATCATAGGACCGCAAGGCAAGCCCAAACGAAATCTCGGCGGCTTTGCCGATTGTATTGGCGCAAACCAAAGTGCTTTCTTTGGTTAAGCCCTTGGCGATAGTGGCCCCTGCTTTGCGTGCATTTTCGATTGTTGGATTGCGGGAAAGGCGAATAACCTGAATGGCAGTTGCCAACATGCCCGACGGATAGGCCAAATCCAGCCCCATTCCTTCCTTCATTTCTTCAAAAGCATCACTCAAGATAAACCGTCCAAGTGCCCCCTTTGTAAGACGGTTGATCCGCCGAGATGAACGATCAAGCCTCCCGTGAGGCTCTAAAAACACAACAATGCGTCCAGTTTGTTTTGCGATCGAATCTAAACTTATGTCGTCAAAATACAGGGCAACGGGTGTGGTCATTAGAGACTCCTTTGAATGTGTCCCCATATTGGTAGCCTCCAAACGGCGACATGACCAGATAGCAGTTTTCCCCAGCGCAATATTCCGATAAGTTTACCCAATTCAACCAAGATTTCGAGGGGATTCACGTGGCGAGATTCGACAGATATGTCCTGTCGCAACTGATGGTGCTCTTTGGTTTCTTTTCCTTGGTTCTCGTGCTGGTCTATTGGGTCAATCGCGCGGTATCTTTGTTTGATCAAATCATCTCAAGCGGTCAATCGGCTGGCGTCTTCCTTGAACTGACCGCGCTTGCTTTGCCACGCGTCATCGTCCTTGTTTTACCATTTTCTGCTTTTGTTGGAACGGTTTACGCGGTGAACCGGCTCTCGTCCGAGAGCGAAATGGTTGTTGTCCAGTCGGCAGGTTTCAGCCCGTATCGCATGGCGCGTCCGGTGATCGTTTTCGGGTTTATTGTGGCGATTATGATGAGCATTCTGTCCCACGTTCTTATCCCTGCAGCGACAAAACAGATTGGAATCCGGTCGTTAGAATTGTCGCGAAACATCACCGCGCGCCTTTTGGTGGACGGGACATTTTTAAATCCAACCAAGGGAATTACGCTCTATATTCGCAATATTTCACCTGACGGAGCCCTGAATGAGATCCTTTTATCGGACGCACGCTCTAAAGGTGTCCGCACCACATATACGGCCAAACGCGCCCTTTTGGTGGAAGATGCCTCTGGACCAAAGTTGTTGATGCTTGAAGGCATTGCGCAAAGTTTGCGGGCGGAGGGGCAAAGGCTGTTTACCACAAGTTTTCAGGATTTGGTTTTTGATATCAATGACCTAATCGCTGCTCCTTCCGCAAGAAACCGAACGATCAGCGAGTTATCCACTTGGGAGTTGTTACATCCGACACCTGCCCTCCTCGCGGAAACGAAGGTCAATGAAGCTCGTATGCTGTCTGCCGCGCATCAAAGGCTTTCCCAACCGCTCTTGGCTTTGGTGAGCGCCCTTATCGGATTTTCCTGCCTTCTTTTGGGTGGGTTTAGCCGCTTCGGACTATGGCCGCAGATTGGATTTGCCTTTGTGCTGTTGATTGTTGTGAAGGCCGTCGACTCGGCAGCCCTCGACATGAGTTTACGTGCCGCCAACTTTTGGTGGGCAGCCTATCTTCCAGCGCTTGTTGGTGTCGGAATGTCCGGTACCCTGCTTTGGTTTGCCGCCAATCCGCAAGTCCTTGCCCAATTGCGGAGGTGGGCGCGATGACTCTCTATTTCTATTTGGCACGCAAGTATTTGAAAGCCATTTTGGGTGTCTTTTTCGTTTTTTTGGGCATTGCCTTTCTGCTCGACATTGCTGAACAAATTCGCAAATTTGGCAATGTCGATCTTGGATTTTCCGACCTGATTACCCTCGCGGCGCTCAATACCCCGAGTTCGATGTATGCTATTTTGCCACTTGTTGTTGTGCTCGCGACTCTTGCGCTGTTTCTGGGGCTTGCCCGTAGTAGCGAATTGGTTGTCATTCGCGCCTCCGGTCGAAGTGCGATCAACAGTTTGATCTCGCCGGTGATCGTCGCGTTTCTATTTGGGGTCATCACAGTTGCGGTTTTCAATCCCATCGTGGCCGCCACAAAAAAGCAGTATGAGTATGTGTCGCGCCAATTCACGACGGACCAATCCTCCGTTATGTCGATCAGCGCGGAGGGCCTTTGGCTTCGACAGGTGGACAGCGAAAACCAAACGGTAATTCGCGCCGCAGGAGCCAATCTTGACGGCACCGAATTGCAGCAAGTGACGTTCCTTATCTTCAGTCAGGAAGGCGACCCTTTGACGCGCATTGAGGCAGCAACAGCGGTGCTTGAGGACGGATACTGGGCATTGAGCGGGGTCAAAAGATGGCCCCTTGAGGGTAGTACGAACCCTGAGCGCGATGCCGTTCTGTTGGAAGACTTCGCCCTTGAAAGCGACCTGACCGTTGACAAGATTCGCGACAGTTTTGGAACACCCAATGCGATCTCGATTTGGGATTTACCAAATTATATCGATCAGTTGGAACGCGCCGGTTTCTCTGCCCTTAAACACAAGGCTTGGCTGTATCGCGAGTTGGCAATGCCGTTGATGTTTGTGGCTATGGTGATGATAGGCGCGGGTTTCACGATGCGCCACACGCGTTTTGGCCGTACTGGGGTGATGATTTTAGCCGCGATTCTCCTCGCCTTTAGCCTTTTCTTCCTTCGGGATTTCCTTCAAATTTTTGGAGAAAACGGACAATTGCCGATTGCCCTTGCCACGTGGTCACCGCCGATCGTGTCGATCTTTATCGCGATGGCCCTTTTGTTACATATGGAGGACGGGTAATGTTCGAAATCCGTCCTGTGACACGCATTTTGGCTAGCGCGGTACTTGTGGCGTTTGCAATCCCCACCACGTTTGCCCATGCGCAAACCACGACCCAACAGGGACAGAATGGTCCTGCAAGTCTGGTGGCCGATGCGATTTCAGTGAACAGTGACGGCGATTTGGTCGCAACGGGGAACGTCGAGGTTTTCTTTGACGGAGCGCATTTGAAGGCGCACAAAATCACCTATCAATCCAAACAAGAAACGCTGCTGATCGAGGGTCCCATGAGCCTTACTAGGGGCACGGAAACTCTGATCTTGGCCGACAGTGGTGCGTTGGTCCGCGACCTTCAGGAGGGTCTTCTTGTCGGCGCGCGTCTTGTCCTAAACCAGCAATTGCAAATGGCCGCGAACCAAATTCAACGCGTCGACGGCCGCTATACCCGCCTCTACAAAACGGTCGCGTCCTCCTGTGAAGTCTGTGCGAGTAACCCGACACCGCTATGGGAAATACGGGCCGAAAGCATCGTACACGACCAAGTGGAAAAACAACTCTATTTCGAAAAAGCGCAACTGCGGGTCATGGGGGTGCCTATTTTTTACTTGCCATACATGCGCCTTCCCGGCCCGTCGCTCGAACGCACACGTGGTTTTCTCATCCCGTCCCTCGTGTCGAATTCCCAGTTGGGCCAGGGTGTGCGAATTCCGTATTTTCTGCCCTTTGGCACCTCAAAAGACCTCACCCTCGCCCCTCTTGTTACCAATAATACCAATACGATGGAGTATCGTTACCGCCAAGCTTTCCAGAACGGATTGCTTGAATTTGAGGGCGCGATTTCGAAGGACGACATCATGCCCGACATCACGCGCGGGTATCTCTTTGGCGGTGGCGAATTTGTTGTCGCACAGGACTTTATCTTGAATATTCGTGCCGAAATTGTTTCGGATCATGACTATCTTTTGACCTATGATTTCTCGGACCAAGATTTGCTCAACAGCACCATCGATTTGTCGCGGGCAAAACGATATGAGTATATTAGCACCGCGCTTTCCAATGCAGAATCCCTGCGCGAAGGCGACGACAATGCCACCTTGCCCAACCTCGCCTTTGACTCGGTCTATGAACGACGTTTCTTCCCTGTGGGCGTTGGTGGATCAGCAACGTTTTCTGCCTCCTTTCATGCCGCACAGCGCCAATCGGACGAAAACATTGTCGGACGGGATGTGCAACGCGGCGCGGCCTTTCTAAGTTGGAAAAAGACAGCGCTCGTTGGCAATGGCATGCTCTTTTCCGCGGGGGCGGATGTGGGGGCCGAACTTTATGGTATTGAGCAAGATACGACATATCCGCCGTCCGAGTTCCTAACTTATGGCACCCTTGGGGCCGAATTGCGCTGGCCGCTCATGAAGTCATCTCAGGATGGCACAAAGCACCTTTTCGAACCCATCGTTCAGGTTTTTTACAGCCCTCTTCAAAGCGACCTCCCGCCAAATGAAGACAGCCAAGATGCCACATTGGACCCGGGTAACATGTTCTCGGGCAACCGTTTTCCCGGATTGGATCGACTCGAAGCGGGGACATGGGCCAATATTGGGTTAACTTACAAACGCGTTAGCCCAGACGGATTGACTTTTGGGGCAACCGTTGGGAGGGTGGTGCGCGCCCAAGACCCCGATTTGTTCTACCAAGGGTCGGGATTAGCTGGCTTTCAATCAGATTGGCTTGCGTCTTTTGAAGTCGATATCCTCGACAGATTGTCTTTTGCTTCGCACTCGCTGATTGACGACGACTTCTCGTTTACGCGCAGTGAAAACCTCCTGACTTACACCGATGATCGGTATAATATTTCAACAGGCTATATTTGGCTCACACCGGAACCAGCGCTTGATCGCTATACGAACACCTCGGAATGGACGTTTGATGCTGACTACCTGATCAATTCAACGTGGTCTGGTGATGTATATTGGCGCTATGATCTGGCCGCCGTCACCCCCACAGAAGCGGGTTTCGGCTTAACCTATCAAAATGAATGCGTTGAGATTGACCTTTCTCTCTCGCACCGCTTCACTTCCTCCGATAACGTGGACCCTTCAACCAGTGTTGGCATGACCGTTGCTCTTACTGGGTTTGGCTCGGATGGCTCAAAACCCAAGAAGTCGGTTCAAAAATGCAGGCGTTTCAATTAATCACGCGACGTGACGACCAGAATGACAAATAACAAGGCCCAGTAGCAATGACAGTCTCTAAACACTTCTTTCATACGATCCTTGCCGTTTTTCTTGTGCTTGGCGCCGTGCCCAGTGCGCAGGCTCAGGGTCCATTTGACATTGTGGTGCGAGTCAACGAGCGCATCATCACACAATATGAACTCGAACAACGCGCCCTCTTCTTGAAAGCGTTGGGCACCGCTGGCAACCTCACCCAAGAATCCACAGACCGTTTGATTGATGAGCGTCTCTATTTGGATGCCGCTGAGCGCCTCGGTATTTCCGTTGAGGACGAGGCCATAAACCAAGGCATGATTGAGTTCGCTGGGCGCGCAAAGCTTGAGCCAGAAGAGTTCATCCAAGCCATGGCCGAAGAGGGCATTGACGTTCAAACGTTTCGGGATTTCGTCGCTTCAGGCATCCTTTGGCGCGAGGTGGTGGGCACGCTCTTTGGCCAACGCGGGCGCGTCTCAGAGGCGGAAGTTGACCGCGCCCTTTCTCTGTCGTCCCAAACCGGTGGCGTGCGGGTGCTGTTGGGCGAAATCGTCCTTCCGGCTGACACGCCCGAAAACCAAGTGCGCGCGGCCGCCATCAGCGCCGAAATCCAGAAGATCACGAGTACAAAGGTTTTTTCCGAAGCAGCAACTGCCGTTTCCGTATCGCAATCTGCGCCAAATGGTGGGCAATTGGACTGGCTGTCCCTCGCTGATTTACCGCCTGCATTTCGCCCTCTTCTCCTGACTCTCGCCCCCGGTGAAATCACCGACCCTATTGAAATTCCAAATGCATTGCTGTTTTTTCAAATGCGTGCAATTCAGGAAACGGCTGCGCCAATTCCGACGGCCCTCGCGGTGGAATACGCACGGCTCTATTTACCAGGCGGGCGCGCCCCGAACGTCGTGAAGCAAGCAATGAGTCTGCGTTACACTGCGGATTCCTGCGACGATCTATATGGCCTGTATCCCAATTCAACCGAGGAGCAGCTTGAGATCATCTCGCAAGCCCAGTCAGACGTGCCAAACGACATCGCGGTAGAGCTTGCGAAACTTGACGAAGGCGAAGTATCGGCGAATTTAACTCGCAACGACGGACAGACTTTGGTGGTGCTTATGCTTTGTGGGCGCACGGCCGAAATCGTTGAGGACGAGACTCGCAACGCCCTTCGCACCCGCCTGATTAACGAGCGCATCACATCTTATGCCGATGCGTATTTAGCTGAATTGCGGGCAACCGCTTTGATCCGCGAACCATGATTCCACCGATTGCTTTAACCTGTGGCGAGCCTGCGGGCGTGGGTCTGGAAATATCCGAGAAGGCTTGGTCTGAACTGTCGGGATCTGTGCCGTTTTTTCTCATCGCCGATCCGCGTCACTTGGTGGGGTCGGTGCCCCATGTTTTGATTGGCCACCCAAATGAAGTCGCAAGCGCGATGGCCGGTGGCCTACCCGTTTTGCCCCATTCTTTTGCTACGCAGAACCACTTCGGAACCGCCGCTGCGGCCAACGCCCAAGGCGTGATCGACGTGATAAAAAAGGCGGTTAAATTGGTTCAATCCGGCCAAGCCAGCGCAGTTTGCACCAACCCCATTCACAAAAAAGCCCTCAAAGATGGCGCAGGGTTTGCCTTCCCCGGCCACACCGAATTTCTAGCGGATTTGGCAGGAGTGGAGCGCGTAGTGATGCTGCTGGCCTGTGATCAGTTGCGCGTTGTACCCGTCACAATCCATATTGCGTTGAGCGAAGTTCCAAAACAACTCACCCCCGAATTGCTGCGCGAAACCTTGCGGATTACTTCGGCGGGATTGCAGCGCGATTTCGGCATTGCCAATCCTCGGATTGCCGTCGCTGGCCTCAACCCACATGCTGGTGAAGGCGGGGCAATGGGGTGCGAAGAACTTGACATGATCAACGGTGTGATCGCGCAAATGCAGGTCGAAGGACTAGACCTTCGCGGCCCCCTGCCCGCAGATACCATGTTCCATGCGCGCGCCCGTGCGAGCTATGATGTAGCGGTCTGTATGTACCATGACCAAGCCCTGATCCCGATCAAAACGCTCGATTTTGATCGCGGTGTCAACGTCACTCTGGGCCTTCCTTTCGTGCGGACCTCCCCCGATCATGGTACCGCTTTTGACATTTCTGGCCGTGGGATTGCTGAGCCCACAAGCCTTATCGAAGCCCTCAAACTTGCGCATAAAATGGCGACTGCGCGTGCGCAAAATTAGGACCGAACAATGGCAACAATAGACTCCCTCCCTTCGCTCGCGCAGGTGATCGAAAACCACCAACTTTCCGCCAAGAAATCCCTAGGGCAAAACTTTCTACTCGACCTCAATCTGACGTCCAAAATCGCCCGCCAAGCGGGGGACCTAACGCAATGCGATGTTCTCGAAATCGGCCCCGGCCCCGGCGGGTTGACCCGTGGTTTGCTGGCCGAAGGCGCGCGCCGCGTACTGGCGGTGGAAAAAGATGCACGCTGCCTCCCCGCACTCGCGGAAATTGCCGCGGTCTATCCAGGGCAACTCGAAGTGATCAACGGCGACGCGCTGGAAATCGATCCATTGTCCATGCTCACGCCCCCCATTCGTGTCGCGGCAAACCTGCCCTATAACGTGGGAACCGAACTGTTGGTACGCTGGCTCACCCCCGCCGTATGGCCGCCGTTTTGGCAGAGCCTGACTTTGATGTTCCAGCGCGAAGTGGCGAATCGTATAGTCGCCGAACCGGGTGGAAAAGCCTACGGGCGACTCGCGATTTTGGCGCAATGGCGCTGTGATTGCCGTATTGTTATGAGCCTCCCACCCGAGGCCTTCACGCCTGCGCCAAAGGTGCACTCTGCCGTAGTTCATTTACAAATGCGCGAAAAACCGTTGTTTGAGGCCGACCCCAAAATTTTGTCCCGCGTGGTTGCTGCTGCCTTCAATCAACGCCGCAAAATGCTTCGTGCCGCCCTCAAAGGGCAAGCGCCCGACATCGAAGATCGTCTGATGGCAGCGGGCATCAAACCCACCGAACGCGCAGAGCAATTGTCCATTGAGCAATTCTGTGCCTTGGCCCGTGAGTTAGCCAAACCCTAAACTCTAGGCATAAAAAAGGGCTAAAGGTTTCCCTTTAGCCCTCTCTTTAACGTATTTTAAAGACCTACTCGCCTGTTGGCTCGGACCGAGGAGCAGCCTCTGAAGCAGGTGTACCCGCATCGACATTTTTCTCGATTGGCTTACGACGGCGTGGTGCGCGTTTTGGCTTTTCTGAAGCTGGCTCGGCCCCGTCTACTGGGGCGGCAACGGGGTTTTCAGTCCTAGGCTTACGCGGCGGGCGATTAGAAACCTTGCGCGGTTTGGCCTCAGGCGTATCCACCAATCCGCTATTATCAGTGCTTGTATCCAATAAATCAGGTTGTGGGCCAGAACCCAAATCAGGCTGAACATAGGGGCGCGGCGTATCCGGCTTGGCAACAGGCGTCGGAGCGGAATGTACGGGCGGTTCAATCGGCGAAGTACCTGCGGCCTGCGTTTCTTGACGTTCGAACCGATCCGTGCGCTCGCTGTCGCGCTGCGCCTGACGGTCACGGTTTTGGGCTTCTTGGCTTTCACGGCGCTCTTCGATTTCGCGCATATTTTCGGCCAACAGGCGGGTGTAATGCTCGGAATGCTGGGCAAAATTCTCTGCAGCGACTCGATCATTTGACAACTGAGCATCGCGCATCAGTTGGTTATACTTGTCGATTATTTGCTGTGGTGTCCCGCGCACCTTACCTTCAGGTCCCGAACTATCGAAAACCCGATTGGTTAAGTTTCCACCATTGTTTGATGGAAAACGGCTACGGTTATTCTTACCGCGTGAGCGTGTTTTGGAAGATCTCATATTTTTTTCTATCCAGCCCTATATGGCAGTCGTAAGGTCCATGCCGCGCCTCTTGCGTGGGGTTTCTATACCGGCCCTGACGATTTCTGGCTTATCAGCAAGGGGGACCGCCTATTAAGCATCCGCCGCCTTACCTTACGCAGGAGTAAACACGACCCCGCGCGTAAAACAAGCATAAATTTAATTTTTGCGGCCTCAATAGGTGTTTTTCGCACAATACGTGTGAAATTTCCGTCAATTTTCCGCCCAAACCCCCGAAACAACCCTGTCATTGTTGGAAAGGTCTTTTGAAACAGCAACCTGTGCAAAGCCTGCCTGTTCAAACATTTGAGCCACCTGTGGACCTTGATCAAAACCGATTTCCACGATGAGGCGTCCGTTTGGCACAAGGTATCGGGGCGCGTTTTGAGTAAGAATTTGGTACGGCCCAAGACCGTCTCCCCCCGGCGTAAGGGCGCCATGAGGTTCCCAGTCGCGCACTTCGGGGGCGAGGGTTTGCATGGCCTGTGCACTGATGTAGGGAGGGTTGGACACGATAAGGTCGAAAGCCTGTGGTGGAATGTCAGCGAACCAATCGCTGGTTATGAATTCAGTGCGACTGGTAAGGTTGAGCGCTTCGGCATTGCCGCGCGCCACATCCAACGCGGCAGTACTCACGTCTGTCGCAAGCCCCGTGGCCTTGGTTTCCGCCAGCAAAGTCAGCAGGATACAGCCCGTCCCCGTGCCAAGATCAAGTACCCGCTCAAAAGGGCGTTCAAGGGCCAAGTCAATCACAAGTTCCGTATCTGGACGCGGGTCCAAGACATCGGGCGTCACCCGAAAGTCGCGCCCATAGAAGGCCCGCAGGCCGATAATTTGCGACACGGGTTGGCGGGCCATGCGCGCCGCAATAAGTGTCTCATACTCCGCGAGGGCCACGCTGGACATCGGCTCCTGAACCACCAAAGTGAGGCGCGCGCGTTCCGTTTTTAAGGCATGCGCGAGCAAAATACGCGCGTCGGTGGCAGGATCAGCCACCCCTGCCCCTTTAAGGAGTTGAACCGCTTCGAAAAGGGCAATCGCCCCCGTTTTCTCAGCGATCAATTTTCCATCTCGGCCAAAAGCTCGGCCTGAGCATGGGTGGTCAACGCGTCAATGGTTTCGTCCAAATCGCCCGCCATCACCTGATCAAGTTTATACAGGGTCAGGTTGATTCGGTGGTCGGTCATGCGCCCCTGCGGGAAATTATAGGTGCGGATACGCTCGCTGCGATCGCCCGACCCCACCATGCTTTTGCGGCTGGCGGAGCGTTCATCGTGTAGCTTTTGGCGTTCCAAATCATAGAGTCGCGTTTTGAGCACGGTCATCGCGATTTCGCGGTTGCGGTGCTGCGATTTCTCGGCGCTCACAACGATGATACCTGTGGGAATATGGGTGATCCGCACGGCGGAATCGGTGGTGTTGACGTGTTGCCCACCCGCGCCGGAAGCCCGCATGGTATCGATGCGAATATCATTGGTGTTGATATTAATATCAACATCTTGGGCTTCGGGAAGCACCGCAACGGTTGCCGCTGATGTATGGATCCGCCCGCCGCTTTCGGTTGTCGGCACACGCTGAACACGATGAACGCCACTTTCGTATTTCAGGCGCGCAAAGACGTTTTCGCCCGAAATCCGCGCGACCAATTCCTTGACCCCGCCAAGCTCGCTTTCATTGTATTCAATGATCTCAAATTTCCACCCGTGATTGTCGCAATAGCGCTGATACATGCGCATCAAATCGCCTGCAAACAACCCCGCCTCATCGCCCCCCGTACCCGGACGGATTTCCAACATCGCGGGACGAGCATCGGCCTCATCCTTGGGCAGGAGTGTAAGTTGCAACGCGGATTCGGCGAGCGGAAGACGGGCGCGCAGAACGGGCAGTTCCTCATCCGCCAGCTCTTTCATCTCGGGATCCAACAGCATCTCTTCGGCATCAGCTATATCACTGGTGAGCTGTTGATAGGACTGAATTTCATCAACCACGGGCTTAAGGTCCGAATATTCCTTGGCCAGGACCGCAATATCAGACGTTCCCTCCGCCATAGAAGCTTCGAGAAATTGAAACCGTTGCAGGATCTGCATGAGTGTGTCTGTAGCTATCATGCTATGGAAATGCGTTATCTGCCGGATTTGGTCAAGGGGGCGAAATGTGCTAAGATCGTCATATGAACGGTTTAAGCTTAATTTTTGCTTTGCTGGGCACAGCAAGCCTTGCCGAAACGGCCAACCAAAGCGTTGCTGCGCCACCGCTGCCTGAGATTTCATGCTACTGCACCGACAAAACGGGAAGTCGTGTCGAACTGGGCCAATCCATCTGTTTACAGGTCGATGGACGTATGTTTACAGCCCGCTGCGAGATGTCGCTCAACAACCCAATGTGGCGCGAACAATCCGAGGGCTGCCTATCCTCCGGTCTGTATCAAATCCGCGACCCATCCTTGGATACGCGCCTGATTTACCCCAAGATCTTTTTTCCCAAATCTTGACCTGCCAACAATCGCCGTCTCGGATCCTGATTGCTCAATTGTGGTATAATCTGGGAAGTTCCAAAGCGCTGAACGGGTGATATAGGTGACGTGCCGCTCCTCTGGAGAGCCCGCCAGAACCTTTGTGCGGTCCGTTTGCAGGATAAGATCATGCAGTTGCAAAAAATCGATCCCCTGAAGCGTGGTTCGATAACTCTTCTCAGACGGTTCCGCTATGTCATGAACCGAACGGTGCCACAGTGACGCAGGACTAGGCGCCAATCGGACATAGAGCGAAAAAAGGGCCAAGACCCCCGCCAATCCCATGAGTAGTTTAATCATTACGTATCAATTCTCTAAATGAAGGTCAGGTTAAAGGCTGGGAGTTTTCCACCAGACGGGCAAAGAAAGACGCGCCAATGGGTAGGATTTCATCATTGAAAACATAGGCGGGGTGGTGAACTTGCGCGCCCATACCCTGCCCCAAATGAAGATAGGCCCCGGGGCGTTCTTCGAGCATATAGGCGAAGTCCTCGGCGGCCATGATCCGACTTGCCTCGGCGTCGACGTTGGCCTCTCCCACGATGCTCCGTGCCACTTCTGCGGCCTTTGCGGTTTGCGCGGCGTGATTAATCGTGGCCGGATAACCTTTATGATAAACCAGCTTTGCATGCACCCCGTAAGCACTTGAATATCCGCTACAAAGTTCCTCAAGCCGTTTCATCACCATGGCCTGTACATCCTTTGCAAAGGTGCGCACGGTTCCATTGATATAGGCCGTATCGGGGATAATATTGTCGGCGGTCCCCGCGTGAATTTGCGTGACAGATACCACCAAATCGTCGGTGGCTTTGTGATTGCGACTCACGATGCTTTGGATGCCTTGCGCAAGCGCGACAGCAGTCATAATCGGGTCGGCAGTTTCGTGTGGCATCGCGGCATGTCCGCCGGTCCCTTTGATGAAAATATCAAAGCTATCAACCGCTGCCATATTCGGCCCGACGCAGGTTTCAAACTTGCCGACAGGCACTTCGGGCGCGTTGTGGATGGCATAGACTTCTTGGATGTCAAAGCGGTCCATGACCCCTTCTTGGCACATAACTTCGCCGCCGCCGCCGCCTTCTTCGGCAGGCTGGAACAACAATGCTACCCGCCCCGAAAAATTGCGGGTTTCCGCAAGGTATTTGGCCGCGCCCAGCAACATCGTCGTGTGTCCATCGTGGCCACAGGCGTGCATTTTTCCGTCATTCTTGGACGCGTATTCCACGCCGCTTTCTTCTTGCATCGGGAGAGCATCCATATCGGCGCGCAGGCCAATTGTGGGGCCAGGTTTCTGGCCATTGATGATTGCAACGATCCCCGTTTTAGCGATGCCTTCCTCAATCGAATCCACCCCAAATTCACGAAGTTTCTGAGCGACGAACGCAGCGGTCTCGTGGCATTCGAACCCAAGCTCTGGGTTCTCGTGCAATGCCCGACGCCAAGTGGTCATTTCCGCACTCAGATCCCCTATCCGATTGATAACTGCCATCTGCTCTGGACTCCCATGCCGTCGTTTGTCTAACTCGCCATAGTCTTTCTGAAACAAAAGGGCGCTGCAATGGCACAACAACCTCTCCTGACGTCAAATCGCGAAATTTCACGACTTTTGGCCATAATGGAGCGCCTAAGAGACCCCGAAACGGGCTGCCCTTGGGATATCGAACAGGATTACGCCAGTATCGCCCCCTATACGATTGAAGAGGCCTATGAGGTTGCCGACGCGATTGAACGGGGTGACATTGCGGAACTTGAGGGCGAATTAGGCGATTTACTCCTTCAAGTCGTGTTTCAAGCGCAAATCGGGGCCGAGGCCGGAGATTTCACCTTCCAAAGCATCACCCAAAACATCAGCGACAAGATGATTGCCCGCCACCCGCATGTTTTTGGTGACGAAAGCCGCGACAAATCTGCAGCGCAACAAACAGTTGAT
This sequence comes from Falsihalocynthiibacter arcticus, assembly GCF_000812665.2. GTDB lineage: Bacteria > Pseudomonadota > Alphaproteobacteria > Rhodobacterales > Rhodobacteraceae > Falsihalocynthiibacter > Falsihalocynthiibacter arcticus. Next base: position 3,957,643 of record NZ_CP014327.1, read on the forward strand.
TGGGAAAAAATCAAGGCTGCCGAGCGTTCCGACAAAGAACAAAAAGGTGCTCTGGAAGGGGTGGCTGTTGGGCTTCCTGCCCTGTTGCGGGCTGTGAAATTGCAAAAACGTGCGGCGCGGGTCGGCTTTGATTGGCCCGATATTTCGCAGGTTTTGGATAAAGTCGTCGAAGAAACTCAAGAACTCGCCGAGGCACGCGCAGAACTTACCCAAACCGAAGTTGAGGAAGAATTCGGGGATTTGCTTTTCGTCATGGCCAATGTCGCCCGCCATATGAAAGTCGACCCAGAGGCCGCGCTCCGTGCAGCAAACGCCAAATTTACGCGGCGCTTTGAGGGGATCGAAGCCCTACTTGCGGAGCAGGGAAAAACTCCGGTCGAGTCCAATCTGGCTGAAATGGACGCGTTGTGGGATGCCGTGAAACGCCAAGAAAAGCGCGCAGTTACAACAGGGTAATCTACCCGCGACAATTATTCTGATTATTTTAGTGGGGTATTATCCACTCCACTCTTGACCTGAGTGTTTTAGTCAGATTAAAAGCCCTCATACAATTCGCACTTTTTTACTCGGAGATACCATGCGCCTGATCACAACGCTTGCCACTTTGGCCCTCGCGTCCCCCGTACTTGCCGACGAAGTGAATGTTTATTCCTATCGTCAACCAGAACTGATCGCCCCCCTTACAGAAGCTTTTACCGCGGAAACAGGCATCGACGTGAACGTCGCTTTCCTTGAAAAAGGCATGGTAGAAAAACTGACCGCCGAAGGCAATCGCACCCCCGCTGATGTCATTTTGACGGTCGATATTGCGCGTTTGAATTCGGTCATCGAAGCGGGCCTCACCCAACCTGTCGAGAGCGAAATCCTCACCGCCAATATTCCCGCTAACCTACGCGGTGAAAACAATGAATGGTTTGGCCTCACCACCCGTGCACGCGTTATTTATGCCTCCAAAGATCGGGTCGCAGACGGCGAAGTCACAACCTATGAGGACCTCGCAGACCCAAAATGGAAAGGGCGTATCTGTACCCGCTCCGGCACGCACGCCTATAACACAGCGCTGATCGCGGCCATGCTTTCGCACCACGACGAGGCCTACGTCACCACATGGCTTGAAGGAGTGAAAGCCAACCTCGCGCGCAAACCACAAGGCAACGACCGCGCACAGATCAAGGCGATTTGGGCCGCAGAATGCGACATCGCGATCGGCAACACTTATTACATGGGTCAAATGTTGGCCGATGAGGAACAAAAGGCATGGGCCGACTCAGTTGATATCGTTTTCCCAACGTTTGAAGGCTCTGGCACACACGTCAACATCTCTGGTGTCGCGATGACGAAATATGCACCAAACAGGGACAATGCCGTGAAATTCATGGAATTCTTGGCGTCCTCCAAAGCTCAAGAAATCTACGCTGCGAAGAACTTTGAATATCCAATCGCACCAGGAACAAGCGTCGATCCTGTTGTTGCAAGCTGGGGTGAATTCACCGCAGACGAGACCAACTTGATGGAAATCGCACAGTTGCGCGCACAGGCCATTCGCCTCGCGGAAACAGTAGATTTTGACGGTTAATATTCGGTCTGACCAAACGAAAACACCCCTGCCAATTGTGCGGGGGTGTTTGCATTTATAGCCAAGTCTTTACTTGCAAATCCGTGTTTGTCTGCGCAATCTTCGACTTCACGATAGGAAGCCAAGTTAATGAATGCACATAAAACGCCCCGCAAAATCATCATCGATACCGACCCAGGCCAAGACGACGCCGTCGCCATCCTTTTGGCGCTCGGAAGCCCTGAAGACATAACCGTTTTGGGGATTACTGCTGTCGCTGGCAACGTGCCCTTGGCCCTCACGGAAAAGAACGCGCGCATCGTTTGTGAATTGGCGGGAAAGCCCGACACAAAGGTTTTTGCGGGCTGCGACGCGCCAATGAAGCGCGCCCTTGTTACCGCGGAACATGTGCATGGCAAAACTGGCCTCGACGGCCCTGTGATGCCCGAACCGACGATGGCGCTGACTGCGGGCCACGCCGTGGACTTCATCATCGAAACCCTGCGCGCTGAACCCGCAGGCACGGTCACGCTTTGCCCTCTTGGCCCTCTCACCAACATCGGCGTAGCGTTTGAAAAAGCGCCCGACATCATTGCGCGTGTCCAAGAGATCGTCTTGATGGGCGGTGCGTACTTTGAAGTAGGAAACATCACTCCCGCCGCAGAATTCAACATCTACGTCGACCCAGAAGCCGCTGATATTGTTTTTAAATCTGGCATAAAAATCACTGTCATGCCCCTCGACGTTACCCACAAAGCTTTGACCACCGCCGCGCGGGTGGATGCCTTTCGCGCGCTGGGGACGGCTCTGGGGAAAATGGTTGCTGAATGGACGGACTTTTTTGAGCGTTTTGACAAAGAAAAATATGGCTCCCTTGGTGCGCCACTCCACGATCCCTGCGTCATCGCTTATTTGATTAAGCCCGAGTTATTTCAGGGCCGCTTCGTCAATGTCGAGATCGAAACCATCTCCGAATTGACGCTTGGAATGACGGTCGCCGATTGGTGGGGGGTGACGGACCGCGCGCCGAATGCTACCTTCATGAGCGAGATTGACGCCGATGGGTTTTTCGCTCTTTTAACGGAACGCATCGGGCGGCTTTAGACTGAAACCACATTAAGAGGCGCGCGTATGACACTGTTTAAATTTGATAACTCATTTGCGCGCCTCCCTAAAACGATGTTCGCGGAAACAGCCCCAACTCCGGTTGGCGCGCCGGAACTGCTGGCGCTCAATCAGGAACTCGCGCTGGAACTTGGGCTTTCCGAAGATCTGTTCCACAGCGACAACCTGCTCAACATGTTGTCTGGCAATGCCATTTCCGAAGGCTCGCAGCCCATCGCACAGGCCTATGCCGGACACCAATTCGGCAACTTCGTCCCACGCCTTGGCGATGGGCGCGCGCATCTGTTGGGCGAAGTCCTCACCCCCTCCGGCGCACGGTTTGATATCGCGCTCAAAGGCTCTGGCCCCACCCCCTATTCGCGCAACGGCGACGGTCGCGCGTGGCTTGGCCCCGTCTTGCGGGAATTCCTCGTGAGCGAGGCAATGCATGCCTACGGCGTCCCCACAACACGCGCCTTGGCCATTGTCGCGACGGGGGAGCGCGTCCAACGCGAAACAGCCCTCCCCGGCGCTATCCTCACGCGTGTGGCCAGTAGCCATTTACGCGTCGGCACCTTTCAGTATTTCGCCTATCGCAACGATACCGAAGCGCTCGCGCTCCTGACGGACATGGCCATCGCGCGCCACTATCCCGAAGTTGATGGCCCGCTTGGCCTCTTGCAAGCCGCCGTCAACGCGCAAGCTGATCTTGTGGCGCAATGGATGGGTTTGGGCTTTATTCATGGCGTGATGAACACCGATAATTGCCACGTGGGTGGAATCACCATCGACTATGGCCCCTGTGCCTTCATGGACGGATTTGATCCCGCGCGCGTGTTTTCGTCCATCGACCAGCAGGGGCGCTATGCTTATCAAAGCCAGCCCGATATTGCCGCATGGAATCTCGCACAATTCGCAAGCAGCTTGATTGCAATTATGGGCCCACAAGACGAGGCCATTGCCCAAGCGACCCAAGCCGTAAACAGCTTCGTGCCTCGCTTTCATCGCGCATGGCTCTCGGTGTTTGGCAAGAAGATCGGCCTCGAGTCAGCGACTCAATCCGACCGCACGCTCATCGTCGAATTGCTTGAAATCATGGCCGGCGAGGAAGTTGATTTCACACAGCTCTTTTGGTCGCTGTCACATGGCCGCACATCAGAATTATTCAGCAGCCCATCAGATTTTGAGAACTGGGAAGCCCGTTGGAAATTGCGCCTTAAAACAGAGGCGAATCCGGATTCGGTGATGGCCCGCGCAAACCCAGCGGTTATTCCCCGCAATCACCGCGTTGAACAAGCTATCAAAGCCGCCGTCAAAGGCGATCTCGCGCCCTTCGCAAGCCTCCACGAGGCCCTCAGCACCCCCTACGAGGCCCCAGACGACACAGCCCTCATGGATACGCCAAAAGCGGACGAGCGCGTCTACGCGACGTTCTGTGGAACCTGACAACGCAAAACCAATCGGTGTTGGTTTGAGTTGATATTATTATGAAAAAGGAAAAGTGGCGCGGTTGACGGGGCTCGAACCCGCGACCCCCGGCGTGACAGGCCGGTACTCTAACCAGCTGAGCTACAACCGCGCATCGCAATAGGCGTCTTCCAAAAGTGCAGTGGCGCGGTTGACGGGGCTCGAACCCGCGACCCCCGGCGTGACAGGCCGGTACTCTAACCAGCTGAGCTACAACCGCGTTCTGCACTCTTGAGTAACTACCCAAGCGTGAGGCTGCTTTTAGGGTGCGCGGTTGCTGGCGTCAAGCCGCGTTCGACCGAAAAGCGCAAGGAAAGTGAACAAATATTTTCAGGCATATTTTTTCAGTAAACCGAGGCTCCAATTGCCCCTTAACAGCAGGGAAACCCGTTGAAATAACTCGACGTCAAACAGGCATCAACAAATGATGCATTTTGAAATTTATACGGTACCTGGGGATATATGGTGGGTCGTGAGAGGCTCGAACTCCCGACATCTTCGGTGTAAACGAAGCGCTCTACCAACTGAGCTAACGACCCGGTAAGCGCTAATTAGCCTAGGCACATGGGGGGATGCAAGAGCAAAAATGCGATTATTTTGCTTCTTGCAAAATTACTTCCACGCCATCGCGAACTTCAAAGATACATCCTTGTGTCAGTGGCAACTTGCACATCGCCTGATGTTCCAACCCACAAAGGATTCCTCGCAACATTACTGAGCAAATTCCGTGCGTTATGAGAACAGTTGTCGTGGTAAGTTCGTTGAGAAACGTAGTGCACCTTTTGCGAAGTTTATCAACGCCCTCCCCGTTTATCGCCCCCGTATAATACTCGAAATCACAGGATGCTTGGCAAGAACTTGGCCAAAGCCGCTTGATTTCGCTGCGTTCCAAACCCTCCCAGAGCCCCGCCGAAATTTCGGCAATACGTGGATCGAATCTTGGAGGGGAAACAAGCTTATGACCGCGCAGGGCAATCTCGGCCGTCTGACGGGTTCGTCCGAGGGGACTCACCACAACTTGCGCCGTTTCTCTCGCGAACACCTCCGCCAGAAGGCGTTGCTGCACGACCGCTTGCTCCTTGCCACGCGCAGTCAGGGGAGAATCCAGCGATCCCTGCAACCGATGCCCAAGATTCCATTCGGTCTGGCCGTGCCGCAATATGAATATAGGGGGAATTTCGACATTGGGGCCTCGTACTTTGCGTTTTTTCAAACGGCTAACGCCCTTGCAAAGGGAGGGCAACCCAACGCGTTCTTTTTGGTTTGAAAAAGCACAACGATCCTGGGCGCCTCACGAGCCAAACGCCTGCGGACTTTGTGACCTCAATTATGGCCACGTTTCGTAAAACCAAACAATCAAAGCGATTTGGAGCGCCGAATGCGGCAGACGGTCACTGTTGCATTGGGCATGTCCTTTGTTTTCTTAATGACAAGCTTGCCCATGGGCTGAAGGTTGAGCGTTTCGCCCTTGCCAATCGCCTCTCCTAGAACGGAAAGCAGGGTTTCGACCAATGGCTTAACGTCTTTTCGCTTCATGCCGTTCTTGGCAATGATGCGATCGATCAAATCGTTCTTTTTCATCTCGGGAGCGCGCTCAGTAACGTTCTCCGAAGGAGTAACACCCTCGACCGTGCGAGGAGCAGTTTCCGCTGTTGGGACAGATTTTGGCTCAACCGTGGTGGCTTTTTCGCTCAATGTTGTTTTCTTGCTAGATGTGGTCATGAGGCTGTCCAATTGTTTCGATTATGGGAACAGAGTATCTGATCCCTCCTTAACAATCCACTCATTCAAAAGAAACCGCATAGTATTCAAAGAGATATTTCAAAAACGCAACACAGCGCATGCGAAAAGGGCGCCGATTTCTCGACGCCCTAAAACTTCTTAGGTGTTAGTCCTAGTGTGCGACTGGGTGGTTCGGATTGCTGCTTTGACTTGCAATTGACGCCAACCGCGCAGCTTCCTCGGCTTCTTCATCCCACAAAATCGGCTCCGGCTTAGAGACCAAAGCGTGTTTCAGAACTTCGCTCACATGCGACACCGGAATAATCGTCAAACCGTCTTTGACGTTGTTCGGAATATCCACCAGATCTTTTTCGTTTTCTGCTGGAATGAGAACGGTTTTCACCCCTCCCCTCAGCGCCGCCAATAGCTTCTCTTTCAAGCCACCAATGGGCAACACATTGCCGCGCAATGTGACCTCGCCGGTCATGGCGATGTCCTTTTTCACAGGGATTCCCGTCAACACAGACACAATCGACGTCACCATGCCAACACCCGCGCTTGGCCCGTCTTTTGGAGTCGCGCCCTCTGGAACGTGCACGTGGATGTCGATTTTCTCGAATACCGGTGGTTTCACCCCAATTTCGGGACTGATGGAGCGCACAAAACTACTCGCAGCTTCGATGCTTTCCTTCATCACGTCGCCCAACTTGCCGGTTGTTTTCATCCGACCCTTGCCAGGCAATTTAAGCGCTTCGATCGAGAGCAATTCACCGCCAACACTGGTCCAAGCAAGGCCAGTTACCACACCAACTTGGTCTTCTTCTTCGGCCAAACCATAGCGGAAACGCCGTACACCAAGGAACTCAGACAGGTTGTCGGAGGTCACACGCACGATTTCTTCCTTTTTGCGCACGATCATGGTCACAGCTTTACGTGCCAATTTCGCCAACTCACGCTCAAGGTTCCGCACGCCAGCTTCCCGTGTGTAGTACCGCAAAATATCCATGAGCGCCCCATCTGTGACCTCAAATTCATTCTTGCGAAGACCATGATTTTTGATCTGCTTTGAGATCAAATGTTGCTTGGCGATCTCGGCTTTTTCATCTTCTGTGTAACCCGCAAGCGGAATGATTTCCATCCGGTCCAAGAGCGGACCCGGCATGTTATAGCTGTTCGAGGTTGTCAGGAACATCACATCAGAAAGGTCGTATTCGACCTCAAGATAGTGATCCACAAATGTGGAGTTTTGTTCCGGATCAAGCACTTCCAGCATAGCAGACGCGGGATCGCCACGGAAATCTTGGCCCATCTTGTCGATCTCATCGAGCAAAATTAGCGGGTTCGACGTTTTGGCCTTTTTCAAAGCCTGAATGATTTTACCCGGCATGGAGCCAATATACGTCCGGCGGTGACCACGGATTTCGCTTTCATCGCGCACGCCGCCAAGGCTGATGCGAATGAACTCGCGCCCTGTTGCTTTAGCTACGGATTTCCCAAGCGAGGTTTTCCCGACACCAGGAGGGCCGACGAGACAGAGGATTGGCCCCTTCAGCTTCTTGCTGCGTTGTTGCACGGCAAGATATTCAACGATGCGTTCTTTAACTTTTTCGAGGCCATAGTGATCGTCGTCGAGCACCTTTTCCGCCCCCGCGAGGTCTTTTTTGACCTTGCTGCGCTTGTTCCACGGAATGGACAGCATCCAGTCGAGATAGTTGCGCACAACCGTTGCCTCGGCCGACATTGGGCTCATATTTTTGAGCTTCTTGAGCTCCGCATTCGCCTTCTCGAGGGCTTCCTTGGAGAATTTGGTCTTGGCAATGCGTTCTTCAAGCTCTGCAACTTCGTCTTGTTCTTCGTCGCCGTCGCCCAATTCCTTCTGAATGGCTTTCATTTGCTCATTCAAATAGTATTCGCGCTGGGTGCGCTCCATTTGAGTTTTGACGCGGGTTTTGATCTTTTTCTCGACCTGAAGCACGGACATTTCGCCCTGCATAAGGCCATAAACCTTTTCAAGCCGCACATCGATCGGCAAGGTTTCCAAAAGCTCTTGCTTTTGTTGGACTTCGATCCCCAAATGGCCGGCCACAAGGTCGGCAAGTTTTGCGCTATCCGAGGCGTCGGATACAGCGGCGAGCGCTTCTTCGGGGATGTTTTTCTTAACCTTTGCATAGCGCTGGAATTCTTCGCCAACCGAACGCACAAGCGCTTCAATCATGTCTTCTTCGCCGGGGACCTCTTCAAGGAACTCCGCTGTTGCTTCAAAGAATTCAGCATTCTCAAGATATTCGTTAATGCGCACGCGCTGAATACCCTCGACCAAAACCTTCACGGTCCCGTCGGGCAATTTCAACAGTTGCAGCACGTTGGCCAAAACGCCAACTTTGTAGATTCCATCGCTATCCGGATCATCCACAGCGGGATCGATCTGGCTTGCGAGAAGAATGTGTTTGTCATCGGCCATCACTTCTTCGAGGGCGCGGACAGATTTATCGCGACCAACGAAAAGCGGCACAATCATATGTGGAAACACCACAATATCGCGCAATGGCAGTACGGGATAAGAGGAATTAAGTTGCTCGTGCATGTCTAGTCCTTATTATTAGCAAGAAGAAATGGCCCCGCTTGGCGGCAACCGGTATCTTCTCCGTGTCGGATTTATAGTTGGGGGCCTGTCCCCGAACTTTCAACCGTTTCCGGCAAAGCTTTGGGTAAGAATGCCTTTATGTGGGTCTTATTTCAAGGGCACAAACACGCGTGCCCTCAGGGTTTTCAGCCAAATTAGACGTTAATCCGCAGATATCCACGTTTTTTGGCAATAATCACGGGGACTTCACGAATTATTCACCTTCAGCACATTTTCGCGCAGGAGTTGAATCTTGAGGGCCCATCTAGAGCGGCTCAATGTCTCCTGCCGCCCGATCCTCGTGGAATTTCTTTTGGAACGCCTCAAAAGCGCCGACAGCAATTGCCGCGCGCATATCCGACATCAACTCTTGGAAATAGTGCAGATTGTGCCACGTCAAAAGCATCCCCGAGATCATCTCTTGCGAGCGGAAAACATGGTGCAAATAGGCGCGGGAATAGTTGGAACAGGCGGGGCATGTGCAAGCTTCATCCAAGGGGCGTGGGTCATCCGCGTGGCGCGCGTTTTTGATATTAATCACCCCATTGCGCGTGAACAATTGACCCGTGCGACCAGAACGGCTGGGAAGGACACAGTCCATCATATCGATGCCCCGCGCCACGGCCCCAACGATATCATCGGGTTTACCGACGCCCATCAAATAACGTGGACGGTCGGTGGGCAACATGTCGGGCGCATAGTCCAGCACCCCAAACATCGCCTCCTGCCCCTCGCCCACAGCAAGGCCGCCAACAGCATAGCCATCAAACCCGATCTCGCGCAGTTTTTCCGCGCTTTCTGCCCGCAAATCCTGCGTGACGCCGCCTTGTTGGATGCCAAACAACGCGTGGCCTGGACGATCGCCAAAGGCATCACGTGAACGTTGCGCCCACCGCATCGACATTTGCATTGATTTCGACACCTCGGCATCGGTGGCAGGTAATGCAGGGCATTCGTCAAAACACATGACGATATCGGAGCCCAATAGCTTCTGGATTTCCATCGAGCGCTCGGGTGTCAACATATGTTTGGAGCCGTCAATATGGGAAGAAAACTTAACCCCCTCCTCACTCATTTTACGTAGACCCGCGAGACTCATCACCTGAAACCCACCGCTGTCCGTGAGGATCGGCTTGTCCCAGTTCATGAATTTATGCAGGCCCCCCAAACGATCAATCCGCTCCGCAGTCGGGCGCAGCATCAAATGATAAGTGTTCCCCAAAAGGATATCCGCCCCCGTCGCCGCAACGCTTTCGGGCAACATTGCCTTGACCGTAGCCGCCGTCCCAACGGGCATAAACGCAGGTGTGCGAATATCACCGCGCGGCGTGGAAATCACACCCGTGCGGGCTTGTCCGTCGGTGGCTTGCAGATCAAAGGTGAACTTTTGCGTCATTTTGGCACTCGATTTGGATTCGGAACGGCCCCTTGTGGACCACAAAGCATGGAATTGGCCCTTGTAGGGAATTTACGTCGAATGCCAAGCTATTTTCCCAAACAGGCCCCTTTGCCCTCAAGCTCTCGCAGTGACGGCCACCATTTGATCGAGCTTGGCGGCGCAAATGAAATCATTCTCCGACAATCCGCCCAACTCGTGACTGGTGAACAAAACCCGACAATACCCCCACCCAAAACTCACGTCGGGGTGGTGCCCCTGTTGGTCCGCCAAAAACGCCGCCGTATTGGCCATATAGACGGCCTTGGCAAATCCCTTGAACCTGTATTCGCGGGTCAAGCTTTTGCCATCGTCGGCCAACACCCACCCGTCCGCTAATTGCACCATCATTCCTTGTGCGACGCTCAATTCCATCGCTTCGCCAATCCCTTGGCAAGGCGCGCAGGACTTGTCACTCAACATGCAAACTTCCGTCATAATTTCGCTCCATATCTGCGCCTAGGACACGGCTTTTTCTGGGTAAGTCGGAGCAAAGAGGCCCATGGATTGTGCGACTCGCACATCCGCCAGCAGATCGCGCTCCGACATTTCCTCCAGATCCTCAATCGATTGTATCACGAAATAGACTGGCTGATGAATATCAATCCGATAAGGGGTGCGCAGCACGTCGAGCAGGTTAAACTCACGCCGCTCTGGCACCTCGGAATTGACCGAATAAGCAAGCTCGGTGGGCGACGACGCCAGCCCTGACCCTAGAGCCTTCACGCCCTGCCCTTGCTGTAAAAGGCCAAATTCAATCGAAAACCAATACAGTCGGATCAGCCAACTATAGTCCTTAACCTCGGCCTTTAGACCCGCTTTACCAATGGCCTGAGACACACGCGCAATCCGCGGATCGGCCAAAAGCGGCGTGTGCCCGAAAATCTCGTGAAAAATATCAGGCTCTTCGATGTAGTCGAAATCCTTGCGGCTACGAATAAACGAGGCCGCGGGGAAGTTTTTATCCGCCAACATTCCAAAGAATCGCCCAAAACCGATGAGTGCAGGCACGGGTGCCACTTGCCAACCGGTCAAGCCACGCAGCCGTTCGGAAACCTCGTTGCATTGCGGAACGCGATCATGTGGCAAATCCAAGACCTTTAACCCCCGCAGATACGGCTCGGCCATATGTCTGTGAACGGGCAACTCTTGGGCCGCATAAAGGTCGCGCCAAACGCCATCTTCTTCCTCAGAATATGCGATGTGCCCCTTTTCGTCGGGAATCTTTGCAGAATATGCACTCATTTTGGTCACTTGCTGCCTCCTCTTCGCTATAAGAAGGATTTCACAAACGAGGGGAAAAATCTTGCCTCAAACCTGCCTTTAGCGCAATAATGAGGCAAATTATCCCTCAAACACCATAGTAGCTGGAAATTACCACCAAATGGATGCTTTAGATTCCCACGACATCGCCATATTAGCCGCGCTCCAGCGTGATGGAAAAATGAGTCTGCAAGATCTCGCCCGCGAAGTGAACCTCTCGACATCCCCTTGTTGGCGGCGCGTTCGAAAGCTGGAGGAAAACGGCACAATTGCACAATATACCGCCATTCTGGACGCCCGAAAAATTGGCCTCAATACACAGGCCTATATTCATATTTCCCTTTTAGATCATACTCAAACGACAATAGACGCTTTTGATGCATTTGTTGCCCGCGAAGAACAAATCGTTGAATGTGCATCCATCACAGGCTCAGATGATTATTTGCTTAAAATCGTCGCAAAAGACCCAGAGGACCTTGAAACCTTCCTGATGAAAGGCATTTTAAGCCTCGGTATTGTGCGTTCGAGCACCACTCATTTCGTATTGCGCCAGAAAAAACAAAGCACCTTCCTGCCTTTATGAGCGTTGGGGAGTCCGGTCACAACATTGGGTACGAGCCCCTCTGGACGTTTGCTTCGTTATCCCTATATAATTGGTCAACTATTATAAATGAGGCCCAAAATGGACGCGACTTCTCAATCCCCGATCGAAGGGGCTCCTTTGATCAAACCATCCAGTAGCGAACACGCGCTTTATGACTCGATTGTGGATGCGTGCCGCACAGTTTATGACCCTGAAATCCCTGTAAATATTTACGATTTGGGTCTGATTTATACGATTGAAATCAATGAGGAAGGTGACACAAGCGTCATCATGTCCCTCACGGCACCGGGATGTCCTGTGGCCGGTGAAATGCCCGGCTGGGTAGCCGAAGCCATCGAATCCCTACCCGGTGTAAAATCGATAGAAGTTGATCTCACATGGGAGCCACCCTGGGGTATGGAAATGATGAGCGACGAAGCACGCCTTGAACTTGGGTTCATGTAACCCCATTTTTGTAGGGTACCACCTTAAGGATTTGAGTAGGAAAAGAATATGTTTGGCATTCCCGGTAAAAACGCGGTCACGATGACCCCTTCAGCCATCGCACAGATTTCGCGCTTGATGGCGCGGGACGGGTCAGAAGGGCTGCGCATTGGGGTCAAAAAAGGCGGCTGTGCGGGCATGGAATATACGATGGAATATGTGTCCGAATTAAACCCGCATGACGAAGTGATCCGCGAGGGCGATGCCGTTGTGATGATTGCCCCAATGGCGCAAATGTTTCTTTTTGGAACCAAAATTGATTATGAAGTATCCTTGCTAGAAGCGGGTTTTAAATTCATCAATCCCAATGTTGTAGACGCCTGTGGTTGTGGAGAATCGATAAAATTCGCGGACGTTGAAGAGATGGCCGCGCAAGGTTTGACAATTCCCGGAGCTTAGGGCTTCGGGTTTTCCCACTGGGATTTCAATCCGCTTTGCCCTCCTGCATTGAAAAAATTCTGCAGGTTTTAAAGGCCACACTTCCCAACCCCGTCTTGATCCGCTAGCAATCTCCTCGGCCCGTTATAACATTTAACCGACTGGAGACTGCCAAAATGCGCAGAAAACTTGCCGCAGGAAATTGGAAAATGAACGGGATCGGTGCAAATCTGTCCGAGTTGGCTGACTTAGCGTCCCCCGAAAACATAGACGTTTTGATCTGTCCACCCACGCCTCTTGTGTCACGCGCGGCCCAAGCCAATGCCAAAATAGCAATCGGCGGCCAAGACTGCCACACCGCTCAAAATGGTGCGCATACAGGCGATGTATCGGCTGCAATGCTCGCCGATGCTGGCGCGACCTATGTTTTGACGGGCCACTCAGAGCGGCGCACAGATCATGGCGAAAGCAATGCAATTGTTGCTGCTAAAACTGCGGCGGCGTGGGATCAAAACCTCATTGCTGTTATTTGCATTGGCGAAACTTTGGCGCAACGTGAGGCGGGTGAAACCCTCGCGGTTATTGCAGATCAACTGACCCATTCCACTCCAAATGCTGCGACGGGCGACAACACTGTGATCGCATACGAACCCGTATGGGCCATTGGGACTGGCCTTGTCCCAACCCTTGAGCAAATCGCAGAAGTCCATGATTTCATCCGCGCGGAACTTGCCAACCGCTTTGGCACAGAAACAGCGGAATCCATGCGCCTCCTGTACGGTGGCTCCGTAAAGCCCTCAAATGCTGAATATATATTCGCAACGTCTAATGTGGACGGGGCCCTCGTCGGCGGCGCTTCTCTCAAGGCATCTGATTTCAACGGGATTATTTCGGCCCTTTCTCTGGCCTGACTTTAGACGAAACACGTCCTTACAAACGCAACCGCCGTGCCAGAGGCACGGCTACCGAATACCATGGGCGCGGCAGGTTTTGGCCTGCCGCGCCACCGCATTTGCGGTTAGTTGGTGATAATTTCCGGCCCCATCATCAGATCAGGCAAGAAGGTCGAAATGATCGGCACATAGGTCACGATAATCAGGAAGACGAACAACACCGCAAGGAACGGTAAGGCTGCGCGCACAACGCTCATCATCGGCATTCCCGCGACGCCAGACGTCACGAAGAGGTTCAGCCCAACTGGCGGTGTGATCATCCCAATTTCCATATTCACGACCATGATGATACCCAAGTGAATAGGATCAATCCCAAGTTCCATCGCTATTGGAAACACCAGTGGTGCGACGATCATCAAAAGACCGGACGGCTCCATAAATTGCCCCCCGATCAGAAGGATCACATTCACGGCGACAAGGAACATAATGGGGCCGAATCCAGCCGCAAGTATCGCCTTAGCCACGTTTTGGGGTACTTGCTCGTCTGTCAAAACATGTTTCAGGATCAAAGCCATCGAAATGATGAACATCAACGTTACCGTCAACTTACCTGCCTCAAAGAGTGCATCTCGCGTGTCACGGTGGAAAAAAGCCGTCACGAGTGTGTGTGGTTTTTTCAGCAGGCTTTTGTTTTCACCTTCGCCTTCAACGGCCAAGGGTCCCATGTCGCGGTAAACGAAATTCGCGATTAAAAAGGCATAAACCGAGGCAACTGCGGCCGCCTCTGTGGGGGTAAATATCGCTGGATAAAGCCCGGGAACGCCATAAATCCCAAGCATGATAACCGCAATCAAGGACAAGCCCCAACCCGCCTCATGAAAGCTAGCCCCTACTTCACGCCAACCAGCCCATTCGCCCTTCGGCATGTTCTTGATGCGCGCCATGACATAGATCGCGATCATGAGCATAAAGCCCGCCATCAGGCCTGGAATGACCCCCGCAAGGAACATCCGCCCAACGGAAACATCCACCGCAGCAGCATAGACAACCATCACAATTGATGGCGGGATCAAGATCCCAAGCGTTCCCGCATTACAAATCACGCCTGCCGCAAATTCCTTCGTGTAGCCCGCTTTGACCATCGCCCCGATCACAATGGAGCCAATGGCGACGACTGTCGCGGGGCTACTGCCCGAAAGCGCGGCGAAAATCATGCAGGAGAACACCCCTGCAATCGCCAAGCCGCCCCGCATATGCCCGACACAAGCAATCGAGAAGCGAATGATCCGCAGCGCGACCCCTCCTGTGGACATGAAGGTTGAGGCCAAAATAAAGAACGGGATCGCGAGAAGTGTGCTGTGTCCCTCAAAGGCGCTGAACAATGTCTGTGCGACGGAGGCCATAGAGCTGTCTGAGAACCAGAGCAAAAACAGCACCGAGCTCATGCCCAAAGAGACCGCAATTGGCACGCCGATCAACATCAGACCAACGACCATAATAAATAGAATTGAAACTTCCATTAGCCGTGCTCCCCAAGGCGTTCCCGCACTTCTGCGATTTCATCTTCAACTTCGTGGCTGGCCACAATCCGATCAATATCGCCCCGCCAAACCGAGACACCAACCTGAATATAGCGGAATAACAACAAGGCCATAGACAGGGGAAGGACCATGTAGGGCACGAGGCGCGGTAATTTTTCATACGCGACGCCTTCGTTAAAAAAGCCCTCCATCCAGCCTAGAAATGCGGGATGCGGGATGTCATTGGTTTCGTACCAGCCTTTGCCACGGAACGAGTCTTCAAACCCCAGTGGGAACCAGCGTCCGTTTGTGCCCGGAAGGTTGGCGAAGTTCGCCCAATAGTCCCACGCGCCTTTGAGCATCAAGAACGAGAAAACGATGCAAATTGTGATAGAAATCAGCGCCAACGCTCGGCGTCCTTTAGCTGGAAATAGATTGATAACGGCATCAACCCCCAGATGCGCGCCTTTTTTGACCGCATAGGATGCGCCGAGCAAGACAAGCCACCCAAAGAGGAAAACCGTCGACTCAAGCGCCCATAGAATGTTGCCGTCCATTTGGCGGACCACGACATTGGCGAATGTAATGAGGGTCATTGCCCCTAGAATAATTGCGATTAACGTTTCTTCTATTTCATCAATTAGGCTTGTGCCTTTATTGGAATGCATGTCCCCGCCCCCCTTTTTTGCCGCACTTACACGGAAATTTAGATGGAAAAAGGGCGCGAAAAGCCGAGGCTCTCCGCGCCAGAAGTTCTTATAGACCTGCGTTGATCGCCTGTGCTGCGTCGATATTTTCTTGTCCAACGTCGCCTGAGAATTGCTCCCAAACTGGCTTCATTGCTTCGACCCAAATGGCACGTTGCTCAACTGTGAGTTCGCGAACTTCACTCCCCGCAGCAATAACACTGGCTTTGGCTTCTTCGTTCAGCATTGTCGCTTCGGCATTCCGTGTGATGGTCACTTCCTCAAGGATTGTAAGGAGTTGGTCCCGCACGTCGGCATCCAAACTATCGAGCCAATCCACAGACGCTACGACCATATAGTCGAGAATGCCGTGGTTGGTTTCGGTGATTCCGTCCTGAACTTCAAAGAACTTCTTGCCGAAGATGTTGGTCCAAGTGTTTTCTTGACCATCAACAACGCCCTGCTGCAACGCACCGTAAACTTCTGCGAAAGCCATTTTCTGTGGAGAAGCGCCGATGGCATCCATTTGTGCAACAAGCACGTCGCTTGATTGCACCCGGAATTTTAGGCCTTCCGCATCCGTTGGCAAAATAAGCGGTTTGTTCGCGGACAGTTGCTTCATACCATTGTGCCAGAATTGAAGCCCTTGAAGGCCACGGTTTTGCATGGAGTCCTTCATCGCTTGGCCCGCATCTGAGAATTGAAATTCGTCAACGGCGGCGACGCTTTTGAACATGAAGGGTAGATCGAAAATGCGGTATTGCTTGGTGAACTTCTCAAATTTTGAGAGGCTCGGCGCGGCCAGTTGGACATCGCCTTGCAGCATCGCTTCTAGAACTTTGTTGTCATCATACAGCGTGGAATTCGGATAGACTTCCATACAGGCGACGCCGTTCATTTCTTCATTCACGCGGCTTTCTAGCAACGAAGCGGCGATCCCTTTCGGGTGGTTCACGGCGGCGGTTACGTGCGCGAATTTGATGACGATTTCGCCTTCTTCACAGCTCGCTGCGGCAGCGTTAGCGGTAAAAGATGCGGCCACGATTGCGGCAGTTGCAGTAATAAATTTCATGCGGGGGCTCCTCCCAAAGTCCGATTATGTTGGCTCGAATGAACCATGCCACACCAAACACGCGCAGACAGTGCACGTTCAAGGAAAAATATTTCCGAGGGTCCCTTTAGGAAAGAGTGCTTAAAAAACAAAGCGTTATATCTCCAAAAATATCATCTATTCTAATTGCGCTCCTCAAATTGGCGAAATTCCACACACCGTCAAAACCGAACTGTGCGGTTTTTCACACAGATTTATCGATACACTTCCGCACGAATCCCGTGACGCGTTAACTTATCGTACAATGTCTTGCGAGGCAGTTTCAAAACCCGTGCGACTTCACTGGCGTTGCCTTTGTACTTGCGCAGCGCCTCGGTCAACAACGAGCGCTCGACACGCGACAACTGCTCAGCAAGGCCCAGATCATCCGCAACTTCGACCTCGGCAAACCCCATTGCAAACCGCATTGCCGCATTCATCAAGGCGCGCGCATTCCCCGGCCATTCCTGCGCCATAAGGCGTGCGATAACCTCCGGAGTGATTTCAGGGACCGGCAGCGCAGCCTGTTCGCAAGCCAACAGCACATAATTGCGAAACAGCACGGGGATGTCCTCTGGGCGCTCGCGCAGGCTTGGAATACGCACGCGCATCACATCGAGGCGAAAAAACAGCTCCTCATTAAACCGTCCATGTTCAACATATTCGGACAAATCTTTGTACGTGCCCGCCAAAATTCGCGCTCCCGTACCCTGCTCCATGTGCTGCAAAAGCGCGAACTGTGTTGCAGGTGGCATGGAGGCAATACCGTCAATAAACAGGCTTCCGTCTTTTGCTTGAGCCAACGCACCTTCAAGCGCTTCGACGCTCAACTCCGACGCTGCAATTTTATCAAAGGTCGACATCGCAAGGTTGGATAACAGGTGGATCACTTCTGCCACTTTGGACGTGCCCGAACCTGTCACACCTGCGATCAACACATCCGCGTTGGTTGCTGCGACGATGCGCACGCGATTTCGCAACTCATCCGCCGGCTTTGATTGTCCAAAGAGCATCCGCTCTGCTGCATCCCCCTTTTCTAGCTGCTGTTTCAGACGACGGTTTTCAAGTACGAGACTGCGCGTGCGTAATGCTTTTTGGACAGCGAGCACTAGGTCTTGGGGCGCACAGGGTTTTTCAATAAAATCGAACGCGCCCGCCGAAATACCCCGCACAGCCATCGGCACATCGCCCTCGCCGGTCAGTAGGATAACTGGCAAATCGGGATCAATATTCTGGGTGTATTCCAAAAGGTGGAACCCATCTTTTCCTGGCATCCGAATATCGCTTAGTATAACTCCCAGAAAGCCCGCTGAAATGTGGTCTTTTGCTTCGATAAAACTTGCAGCAAGTGTCGGTACAAGATCGTTCAAGGCGAGTGTTTGCCCCAAAGCTTCGCGCACATGCGCATCGTCATCTACCAGCAAAACCCTTGAAATCACGCGCTTATTCCTCCTGCACACCGGTTCGAGCCGCCGCCAATTCCACAATGAATTCCGCGCCGCCTTCTGGATGATTGCGCCCACGGATATTCCCCCCAAAGCTTTGGATCAAGCCATATGAGATACTCAACCCAAGCCCCATGCCTTCGGCGGCCCCAATTTTTTTGGTCGAATAAAACGGGTCGAAAATCTTCTCGGGGGCGTCAATTCCGGGGCCAAAGTCACGCAGATGGATACGGCAAGTCTCAGGTTGTGCGTCAATCCGAATGGATACTTTCTTAAGCGCGCTCGCGTCCATTGCATCCGCGGCATTGGCCAAAAGATTGGTCAAAACCTGCTGCAAACGCACCTCGCCACCGCGCGCCCAAATGCTGGTTTGGGGCCGTTGCCAATCCACAGCAATGCCCTCCCGCAAAAGTCTCTCTTCACTCATCTCCAAAACCGCATCAACAACGGAACAAATGTCGACATTGGTAATCGGCTCATATTCTTGCCGTGCAAACGCGCGTAGGTTTTTGATTATGCGCCCCATGCGGCGCGACAATTCACTAATCCTCGCGAGGTTTTGGCCTGCGACTTCGGTATTCCCCCGCTCCAAAAACACCTCGGCGTTTTCTGCAAACGAGCGAATGGCCATCAGTGGTTGGTTTAATTCGTGGCTAATTCCTGCTGACATTTCCCCAAGGGCTGTGAGTTTACTGGCCTGAACGAGATCGGCTTGCGCCTGTTTCAAGGCGGATTCTGCCTCCTCGCGTTCGGTAATTTCACGGCGTAAATCCGTGTTCGCATTTGAGAGTTCTTGGGTGCGTAATTGGACCCGCCCCTCTAGCTCGGCTTTGGCTTCTGCTTCGACTGCCAAAAGGTCCGCCAACCCTCGTCTGCGCTCAGAGGCCAGATACAGAAACGCGCCAAACGTCACACAAAGCGCTGCCGCCACAAGTGCTTGAAGCCATGCATTTCGTTCTGCGGGCGCTGTGGAAATCAACACTTCACCCGTCATTCCGATCACCGGCACGGGCTGCGTCAAATGCAAAGCCCGCGCAGGAATATACGGCCACCCATTTGTGCGCCAAATCTCATGGCCAGAAATAATCTGCGTAGAATGTTCAAGGAACGGATGCGGGTTCTCTAAGGGGATCAATGCGTTGCGTTCCCGAAACAGCAGTTCTGAACGGTTTGAAACAAAGACCACACCCGCCTCATCCGTGAAGAAAATCGCCTGCGGATCCCCTCGCCAATCACTCTCCTCAACGGCCTCGATATCGACTTTGACAACCACCGCGCCAAAGGGGGCACCTCCCGCGAGCAGCGGCGCAGAAAAATAGAAAATTCGCGCGCCTATATCCTCGATTAAAAAATGGGATGCCCCCAAGGCACCATCCATCGCACGCTGGAAATATGCCTTTGAGTTTTGGTTTCTCTCGTTGGTCTTTACCCCTTTAGAGCTTGCTAGAACCTCGCCATCAGCCCCCACCAAAAATATCTCGAGCGGGCCTGTTTTGTCCGCAGCTTCGAGCAAAACAGAAAAAGCGTCTGGGTCAACTCCGCCTTTTGCTAGGCTCAAAAGCGACGGATGATCTGCGAGCAAAACCCCAACTTGCTGAAACCTTTGCAACTCCCCCACCAACCGATCCGATGCAAGCGAAAGGTCCGCGTGTCCACGTTCCGCCAGAGGCGTAAGGGCCGCCGTAAAAGCAAACCACCAAACCAGCGCCGAAAATCCGGTAACGGCACATAAATACGCGATGATTGCGCCAAAACGACGTGGCATAGGCTCCCCTTTTGCCACAGGATAGGCATCCGCCCTTGCCTTGACCACCCGCATTTGAAAGGTTGGGTTTTCAACTTCACGAGGCTTCCATGAAAACACTTTCCCAAGCGCCAACAGACCCTGCATTTGTTCAAGACCCCTATCCATTTTACGAACGCGCGCGGGAATGTGGCTCAATGTTTCATTGGACCGACTATGACATGCCCTGTGCTGTTTCCTATGCTGCGGTAAATGCTATCCTGCGCGACCGTCGTATGGGCCGCGAAGTTCCAGCCGAAATGGCTGTTGCCCCCCTGCCCATCAGGCTGGATTTTGGGCTATCGAGAACCACTCGATGTTGGAATTGGAGCCGCCGCGTCACACCCGCTTGCGCGGCCTCGTTTTACGCGCCTTCACCAGTCGCCGCATTGCCTCTTTGGGGCCAGAAATCGCTCAGCTTGCACATGAGTTAATCGACCGCTTGCCTGAGGGGGAATTTGACCTCATCAAGCATTTTGCCGAACCCCTTCCCGTCATCGTTATCGCGCGTTTTTTAGGCGTGCCAGAAGAGCGCGCACCTGACCTCCTCGCTTGGTCCCACGCGATTGTTGGCATGTATAAAGCGGGGCGTACCACGGAAGACGAAATTGCGGCGGCAACTGCAGGCCGCGCGTTTTCTGACTTCTTGCGCGACTATATCGCTTTTCGGCGTGACAAACCCCAAGACAATTTGATTACCCACCTGATTGCCGCAGAAGAAGACGGCGAAAAACTGTCAACCGACGAGCTAATTGCGACCTGTGTTTTGTTGCTAAACGCGGGGCATGAGGCAACGGTTCATACGTTAGGTAACGGCCTCAAAGCCATGCTCCAGAACGATTTTTCCGCAGAGGTGGTGACGCCAGATACGATCGAAGAAACCGTCGAAGAAATGCTCCGTTATGACCCACCTCTGCATATGTTTACGCGATATGTTTATGAAGATGTCGACATTGGCCCGCATAGGTTTTCGCGCGGGGATCGCATCGCCTGCCTGCTCGCCGCGGCAAATCGCGACCCGCAAAGGTGGGAGGCCGCAGACAAGTTTCAACCACAACGCTTCAAACAAGTTAACGCAAGTTTCGGGGCTGGCGCGCATTTTTGCATCGGTGCACCCCTTGGCCGGTTGGAGCTGCAAACGTCGCTCCCGATTTTGTTTGAACGCATGCCAAATTTGGCACTCGCCCAAGAGCCGAAATACGCGCCGATCTACCATTTCCGCGGTTTGGACCGCCTCCTGTTAACGCGCTGACGCCTGCAATGAGCACCGCCGCCGAGGAAGGCTCGATGCCTTTCTCGGCGGCTCTTCGGCAAAACCCTAAAGCGGCAGCATCGTTGTCGATTTGATCTCTTCCATCGAAAGCAGCGCCGTCACATTGTAAATGCGCACTTCCGAAATCAGGGCTTGGTAAAACACATCATAAGCCCGCGCATTCTTGACCCGCACTTTGAGAATATAATCGATCTCGCCCGCGAGGCGATGCGCTTCTTGCACTTCGGGACGTTCAAGCAGCGCCTTCAGGAAGGCCTGTTGCCACTCCCCTTCATGCTCTGACGTGCGGATTAGAACAAAGAAGCAGGCTTCAAACCCAAGCGCCTCCGCATCAAGAACGACCGTTTGCTGGCCGATGATTTTGGCCTCCCTCATTTTCTTGATACGATTCCAAACCGGTGTCTTGGAACTACCCACTTTCGTCGCGATATCATCCAAAGACTGCGCTGCATCGCGCTGCAACTCACTCAGGATTTTCCGATCTAGATCATCCAAACGGACAGCCATCCCAATTCCTTCCTAATTCCAGAACTCATGTTCTTCTGCGCGCGACAATCGGAACATTCTTCCTTATTAGCAAGAGGGCATAGCACTAATTAGGGAAAATATCCTATATTAGAGGTCAGAAACAACGCATTTAGACGCAATCTCAAAATTCGTTTAAGTTTGAGGACTTAAATCCTCGCGTCCCCGAACCAAAGGAGCTTCTGTAATGGCCCGTGCTTTTACGCCAAAAGTTGTCACCGCCAATGAACTCATCTCTGGGGATGTGGTCTATCTCAGCGCCGATGGAAAATGGGTGCACCGGCATGCAGATGCCGAACTTATTACCGATGAAGTGCACGCTGCGGAGCGCCTTCAATTGGCCGAAGCTCAAGTCGGCCAAATTGTCGGGGCCTACCTTGCGGATGCTGTCGCAAGCGATGCGGGCCCCGTCCCTGTCCACTTCCGCGAAGAATTTCGCGCAGCTGGCCCCTCAAACTACAACCACGGAAAACAGGCGGAGCTCCCAAATGTATAAGTACAACGATTTTGACGAAGCTTTCCTGCGCGCACGCACCGCACAATTCCGCAAACAAGTTGAGCGCCGCATTTCGGGCAGCCTCACCGAGGATGAATTCAAACCCCTACGTTTGATGAACGGTCTCTATCTCCAGCTTCACGCCTATATGCTGCGCGTGGCCATCCCCTACGGCTCGCTTTCCTCCGCGCAAATGGACCAGCTCGCTTATATTGCCGACACGTGGGACAAAGGCTATGGCCACTTCACCACGCGTCAGAACATCCAATACAACTGGCCCAAACTGTCGGACGTGCCAGATATGCTCGACGCGCTGGCCGATGTGCAAATGCATGCGAACCAGACCTCGGGCAATACCATTCGCAACGTCACCAGCGACCCGTTTGCGGGGGCTGCTGTTGACGAAATCGAAGACCCACGTCCCGTGGCCGAGCTTTTGCGTCAATGGTCCACCGACCACCCCGAGTTTCAATTCTTGGGCCGCAAGTTCAAGATCGCAGTTGGCGCAAGCAAAGCGGATCGCGCGGTTCTGAAATCTCACGATTTGGCGGTCAATATCGTTGAAAATGACGCTGGAGAAACAGGCTATCAAATCCTCATCGGGGGTGGCCTTGGCCGCACGCCAATGGTGGGTAAGGTCCTGAACGACTTCTTGCCGCGCGAAGTTTTGTTGCCCTATGTCGAGGCTGTCCTTTCCGTTTACAACCTCTTGGGGCGTCGGGATAATA
Organism: Falsihalocynthiibacter arcticus; assembly: GCF_000812665.2. Classification (GTDB taxonomy): domain Bacteria; phylum Pseudomonadota; class Alphaproteobacteria; order Rhodobacterales; family Rhodobacteraceae; genus Falsihalocynthiibacter; species Falsihalocynthiibacter arcticus. Next base: position 3,980,716 of record NZ_CP014327.1, read on the forward strand.
AATACAAAGCTCGCCTAAAAATCACGGTCCACGAAAATGGCCTCGATACCATTCGTGCCCTCGTAGAGGAGCGTTTCGCTGAATTGCGCCCAACCTTTGCGGGCGGCGATCAAGCTTTGCTTACTGAAATCGCGACGTATTTTGCCCCCCCGATCTATTCAGACGCGCCGGACGACGCCTATGATGCTGCTTACAACGCCGATCCATTGTTTCGCGCGTGGGCCGACACCAACTTGTCGCCACACAAACATTCCGGTTACGCGATCGCGACAATCTCGCTCAAGGCGCATGGCGAAACCCCCGGTGATGCAACCAGCGCACAAATGCGGACCTTAGCTCAACTCGCGCGCGACTTTGCGCACGATGAATTGCGCATCAGCCATGAGCAAAACGTGATCCTTCCGCATGTTCACAAACGTCACCTGCCGGTAATTCACGCCGAATTGCGCAAGGTTGGCTTGGCGACGGCCAACATCGGGTTGATTTCCGACATCATCGCTTGCCCCGGCATGGATTATTGCGCGCTTGCAACGGCACGCTCTATTCCTGTGGCGCAGAAAATTGCCACACGGTTTGACGAGTTGAAGTTGGAGCATGAAATCGGCGCGCTCAAAATCAAAATCTCGGGCTGCATCAATGCCTGTGGTCACCACCACGTGGGCCATATCGGCATCCTTGGTCTGGATCGCGCCGGCGTCGAGAACTACCAAATTACCCTTGGCGGCGACGGTACAGAAACAACGGTGATCGGCGAACGCGCAGGACCTGGATTTGCCTATGACGAGATTGTCCCAGCGATTGAACGTCTCATTATGGGCTATCTTGACTTGCGTCTAAACCACGATGAAACATTCCTCGCGACTTTCCGCCGCTTGGGCATGGCGCCGTTCAAAGAAGTGCTTTATCCGGAGGCTGCGAAGCGTAATGCTGCATGATCCACTGAACCTTTCGGTCGTAGAGCGGGTTGCGCAACTCAACACGCGCTATGCCCATCACGGCGCAACGGCGGTCCTTGAACGTGCGTTGAGCGACCCGCAAGTCGGACGTATTGGCTTGGTTTCATCCTTCGGGGCGGAATCCGTGGTGCTGTTGCACATGATTTCGATCATGGATCGCAGCACGCCGATCGTCTTTATTGACACGGAAATGCTCTTTACGGAAACGCTTGAGTATCAAATGGAGTTATCTGAGCGTTTGCGTCTGACCAATGTGCAAGTCATCCGCGCGAGTGACGCCGATATCGCCGAGATCGATCCCGACGGCACGCTAAATCAACGCGATACGGATGCCTGCTGTGCCCTGCGCAAAACGGAGCCCTTGCAAAAGGCATTGGGCGGCTTTGACGCGTGGATTACAGGACGCAAACGCTTTCAAGCGGGGAGTCGTGTGGCGCTGGATTTCTTTGAAAACGAAGATGACACGCGTATCAAAGTTAACCCTCTCGCTTATTGGGCGCCTGAAGATTTGCGGGCCTATATGGAAAACAACCGCCTGCCGCGCCACCCCTTAGTGGCCAAAGGCTACCCCTCGATTGGTTGTGCGCCCTGCACAAGCCCCGTTGCCGAAGGCGAAGATCCTAGATCGGGCCGTTGGCGCGGCCAAGAAAAGGTCGAATGCGGCATCCACTTTGTCGATGGCAAAATGGTGCGCGGCCCCCTACCTGTGGAACAAACCTCGGTCTCAGCGACCCAAGGAGCCGGACAATGACAGTACTGATTAACGACAGTGGCTTTGGAACCGACGATTGGGTCGATGCCTTTCTCACGCTCGAAGACCTTCCCGTTGCCAAAGGCGCTATCAATGTCGCCGTTGACCTTCCAAGCGATTGCGACCCTGCTAGCCTCGAGGGTCATTTGTCGGACATCGACATGATCCGCGTGGATTTCCCCACCTCCGCCGATGGGCGCGGCTTCACCATCGCGCGCCGTTTGCGCTTGATGGGATTTGTGGGCCGCCTACGCGCCAAGGGGCATGTGATCTCGGATCAATACGCTATGGCCCGCCGCTCAGGTTTTGACGAAGTGGAAATTTCTGACGCCCTCGCGGCCCGTCAACCCGCCGAGGAGTGGGCGTTTCGCGCGAAATGGCAAGACCATGACTATCAGTCGCGGCTGCGCGCCTAGAAACGCCGCACAAAATCCCTTATAGACCAGACACAGAGGGCAAAGCGCCGCTTTGCGATATAGATATGAATGAACAGGTAACCGTGACTGATACCCCCGTTAAACCCGTAAAAGCGCTCCCCAATGCGCAGACCGTTACTGCCGTAACACATTGGACGGATAGCCTTTTTTCCTTCCGCGTTACTCGTCCCGCGTCGTTTCGTTTTCGCTCCGGTGAGTTTGTGATGATTGGCCTGATGGGCGACAACGGCAAGCCTCTTTTGCGCGCCTATTCCATTGCCTCCCCAAGCTGGGACGAGGAGTTGGAGTTCTATTCCATCAAGGTTCAGGACGGCCCGCTCACCAGTAAACTGCAGCACATCAAAGTTGGGGACGAACTTATTTTGCGTCCCAAGCCCGTCGGCACCCTCGTGCATGACGCGCTTCTGCCAGGCAAACGTGTGTATTTCTTTGCAACGGGAACCGGCTTTGCCCCCTTCGCGAGTTTGATCCGCGATCCCGAAACCTATGAGAAATTCGACGAGATCATCCTAACGCATACATGCCGCGAGGTCGCCGAGCTTGAGTATGGTCGTCAGTTGGTCGAGAGCCTCGAGGCGGACCCGCTGATTGGCGAAATGATCGAGGGCAAGTTGAAATACTATCCCACTACGACCCGCGAAGAGAGCCCCGTGATGGGCCGCGTTACCGATCATTTGAAATCTGGCGAAATCTTTGAGCGCTTGGGCATCCCCCCCTTGATCCGGCAACCGACCGCGCGATGGTGTGTGGCTCAATGGGCCTCAACAAGGATATCACCGAAATTCTGGAAGCGGCAGGTTTGCGCGAAGGGGCCAATTCCGAACCTAAAGAGTTTGTGGTGGAAAAAGCCTTTGTTGGCTAACACCCCAAAATAAAAATAAAAAATGCGCCGCGAGATCACTCTCACGGCGCATTTTTTATGCGATTGCCGCGCAGTTAAGCGCGGCAGATTGCGATCAAAGTCCCAAAGCAGACTTCACTTGAGCAAGTGTAGCTTTCAAAAGATCAGGGTTGTTACTGGCGGCTTTCACCGTTGTTTTCAACGTGGTTTTTTGAACTACATCAAGGCTTGATCCGTCGATCATCGCATTGACTTTGTCGAGGTCGAAGCCTTCAGCTGTCAATGGGTCAGCATCAGCCATATCAGTGGCAGCGTCGTCAGCAGCAGCTTCAACTTCGTCTGTCGCATCCGTTGCGACATCTGTTGCGTCTGTAGCAGCATCCGTTGCGGCATCCGTTGTATCACTTGCAGCGTCCGTTACGGCTTCCACAGCATCATCCACCGCATCCGTTGCGGTTTCAGCAGCTTCTTCAGCCGCTTCTTCTACTGCTTCAGCAGCTTCTTCTGTCGCCTTTTGAGCGGCATCTGCAGCCACTTTTGCGGCCTCAGCAGCTTCTTCTGTAGCTTTCTTTGCAGCTTCTGCAGCTTCTTCCGAAGCTTCTTTTGCAGCTTCGGCAGCTTGCTCAGCGGCTTCTTTCGCAGCTTCTTGGTTGGAATAATAAGTATATCCACCCAATCCGGCGGCGATGATAAGTGCGGCAATAATCCAAGTTTTGTTCATCTCTATAATCCTTTAGATGCGGCATATAGCTGTGCATTTAGCATCAATTGGGGTCGGTGCAACAGCAATGAACGATTCATTCAACGAATCCGGCATCAGATCGCCCATTCCGCGCGTTTACTGGGTTGTAAGAAGCCGCGCACGATATTAAGTTCCGCAAAGTAACCACAACGATCAAAGGATCAAAGCCATAGCTCGCAAGCCACATAACGCCCCGCCGCAACGCGACACGGGCCCTCGTATCAACGATAAAATCCGCGCAACAGAAATCCGTCTTATTGGCGCTGATGGTGAGAACGGCGGCGTTGTTACGCCTGCACGTGCCATGGTCATGGCCGAAGAAGCCGGCCTAGATCTGGTGGAAATCTCGCCAAACGCGATTCCTCCGGTTTGCAAGATCATGGATTTTGGCAAGTTCAAATACGAAACGCAAAAGCGCGAGAACGAAGCGCGCAAAAAGCAAAAAATCATTGAGATTAAAGAGGTTAAGTTCCGTCCGAATACGGATATTAACGACTATAATGTCAAGATGCGTAACGTTTACAAATTCTTGGAAAACGGCGACAAAGTAAAAATCAGCCTACGGTTCCGAGGGCGCGAAATGGCGCACCAAAACTTGGGACGTCAGCTTTTGGAACGTGTTGCCGATGACACCAAAGAACAAGGTAAAGTCGAGAGCATGCCAAAAATGGAAGGCCGCCAAATGATCATGATGATCGGCCCCCTCCCGAAGTAAGTCACCAAAAATTCACCAAAGGGCCTCCGTTTTCGGGGCCTTTTTTATTGGAATCAGTAGGCAAAGAAAAAGGCCCCCGAAATTCGAGGGCCTTCTCCTAACGTCAAAATGTGCTTACATCTGGGAAGACGTGCACGAATGGCGTTAGAACTGGGTGCTAAGACCTACAACAACAGCGTTGTTGCGATTTTCGATACCCGACACACCATTCAGTGTGGAGCTGTCAAAGGCACGCGTGTGACGAACTTCGCCGAATACGCCGATTGTTTCGTTCACGTCATAGCTGATGCCCAGCGCCGCACGACCACCAAGACCGGAGTCCTCGTCGCCTGCGGAGGCTGTTTCAACCCAACCGAGACCAAGAGCGCCATAAGCTTTGAGCGGGCCACTGTTGACGAAGCTATAGCGCGCTATAGCCATTGCGGCGGTTGATTGGAGGTCTTCACCGGACGTTTTATAATCCGCGTTGGTGCGGCTCAAATCGAAACCCAATTCGAGGGCATCCATTCCGCCGAGACCTGAGTAATAAAGGCCACCACCATATGTCGTGCCGGAGTCGACTTTTTCATCTGTGCCTCCAACTGCGAGGTCGCCCTCGAAGGTTCCCCCTCCGTAAACTTCAGCAGACCAATCTTGGGCTGCGGCTTGGGTGGCGGTTACACTTGCGATGCAAAGAGCTGAAATAACTGCGATACGCATTGTGGACTTCTCCTAATAACAATCTGTTCATTGAAGGCGGTTTTGCCTCTGCTACCGAAATAAGGCTTGAGTGTTTCTTTACAAGACGAGGTAAAGTTTCTGTGTTCAAAAATCGGCAATATCTGGCGCATATCCTTGAATTGGGGCTAAAATCCGCCGATATTCCCGTGCAAAACCTGCCTCTCCCCGCTGTGATCATTCCCTCGAAGGCTATTGATAAAATGGAAGATATCAAAAAAATACGCCCCGAGGTTTCCCTCAGGGCGCGCTCTATTCTCATCGCGGCCAAGTTACGCCATGTCTACCACTGCGCGGCTTGCTAAAACCTTGATCAAATGGGCGCGGTATTCTGCGCTGCCATGCATGTCGCCGATCATCCCCTCTGCTGGGTGGGAAAGCCCTTCTAAAGCTGCTGCCGAGAAATCGGCCGACAGGGCCGCTTCTGCTTCGCGCCACCGAAAAACGCCCTCCTCGGCCGCGCCGGTCACCGCGACGCGCACCCCGTCGGCATATTTCGCGACAAAGACACCGACCAGCGCAAAGCGCGAGGCTGGTTGCACGAATTTTTGATAGCTCGCCCCTTCTGGGATTGGAAAGCTCACGGCAACAACGATTTCGCCGTCATCCAAGGCGGTCTCAAACATCCCTTGAAAATAGTCATCCGCCTGAATTTCGCGCGCATTCGTCGTGATCGTCGCGCCCGATGCCAACGCCGCAGCGGGGTAACAGGCGGAAGGGTCGTTGTTGGCGAGGCTGCCGCCAAGGGTACCGCGATTGCGCACAGCTGGATCGCCGATCCCCCCCGCGAGAGCCGCGAGCGTTGGATAGGCCATTGCGCCGATGGCAACATCGTCATGGGTAACCCCACCGCCGATTAAAATCGTACCTTCGGAAACCGATATCCCCTGCATTTCGGCAATTCCCGAAAGGCTCACGAGGACTTCCGGCGCTGCGAGACGCTGTTTGAGGGTCGGGATCAGAGTTTGACCACCGCCCAGCTCCTGTGCAACCTCGTTTTTGAGCGCTTCTACGGCCTGTGCGACCGTGGTTGGCCGCTCGATTTCAAATGCATACATCGTTCTCTCCTCTTCACGCCTAATACCTAGCTGGCCGCAGCCGACTGAATTGCTTTCACAATATTATGGTAACCGGTACAACGGCAAATATTTCCCTCCAAATAGTCGCGAATTTCTGTCTCGCTTGGATCTGGATTTTGTTTAAGGAGGGCTACGGTCGACATTACCATGCCCGGAGTGCAAAATCCGCATTGAAGACCATGGTGGGTTTGAAATGCGGCTTGGATTTTGCTCAAACTGCCATCGGGGTTGGCCATCCCTTCAATCGTGGTAACCTCTTTGCCTTCGGCTTCGGCGGCGAACATCGTGCAGGACTTCACGACCTTGCCGTCGACATGCACAACACACGTGCCGCATTGGCTGGTATCACATCCAATATGTGTCCCCGTAAGGCCCAAATTGTCGCGCAAAAAATGCGACAACAACAAGCGTCCCTCAACCTCTGCTTCCGCTGGCTTGCCGTTCACCGACATACTGACTTTCGCCATTGGTTCATTCCTCCGTTAAATATTCTTTTTAGGTTAATCATGCTCCCCCTGCGCTGAAAGCACAAACATGCGGGTAAACACAAAAAAACGCCAATACTCGCTTAAATTTTAAGGGCCCTTGGATGGGGACGGGTTACAATTTCTTTTAGAAGCCCCCCAACCCCCATATGTGAAATATCTTGCTGCGTGACCGCAACCCCACAGAGAAGCCGCTCCATCACCCAATCCGCGCCATTAAGGGCGGGTGAGCGGGCACAACCAGGAAGGCCAATCACGGGTTTCCCGTCAAGGCTGCCAAAAAACAGCAGATTCCCTGGATCGACCGGCATTCCGAAAACGTCTACCTCCCCCCCGCGGCAATCAAGCTTGCGGGGGCCGTGTCGCGGATATCGGAGGTGGCTGAGGCTGTGAGGATCAGGATAAAGTCCCCACGGGCCTGTGTGATCGCGGCGCTTAGGTCTGAGATTTCATGGGGGACAATCGCATCGCGCACGAGCGACACGCCCAGCGCGGCAAGCCGTGTTTTTGTGGCTTCGAACCCTTTGTCGGTTTCCTCGTCCTGAAGGGAAGTCTGGATAAATCGCGCGGTTTGGTATTTGGGGCGATGCAGCATCAAAGCTCCCCGTGCCGCGTCACAGGCCGCGTCCACATCAGCTTCACGTACCCCATAGGCAATGATCTTGACCGTCGCGACCATCCCGCGCTCAATCATCCGTGCATAAGGCGCAACGGTGGCAACCGTCACCATCGGGTTGATCGCATTCAGCGCATGGATTGCCGCAACATTAATTTCCGCAACCCCTGCCCCCGCAGCAAGCACATTCACCCGTCCCGTCGCAGAGCGCGTCACATGGAGGCCGCTCCCCTCTGGAACCAACGCCGCCGCAATCCGCCGCGCGGCCTCGTTCTCCTCAATGTCACCCGCTTCCAATTGCGCCACAACAACAGATGTGCGCCCAATATCCTCTAGGGCCGCGATATCCTTGGCCTCAAGCACATGCCCCTTGCGCAAACGCCCCTTCGGTAACGGATGCGAATGCGCAAGGATCGCGCCCTCAGCCTCCCCTATAGGAACGTCGCCAAACTTCATCCGCCACGCCGTAACACACGGGTCACTTCCCCCATGATAGCAATCGCAATCTCCGCAGGTGATTTTGCCCCGATATCTAGTCCAACGGGCGCGTGAATACGTGCGATATCCTCGGCGCTAAATCCCGCCGCTTCAAGGCGTGTCACCCGCTTGGCATGGGTGCGTGTGGACCCAAGCGAGCCGATATAAAATGCCTGTGATGCAAGGGCAGTGGTTATGGCGGGGTCATCTATTTTGGGATCATGCGACAGGGTGATCACCGCCGTCCGTGTATCAATCCCCCATGCGGTAAGCGCCTCATCGGGCCACGCGTCGCTTTCGACCTTATCGTCGGGAAACCGCTCTTGAGTGGCAAAGGCCGCGCGCGGGTCGATCACATAGGGATCATACCCAGCGGCACGCGCCATCCCAACCAACGGCTGTGCAATATGTACCGCGCCAATAATCGCCATCCGCAAAGGTGGATTGTGCAGGCCAACGAAAGTCTGCCCGTCTTCCTCAAATCCCGACTTATCCGCCCGAAACCGCGCTTCATAGGTGTCATATTGGGCAAGGGAAACTTCCCCCCCTCGGTATTTACCACATAGGCCACAGGCTCCCGTGCCGCACGTTTGGCAACTAAGGCCTCCAATACATCCAAAGGCAGCGCGCTCCCTACAGGCTCTACCATCACCCGTATACGCCCCCCACAGGCCAGACCAACCGCGAAGGCCTCGTCATCGGACACACCAAACTCCAAGATCCGGCGTTTGCCATCCTCAAGGGCATCCAGCGCCTCCGTCACAACGGCCCCCTCAACACAGCCCCCAGACACAGACCCCGCAAGCCCCGCCTCTCCTGATATGGCAAGCTGGCTTCCCACAGGGCGCGGCGCAGAGCCCCATGTCTCGACCACAGTGGCCAAGGCGGCCCCAATACCTGCGCGGTGCCACGCCAAGGCTACTTCGGGAATATCGTTATATCCGGTTGTCATCCTACTTACGTTCCTCACCTCTTTGGATGAAGTCTATCAAATCCCCCCACGTCCACAATCGGTTTCGCCCCAATTGGGCCAACACACAGCCCGCTCGCCTCTGCCTGTTAACCGCCAAAGACCGCGCGCTTTCTAAAACAGACCGCCGACTTCTAAATAATGATGTCAACAAGCCACCCAGTTTTGGGAATCGTCAGTGACGAAAATTCAGGATGGAACTCCCCTAATTTCTGCGATAACCCTTGGGGATGAGCAATGATAGACTGACCCTCCCCGCTGGCTGGGAAGCCCCCGTAAACCCCAAAGCGCTTGAAAAAGAGCTCCTCGCTGAATTGACTTCTGATCACCTGTTATATGGCCACACAGCCCGCGCCATCGCGCAGAGCAGTGAAAGCGACGAAGCGGTTTTTATGTTTACCGGCGAGACCGAGTTTATGGCGATTGTGGCCCTCACATGGGAAGAAGCCCCGATCAAAGACCAACCGGAATTTGAAAAAATCAGCGGCATTTCCGAGCTTGAAGGCTTTTTCGACTAGCCACCCTGTGGTTCGTTTTGGGTGCGAGGCCTTTTGGGGTTTCACGCGTTTCTTCACCCAGTAAATGCGCCGATGAATGCACATCAGAAAGAATTCGTTGGAATTGCGCTGATTGCACTTCCTGAAATGCTGGGCTACCGATGGGCAACTGATATTTTTGCAAAAGGCCCGCTATGCAACATCTCACTGGTAAAAACGCCCCCGATCTTGGTAAATTTGATTGGGAGGATGCATTTCGTCTGAACGATCAACTCACCGAAGAAGAGCAAATGTTGCGCGACGGCGCACGTGATTTTGCTCAGGATAAGCTGCAGCCACGCATCATCAAAGCCTACCGCGAAGAAACCACAGACCCCGAAATTTTCGCCGAAATGGGCGAAGCGGGCCTGTTGGGGGCGACCATCCCCGAAGATTTGGGCGGCTTGGGCGCGGGTTATGTCTCCTACGGGTTGATCGCGCGTGAAGTCGAGCGGGTAGATTCGGGCTATCGCTCGATGATGTCCGTGCAAAGCAGCCTCGTGATGTACCCCATCCATGCTTACGGCTCGCCCGAACAACACCAAAAATACCTCCCCGGCCTTGCGGCTGGGACGTTGATTGGTTGTTTTGGCCTGACGGAACCCGACGCTGGCTCCGATCCGGGCGGCATGAAAACCCGCGCCGAGAAAATCGATGGCGGCTATCGCTTGACGGGCAATAAAATGTGGATTTCGAACAGCCCCATCGCGGACGTGTTTGTTATCTGGGCCAAATCCGATGCCCATGACGGCAAAATTCGCGGGTTCATCCTTGAGAAAGGCATGAAAGGCCTCACAGCCCCCAAAATCGCGGGCAAGCTTTCCCTACGCGCTTCTATCACTGGGGAAATCGTCATGCAGGGCGTCGAAGTCGGCGAAGATGCACTCCTACCAAACGTACAGGGCCTCAAAGGTCCGTTTGGCTGTTTGAACCGCGCGCGTTACGGCATCAGCTGGGGTGTTTTGGGCGCTGCCGAATTCTGCTGGCATGCGGCGCGGCAATACGGCCTTGATCGTCACCAGTTCAACCGCCCCCTCGCCCAGACCCAGTTGTTCCAAAAGAAACTGGCCGATATGCAGACCGAAATCACCCTTGGCCTGCAAGGTTCACTCCAAGTAGGCCGCTTGATGGATGCCGCCAATGCCGCGCCTGAGATGATCTCGATGATGAAGCGCAACAATTGCGGCAAAGCCCTCGAAATCGCCCGCATGAGTCGCGATATGCACGGCGGCAACGGTATTTCAGAGGAATTCCAAGTCATGCGCCATATGGTTAACCTTGAAACCGTCAACACCTATGAGGGCACCCACGACGTGCACGCGCTTATCCTTGGGCGGGCACAAACTGGTCTTCAAGCGTTCTTTTGAGGAATTGAGATTGGCGGGGCATGATCTGTCCCGCCGTTCATAAATCCGTGACCAAGCCCCTATTGCCCCTTTAGGCTTGCGCGCCCTTCCTGCTAGGCTTGGATTATGAAAATTACCGCCATCCTCACTGTTCGCGACGAAGGCGCCTTCCTTTTGGAATGGCTCGCCCATCACCGCGCCATTGGTTTCACAGACTTCCTCGTGTTTTCCAACGATTGTACGGATGGCACCGATGCCATGCTTGATCGCCTCCAAGAATTGGGCCACCTGACGCATATTCCCAATCCTGGCCCCTATGACGAAGGGGGAATACAATGGACCGCGCTTAAACAGGCCGACAAACACCCCCTCACTCAGAACGCCGATTGGCTCATGTGCCTTGATATCGACGAGTTTGTGAATATTCACGTGGGCGACGGCACGCTCAAGGCCCTGATGGACGCCGTCCCCGATGCCACCGCCTTTGCCCTAACGTGGCGCTTGTTTGGCAACGCCGATGTGGATGCCTTTGTGGATGCGCCTGTTACCGAGCAATTTCAACAAGCCGCCCCCGCCGTTCTGTATTGGCCTTGGCGGGCGTCAATGTTCAAAACACTGTTTAAAAACGACGGAATCTATTCGAAAATTGGCGTTCACCGCCCCCGTAGCCCCGACAAATCCCGTCTTGATGAGGCGCGATGGTTCGACACGCGCGGCAAGGAAATTCTCGACCCGCCGATCAAAACCCGTCGACTGTTTAATCAATTCGGCCGCGACAATTATCTGCTGGCCCAACTCAACCACTATGCCCTAGGTGCGCGCCAAAGCTATGTGCTCAAACGTGCGCGCGGTCGGGTAAATCGTGGCGATAAACTGATGGGGATGGACTATTGGGTCGAGCGTAACTTCAACCAAACGCATGACGATAGTATTTTGCGCCACCGTGGCCTGTCCGCGCCCCTCTTGGCCCAACTTCACGCGGACCCCGTGTTGCACGACCTTCATCAAAGGGCTGCCGACTGGCGCGACTCCACTTTCATCCGGTTGATCCTAGAAGACGAATCGCGGGCTTTGTACGGACGCCTCCTTCTCACGCCTCCAACCGAACCCCTTGCCAAGAAAAAGGCACAGGAGTTACTAAGAATTGGACGACGAGCGCAGTTATCCGTCAAAATTCAGCCTTTGGATGATAAATAAAGGCCCACACACTTAAAAACCTCACGCTTCCTTCCAAATTTTGCCCGATTCATGGACCATAATGTAACCAACAGGTGGAATAAGGGCTCATATATTGGGCAACGAGTACAAAGGGATAAGAATGTCGCAGAATGCCACTCATAATCTGGATACCGAGGCGCAAGCTTGGCTCGACAGGCTCGACCCTATTGGCGAGGAGCGTGGCTATTTTGAACCCGTTGGCAAACATCATTCGGCGATTTTAACGGACGAAGGTCCCGATTTGATTGTCACGTTTGAAAGTATAAGCGGCATCCGCGCCCACGACCCCGAGGCACAGCCCTTAGGCTTTGAAATGGTTGCCAAAAACGGCTATTCTAACCTGTGTATTCTGGCGCATGGCGACACTTGGTTTCGCGACGCTTCCCTCTACGGGTATTTTGACCGACTGGTGGACGACGGTTTCTTTGAAGACTTCGATAACGTTGTTTTTTATGGTGCCAACATGGGCGGATATGGAGCCGCGGCCTATTCTGTCGCCGCACCGGGCGCGACGGTCATCGCCGTGCAACCACAAGCCACCCTCGACCCCGCCGTCACAGGATGGGACACGCGCTTCAAAGGGCAGCGTCGTAAATGTTTTACCGATCGCTATGGATTTGGCCCAGATATGATCGAAGGTGCTGACCGCGCCTTTATCGTTTTTGATCCCGAAGAAGAATTCGACGCCATGCATGCTTCGCTATTCACCCGCGCAAATACCACAATGGTGAAATGTCCGAATTTGGGCCCCCGAATTGAAGATAGCCTGCGGACGATGGAGATTCTCCAAGATCTGATCGAAACTGCGCTAACGGGGGATATGATGGCGGCCGACTTCTTTGAACTCTATCGGGCCCGCCGCGACAACGGCCAATACCTGCGCAATTTACTCACCCGCCTTGAGGATGATGGCCGTGTTGTCTTGATCGAAGCGCTGTGCAAAAACGTGATTGAGCGAACTGGGGGCGGGCCGCGTTTTCGTCGTCGTCTCAAAGAAATCCAAACGCACAAATCCTCGCAGGACGCTCCCAAAGCGGACAATGAAACGGTTTAGGAACAACACCTTAAAGCCCACCCTCCCGTGTTATGAAGGCGACGATCTCGGCGACCCCGATATTTGATTTCAACGATGCCATCACGAAGGGACGGGTTTGTCGCGCGTTGGCGGCGTCACTTTCGAGCAACGCCAAATCCACGTCGACATAGGGTGCTAAATCCAATTTGTTAATAATAAGAAGATCACTGCGCGTTAAGCCCGGGCCCTTTTTACGAGGAATATCTTGCCCCGCGGCGGTGTCGATTACATAGAGGGTCAAATCCGCCAGTTCAGGCGAAAACGTGGCTGCCAAATTATCCCCCCGCTTTCGATGAAAATCACATCAAGATCGGGAAAGGCTGCGTTTAAATCGGCAATGGCCGCCAGATTGATGCTCGCATCTTCGCGAATGGCCGTATGGGGGCACCCCCCTGTTTCCACCCCCCGAATCCGCGCTTCCGGAAGGACTTGCGCCCGCACGAGGGCGTCCGCATCTTCGCGCGTATAAATATCGTTGGTGATGACAGCCACCGAATAGCTCTGAGCCAAGGCGCGGCACAACTGTTCAGTGAGAGTCGTTTTCCCAGCCCCAACAGGCCCCCCAATACCAACGCGAAGCGGTCCGTTTTTAGAGGCCATAACGTGCATTTCTCCCAGTTTTGTTAACCATTTCGAGCGCCTTCAGAGACGCAAAAAGGTAGGCTTTGTGTCTCATGTCTTAAATATCCTGACGTCCTGTGTTTCGTGCTGCATGGCGGCAATATCCGCGCCAAATGCGGCGCTCGCCATATCCGAAAAAGTCTGTGTCGCGGCCTGTGCGGCAACTTCCAAGATAACAGGGTGTAAGGCCGCGAGGCCTTTTTGCCCGTCGGATTGCCCCAAAGGAATAAACCGAACCCCCACAGACACCAAATTCGAAGCAAAGGCATGTAAATAAAGGCTCACAACCTCTTGTGGTGCAAGCGTCAACCCGCGCGCGGCCACGCCCACTGCCACGGGAAAAGGCGCGTGTTGGGCCTGCGCTCCACTCATACTATTCACCGTTTCAACAAAGGCGCGCCCCTGCGCTTCGCTCTCATGCAGGCGCTCTTTACTCGCAGCAAGCGCCCGTGCTGTATCGGCCATATCTTCACCTGAAATACTCTGACACAGCAAAATCGCATCCACATGCCCTGTGCCAAAACGCAGGATATCCGCGATCCAATCGGTTAACGTTTGGCGGTCTGACACGGCGCCGTTTTCCACAACGGTTTCAAGCCCATGCGAATAAGCAAAACTCCCGAGTGGAAATGCAGGAGAGAGCCATTGTGTGAGCGTAAGGAGATCAGGATTCATGTGGATTCAGTGCTCATGCGCATGATCCGCGGGGCCCTGACTGTGTCCAAAGGTGCGTCCATGCCCATAAGCGCCACCTTCCGGCGTAAAGGGCAGCGTTAGGAGGACAACCTCTGCGCCTAGATGCGTAAGCATTTGCGCAAGCACATGATCATGAAGAATTATCAGGTGATCGTTTTCTATCTGACACGGCGTGTGACGATTTCCTATGTGCCAAGCCAAGCGCGGCAGATTGGAGCCAGAGATCACCAAAACCGCTTCAGGCGCTGCAACGATTTGCACATGGCGACCGTCTGGTAAAACCAGCGCTCCACCGTGCTCTAGGTTTGTGACTTTTTCAAGATCCAGAAGAACCGCAAGACCGTCGCAAAGTTTAAGCCGCTTGCGGCGTAAAAGGCGGTCTTCATATGCCAGAGCAACCTGAGCGTAGGCCTCCTGGCCCCCCGCCAAAACATGCCCAAAATCATGGGCATTCAGAACTGTATTGCAGGTCAGCACCGCCACAGCAGGCGCGCTCATACCCGCACCTCAGAAGGTGTTAGAGGCCCATTTTGTCGGCAAAAACGTGCCGAACGATATCGTCGCGCTGCAGGCCGATGTCCGCCAATTGACGGTCGCTCATCTTTTGGAAACGCTCGATTTCGGCCGAACGTGAATTCGCTTTGATCAGGGCTGTGAAAAACACTGAGAATCCGTTGGCTACGGAAGCCCAAATTGATTTCTTTTGGGCAAGTATTTCGGTTGATGCGTAGGCCATTTTGTCTCTCCACTTTGGGGGAATAAATATATGTATCTCTCCCACCAATATGGGCGGCATGCTGCGATGCAGCAATAGACAAATGAGAAAAGCGGCCATGCAGTGAACGCATACCCACCCCTGTTAACCCTATTTTTACTGAATTTATTTGCATTTCTTTAACCACCCTTGGTCCAATCTCTTGGTATAGCTGCAGGAGAATCCCATGCTCAATCTACATCCCTCTGCCGATCGTTTGGCGACCATTCGGTCCCGCATTTCCGCTCTTAAAGAGGAGGAGGCGCGCCTTCGCATTACTTTCCTTGAAAAGGGTGATTATGGCCTTCACCCAGGACTTACATGCAACGTGATTGTTGAACGTGAAGAAGCTCATGAATTTGACCCAAGCCGCCTTCCGATTGAAGTCCGCCTTGACCCTCGATATTGGACGACACGCTTTCGCACACAGATCAATATTCAAGAAAAGTCTAGTTCTTGCGAATGGCAAAACGACGACGTGATCGACCTTGTCGAACAGGGCGGCGTCTTTTGTTAACTTAGGACGCCGCACTGCCTGCCCCGTCGACTTATTTCCCACGCGTTGGCTCATTCCCTAGAACATGAAATAGCGTTGGGCCATCGGCAGGGACTTGGCGGGTTCACAGGTCAAAAGCTCGCCGTCGGCCCGCACTTCGTAGGTCTCTGGATTGACCTCAATATGCGGGGTCGCGCTGTTCATCACCATGTCGGATTTCCCGATGGTACGGGTATTTTCCACCGCCAAAGTCGTTTTTCGAAGTCCAAGGGCTGCACCAATTCCGTCTGCCTGTGCGGCCTGACTCACGAACGTGACCGCACAATGTGCAACCGCTCCGCCCATCGCACCAAACATCGGGCGTGAATAAACGGGCTGTGGCGTTGGGATAGAGGCATTTGGATCGCCCATTTGCGCCACAACGATCATCCCGCCCATCAACACCATTTCGGGTTTCACACCAAAAAATGCGGGCGACCAAAGCACAAGATCTGCGCGTTTCCCAACTTCAATTGAACCAATATGGCGCGAAATCCCATGGGCAATTGCCGGATTAATTGTGTATTTCGCCAGATAGCGTTTGACCCGAACATTGTCGTTGTCGCCTGTTTCTTCGCTTAAACGACCCCGTTGTTTTTTCATTTTATCCGCAGTTTGCCACGTGCGAATCAAAACTTCGCCCACACGTCCCATAGCCTGACTGTCGCTGGCAATAATCGAAAATGCGCCAAGGTCATGCAGGATATCTTCAGCGGCAATCGTTTCGCGCCGAATGCGACTTTCGGCAAAGGCCACGTCTTCGGGGATGGATTTATCAAGGTGGTGACACACCATGAGCATATCCAAATGCTCCTCGATTGTGTTTACGGTATAGGGGCGCGTCGGGTTGGTTGACGACGGTATAACATGCTGTTCACTAACGACTTTAATGATGTCCGGCGCATGACCTCCGCCCGCGCCTTCGGTGTGAAACGCATGGATTGTGCGCCCCTTGATGGCGGCAACGGTGTTCTCGACAAAGCCACTTTCATTTAGCGTATCCGTGTGGATCATCACCTGAACGTCCATGTCGTCTGCGACGGAAAGGCAGCAATCAATCGCCCCCGGAGTTGTGCCCCAGTCTTCGTGCAATTTCATCGCACAGGCGCCGCCCTTGATCATTTCCACGAGGGCTTCGGGACGGCTTGCGTTGCCTTTGCCGGACAGCCCGATGTTCATCGGAATGCCATCAACGGCCTGCAACATCCGCGCAATATGCCACGGGCCGGGTGTGCAAGTGGTGGCCAACGTGCCATGCGCGGGTCCTGTGCCCCCGCCGAGCATTGTCGTCACACCAGAATGCAGCGCGTCTTCCATTTGTTGCGGACAAATAAAGTGAATATGGCTATCAAACCCACCCGCCGTCAAAATACGCCCTTCGCCTGCGATAATCTCCGTTCCGGGGCCAATGATAATATCCACATTGGATTGGGTATCCGGATTGCCCGCCTTTCCAATCGCCGCGATAAACCCACCACGCAAACCCACGTCTGCCTTGTAAATCCCTGTCGTGTCGACAATGAGGGCGTTGGTAATTACCGTATCCATGGCTCCGCCAGCCCTCGAAATTTGGCTTTGCCCCATGCCGTCACGGATGACTTTGCCGCCACCGAATTTCACTTCCTCACCATAGGTCGTCAGGTCGCGTTCCACCTCGATGATCAAATCCGTATCCGCCAACCGGACGCGGTCGCCTGTGGTTGGCCCATACATATCGGCATAGGTCGCGCGTGAAATTTTCGCAGGCATTGGCTTTCCTTTAATTTCCGTCCCATTGACCGCAGTGCGGCGGGAATCTCTTCTCTCGAATTATGTCATCTCGCTTCAAAGCGGCCCCATAACCTTTTGATTAAAACCATAGATTTCGCGCTTACCCCCGAGCGGAACCAAGGTCACTTCGCGTCTTTGCCCAGGCTCGAAGCGCACGGCCGTACCCGCAGCAATGTCCAACCGCATGCCGCGTGCCACCGCGCGATCAAAATCCAAAGCGGAATTCGTTTCTGCGAAATGATAGTGGCTTCCGACTTGAACGGGTCGATCGCCCGTATTGGCGACCATGCAGACGCGTGTTTGCGCGCCAGCATTTAGGGTTATGTCGCCGTCGACGGTGAATATCTCTCCCGGGATCATGGCTGCTCCTCCTTTGTATCTATCGAATGGGATGGTGAACGGTCACAAGCTTTGTGCCGTCGGGAAATGTAGCTTCGACCTGCACGTCGTGGATCATTTCAGCGATACCCTCCATGCATTGATCGGCCGTAATTACATGCGCGCCAGCTTCCATCAGATCCGCCACCGAGCGCCCATCTCGCGCACCTTCGACAACGTAATCCGTAATAATTGCGATCGATTCAGGGTGGTTCAGCTTCACCCCACGCGCGAGGCGTCCGCGTGCGACAATCGCCGCCAGACTGATTAGGAGTTTATCTTTTTCTCTTGGGCTTAGGTTCATTTTCTTCCCTATTTTTGCCAGACACGCGGCAGTGGATCGACGCGCAATTCATTTAAAACTTTCGCCACGACACGCTGCAACGGCCATCCGTCATCCGCAAACAGCCGAATAATGAGCTTTCCGTTCCATCCGCTTGCCGCCGCTGTGACATCCGAAAAAGTGGATAGAATAGAGCGGACGGGCCCAAGGGCGTCCTGTGCTTGCGGTGCAAATAACGCGATTGTCGCAAGAGCGCGCGCGCCAGAAAGCGTAGCTGCGCGCTTGGGGTGTGTGAAGTTGCGCTTATCCAGCGCAAAGGGTTCAATCCATTCTGGGCGCCCGTTAACACGTACCTCCCGCCAATCCGAAAAGGTTGCATTAACGAGCGTTTCCCCCATCGCTGCGCGCCCCAAAATCACGGTTTCAACCATAAGAAACTCAGCATCAGAAGCCAAATCTACAAGCGTCTTGCGCGCCATATTGGAGCCTTCAAACAGGATGGTTTCCTGAGGCAGCCAATCCAAACGCGCCCCAGCACCCACGGTCAAATTCACATCTACCCGCCCCGTGCCACTCACGGATTGATAGGCACGTTCAGCGGTTTGGGTCGTCGCATTCACCCGCGCGCCCGCGCCGACATCAAGACCATACGAGATGTGGTCGCCCCCCGTGACGCCGCCCGCCGTGTTCAAAAACACGATTTCCGGCGTGGGCGCATGGATTTTTGGTAGGAACACTTTTGCGGACCCAGATTGGTGCAAATCTTTCAAACGGATTCGTCCGGACACAGCGTGAACCGAGGCAAAACCTCGCCCAAACATGCGCTGCAATCTAGGCGATGCTGTGCATTCAGACCCGCTCTCTATTTGTGCCTCTAAATCCAGCATAACCCCTCGTTTCGCGAGAAACTTAGGCAGCAGGTATGCCGCCAGCAAGATAATGGGCGATCGCTCACGCACTTGTGCCGAAAAAATATGCCTGAGCACAAAAAATAGGCGGAAAATTATACAACAGGTCACTCCCTAATCGTTTCATGAAAACAAACCTGCAATCCACGCTGGAAAAACCTGCATTAATTGTGTAGCGCAAGAATATGACCCAAAAACTCACGCTCAAACGCCCCGATGATTGGCACCTCCACCTGCGCGATGGCGCAATGCTTAAAGCGGTGCTGCCTGAAACCACCCGCCATTTTGGGCGTGCGATCATTATGCCAAACCTCGTTCCACCCGTTGTGACGAGCGCTCAGGCCTTGGCCTATCGGGATCGCATTCTCGCGGCTCTGCCCGAGGGAAGCGAGTTTACGCCTTTGATGACCCTCTATTTGACGGAGCAAAGCGACCCAGACGATATCGCCGCAGCCTATGCGAGCGGGTTGATTTCCGCCGTGAAACTCTACCCTGCCGGAGCCACCACGAATTCCGCAAGTGGCGTCAGCGATTTTGACAAAGTGCGCCCTGCGCTGGAAAAAATGGCCGAGATTGGCCTGCCTCTTTGCCTGCACGGAGAAGTCACTGACGCTGAGGTCGACATTTTTGACCGCGAAGCTGTTTTCATCGACCGCGTCCTTGATCCAATCCGTCGCGCAACCCCGGGCTTGAAAACGGTGATGGAACACATCACCACCAAGGACGGCGTCGATTACGCAAAATCGCAGGACAATTTGGGCGCAACAATCACCACGCACCACCTTGTGATCAACCGAAACCACATCCTCGTGGGCGGCATCAAGCCCCACTATTACTGCCTTCCCGTAGCAAAACGCGAAACGCACCGCGTCGCCCTTCTTGAAGCCGCAACCAGTGGCGATACACGGTTCTTCCTTGGAACAGACAGCGCACCGCATACCGACCTCCTCAAAGAGAACGCCTGTGGATGTGCGGGATGTTTTACGGCCACGAATACAATGTCGATCCTTGCGGAAGTCTTTGAAAAGGCGGGCGCATTAGACCGGTTAGAGGGCTTCACTTCGCTGCACGGCCCCGCTTTTTACGGCCTTCCCGTAAATGACACAACGCTCACCCTGACCAAGGGCGCGCCCGTTACATACCCTTCAAAAATCGAAGTCGGCGCGGAAACCGTCACCGTCTTTGACCCCGGCTTCCCCCTGCATTGGACCGTCACCGCCTAGCGAAAACAAAGGACCCGTCATGATCCCAACATCCCATACCGACGCCACCGAAATTGCGCGTCTTACCGCGAAAATGCTCTTGGAAATCAAGGCGGTACATTTCAACGCGCGGGAGCCGTTCACCCTCGCGAGCGGCCTTCCCAGCCCGACATATATCGATTGCCGCAAGCTGATTTCCTATCCCCGCATTCGCAGCACTTTGATGGATTTCCTGACCATCACGGTCATGCGCGACGCGGGTTTTGAAGCCTTTGACAACGTGGCTGGTGGCGAAACCGCAGGAATCCCCTTTGGCGCATTGGTCGCCGAACGCATGGCCCTCCCGATGAGCTATGTGCGCAAAAAAGCCAAAGGCTATGGCCGCAACGCGCGGATCGAAGGCGAAATGACGGAAGGCCAACGTGTTTTGCTCGTCGAAGACCTCACAACCGATGGCGGCAGCAAATTGTCGTTTGTCGATGCCATTCGCGAAACGGGCGCGACCTGTGCGCACACAGCGGTTATTTTTTACTACGGGATTTTCCCAGAAACCGAGAAAACCCTCGGCGACCATGGGATTCAGCTGCACCACCTCTGTACGTGGTGGGATGTTTTGGCCGAAGCCAAAGATTCTGGTGCCTTTGATGCGGAAACCTTAACCGAAGTCGAAGCCTTCCTCAACGACCCACGTGGTTGGCAGGACGCTCACAAAACTTAAAACGATATTAATGAGATCTAATCCATATCTAGGCGAAATGTCGACAGACATGCCCAGATATGGTGAATCAAGGTTATCCACAGCTTTATACAATTTGCGACTTCCATGAAGTTTGCGCTAAGCAGACACCCAATCCGGTCGGGGAATCAAATGAACGAAATCGTACCAGTCAACAATGGCGCGGGGCTTCCTGCAACGAGTGCAGAAGCGTCGGAGTTAAGTGCACAACCGCATAATATTGAGGCGGAACAGCAGCTTTTGGGTGCGATTCTCACCAACAACGAGGTGTTCGACCGCGTGGCTTCTGTTATCAATGCCACGCATTTCTATGAGCCGACTCACGCGCGAATCTACGAGCTCGCGTCGCACCGTATTGCTAAAAATATGAACGCGTCACCAGTGACCCTGAAGGCGTTCATGGAAGACGATGAGGGCCTCAAAGAACTTGGTGGACCCGCGTATTTGGCGCGTCTTGCAGGCGCGGCGATTTCCAGCTTTGCGGCGCGCGACTATGCGCAAATTATCTATGATTTGGCGATCCGTCGCGAGCTTATGGGGCTAGGCCGCGAGATCATGGACAAAGCGGCAAATGTAAATGTCGCGAGCGAACCCAAAGAGCAGATTGTTGAAGCCGAACAGGCGCTTTATGCAATGGCCGAGCAAGGGCAAACAGAGAGCGGATTTCAATCCTTCCTCAAGGCTGTGACCGAAGCCGTAACTGTTGCCAATACCGCTTATCAGCGAGAAGGCGGCATGTCTGGTATCTCTATGGGATTGATAGATATGGACAAAATGCTGGGTGGCTTACACCGCTCCGACCTTTTGATCCTTGCCGGACGCCCCTCAATGGGGAAAACCTCACTGGCCACCAACATCGCCTATAACATCGCCAAAGCCTATAAAAAGGGCAAGAAACCTGACGGAACTGAGGGTGCAATTCAAGGCGGCGTTGTAGGGTTCTACAGCCTCGAGATGTCCGCCGAACAACTCGCCACACGGATTCTTTCGGAGGCCGCGGAGGTCCCGTCTGGCCAAATTCGCAACGGTGACATGACCGAAGAAGAGTTCCGCCGATTTGTGGAAGCCGCCAAAAAACTCGAATCCTGCCCGCTTTATATCGATGACACGCCCGCCCTGCCGATCTCGCAATTGGCGGCGCGTGCCCGTCGTTTGAAACGGACGCATGGGCTGGACGTGCTGATTGTGGACTACCTTCAACTCGTGCGCCCCGCCACCGCCAAAGACAGCCGCGTAAACGAAGTTTCCGAGATCACGCAAGGGCTTAAGGCCATTGCCAAGGAACTCGATATTCCCGTCATCGCCCTCTCCCAGCTCAGCCGTGGCGTTGAAAACCGCGAAGACAAACGCCCCCAACTTTCCGACCTTCGGGAATCGGGTTCGATTGAGCAAGACGCCGATGTGGTGATGTTTGTGTTCCGCGAAGAATATTACAAAGAGCGCGAAAAACCGGGCGATCACGAGCTGGACAAAATGGCTGCGTGGCAGGAAGAAATGGATGCGCTCCATGCGAAGGCCGAAGTTATTATCGGCAAGGCGCGTCACGGGCCAATCGGCCACGTCGAGCTTTCGTTTGAAGGGCAGTTCACCCGCTTTGGCAATCTTGTCAAAGCATGGCAAAGCGAACCCAACGGCTATTAATTTATGCACCATTGTCTCGCCTTTCGATTTCCCCTTGCCAGCCCGTGTGCCAATCGTCAGAACCATCTCCATGTCGACAGGTAAACTCAAAATTGATCTCAACGCGCTGGTAGATAACTGGCGCGTTCTCGATGCCCTCACTGAAGCTTCGGTTGAAACGGCGGCGGTGGTGAAAGCGAACGGATATGGCTGCGGGGCGGAGCGCGTCGCCAAAGCTCTTCTCCATGCCGGCGCCCGCACCTTTTTCGTGGCAACGGCCAACGAGGGCGCCCAAGTGCGGCAAGCCGTTGGGCCCAATCCAAAAATCAACTTGTTTTCCGGACATATGGCCGGCGCGACAGATATGATTCACGACATGCAACTGACACCGATGCTTAATTCTGTGGCCCAGTTGACCCGCCATTTCGAAGCCCTGCCCGGTGCGCCGTTCGGTATCCAACTTGATACGGGCATGAGCCGTCTGGGCATGGAAGCCGCCGAATGGCACGCTGTGCGCGACATTGCATTAGAGCGATCCCCGACCCTTGTGATGAGCCATTTGGCCTGCGCCGACGAGCCAAATCACTCGGCGAACGATGCACAATTGCAAAACTTTCGCGCCATGACAGAAGGTGTGCAGGCGCCGCTTTCCTTGTCGGCCACAGGTGGTATTTTCCTATCGTCCGAGTACCACTTTGATTTGGTGCGCCCCGGTATTGGCCTCTATGGCGGTGCGCCTTTTGATGCCGCCAGCCCCGTGGTTCACCTGTCGTTGCCCGTGATTCAAACGCGGGATTTGGACGTGGGCGAAACCGTGGGCTATGGATGTACTTGGCAGGCCGAAGTTCCCAGCAGGATTGCCACGCTATCATCGGGCTACGCCGACGGATTGCCACGCGCTCTTAGCAACAACGCGACCCTCTGGTTTGGCGATATTCCCTGCCCGCTGGTAGGCCGTGTTTCGATGGATTTGATCACGGTCGACGTCACCCATTTAACCGAACACCCCGATCAACTCGACATCCTGTGCAGACACCAAGGCGTTGACGACTTAGCGCTTTCTGCAGGAACCATTGGCTATGAAATCCTGACCTCCCTTGGCTCTCGCCACGCGCGGCGCTATGGCGAAGTTCTTTCATGATTCTGCGCGCGATGGCTTCGCCTCTGGCGGCCTTGGGGCGTGCGGCCATGGGCTTCATGGCGTCCATTGGACGAGTGTCGATTTTTGCATCCCAAGTTGCGGGTCATACATTTCGCCAGCCATTTTACGTTAAAGAACTCCTGCAATCCCTTCTGAATATTGGATATTTAAGCCTTCCCGTCGTTGGATTGACTGCGATTTTCACGGGCGGGGCTTTGGCGTTGCAAATCTATGCGGGCGGTGCACGGTTTTCGGCCGAAGCAGTCGTTCCGCAAATTGTCGCCATCGGTATGGTGCGTGAACTAGGGCCCGTTTTGGTCGGCCTTATGATCGCCGCACGCGTGACCTCCTCGATTGCCGCCGAGATCGCCACCATGCGGGTGACCGAACAAATCGACGCCCTTGTGACGCTTTCGACGCACCCGATTAAGTATCTTGTTGTACCTCGGGTGGTTGCTGCGTTGATTACCGTTCCGTTGCTTGTGGCGGTGGGCGATATCATCGGCATTTTCGGGGGTACTTGATTGGAACCGGCAGCTTGGGGTTCAATTCCGCCGCCTACCTCCATAATACGATGAATTTCCTTGAACCACTGGACATCATTTCTTCCCTCGTCAAAGGTGCGGCTTTCGGAGTTATTTCCGCTTTAATGGGATGCTACTATGGTATGAATTCCGGTCGCGGGGCTCAAGGGGTTGGTCGCGCAACCAAAGGTGCAGTCGAAGCCGCGGCCGTGTTAATTTTGGCGGCAAACTTCCTCCTAACAAACGTGTTTTTCACCATATGATTACGCTCTCAAAAATCCATAAAACCTTTGATTCCAACCAAGTATTGCGCGGTGTCGACTTACAGGTCCCGCGCGGTGAAAGCATGGTCATTATTGGTGGTTCTGGAACGGGAAAATCCATATGCATCAAATGCATCCTTGGGCTTGTCACCCCAGATTCTGGTGAGATCATCGTGGACGGGCAAAACGTCGAAACCGCCGAGCGGGATGCTTTCCTTGCGCGTTTTGGCATGTTGTTTCAGGGCGGCGCGCTCTTTGATTCTATGCCTATATGGCAGAATGTGGCGTTTCGCCTTTTGCGCGGCGGCCTAAAACGGCCAAAAGCCGAAGCCCGCGAAATTGCCATTGAAAAACTGCGTCGTGTAGGCCTTTCCCCCGATGTGGCCGATCTTTTTCCCTCTGAACTTTCAGGTGGCATGCAAAAACGTGTGGGCTTGGCGCGTGCAATTGCCGCCGAACCCGAGATTATCTTCTTTGACGAACCCACGACGGGTCTAGATCCAATTATGTCTGGTGTTATCAACGAGTTGATACGTGAAATCGTTGTCGAAATGGGGGCAACCGCGATCACAATCACCCACGATATGTCCAGCGTCCGCGCCATTGCCGACAAAGTTGCCATGCTGCATAATGGCGTTATTCAATGGACAGGTCCGGTCGCGCAAATGGATCAAAGCGACGATCCTTATCTCACCCAATTTATCAGCGGCAGCGCACATGGCCCTATCGAATCTGTTCGATAGGGCCAATAAATTTCAAAATTTATCTAGACCCTTAACCATTTGTTAGGGAAGATTAGCCAAATTCAGACTGGGTTAGAGTCTAGAACGGAGGCCTTAAAAATGACGATCACCGAACTTTATCTCAGGCTGTTTTTTGTCGCTGCTCCCGCGATTGTGACCTATTTTGCAGCGCGCCGCGTTTTGCATTCCCGTAGCGATCACTGGGCCGTATATATTATTAACGTCGCATGGGGTGCCTATGTGACGGTGTATATTGGTCGAGATATTTTGTTGGCGACGTCCCTCCCTATTGAAGCCTTTGCTGTTGCCACCACCCCTGTGGTTTTCTGGATTGCGACCGTGGCGTTTTGCAATCGGCGCAACAATTCCACCCGTCGTTACGCTTCATCGCATAAACGTCCGTCAGACGAGCACGAATTCTCGATTTAGCAGAGCACCTCTTGAAATGCCTGCGGTAAGCTGCGACCTCTACGCGTATGAAAGTTCTGCGTATTGCCAACCTTTTGTTGCTTATTGCCTTTCCAATCGCGTGGTTTGCTCCGCTTTTGCGAGCGGGCTTGCTTCCACTGTTCAGATTGTCGGAAATATCGGTCGTTTCGGGGCTGCAAAGCCTGTGGAAGACGGACATGTTTCTTGCCCTTTTGGTGACGGTCCTCGCGCTTTTGGCCCCCTACCTCAAAACCGTCGGACTGGCGCTTGTGCAGTTTGATCTTTTGGATCGACGTGTCCTCCCTGCGTTACGCGTTCTTGGGAAATTGGCGATGGCTGATGTTTTCCTGCTCGCGCTCTATATTGTGGTGGTCAAAGGCATCGGAGTTGGGCGGGTCGAGACAGGCTGGGGCCTCTATGCCTTCACCGGATGCGTTCTCGCGAGTTTTGCGATTTCTTTTGCAACTGAGAGCTTGGAAAAGCGCGCGGCTTAGGCAATAACCCCTTATGGCAAAAACCAAAAACTTCGTCTGTAAAACCTGCGCGTCAACTTATACCAAGTGGTCGGGAAAATGTGATTCCTGCGGGGAATGGAACACGATTTCCGAGGAAATACCCTTTTCTTCTGGTCCGCCCAGCAAATCCCTTGGCGCAAAACGTGGCAGTCCTATTGCCTTGTTTGATCTTGCAACCGAAGAAGATCCCCCCAAGCGCACCCGTTCAGGATCCGGCGAGTTAAACCGTGTGTTGGGCGGAGGTTTAGTGCCCTCGAGCGCAGTTCTGGTGGGCGGCGATCCGGGTATCGGTAAGTCGACCCTCTTGTTGCAAGCCGCCGCGAGTTTTGCACGTGCTGGCCTGAAAACCATCTATGTTTCAGGCGAAGAAGCCAGTGCTCAAGTCCGGATGCGCGCGCGACGGTTGGGCATCCAAGAAGCCCCCGTCAAGCTCGCTGCTGAAACCAATTTACGCGATATTCTCACAACGCTTGAGATTGAAAAACCCGACCTCGCGATCATCGATTCCATTCAAACCATGTGGTCTGACAATGTCGATTCCGCGCCCGGCTCTGTGAGCCAAGTGCGCGCGGCGTGCCATGAATTGACCACTTTTGCCAAACGCAAAGGCATGGCGGTGATTCTTGTGGGCCACGTCACCAAGGACGGCCAAATCGCTGGCCCCCGCGTGGTTGAACACATGGTCGATACGGTTTTGTACTTTGAGGGCGAACGCGGCCATCAATTCCGCATTCTGCGCGCCGTGAAAAACCGCTATGGCCCGACGGACGAAATCGGCGTCTTTGAAATGACGGGCAAGGGCTTGGCGGAAGTAAAAAACCCCTCGGCGCTGTTTATGGGCGATCGTGAAAACCCCGCACCGGGGTCAGTTGTTTTTTCCGGCATCGAAGGCACCCGCCCGATGCTCGTTGAGCTGCAAGCCCTCGTCGCGCCCTCGCCACATTCCCAAGCCCGCCGCACGGTTGTGGGTTGGGATGGGAGCCGTTTGGCGATGATTTTGGCCGTCCTAGAATCACGTTGCGGCGTGCCGTTTACGGGGTTGGATGTTTACTTAAACGTCGCGGGAGGGCTGCGCGTGTCCGAACCTGCGGCCGACTTGGCTGTTGCGGCGGCGCTACTTTCTGCGCGCGAAGATCATTCTTTGCCCTCTGACACTGTGGTTTTTGGCGAAATTAGCTTATCAGGGGCACTTAGACCCGTTGGACAAACGGAAAACAGGTTGAAAGAAGCCGAGAAACTTGGTTTTAGCTCAGCTATCATGCCTTCGGGTGGGAAAAAACTAGATCAGACGGGAATGAAGATCAGCACAGTGTCCGATCTTACCACTTTCGTAAAAGACGTATTCGGGGATTCTTAACCCCAACAGGAGAAGATATGGAAGGTTTTACCATAGTAGACGGCGTCGTAGCCATTGTGATTATCCTCTCGGCGGTATTGGCGTATTCCCGTGGTTTTGTTCGCGAAACGCTTTCGATTGCCAGTTGGGTGGTTGCGGCAATTGTGGCCTATATTTTCGCCCCTAAGGTTGAGCCTTTGGTGCGCGAAATTCCCATCCTGAAGGACATGATTGGCGGACAATGCGAATTGTCACTGATGGTGGCGTTTGTCATCGTGCTTGTCATTGGGTTGGTCGTCATGGCGATTTTCACCCCGCTGTTTTCGAGTATGGTCCAACGCAGCATTTTGGGCGGGCTTGACCAAGGCATCGGTTTTCTCTTTGGCGCGGCGCGCGGTGTTCTGCTGGTTGTGGTGTCGCTCTTTATTTACGACTGGGCGGTTACGGATCAAACGTTTGAAGTCGTCGACAACAGCCGCAGTGCCGTGATTTTTAGCTCCCTTGTGGGACAAGTCGGTGAAAATGTACCAGACGATGTTCCGGGCTGGTTGCAGTCACGCGTCAATTCCTACCTCGCACTCTGCGAAGCGCCAGCAGATATCGTACCTGCTGAAGCGGCTCCTGCAGAAGTGGTTCCCGCCGAATAAGCCTGTTTTTCAGGCATCCTTTGACATCAAGGTCGCTCCTTTTGGGGCGGCCTTTTTACATTTTTTCGCCCAATCAACGGCAAACCGACAAAAGCCACGCTCTTTATCAAAAATATGACAATTTCCTATCATCCGACGGATGACATCCCCGCTTGGCTCCCGTAAGAGGGGGTCGAAGAACCAAAGCTATGGAATCGGAGCCACCTGCCAATGCGCGATATGCCCCCCAGCCACCCGTTCGATGACGACAAGCTAAAAGAAGAATGCGGAATTTTTGGCGTCGTCGGCGTTGCCGATGCGGCTAATTTCGTTGCACTCGGCTTGCACGCTCTACAACACCGCGGTCAAGAAGCCGGTGGCATTGTTGTCCACGATCACGAACACGGATTTAACTCCGCCCGTCGATTTGGCTATGTTCGCGACAATTTCACCTCTCATTCTGTGATGCAAACCCTGCCCGGGCCCATCGGAATTGGCCATGTGCGCTACTCCACTTCGGGCTCCAAGGGGGCCACGGCCATCCGCGACGTACAGCCCTTCTTTGGTGAGTTTTCCATGGGCGGAGCAGCGATTGCGCATAACGGCAATATCACCAATGCCGATGCCCTAAGACGCGATTTGATTGAACGCGGCTCGATTTTCCAGAGTTCGTCTGATTCCGAATGTATCATCCATCTGATGGCGCGTTCGATGCAACGCAACATTCCCGAACGTATGAAAGACGCGCTCCGATCAGTCGAGGGCGCGTTTTCCGTTGTGGCAATGACACGCACCAAATTAATCGGTGTGCGCGACCCACTTGGTGTGCGCCCGCTGGTTTTGGGTAAGTTGGGCGACGGCTGGGCGCTGAGTTCCGAAACCTGTGC
The DNA here is from genome assembly GCF_000812665.2 of Falsihalocynthiibacter arcticus. Lineage (GTDB taxonomy): Bacteria > Pseudomonadota > Alphaproteobacteria > Rhodobacterales > Rhodobacteraceae > Falsihalocynthiibacter > Falsihalocynthiibacter arcticus. The sequence goes on from NZ_CP014327.1 coordinate 4,009,644, forward strand.
GCTCGACATTGTTGGCGCTGATTTCATTCGCGAGATTGAGCCCGGCGAGATGGTTGTCATCACCGAGGACGGTGTTGAAAGCTATCACCCGTTTGAGAAAAAGCCTTCACGGTTCTGTATTTTCGAACATGTCTATTTTAGCCGTCCAGATTCCATTTTAGGCGGGCGTTCGGTCTATGAAACGCGCCACCAGATCGGTGTAGAACTGGCCCGTGAAGCGCCTGTTGACGCAGATCTTGTGTGCCCTGTGCCCGATTCAGGTACCCCTGCGGCGATTGGATACTCAAAAGAAAGCGGTATTCCCTATGCGATGGGCATCATCCGTAACCAATACATGGGGCGCACGTTTATTGAGCCCAGCGAGCAAATCCGCAACATGGGTGTGCGCCTCAAACTCAACGTCAACCGCGCGCTCATTAAGGGCAAACGGGTAATTTTGGTGGATGACTCAGTTGTGCGCGGCACCACAAGCCGCAAAATCAAGCAGATGATTTTGGATGCTGGTGCTGCTGAAGTCCACTTCCGTATCGCCTCGCCGCCGACAATGTGGCCTTGTTTTTATGGGGTAGACACCCCTGAGCGCGACAAGCTTCTGGCCGCGAATATGAACGAAGAAGAGATGCGCGTGCACCTTGGTGTCGACAGCCTCAAGTTTGTTACACTCGACGGTCTTTATCGTGCAGCGGGCGTTCCCGAGGGCCGTGATGCCAAAGCCCCCAAATATTGCGACGCCTGTTTCTCGGGCGAATATCCCGTGCGCCCGACCGATATGATGGCCAAAGGATTTACCCTAAAAACTGCTGCTGAATAATGAATGCCCCCCTGAAATTCCGCCCGCACCACTTTTTGTGCGCGCTAGGATTTCAGGGCAAAGGCTATTCCGAGAGCTTTACCGAAAACATGCACGCCATTGTTGTGGACCAATTGCGCGCAGAGGGCGGCGATGAGCGGCAGATTCAGACCGTAGGGATGACCGATGATATCTGCGGCCCCTGCCCCAAACGCCGCGGCCGTCTGTGCAGCAATCAACCCAAGATCAAGGCGTTGGATCGCAGCCACGCTGCCGCGCTTCAATTGTCGGCCAATGAGGTTTTGACGTGGGGCGAAGCCAAGGCACGGATTAAAAAACACGTCCCCGTGGGTAGCTTGAAGCAGGTGTGCGCCGGCTGTCAGTGGCTTGAATATGGTATGTGCGAGGCCGCCCTCACGGCGCTTCACGAGACCCCATAAGCTCCAGAAAAAAAAGGAAATGCTCCCGCCAAGAGCAAAACCCCTGCGGGGGTTACCTCCTGTTGGGCGTAGCCTCGCGATGCTCGGCAGGCACGATGAGAGTGCAACGAAAAACGCCGCTCTCGGGGACCGAGGCGGCGTTTCAAGGTATTGATTTTGGAGTGTTTATTTCGCTTTACGTGCGTCCAAAACTTTCCATGCGCCCGTCACGACAAGAGCCGCGATAACCGCTTTCACAACGTCACCAATAAGGAAGGGCGACATGTACCATTTCCAGATGGAAGCGAAGCTATCCGCACCCCATTTAGCAGCGTCAAGGCCCGCAACTTCGCCAATCCACATAGCCCAAGCAACGCCTGGAATGTAGATGAACGCGGAAAGAACGATGGCGGTAAGAGCTGTGCTAACGAAGCTTTTGGCAATGCCTTTTTCGACGGCGAGGCCTGCGAGGAATGCCATGGCAACGAAGCCAGCGAGGAAGCCAGCGGTTGGGCCAACAAATGCGAGGGTTGAAGCACCGTGCGCGAAGACAGGCAGACCAGAAGCGCCTTCAGCGAGGTAGGCAAGCAACGTTACAGCGCCCAGACGGGAGCCGAAAGTCAAACCAACGATCATAATCGCAAGGGTTTGCATTGTCATCGGAACAGGTAACATTGGAACGGAAATTTGTGCCGCCAATGCGATGAATGCAGAACCGAACAGGACCATCATCCCTTTGGTTGCGAGGGAATTGGAACCGATCAGGGCTTTGGTTAATGTCATGTTGGGGTCTCCTTGGATACATGCTCTCAAGTACGCTTTTTGGGCAATATGCCGCAAAAGTCAAGGAACCCCTTGCATGAAAGAGACGCAAGTGAGAAATGAAAGCATGACCGATATATCGCAAAACCCCGTCCCAGACACTCCTGTAAAAATCGCTCTTGTAACCGGAGCGTCCCGTGGCATTGGCGCAGCACTGGCTTTGGCGCTCGCTAAAACGCACCATGTAGTGGCCGTAGCCCGCACGACGGGCGCTTTGGAGGAGTTGGATGATCGCATTCAAGCCCAAGGCGGAGCGGCAACCTTGGCCCCCCTTGACGTAACCAACGAAGGGGCAATGCAACATCTTTGCCTCTCGATATTTGAGCGTTGGGGCCACATTGATACATGGGTTCATACCGCCATTCACGGCGCGCCTCTGGCCCCTGCCGGCCATGTGGACACCAAAGATTTTGATAAATCCATCGCTTGCAACCTGACAGCGACTCAGCGTTTGATTACCTATGTCGCGCCGCTTCTTTCGGTGGCCCCCGACGGCAAAGCGGTTTTCCTTGACGATGATGCCGCTGGCAAAAGCTTTTTCGGTAGCTACGGCGCAAGCAAAGCCGCACAAATGGCCCTTGTGCGCAGCTGGCAAGCCGAAACCGTCAAAACCGGCCCCAAAGTCATCATTCACCAACCCGCCCCCATGCCTTCGAGCTTGCGAGCGCGCTTTTTCCCTGGTGAAGATCGCACAAAACTTATGGATGCGGAGGGGCAAGCCGCCCGTGTTATGGACCTCTTAAAATAGCCAAACAGCATCGAACCCTAAAATCTTCGTTATTTTGCGATCATAATCGCCCAAAGCGAGTCAAAAATGCACGTATTTTTTGCAAAAAGTTAGAAAAACATAACGCATCTTAGTGCATTCTTTACCTGTGTGCCTGCCTGCACTAGGACTATAAACAAGAAGACTGGAACCTTTGAATGCGCATTTTAATCACGAATGACGATGGTATTAACGCCCCGGGGTTGCGGGTATTGCATGGTATCGCAACCGAGCTTGCAGGCCCAAAGGGTGAGGTTTGGTCCGTCGCCCCCGCCTTCGAGCAATCCGGCGTCGCCCACTCGATTTCCTACACCAATCCTATGGCCATGGCGAAACTGGGCGAACGCAATTACACAACCGAAGGCAGCCCCGCCGACTGTGTCCTCGCCGCGCTCTATGATGTCATGCCCAACAATTGGCCCGACCTTGTGTTGTCTGGTGTGAATCGTGGCAATAACGCGGCTGAAAACACCCTTTATTCGGGCACAATTGGCGGCGCGATGGAAGCCGCGCTTCAAGGCATCCCTGCTATCGCTTTGTCGCAATATTTTGGCTCCGCGAACGCGACACTCGCGAATCCGTTTGAGGCCGCCGCAAGTCATGGCGCCGACACAATCCGCGCGATCCTCAAGGCCGCGCCTAAGGATACCGCCGATTACCGCCTGTTTTACAACGTTAATTTCCCGCCCTTCGCGGCAGCCGACGTCAAAGGCATTCGCACAACTGTCCAAGGGTTTCGCAAAGGGACGAGCTTCTCTGCAGAGCCGCATCTGTCGCCATCTGGCCGCCGATTCCTGTGGATTAAAGGCGGCGATCAGCAAGTCGAGACGGGCGAAGGCACCGATGCATCGGCCAATCTCGCGGGCTATACTTCGGTTACCCCGATGCGCGCCGATTTGACCGCCCATAACGTCCTGCAAGACCTTAAAGACGCTATCGACACATGAGTTTAGCCGAGCGCAAAATGCAGTTTCTTTATGCACTGCGCTCAAAAGGCGTCACGGATAAACGCGTCCTGACGGCCATGGAAACCATTGATCGCGGTCCCTTTGTGCGCGGGGTTTTCGCGAATCGCGCCTATGAGGATATGCCCCTCCCCATCGCCTGTGGCCAAACGATCAGCCAACCCTCGATCGTGGGCCTGATGACGCAGGCCTTAAACGTCCAGCCGCGTAACAAAGTTCTCGAAATTGGCACGGGTTCTGGCTATCAGGCCGCTATTCTCAGTCAATTGGCGAGGCGGGTGTACACCGTCGATAGGCACCGTCGCTTGGTGCGCGAGGCAGAAGACATCTTTGCGCAAATGGGCATCGGCAACATAATTACATTCACCGCCGACGGCAGCCGCGGCCTCGAAGACCACGCCCCGTTTGATCGTATCCTTCTCACGGCCGCCGCCGAGGACGCTCCCGGGCCCCTGCTGGCACAATTGCGCGTCGGTGGAATTATGGTCCTTCCCGTCGGGCAATCCGACACCGTGCAAACTTTGATCAAAGTCACACGATCTGAAACGGGTTTTGATTACGAGGAATTACGCGGCGTACGTTTTGTTCCACTGCTCGAAGGGTTGGGCGACGAAGAATAGGCCTGCAAACCCGTTTAAATTCGTGTATAAGAGATTAAATAAGCCCGCCAAACGGGCAAAGGCAGTTGAGGACGAACCATGCAGAAATTTCCCACCCACCCTTATTCGGTGCCTTTTTTTCACAACGCGCGCACCGCGTCTCGCACTCTACTCGTAACGAGTGCCCTATTTGCGGTGACCGCTTGTAGCGACGGCTTTGACACTGATTTGCGTGGCAATTTCGGTAATTCCTTCACGACCACCTCCCAATCCACCCGTCCAACGGAGCCTGCACCAAAACCGGATGCACGCGGCGTTGTCTCCTACCCGAGCTATCAAGTGGTTTTGGCGCGCAAGGGCGAAACGGTTGCCGATATTGCCAGACGTTTGGGTTTGAATGAAAATGAACTGGCGAAATACAATGGCGTAAGTCCGAGCACTCAAATGCGCTCAGGCGAACTTCTGGCGCTCCCACAACGGGTTGCTGAACCCGCCACCTCGTCAACAATCACTTCAGGCGCGATAGATATTACCACTTTGGCCGGTGACGCGATCGACCGCGCAGGAACGCCCATAAAACCGGCCTCGACGCCCGCTCAACCCGCCACCGCCAAGGTAGCAGAACCCGTCCGTCACAAAGTCGAACGAGGGGAAACGGCCTATTCCGTGGCGCGCCTGTATAATGTTTCTGTGCGCTCGCTGACGGAATGGAACGGCCTCGGCAGCGATCTTGCCGTGCGCGAAGGTCAATATTTGCTCATTCCGCTACCGGACGCCGAAGCAGAAGAGATCGTTACGATTTCTGCCGTCGAAACCCAACCCGGTCAAGGCTCAGTAACGCCCTTGCCACCGAGTGCCGCCGTAGCGCTTCCCGCTGAAACGCCCCTTGTCGCCGCGGCCGTCGTGCCAACGCCTGCCTCACCTGATATGGGCGCACAGCAAACCGCAGCGTCCGAAAAGGCGACGAGATTGCAAATGCCGGTAAGCGGGAAAATCATCCGCGAATACCAAAAAGGTAAAAACGACGGGATCGATATTTCCGCCGCCGTCGGCACGCCGATTAAAGCGGCGGAGGCAGGAAAAGTGGCCGCCGTGACCGTGGACACCGAAGGTGTAACCATCGTTGTTATTCGCCACGCGGATGGGCTTTTGACGGTTTATGCAAATGTTGACGGGGTTACCGTCGAAAAAGGCGAGACCGTAACGCGCGGCCAAAACATTGCTAAAATGCGGGCAGGCAACCCTGCATTCCTGCATTTTGAGGTACGCCAAGGATTCGACAGCGTCGATCCTACGCCTTTTGTCAGCTAAGGTCAGAGGGTTAGAAACAAAAAACGCGGCGTCCTTTTGGAGCCGCGTTTTTTTTGTGCCATTTTTCGGTATCTAGAGCGAAATTCCGCGACGCCCAGCAAGGTCAGTGAAGTACTGCCAAGCAACCCGCCCCGAACGGCTTCCGCGCGTGGCTTGCCACTCGATGGCCTCCGCCCAGAGGGTTTCTTCGTCAATTTCAATCCCGTGCGCGCGGCAATAGCCACGGATCATCTCAAGATATTCGTCTTGCGAGCAGGGATGGAAACCAAGCCACAGCCCGAAGCGATCCGAAAGCGAGACTTTCTCCTCAACCGCTTCTGACGGGCTGATGGAGGAGGAGCGCTCGTTTTCGATCATATCGCGCGGCATCAAGTGGCGGCGATTGGACGTGGCATAGAACACAACGTTATCTGGCCGTCCTTCGATTCCCCCGTCCAAAACTGCCTTCAGAGATTTGTAATGTTGATCGTCATGCGAGAACGACAAGTCATCGCAAAACATCAAAAACCGCGCATCAGCATCACGGATCAAGGCCAAGAGATGCCCAATCGAAGGCAGGTCTTCGCGTTGAATTTCAACGATTTTCAGGTCGTGCCCTTGGCGCAAAACTTCGGCGTGGATCGCCTTCACAAGGCTGGATTTCCCCATGCCCCGCGCCCCCCAAAGGAGCGCATTATTGGCTGGCAACCCGCGCGCAAATTGCAACGTATTCTCAAGTAAAGTATCGCGCGAGCGATTGATGCCAACCAAGAGATCAAGCTGCACACGGCTGACCTTCTCCACGGGTGAAAACCGATTTGGCTCTGTGTGCCACACAAAAGCATCGGCCTTCGTGAAATCTGGGGCGGCAACCGGCGCTGGCTCCATGCGTTCCAGCGCCTCAGCAATCCGTGTTAGGAGTATTTCACTCATCAGCCGCTTTCCCATCGTCTTCTGGCGGAGTCTCTTCGTCATCGACCCCAAAATTACCGTCGCCGTGAATGTCCTCATCCCAAAGCCCATCGGCCTTCAGCTTGGCTTCGCGTCTTTTTTCGATCCAATACACGAGCCAGATTGAAGCCTCATAAAGGCCAAAGACCACAACAAACAAAATGACCTGTGTGATCACGTCGGGCGGCGTCACGAGAGCCGCGAGCACAAGGATGCCCACAACGGCGTATTTGCGCACACTGGCAAGGCCTTTGCTCGACACAAGGCCCGCTTTGCCCATAAGCGACAGCAGGACCGGAAGTTGGAAGCACAGGCCGAAAGCCACGATCATTTTCAATGTAATATCAAGGGTTTCGTTGACTTTACCATTGAAATTGATCTTGATTCCAGCATCGGGATCAACCGGAACAGGGACCCCATCGGTCGGAACCACCGACCCCAAAATGGACGTAGCATCCGCGAAGCCAAGGAAGAATTTCATCGCCATCGGCGTCACGACATAATGCGCGAACCCTGCCCCAAGGAGGAACATAACAGGCGACGCCAATAGAAACGGAAGAAACGCGTTCTTCTCGTTTTTATAAAGGCCGGGCGCCACAAAACGCCACAACTGCGTGCCGATGATCGGGAAGGAAAGCCCCAACCCAAACACCATGGAAAGCCGCACAAGCGTAAAGAAATACTCCTGTGGCGCCGTGTATTGCATCGCGGGATTTGGATCGCCAAGTTGGCGCATGGTTTCTTCGATTGGCTTTAGCAAGAAATCTAAAAGCTGTGAGCCGAAGGTAAAACAAAACAGCATCGCCACAATGAAAGCGACAGCAGAACGAATCAAACGCGTGCGCAACTCTGCGAGGTGTTCGATCAGCGGGGCGGAGCTGTCTTCGACGTTTTCGCTCATGTTTTAGGATCTGCTTTCTTGGTGGTTTTTTTAGCGGCTGTTTTCTTGGCGGCAGGAGCTTTGGTTGTCGGTTTTGGTGCCGCGGCTTTTTTCACCGGCGTCGTTTTTGTAGCCGTTTTGGGAGTGGCCTTTGGCGCTGCTGGCTTTTTGGCCGCCGTTTTTTCCACAGGCACCTTTTTGACAACCGCTTTTTTCGCAGGCGCTTTTGTGGCGGTCTTCACAGTGGGATCAGCAACATCCGCTTTCGCAGCCTTCGCCGCTTCCTTTGCGTGGCGCTCGGTCGCTTTGTCCGCCATTGCTTTGTGAATTTTCTCGGCCTTCTCTGCACGCTCTGGGGTGAATTCTGCGGTTTTCACACCCGGCTTGGTAGCTGCCGAGCTATTAGACTTTGGATTCCAGTCTTCAAACTTTTTGGCCGCGTCTTCAAGCGCGTCCAAGCCAAGGTTTTTCTTGGACGTCACGTTTTTGAGGTCTTTTGCAACATCGGCCACGCCGGCCTCATCCGCAGCATCGTTCATCGCGCGTTGGAATTCCTTCGCCATACCGCGCGCTTTGCCCGTGAACCGCCCCACGGTGCGAAACATCCCGGGCAAGTCCTTGGGACCCACGACGATCAACGCCACAACCCCCACAACCAACAGTTCGGTCATACCAATATCAAACATCTGAAACGACCCTAACTGCGTTTGCTCTGACTAATTCAGGCTTCGTCTTTTTTTGTCTCAGTTTCAGGTGTGATATCACGTGGCTCTTCGACTGAGTCCGCAAGTTCTTTCTGGCCTTCGCTGATGCCTTTTTTGAAGCTGGTGATGCCTTTGCCAACTTCACCCATCAAAGACGAAATCTTACCACGGCCAAAGAGAACCAACACAACAACGGCGATAAGAACGAGACCCATTGGGCCAATATTATTTAGCATTTTGTACTCCTTTGGTGCGCCAACCGGCTCACCTTCCTTGTTTCCCTACTGTATGTATTGGTTAAACGCGCGGTTTCAAATACCCAAATGCACGCAGAGGCCATGTTTTTGTGATTATTCGGTGGGCGCGTTGTCGCAGAATACACCAATTTGCGTCCAAATAGAAGCTATTGGCGATTTCGAGGGGACTTCAAGGCGCATCACTTTTAAGCGTTGAACACGAAACAACGGTCCCGACGGATCATCAACCACAAGGGAGTGCCCTCTTTTGGCAAGAAAACGGACGGTACAGTCGCGCTCAAAATGGAATCATCATAGTCCATCTTGAATTCCACAAGACTCTCTCGCCCCATAAACCTCGCGCGGGTCACGATACCGCGCGCAGGTGAGCCGTCAACGGTCGTGGGGTTTGGACCACGGCCCGCGCGATCAAAATCGATGCGCAGGTGTTGTGGCCGAATTGCGATATTTAACACGGTCCCATTGGGCTTTCCGGGAGCGAGGAATTGACCGAAAGGTGTATCGCACAGGGCACCTTGAACTTCGCCACGGATTACATTGATATCACTAAAGAACTTCGCTGCTTCAAGATCAAAGGGGCTGTTATATAGGTTATAGGGCGCGCCCTGTTGGACTATCCGGCCATCGCGCATCAGAGCGATTTCGTCGGCCATACGCATGGCCTCGTCGGGTTCATGCGTGACCAGCAAAACGGCGGTGCCTTCATCCTTGAGGACCGCGAGTGTTTCGTCGCGAATGTCGTCGCGCAATCGGTTATCAAGGCCTGAAAACGGCTCATCCATCAGCATAATCGACGGGCGTGGCGCAAGGGCACGTCCAAGCGCAATCCGTTGTTGCTCGCCGCCCGAAAGCTCGTGCGGATAACTTTGAGCAAAGTGCCCTAACCCCACCCGCGCCAAAAGTTCCTCAACCCGCGCCATGTTTTCGTCGCGGGTTCCCGTTAGGCCAAAGGCTACGTTTTTGGCGACGGTTAAATGCGGAAACAGCGCGAAATCCTGAAACATCAGGCCAATAGAACGCCCTTCTGGCGGCACACGATAAATCGTATCACACACGAGGTTGCCATCGACGTAAATCTCGCCTCGGTCCTGCATTTCAACGCCAGCAATAATCCGAAGGGTAGTTGATTTTCCGCATCCTGATGGACCAAGCAGGCAAGTCACCTGCCCCGGCATCACCTTGAGCGACACATCATCGACCACATTACGTCCGCTAAACGCCCGCGAAATCCGGCGAATTTCAAGGCGTGGTGTTTCCATTTCGATTTTGGAGGGCGATAGTAGCGTCACTGAGCGGCCTTAACCTGAGGAAAACGGTCGAGAAGACCAATTCTATGTCAGATAACAGTGTGGCTAAGGCTGGGCAACCCTTTGACCGCGTTCAATCCCAAGGAAGGTTGCGACAAATCCGACCACAAGAACAACAATGCAAATCACCAAGAGCTGTTCGTATTTATGCCCTTCGGGGAGGATCATCGCGACAGTTTCGTTGGCCCGCAGAAAATACAGCGCCGCCCCAAGAAGCGCTGCGCCATAGCTAACCAAAAACGACCACAGGGCGATGGGCCGTCCGAAAATCAAACCAACAAGAAGGATTGGCGTTAAAAACATCGACGCGGTTCCCGAGACGGCAACGGCATCGAACAGGCTGCTGTTTCCCCAAAGCGTAAGAGCCGCCCCCAGCACCATAAAGACGACCATCGCCAAGCGCCCCCCCGCTAAACTGCGCGGCAGGATTTTCAACTCCTCAACCGTGAGACGCGCCGCAGAAGCCAGTGCACTATCAAGAGTCGAGAGCGCGGAAATCAGCAGCGACAACATTAGGGCGATAAAAATCCCTTGAGGGAAAATTGCTGCCCAAGTGCCCAGCAACTCGCCTTGATACTCCGCGCCCATCAACCCCGCTTGAATACCAAACATCCCAAACCCAATAATAAAGAGGCTCGAAATCCAAAAGGCGTGCAGAAAGGAAGCTTTGGTTATGCGCTCATCGGCCAAGAATCCGCGATCCATCATTACAGGGTCATGGATCGGGTAGGAGAACACCTGAAGGGCCGCGACCGCCATAAGGATCCAGCCGTTATAGCTGCCCGACGTGCCAGTGCTTGAGACGATTTTGGCGAGAGAAAAGTCGGGTTGAAAAATGAGTGCGATGAAGGCTACGGTAAAAACCACAATGAACACAAGCATTTGCAACACATCTGTGCGCAGAGCTGCCGAAAGGCCACCCCATGCGGAATAGGCTAACCCAAGGATAGAAACGAGGAGGATCGCCGCTCTCGGCGCATTGACGACATCGGGCATCAAGGCACCGATAACAAGCCCGATAACCAGCAGGTTGGCGAAAACTTCGGACAAAAGACGCAGCGCAATAACCACGTTATAGCATTTGGTTCCCGTGCCGCCAAAATGCGCCGCCAGCCAGTCCTGAACCGACCCAGCCCCCGCTCCCCGCAAGTGCCCAACCACATATCCGCCAGTGAGAAACGACAGGTAATACGCAGCATAGGCCATGGTTCCGGCCATCCCGTAAAAATACCCCAAAATGGCTGAATTCATCAGGGAGCGTGCAAAAATCCACGTGGTGACCTGAGAGAGAACAAGCGTCCAAAGACCGGGCGATGCGCCACCGATCTGCCCTTGAAAAAATCCCTCAACAGTCGCGCGTTTGGGCGCCACAAGAAGGCTCGCCAAAGCGACAAGGCCAAATCCGCCAATAATCCAGTAAGCTTGCATGTGTATACCAATCTCGTGAAACCCAGTGTGGGAAATCTTTGCTCCTGAAAGACCAAATCACTATTTTGGACGGGGGCACGACCCCAAAAAGGGCAGTCTGACGCAAACGTGACCCAAATTTTGGCCCGTTTACGTCATTTTTTTTACATTGTTGCGTTCATTGAGCCGCCATCCAAAAGGATGTTTTGGCCAATCATATACCCCGCATATTGGCTGCACATAAATGCGCAAGTTGCGCCAAATTCACCCGCCGTTCCGTAACGACGCGCCGGAATTCCTGCGGAGCGGGCTTCGATCGCTTGCTCCATCGAAATGCCCTGCGCCTTTGCGACACCCGAGTCCAACGAAACCGCGCGATCGGTTGCGTGAATACCCGGAAGCAGGTTGTTAATCACCACGCCCGAAGGGGCCACTTGGCGCGATGTCCCCGCAACATAGCCGGTCAATCCTGCCCGTGCCGCATTGGACAATCCAAGCGCGGCAATTGGTGATTTTACCGACTGGCTCGTGATGTTGACAACCCGCCCCCATCCCTGATCGATCATCGCTGGCAAGAGCGCTTTCATCAAAGCAATAGGCGTCAACATATTGGCATCCAACGCTTTTACGAAATCCTCTCGATCCCAGTCGGACCAAGTCCCCGGAGGTGGCCCGCCCGCATTCGTCACCAAAATATCGACGTGCCCCGCCGCGGCAAGGACCTTTGCGCGCCCCTCGTCGGTGGTAATATCGGCTGCAACCGCAATGACTTTAACCCCATAGGTGTCGCGAATTTTCTGCGCGGTTTCTTCCAGTGGGCCGACGGTGCGCGCGTTGAGCACAAGATCAACACCTTCCGCCGCCAAAGCCTCGGCGCAGCCTTTGCCCAAACCCTTGGAGGACGCACAAACCAATGCCCGTTTTCCTGCAATTCCCATGTCCATATCGTCACTCCCTTTGTTGCTTTTCTAATTCCTATCAGGTTCCACAAAAGATGGAAGCCAAGGTCAGCCCCTGAAAATACGTAACAACCTCCCATTGAAAGGAAAAAAAACGAGCCTTTTCACACCCTTTGCCTTAATGTTGCCCCTTCTATTGAACACTTATTAACTAGAACCAATTTAACTAGGAGCACCGCCCAAGAGGCGTGCCCCAAATCTGGACGACACGACTATGACGATCACGGCTCCGAAAAACTTCACGGCACAGAGCGTTACTTCAACGCATATTCGGGATCTACCCGTCTATTTGGCGTCGGATTTTAAGGTTTTTCACGGGGCAAATCTTGGCGATGATCTGGCCGATGCGGACGACCTCTGTTTGGATGATATTTATAGCCTTGCCATGGACGCCCGTGAATCAAATATCACCGTCACGGAGTCGCAAAGCGGACCGTTTATTGTGTCGACAAACAGTTTTATTGTGTCGACAAACAGTTTGGTGGGCACCGCTGGATTTCAACTTCACCTTGATTGCGCGATCACCCTTATGTCACAGGGCGGAGAAACCATCGAAGCCCTCGTTTTAGCCGAGGTCGACCCTTCGGAAAACGCGCTGGATGCGGTCTATTTGCTACCGCTTTCGTCGCTAAAACGGCAAACCGAATACCGGCTAATGCGGGTTGATCCTGATGCTGCACGTACACGTCTCGCCGAAGTCGCCTGTGTCTCGTTCATGCGCGGAACCCACATTACAATGGCCGATGGCCGCCAAAATCCAATCGAAAACCTACGTATTGGAGACCGTATTTTGACCCGTGACAACGGCCCTCAAGTCATTCGCTGGATCGGCAGCCACACCAGTCGCGCAGTAGGAGATTTCGCCCCCATCGTCATCAAGGCAGGCGCGCTCAATAACGAAAACGACCTTCACGTCAGTCCGAATCACCGGTTGTTTATTTACCAGCGGCGTGACGACCTAAAGCTTGGCCGCCCAGAAATTTTTGTTCGTGCCAGCGACTTGGTGAATGGGGAGACCGTGAAGGTCCTTGAAGGCGGATTTGTTGAGCATTTCCAAATCCTCTTCGATCACCACCAGATTATTTATGCCGAAGGCATTGCCGCCGAAAGCCTCCCCTTTTCCAAACGCACGACCGCTGTTTTACCGCCCGACCTCGCAGAACGTCTGGAGCGGGAAATCGTCAGTCATCCCCAACAGTTGCATCGCGATATTGAAGTCACACGCGCAAACCTTGCAGAGAACAACGCCGCCGAGCGCCTTCGCCGTTCATCCCTTGGGTCATAAGGTACATTTCCCCGACATGCCCATGCGCGTTTCGATTGCACGCCTGTGATCGCCAAGCTATACCGCCGCAATGACAGATATCATCGCCTCCGCTAGCAATTTACCGCCCGAGATCGCTCGGCGCCGTACATTTGCGATCATTTCGCACCCCGACGCTGGGAAAACGACCCTCACAGAGAAGTTTCTTCTGTTTGGCGGTGCGATTCAAATGGCGGGCCAAGTGCGAGCCAAGGGCGAAGCGCGCCGCACACGTTCCGACTTTATGCAAATGGAAAAAGACCGCGGGATTTCGGTTTCCGCTTCGGCGATGTCCTTTGATTTTGGCCCCTATCGGTTCAACTTGGTCGACACACCTGGCCACAGTGATTTTTCAGAAGACACCTATCGTACCCTAACGGCCGTTGACGCTGCGGTGATGGTCATCGACGGCGCGAAAGGCATCGAAAGCCAAACCCAGAAACTGTTCGAAGTCTGCCGGATGCGCGACCTGCCGATCCTGACGTTCTGTAACAAAATGGACCGAGAAAGCCGCGAAACATTTGATATCATAGATGAAATCCAAGAAAACCTCGCGATTGATGTGTGTCCCGCAAGTTGGCCCATCGGGTCCGGTCGCGATTTTTTGGGCTGTTACGATCTTCTGCAGGATCGTTTGGAACTTATGGACCGCGCCGACCGCAACAAAGTCGCCGAGAGCATTGAAATCAACGGTCTCGACGACCCACAACTTGCGCAACACGTCCCTGCGGAATTGCTAGAAAAACTCCGCGAGGAAATCGAAATGGCGCGCGCTTTGCTGCCCGCGTTTGATCATCAGGCCATGCTCGACGGAACCATGACCCCGATCTGGTTCGGCTCCGCCATCAACAGTTTTGGCGTCAAAGAACTGATGAACGGTATCGCGAAATTTGGTCCCGAACCTCAGCCCCAAGCCGCCAGTCCTCGCGCGGTTCACCCAGAAGAGAAAAAAGTTACCGGATTTGTGTTTAAAGTTCAGGCAAATATGGACCCGAAACACCGCGATCGCGTCGCCTTTGTGCGTCTTGCGTCGGGTCATTTCAAACGCGGCATGAAGCTTACCCATGTACGCACCAAAAAACCGATGGCTATTTCAAACCCCGTTCTCTTCCTCGCCTCTGACCGCGAATTAGCCGAGGAAGCTTGGGCGGGCGACATCATTGGCATTCCCAACCACGGTCAACTGCGTATCGGCGACACGCTCACCGAAGGCGAAGTCATACGCGCCACGGGCATCCCATCGTTTGCCCCCGAACTCTTGCAAGGCGTGCGCTCGGGCGATCCACTGAAGGGCAAACACCTTGAAAAAGCCCTCATGCAATTTGCCGAAGAAGGCGCCGCAAAAGTGTTTAAACCCGCTTTTGGTTCCGGCTTTATTGTCGGTGTTGTTGGCGCCCTTCAGTTTGAAGTTCTAGCCAGTCGCATAGAACTTGAGTACGGCCTCCCTGTGCGCTTTGAGCCGTCCCAATTCACCAGCGCTCGATGGGCCACGGGTGGAAAAGCCGCAATTGAGAAATTCGAAGCCGCCAACAAACAGCATATCGCACATGATCACGACGGTGACATTGTTTTCCTGACGCGTTTACAATGGGATATCGACCGTATTGGGCGCGACTACCCTGACGTTACGTTGACGGCAACCAAAGAAATGATGGTCTAATCTATGGATATTCTTGCCTGCATTTATAGGGGCACTGCGCGATAATTTCGGGGTGAAAGAATTTGCATCATGCGTGTATTTCTGCTTGGCTCGACCCAAAGTTCGCCCTCAAGGAGACACTATGACCGGATCCGACAGCAATCCAAATGGGGCCTATCCATTGGGGTTTGAGGGCGTACTCAGAAAAATTTCGGCCCACCGAACGCAATACTCGGACATCACTGGAATTTTGCCCTATGCGGCGGCAAATCTTCCGGAAACTGTGGCCAAAACAGTTACCGCTGGCCCCTATATTAAGCCCGAAGCGCGGGATCGGCGGCCCATTGTTGATCTATGGTCCAAACAGCTTGAGTTTAGCCAGGAGTTCGAGGGAAAATCGGAAATTTTGGTGGTCCACGGCCTCTGTATCGCGTGCTTACGGCGCGACGCCCCGCCCCCTGAAACAATCGCTTTGTTTCATATATTATGGCGGGACTATCGCCCGCTTTTGATCGCGCAGCTCAACATGCGCTGGCTCATTTCTGCCGCAACCACCTTCGGCGACCACGGCGAAAACTCCACACAAATCAAGGTCGGGAGCAATCTGGAAATGCTCTTCGGTTTGTTCAAACTGTATGAGAGCGAACGCCTCCACGCCGGATTCGCTCCCGACAAGCCACATCCCTTTCGGATGGATAAAAACCTTAAGCTTCCCCTTGGAATGTCGAAATATGCCATCGCTGGCGGTGATCTCGATCAACAATTGCTCGGCAAGCTTTACCTAAATGCCTGCGACGATCCGATCATGGAAGATTTGTGCCACACGATGCTTAATCGACTGATTT
Organism: Falsihalocynthiibacter arcticus; assembly: GCF_000812665.2. Classification (GTDB taxonomy): domain Bacteria; phylum Pseudomonadota; class Alphaproteobacteria; order Rhodobacterales; family Rhodobacteraceae; genus Falsihalocynthiibacter; species Falsihalocynthiibacter arcticus. The sequence continues at coordinate 4,025,547 of NZ_CP014327.1, forward strand.
CCACTAATAAATCGATATTTTCGCGGTTTCGGATTTTACGGGATCGTCGCGCAGCGAGTCGGAAAGGCCCGAGCAATAACGAAACAATCACGGATACGTGATGTAATTATTGCACTTGTGGCATCAACCTGCCGCAAATTCGTCGCCTTCATTGACCCGCGCGCCAATCTGGTTTATTGGCAAGTGCAGTCCGCATTCTGCGGCTCTTGAACGCTGGGACGCGTTGTAGCAGGCGTCCCTCAACCTTGCGGCCCGATGCCGTAATAGATGGACATCAATGACTAAATTTAGCGATCTAAAACTCAATCCCAAAGTTCTCAAAGCTATTGAAGCTGCGGGTTACGACACGCCAACGCCGATTCAGGCAGGTGCGATTCCTCCAGCACTCGAAGGGCGTGATGTCTTGGGCATCGCCCAAACGGGCACAGGAAAAACTGCCAGCTTTACCCTGCCAATGATTACGATGCTCGCCAAAGGCCGCGCCCGTGCACGGATGCCGCGCAGCCTTGTTTTGGCCCCTACCCGCGAACTTGCCGCACAAGTTGCCGAAAACTTTGATATTTACGCCAAGGGGACAAAATTGACCAAGGCGCTGTTGATTGGTGGGGTCTCGTTCAAGGAGCAAGACCAACTGATTGACCGTGGTGTTGACGTTCTAATTGCGACACCTGGCCGTCTGCTCGACCATTTTGAGCGTGGCAAGCTATTGCTCACTGGCGTGCAAATCATGGTTGTCGACGAGGCGGACCGGATGCTTGATATGGGGTTCATCCCCGATATCGAGCGCATTTTCAGCCTTACCCCTTTTACCCGTCAAACCCTGTTTTTCTCGGCCACGATGGCGCCTGAAATTGAACGGATTACCAATACGTTCTTGTCCAACCCCGTTAAAGTCGAAGTGGCCCGTGCGGCCACGACGAGCGAAACGATTCAGCAATCCGTTGTGATGGTCAAACCAAGTCGCAAGGACCACGCCGCTAAAGAAAAACGTGATGTTTTGCGGGCTTTGATCGAGCAAGAAGGCGACGCATGTTCCAATGCCATCGTGTTCTGTAATCGCAAGGTTGATGTGGATATTGTCGCGAAATCCCTAAAGCAACACGGGTATAACGCGGAACCTATTCACGGCGATCTAGAACAAAGCAAGCGTATGGCGGTACTTTCTGGCTTCCGTGAAGGGGCAATTCGCTTCCTTTGCGCGTCAGATGTTGCCGCACGCGGACTTGATATCTCAAACGTGAGCCACGTCTTTAACTTTGACGTTCCAAGCCACGCCGAAGACTATGTGCACCGGATCGGCCGCACAGGTCGTGCAGGACGTTCCGGCAAAGCCATCACCATTTGCTCTACACAGGATGAACGCAATTTTGAAGACATCCTGCGGTTGGTAAAGATGGACGTTCCCGTTATGGAAAATCCCCTAGCTATGGCAAAACCTGTTGAAGCTGCCACCGAAAGCCCCGTTGAGGCGAAACCCGAAGCAGAGGTTTCCGAGAAACCAAAGCGGACACGTCGTCGTCGCGGTGGTGCAAAAACGGATGCAGCGGCCCCTGAGGTTGCACAAACCGTTGAGGCCGAAGCCCCCGTTGTTGTCGACAACGTCGTCGCTTTAGAGCAGCCTGCGCCCAAACCTAGACAGCCACGCGCCCCCAAAGAAGCGCCCGCCAACCACCAACAACGTGAGGGTCGCGGCCGCGACAACCGTGTTGTCGGAATGGGCGACCATCTACCGGGCTTCATTGCTATGAGCTTTGAAGAGCGCCGGACCAGTTAAGCGAAGGTCAAAAACCTAAATAAAACCAAATAAAAAAGGGCGGGCCATGCGACCGCCCTTTTTTTAACTCTTAGCCCTTAAGTTGGTCGAGAGGGGGCTAAGCCCCCATCAAACGGCTCACAACAACAGTCACTTCTGCCTTTTTGCCAACTTCGTTCTGTGTGGTCATACGTGTCGCGCGACGGATTTGCTCTTCGATTTTATCGTCGTCCAAAAGCGTTTTGTCGTCCATGCGCATCATCACCTGCGTAAGATCACCCTCAAGCACTTCAACCAATTCTGCATTGCTTGTGCCGTTGCGGGGAAGGCCCATCGTCTCGACCCATGGCTCGCCAAGCGGCGTGTCATCCTCGTCGATAATGACATTAACCATCACGTGCCCATGCAGCGCCATGCGAATGCGTTCCCGCACAACCCCGTCCATTGCGCCGATTTTCACGGAGCCATCGAGATAGGTACGGCCTGTATCAATATATTCGACAACGGAGGGACGGTTTCCAGCAAAATCGACCATCATTCCGTTCACCGCAACAAGGCTCGCAATGCCGCGCGCTTCACCAAGTTTTGCGTGTTGGCGCAAATGGCGGTGTTCACCGTGCATCGGGATCAACATTTGTGGCTTGAAAACTTCATGTGTGCGTTCAATATCTGGCCGATTGGCGTGGCCGGACACATGGTAAAGGCCATCGTCGTCGTCCACAATATCAACGCCCATTTCCGAGAACGCATTCATGATCGAGATCACGCCGCGTTCATTTCCGGGGATAGTTTTAGACGAGAACAACAACGTGTCGCCCTCTTTCATCGACATCCCGAGGTACTTTCCGCGCGAGAGTTGCGCGACGGCGGCACGGCGTTCGCCCTGTGATCCCGTGGCCAACAATAACAGGTTGTTGCGGGGAATTTCGCGGGCTTCTTCAACAGGAATAACCGTTGGGAAATCCTTGAGCAAACCGGTTTCCATACCCGCCTGCACCATGCGACGCATGGCGCGTCCCAACAGCACAACCGAACGTCCGGACCGCTGCCCTGCGAGCGCAAGCGTTTTCAAACGCGCAACGTTGCTCGCGAAAGTCGTCGCAACAACCATACCCGCGGATTCACCGATGAGGCGCTCAATTTCTGGGCCAACAGTGGCCTCGGAACGGCCCGCTTTGACGGAAAACACATTCGTTGAGTCACAGACCAGAGCTTTGACGCCAGGTTTGGCGATCTCGGCCCAGAGTTTGGGATCAAAGGCTTCGCCCAAAACAGGTGTTTCGTCGAGCTTGAAGTCGCCCGTGTGCACGATACGACCTGCAGGTGTGTCGATTACGAGGCCCGAACTTTCGGGAATCGAGTGCGCGACGGGGAAGAAGGACACCTTAAACGGCCCCGCTTCCGTGACGGCAGGATAGACCGGAACGGTGTTGACGGCGCTCGGATCCGCGCCCTGCTCTTCCATTTTGCGGCGTGCGTGGTGGGCCGTAAAGACCCGCGCATAAACAACCGGCGCACCAAGTTTGCGCCACATATGGGCGATACCGCCGATGTGGTCTTCGTGGGCGTGGGTGATGAAAACCGCCTCTAGGCGATCTTTGTTTTTCTCAAGCCACGTGATGTCGGGCATGATCAGGTCAACACCTGGGGTGCTGTCCATATCAGGGAAAGTCACGCCGAGGTCGACGAGAATAAGACGTTCGCGGCCCTTGGGGCCGTAACCGTATACATAGGCGTTCATACCGATTTCACCGGCGCCGCCAAGGGGGAGGTAGATCAGACGATCTCTGCTCATTTGGATTGGGTATCCTTGTTGTATTTGTGGATGACAGTCAAACCATGCATGGTGAGATCATCTTCGAAGTGGTCAAAGAGCGCGTGGCCCTGTTGAAATAAGGGGGCGAGTCCGCCAGTCGAGATAACTTTCATCTCACGGCCAAACTCGGCTTTAATCTGTTCGCATATCCCGTTCACCAATCCAACGTAACCCCAAAAAATGCCTGACTGCATGCAGGCAACAGTGTTTGTGCCAATAACTTTGGCGGGTTTGGTCACATCCACGTGAGGGAGGGCGGCGGCGGCTTGGGAAAGCGCCTCAAGGCTCAGGTTTACACCTGGCGAAATAACACCGCCGATATAGGCGCCATCTTGGTCAACCACATCAAAGGTGGTCGCGGTGCCAAAGTCCACGATGATCAGGTCACCGCCATAAAGGTCAAAGCCGGAAACGGTATTCACAAGCCGATCAGGTCCAACGGCGGTTCCCGCATCAACCCGCACGGCGACCGGCAGGAGGCACTCGGGTTTGCCCACCACGATCGGACGGGTGTTGAAATAACGATCCGTGAACACACGCAGGTTAAAAACCACGCGCGGCACGGTGGAGCTGATGATCACATCGGTGATCTCAACCTCAAGTTTGCGCATTTGCATGAGGGTGGCAAGCCACACGTAATATTGGTCCGCCGTGCGTTGGTGTTCTGTGGAACAGCGCCACGTCGCGAGGAATTTCTCCCCGTCCCAAATTGAAAAAACCGTATTTGTATTGCCGCAATCAATCGCAAGAAGCATTGGGCCTCCTAAAAGAATACATCAGCCGCAGGAATAGCGTGCCGCCCTGAAGAGGTCAGGAGTATAAGTTTACCATCGTCATCAATGGTTTCAAATGTGCCGAAAAGCTCGTCGTTTGTGGTGCGGGCGCGAATAGGTTCGCCCAAACGCGCGGCCCGCGCCAGCCATGCTTCGCGGGTCGGGGCAAAACCATAGGTCGTAAAGCTGTTTTCCCAGCGGGCATAGCTCACGGCGAGTAGTTCAAGGAATTCTTCAGGGGTCACACGTGCGCCCGTTTCACTCAATAGGTCGACGGGTGCGAGAGCCCCCTCCTCAACGTCGTCCTTGCTTGGAGCGGCCACAAGGTTGACGCCGATGCCGATAGAGAGCGGTGTTGTTCCATCGGGCTGGGTTGAGCTTTCAAGGAGGATACCCGCGAGCTTTCCCCCATTGAGCAAAACGTCATTCGGCCATTTGAGGGCAAAAGGTTCGGCCCGTCCGGTGCAATCAACTAGGGCGTCAAAAAGGGCGAGCGACGCCACAAAACTGCGTAAAGCCACGATTGCCGGAGGCTCGTTCGGGCGCATGGTGAGGGTGGCGGCGAAGTTGCCTTTTGGCATAGACCACGCGCGTCCGCGACGGCCCCGTGCACCGGTTTGTTCATGGGCAAGAATCCACGTGGGGGCTGCTAGTTTTGACGCAAGCCGCGCCGCCTCGTTGAGCGTGCTGTCCACACTTGCGAGGATGTGTCGGCCATAGCCCGCAGGCCAGGCCGACATGAGGGGCGCCTTACTTGACAAGAGCCGCCGCAGCCGCATTTGCGAGGGGTTCGATGCCAAAAAGATTGACCATTCCAACAACCATAATCGCGGCTGATGCCATCAACAATCCCCAGAGAACGGGCGAAGATACGCGATCAAGCGGATCTACTTCTTCGCCAAAGTACATGTAATAAACGATGCGCAGGTAATAGAACGCGCCAATCACTGAAGCGATCACACCCGCAATTGCAAGCCACGCCATGCCCGACGACACCGCCGCTTGGAGCACCGCCAGTTTACCAAAGAAACCAACCATAGGGGGGACGCCTGCGAGGCTGAACATAAGGACCAAAAGTGCAAGGGCGCGCAGTGGCTCTTGAGTGGCATATCGGTTCAGGCTTTTGATGTCCGTCACGGGTTTGCCATCGCGTTGCATCATCAGGATGAACGCGAATGTTCCGACGTTCATGGTGACATAGATGGTCATATAAATGAGCATCGCCTGAACACCTTCAACCGTTCCAGCCGCCAACCCCATAAGGGCAAAACCCATATGTGCGATGGAACTATACGCCATCAGGCGTTTGATGTTGGTTTGACCAATCGCGGCAATCGCGCCGAGGAACATGGAAAGCACCGAGATCAACGCGATGATCTGGCTCCAATCGCCGATGGTATTGCCAAAAGCATCAAAAACCACGCGGGCAAACAAGCCCATTGCCGCCACTTTGGGCGCCGTGGCAAAAAACGCAGTAACAGGAGTGGGCGAACCTTCATAGACATCAGGGGTCCACATGTGGAACGGCACTGCCGAAACTTTGAACGCCAAACCAGACACGATAAACACGAGACCAATAAGCATGCCAATCGGCAAATGTTCGCCCTGAACTGACGCGAGAATGTCGGAGAAAACTGTTGTCCCAGAGAAGCCGTAAACGAGGGACGAGCCATACAGCAGCAAACCCGAGGAGAGCGCGCCAAGCACGAAATACTTCAAGCCAGCTTCGGTGGACTTAACCGAGTCACGGCGCAGCGAAGCCACGACATAAAGCGACAGCGATTGTAGCTCGAGACCGATATAAAGCGCCATCAGATCGCCCGCGGACACCATCATCATCATGCCCACAGTCGCAAGCGCAATCAAAACTGGATACTCAAAGCGCAGCAGGTCGTTTTTGGTCATGTAGCCCTGCCCCATCACCAAGATGGCAGCGGCGGACCACAGGATCACAACCTTTGCATAGCGCGAGAATGCGTCATCAATAAAGGCTTCGTTGAAGGCCGTGCTTGCCCCCTCGCCCGCGGAAAAAATCCAGAGGCCAAGAACCACCATAACAATGGCCGCCGCCCAAAGGATAGAGGGGCCGGCCTCGTCTTTTTTGGTGAAGACGCCAAACATCAGCGCCCCCATGGCAAAAACGGCCAAGACGATCTCTGGGAGAACTACGGAGATATCTGCAGAAAGCATCGGACCCACCTTTAGTGTGTAACTGCTGCGCCAGCTTCCGCCAAAGCAGGCAGAGCAGCGTGGTAATTGGTGACAAGCGCCTCAACGGAGGGGCCAATAAGATCGGTAACGAGGCTTGGGTAAACCCCGAGCAAGATCGTCATGGCAACCAGTGGGGCAAAGATCGTTTTTTCTAGGCGCGTCATGTCCGTGATAGACTTGAGGCTCTCCTTGAGCAACTCGCCCATAACGACCCGACGATAAAGCCACAAAGCGTAGGCCGCCGAGAAGATCACGCCAGAAGCCGCAATCATAGCCGCCCAAGTGTTGACTTGGAACACGCCGACAAGCACGAGGAATTCCCCGATAAAGCCAGACGTCCCTGGAAGGCCAACGTTCGCCATCGTGAAGAACATGAAGATCAACGCATAGGCTGGCATCCGGTTCACAAGTCCACCGTATGCCGCGATATCACGTGTGTGCATGCGGTCATAAATCACGCCCACACAGAGGAAGAGCGCGCCAGAGATAAAGCCGTGCGAGATCATTTGGAAGATCGCGCCGTCAATGCCCTGTTGGTTCGCCGCAAAAATCCCCATCGTCACATACCCCATGTGCGCAACCGAGGAATAGGCAATCAGCTTCTTCATGTCGGTTTGAACGAGGGCCACGAGGCTCGTGTAGACAATCGCGATGGCAGAAAGCGTAAAGACAAAATTTGTCATATGCTCGGCACCAACAGGGAACATCGGAAGGCTAAACCGCAGGAAGCCATAGCCGCCCATTTTCAGCAGGATCGCCGCCAGAACAACAGAACCCGCAGTCGGCGCTTGAACGTGTGCGTCAGGAAGCCAAGTGTGCACAGGCCACATCGGCATTTTCACCGCGAAACTGGCAAAGAAGGCAAGGAACAGAAGCGTTTGCATGCCGCCGACAATGCTAAACCCGAGAACTTGGATGGTTTCAGACGCGAAATCATGGGTCAGAAGCTGCACGATATCCGTTGTGCCAGCATCCAGATACATGGCGATCATCGCGACCAGCATGAGAACAGACCCAAAGAACGTATAGAGGAAGAATTTGAACGCCGCATAAATGCGATCCTTGCCACCCCAAATCCCCACGATGAGGAACATCGGGATAAGACCCGCCTCAAAGAAGACGTAGAACAGGATCAGGTCAAGCGCCATGAACACACCGAGCATCAGCGTTTCAAGGAGCAAGAAAGCGATCATATAGTCTTTAACTTTAGTGGTTACACTCCAGCAGGACAGGATCACCAAAGGCATCAGGAACGTGGTCAGCATCACAAAGAGAAGCGAAATGCCATCCACACCCATTTTATAGGATAGGCCCATAATCCATTGAGATTCTTCAACGAATTGGAAACCTGTGTTTGAAGCATCAAATCCAGTCAGGACACCGAGGGACAACAGGAACGTCGCAGTGGTTGTGGCCAGCGCCACCAATTTCGCATTGCGTTGGGCAAAGGCGTCGTCACCCCGAAGGAACAGCGCCAAAACGAGCGCGCCCAAAAGCGGAACAAAAGTGACGATGGAAAGAAGGTTTTCCATAATTATTCAGCCCCTCCGCTGATTGTCATCCAAGTGATTAACACCACCAAACCGAGCACCATAGCCAGCGCGTAGTGGAACAGGTAACCCGACTGGGCGCGCCCTGCGAGGCGGGTAAAGAAGGGGATGATCCCCATGGCGAGTCCGTTAAGACCCCCGTCGATAATTTTCATATCGCCCACCTTCCAGAAGAAACGGCCTATTGCTTTGCTGCTGCGCACAAAGAGCACGTCGTATATTTCGTCAAAGTACCATTTGTTAAGCAGGAACAGATAGATAGGCTGGTTTGTCTTTGCCAAACTAACTGGAAGCTTCGGATTTACGATATAGAACAGATACGCCAATCCAAGGCCGAGCATCATCGCGATGAAGGGCGAAACTTTGACCCATTTAGGCGCGTGGTGTGCGTTGTCCACCACATGATTGTCGGGGCTAACGTAAAGTGCGCCCTGCCCTTTGGTCCAACCTGCCGCAACAACATGTTCAGCTTCAGGAGCAGCCTCGGTTGCGGGTTCTGCATGTGTATCCGCTTCTTCTGCGTGGCCCTCAGTTGCCACAACTTCATGCGTTGGCACACCCCAGAACTTATTGACCTGATCGTGGTCGCCAAAGAAGCTACCAAACCAAATCATCCCCGAGAACACCGCCCCAAGAGCGAGTACACCGAGTGGAATCAACATCACCATCGGGCTTTCATGCGCATGCTCATGCGTGTGCTTGTCGCCACGCGCTTCGCCAAAGAAAGTCATGAACATCAAACGCCAGCTGTAGAAACTTGTCATAAAGGCCGCAATTACCAGCATCCAGAAGGCATACATGCCGACGCCATTTTGCGCGCCCCATGCGCTTTCAATAATCGCATCCTTGGACAGGAACCCAGCGAAACCGATAGTAGTAAGGGGAACGCCGACACCGGTAATGGCCAGAGTGCCGATCAACATCGCGTAATAGGTCATCGGGATCTTCTTACGAAGACCGCCAAAATTGCGCATGTCTTGTTCGTGGTGCATCGCGTGGATCACAGAGCCAGCGCCAAGGAACAACATCGCTTTAAAGAACGCGTGTGTAAACAAGTGGAACATCGCCGCCGAGTAAGCGCCAACACCCGCCGCCACAAACATATAGCCAAGCTGCGAACAGGTGGAATAAGCGATAACGCGTTTGATGTCGTTCTGCACAAGACCAACGGTCGCCGCAAAGAACGCCGTGGTTGCCCCAATGATAACGATAAATGTGGTGGCGTCTGGTGCAAATTCCATCAACGGGGACATGCGACACACAAGGAAAACACCGGCAGTAACCATCGTCGCCGCGTGGATCAGCGCCGAAACAGGTGTTGGACCTTCCATCGCGTCGGGAAGCCATGTGTGCAGGAACAACTGGGCCGATTTACCCATCGCACCAATGAACAAGAGGAACGCCAACAGGTTGGCCGCATTCCACTCGGTCCAGAGGAAATGAAGTTGCGTCTCAGCAAGCTTAGGCGCCGCCGTGAAGATTTCGTCAAACGAGATACTATCTGTCAGATAGAACAGACCGAAAATCCCGAGCAGGAAGCCAAAGTCCCCGACACGGTTGACGATAAAGGCTTTCATCGCCGCCGCATTTGCCGAAGGCTTGCGGTAGTAGAAACCAATCAGCAAATAGGAGGCAACCCCAACGCCTTCCCAACCAAAGAACATTTGGAGAAGGTTATTGGCTGTCACCAACATGAGCATGGTGAAGGTAAAGAAGCTCAAATAGGCAAAGAAGCGTGGCTTGTAGCTTTCGCCAACTTTCCATGCCGGATCATTGTCCATATAGCCAATGGAATAAAGGTGAACGACGCTCGAAACCGTTGTCACAACGATCAACATCAACGCGGTGAGGCGATCCAAGCGAATGGCCCACGCCACATCAAGGCTGCCAGACTGAACCCAGTCGAGAATGTGGATATAGCGCGTTTCGCCATCAAACGTGAAGAAAATGATCCAGCTGAGGAAGGCCGCAAGAAACAACAGACCCGTTGTCAAATATTGCGCGCCCTTCTCGCCGATATAACGCCAGCCAAAACCCGCGATAAGCGCGCTGACGAGCGGTGCAAAAAGAATGATTTTTTCCATGATGCGCTAGCCCTTCATCACGTTGACATCTTCGACCGCGATCGTGCCGCGGTTGCGGAAGAAGCAGACAAGGATCGCAAGGCCAATCGCGGCCTCAGCGGCGGCAACCGTCAGGACAAACAGCGTAAACACCTGCCCGACAAGATCGCCCAAATAACTTGAGAACGCGACAAAGTTGATATTGACCGCAAGCAGCATAAGCTCAATCGACATCAAAATGACGATGACGTTCTTGCGATTCAGGAAAAGCCCGAAAATACCGATGACGAATAACGCCGCCGCCACCGCGAGATAATGTTCAAGTCCGACCATATTTCAGTCCTCGTCTTTCTCGTTCTTCTTGCGATACCAACGCACCGCCAGTCCAAAGGCAATCATCGCAACACCGATAACCAGCCATAAATTCACAGCAAACCCTGCCCCGGTTTCACGTCGACAACTTTCATTGCCTTCGCCGGATCACGATGCATCTGTTCCAACACGTTTTGGCGTTTCACATCCGGACGATGACGCATCGTCAGCACAATCGCGCCAATCATCGCCACCAGCAAAATCAGACCCGAGGCCTGAAACAGGTAGATGTAATCGTCATAGATAAGTTGCCCCAATGCGGCCGTATTTTGCACGTCACTTGGGTTGGGCGTCACGGCAGCGCGCGCGGCTTCAGCGGTGTCCGCTGCATTCCAAACGCCAATCGCAAGTCCGAGTTCCATCAACAAAACAACGCCAATCAGCAAAGCAAACGGCACAAACTTGGCCATCCCCCCCCGCAACTCAGCAAAGTCCACATCAAGCATCATCACCACAAACAGGAACAGCACGGCCACCGCGCCAACGTAAACGATCACCAGAAGCATCGCCACGAATTCCGCACCGAGGATCACAAAAAGTCCTGCCGTCGACAGGAACGCAAGGATCAGCCAAAGCACCGAGTGCACAGGGTTGCGCGACACAACCACAAACAGCCCCGCCGCAACAGTTGTTATGGCAAAGACATAAAAGGCGAAATCAACAATGCCCATTTTACTGTCCTTCTTCCTGTCCCCATTCGGGACTTTGATGTGCCCTCAAGGGGCGGTGTCGTGGGACGGCCTACCGGTAAGGCGCGTCAATTTCGAGGTTGCGAGCAATTTCTGCTTCCCAACGGTCCCCATTCGCGAGCAGTTTTTCTTTGTCGTAAAACAGCTCTTCGCGGGTTTCGGTCGAGAATTCAAAATTCGGCCCTTCAACAACCGCATCCACGGGGCACGCCTCTTGGCAGAAGCCGCAATAGATGCATTTGGTCATATCGATGTCATAGCGCGTGGTGCGGCGGCTGCCGTCCTCGCGTGGTTCGGCGTCGATGGTGATCGCTTGCGCGGGACAGACCGCCTCGCATAATTTACACGCGATGCAGCGCTCTTCGCCATTGGGATAGCGGCGCAAAACATGCTCGCCACGGAAACGCGGGCTCAAGGGGCCCTTCTCGTGCGGGTAGTTCAACGTCGCTTTGGGCGCGAAAAAGTATTTCAGGCCAAGGGCCATCCCCTTGGCGAAATCCGCCAAGAAGAAATATTTGACCGCGCGGGTATAATCCATAGCCATCGACTTAGCCCCCTACTGCCCAGCGGGCATACGCGCCGCCAAAGGCTCCAAATTGTGCCAAGAAGGCAACGATTACGACCCAAGCGAGCGACATGGGAAGGAACACTTTCCAGCCAATGCGCATCAATTGGTCATAGCGGTAACGTGGCGTGATCGCCTTCACCATCGCGAAGAGGAAGAAGAAGAACGCCATTTTGCCAACCATCCAAAGCACGCCATCAGGGATACCAGGGATCGGGGACAACCAGCCGCCAAAGAACAACAGAGTAATCAGCGCGCACATCAAGAAGATCGCGATGTATTCACCCGCCATAAACAAAAGGAACGGTGTCGCGGAATATTCCACTTGATAGCCAGCAACCAGTTCGGATTCCGCTTCCGGAAGGTCGAACGGTGGGCGGTTGGTTTCCGCCAAGGCACTGATGAAGAACAAAAAGACCATCGGGAAGTGTGGCAACCAATACCAGTTGAACAACCCAAGATCGCCGGATTGCGCATTCACGATATCGCTAAAGTTCAAGCTACCGGTCGAGATGATGATGGACATGATGATCAGGCCAAGCGAGACCTCATAGGAAATCATCTGGGCCGCAGACCGCAAACTGCCCAAGAACGGGTATTTGGAGTTCGACGCCCAGCCACCCATGATCACGCCGTAAACCTCAAGCGAGGAGACCGCGAACACAAACAACACCGCGACGTTGATATTAGAAAGCACCCAACCGTCGTTGAACGGGATCACCGCCCAAGCCACCATCGCCAAAACAAAGCTGGTTAGGGGCGCGAGGAAGAAGACCGTTTTATCAGCACCCGCAGGCACAACAACCTCTTTGACCACGTATTTCAACGCATCGGCCACCGATTGCAAAAGGCCAAACGCCCCCACAACATTGGGACCGCGACGCATCTGCACCGCCGCCCAAATTTTCCGGTCGCCATAGACCAAAAACAGCAAGGAAATCATCACGAAAGCCAATACGCCAAGGCATTGTGCTATGATGAGGAGGAAAGTCCCCCAAGGGGTTGATAGAAATTCAGCCATAGATCCTCACACCGTCGGTATCCCAGTTTCTTTGCAGTCCGCAACGACGACTTCTGCGTCGATCGTAATCAGACCATCGGGTAACGCGTTTGAGATGGTGTAAACAGCATCCCCACGCCAAATGCCACCCTCTTCGTTCACGTTTGTGCGCACATGTCGCGCAAAACCATATCCACGGATCACTGCATACTGCGCCGCAGCACATTTTCCATAATCCGCAACGTCTTGGTTGTCGCGCGCGCCTTCCATTTCCACAATAAAGCTCACCAAATCCCCGTCCAAAAGGCGGGTTTCGATGCCATTATATGTGGGCGTGAAAGGCAATTCCGCACGCGGTACGTCATTTCCCTCACACCCCGCCAAAACACCGCCCGCAAGAGCAAGGGTCAAGGCCGTTTTATGTGTGAAGAAACCCGTCATTATTCCGCAGCCACCGCGGTTGCATTGCGGGCTTTTGCATTTGCCGAAAGTTCGGCCATCAACTGGCTGGCGCGGGCAATCGGATTGGTCAGGTAGAAATCCTTCACCGCATTGCGCAGATCCGCCTTCGCAGGTTTGCGCAGCGGCACGCGTTTCCACGCATTTTCCGCAACCACGTCGATATCCCCAAGATGCGGCACGTCCGCAATCAAAGCGGTCCGCAACGCTGCAAGGCTATCATAGGGCAATGTTGCGCCCAATTCCGCCGACAAAGCCCGCAAGATCGCCCAGTTTTCTTTGGCTTCCCCCGGTGCAAATCCGGCGCGATGGGCCAATTGTGGACGTCCCTCGGTGTTCACAAACAGGCCGCCCTCTTCCGTATAGGCCGCACTTGGCAGGATCACATCGGCGCGGTGTGCGCCGCGATCGCCGTGCGAACCTTGGTAGATAACAAAGGCCCCTTTTGCGATTTCAACTTCGTCGGCGCCCAAATTATAAACAGCTTCCGCCCCATCAAGCGCCGCCGTCAGGCCGCCGTCCGTCACGGCCCCCACGTCCATCGCACCTACACGCGCGGCAGCGGTGTGAAGTACCATGAACTTGCTTTCGGTGGCTTCGGCAAATTTCATCGCTTGGGAAAGAACCGCTTCGCCATCCGCTTCCTGCAACGCGCCTTGGCCGATAACCACAATCGATTTGCGGCTCAAAGCGTCGGCATGATCGCCTTCGTTGAGTTTGACCAAATCCGCACGGCTGGTGCCGAGGTGGAAGTATTCATACGTCAGATCAACCGCTTCGCCAATGACGCCGACTTTGGCCCCTGCGGTCCAAGCCTTGCGAATACGTGCGTTCAAAACTGGCGACTCAACACGAGGGTTGGTGCCGATCAACATGATCGCCTCGGCTGTATCCAAGTCCTCGATCGTCGCCGTTCCCACATAACCCGCGCGATTACCCTCTGGCAATTTCGCGTTATCCGTGCGGCATTCCATGTTGCCACCAAGGCCGTCGACGATACTCTTAAGCGCGTAAACCGCTTCCACAGGCGCAAGATCACCCACGATACCGGCAACTTTTTTGCCTTTAAGACCAGCCGCGGCGGCCGCAAGGGCCTCGCCCCAACTGGCTTTACGCAACTTGCCGTTTTCACGAATATAGGGCGTATCAAGGCGTTGACGACGCAAACCATCCCACACAAAACGGGTTTTGTCGGAAATCCACTCTTCATTCACGCCATCATGGTTGCGTGGCAAAATGCGCATCACTTCGCGGCCTTTTGTGTCCACGCGGATGTTGCTACCAAGCGCGTCCATCACGTCGATGGTCTCGGTTTTGGTCAACTCCCAAGGCCGCGCGGTAAAGGCATAGGGCTTGGAGGTCAGCGCGCCAACAGGGCACAAATCAATGATGTTGCCTTGCAGGTTGCTGTCGAGGGTTTCGTTCAAATAGCTTGTGATTTCAGCATCTTCGCCACGGCCCGTTTGGCCCATCTGCGAGATACCCGCGACTTCGGATGTGAAGCGCACACAGCGCGTGCAGGAAATACAACGGGTCATTGTGGTCGCCACAAGCGGCCCCAAGTCCAAGTCATCCGAGGCGCGTTTTGGTTCGTTATAGCGGTTTTGCGAAATGCCATAGGCCATCGCTTGGTCTTGCAAATCGCACTCACCGCCTTGGTCGCAAATCGGGCAATCCAGCGGGTGGTTGATCAGCATGAATTCCATCACACCTTCGCGGGCCTTTTTGACCATCGGCGAGTTGGTGCGCACAACGGGCGGTTGGCCTTCTGGACCGGGGCGCAAATCTTTAACCTGCATCGCACAAGAGGCCGTTGGTTTGGGCGGACCGCCCACAACTTCCACCAGACACATGCGACAGTTGCCCGCAATCGTCAGGCGCTCGTGATAGCAAAAACGCGGAATTTCCACGCCAGCTTGTTCGCACGCCTGAATGAGCGTCATCGCGGGATCGACTTCAACTTCTGTTTCGTCGATGATGATTTTGCGTAGGTCTGTCATGCTCTTTACTCCGCCGCCACGGCGCTGACGCGACCGGTTCTTTTATGCTTAATGCGGTCTTCGATCTCGTCGCGGAAGTGGCGCACCAAGCCTTGAATGGGCCAAGCGGCCGCATCGCCGAGCGCACAAATCGTGTGGCCCTCAACTTGTTTTGTCACATCAAGCAACATATCGATTTCTTCAATTTCAGCGGTGCCTTTAACCAAACGATCCATCACACGCATCATCCAGCCCGTGCCTTCACGACAAGGCGTACATTGGCCACAACTCTCGTGTTTGTAGAATTTGCTCAACCGCCAGATCGCTTTGATCACGTCGGTATCTTGGTCCATCACGATGACGGCCGCCGTTCCCAAACCAGACCGTTGCTCACGCAGCCAGTCAAAATCCATCAAGGCTTCACCGGCAACATCTTTTGGCAACAGTGGAACCGAAGAACCGCCCGGAATAACCGCCTTAAGATTGTCCCAACCACCGCGCACACCGCCGCAATGTTTTTCGAGCAATTCGCGCAGCGGGATAGACATTTCTTCCTCAACCACACAGGGGTTATTCACGTGGCCCGAAATGCCAAACAATTTCGTCCCCGAATTATTCGGGCGACCCATTGAGCTAAACCAATCCGCACCGCGACGTAGGATCGTCGGGATAACCGCAATCGACTCCACGTTGTTCACCGTTGTTGGGCACCCATAAAGACCCGCGCCCGCTGGGAACGGTGGCTTCATCCGTGGCATGCCTTTTTTGCCCTCAAGACTTTCGAGCAATGCAGTTTCTTCGCCGCAAATATACGCCCCTGCCCCGTGGTGCAAATACAGGTCAAAATCCCAACCGGATTTCGCCGCATTTTTGCCTAGCAGGCCCGCGTCATAACATTCATCAATCGCGCTTTGCAGTGCTTCACGCTCACGGATAAATTCGCCGCGGATATAGATGTAGCACGCGTGGGCCCCCATTGCGAAGGAGGCGAGCAGCGCTCCTTCGATCAATGTGTGCGGATCATGGCGCATGATCTCGCGGTCCTTACAGGTTCCGGGCTCGGATTCATCGGCGTTGATCACCAGATAGCTAGGGCGACCATCGCTCTCTTTAGGCATGAATGACCACTTAAGACCCGTCGGGAAGCCCGCGCCACCACGCCCCCGAAGGCCAGAGGCTTTGGCTTCAGTCACAACCCAATCGCGGCCCTTTTTGATGATACCCGCCGTGCCATCCCAATGGCCGCGCGCTTTCGCGCCCGCAAGGCTGCGATCGTGCATGCCGTATAGGTTGGTAAAGATCCGATCTTGATCCTTGAGCATCCGCATCATCCTTCAATTGCTGTAAAGTCACAGCCGTTATTAACCCTGGCGCGCGCGCCAAATTTGTAGTCCAACAACCAGCCCCCAAAAGAAGCCCGCCATCGCGAAGAGATCAATCAGCAAACGCGTGCTTTGCGTCCAGCCGAGTTTTGTTCCCAACGCTTGCCCCACAACCCAGAAAATTCCCGAACCCGCAATCACCAGCGCCAAGAGACGCGATTTTGCCTGAGAGGAACCCTCTGAATTTGGGGCCTTTTTTACCATTCCTTACGCCTTTTTACCGCGTGTAGAAAATTCCGTTTCCCCGCCGTCCGCGAGGATTTTTGCTTGTTCGATCCAACCGTCGCGCTCAATACGCCCTTTGAACCGGAGCCGCGCATCGACCCATTCAATTTCTGCATCACTCCACTTAGCGACTTGATCGTAATGAAAAAATCCAAGCTCGTTCAGCGTTTGCTCAAGCTTTGGCCCAACCCCTTTGAGCAGTTTCAAATCATCTGCTCCTGCCTTGCGGGGCGCCTTCATCGTGCGCGGTTTTGTCTCCGACACGTTTTCAGGCACGACTGTTTTTTGGGCCGCAGGAGTAGCCTTGGCTTTAGGTGCTTTTGGAGTAGGCTTCTCAACGTCGCCTTTCAACGTGGCCTTACTCGTCGCAAGCTTTTCTTCACGCACCAAAGGCGATGGCTTCACGTCAAGTTCCACAACAACCGGCGCTTCCGACGCCGTTGGCGCTTCAGAAACGGGTTGCGGTGTCACGACAGGTTTTGCCGTCGCTGTTTGAGTTGGTGCTTCAGACGCCGAACACAAAAACTTGCCCAAAAGCCAGCCCGCCACAAAAAACACGACGATCCCAACCAGCATCGAGATAAACGCGCCATGCTCTAGTTTCGACAGTGCAACCATAAAGGCGGCAAAACCGAGAACCACGGCAATCATCCAACAGAGATTGGGACAACTAAACAGGCTCTCTTTGTTTCGATCAGACATAAAACTCTCCCCTAGAATTGACTACAGAACACTTCAAACAACCATACCCTCCCCGCGCACCGCCCCGAAGGGCCATGTTGGAAAGGTTTGAATATGCAGTCGTTTTTGTCATTTAATGTCTCTTACCTCAGGAAGGTTTCGAAAGTTCTATTTCTTGTCCGCGGCTGCAGCCAAAGTTTTCGCCTGCTCTATCCAGCCATCCCGTTCGATACGCCCTTTAAATTTCAGACGCGCATCAACCCATGACACTTCTTCTGCGCCCCATTTTGCGATTTGGTCAAAGTGGAAAAACCCCAGCTCATTGAGCGTGGTTTCCAGCTTCGGTCCCACACCACTGAGCAGTTTCAAATCATCCGCACCTGCTTTGCGCGGCGCGGTCATGGTGCGCGGTTTTTTCTCAGCGACAACAGTGGATTCAGCTTCGGCCTTCTTTGGCGCAGGTGCCACTTTGGGCGCCTCTGCTTTCTTGGCGGCAGGCTTCTTCGCCGTCGTGGATTTACCCAACCAAGGTGTGAGCAACGGCACTTCGGTTCCGTCGATCCGCTTAATGGTATCGCCATGATCCACAGCAAGCTGCGCGCTGGCGTTATACTGTGTTTTGCCGCTGTCATATTCCGTCAACGAGGTCAAACCGGACAAAGGCTCGGCCGCATAACGGCCATTCTGTGGACCGGGAACAGGGATTTTACCCGCCGCAAAGTCCGCCATCAACGCGCGGAATTTATCCGCCGTCAGGTCCTCGTAATAATCCTTGCCGATTTGGGCCATCGGCGCATTCGCGCAGGCACCAAGGCACTCAACTTCTTCCCATGAAAACTTGCCATCTTCTGAGAGCGCATGCGGTTTCTCACTGATAAGTTCCTTGCAAACAGCAACCAAATCTTCGGCGCCGCAAATCATGCAAGACGTGGTGCCACAAATCTGGATATGCGCCAAAGAGCCAACAGGCTGGAGCTGGAACATAAAGTAAAACGACGCCACTTCGAGGCCGCGAATATACGCAAGGCCAAGCATATCCGAGACATATTCAATCGCCGGACGGGTGATCCAGCCTTCTTGCTCTTGGGCACGCCACAAGATTGGAATGATCGCCGACGCCTGACGGCCCTCGGGGAATTTGGTCATCTGTGCTTCGGCCCAAATCTGATTTTCAGGGGTAAAGGCAAAGCTCTCGGGTTGGATTTTATGTAGACGGCGAAGCATTAGCGGTCGATCTCCCCGAACACGACGTCCATCGTGCCGATAATTGCGGCCACATCGGCCAGTTGATGGCCCGTGGCCACATAGTCCATAGCTTGCAGGTGCAAAAAGCCCGGTGCGCGGATTTTGGCGCGATAGGGTTTGTTGCTGCCATCGGCCACAAGGAACACGCCGAATTCGCCTTTTGGCGCTTCAACACAGGCATAGATTTCGCCCGCAGGAACGTGGAACCCTTCGGTATAAAGTTTAAAGTGGTGAATGAGCGCCTCCATCGAGGTCTTCATATCGCCGCGTTTTGGTGGCGTGATTTTGCCACGTGCGAGCACATCACCCGGCTCATTACGCAGCTTTTCACAAGCTTGGCGAATGATTTTAATGCTTTCGCGCATTTCCTGCATCCGGCACAAATACCGATCATAGCAATCGCCGTTTTTGCCGACCGGAATGTCAAACTCAAACTCGTCGTAACATTCATAGGGTTGGCTGCGGCGCAAATCCCACGCCATGCCAGACCCGCGTACCATCACCCCAGAGAAGCCCCAATCAAGGGCGTCCTGCTGGGAGATAACACCGATATCAACGTTGCGCTGTTTAAACACACGGTTTTCCGTCAGCAATCCATCAATATCCGCAAGGACTTGCGGGAAAGTATGCGTCCATGCATCGATGTCTTCAATGAGGTCAGGGGGCAAATCCACGTGTACGCCACCGGGGCGGAAATAGGCCGCGTGCAGGCGTGCGCCACAGGCCCGTTCGTAAAAAACCATCAGCTTTTCGCGCTCTTCAAACCCCCAAAGTGGCGGCGTAAGGGCGCCAACGTCCATCGCCTGTGTTGTGGTGTTCAACAGGTGGCTAAGGATACGGCCAATTTCGGAATAGAGCACACGGATCAGGCTGGCGCGACGCGGCACAACCGTGCCCGTCAGCTTCTCAATCGCCAAACACCATGCGTGTTCTTGGTTCATCGGCGCCACATAATCCAACCGGTCGAAATACGGCAGATTTTGCAGATAGGTGCGGCTTTCCATCAGCTTTTCGGTGCCACGATGCAGCAAGCCAATATGGGGATCACAGCGCTCAACAATCTCGCCGTCAAGCTCCAGAACAAGACGCAACACGCCGTGAGCCGCAGGGTGCTGGGGCCCAAAGTTGATGTTGAAGTTGCGGATTTTCTGTTCGCCCGTAAGCGCGTCTTCGAAATTTCCGTCCATATCTTACACCTTCGTCATATTCTGCTGCCAGCGGTCGGGAAGAGCCCCGAAACGCGCTTCTACGGCAGCGTATTGTGGCGCGAGCAGCTCAGCGAGCCCTCGGCGTCGTGCGTCATCAAGTCTTAAAGCAATGCCAACATAGGACGGGCGACCGACCTTCGCAGGATGTTCCGAAATACCCAAAAACTTACAGAAAGCATCCATCATGTTTTGCGAGAACATATTCTCAAAAAACATCACCAAGCGATTGCTTTCGGGCACATGCCGCTCCAGCTTATCAAGGGTCGCCGCATAGTTGCTCCGCTCAAGCGTGCCATGGCGACCCTTCACAAGCAGGCGATCAACCGTATTCATGCAAAGCTCGGCAACGGACTCGCCTTCCTTGGCTTTTTTATTGGAATTCATCCGAATGTTGGACCACAAACGATCCACGGGATCCCGCATAACGTAAACGAACCGCGTGACCGGCATGGCCGTGACAAGGCGCGCAAACCACGTATCCGACAACATGCCATAGGAAGGCGTGATATCGGTGGCAACCTTGGCCCCCGTGCGAGCAATTTCAGACGCGAAATACCGGCGGTAGGTCTCAAGCCCCTCGGAGCCGCCCTGCACATATATCGCGCGCAAATCTTCCAAGCGGCCAATGCGGCGCAAAATGGGGCGTTTTTTATCGGCGGGGGCTTTGGACAAGCGATCTTGCAACGATTGGATTTCAGAACCGATGGTTGCCTGCATCCCTTCGAGGGAAAACGCAACTTCCCCCGACAGGCTGTCGAAATAATGCAGTTCTTTGCGTGGTGGCGTCACGGCTTGCGGATGCGACACAAGATAGTCGTGCAGCCAAGTCGTGCCAGACTTGGTCGCTCCTACCCCGTACAAAAGTGTCGCCTCTTGCGCCATTATTAGCCTTTAGCCTCAGGTGATTTTTCATCCCCCGGCAGGATGTATTCCGCACCCTCCCATGGCGACATGAAGTCAAATTGACGGTATTCCTGCACGAGGCTTACCGGCTCATAGACAACGCGTTTTTCAACTTCGTCGTACCGCACTTCGGTATAGCCCGTTGTCGGGAAATCCTTGCGCAGCGGAAAGCCGCGAAACCCGTAGTCCGTCAAAATACGGCGCAAATCGGGGTGCCCCGCAAACAGAATGCCGAACATGTCATAGACTTCGCGTTCAAACCAATTCGCCGCAGGATAGACAGGAACGATCGACGGCACCATCTCGTCCTCGCGCACCATTACACGCAAACGGATGCGGTGGTTTTGGTACATCGAGAGGAAATGATACACCATATCAAACCGCTTTTCGCGACTTGGGTAATCAACGGCCGTGATATCAACCAAGGTCGAAAAACGGCAATTGCGATCTGATTTAAGGTATTCCACCAGACCCACAAGCGCCGCAGGGGCAACGTTTACCGTCAATTCGCCGTGCTCAACCGCATAGGAAATCACGCAATCGGGACGGTTTAACTCAAGGAGCGCACCAAGTTCATTCAGAGCTTCAGACATCAGGCCTACCTTACGATCGTGCCAGTACGGCGGATTTTGCGTTGCAATTGCAGGATACCATAGAGCAACGCCTCGGCGGACGGTGGGCATCCCGGAACATAGATATCAACCGGTACGATGCGGTCACATCCGCGCACAACCGAATAGGAATAGTGATAATAGCCGCCGCCATTCGCACAGGATCCCATCGAGATCACATAGCGGGGTTCGGGCATCTGGTCGTAAACTTTGCGCAATGCAGGGGCCATTTTATTGGTCAGCGTCCCCGCCACAATCATCACGTCCGACTGGCGCGGGCTGGCGCGCGGCGCAAAACCATAGCGCTCAACATCATAACGCGGCATCGCGGTGTGCATCATCTCAACCGCACAACAGGCCAACCCGAAGGTCATCCAGTGCAGCGAGCCTGTGCGGGCCCAATTGATAATATCCTCGGACGACGTGAGCAAAAAGCCTTTATCTTGAAGCTCCGCATTCAGAGCTGCGGCCGCCACGTCTTTATCAACGCCCGCCGTGTTTTGTGCTGTACTTAGGCCCATTCCAGCGCCCCCTTCTTCCATTCATAGGCAAAGCCGATGGTCAGAACCCCAAGGAACACCATCATCGACCAAAACCCAACCATCCCGACATCCTTAAACGCCACCGCCCAAGGGAACAGAAACGCAATCTCAAGGTCGAAAATGATGAACAAAATGGCGACAAGATAGAACCGCACATCAAATTTCATCCGCGCGTCGTCAAAGGCATTAAAGCCACATTCATACGCACTCACTTTTTCAGGGTCGGGATTCCTTACCGCAAGGATCACCGCCGCGAGAATCAAAACGATCCCCAACGCAACGGCAATCGCCAAGAAAACAAGGATGGGGAGGTATTCTGAAAGTAGCTCTTCCACGTTTGGCTCCTTTGAAGGCGTGTTGATTTATGCCTTTTAGCTCATGGTGGTTTACTCTTGCCTAATGGCTTGGTCAACCAACGCGACACACTCTTTGTGCTTGTTTAAGCGGATTAATTGTCACAGAGACTTGAAATCTCGTCGCCCGCCCTACGGGAGAGAGTACCCAACAAAAAAAGTCAGAATTAAGGGTGGCAACTAATCACTGGAGCAGCAATCAATTAGGTGTACGCTAAGTCTGGAACTCCCGAACAAGCGCACGACTGTAAATCCCTAGTTCGGATCTAAATAATCTTTCAACTTCTTCTGGCGTTTTTGCAGGAACTCCATTGTCTTCCTTATGCTTCGAAAGAAAGTTGGTTATCCTAAATTTCATTATCCCAATAAAGTCTTGCTCATCCTCAACAATAGTAAAAAGCTCACTATCACTGCGCGAAAAATCCAACGCGATTCCAACAAGCAACTGAAGATAAATCCACATAACAAGCAATTCCCTGTTGCGGCCAAACTCGAAATGCACTCCATTTCCCGGCATGGTTAGATCAAGGAGAGACGATCTCGCAATCTGGTGCTCTCGAATTATTTCCACCAACAATTTGTGAAATTTGGGATCATCCGTGACTTCTAATGTTTCACGCAACGTAGTTCTGGCTTCCTCTGAAATCGCTGTGACCAGTTCGAGCTTTTTCCATTTTTGGTCTCTTGGTTCCCGATCAACGGCGGGCTTCAGTACATTTTCCAACCTATTTGGATTGCCAGCTAGCAGTTCCAAGAGTGCAACGTCGCATGTTGCGTATATTTGGCTAAGTGCTGGCGGTAAAAAAGCGCGTGCCGCGGCAAACCTTCGTCGGCGCGCCTCCGCCGCCATTTTTTGTTGGTTCTCAATTCCCGCGACCACGCCTTTAACGGCTATATGGGAGGCTAAGAGAGTGACACCAGCCGCCCCTAGGAACACTAAAAGTCTTGGGCGTTCCGCGCCAACGACATCTTCCAAGCCCCATAAATCGCCCAAAACCCAAGTGAGGCCAAGTGCTAGAACCTACCCAACAAACATCCCTAGAGGAAAACTCAACATCCATTTCATCGCCCGTCACCAATTCTTTCAATCAATACGAGCACACTGTGGCGGTGTTAAAAGTTTAGCAAGTCAAACAACCCACCCCGCCGCCCGCTTCTCAAAAAACGCCGCGATGCCTTCGGCGCTCTCCGCCCCGTCCCAACACGCAATCAGCGCATCAATACTCGCGTCAATCGCCGCCGCATCAATCACTGGCCCAAACTGTCGCGCCAAAGCCTTCGCCGCCGCCACCGATTTCGGCCCACAGGCCAAATAGGGCACAACTTCCGCTTCAACCGCCGCGTCCAAATCCTGCGCCGCCACAGCCTGCGCCAAAATCCCCAGCGTCACCGCCTCGGCCCCCTGAAAAATCCGCGCATTCATAAACACCCGCCGCGCCATAGCTTCGCCCATCCGCGCCAGCACATAGGGCCCAATCGTCGCGGGAATAAGACCCAACTTAGTCTCCGTCAGGCCAAACTTAGCGCCCTCAACCCCAATCGCAATATCGCAAACACAGACCATCCCAATGCCACCGCCGAGCGCCGCGCCTTGAATTTTCCCGATCAACGGTTTGGGCATCGTATTGAGCGCTTGCAACATATAAGCAAGTTTCGCGGCCTCACGTCGACGGGTCGGCGCGTCAGCGGCGATCTGTTGCTGCATCCAGCCCAAATCCCCCCCGCACAAAAGCTGCGCCCTGCCCCCGTAAGCACCACAACCCGCACCGCGTCATCCGCACCGAGCATGCCTGCTGCCCGCGTGACCTCGTCAATCATCTGCGCGGAAAGCGCGTTGTGTTTATCAGGTCGGTTCAACGTCAGCGTCGCCACACCGCGCCCGTCCGTCTCAATCGTAAGGGTCTCAAACATGGCTATCTCCTCGCATCCTATGCGCCATTGCGGCGGCCTCGGCCAAAACATCCATGTTCAAACCCGTCTCATATCCCAACGCCGCCAAATGCCGCGCCAAAGCCTCGCTCGCCACATTCCCCGCCGCTCCGGGCGCATAGGGACACCCGCCCAGCCCACCAACCGCGCCGTCAAAGACCCGCAAACCACGCTCCAGCGCCACGGTCACATTCTCCAACGCCCGCCCAGACGTATCGTGGAAATGCCCCGCCAAATGCCGCGCATCCGCCACCTCAAGCACCGCCGATAACATCGAATCCACAGCTTCCGGCGTGCCCCGCCCAATGGTATCGCCCAGCGACACCTCATAGCATCCCATCGCCAGCAATTGCGCCACAACCCGCGCCACAGACGCCGGCGCGGTCGCGCCATCATAGGGGCACTCCACCACACAAGACACATACCCCCGCACCGGAATGTTCGCGCCGCGTGCCGCTTCGGCAACAGAGGCAAACCGCGCCAAACTCTCCGCAATGGAACAATTGATATTCGCCTGCGAAAACCCCTCGCTGGCACTGCCAAAAATCGCAATTTCATCCGCCTTGGCCGCCACAGCCCCCTCAAATCCGCGCATATTGGGCGTCAACGCCGCATAAGAAACACCATCCCTGCGCGCAATCCCCGCCAAAACCTCCGCCGAATCCGCCATCTGCGGCACCCATTTCGGACTAACAAAACTTGCCACCTCAATGCGCTTAAACCCCGCACCACTCAGGCAATCCACCAATGCGATCTTGTCCCGTGTCGAAATCTGCGCTTTCTCGTTCTGCAACCCATCTCTCGGTCCAACTTCAAAAACCTCTGCGCGGTCCATCATGTTCCTTCCTGAACGGGATAAAATTCCTCTGGATACAAAAGCGTCGCGCCCTCTGGCGGTAGACTTGCCCGAAACGCCGCCCGCGCCGTGATCCGTTCATACCAGGCCTGAACGTTTTCAAACCCTTCCAAAGATTTGAAATGCACCGCCATATAAAGCGCCTGCCCCAATGAAATATCCGCCGCAGAAAACCCGCCGTCCAGAATGTACTCGCGCCCCTCCAAACGTGCGTTCAAAGCTTGATAACATTTGCCAAGACGTGCCGCTTCAAGCTTCATCACAACGGGGCTGCGCATCCAATCTTCATACAAAGCAATATGCTGCTGCGTAAGCGCCGCCGCATGCTGACTTATGGTTTCGCTAAAGTGCACCCAAACCAACCAATAGGCGCGCTCGCCGCAGCCCGCCGCGCGTCCAAGCCCTGCCTCTGGAAACACTTCGCACAAATATTCCGTGATCGCCCCCGTTTCAAAAAGGACCCGCCCGTCAATCTCAAGCGCTGGTACCCGCCCCGCCGAGTTGAGCGTCAAATACGCCTCCGAGCGCAGGTTTTTGCCAAACGCATGCTCCACAACCTCAAACTCCACACCCAACTCGTGCAACAGCCAAAGGCTGCGCATGGAGCGGGTCTGGTGCGCGTGATGAAGGCGGATCATGCCTCACCCGCCTCTTCCACAAGTGCAATCAACGGCGCGCCCGCAACAACTTGATCCCCCGCCGCCACAAAAACCTCCGCAATCTCGCCGTCCCGCGACGCTAATAAGGAATGCTCCATTTTCATCGCTTCCAAAATCGCCAAACGCTCGCCTTGCACGACCACCGCTCCCACCTTAACAAAAACAGCCTTCACCAATCCTGGCATCGGTGCAAAAACAATATCCCCCGCAGGCCCCTCCTGACCCCCGCGCGCCAAAGGATCCATCGCCTCAAACACATAGGTATTGCCAAAAAACACACTCAACGCATCGCCAAACCGCATGATCTGCGCTCCGGTTTTCTGACCATCTATCCACCACTGATCGCCCTTTTGCTCAACACGATGGGTCGCCTCTGCGACAGAGACATCAAATCGCCCCGCACCCAAAGTTACCACCCGCGCCTGCACAACCTCGTCGCGATAGGTAAACGCAACGTCTTGCGCCACACGGTCCCAAAGCGCAAAGCCCATCTCGGTGGATTTCTCCGTCGTAAGCCCCGCAAACCCAAGCGCCGCCAACGAACGCGTGCGCGAACAGGCAATCGGCTCAACCGTCAACGCCGCTAAATCCCGCCCGATCAGCCCCGTATCAACCTCACCGCGCTTGAAACCCGCGTGTCGCGTGAGTGCCTTAAGAAAGGCCAAATTCGTGACCAACCCCGCCACTTGCGTCGCCGACAACGCCCGCTCCAACTTTGCCAAGGCAATCTCGCGGGTCGCGCCATGCGTGGTCAGCTTGGCAATCATCGGATCATACCACGGCGAAATCTCGTCGCCCCCGCGCACCCCCGTATCCGCCCGCGCAAAATCCGGAAAACGCAGATGCGCAAGTCGCCCCGTTGCAGGCAAAAATCCAGCGGGCACATCCTCTGCATAGAGCCGCGCTTCGAACGAATGCCCTTGGATCGTCAGTTGCTCTTGCACGGCCGGAAGCCCTTCGCCCGCGGCAACGCGCAGCTGCCATTCCACCAAGTCCACACCCGTGATCGCCTCGGTCACAGGATGCTCCACCTGAAGGCGCGTGTTCATCTCCATGAACCAAAACCCGTCCGTGCGCAGGCCCCCTGACCCATCCACGATAAATTCGATCGTCCCCGCCCCCGCATAGCCAATCGCCTTAGCTGCCTTGACCGCCGCCGCCCCCATCGCCGCGCGTACAGCCGCCGTCATTCCAGGCGCAGGCGCTTCCTCAATCACCTTCTGATGCCGCCGCTGCAACGAGCAATCGCGCTCAAACAGATGTACCGCCTCCACCCCGTCGCCAAACACCTGCACCTCTATGTGGCGCGGCGCGGTCACGAATTTCTCGATCAACACATCCGCATTGCCAAACGCCGCCAAAGCCTCGCTGCGCGCGCTCTCCAATGCGTCGAAAAAACCCTCGGACGCTTCAACCAGACGCATGCCTTTGCCCCCGCCGCCTGCGACCGCCTTGATCAGAACGGGCCAGCCGATGGCGGCGGCCTCCTTGGCCAAAAACGCTGCGTCCTGATTTTTACCGTGGTACCCCGGCACGACAGGCACACCCGCCTCAATCATCAAAACCTTCGCTGCATCTTTCAGACCCATCGCGCGGATCGCCGCGGCCGACGGCCCGATAAACACAAGCCCCGCCGCTTCCACGGCTTCCACAAACTCTGGATTTTCCGACAAAAACCCGTACCCCGGATGGATCGCCTCGGCCCCCGTCTCCAGCGCCGCCTGAATGATCACATCGCCGCGCAAATAACTCTGCGCTGGGGCGGACCCTCCAATGTGAACCGCCTGATCCGCCAAGGCCACATGCCGCGCGCCCGCGTCTGCATCGGAATAAACCGCAACCGTCCGAACACCCATATCGCGGGCCGTTTCCATGACCCGACAGGCGATTTCCCCACGGTTCGCAATTAAGATCTTGCCAAACATTCAGCTCTCCAAAAACTTCGGGCCATGCCGCAAAAGGGCTGCCGCTTCATCTGTTATGTCGTCCACAATCCGCGCCGCAGACCGCACATCCTTCAGCAAACCTACCGCCTGCCCCACAAAGGTATTCGCCACGTCAACATCGCCTGTCGCCCATGCCGCTTTCCACTTCACAGCCTCACCTTCTGAATGCGCAATCAAGCCCGCCAAATCCCCGTGCCACTGCTCGGTAAACGCGTTTTTCAACACACGCGCGGTAAACCTCGGCGGCCAGTCCAACTTGCGCGCAATATCCATCACGCTTGAACGGATTGTCTCATCGCCCGTCGCCGCCATCGCCGCCGCATGCATGTTCGGATGCACCAAAGCTTCGTTACTTGCCCAAAACCGCGACCCAATCACCGCGCCCTCTGCCCCCAACATCATTGCCGCCGCAAGCCCGCGCCCGTCGGCAATCCCGCCAGCCGCAAGCACAACAACATGCGGCATATTCTTGGCCACCCAATCGGCTACTTCCGGCACCAAGGTCATGGTCGCGCGCGCCTCGCCATGGCCCCCCGCTTCCGCCCCCTGCGCCACAAGAACATCCGCCCCTGCACTGCATGCGGCCTGCGCATCCGCCAAAGTCGTGACCTGCGCGATTAACGGAACATGCGCGGCCTTCACACAATCTACATAAGGTCCAACATCGCCAAACGACAAAAACACCGCCACAGGATTCCGCTCAAGCGCCAGTTCCAAAACCTCGGGATGCTCGGCAAGCTTCCAAGTGATGAACCCAACACCAACCTTCGCGCCGCCAACCTTGGCAAATTCCGCCGCCATCCACGCCGGATCTCCATAGGCCCCGCCGATCAAACCAAGCGCCCCCGCCCCACTCACAGCCGAGGCCAAATCCCCCCCGCCGCCAGCGCCATGGGGGCCGAAATAATCGGAGTCTCCAACCCGAACATATCGGTCAATCGCGTCCTGATCCGTGCCATTCTGAAAATCCCTTCCCTCGCCTTCACCACACAAGATCTTGTGGCTCCCTCATTCAATTCCCCATGTCCAAAAACTTTAAACTCTTTAAAAACCGCCTATTTCAGAGTTTAAAAAGTTTAAAATTACATGCGGAAAATGCCAAAACGGGTCTCTTCAATCGGCGCGTTCAACGCCGCCTTCAAACTCAAAAACAAAACGTCGCGGGTTTTGCGCGGGTCGATAATTCCGTCATCCCAAAGCCGCGCAGAAGCATAAAGCGGATGGCTTTGCGCCTCAAACATATCAATCGTCGGCTGTTTGAAATCCGCCTCTTCCTGCGCACTCCATTCCCCGCCCGCCCGCTCAATCGCATCGCGTTTGACCGTGGCCAAAACCCCCGCAGCTTGTGGCCCGCCCATCACGGAAATTCGGCTATTGGGCCAACTCCACATAAAGCGCGGCTGATAGGCCCGCCCCGACATGCCGTAATTTCCCGCGCCAAAACTGCCGCCCACAACCATCGTTACCTTGGGCACATTCGTGGTCGCCACCGCCGTCACAAGTTTCGCCCCATGACGTGCAATTCCTTCGTTTTCATACTTTTGCCCCACCATAAATCCGGTGATATTTTGGAGGAAAATCAAGGGGATATTACGTTTTGAACAGAGTTCAACAAAATGCGCACCCTTTTGCGCGGCCTCCGAAAACAGCACGCCATTGTTGGCAATGATCCCCACGGGACAGCCCTTGAGATGGGCAAACCCCGTCACCAAAGTCTCGCCATAGCGCGCCTTGAATTCATCAAACCGACTGCCGTCCACAACCCGCGCAATCACTTCGCGAATGTCATAGGGCGTGCGCAAGTCAGCGGGCACGACCGAGAGCAATTCCTCCGGATCATAGGCGGGTTCTTCTGGCGTTTGCCACTTCACAGTGTCTGGCAACGAGAGGTTCAAATTCCCCACCGCTTGCCGCGCCAGCGCAAGCGCATGGGCATCATCCTCGGCCAAATAGTCCGCCACCCCCGAAAGGCGCGTGTGCACATCGCCGCCGCCCAAATCTTCTGCCGACACAATCTCGCCCGTCGCAGCCTTCACCAGCGGCGGCCCCGCAAGAAAGATAGTCCCTTGATCTTTAACGATAATACTGACATCCGCCATCGCAGGAACATAGGCCCCGCCCGCCGTACAAGACCCCATAACAACCGCGATTTGCGGAATACCCGCTGCACTCATCCGCGCCTGATTATAGAAAATCCGACCAAAGTGATCGCGATCAGGAAACACCTCATCCTGATTGGGAAGGTTCGCGCCCCCTGAATCCACCAAGTAAACACAAGGCAAACGGCACTCCGCCGCGATCTCCTGAGCGCGCAAATGTTTCTTCACCGTCATCGGATAATAGGTGCCGCCCTTAACCGTGGCGTCATTGCACACAACCATCACGTCTTGCCCCATCACCTGCCCGATCCCCGCAATCACCCCCGCACAGGGCGCCGCGTCATCATACAACCCATGGGCCACCGTCGCGCCGACCTCAAGAAACGGACTCCCCGGATCGAGGAGGTTGGCCACCCGCTCACGAGGTAGCATCTTGCCACGCGAGAGATGGCGGGCGCGGGATTTCTCCCCGCCCCCGGCCTCAGCTTTTGCCGCCGCCAAACGGATAACCTCCAGCGCCTCAAGATGGGCCGCACGGTTGGCCAAGGAAGCCTCGGAGTTAGGAAGAACTAAACTGTTTAACTTCATCGGATCCTCGTTTTGGCCTTTAAAGGCCTGTTATTGCGCCAAATTTTGCGAAAGCATGACATCGAGCGCCATGGCTTGCTGGCCAGTCATATTCATCACACAGGACGCATATGCAGGGCCTGCGCCGCTGCCCCCTGCCCATTGAGCGTATTCATACTTGCATGTATTGTCGCGAAAAACGATCCAGGCGCGCTGCATGTCACGCAAAGCAGTGGCCCGCGTGCCGCCAGAAGCCCCATCGGCCTGTTGATCACTTTCCCGCAATGATTGGTAAGAAAGGTTCAACAATCCGTCCCATAATTCGATTTCAGCCCCGAAACACGCGTCCATTCCGCGAGTGGAATACCCACCAGACGAGACTTCCATACATTGGTTAGCCGAGAGGCCAATACAGCCGTGGGGCTGGCCCATATCATCGCTTTCATAATAGCAGCTGAGCGACAAATCGGGACTGAATTCAATGTCTTGCGCCTGTGCGCCCCCAGCAATGAAGAATGTCACAAGAGATGCAATGACGGAAAATAAGCGGTTCATAAAATGCCTTTCAGGAAATTTGAAACATGAACCTACGTCATAGACGCCATCATTTCACGACCTATTAACATACGACGGATTTCGCTGGTGCCTGCACCGATTTCCATCAATTTTGCATCGCGGAAAAGTCGGCTCACAGTGCTTTCATTCATAAAGCCAGTCCCGCCCATCGCTTGTACCGCTTGGTGGGCCACGACCATCGCTTCCTCCGAAGAATACAGCACACATCCGGCCGCGTCCTGACGGGTAACTTGCCCGCGATCACAGGCCTTCGCGACTTCGTAAACATAGGCACGCGACGAGTTCATTTTGGTGTACATATCAGCGATTTTTCCCTGCATAAGCTGGAAATCACCGACAGGCTTACCGAATTGTTTGCGCTGGGAAATATAGGGCATGACCTCGTCCAGACAGGCGGCCATAATGCCCGTGTTGATCCCCGAAAGCACCACACGTTCATAGTCCAGACCACTCATCAAAACCCGCACTCCGCGCCCCTCTTCGCCAAGGACGTTTTCGAACGGAACTTCGACGTTTTCGAAAATCAATTCCGCCGTATTACTGCCCCGCATGCCCAGCTTATCGAAATGCTCGGAGGTAGAGAAACCGACCATAGTTTTCTCAATAATAAAGGCCGTCACACCGCGACTTCCAGCCTCAAGATCGGTCTTGGCATAAACCACAAGCGTGTCCGCATCGGGGCCATTCGTGATCCAGAACTTGGTGCCATTCAATGAATAATAGCCGTTCTTTTTCTCGGCCCGCAGCGACATCGACACAACATCAGAACCCGCCCCCGCTTCCGACATCGCCAAGGCGCCGACATGTTCGCCCGAGATTAATTTAGGGAGGTATTTTGCCCGCTGTTCCGGCGTACCGTTCAAATTGATTTGGTTCACACACAGGTTGGAATGCGCCCCGTAAGAAAGGCTGACGCTGGCGCTGGCGCGCGCGATTTCCTCAATCGCGATGACATGGGCCAAATACCCCATATCCGCGCCGCCAAACTCTTCGGGGACCGTTATGCCCAACAAGCCAAGCTCGCCCATTTCCGTCCACAATTCGGCGGCGAATTCATTTTTCGCGTCGACCTGCGCGGCCAACGGCTTGACCCGATCCTGCGCCCAACGGTGCACCATGTCGCGCAACGCATTTACATCTTCGCCTAAATCAAACTGCATTGTCGCGGTGAACATAGCTCTCTCCGAAATTTATTGAACACTTGTTCAGTTAATCAAAGAATACGAGTCGCGTCAAGCGCGCGCTAAGCAATCAAACGATCAACCAAACTGGGTAAATCGACGTAATGCTGTAAAATCGCATCCGGCTCCAATGACGACACCGCATCCCCCGATGGGCCAAAGCCAACAAGCACAATGGGCACCCCTGCGGCGCGCGCGGTATCACGATCTGTGATGGTGTCGCCGATCAGGATGGAGCGCTCAACAACCCCGCCCGCCCGCACAACGGCGGCGTGATACGGGGCGACATCTGGCTTACGCGTTGGCAATGTGTCCGCTCCGATAAGGGCATCAAATGCGCCGCGAATGCCCATGCGTTCCAGCAGGGATTGCGCCAAACCTTCGGGTTTATTTGTGCAAATCGACACTGCATACCCGCATGATTTCAAAAGTTCTACGGCTTCCATTGCGCCCTCATAAAGGGTGGTATGCGTATCAATATCCTGCCTGTAAGCTTCCAGAAGAACTGGATATTGCACATCAATCGCCGCGTCGAACCCCTCATGTTGCAAGCGCTCAAAACCAAGGCGCAACATCGCGCGCCCACCGTGAAACGCTGTGAGGGAATCCGCAACAGGGTCCAAGACATCGCCAAACCCTAGGCCACGAAAGCAGGAATTTGCCGCTGCAATCAGATCGGCACTGGTGTCCGCCAACGTCCCATCAAGATCGAAAACCACGCATTTTTTATAATCATTTGGCAATTTGTCGCCCATCCTTGTAATAAGCTGCAAGATATATTGAAACCAATTCCCTTGCCCTACTCGACCATAGAGTTATGAACAGGCCAAGACTTGCACAAAGCACAACAGAAAAGAACCAAAATGCCAACAGCCCTCATTATTCTGGCCGCCGGACAAGGCAGCCGCATGAATTCGGACTTGCCTAAAGTTCTCCATAAGATTGCGGGAACAAGCTTGCTCGCACATGCGATGGGCTCAGCAGACGCCTTGATGCCCCAACGTTGTGTTGTTGTTGCGGGCCATGAGGCAGAATTGGTGCGCGCAGAAGCATTGTCGCTTGGCGTTGTGGATGTTGTTTTGCAGGGGGAGCAACTGGGGACCGGCCACGCCGTATTGCAAGCGCGTGACGCGTTGTCGGACTTTGACGGCGACGCCCTCGTCCTATATGGCGACACCCCGTTTATTTCGCCAGAAACACTGGAAAAACTCGCGGAGGCCCGCAAGGATCATGCGGTTGTCGTGCTTGGCTTTGAAGCTGCGGATGCTGGCCGCTATGGGCGCTTGATCACAGACGGAACTAAGCTGGATCGCATCGTGGAATTCAAGGATGCAACATCTGAAGAACGCGCGGTAACACTCTGTAATAGCGGCGTTATTGCCGCCGACTCTAAAGTACTTTTCGATCTTCTGGACGCCGTTAAAAATGACAATGCGGCAGGGGAATATTATCTCCCCGATGTGGTCGCCATTGCACGTGAACGCGGCCTCTCCGCAGGCTTCGTTACCTGCGATGAATCCGAAACCCTTGGCATCAATACCCGCGCCGAACTGGCCCGCGCGGAAGGCATTTTCCAAGAGATGAAACGCGCCGAAGCCTTGGAGAATGGCGTCACCCTGCTCGCGCCTGAAACAGTCTTTTTCGCGAGCGATACTTTTATTGGTCGCGACGCTGTGATTGAGCAAAATGTGGTTTTCGGCCCCGAAGTGACGATTGAATCCGGCGCGCTAATCCGCGCGTTTAGTCATCTTGAAGGGTGTCACGTGAGCCGTGGTGCGATCATCGGTCCTTATGCGCGTCTGCGCCCCGGAGCGGAAATATCCGAGGATGTGCGCATTGGAAATTTCGTTGAAATTAAAAACGCGACCATCGCTGAAGGGGCCAAAGTAAACCATTTGTCCTATGTCGGCGATGCGTCCGTGGGCTTGCGCAGCAACCTTGGCGCGGGCACCGTCACTTGCAATTACGACGGCGTCATGAAACATCGGACCGAAATCGGCAACGATGTTTTCATCGGCTCGTCAACAATGCTCGTGGCCCCTGTGAGTGTTGGCAATCGGGCAATGACAGCCAGCGGGTCGGTCATCACGACAAACGTGCCCGCCGAAGCCCTCGCAATCGGACGCGCGAAACAAGTCAACAAACTCGGTCTTGCAGAGAAACTCTTCGCGCGCCTGCAGGCCATCAAAGCGAAAAAATCGGCAGGTAAAAGCTAATGTGTGGAATTATTGGTGTCCTTGGACATCACGAAGTCGCCCCCCTTTTGGTCGAAGCCCTCAAACGGCTTGAATATCGCGGCTATGATAGCGCGGGGATCGCAACCGTTGAAAATGGCGTGTTGGATCGACGCCGTGCGGTTGGTAAATTGGTCAATCTCTCGGATTTACTTGTGCATGAACCACTGGCAGGAAAAGCAGGTATTGGCCACACCCGCTGGGCCACCCACGGCGCGCCAACGGTAGGCAATGCCCACCCGCATAAAGCTGGCCCCGTTTGCGTTGTTCACAACGGAATTATCGAGAACTTTCAAGAGCTTCGCCGCGAGTTATCCGACGCAGGTTATCGCTTTGACAGCGAGACAGACACCGAAACAATCGCCCTGCTTACCCAGTCTTATATGGACGGTGGCATGGACGCGATCACCGCGGCCAAATCCACAATTGGCCGCCTCGAAGGGGCCTTTGGTCTTTGCTTCCTCTTTGAGGGCCAAGGCGACCTGTTGATCGCTGCACGCAAAGGCTCGCCATTGGCGATTGGTCATGGCGACGGTGAAATGTTCATCGGCTCGGACGCAATCGCGCTTGCCCCAATGACAGACCAAATCACCTACCTTGAAGACGGCGACCACGCGATCGTCACCCGCGCTGGTGCCAAAATATTTGGGTCCGATGGCGCTCCCGTTAGCCGCCCGATCAAGACCGTTCACCTCGACGCGACACGCATCGAAAAAGCCGGCCACAAACACTTCATGGCTAAAGAAATCGCCGAACAGCCCATCGTTCTAGCAGAAGCCATGACCCACTATGTGCAAAATGGCGAAATCACCCTGCCCGAGGCGCTTGATTTCACCAAGTTCGACCGCATCACCATGGTCGCCTGCGGCACGGCCTATCTCGCCTGTCTCACGGCGAAATACTGGTTTGAACAAATCGCCCGCATCCCCGTTGAAGTGGATGTCGCCAGCGAATTCCGCTACCGCGAGCCCCCCATTCCTGCCCGTACATTGGCCATTTTCGTGAGTCAATCAGGTGAGACGGCCGACACTTTGGCGGCACTTCATTACGCCAAAGGCAAGGCCGACATGATCCTCTCGGTTGTGAACGTCACAGAGAGTTCGATGGCCCGTGACAGTGACCTCGCGCTGCCCATTCTGGCGGGCGTTGAAGTGTCGGTTGCATCGACTAAAGCGTTTACATGCCAACTCTCCCTTCTTAGCTTACTGACCCTCAAAGCAGCCCAACAACGCGGCAAAATCGACATAGGAACGGCGGCTAAACATCTTGAAAATCTCAAAAAAATCCCAAGCCTCATCAGCCATTCCTTGGCGATCAGCAGCGACGTCAAGAAGATCGCGCGCAAGATTGCAAAAGCAGAAGACGTGCTGTTCCTTGGGCGTGGCGCGATGTTCCCGCTTGCTCTTGAAGGGGCGCTCAAGCTCAAAGAATTGAGCTATATCCACGCTGAAGGCTATGCCAGTGGAGAGCTAAAACACGGCCCCATTGCCCTGATCGACAACAGGGTTCCGGTGGTGGTGATGGCCCCACGGGACGCCCTTTTTGATAAAACCGTTTCCAATATGCAGGAGGTTATGGCGCGCGGCGGAAAAGTCCTGCTGATTTCGGATGCCAAGGGGATTGCCCAAGCGGGACAAGGGGTTTGGGAGACACTTACCATGCCCGAAGTCGACCCCGTTTTTGCGCCCATCCTGTACGCACTTCCCGCACAGCTTTTGGCCTATTACACCGCGATTGCCAAAGGCACTGACGTCGACCAACCCCGCAACCTTGCAAAATCGGTGACTGTAGAATGAATATTGAAACGGCGATGGCCGCGCTTGCGGCGACAGGAAGCGAAATACAGGCCCTCCAGTTGCGCGCCTATCACAAGGCAGACCGCAAGTATCTTGGGATATCAAACCCAGAGGTTGACGCATGTGTCGCAACATGGCGCGCCGAACTTGACGTGCCGCAACGCGTTGAATTAGCACGCGCATTATGGGCCACCGATTGTCACGAAGCACGCATTGCGGCGGCAAAACTCCTGACGCAAGCGCGCTTGCGCCCCGACGAGGAAGCATGGGATCTCATCACGAGTTGGGTGCCAGATTTTGACGCATGGGCCATTGCGGATCATGCCTGTATTGCGGGCCAAAAACGGGTGGTCGTCGACCCTTCGCG
Organism: Falsihalocynthiibacter arcticus; assembly: GCF_000812665.2. Lineage (GTDB taxonomy): Bacteria > Pseudomonadota > Alphaproteobacteria > Rhodobacterales > Rhodobacteraceae > Falsihalocynthiibacter > Falsihalocynthiibacter arcticus. Next base: position 4,062,137 of record NZ_CP014327.1, read on the forward strand.
CCTTAATGAGGTCGAGACATGGATCGACTCAGATCATATGTGGACCCGACGTGCTGCGCTTGTGATCACATTGCCTTGGACTAAACAAAACTTCCCGAAACCCGACGAAATCGCCGCACGTGAGCGCGTTTTGGCATGGGCCGCGCGGATGGTCGACGACAAGGAATGGTTCATCCAAAAGGCGATTTCGTGGTGGATTCGCGATCTTTCCAAACACGACGTGCCGCGCGCACAGGCATTTTTGAACGAATTTGGTCCACGCCTCAAACCCTTCGCCCAAAAAGAAGCCACGCGGCACATGAAGGATTACACGGTTCCACACCCCGCCCCAGAAGTCGAAGCCCCAACGTTTTCAGAGGGGTTTTCCGAAAACTAGCGGTTTCGCAAGGCGCGGCGCATGATTTTACCTGTGGCTGTCATCGGCATGGAGTCGATGGCGGTTACGGATTTTGGCGCGACGTGCGGGCTAATGCGTGCTTTCACAAGGGCGATCAACTCCTCCTCAAGCCCGTCCCAAATTGCCCCTTCCCTCAAGACGACATAAGCCGTCACGACTTCCGTGCGCAGCGCGTCGGGTACACCGATCACGGCGGCCATGGCCACAAATGGATGCGACGTCAAACAATTCTCGATTTCACTGGGTCCGATACGATAGCCTGCGGATGTGATCACATCGTCGTCACGCGATGAAAAACGGAAAAATCCCTCCGTGTCGCAGGACCCCAGATCGCCCGTTCGCAGCCAATCACCCGTGAATTTCGCGGCCGTTTCCTCGGGTTTATTCCAATAGCGCAAAAACATTGCGGGATCGGGCGCGTGGATCGCGATTTCGCCAATTTCCCCCGCAGGGACAATATTCCCGTCAGCGTCTATCACCGCAACTATATGCCCTGGCACCGCGCGCCCCATCGATCCGGGGCGATGTGTGTCGAACGACTTGGCCGAACAGACCACCAAATTACATTCCGTTTGCCCGTACAACTCGTTGACGGGAGCCCCCAGTGTTTTCTCAGCCCACATCAACAAATCCGCCCCTAAGCTTTCCCCGCCTGAGCTAATGGTGCGAATATTCACCCCTTCTGGAACCGGGGTTCCACGCATCAATTTAAGCGCTGTGGGCGGCATAAAGAGATTGCGAATTTGGTAGCGGGCGATCAGCGCGTAGGCCTCAACGGGGTCAAATTTGCGCATGCGACGACTGATCAGCGGCACACCGTAAAACAGACACGGCATCGCCATATCCATCAACCCGCCGATCCACGCCCAATCGGCGGGTGTCCAGCCACAATCGCCTTCGATCGGGAAGCCTTGGTGGTGTAATTCAATCGATGGGAGGTGTCCGTAAAGGAACCCGTGTCCGTGCAAGACCCCTTTGGGATCGCCGGTTGTTCCCGAGGTATAGATCAAGACTGCGGGTGTTTCTGGATGGGTCATTTCGCAGTCGAACGCGTCGTCATTTGCGTTGATTTCCTCCCAAAGGGACCGCACATCCCCTATGGCGGCTTCGGTTGAGTAAACCGTTTTCAAATCCGGCAAGTCGTTCCTTATTTTCGCAATCTTTTCAATACTCTCCCCATCAGTGACAACCACTCGCGCGCCACTATCCTGCAACCGGTATGTCAGGGCATCTTCGCCAAACAACGTAAAAAGTGGCAGGACAACCGCTCCCAATTTGTAAGCTGCAAAATGGGCCAACAAAACTGCGGGACCTTGGGGCAAAAGAACCGCAACCCGGTCCCCCCGCGATACACCCTGTGCCGCAAACGCCCCTGCCAAACGGTTTGAGGCGCGCCTCAAACCGTCATAGGTCCAGCGCTCTTCGCTGCCATCCTCGGCAACATGAATGACGGCCACTTTGTCAGGGTGCGAGCGCGCCCAACTGTCACAACAGGCCTCGGCAATATTGAGGTCCTGCGGGATATCCCAACGGAACGCGTCGCGCAGTTCGTCCCAACTTGGCACCGCATTGCCGCTCACATCAATCAATCGTCGAGACATGCACCCCTCCCAAGGCAGAACTTATGCAAACTAAGTAATTGTAATAAAATAACTCTACCTGTCTTTGTCCGTATTTTGTCACAACAATTTCTGGGGTGTCTCAAATAAAAGGAACTTATCCAAAAATAGGTAACGGTGAGGCTGCCCGTCCTGTCAGGCACCTATGCCATATTATGATTCGCAACCCTCAAATAGGAGAAATTGAATATGCGATTAACAGAAATTGAACGCGCGGCACTCTTGTCGCTGCCCCCTGTTGCCTTTGAGCGTTTTTTGTAACGCCATTGAGATATTCCCCCCGCTCAAGGGCAACTTTGGCAACAAGGCCAAGACTGAAATCAGCATCGCCAGCGCGTAGGATAAACGGTCAGCACAGCGCGGTGGAAAACTGCTTAACGATTACTCTCTGCCGCTGTTTTCGTTCACGGGCTCTAGCCAAATTTCACGCGTGATGGCGAAGGAAAGTATCGCGGCTTTAGTACTTGGTATTCTGGCATTAGGGAACGGCTATTACCTGCATTCACGGAGGTTATTTCAAGCAAAGGCTTCGGACTATGCTCAGGCCTCATAACCAAAATAGGACTGTAGCAGCGAGTGCGATTGCGGAGATGAAGAGGTTAGGGCATCGCTGAGAGGGTTGACCTGCGGTTATAATGAAATGAATTGGGCGACCTTTGGTGTAAGGGATTGCATGCAATTTGGTGTTCATTCCACCCTTTGTGAGCCCGATTAGGCGAGCAGTCCCCCCTTCTTCAACCGTAGGCTTGAAGCCGTACGGTGAGCCTTGAGGTCGGTCGCATCAATTGAGATTGTCGAGTTGTCAGGTGCCTCAGAAGCTATACCAGCCATAGTGTTGGTGAAAACACCCATATCACTCCAACGCTTCCACCTATTGTGTAGTGTCTTGGGATGGCCATAAGCCGCAGGCGCATCACACCATCGTAACCCATTGCGATTTATAAAAATAACACCACTCAAAACCCGCCTGTCATCAACTCGCGCTCGTCCCCTTGCTTTTGGAAAATAGGGCTGAAGGCGGACCATTTGCGCTTCCGTTAACCAATAAAGATGGCTCATAAAACCCCCATCTGACTCAGCTTTGTGAATCAGATACATCAATAATTCGAAACTCACTTAATACGTCCTGAGCCTACCAAAGGACATTAGGAAGCCTTTTAAAATGGTCGTGGAGGAATTATTGTTTTCTCTTAACGCAAATCCAAATAATTTAGAGCAAGTGAGATAGCGAACCTATCTACACGAGTTCACGCGGGATCCAGTTTTCAGGGGTAAACGACTATCTACGGCGAAAGATAGCGGCGCGTTTTTACGTACTGCCAAACAGAGGGTCAAGGCGGCGAATGTCGCCCTCTTGGGCGCTTTCGGTGGCCTTTTTCAGCCGGTGCATCATCCTGTCATCATCCAATCTGAAAACCGCTTTGGCCATGCCAGCCGGAGATTTGCCGAACTATGTTTTTGCTGGGGAAGTACGCACCAAATTGGTGAACCATTTTTCAACTCGCCCCTGTGTTATATAAGCAAGGCGTGTAACGGCCCCAAAAGCCCCAGAAATCACATTGGCAACACTTCTGAATTGCGAGATTTTCTTATGCGACAAGGTGTCGGTATACTCAAGCTTCATTTCAACCCAACCCTGACCAGCAGCGCCTACCGTCAAGTCGGTTAAAATTCTTTGCGAAGAAGCAGCCACCGATTGCGCTTTGGAAGGAGCGCCGACCGCAATCCATGTCAGACGCGATTTGGAAGCTTGGGACTGCTTCAAATTGAAATTACTCGATTGTGACTTGCTCCCTGTTCGGCACGGGCATAGGCTCGCTACATGACTGATCCCCTTATTGACCCCTTCTTGCGCCCGATCACATATTTGCGTCTGTCCGTAACAGACCGCTGTGATTTTAGGTGTGTCTACTGCATGTCCGAAGTGATGAATTTCCTGCCTAAAAAAGAGCTTCTAACTCTTGAGGAATTGGATCGCTTGTCCTCGGCCTTCATCGGCCTTGGGGTGCGTAAATTGCGCATCACTGGCGGTGAACCTTTGGTGCGGCGTGGTATCATGAGCTACTTTGAGTCCATGTCACGCCACCTGAAAAGTGGCGCGTTGGATGAGCTTACCCTCACCACAAACGGCTCACAATTGTCCAAATACGCGCAGGAATTGGCCGGATATGGGGTTAAGCGGATCAATGTCTCACTCGACACATTGAATGAAGAAAAATTTGCTGAGGTCACCCGCTGGGGGCGCTTAAACCAAGTACTTGAGGGGATTGAGGCCGCGCTTAACGCGGGGCTAAAGGTCAAACTCAACACCGTGGCCCTCAAGGGGTTCAACGAGAATGAATTGTTTACCCTCACCGAGTTTTGCGCCGCGCGCGACATGGATTTGACCTTCATTGAGGTCATGCCGATGGGCGACATCGGCGAACTGGAACGGATCGGCCAATTCTGGTCGCTGGAGGAGCTGCGCTCCACGCTGGCAACGAAATATACACTGGCCGATTTGCCCGATCGCACGGGCGGCCCCGCGCGGTATGTACGGATTGGCGAAACGCGGCAACGGGTTGGTTTCATCACGCCCCTAAGCCATAATTTCTGTGAAAGCTGCAATCGCGTGCGCGTCACTTGTACGGGCGAAATTTACACCTGCCTCGGCCAAGAAGGCAAATCCGACCTGCGTGCGCCCCTGCGTGCCAGCGAAGGCGACGAAGGCCTCCTACATGCCATTCGCGAGGCAATTGCGCTTAAACCCAAGGGGCACGACTTCGATTATTCGCGCCAAAAGCTCGGCGGCCAAATGACCCGCCACATGAGCCACACAGGCGGATAACCCCCGCTTCCTGCGCCAATTGGAATGAAAAAGGCCGGCCCAACGTATTTGTCGTGGCCGGCCTTTTTGTGTTTTTGCGACAGAATTAAACGGGCATCCGGCTTTCTGCCATTTCAACCCACCAGCTACATCCCGCAGGAATCGCGTTGTCGTCGAAATTATATTTAGGGTGGTGCACGGCTGCCGTGTCGCCATTGCCCATCAAAATATACGCTCCGGGACGTTCTTCGAGCATGAAGGCGAAATCTTCGCCGCCCATGACCAACGGTGCATCCGCACAAGCCCCAGAGACTTTCTCGGCCGCTTTTACTGCGTATTCGGTTTCAACCTCGTGGTTCACCATCACGGGATAGCCGCGCATGTATTTCACTTCGGCGGTGCCGCCCAACGCTTGAGCCGTCAGGGGCGCAATCGCTTTGATGCGTTCTTCTGCCAAATCGCGGACATCGTTTGATAGCGTGCGCACTGTCCCTTTTAGGTGCACCTTCTGTGGGATTACATTGAAGGCCTTACTCTCGGTTTCAAAGCTGGTCACCGAAACCACAACCTGCTCCACAGGATCCACATTACGGCTGGCGATGGTTTGCAGCGAGAGCACGATTTGGCTGGCGAGTACGGTAGTGTCCACAACTTCCTGTGGCTTAGCCGCGTGTCCGCCCTTGCCCTCTACGAAGATTTCGAACTGGTCCGTGGCGGCAAAAAACGCGCCTGGACGGATGGCAAAACTTCCCAGCGCATGGCCGGGCCAGTTGTGCATGCCATAGACCTCTTGGATGTTCCAGCGGTCCATCATGCCGTCTTCACACATCTCGCGCCCACCGCCACCGCCTTCTTCTGCGGGTTGGAAAATCACGATTGTTGTGCCGTCAAAATTGCGGGTTTCGCACAGGTATTTCGCCGCGCCAAGCAACATCGCCGTATGCCCATCATGGCCACAAGCGTGCATCGCCCCGGGAGTTTGGCTGGCGTATTCCACCCCAGTATCCTCAAGGATCGGCAAGGCATCCATATCAGCACGCAGGCCAATGACCTTATTTTTTGTGTCGGACTTGCCCCTGATTACCCCAACAACACCGGTGCGGCCAATGCCTTCGACAACTTCATCACAACCAAATTCCCGCAGAAGTTCGGCAACGCGAGCCGAGGTCCGGTGCGTTTCAAACAGGATTTCAGGGTGGGTGTGAAAGTCACGGCGCCATTCTGTAATTTCGGATAAAAGTTCGGAAAAACGGTTCTTTACGGGCATATCTTAATCCTGTGCGAGATGTGTAATAAGTCGTCTCATAAAGGCTTCTCCGGCCTCTAGTTGACGGATTTCTAAAAATTCGTTTGGTTGATGCGCCTGTGCAATATCGCCGGGCCCACAGACAACCGCCGAATGGCCACCCTCCTGAAATTGCCCAGCTTCTGTGGCATAAGAAACCGCATGCGTGGCGTTGTCCCCCGTTAAAGTACGGACGAGAGTTTCGGCGGCACCATTCACCTCAGGCGCCAAAGGAGGAACGCCAAAATCGGGAGAAATATCAATGCCGGTTTCGGAGTGGATGGCCTGCATTTCGGCCTCAATCTCTGAAACCTTCGCGCGCAAACGCTCTTCCCACATCCCTGTCGTCTCGCCGGGTACAACCCGAAAGGAGATGTCGAAATAGCAATCTTTGGCGGTGATGTTATGGGCCGTCCCTCCAGAAATTTTTCCAACGTGCGCCGTCGTATAGGGCGGATCAAATTCTGCGGCCAAGGGGCTGGGTTCTGTCTCAGCGTGCTTTGCATTCACAGCACTGGCCCACTGGATCAAGTCAGCACCAAACATGATTGCGGACACACCTCTGTGGATAAGGGAGCTGTGCACTTCAAAACCGCGCACATGGATTTTAAACCCGATACCGCCCTTATGACTGGTGACCGTTTTCATACTCGACGGCTCGCCAATAATCGCTGCCTGCGCCTTGGGAAGGGACGCCATCGCCGCAATCATCGGCGGGGCCCCAATACAGCCGATTTCCTCGTCATAGGACAAGGCAATTTGCAACGGGCGCTTGATACCCGCCGCCAGCGCATGCGGAACCGCCCAAAGCGCGAGGGCGTCAAACCCTTTCATATCCGCAGTGCCACGCCCGTAAAGTTTGCCGTCTTTTTCGACCACTTCAAACGGGTCAGTATGCCATGCTTGGCCCGCTACGGGCACAACGTCGGTATGCCCCGAAAGGATCACTCCGCCCGCCACCTTTGGGCCGACATTCGCAAAGAGCGAGGCCTTCTCGCCGGTTTCATCATAGACGCGAAAAGCCTCAACACCGTGACTGTTCAAATAGGTTTCAACCCATTCAACAAGCGGCAAGTTCGACCGATCGCTGACGGTGTTAAAACTCACCAGTTTTTCAAGGATCTCTCGGGCAGTCAGGGATATACCCATGTAAACTCCTTACCTTAAGTGCTTAAGGTAAATTATTATGAATTAAGGACAAAATGACCTTTTGAGACTTCAGCATAGGTCGAAGGCTCTGGCTGATAATCCTTCGGGAAAATGGGCGAAGGAATGGGCTTAAAGGAGACATCTGAACTGATTTTTCTACGCCGTGGATCCGCCACAGGCACCGCAGACATAAGGGACTGCGTATAGCTGTGTTGTGGGTTTTGAAACACTTCTTGGCGCGGTCCAATCTCGACAATACGCCCCAAATACATGACGGCCGTGTTATGGCTAACACGCTCGACAACGGCCATATCGTGGCTGATGAATAGCATCGCGATGCCGAGGTCGGCTTGCAATTCCATCAACAGATTGAGGACTTGCGCCTGCACCGACACGTCCAACGCGGACACAGCCTCGTCTGCGATCACAAGCTTTGGGTTCAACGCGAGGGCACGCGCGATGGCGATGCGTTGGCGCTGGCCCCCAGAAAGCTCATGCGGGAACCGTTTTAGGAAGCTGCGCGGCAATTCCACACGATCAAACAGGCTCGCGACACGGTCGGTCAACTCACTCCCTGATGCGAGGTTAAAATTGCGCATCGGCTCGGCGACCTGATCAATCAAGCGCACCTGTGGATTGAGGGAGGCAAACGGGTCTTGGAACACCATCTGCATATCCCGACGGGCCTTACGCAAATCCTTGGTGTTGAGGCCAAGAATATCGACGCCGTCCAAATCCACTTCGCCACTCAAAGGTTCCACCAGTCGTAAAATCGAGCGGCCACAGGAAGATTTTCCACACCCACTCTCACCAACAAGCGAAAGCGTTTCACCCGGATTGAGGGTGAACGAAACATCTTCAACCGCGTGCACATTGGCCACGGTGCGGCGCATCAAACCCTTCTTGACGGGGAAACGCGTGGTGAGGTTATTGACGGTCAAGAGCGGTTTGACGTCCTTTGGGGCCGCAGCATGTTTTGCTTTTGCCTTGGCAACAACGGCGGCATATTTATCTTCGTCGCCCATAATGCGCATTGGCTCAGGGGCGGGTTTTCCATCCATTTCACCCAGCCTTGGCACGGCGGCCAAGAGGGCTTTGGTGTAATCATGCTTTGGGGCTTCGAAGATTTGCTCGACGGTGCCCTCTTCCATCATGTTTCCACGATACATGACAATCACACGGTCCGCCATTTGCGCGACGACGGCCATGTCATGGGTGATGAACAAAACCGCAGTTCCGTGCTCGCGCTTTAGGCGATCAATCAGCGCCAAAATCTCGGCTTGAATGGTCACATCGAGCGCGGTCGTCGGCTCATCACAGATAAGCAAGCGCGGCTCGCAGGCCATCGCCATCGCAATGACAACCCGTTGCCGCATGCCGCCAGAAAGCTCGTGCGGGTATTGATCCAAGCGGTTTTCAGGCTCCGGAATGCGCACATCTCGCAGCAATTCGATGGCGCGCGTACGGGCTTGGGACTTGGACATTTTCTTGTGAAGAATCAGCCCTTCCGTCAACTGGCGTCCGACAGTAAAGACCGGATTGAGGGAGGTCATCGGTTCTTGGAAAATCATCCCAATTTCGTTCCCGCGAATACTGCGCATATCGTTAGCATCAATAGACGCGAGATCGATTTTACCCTTGGCCCCGCGATCAAAAACCATCGAGCCGCCGGCGATATCGCCACCGCCAAATTCAACCAATCGCATGATCGAAAGAGACGAAACTGATTTACCCGATCCCGATTCGCCCACCACACAGAGGGTCTCTCCGGGGCTGATCGAGAAGGAAATATCCTCGACCCCAATCACGATTCCGCTATTGGTTTCAAACTCTACGCGAAGGTTCTTAATGTCGATTAAGGGCTGATCCAGCATGGCTTTGCTTTTCTTTGTTTTTGATGCCCCCAACGCTAATCTTCGCGTGGGAGCAAAGTCAAACCCCTTTCCGTTTAGAAAGTTTTCGGCGAATAAACCTGCAACAATGCCCGAAAACTGACCATAAAAACCAAAATTTGTGCGTATCGCCGACTGATTTCGGCAAATAGAGCGTAACCCCACGCACATTCAAAGGTTTTATGATATCGAATACTTGCAATTTTTCGCAAACTAACCTGAACTGCACTGGTAGCGGACCAATAATTGGAGTGAGTCGTTAGTATCGTATGAAACGAAATGATCTTGCCGATTGAAAAACGTAAACAGGAAAACGCTGAGATAAACTTGGCAAACTGTGGTCCAAACATCCAACAAGGAGAGAAGTATGAAATTTAAAACAGCCCTAATGGGCGCTGCTGCTGCTTTTGCACTGGCGCCAATGGCCCATGCCGAACGTGGCGCAGACGGCCATGTGAACATCATTTATTGGCAGGCGCCGTCGCTGATGAACCCCTATCTTTCCGGCGGGACAAAAGACCTTGAAGCTGGCAGCTTGGTTATTGAACCGCTCGCCCGCTACAACCAAGATGGCACCATTGTTCCTTTTCTCGTCGAAAGCGTTCCAACGGTTGAAAACGGTGGCGTTTCCGAAGATTTGACAACCATCACTTGGAAATTGAAGTCCGGCCTTTTGTGGTCCGACGGCACCCCTCTCACCTCAGAGGACGTTAGATTCACTTGGGAATATTGCACAACGGAAGGTGGCGGTTGCTCCCAGTCCGAGAAATACAATGACGTCGTTTCGGTCGATACACCCGACGATCTGACCGTTGTGGTGACGTTTGGCATTTCCAAGCCGTTCCCCTACGGACCCTTTGTAGGTGCGCAGGCACCGATCATTCAAAAAGCACAATTCGCAGATTGCTTGGGCGCAAAAGCTCCTGAATGCACAGACGCGAACTTTAGCCCTATCGGCACTGGCCCCTTCATGGTCACCGAATTCCGCCCAAATGACGTTGTGTCCTTGGTCGCGAACCCGAATTACCGTGACCCAGCCAAACCAGCGTTTGCAACGGCAACGTTGAAAGGTGGCGGCGACGCAACAGCTGCGGGTCGTGCGGTATTGGAAACAGGCGAATTTGACTACGCTTGGAACCTTCAGTTGGCTCCAGAAGTTCTCGAAGCGATGGAAGCCAAGGGCAAAGGCGAAATCATTTCCGGCTTCGGCACATTGGTTGAACGCATCATGGTCAACCAAACCGACGTTAACCCTGACCTCGGCGATGAGCGCGGCACGATTGCGCATCCACACCCTTTCCTTACAGACATCAACGTTCGTAAAGCGCTTTCCATGGCGATCGACCGTGCGTTGCTGACTGAAATCGGCTATGGCGCGGCTGGACGTCCTACATGTAACGTTCTGCCTGCTCCTGCGATCTATGCTTCGACTGCAAACGATGCTTGCCTCGTGCAAGATATCGCTGGCGCGAATGAGCTTTTAGAAAGCAACGGTTGGGTTAAAGGCGCAGATGGTGTTCGTGCGAAAGACGGCGTTCGTCTTTCTATGCTGTACCAATCATCCACAAACGCTGTTCGTCAGGATTTCCAAGCGCTGATCAAACAGTGGTGGAATGAAATCGGTGTTGAATCCGAGTTGCGCAACATCGACTCTTCCGTGTTCTTTGGTGGTGACCCCGGTTCGCCCGATACCTTCCAGAAGTTCTTTGCGGACGTTGAAATGTACGCCAACAACTTTGACGGCACAGATCCAGAAAGCTACATGGCGAACTGGGAATGTAAGCAAGCTCCTCAACCAGAAAACCAATGGCAGGGCAACAACATGCCACGCTTCTGTTCTGAAGAGTACGACGCCCTCGTTGCCAAAATGGCCACAACAGGCGACATCAATGACCGTGCGGAAATGGCAAAAGCTATGAACGACATGCTCATGCAAGAATACGTCATCATCCCGCTCGTGGATCGTGGCCGTGTTTCTGCGCACTCCAATACTCTTGGCGGTGTGATCCTGAACACATGGGACAGCGAGCTGTGGAATGCAGCCGACTGGTATCGCATGTAATCTATGAAATTGGGCGCTCCCTGCAATGGGAGCGCCCTTTCTTCATAGGCCCTTTCCTTGGGTAAATTCATAAAGATAGAGCCGACCAACTCGGCCTAGGACTTTCCGTATGCTGACATTCACTATTCGCAGGCTCTTGATTGCGATCCCAACAACGATCCTCATTTCGTTGGTGATCTTCCTCCTGCTTGAACTCGCGCCAGGCGATCCAATGGCCTCCGTGCCACTGACGGTCCCTCCAGAAGTCAAAGCGCAAATGCGCGAAGCCCTTGGACTGGGTCAACCGATCCCCATCCGTTTCGTGAAATGGCTTTATCAATTCTATGTCGTAGAGCCGATCTATATTTTTGACGCCATGTTTGGCACCCATTTTTCCCAAGACATGCCGCGTATCATTAGCTGGCAGTGGCGCTCCTCGGTCATGGATGTAGTTGCGCAACGTATCCCGCAAACTCTTTGGGTTGTTGGGCTTTCCTATGTGGTAGGTACGCTGATCGCGCTGCCAATCGGGGTGATTTCAGCTTACAAGCAATACTCCATCTTTGATCAAATCGGGACGTTCATCTCTATGATCGGCTTTTCGGTGCCGACCTTCTTTACCGGCGTACTACTTATCGTGGTGTTTTCGGTCAAACTGCAATGGTTCCCATCGATTTATGACACGACCCATGTGGTCAACAGTTGGTCCTCGTTCGTTTTCCAAGTGAAACAAATGATCATGCCGGTCTTTGTGCTCGCGCTCTATAATGCCGCGCAAATCAGCCGGTTCATGCGGGCGTCGATGCTCGACAATCTCAACCAAGACTATGTACGCACAGCGCGTGCCAAGGGATTGAGCGAGAAAACAGTGGTTTTGGTCCATGTCTTGCGCAACTCGATGATCCCTGTGGTGACCGTGATTGCGCTTGGGGTTCCGACGGTATTTTCGGGCGCGATCATCACTGAGCAAGTGTTTAAGGTAAACGGCCTTGGCCAGCTCCTGATTACAGCGATCCAAGCCAATGACCTCCCGACAGTTCAGACCCTCACCGTGATCTTTGCGATCCTTATCATTCTCTTTAACCTGATCGCGGATGTGCTCTATGGCATCCTCGACCCAAGGATCCGCTATGACTAAACCTGCAGTTCATTCCCTCGATATCGTCGATTTGGAAGCTCCCCGCAGTCAGTGGTGGGACGTTTGGGATCAATTCAAAACACATAAAGGCGCGATGGCGGGGTTGGTTTTCTTTACCTTCATTGTGCTCTTTGTGCTCATCGGTCCGTGGCTCTGGACGATCGACCCGACCTACATCGATATCCGCGCCCGCAATCAAAGCCCGAGTTTCGGACATCCCTTTGGCACCGACCAACTCGGGCGCGATATGCTTGCGCGTATGATGGCGGGCGGCCAAGTGTCGATGGCTGTTGGACTGACGGCGATGGGTCTGTCGCTTGTTGTGGGAACGTTTGTCGGCGTTGTTTCGGGGTATTTTAAAAGCCTCGATGGCCTTCTGATGCGCTTCACGGACTTATTCCTTGCCCTGCCCTTGTTGCCGCTTCTCTTGGTAACCATCATGCTGTTCAGAGACCCGCTAAGCCGCGTATTTGGTCCAGCGGGTGGTATCTTTGTGCTGATGGTGTTTGCCATTGGGATGACCAGTTGGATGCAAGCCGCGCGGATCGTGCGCGGCGATGTTTTGGCGCTCAAGGAGCGCGAGTTTGTACTGGCGGCTCATTCCATCGGCACGCCTCCGACAAAGATGATCGTACGTCACATCCTGCCCAACGTTATGTCACCTATTATGGTGTCGGCCACGCTAGGGATTGCCAATGCGATCATCACGGAAAGCGCGCTGTCGTTCCTTGGCCTTGGCTTTCCACCCGACTTCCCGACATGGGGGCGTTTGTTGTTTGACGGCGTTGATTACCTGCAGCAATATCCCGAACGCGTCATGTGGCCCGGTGTGGCGATCTCGTTCACCGTTCTGGCCGTCAACTACATTGGCGACGGTTTACGCGATGCACTCGACCCACGCATTCGCGGACGTTAGAATACAAAAACAGCGCGCGGATCACTCCACGCGCTGTTTTCATTTCAGAACGTCCTTCTTTAAAAATCGCTCGTGTGTCGTTTGGATATCCGCCCTTTTACTCGCCGAACACCCGCCCAAACACAAAGCATAACAATCGGAACAAGCCCTGTCACAAGCCATGCCTTGTTCACCCCATAAGCTGCGGCAAACGGGGCAAGGACATACATCAACAGATTGACCGTGTAATAGCTGACAGCAACGACCGAGAGCCCCTCGACGGTTTCTTGCAGGCGCAATTGAAGGTCGGCGCGTTTGTCCATGCTTTGCAGGATGGCTTGGTTCTGGGCGCTGCGCTCAACGTCTACGCGGGTGCGGAGCAAATCGCCCGCACGCAGGGCCCGATCCGACATGCTTTGCAACAAGCGCGAGGCCGCTTGGGTGGTACGCATCGCGGGATCAAATCGGCGCATCATGAACTCCGCAAGGGTTTGATGCCCCTTCAAACGCTCTTCGCGCAGGACCGAGATCCGCTGGGTGACAATGGCTTCATAGGCGCGGGTCGCCCCGAACCGATAGCTCACATCTGCGGTTTCCTGCTCAAGGCGCGCCGCAAGGGGAAGCAACGCCGCCAAAGTCGCTTCGGGCGCGACCTCCAAGTCCGACATTTCCAGCACAAGTTGGGTCAGCTGGGCGTCCATTCCGCCCAAATCCCGCATCAACCGCTGGGCGCGCAAATACCCCAGTAGTGCTGCCGTCTTATAGGTTTCAACTTCGCAAATGCGCTGCATAATACGGCCAACCCGTTGCACCCCGACATTCGGGGCCACAAACAACGCAAATCGTACATGCCCCGCGCTATCAATCCGAAAATCCGAAGCAATAACGGCCGACTGATCCACGACATAACTCACCGCGAGGCTCTCTGGCACAAACCAGTCTTTGAGGTCGCGGGTCAGGCTCTCAATCTCGGGAGTTTTTGCGACATGGATGAGCATCGATGTGATCCGCTCTCCGGGGGCCACGTCCAGCCAATCGGGTGGGAAAACATCAAATTCAACGGGATCGAAGGGACGGAGCGCCTCGCCTTCGGTGATGATCGTGTAGGTGACAAACTCGCTGTGGCTCTCCCACTTCAAGAAATGTCGCCCGATCGCACCAAAATAATGCGTGGCGTCCGGTGCAGGATGCGCTGCACCGTGACGGTCCAACAGCATCAAAAGATGGGCGCGTTCTGCCGACAGGTCGCGGTGCGGTGCGGGACCCGTCAGAAGCGCCAAAAAGGCCACTTGTGAGGGCGCTTGTATCGCTGGAAACGGGCGATCATGGAGCGCATTGGCGAGTTGATAGCGCTGTGAGTGGTCTTTCACCATGGACTGGGCCTTTTCCTGAGTTTTCGATTGAATAATGTACGATGGGCTTCACCGCAAGAAATAGCTGTATGTTTTTCAACATGTTAGAAGTGTGCATTGGTATACAAGCCGCCCCAACGCAAAACGCCCCGCAATTTCTTGCGGGGCGCTCTGTGGTTTTGTAAATGGCTGACTAGCTGATTTTGGTCAGCAGCAGATCAAGAGAAGTCTTCGCATCCCCATAGAACATCCGTGTATTCTCTTTATAAAACAGCGGGTTCTCGATACCGGAATAGCCCGTACCTTGACCACGCTTAGACACAAACACTTGCTTGGCTTTCCAACATTCCAACACCGGCATACCGGCGATCGGGCTGTTTGGATCATCCTGTGCGGCGGGATTTACGATGTCGTTAGACCCAATCACGATGGCAACATCCGTCTTCGGAAAATCGCCGTTGATCTCGTCCATTTCCATCACGATGTCATATGGCACGCGCGCTTCGGCCAGCAAAACGTTCATGTGCCCCGGAAGGCGACCCGCAACAGGGTGGATCGCAAAACGCACAGTCTTGCCCTTGGCCCGCAGACGTTTGGTCAACTCGGACACTGATTGCTGTGCCTGAGCCACCGCCATGCCGTAGCCTGGAATGATGACAATGCTGTCCGCTTCATCAAGCGCTGCTGCAACCCCGTCGGCGTCAATGGCGATTTGCTCGCCTTCGACCTCCATTTGAGGTCCACTTGTGCCGCCAAAGCCGCCCAAGATCACGCTGACAAAGCTGCGGTTCATCGCCTTACACATGATGTAGGAGAGGATCGCACCCGAGGAGCCAACCAAGGCCCCCACAACGATCAACAGATCATTGCTGAGGGAGAAACCAATCGCCGCAGCCGCCCAACCAGAGTAGCTGTTGAGCATGGAAACAACGACCGGCATATCCGCGCCACCGATGCCCATAATCAAGTGATAGCCGATGAAAAGCGCGGCCAGAGTCATCAAGAACAGTGGGAAGAACCCGCCAGTATTGAAGTACCAAACCAAGCAAATCAACGAAATACCCGCAGCCGTTGCATTAAGCGTATGGCCGCCCGGAAGTTTCGTTGCGACTGTACTTACCTTGCCCGCGAGCTTGCCATAGGCAACGACGGAACCTGTAAAGGTGATCGCACCAATAAAGATACCAAGGAACAACTCGACCCGCAGGATTGCGACTTCAACGCCTGTTTTATGCGCCAAAAGGCCCGCAAAACCATCCAGACCCTGCCGAGTTGCAGCATCCATACCCATAACGCGGCCCAACTCGATATGCGCGGCAAAGCCGACAAACACAGCGGCCAAACCAACGAGCGAGTGCATCGCCGCCACAAGCTGTGGCATCTCGGTCATCTGAACGCGTGTTGCGACCTGATAACCGATGGCACCGCCGCCCGCGATGAGCAGAATTGAGAGCCACCAGAGGCCAGCCCCTGGTCCAATCAGCGTCGCAAATACGGCCAAGGCCATCCCCACGATACCGTACCAAACTGCGCGTTTTGCACTTTCCTGCCCTGACAATCCGCCAAGCGACAAGATGAAAAGAACAGCCGACACTACATAGGCTGCGGTTGTAAATCCGTAATCCATCAATCAGTCCCCCTTAAGATTTCTGGAACATGGCAAGCATGCGCCGAGTTACGAGGAAGCCACCAAATATGTTGATCCCAGCCATAAAGACCGAGACAGCAGCAAGGAGGATCACAAGGAAGCTGCCCGATCCGATTTGCATCAAGGCCCCCAGAATGATGATCGATGAAATCGCATTGGTCACCGCCATCAACGGCGTATGCAACGAGTGCGCGACGCCCCAAATGACCTGAAAGCCAACGAAAACCGCGAGCACAAACACGATGAAGTGCTGCATGAAGCTCGCAGGAGCCACAAGGCCAATACCGAGCAAAACCGCTGCGCCAACCGCAAGCAAAGTCACTTGCTGTTTGGTTTGCGCCTTGAACGCCGCGACTTCCGCCGCGCGTTTTTCCTCAGGGGTAAGCTGTGGGGCCACCTCTTTGGGTTTCTGGGCTGCGATGGCCGCAATCTTGGGAGGTGGTGGTGGGAAGGTGATCTCTTTTTCAAAGGTCACGGTCGCGCCACGGATCACGTCATCTTCCATGTTGTGGTTGATCTTGCCGTCTTTTTCCGGTGTCAGATCAGTCAACATGTGACGAATATTTGTGGAGTAGAGCGTGGAAGCTTGCGCGGCCATCCGGCTAGGGAAATCAGTATAACCGACTATGGTCACGCCATTTTTGGTTACGATTTTCTCGTCCGGCACGGTGAGCTTACAGTTGCCCCCCTTCTCGGCGGCAAGGTCGATGATCACAGAACCGGGCTTCATTGCGGCAACCATGTCTTCGGTCCACAATTCAGGTGCTTCACGGTTCGGGATCAGCGCCGTGGTGATAACAATGTCCATCTCTGGAGCAAGTTCACGGAACTTAGCCAATTGTGCTTCGCGGAACTCAGGGGAGGAAACCGCAGCATAGCCACCTGTCGCCGCGCCATCCGCTTGGGCTTCCTCAAAGTCAAGGAACACAAATTGCGCACCCATAGATTCGACTTGCTCGGCCACTTCGGGCCGCACATCAAACGCATAAGTAATCGCGCCAAGGCTTGTTGCCGTTCCGATGGCAGCCAATCCAGCAACCCCCGCGCCAACAACCAAAACCTTCGCTGGAGGCACTTTGCCCGCTGCGGTGATTTGACCCGTAAAGAAACGTCCAAAGTTGTTGCCAGCTTCGATAACAGCGCGGTAGCCCGCGATATTTGCCATAGACGACAACGCGTCCATTTTCTGGGCGCGACTAATGCGCGGCACCATTTCCATGGCAATCACATTTGCGCCTTGCGCCCGTGCCGCTTCCATTCCGTCCGCATTCGCGGCAGGATTAAAGAAGGAAATCAACGTTTGCCCTTGGGTCAATCGTTTGGTTTCCGCCGCACTGGGCTGACGTACTTTGACGACAATGTCAGAAGCTTTCCAAAGCGCGGCTGCGCTCTTGAGAACTTCGACGCCCGCGTCTTTGTACAAGGCGTCGGCAAAGCCCGCTGCTTTACCAGCACCTGCTTCAATTGCGCACTCATACCCCAGTTTTTGCAACTGGAGAGCACTATCGGGTGTCATCGCAACGCGATTTTCGCCCTCAAAAGTCTCCTTCGGTGCTCCGATTTTCACAGCACATTTCCCCTTTTTCACATTCTTTGCCTGAAATTGAAACTTCTGGCGTTGTATCTCATATCTTGCGCAAGATTGTTTCTCAACACTTGTTCATAGGTTTAGCGCTAACATGGAGCATTTAGGAACCGCGTTCCCCTTGCAATCCCCATTCGCGAACGTCAGCATCGCAAAAAACAAGGAGCGCACCATGACTGACTTTGCCCATACCAAATCCCTTTTTGCCCTTCCGGAGGGCGTCATCTATTTGGATGGGAATTCCTTAGGGCCGCTCCCAAAAGCCGCTGCAGCGCGGGTTCAGAAAACCGTGGAGAATGAATGGGGTAATATGCTTATCTCAGGATGGAACAAAGCAGGCTGGATGGCGCAACCAAGCCACCTTGGGGACCGCATCGCGCGCCTGATCGGAGCCCCAGATGGGACTGTCACCTTGGGCGACACCCTTTCTGTAAAAATCTATCAAGCCCTCGCTGCAGCCCTTGCCCTGCGTCCGGATCGCAAAAAAATTGTCTCCGATAATGGCAACTTCCCGACTGACCTTTATATGGCACGCGGCTTGATCGAAAGCCTGAACGAGGGTCACGTTCTTTGTACGCCCGCCCCAGAGGATGTTGCCGATGAAATTGATACCGACCTCGCGGTCTTGATGCTCACCGAAGTTGATTATCGCACAGGCCGTCGCCACGATATGAAAGCCCTCACTCAAGCGGCACACGCGGTGGGCGCGATCGTGATCTGGGATTTGGCGCATTCGGCGGGCGCGTTTCCCGTCGATGTCGCGGGTTGCAACGCGGATTTAGCCGTAGGTTGCACCTATAAATACCTCAATGGCGGCCCCGGAGCGCCGGCCTTCATCTATGTCGCGCCAGAACATATCGAAAATGTGCAACCCGCGCTGGCGGGTTGGCTTGGCCATGACGCGCCGTTTGAGTTTGATCTAAAATATCGCGCTGGAACGGGGATTGAGCGTATGCGGGTTGGCACACCCCCGTTTTGCAAATGGCCGCGCTTGAGACCGCGCTGGATATTTGGGATTTAGCCTATTTGAAGGACGTTCAAGCTAAATCAATTGATCTAACCCAAGCCTTTATTGCGGAAATTGAGGCGACCTGTCCTAGCCTCACCCTCGCCTCGCCGCGCGATCCCAACACGCGTGGCAGCCAAGTTTCTTTCGCACATCCGGAGGGTTACGCGATTATGCAGGCGCTGATTGCGCGTGGTGTTATCGGCGACTTTCGGGCGCCCAATATTCTTCGGTTTGGCTTTACACCTCTCTATATCGATATGGCGGATGTTCAAGGGGCCCTCGCGATTATCGCAGATATCATGACGAACGACCTCTGGGATCGACCAGAATACAAAACCCGCGCGCGTGTCACATGACGCCATTTGTGCGGCGCTATCGCGATTTTGACGCCCCAGCCTGTTACGAAATTTTTTGTCGAGCGGTTCACGTTGGGGCCGCTCAATACTATTCCGAACTGCAGCGAAACGCTTGGGCACCGCATACAAAAATGCCCGAAAGCTGGCCATTGGAACTAGCGGAGCAAGCCTGCTGGGTGGCCTCGGTGGAGCAAAAACTCGTCGGCTTCTTTTCGCTTGAGTCTGACGGCCATTTAAGTTTGGCCTATGTCGCCCCCGAGTTTCGACGTACGGCGGTAGCTGCCGAACTCTATAAAAAGATCACAGAAGATGCGCAGCGTTTGGTGTTAGCGCGTCTTTTTACCGAAGCGAGCCACCTTGCGCGGCCTTTCTTCGAAAAACGCGGATGGCACGTTACAGCTCCAGAAGTCGTCATGCGAAACGGCGTAGAGATTGAACGCTTTCAGATGGCAAAAGACTTGAAGTTACGATCAGACAGCCTTGCGAAATGTCAAGTTTAGACGGCGCGGACCTAGATCGGGATGCACACCTGATTGAATGGCATTGACAGCGTGAAAACACAGGCGCGAGGGACCACCCCAAACCACGACATCCCCATGTTCCAAAAGGATTTTCCGCGTTGGGTTTGTCCGCTCCAACCCGCCAAAAAGGAAGGTCGCGGGAAGGCCCAAAGACACAGAGACAATCGGCTGCTCCAGCCCCCCTTCGTCGCGATCCTGATGCATCGAAAGCTTGGCGCCAACACGGTATTGATTGATCAAACAGGCGTCCGTTTCAAATTGCGCATATCCAGCCGCTGCGGCCGCGGATTGCGCCAATTCCAAAAAACAATCCGGCAGATTTGGCCACTGATTTCCCGTCATCGGATCCTGCTTCGAATACCGATAGCCCGAAGCGTCGCTCACCCACCCAGCAGACCCACAATTTGTCATTCCGACCGACATTTTATGGCCACCGGGGGTAATTAAATGGCGAAAGGGCGCAGCGGTGACCACCTCTTTGAGCGCGCGATAGAGGCTCGGCATCGCGTCGCCCACAAACCGTGGCAAAACGACCGCCCCTTGGGCGAGCTCAATCGGCGATTGTGGAATGTCATCAAAGAAACTGGATTGCATGCCACAAATCTATGCGCAGATTTGTGGAATTACACCCCGTTTGTTGCGAAAAGCTTTACGCGAGCCATTTTTCGTAGTCCGACACCAAAAGATGCGTTGGAGCCACGTCTTCTTCGATCTGTGCAAACCGCCCAATCGGCGCGCGGAAAATATTGTCTGTGAGGTCGTCATTAACGGTTGAAACCTCGCCGATCAAAACCGCGCCGCCCTCGCCCCAAAACGCATGCCAATCACCAGGCATTAAGGTCACGCTCTCGCCGGGGGCAAATTTCAGAATTTCACCCGGTGTGAATTGACGCTCAATCCCGTCGCAATAAACGGTTCCACCCGCAGTTTCGTCAAAGTTGCCATCGGCATCCGACCCAAACAATTCAATCGCCAAAGTGGCGCCACCGCGGTTGATAATATCCTCGGCCTTTAGAACATGGGTGTGCATGGGGCTGATTTGATTTTCTTCGGAAATCAACAGCTTCTCAGCATAACACATACCGCCGCCGCGCTGCAGATCACTCAAACGGCCATTGCGCAATGTGAACAGAAACAAGCCAAGCGCATCAAAATCACCCTCGCCATAGTCGGTGATGTCCCACCCTGCGCGCGCAGAAATAACTGCTTTTGCACGGACTTTATTACTGACGAATTCCTCGGGCGACCAATAGGCGAATGGCGGCAAAGTAAACCCGTGCGAACGGATCATTTCATCCGCCTGAGCCATAATTTCATTGATGCGCGAACGTTTCATATTGGCCTCCAAACCAGACTTTATTCGGGTTTTACAGACCGCCACGCCTCAGGCAAGACATTTATGCAGTTTTGGAAAACATCACGTTTTTGTTCTGTGCCCATTTATGCACCGCAGTACCAAAAGCTTCAAACAATGGGCGGGACACAAGATCGGCGTCCGCGTTCCATTCGGGGTGCCACTGAACCGACATCGTAAATCCGGGAGCATCCTTAATATAAATCGCTTCGGGGGTCCCATCGGGCGCATATCCATCAATAACGACCCGTTTCCCAGCGGTCTTGATCCCCTGCCCGTGCAGCGTATTCGTCAATACTTTATGTGTGCCAAAAACGGCGGCGAAGGGTCCATCGGGTGTGAGGGTCACGTCGTGGCGTAACTCGAATTTTTCTTCCAAGGTTCCGTCGGGCGGCATGCGGTGATTGTCACGCCCCTCAAGGTCACGGATTTCGGGGAATAAGCTTCCGCCCATGGCAACGTTAACCTCTTGAAACCCTCGGCAAATGCCGAAAATAGGCTGGCCACGTTCAACACAGGCCCGAACGAGGGGTAAAGTAACGGCATCCCGCGCCCGATCAAAATCACCATGCGCTAGGGTTTCAATTTCGCCGTATTCCTCAGGATGCACATTCGCCCGAGCGCCCGTAAATAGAAACCCGTCACAACTTTCGAGCAAATCTTCAACCGAAACATAGCGGGGGTCGGCGGGGACGATAAGAGGCGTACATCCGGACACGTTTGAAATTGCACAGCAATTCATTGTTCCTGCCGACTGCGCCGGATATTGATCATTAATTAGAAAGTGATTGCCAATGATGCCTACAATAGGGCGCGCCATAACGTCTCCGAAACATGAGTAACAGATATACTATAGCGCGTTTATTTGCTGAAAGGTGACCCAAATCAACATAAAAATGTGCCCCAACGCACAAGCGCCTGTGCAGATTTGTACGTAAATACAGGCTTTTCCAACCAAACCAGTACCGTCACTTAAAATGCTGGCAGTTAGGGGCCTGAACGCCTTTTCTTTACGCGTTTTTGGACTTTACGAACTTTTTTCTTTCAGCTCCAAACGGCGGGCATGAAGAACGGGCTCCGTATAACCAGAAGGCTGAACGCGCCCTTTGAACACCAAATCACACGCTGCTTGAAAAGCGATACCAGCAAAGCTAGGAGCCATGGGAATGTAAGTTGGGTCAGAGGCATTTTGCCCATCAACGACTGCCGCCATTTTCTGCATGGCGCGCATGACTTGTGCTTCGGACACAACGCCATGATGCAACCAATTCGCCAAAGCTTGGCTTGAGATACGGCAGGTCGCACGGTCTTCCATCAGGCCAACGTCATTGATGTCAGGCACCTTGGAACATCCGATCCCCGCATCAATCCAGCGCACGACATATCCGAGGATTCCCTGCGCGTTGTTCTCAATTTCGGCCGCAATTTCTTCATCACTCCAGTTGACCCCATTTGCGACAGGAATGGTCAACAAGTCGGCCAAAGAGCCGCGAGGTCCGCCCGCCGCGATCGCGCGCTGACGCTCAAACACGTCGATGGTGTGGTAATGCGTGGCATGCAGCGTGGCGGCCGTGGGGCTTGGAACCCACGCGCAATTGGCCCCCGCCATCGGATGGCTAGATTTCGCAACCAGCATATCCGCCATCAAATCGGGCATCGCCCACATGCCCTTGCCAATCTGTGCCTTGCCAGACAACCCACAAGCCAAGCCAATATCAACGTTGCGATCCTCATAGGAAAGAATCCAAGGCATTGATTTCATGTCGCCTTTTTTCTGGAACGGTCCTGCTTCCATAGAAGTATGGATCTCGTCGCCCGTGCGATCCAGGAAGCCAGTGTTAATAAAGGCCACCCGCTTTTTTGCGGCACGAATACACTCTTTCAAGTTCGCCGAGGTACGGCGTTCCTCGTCCATAATCCCCAGTTTGACGGTGTTCCCAGGCAAGCCGAGGGCGTCCTCTACCCGTGTGAAAATCTCATCTGCAAAAGCCACTTCTTGGGGGCCGTGCATCTTGGGTTTCACAACGTAAACACTGCCCTCGATGGAATTTCCGCTCTCGCTCTTAAGGTCATGCATTGCGATAAGCGTGGTCACCATGGCATCCATTAAGCCTTCGCCGATTTCCAGTCCATCTCGGTCCAAAATAGCGGGGTTGGACATCAAATGCCCCACATTGCGCACGAGCATGAGCGAGCGCCCCTTCAAGCTTTGCGTCGATCCATCCGCTGCAGTGAAAACCACGTCCTGCGCGAGCACACGATCAAAGGTCTTACCGCCTTTTGAGACGGTTTCCGAAAGGTTGCCCTGCATCAATCCAAGCCAATTGGAATAAGCCAAAACTTTATCCTCGGCATCGACAGCGGCCACGGAATCTTCGCAATCCATGATCGTTGAAACAGCACTTTCAAGGATAACATCCGCAAGGCCAGCGGGATCAGTGGCACCAATTTGATGTGCCTTATCAATGATCAAACGAATATGAAGACCGTTCTTCGCCAGCAAGACTTCGGAGTCTGCATAGCCCACGTATTGCGCGGGGTCAGCCAATTCAAACTCACCCAGATCAAGCCCCTTTGGACCTGCGGCAATTGTACTAACTTCCGCCCACGTTCCACTTTTCAATGGAATGGCCTTGTCCAAATGCGCCTTTGCGGCCGCAACAACGCGGGCGCCACGCGCAGCATCATACGCGCGTCCGGCGGGTAAATCACCAAGTGCATCCGTGCCATAATACGCATCATAAAGGCTGCCCCAACGGGCATTCGCCGCATTGAGCGCAAACCGAGCATTGGTAATCGGAACAACCAATTGAGGGCCCGGTAGCGTCGCAATTTCTGGATCAACATTGTCGGTTTCAATAACAAAATCGGCGCCTTCGGGAACCAAATACCCGATATCCTTAAGAAACTGAGTATACTCAGCCGCGTCATGGAGTTTGCCACGACGTTTTACGTGCCATGCGTCAATTTCGGACTGGAGCCGCTCACGTGTCTCTAGCAGCGCCCGATTTTTTGGACCCAAATCATGCACAATTCCAGACAGGCCCGCCCAAAAAGCATCAGCAGAAACGCCTGTCCCTTCAAGGGCGCGCTCCTCGATAAATTGCACCATTTCTGGGGCAACCTGCAGGCCATTTCTTTCCAGATATTGCGTCATGGTCGTCTCTCCGATTGTCATTTGGCCGCAAATTACGGGCAACACGGGAGAAACGCAAGCTGCTGGTAAGGTCTTATTACCAATTGAACTCGAACGCCTCACAAAAGAATACTCTGGGCCTTTCACGCGATATTTTCTGTCAAAATTCGTGTGTCTTCCCCACGACGAAATGCCCTTGCAGCCCTCAAGCGAAACTGTTCAACTTTGGGTAACCAAAAGGATTGACGACATGCCAAGCACTACCGAACAAACGATTTACCTGTCCGACTACAAAGAGTTTTCGCATTTTATTGACGGGGTAGAACTGACATTTCAGCTGTCTCCGACAAAAACGCGTGTTAAAAGCAAAATTCACTTCCGTCCCAATCCAAAAGCACCAGAGCAAGCGTTTTTCCTCCACGGCGAGCACTTAAAGCTCATTTCGGCGCATATCGACGGCGTCAAAATTTCCCCTACCCTGACCGAGACGGGCCTCACAGCCGAGGTTCCAACTGGCCCTTTCATATTCGAAGCAGAAGTCGAAATTTCGCCCGAAACCAACACGGCCCTTGAAGGGCTTTATATGTCCAACGGCATGTATTGCACGCAGTGCGAGGCCGAAGGGTTTCGCAAAATCACCTATTATCCCGACCGCCCTGATGTGATGGCGACCTTTAAAGTGCGGGTCGAAAGCGCGTTGCCTGTTTTACTCTCGAACGGCAATCCGGGTACGTCAGACGAGGGCATTGCCGAGTGGCACGACCCTTGGCCAAAACCCGCGTATTTATTCGCGCTCGTGGCGGGCGACCTCATCGCGCATTCCGATAGTTTCACGACGAAATCGGGCAAAGATGTCGCGCTGAATATCTACGTCCGTCCGGGCGACGAAGATAAATGCGCTTTTGGTATGGGCGCGCTAAAACGCTCCATGACGTGGGACGAGGACGTTTATGGCCGTGAATACGACTTGGACATATTCAACATTGTCGCCGTGGATGACTTCAATATGGGCGCAATGGAGAACAAGGGATTGAACATATTCAACTCTTCTTGCGTTCTTGCCTCGCCCGAGACGTCGACCGACGCAAATTTTGAACGCATCGAAGGCATCATTGCCCATGAGTATTTTCACAACTGGACGGGCAACCGAATTACCTGTCGCGACTGGTTTCAATTGTGCCTCAAAGAAGGCCTCACGGTTTTCCGCGATCAGCAGTTTACGAGCGACATGCGCAGCCACGCCGTGAAGCGGATTGACGACGTTATTACCCTGCGCGGCCGCCAATTCCGCGAAGACAACGGCCCCCTCGCCCACCCCGTGCGCCCAGAAAGTTTTGTTGAGATTAACAATTTTTATACGGCCACCGTGTATGACAAAGGCGCCGAAGTGATCGGCATGTTGAAGCGCCTTGTCGGAGATGAGGATTATAAACGGGCGCTGGACCTTTATTTCGAGCGCCATGACGGTGACGCGGCAACCATTGAAGATTGGCTCAAGGTTTTTGAGGATACAACAGGCCGCGACCTAACACAGTTCTCGAAATGGTATTCCCAAGCGGGGACACCGCGCCTTTCGGTGGCGGGTGAATTTTCGGATGGCACCTATATCTTGCACTTCAAGCAAGCGACGCCGCCAACGCCGGGGCAACCCGTCAAAGATCCACGCGTCATTCCTATTGCAGTCGGGCTTTTGAACCCCAATGGTGATGAGGTGCGCGAGACCTGCATTCTTGAGATGACAGAGGCGGAGCAGAGCTTTCGCTTCACTGGTCTCAGTACAAAGCCCATCCCCTCAATTTTACGCGCTTTTTCAGCGCCTGTGATCCTTGAGCGCCAAAGCAGCACAAAAGAACGCGCGTTTCTTTTGGCCCATGACACCGATCCGTTCAACAAATGGGAAGCGGGTCGCGCGTTGGCCAAAGAAACCCTTGTGGCGATGCTGACTGCGGATGCGCCCGTGAATTCTGACTTTCTTGATGCACTCGCGGCGGTCTTGCGGGACGAAAACCTTGATCCTGCATTTCAAGCTTTGGCGCTCGCGTTGCCAAGCCAAGATGACATCGCACAAACCTTGTTTGATGCCGGAGTTACACCTGATCCGATGGCAATCTATACCGCCCTTGAAACGCTGTCTCAGTCGATAGCACAACATCTTCAAGACCTCTTGCCACGCATTTACGCGGCCAATCATGTCGATGGGCCGTTTAGCTCAGAGGCCGCCCCCGCTGGAAAGCGCGCGTTACAAGGCGCAGTTCTTGGCCTCATCTCGCGCCTTGACGGTGGCGACCAAGCCCGTGCGCAATATGCGGCCGCAGATAATATGACTCAACAATTACAGGCGCTTGCGTGCCTTTTGCGCATTGATCGCGGCCAAACAGAACTTGCATCATTTGAGACCCAATGGGCGCAGGATCGCCTTGTTATGGACAAATGGTTCGGCCTTCAAAGCGGCCTCGCAGCACCTCAGAAAGCAGCGGCGATCACCGAGACTCTCACCAAACACGCGGCCTTCGATTGGAAAAACCCAAACAGATTTCGCGCGGCCCTCGGCGGTCTTACGGGCAATACCGCTGGCTTCCACGCCGCCGACGGAGCTGGGTACAAGCTGGTGACCGACTGGTTGATCAAACTAGACGCGGCGAACCCCCAAACAACGGCTCGTATGAGCACCGCTTTCGACAGCTGGCGTCGGTATGATGCGAGTCGCCAAGGGCAGATGATAGAGCAACTCAAACGCATCCAAGCCACGCCAAACCTATCGCGCGACACCCATGAAATGGTGACCCGTATCTTGGGAAGCGATGCATGACCGAACGCAAATCAGTTTTGATCACGGGGGCAAGTGCGGGCATTGGTGCGGCCACCGCCGTACTTGCGGCGGCGCAGGGCTATAATGTCGGCATCGGATACCGCAGCGACGAAAAGGGCGCACGGGAGGTGGCCAAACGGGCGCACGCCTTGGGTGCGAAAACCGTTCTTCTTCAAGGCGATATGGCGGTTGAGGCAGATATTCTTCGGATTTTCACTCAATGCGACACAGCCCTCGGCCCCCTCTATGGGCTTGTAAACAACGCAGGAATTGTCGACACGACACAGCGTGTGGAGGACATGTCGCGCGTCCGTTTAGAGCAAATGTTCATGGTCAACACTGTTGGCGTGATACAATGCGCCCAACATGCCGTGAAGCGCATGGCCAAAAGATACGGTGGGGTTGGCGGCTGCATTGTGAATATCTCGTCCGTCGCTGCGCGCACCGGAAGTGCGGGGCAATATGTGGACTATGCGGCATCAAAAGCAGCGGTCGATATTTTCACCACGGGATTAGCGCAAGAAAACGCCAGAGAAGGCATTCGCGTCAATGCCGTTCGTCCGGGAATAACGCGCACGCAAATCCACGCGAAAGGCGGCGAACCTGGCCGCGAAGACGCACTGGCTCATTTGATCCCAATGGGACGCGCAGGCGAGGCCACCGAAATCGCGGAAGCGATCCTGTTTCTGCTCTCGGAGAAGGCGTCCTATATGACGGGCGCCATTCTAGATGTTGGGGGCGGGCGCTAATTTAAGTCGTGCAATAGCTCTGGGCGTTGGTCCATGCGCGCATATCCTCGCGTTTTTTGCGATTGTGAAACGGGCCCCAATCAGCGGCAACTCCGCGGAAATTATCTGCAACAACTCCATCGCGCGTCACTGTCGTAGACCAAATTTTCATCGCACAGGAGAGGTTACTTTTGCCAACTTTGAGGTCGGCAACACTGGTCGCATTACAGCCGTAATTTCTGGCCGTAGCGGGGGCGATTTGCACCAAACCGATCCATCGGCCACCACCACCCACGGCTTTGGGGTTCCACGTGCTTTCGTGTTTTGCCAAAGCCGAGGCCAACCCCGACCAAAACAACGCACGTTGTTCTTGATCGTTTTCAATGTAAGCAGGACACCATTTTTCAATATCTCGGGGTGTTAGCTCTGTGAGGACAGACCCATTGTCCGAAATCGCCTTAAGCGTGGCCTTGGTCCAGATGTCGGATTCGGGGCGATGATCCCACCGCATCACAACATCAGAAGACGGATCAATGTCAGCATTTGCGTTGTTACCATTGCCACAGGCGCTCACTGCTAGGACCGCCACGACGGCAACGGCAAACTTACTAAATACGATCATTAGGTTTTCTTTCTGAGGAATCTTGCGCCATCTAGGTCATTTTTATCTCGCTTGGCAAACTCGGCTTAAATTTTGGGCCAATTCGCGCGGTTTTTTGCCACCGTGTTCCTTTCCCGCCCCCTTGCCTCGGCTCATGGTCTGATTTACAGATGCGGGCACAACTTGATCCAAAGACCCAAGGGAATAGACCATGCTGGACCTGACCTACGAAGCGCCGAAAATCAAAACCATCGCTGGCGCAAAGCACGACTGGGAACTTGTGATCGGGATGGAAATCCACGCACAGGTCGCAAGCAACGCGAAACTCTTCTCTGGCGCCAGCACCAAATTCGGCAATGCACCCAACAGCAATGTCGCAATGGTTGACGCGGCCATGCCCGGAATGTTGCCTGTGATTAACGAATTTTGTGTCGAGCAAGCGGTGCGTACGGGTCTTGGCTTGAAGGCTGCGATCAACCTCTATTCCGCCTTTGACCGCAAGAATTATTTCTACCCAGATTTGCCGCAAGGGTATCAAATCAGCCAACTTTACCACCCTATCGTGGGCGAAGGCGAAGTGCTGGTGGAAATGTCCGAAGGAATCGCCCGCGAAGTGCGGGTTGAGCGCATTCACCTTGAACAAGACGCCGGTAAATCCATCCACGACATGGACCCGACAATGAGTTTCGTCGACCTGAACCGCACCGGTGTGGCCTTGATGGAAATCGTCAGCCGCCCCGATATTCGTGGCCCCGAAGAGGCCGCCGCCTATGTGACCAAGATGCGCCAAATTCTGCGGTATCTCGGCACATGTGATGGCAATATGCAAAATGGCAGCATGCGCGCAGACGTGAACGTTTCGGTATGTTTGCCCGGCCAGTACGAAAAATACCGCGCCACGGAAGATTTTGGCCATCTGGGAACGCGCTGCGAGATCAAGAACATGAACTCCATGCGGTTCATTCAAATGGCGATTGATTATGAAGCCAAACGCCAGATTGCGATTCTAGAAGCGGGTGGCACTATTGATCAAGAAACCCGCCTATATGACGCGGACAAAAACGAAACCCGTTCCATGCGCTCAAAAGAAGAAGCGCATGACTATCGGTATTTCCCCTGCCCTGATTTGCTCCCACTTGAGATTGAGCAAGAGTGGGTAGATGACATTGCGAAAACGCTTCCTGAGCTTCCAGATGCGAAAAAAGCGCGGTTCATCAAGGACTTTGGGCTATCCGATTATGACGCGACGGTTCTGACGGCTGAAGCCGAGAACGCGGCATATTTTGAGCAGGTCGCCGAAGGGCGCGATGGGAAACTGGCCGCGAACTGGGTCATCAATGAACTCTTTGGTCGCCTTAAGAAAGATGACAAAGACATCGGCTCCTGCCCTGTTAAACCCGCCCAATTGAGCGGCGTTATCGCCTTAATTGCCAACGGCGATATCTCGGGCAAGATCGCCAAAGACCTCTTCGAGATCGTCTATACCGAAGGCGGCGACCCCGCCGAGATCGTCGAAGCGCGCGGCATGAAACAGGTCACCGATACTGGTGCGATTGAGGCCGCTGTGGCCAAAGTCGTTGCCGACAACCC
This sequence comes from Falsihalocynthiibacter arcticus, assembly GCF_000812665.2. Taxonomy (GTDB): domain Bacteria; phylum Pseudomonadota; class Alphaproteobacteria; order Rhodobacterales; family Rhodobacteraceae; genus Falsihalocynthiibacter; species Falsihalocynthiibacter arcticus. The sequence goes on from NZ_CP014327.1 coordinate 4,092,048, forward strand.
AGACCAAGTCGCAAAAGCGCGCGCCAATCCGAAATTGGCAGGTTGGTTCGTGGGCCAAGTGATGAAAGCGACGGGTGGTAAAGCCAACCCGCAAGCGGTCAACGAAATCGTTGCACGTCTGTTGGCGGAATAACGCACAGTCAGTGAAGATTGAGGACGGAACGCGCCACTTTCGGAGCGTTCCGTTTGGTTTAACTTGAGTTTTCCTGAGATTTCTTTAGGGAACATCCGTGGATGAATTTCAGGGGGCAGTATGCCAACGTACCAATACAAAGTCGTACCCGCGCCAATTAAGGGCCTCAAAGCCAAGGGCGCACGTACGACGGACGAGCGGTTTGCAAACGCTTTCGCCTCTTTGATGAATGAGTTGGGCCGCGAAGGTTGGGAATATTTGCGGGCCGAAACGCTCCCTTGCGAGGAGCGCTCGACCTTTGGGTCCAAAACCACGACCTATCAGAATCTACTCGTGTTTCGCCGCCTGCTGCAAGATGACACAATAAGTGCGCGGTTGCTTGATGTAGAAAAAACAGCGCGGGTGCGCGCGCCGATAGTTGCAAACGAAAAACCGTCAGCGCCCCCCCCTTGAAGCTTTTTGGATCAAAGGGAGATATCTCTCCCAAGGCGCCCGAACTTGAGCCAATCGTCGTCGCGAAAGCCAACGACGATTAAGGCCTATGCCACGGGGGTTATATCCAGTGACAAAGCGTGAATGCGTGCAACCAAATCTTTGCCAAGGGCGGTATGCACCGCGCGATGACGCGCCACGCGCGACATTGGCGTGAAAGCCGCAGACTGAATAACCACCCTGAAATGGCTCTCGCCTGAGCCATCATCGCCCGAATGACCAGCGTGTAGATGGCTCTCGTTTATCACTTCAAGCGCCACTGGCGCAAATTCCGCTGCTAGTTTTGCGGTTATTTCGTTCTCAATAGACATTTTTGGTATGTTTCCTCTTCACCTTACTGCTCAATTCTCTATGCTGGTTTGCTCCGACTCAGAGACGAAGAAGTTTTGAGCCTAACGTCAAATTTACGACATGCACATACAGGACGCCACCATGAAAAAAGACGATCCCTTCGGGTTTGACATGAGCGTGTCTACGGACAAAAAGAAACGCACAAAAGGACGGCGCGGCATGTCTGGCGCGTTTGAAACCTCGACTCGCAAATGTGAGCATGCTGGTTGTGAGGAAGGCGGTAAATATCGCGCGCCCCGCTCCCCTGATCACTTGGACGAATACCTATGGTTTTGCAAAGACCACGTGCGCGAGTTCAATTTGAAATGGAATTTCTTCAACGGGGCGACCGAAGAAGAAATCGACGAACAGCTAGAAAGTGACCGCGTCTGGAATCGCGACACCAAGCCATTGGGCAAGAAAACCCCAGAACAGCGCGCGTGGGAACGCCTTGGCGTGGATGATCCGCATCAAGTTTTGGGCGAGAATGCGACCCGTAATCCCGGAAAATCGATCACCGGCACACGGCGCCTCCCCCCCACGGAGCGCAAAGCGGTGGAAATTCTGGAAGCCAAGGATCACTGGACCAAAGCGGAAATCCGCAAGACGTATAAAAAGCTGATCAAAATCCTGCACCCCGATATGAATGGCGGGGATCGTTCCGACGAGGAACGGCTGCAAGAAGTTGTTTGGGCTTGGGACCAGATCAAGGAAAGCCGCGCGTTTAAAGACGGATAGACCTTTGCGCGGTAAAGGCTCTGCAAACCTAAGATTAACACAGAACACAACGGCACTGCAGTAATGCACGTGCCGTTTTTGCGTTTGCCCACTGGAACAGCCCTCAGGAGAGAGGAAATTACCCCGCCCCCCTTGCGTATCGGGCCGCGATAAGGCACCAACAACATCAAAGGGCGTTGCGATGTTTTCTCATGGCTGCACGAACGAAAACCGACAGATAGAAGGCACTTGGCACGATGAATGACATTGTCAAACCAACCGAAGAAATTTCAGTACGCGACGTTTTTGGCATCGACAGCGATATGGTCGTAAAGGGGTTCGCCGAGCGCTCAGATCGCGTTCCCGATATCGACAACAGCTATAAATTCGATCCCGATACGACCCTCGCGATCCTTGCTGGCTTTGTTTACAATCGCCGTGTCATGATCCAAGGCTACCACGGAACGGGAAAATCGACCCACATCGAACAAGTCGCCGCACGCCTGAACTGGCCCACCGTTCGCGTTAATCTCGACAGCCATATTTCGCGGATTGACCTGATTGGTAAAGACGCAATCAAGCTCAAAGACGGCAAGCAAATCACTGAATTCCAAGAAGGCATTTTGCCTTGGGCCTTGCGCACCAACACGGCCATCGTTTTCGACGAATACGATGCGGGCCGTGCTGACGTTATGTTCGTGATCCAACGCGTTTTGGAAACAGACGGCAAACTTACCCTACTTGACCAAAACAAAGTGATCACCCCGCACCCATATTTCCGGATTTTCGCCACCGCGAACACCGTCGGCCTTGGCGATACAACGGGCCTTTATCACGGCACACAGCAAATCAACCAAGGCCAGATGGACCGTTGGAGCCTTGTCGCGACGCTCAACTATTTGAGCCACGATGCGGAAACCGCCATCGTGATCGGCAAAAACCCATCTTATAATAACAAAACTGGGCGCCAAACTATTGGCCAAATGGTGACTGTTGCCGACCTTACCCGTACAGCCTTTATGAACGGTGAACTTTCAACGGTTATGTCGCCTCGTACGGTCCTCGCATGGGCGCAAAATGCACAGATTTTCCGCAACGTCGGATATGCCTTCCGTCTGTCCTTCCTCAACAAATGCGACGAACTTGAGCGCCAAACGGTTGCTGAATTCTATCAACGTTGCTTTGATGAAGAACTGCCAGAAAGTGCTGCAAGCATGAGCTTGGGATAAAAATGAGGTCGTTGTTAGGACAAAACCTATGAATTCTAAGTCCGACAATCCCGCTGACCCGTTCAAAAAGGCCCTCGCAGACGCGACTCGTGTTTTGGCGAATGATCCTGAGCTTTCGGTCACCTTCACTGTCGATCCGGCCGGTAAAACCGCCGATTCCGTGCGCTTGCCACAAGTAAGCCGCCGCATGACCCGCGAAGAAGTGATGCTTGCGCGGGGCACCGCCGATGCTCTGGCACTGCGGCATAGGTTTCACAATCAAGAGACCCACAACCGTTACTTGCCCGAAGGGCAAATGGCGCGGGATCTCTATGTTGCGATGGAAAATGCTCGCTGCGAGGCCGTCGGTGGCCGCGAAATGCCTGGCGCTCTGAGCAACATTGACGCGAAAATTGACGCGGAATCCGTGCGTCGCGGGTTCGACAATATCACGGCTCAAGCCGACGCGCCCCTTGCCGATGCGGCTGGCTTTTTGATCCGCCATTTGGCGACCAAACGCCCTCTCCCTGCTGGGGCGCAAAACGTGATGGAACTTTGGCGTCCCTTTATTGAGGACCAAGCTGGCGGCACCCTTGACGACCTTGAGGCACAACTCGCTGATCAGGCAGGGTTTGCAAAATTCGCGCGCAAAATTATCCAAGACCTCGGATATGGCGACCAGCTCGGCGAAGACCCAGATGCTCAAGATGACGACTCCAGCGACGAGGCGGAACCCGAAGCCGAGGACGCCGAAGACCCCGATTCCACAGGTGATGATCAGGAAGACGACGAATCCGACGCTTCCCCCGAACAAAGCCAGGACGACAGCCAAGACCAGAGCCAAGCGCAGGTTTCCTCTGATGATATGGCCGACCAAGAAGAGGGCGACGAGGCCGAAATGCCAGAGGGCGACGCCCCGATGGACCCGCCTCCCCCGCTGGGCATTCGGACGCCGACCCCGAATATCTCGTGTTTTCCACCGAAAATGACGAAGAAATCCGCGCCGAGGACCTCGCAGAACCTGCCGAACTTGAGCGCCTGCGGGCCTATCTCGACCAGCAACTCGACCCGCTCAAAGGGGCAGTTTCGCGCCTTGCCAATAAGTTGCAGCGCCGCCTTCAAGCGCAGCAAAACCGCAGTTGGGATTTCGACCAAGAAGAGGGTATGCTGGACGCGGGCCGCCTTGCGCGCGTGATCGCAAACCCCACCACGCCGCTCTCCTTCAAGGTCGAGCAAGACACCGAATTCCGTGATACCTGTGTGACGCTTTTGATCGACAACTCTGGCTCCATGCGTGGGCGGCCAATCTCGATTGCGGCAATCTGTGCCGACGTTCTTGCGCGGACTTTGGAGCGCTGCTCAGTCAAAGTGGAAATCCTCGGCTTTACCACACGCGCGTGGAAAGGCGGCCAGGCACGTGAAAGCTGGCTCGCCCAAGGACGCCCACAACAGCCCGGTCGCCTCAATGACTTGCGCCACATCATCTATAAATCTGCCGACGCCCCGTGGCGCCGTACCCGCCCCAATTTGGGGTTGATGATGAAAGAAGGATTGCTGAAGGAAAACATCGATGGCGAGGCACTCGAATGGGCCCACCGCCGTATGATTTCCCGCCCCGAAGCCCGCAAAATCCTGATGGTTATCAGCGACGGAGCCCCCGTGGACGACAGCACCCTTTCGGTAAATCCGCCAAATTACCTTGAAAAGCACCTTCGTGACGTGATCGCGATGGTTGAAAAGCGTAAAATGGTCGAGCTTTTGGCCATCGGAATCGGCCATGACGTGACGCGTTATTATGACCGCGCCGTGACGATCACGGATGTTGAGCAACTTGCAGGCGCGATGACGGAACAACTCGCCGCGCTCTTTGACAATGATCCTCGTGCACGCGCTCGGATAATGGGAATTAGCAAAGTCCGCAAATAGGCGAACGTCGACCAAACCAACAAAAAGGACGCCCCATGTTTCAATCCTTCGAGAACACCTCGCACCCCGAACATGGCCCCGCGCGTTTGGCCGCCCTACGGGAGCGTATGGCAACCGAAGGGGTAAGTGGCTACCTTGTGCCACGCGCTGACCGGTTTCAGGGCGAATACGTTGCCGATTGCGATGCGCGCCTTTCTTGGCTGACTGGGTTTACAGGCTCCGCTGGCTTTTGCGCTGCCCTCAAGGATCGCGCGGGCGTATTCATTGACGGGCGCTATCGCACGCAAGTTAAATCCCAAGTCGACTTGGCCCATTTTTCCCCCGTTTCGTGGCCCGAAATTTCCCTCGGCGCGTGGCTTGCAGAACATGCACCAACGGGTAGCCGGATTGGGTTTGATACTTGGCTACACACGGTAAAACAAATTGCCGATTTGAAACACACTCTCGATGGTTCGAACGTGCAAATGTGGCCTCTGGAAAACAATTTAGTCAACGATATTTGGAGCGACCGCCCCGCCCCGCCAAGCGCCGCCGCCATCGCCCACCCCCTTAAATTTTCTGGCGAAAAAACCGAAAGTAAACGTTTGCGTCTGGTCGAGATCATGACCGAGAACGGGATTGAACACCTCATCATCACGCAACCGGACAGTTTGTGCTGGCTGCTCAATATTCGTGGTTCCGACATTGCGCGCAATCCCGTTGTCCAAGGCATGTGTATATTACACGCCGACGCCAGCGTAGACGTCTTTGCCGCCCCTGAGAAGTTTGTTGAACTGGAGGTCCATCTGGGAAAGGGTGTCCGAATTCATCCCGAAGCCAGCCTCGGAACTGTTCTGGGGACCCTCACGGGAGCCACCCAAATCGACCCGGCAACAGCGCCCTATGCTATTGAAAAACTGTTGAAAACCGCAAAGATTGTACATGACGATGATCCTTGTGCGCTTGCCAAAGCTTGCAAAAACCCCATCGAAATTTCTGGCGCGGATGCGGCACAGTTGCGGGATGGCATCGCAATGACGGAATTCCTCGCGTGGCTCGACGCTGAAGCACCCAACGGTGAGTTGAAGGAAATCGATGTTACCAAAAAGCTTGAGGGCTTTCGGACATCCAGCAACGCGTTGCGTGAGATCAGCTTCGAGACAATTACCGGCGCCGGCCCACATGGGGCAATCATGCATTATCGTGTCACAAATGAAACAAATCGCGCGGTAAATCTGGGCGAACTCCTTTTGGTGGACAGTGGCGGCCAGTACCAAGACGGGACCACCGACATCACCCGCACCATCGCGATTGGCGACGTCGGAAAAGAAGAAAAAACTTGCTATACCCGCGTCTTGCAAGGCCTTATCGCCATCAGCCAAGTGCAATTTCCACGCGGAACCTCCGGCAGTGACCTCGACCCGCTTGCACGGGTTGCTCTTTGGGCCGCAGGGCAGGATTTCAACCACGGAACCGGACATGGCGTAGGCAGTTATCTGTCGGTTCACGAAGGCCCACAACGCTTGTCAAAAACAGGAAAAGTGCCGCTTGAAGAGGGCATGATCCTTTCAAATGAACCGGGATACTATCGCGAAGGTGCTTTTGGTATTCGGTTGGAAAACTTGATCGTTGTTGAGACTGCGCCCGCGCGCCCTTCTGGCGATCCTGAGCGTGAGTTTCTGAAATTCCGCACCCAAACTTTTACCCCCTTTGATCGCCGTTTAATTTTGGTCGATATGCTGACAAAATCTGAACGTGCGTGGGTGGACTATTATCATTATGACGTTCTTCAACGCCTCCAAGACAAGGTTTCGCCGACTACACTCACGTGGCTTCAATCTGCTTGCGCGCCCCTTCCCAACACGGGCAAGGCGCCAAATATTTCTGTTAAACCCGCCAAATCACTTTGTGTGGTCCGTGCCGGGGGAGCCGTTTTGGGCGAGAGCCATAACGCTCTTTTCTTGACCGAGGGCGATTATCCACCTGTCATCTATTTCCCGAAACAAGACGTGGCAATGGCGATGCTTGAAGCGAGTGAACGCACCACGATTTGCCCACATAAAGGCGTGGCGACCTATTACTCAATCCACACGAAAAGCACGGTGATCCAAGATGCTGTTTGGTGTTATGAAACGCCCAACTTGGGTGTAAGAGACATCGCTGGGTATCTGGCCTTTTCAGGGGAAAATGTGGCGGTTGAACAGCTTTAGGAATGCTCCTCAATGGCGGTGCTGAGCAAAATTTCATTGTAGGCCGTGATGGCATCGATATGGAAAACGGCTCCTATCGCCGTGCCTTCCGCGTTTCGAACAGGTAAGAATTCATAGTTTTTCATTTTGAACATCGGTAAAATGTCTTCCAATGTTGCGTCGAAACGCACCGACTGCCCCTCCTCCACCATGGCGGCGCAGACGTCAACATCAGCTGCACGCGGGTGGTCATTCGTGCGAATAATTGAAGAAACTCCGATTTTTGACAGTAAATATTCACCTGAACCCGACGCAATATGAACCTCACGACGTTCCAGCAAGGTAAGAAAAAAGCTCTTATCTACGAAGCGACTCGACAGTGCCGTCGACATGGAAACGGCAACCATCACGGCAAGTCCCGTTTGCCAGTCACCCGTCAGTTCAAACACAATCAACGTTGTGGAAATTGGCGCGCCGAGAACTGCGGCCGCAACCGCCCCCATGCCGGCCAAAGCGTAAATAGTTTCCGAACCGCTCACGTTTGGAAAAATGCTTGTCGCTAAGATCCCAAAGGCAAGTCCGGTCAACGCACCAACCATCAATGCAGGCGAAAAAACACCACCGCCCATGCGCCCAGCCATAGTGATTGATACGGCAATAGTTTTGATAACGGCGAACATAATCGCCGTTTGAAAAACGAGGTTTCCCGTCAGCGCCGCCGAGGTCGTTTGATATCCAACGCCGATAATATGCGGAAACCAAATTGCGATAACTCCCAGCATTGCCCCTGCAATTGCGGGGCGAAACCAACGAGGTATCCGGAGGTTCTCCTGAACAACGGTACCAATATCATCGGCCCAGAAGATTGATTTCATTAGCACAACAGAGACGATGCCACAAATCAAACCTAGGATTAGGAACGCGGGTAATTCAACGTAGAATGCCAATTCTCCCTGGCGCAGCAAGGTGAATTCTGTGACATTTCCGAACTCAAGCCTGCTCACCACCGTTCCAGCGACCGATGCAATAACGATCGGGGCGAAGGCGTGGACTGCAAAATGTCGCAATATCACTTCGAGGGCAAAAAGCGCGCCCGCGATGGGCGCGTTAAAGCTCGCGGAAACGGCTCCAGCAACAGCACATCCCAGCAAATCGCGTGCCGTAATTCCGTCAGCGCTAATCCGATTGGACACCCATGTCGAAACCACTCCAGCGAGGTGAACCACAGGCCCCTCGCGTCCGGACGATCCACCGGAAGACAGCGTGATCAAAGAAGCGAGCCCACTCGCAAGGCCCTCTTTGATCTCAACACGCCCATTGTGCAGAGCCGCTCCCTCGATGACATCCGCCACAGAGCGTACGCGCCCGTCCGCGGTAAAGTGATTTAGAATTAGCCCAACAAGGAGGCCGCCGATGGTCGGAATAAGGAGAATCCAGTACCACGGTAAATCAGTGATAAACGCATATTGGCTGCCAAGATCATCGCTAGCATAAAAGTAATTCTGGAGTTTTGTAATTGATTTTCGAAAATAGAGCGCCGTCGTCCCAGCAACCACGCCTATCACCAAAGCAATAAACCAAAACTGAATTTGCGAAGGGCCCTGATGACGCACGTGGCGCGCCGCATCAATAAGGCTCTGCAGAATCTGTGAAGTATAGGATTTGATCATTGACGACATAGACGGTTTTCTTTGCTCTTTCTGCGCGTTTTCCCTCGATGGGGTTTCCCCAGCGTATAACATCGCCTAGGCTCATGCGTGGTGTAAATAGAGGGGCCGCGATGACCATTCACTCCGCTTTAACCAAGCTATCTTTACTGTTAGGCGATCGCCTCTCTCGTTCCAAGTCCGATCTGAACAACCACGGGCAGAGCGAAACATATTTCCCACTCACCCCGCCTAATGCGGTTGCCTATCCTGATACCACCCTAGAGGTTTCAGAAATCCTAAAAATTTGTCATGCTGAGGATTGCCCAGTCGTGGCGTGGGGCGCAGGCACTTCTCTTGAGGGGCACGCGCTGGCGACACAGGGCGGGCTTTGCCTAGATATGATCCGGATGAGCAAAATAGGCGACCTTCGGATTGAGGATTTTGCCGTGACCGTTGGACCGGGAATAACGCGCGAGTCTCTTAACCAAGAGCTTCGCACAACGGGTTTGTTTTTTCCCGTTGATCCAGGGGCAAATGCGTCGCTTGGAGGCATGGCCGCCACCCGCGCCAGCGGCACGACCAGCGTGCGTTATGGAACCATGCGCGACAATGTCCTTGGCTTAACCGTGGTTCTGGCTGACGGACGGATTGTCAAAACAGGTGGCCCAGTGCGTAAATCATCCTCGGGCTACGACCTCACGGCGCTGTTTTTGGGCAGCGAGGGAACGCTCGGAATCATCACCTCGCTGACCCTGCGCCTCCAAAGCCAACCCGAGGCCATTTCCGCCGCTTCATGCGCATTTGAGAATATGGATGCCGCTATTGAAACGGTGATTACAACCATCCAGTATGGCATTCCAATGGCCCGTATAGAGTTCGTCGATGCGGCCACCGCAGGGGCATTCAACGCCTACGCAGGCACAAAATTGCCCGAGACTCCACATTTACTGGTCGAGTTTCACGGCTCCGAGCGCGCCGTCGCCGAAGATGCCAAAAGGTTTGGAGAGATCGTTGAGGAAATGGGGGGCACTGGTTTTGACTGGTCCGACAAACCCGAAGACCGCACCGCTCTTTGGCGCATTCGCCACAATGCCTACTATGCGTGTTTGGCATTGCGACCGGGCGCTTTTGCCCTCGTCACCGATGTTTGCGTTCCGATCTCTGAACTTGCAAAAGCCGTGCGCGAAACCCGCGCGGATATTGATGCCTCACCGCTCATTGGTCCAATCTTGGGGCACGTGGGCGACGGCAACTTCCACGCCATCCTGTTAATCGACCGCGAGAATGAAGGCGAAGTGGCCGAGGCAAAACGCCTCGCTCAGGCCATGGCCGAACGCGCTATATCCTTAGGTGGCACCATAACGGGCGAGCACGGAATTGGCCTTGGGAAGCGGCACCTCATGGCGCAGGAACACGGTCAGGAGGCGTGGGATTTGATGGGCCAGATCAAACATGCGCTTGATCCAACGGGCATCCTCAATCCGGGAAAAATCGTGCCCTAATGCTAGAATAGGTCAAAGAACACGCGTTCAAAGCCAAAAATTAAGCCAAAAATGTGTGAAAAATGCTATCCGGCAAGCAGCGTTTTTGCGGCCGCGCGGGCCTGATCTGTGATCCTATCGCCTGACAGCATCCGTGCCACTTCATCCACACGTTCATCTGTCCCCAAAGCGACAACCGTGGAAAGAGTCATGCCATCCTCGACCGATTTCTGAACCCGCCAGTGATGCGCGCCAAGGGCCGCGACTTGCGGCGAGTGAGTCACAACAAGGATTTGCCCCAGCGTCGCCAACTCAGCCAAACGGCGCCCAACGGCATCTGCCGTCGCCCCTCCGACCCCGCGGTCGATTTCGTCAAAAATCATTGTGGTTCCGCGCGTTTCGGAAGTGAGACAAACCTTCAACGCCAGAAGAAACCGAGAAAGCTCCCCGCCAGATGCAATTTTATTGAGTGGCCCCGACGGCGCACCGGGGTTGGTGGCAACGGTAAAAATCGCTTCATCTTGCCCTTCTGGACCCGGCTCTGTGGCGGAAATTTCGGTGGCAAAAACAGCCCGCTCCATTTTGAGCGGCGCAAGTTCCTTGGCCATAGCCGCATCCAGTTTACGGGCGGCGTCTACGCGCTTTTCTGACAGGTCTTGGGCCGCGAGATCATATGCAGATTGAGCGGTGACCACGGCCCGCTTCAAACCTGCCATATTGCCCACACTTTGGTCTAACGTCTCAAGCCGAAGGCGCAGGGAATCTGCATGGGCGCCCAACTCATCAGGCAATACTTCGTACTTGCGCGCCAACCCGCGAATGGCGAAAAGACGCTCTTCGGTTTCCTCCAAATCAATGGGGTTAAACCGCAGATGCTCAACCGTGCTATCGACAGCCTGAATGGCATCCGAAAGTTCGGCCATTGCGCGCCCCAACGCGGCAATTGCTTCGTCAAGTTGGCCGTCAATTTGTAGGGCGGAATCTTCCAACCAGTTCATAGCATTGGAAATTTGCGCCTCCGCTCCGTGGCCACCCAAGGCCATATTCGCCTTATTGATGTCGTCCAAAACCCGTTCTGCGGCCTGTAATTGACGGCGCAAAGTATCAAGTTCTGGTTCTTCTCCGGCAATGGGCGCGAGCAAATCCAGCTCCTCTACAGCATGACGTAGGAAGTCTTCTTCTTTGCGAATTTCGGCCAAATGTGCCTCAGCCTTCTCCAGTTCTTTTGTGGCGTCGTTTAACCCACGCCACTTCAAACGCACGTCGGAAAGCTCGCCATCCAAGGTGGCGTAGGTGTCCAAAATCTGACGATGACCGCGCGGGTTGAGCAAGCCCCGATCATCGTGCTGGCCGTGCAATTCGACGAGGGTTTCCGACAAGGCCCGCAGCACTTCTCCCGAACAGCGCCGATCATTGATCCACGCCGTTTTACGCCCTTCATTGGTATTTATCCGCCGTAGGATGAGTTCTCCGTCAGCGGTTGGAAACCCAGCGTCGCGCAGGACGCCCCATGCTGCATGATCGTCCTGCAATTCAAAGCTCGCGGTCACTTCCCCTTGCTCGGCCCCTGCGCGAACAAGCTCTGCACGCCCGCGCCAACCAAGAACAAAACCGAGTGAATCCAACAGGATAGATTTTCCTGCACCCGTTTCTCCCGTCAACACATTTAACCCCGGCTGGAACTCAAGTTCCAACCGGTCAATGATTAACATGTCTCGAATTTCTAAGCCGCGCAGCACAGCAAATCTCGCAGAATTATAGCCATTCGCCACGAATAGCTTGGCGATAGAATTTACCCATCCAATTCGCGCCAAACAACCCAGGTTCAAGGCCTTGCCCTTTTAGCAATTCATAGCTGTCTTGGTACCAAACCGTGGATCGGAAGTTATATCCAAGAATGGCGGCAGCCGTTTGCGCTTCTTCGACAAACCCCAAGGCCAAGTAGCTCTCAACGAGGCGCATCAAGGCCTCTGGAGTGTGACTTGTGGTTTGGAAGTCCTCGATCACAACACGGAATCGGTTGATCGCCGCAGCGTAGTGACCTTTTTTGAGGTAGTAGCGCCCAATTTCCATTTCTTTGGCCGCAAGATGATCAAACGCGAGATCAAACATCAGAATCGCTGACCGCGCATATTCGCTGTCTGGATGACGTTCGATTACCAGTCGCAATTGCTGCAACGCTTGATACGTGAGGCCCTGATCGCGGCCAACTTCATCAATTTGGTCGTAGTAGGACAGCGCCAAAAGGAATTGCGCGTAAGCAACATCCTCCTCAGCGGGGTAGAAATCAATGAAACGTTGTGCCGCAATCCGGCTATTTTCATAGTCCTGATCGCGATGATAGGAGAACGCTTGCATGATCAATGCGCGTTTTGCCCATTCGGAATAGGGGTAAAGGCGTTCAACTTCGCCAAATAGCCGCGCTGCTTCTTCGGGGTCACCCGCCTCAAGATCAAATTCCGCACGAGTATAGATCTCCTCGGGAGTAAACGTCTCGAGGGGGATATCTTTGCTGGAATTGCCGCCGCAGGCCATCAACAACGTGAGACCGCAAAGCAAAGTAATTCGAGTTGGCCAAGCCGCTGCGCGTCTCATTCAGCGCCACCTTTAAAATCTGTTCGAAGGGGAAAACCCCAAACCTCACGCCGTTCTAGCACAGAAAAATCCTAGGCAAAACGTCTTTACGTTACATTGGGAAGGGATTTATTCGGCCGCAATCGGGATATCGGTGGCGTGCAGGCCTGCACCCGGCAAACGCGCAGAGACGCGGGCGTCGCATTTCACCCATTCCCAAGCGTTGGCGTCTGCAAAAATTGCTCTGAGGAGTTTGTTGGTGAGGGCATGCCCCGCGCGAATCCCCGTGTAGCGCCCCAAAATGGGTCCGCCAGCGAGGGCAAGATCGCCTAACGCGTCGAGCATTTTGTGGCGCACAGCCTCGTCGCGGTGACGTAGGCCACCAGGCGTCAAGACGTCATCACCATCAATCACAACGGCATTCTTCACAGAACCGCCCAAGGCAAGCCCTGCGGCACGCATCGCATCGACATCAGATTGTCGACAAAAAGTCCGGCTATCGCAAAGTTCGCGCACAAAAGCGCCATTTGCCATACTCAGCTTCTTATCTTGCTTGCCAATGGCCGCGTCATTGAAACGAATGTGGAAATCAATATGCAAAGTTTTTGCAGGCTCGATACGGGCGATTGCGTCGCCGTCACGTACTTCCACAGTTTTCAAAATCTTCAACGCTCGGATTGGGGCATTGAGATCCTTGCGCCCGACCATCAAAATAGCGGTCACAAATTCGGCGGAACTTCCGTCGAGAACGGGGATTTCCGGGCCGTCTACGTCGATCACAGCGTTTTGTACGCCGCACCCTGCGAGCGCGGCCATGATATGTTCGATCGTTGAAACGGAAGCGCCAGAGGCATTTGCAACACGGGTGCAAAGCTGCGCAGGCGTCGTCGCATCATATAACGCGGGGATACGGTTATCCCCTTCAAGATCGCTCCTGACAAACCAAATTCCGCTATCCACTGCCGCCGGTTTTACAACCATGCGAACAGGGGCCCCAGAGTGGAGACCTATTCCGCGAAATGTAATTGGCTTGTTCAAAGTAGTTTGCAATGGATGCTCCATAACGGCCTCGGAACGTTCTTTGCTCCGACACAGGAGAGATAAGCTCCCACTGTGTTATGTACAATTCAATCTTTGTAACTGAATGAAACATGCGCTTTTCACCTAGGCGGTTGTTTGCGCAAAAATACGCAACGCATTGTAATTAAACAAAAAAGGGCCACCCAGAAGGGCAGCCCAATTGTTACAACTGTTGAAATATTTAGTTAGCTTGGCGGCGCAAAAACGCTGGAATGTCGATACGCTCTTGCTCAGGATCCGGCTCATGTTCGGCTTCAGCAACGGGGGCCTGCACCTGTGGTTGCTGGCGTGCAGTGGCTGTACGCGCGCCCTCCTCGGCTGCGTGGCCTGTCATTCGGTTGATCAAAGAGTTGATCCCAAAGCGTGGTTTTTCAGGTTCAGCTTGTGGCTGAGGAGCAGTTTTTGCTGCAGTTTGACCATAGCCAGCCGGTGCATGCGGAACCTTCGAAGCCGCGGCGCGAAGACGATCCAACGCTTCAGGAGAAGGCGTTCCCGGTGTCCGAGGTTTAGGAGCGACAAAACCTTCGGCTTCGCTCTCAAACCGTACTGGCTCTTCAGCAAGCTGAGGCGAAGGAGCCGCTTGTTGTTGCGGTTGGTATGCGGGAGCAGGAACTTCTTCCTTGGCCCGTGGAGTTGGCGCAAAGAAAGAAGGCGTTTCTTTTTCAGCTTCTGGCTCCGTAAACAACGAAGGTTCTTTGCCTTGTGCTTCTGCGGCTTGGCTCAATTCTTGAGCAACTTCATCGGCAAGTGAAGAATGCTTCAACGGTTCTGCGAGGGAACGACGCGCTACGGGAACTTCTCCGGCGCCGACGCGGGCGTCAATTCCAGTGGCCACTACGGAAACGCGCATGACGCCTTCCATTTCAGTGTCCAAAGTCGAGCCAACGATGATGTTCGCCTCTGGATCGACTTCCTCGCGAATACGGTTGGCCGCTTCGTCGAGTTCGAACAATGTGAGGTCGTAGCCACCTGTAATATTGATAAGAACGCCACGTGCGCCGCGCAGGCTGATTTCGTCAAGCAAGGGGTTTGCGATGGCTTTTTCGGCGGCTTGTACGGCGCGATCTTCGCCTGTGGCTTCGCCTGTGCCCATCATGGCTTTGCCCATTTCGTCCATCACGGAACGCACATCTGCAAAGTCGAGGTTGATGATACCGGGGCGAACCATAAGGTCGGTTACACCTTTGACACCTTGATACAGAACGTCGTCCGCAAGACTAAAGGCTTCGGTAAAGGTTGTTTTTTCATTCGCCAAACGGAACAGGTTTTGGTTGGGAATGATGATCAGAGTGTCGACAACTTTTTGCAGCGCTTCAACGCCCTCTTCGGCTTGACGCATCCGTTTTGCGCCTTCGAATTGGAACGGTTTGGTCACAACACCAACGGTCAAAACACCCAACTCGCGTGCGGCTTGTGCGATGATTGGAGCTGCGCCGGTGCCGGTGCCGCCGCCCATACCAGCGGTGATAAAGCACATGTGCGCGCCCGCGAGGTGGTCAACGATTTGTTCGATGCTTTCTTCAGCAGCGGCGGACCCTACGGAAGGCCGTGCCCCCGCGCCCAGACCCTCGGTGACCTTGATGCCCATTTGAATGCGTGCTGTGGATTTGCTCTGCTGCAACGCTTGGGCGTCGGTATTCGCGACCACAAACTCAACACCATCGAGTTGTTTGTCGATCATATTGTTTACGGCGTTACCGCCGGCTCCACCAACACCGAAAACGGTGATCCGTGGTTTGAGATCGTCTTGCTCGTGAATACTAAGATTTAAAGTCATCGACTGGTCCGCCTGTGATACAGTGCCACCCGTCCCGGGGCGACAAATTTGCCTGATTTGCACCGATTTTATCGAGAAATTTGTCAAACGTCACGAAAAAAACGCGTTAATGACACAAAATATAGTCCGTCAGGCCGAAAAGTTTGGCGATATCTTGCCGAAACTACCATATTTTGCGTTTACCAATTATCTTTGAACCATTTCACAGCGCGTTTTACCGACCGTGCTGGATACCGTTCTGTGGGAATATCGAAGTCCCACCACTCATCTTGCGGGTTTGCAGCAAACAAACACAGCCCAACCGAGGAGGCAAAAGCCGCCCCCGTGGCCGATTGTGGCAAGCCCTGAACCCGTAGCGGACGCCCCATCCGCACGCGCTGTCCTAGGATGCGCGTGGCCAAACCATCAAGGCCAGGAATTTGGCTTCCACCGCCGGTCAGAACAATTTGCTGGCTTGGCAGGTGATCAAATCCGGCGGCCTCAAGACGCGCCCGCGTCTCCTCCAGAATTTCCTCGACCCGTGGTCGCATAATCCCGATCAATTCAGCGCGACTAACGGTACGACGGTCTTTTTCCCAATCGCCGCAGTCCCCACCAACTTCAATTTTTTCGCGGTCGTCCATTCCCGTGGCGACAACGCCACCAAACAGAGTTTTGATCCGTTCCGCAGTTGCCATCGGCACTTGAAGGCCTTTGGAAATATCGTTGGTGATGTGATCGCCCCCCAGTCGAACCGAGTCCGAATAGATCATGTGTTTTTTCATGAAAATCGACAGCCCCGTAGAACCGCCACCCAAATCAATACAGGCCGCGCCAAGCTCTTGTTCGTCTTCGACCAAGGCCGAAATCGCCGAAGCATATGAACTCGAGGCCATGCCCGCGAGTTCAAGATCGCACCGTTTGATACAATAAATTAGATTTTGAATGGCATTCGCGTCGACCGTCAAAACATGCATGTCCGCAGCCAAACGATTGCCTATTTGCCCGCGAGGATCGCCAAGACCTGTGCGATGGTCCAGCGCAAAATTCACCGGTTGGGCATGCAAAACTTCGCGCCCTGCCCCGAACTCTGGCACCTCACAGGCCGCCAAAACACGTGCGACATCCTGTTCGCTGACGGTCCGTTCCTGAACATCAATGCTACCCGCCAATCCATAGGACCGTGGCCGCGCGCCCGAAAAACACGCGATCACGTGATCGACCCGAAGATTGGCCATTTTTTGTGCGGCTTGAACAGCGGTGCGAATGGCACGCTCTGTTTCGGCCATTGCGTCAATTTCCCCGAAGCTCACTCCACGCGACCGCGTGGTCGCCGCTCCAATAACCCGAAAACTGCTCTGCCCTGCCATTGAGCCGACACCATCAAAATCGTGGGATTTTTCCGGCCCATCAAAGCGCAATATCAAACAGGCAATTTTCGACGTTCCCACATCCAAAATTGCCACAACACCGCGCTGCATGGCGGCTTCTCTCATGTTGCGCATCGCTCGCTGGCTTTGGTAAAGATCGGTCATGGATACTGGGCTCCGCTATTAATAATGGGGGCATCTTCGGGCGAGACTTCTGGAACAGGCTCTTTAAGGCGAAGGGTTGGGCGCTTCTCAAGCCGCATATCAATGACGGCCACGTTGCGCGCCAACAAATCCCGTACCGTATTAAGCGCAATCACGCGGTGCAGCGCTTGGCGGGGATTTGTTTCGGGCAAAAGAACCCGCTGACCTTTGTCCAAAACAAGGTCCCACCGACGCTCGCCCACCCGCACAAGACCGCGCACGTGATCGTAAATCGGAGCAGCAGAGGCCAACAGTTCAAGGGCTTCTGGAATGGCTTTATCGGCACCAAATCCCGTCACCAACGGCAAATCAGGGCGCGATGCCCGCGCGGGCACCTGTACAACCCGATGCCCTTCGGCATCTAACAATTCAACCGCATCAGTGCCACGCCAAACAATTACCGGCACGCGCTCATCGACGCTCACCTGCAATACGCCGCCAACGCGCACCTGCACATTCACCGAGGCCACCGCATCAAGTTCGGAAATAGCCGCATGCATTTGCTGCAAATCCAGATCAAACGAACTCATCGGAAAATCCAGAGGGAAAACTTCTCGAATATCTTCGGCAAGCTCAATCGAGGCCCCGTCCACGGCCATCATATGCACCATAAATGCGGGGCGATGCTCAATATCCTCGCGCAATTGCAGCGACCAATCCACAATCGCCTGACGACGATCTGCACTCGCCAATAGGCCCCCAGTAATCATACTGACAACCAAAACGGGCAAGCCAACACGCACAATTTTACGAAACGTCGGTGTGAGCCAAAGCCGCTGGGCGCGATAGGCGACACGGCTTGGGGCGGGGTCACGTTTAGGGGATTGGGTGCGACGCGAAGAGAGACCTGCGACCTGACGCGCGCCAGAATTAAAGCCTACCTCTGACATGATGCATCCTCCACCAGCCAACGGCACAAGCCGCCAAACCCGATGCCAAATACATCTGCCTGTTCAGGCGTCAGCGACGTTGGAGTCATTCCGGGCTGGGTATTGGTTTCCAACAGGATCACCCCCTCAAGACCCCGCGCCTCATCCCAGCGGAAATCGGTACGGCTCACACCGCGACATCCCAAGGCCACATGGGCCCGGCGGGCATAGTCCAGGCACGCTGCGGTGATCTCGGGCGGAAGATCGGCAGGCACCACATGACGAGAGCCGCCGGGCACATATTTCGCATCGTAATCGTACCAGCCATCGGTCAGGATATCTGTCACTCCAAGGGCACGATCGCCAACGACCGTCGTGGTTAATTCACGGCCTGGCGCGAAGGCCTCGACCATGACGATTTCGGGCATATCATCGGAAAGGTTTGGCGGGGTATTTGCACCCTCGGCCACCAGATAAACGCCAACAGAGGAGCCTTCGTTATTAGGCTTCACAACGTAAGGCGGCGCCATCACATGGCGCGCGGCAACCTCCGATTTCGCAAAAAGACCGCTCTCGCACACGGGCAAACCCGCCGCGCGAAACATTTCCTTGGAGCGTTCCTTGTCCATCGCGAGAGCCGAAGCCAAAACGCCGGAATGTGTATAGGGAATTTTGAGCCATTCGAGCAAACCTTGGACGCATCCATCCTCCCCCCAACGCCCATGCAACGCGTTAAAAACAACGTCTGGGGCAATCTCAAGAAGACGTGCGGCTAGGTCTGGACCCGCGTCCAGTTCAACAACCTCAAATCCTTCGTCCCGAAGTACAGCCGCGCAACCGCGCCCACTTGAGAGAGAAACTTCGCGTTCCGCAGAAGGTCCTCCCAGCAATACTGCCACTTTTTGGGATGCCCTGCTCGACATGCCCGCCTCTTATCATTTGCGACCCTTCTATGAGGATCTTGGTGCGCCCGATTTTGGGCATCTGATTCTACTCAAGGTTTCAAACGCAGAACGCCCGAATCCAGATAGTTCGTTTTTTATTTTTGTTGCGTAGCTTGGCTTTTCCTGTGCCAGAATCTACGCGGATCTGCCGCTAGTTCTTGATTTGCGCGTCTGTTTTCACCGGTTTTCCAGAAAATATTCGAAATTTACGGGGTCGTCGGTTCGCCGATGCGCTTAATTTCCCATACTAACTCTATTGAACTGTTTTTGAAAACCTTTTTTCGTACTTCTTCGCCCAATTCTTCCAAATCAGCAGCCGTCGCGCCCCCCGCATTGGTCAAGAAGTTGCTGTGCATCTCGTTCATAACCGCCCCGCCCCGTCGCGCACCGCGCATTCCGGCGTCATCAACAACCTTCCAAGCCTTCAAATCATGCACATCATCGGCCTGTCCGGTAGAGCTAAACCCCGCAGGATTTCGGAAAGTACTTCCGGCCGTGCGGTCCTTGGTGGGCTGGGTTTCGTCGCGTTTTTTGAGCTGCGCGGCCATAAGCGCCTCAAGTTCAACCGAATCCCCCTGCGAACCACGTAAAACCGCATCAACCAAAACCGCGCCGTCCGGCAAATCCGAATTGCGATACGCGAACGCCAAGTCAGCACTTAAGAGCGTTTTCACCTCGCCCTCCAGCGTCACAATCCGGGCGGACTGAAATACATCCGCGATGTAGCGCCCATAGCATCCCGCGTTCATCGCAACAGCACCGCCAATTGCACCCGGGATAGTACGCAAGAACGTGAGATCAACGCCCTCAGCCGCCGCTTTTCGCGCGACATGCGCATCCAACGCAGCCGCCCCCGCGGTCACATTTTGGCCGTCAATTTCAATTCCATTGAAGCCACGCCCAAGACGGATCACCACACCGCGAATACCCCCATCGCGCACAATCAGATTGCTACCGACTCCCATCGGAAATACGGGAATATCGCGCGGCAATTCGCGCAGGAAATATTGCAAATCTTCAATGTCCGCAGGTTGAAACAAGACATCCGCTGGCCCGCCTACGCGCAACCACGTCAACCCCGAGAGGTCCTTGTCAAAAGTCAGAACACCGCGCACCTGCGGCAAGGAATTGGGATCAAGAGTCATGTTATGCGCCCGTTTTAATTTCGGTGGTTATAGCGCGAAACAGAGGCGTTTCCAGCCCTAAGACGGAGCTTTCAGAAGACCAAGGCGACGGAGGAGAAAGATCAATGGCCATCTAAAAATCGAGCCAGCAGCAATTAGGAAAAGCACCCCTATCCAGAATCCGCTTTCATAAAACAGATAAACTGTTATCGGCAGACCGATGCTCATAAGGATATAGGCTGCGGGCCAATGTTTCTTTTTGCTCGGAAAAAAGCCAACGACGTTGGCAATCAGCAGCCATAGCAGCGCTAGAAATCCTGAGACCGGTATTCCTAAGTCCATATTCTTGCCCTTGTGTTACCTAGTCTTTCATAAGGTTTGGAAGATTATTTGCCCAAGCCGAAATCGTCCCCGCGCCCAAACACACCACCATATCGCCGGGTTTGGTTTGCTCACGCACAAGACGCACCAAATCCTCTTCGCTGGTGACGGCCCGCGCGTGGCGGTGGCCGTGACGAATAAGACCCGCAATCAGATCATCACGGGTCGCGCCCTCAATCACGTCTTCACCCGCCGAGAAAACATCGGAAATGCCAACGACATCCGCGTCGTTGAAACAGGTACAGAAATCCTCAAACAAAGTATGCAAGCGGCTGTAACGGTGCGGTTGATGCACCGCAATAACGCGCGCGCCTTCGGTGTGCGATGTGGCCTGACGCGCCGCTTTAAGCACCGCCGCAATCTCCACGGGGTGGTGCCCATAATCGTCGATGATTGTGACCCCATTCACTTCACCAACCTTGGTGAAACGACGGTTCACACCGGCAAAGTTTTTCAACGCTGATTTGATGTCTGCGGGCGAAACACCCAAATGATGCGCGACCGCGACAGCCGAAAGCGCGTTGGACACATTGTGGTCCCCCGGCATCGGCAAAGAGCAATCCTCAATCACCAGTTTTTCGGCCTTCAGCGCGATGTCGAAATGCGCCACGCCCTCTTTATATTTCAAGTTGGTCGCCCGTACATCCGCTTGGGCGTTGAACCCAAATGTAATCACGCGGCGGTCAGTTATTTTGCCCACAAGGGACTGAACTTCGGGGTGATCGGTACAACATACCGCAACGCCGTAGAAGGGTATATTTGACACGAAATCAAGGAACCCTTGGCGCAAAGTATCGAAATCGCCCCAGTGTTCCATATGCTCGGGATCGATATTTGTGACGATCGCAATCGTGGCCGGAAGACGGTTAAAAGTTCCGTCACTCTCGTCGGCCTCGACCACCATCCACTCGCCCGTACCCATGCGTGCGTTGGACCCGTAGGCATGAATAATACCGCCGTTGATCACCGTTGGGTCAAGCCCGCCCGCATCCAGCAACGTGGCAACCATTGTCGTCGTCGTTGTTTTGCCATGCGTTCCCGCAACGGCGATATTGGATTTAAGGCGCATCAATTCGGCCAACATTTCTGCACGGCGCACAACGGGAAGCCCCGTGGCGCGAGCGGCATCCAACTCCGGATTACCCGCCTTGATCGCGCTTGAAATAACCACCACTTCGGCGTTTTCCAGATTTTCGGCCTTTTGCCCAAAAAATACTGTCGCCCCAAGCCCGACCAAACGGTCAGTGATCTTGCTGGCTTTTAAGTCACTGCCTTGAACCTGATAGCCTTGATCTAAAAGCATTTCTGCAATGCCCGACATCCCAATGCCGCCAATACCGACAAAGTGAATGGCACCCATTTCGATGGGAAGTTTGGTCGCTTGACGGTTCATGTGTGGGCCTCGGTGCTTATGGGATGTTCGCGGAGCGAGTCGACGAGCGCAACAAGGCGCTGTGTCGCGTCGGGCTTGCCACAGCCAAGGGCTGCGCGCGCCATTGAATTTGCTTTATCGGGATGAGTGATCACCCCTAAGATCAATGCGGTTAAATTATCGACTGTGAAATCGGCTTCCTGCAAGAGTTTTGCAGCCTGCGCATCCACTAAACCTTGGGCATTCACCGTCTGGTGATCCCCCGTCGCGGCGGCATAAGGCACCAAAATCGACGGGCGGCCAATGATCGAAATATCGGCGACCGTACTGGCGCCCGAGCGAGCAATAACTAATTGGCATTCCGACATTCTACGCGGCACGTCCTTGAAAAACGGCTTTACGTCCGCCTTGATCTCAGCCTCACGATAAAAGGCGGTGACCCGCTCTAAATCTTCTTCGCGCGCCTGTTGATCCACACGGATGTTGCGGCGCAAGCTATCTGGCAAAGCGGCAATGGCTGCGGGAACGATATCCGAAAGGATGCGCGCGCCTTGGCTTCCGCCCATCACAAGGATCGACATCGGATAATCACCCGGTTCTATGTACCCAGCCCCCGCGCGGTCCAAAATCTCGCTGCGCACCGGATTGCCAACTTCGTGCCCCTCAACCCCCTCAGGAAGTTCCGTCGGCCACGTACCACAGGCCACGGCATCCACGTGTTTGGCAAAAAGTTTATTCACACGTCCAAGGACGCCATTCTGTTCGTGCAACGCCCGAGGGCGACGCAAAATCCATGCCGCAGCAACAGCCGGAATCGACGGGTATCCGCCAAAGCCCACGACAACAGCAGGCTTATCACGATACATATTCCAAACCGCTGCGATGACTCCGCCGAACACACGAAATGGCACAATCGCCTTTGCCAACAATCCGCCCCGCGCGAACGTCGCGCTCGAGAGAGTTTCGATCTCGACGTCTGGTGGAAACCCGCCCGCATACCGCGCGCCGCGCCCATCGGTCGAAAGTTTCACAGACCAACCTTTGGCCAACATCGCTTCGGCTAAAGCCTGTGCGGGGAACATGTGCCCGCCCGTTCCGCCCGCAGCGATGATTAAAAGTGGTCCTGACATTAACCTTGATCCGTCCCTAAAGTTCCGCGTCCGCGCCCAACAAAATGATCGCCAATAACGCCCTGTGGTCGATTGCGTGTTAGCGCAAGCAACATGCCCAGTGCAATCCCACCCGCAACCAAAGAACTACCGCCATAGCTTACGAACGGAAGCGTCATTCCCTTAGCGGGCAAAAGCCGCACCGCGACCCCCATATTCACAAAGGCTTGGATGCCAAACATACAGGCCAAACCTGTGCCGGCCAGTCGCGTAAACTGATCGCGTTCGCGCATTAGCCGCAGGAGAGAGCGCACTGTAATTACAAGAAAAAGCAAAATGATCGCCAAAACAAGCAACAGACCATACTCTTCCGCCGCAACGGCGATAATAAAATCGGTGTGCGCATCAGGCAGCGACCATTTCACTTGCCCCTCGCCAACACCAACTCCAAAGAATCCGCCCTCTTGAATGGCGTTGGTGGCGTAACCGATCTGTGTTGTCGGATCAATTTCTGGATTTAAAAATCCATCGATACGGCGGGCAAAGTGTTCGGAATTATTATAAGCAAACGAGCCGCCCAAAACCACCAAAGCCGCCATGCCGATAAGCAATAAAAACGGTGCGCCAGCCACAAAATACATCACACCCCAGCCAAACAAAACCAGCGCCGCTTGCCCAAAATCAGGCTGCAATGCAAGCAAACCAACGATAAAAACCAGAAAAGCGAACGAAAGGGTTTTACCAGGAGGGCCGTTAATTTCCTGACTTGCCGACATCAACCATGCGGTCACGATCACAAATCCGGGCTTGAGGAATTCGCTCGGCTGAACCGAGGCAAAACCGAGGGAATACCAACGCACAGCCCCTTTGCCAAAATCCGTCCCCAAAAAGGGCAAAAACAACAGGGCAACAAAGGCACAGACGAAGCCCAAAACGCCAAGGCGGCGCACCATAACGGGCGACATCATCGAAATGAAAATCATCACCACAAGGGCGACCATCCCGAAAAACGCTTGACGTTGAACATAGTGAAACGGGGCAAACCCGTTCTTTTCGGCCAAAGGCGGAGAAGCAGCCAACCCAAGAAGGATGCCAATTGCAAAGAGCAAAAGAATAAAGACTGCTGTCCATTTATCAATTGTGCGCCACCAACGTGGGAGCACGGGTTCACCGCCCGAATGGGGGAGAGAACCATATACCATCTCGGTCATGGGGTACCGCCTATACTGCCTCTGATCGCCCGTTTGCCGGGTCTGGGGAAAAGTCTACGCAAAAACCGCAGATTAATCCAGCAAAAAGACCCGCCCAAAGGATGGATTTAGCGGGTCTTTTCTGTGTCGCGACAGTGCTTAAAGCGCAGCAACGCAATCGGTAAAATCATCGCCGCGTTTCTCAAAACTGTCGTATTGATCAAAACTTGCAGCGGCGGGTGCCAAAAGGACCGTATCCCCTTCTTGGGCTTCGGCCGCAGAACGCGCCACGGCGACGGCCATAGTTTCACAAATTTCGACCTCAAGTCCTTCAAGTCCAAGCGCAAAATTGGCGGCGTCGCGTCCAATCACATAGGCCTTTTTCACGTTGCCAAAATGCGATGTCAGCGCGCCAAGGCCGCCTTCCTTCTCGAGGCCGCCACAAATCCAGCGGATATTCTCAAACGCGTCCAGCGCACAGGCGGCACTGTCGACGTTGGTTGCTTTACTGTCATTCACAAAGCGCACGCCGTTTTTGGTGGCAATGGTTTGAGAGCGATGCGGCAGACCTTCAAAGCTGTGGAACGCCGCCTCAATAACGCGGGGCGCAAGTCCGAGCGAGCGCGCAACGGCATAGGCCGCACAGGCATTTTGATGATTGTGAACGCCGGGAAGCCCTTGAATCGACCGCAAATCAATGGAGCCCGTTTGACGCCCTTTGCGGTACTCCGAAAGGAACCCCTTGCGCACAAAAACATTCCAACCTGGCCCCGTTAATTTGGCCTTCGTCGACACACGGATCACACGATCATCCGCCTTCCCCGTCGCCAGCTGATTGGCAAGATACCGCCCCTCGTCCTCATCCACACCGATCACCGCACGATCAGGACCGCCCTCGGCAAAGAGCCGCCGTTTCGCGGCAAAATACCCGCCAAGCCCGCCGTGGCGATCTAAGTGATCCGGCGAAAGATTGGTAAAGACAGCGATATCGGGCGTCAGGTTACGCGCAAGGTCGGTTTGATAGGAGGACAGCTCCAATACCACGACCTCGCCATCAATGGCGGGATCGACATCCAAGGCACCGCGCCCGATATTTCCCGCAAGCTGGGACGGGCGATTGACGTGCTGCAACACGTGATGAAGAAGCGCGCTGGTGGTGGATTTTCCGTTACTGCCCGTCACGGTGACGACGCGCGGCATGGTCACGAATTCGTCCCATTCCGTCGTGGCAAACCCTGCGAAAAACAGCGAAATATCGTTATCGACAGGAATGCCCGCGTCCCACGCCATGGACACATATTTGTTAGGCGTTGGGTAGAGATGCGGAATACCTGGCGAAAGGATCAACGCGGCCACGCCTTCCCAAGCACTCGTTTTACCCAAATCAACGGGGTCAAACCCTTCGGTTTGCGCACGCTCCCGCGCTTCGGCGTTATCGTCCCAAACGACAGGGATCGCGCCGCCTTCGCGCAAGGCGCGCGCGGTTGCAATTCCCGAGCGCCCAAGCCCTAGAACGGCTACTTTTTGGTCGGTATATCCTTGGACTGGGATCATGGGAGGCTCCTTGCGCGACGTTGCTTTTCCCGTTCATGCCTTGTCAAAGCGACTTTAGCAATCCACCGGAAACAAAAATGGGCGCGCCCATGATTGGACACGCCCGCATTGAAATAGTCTTCCGAATTAACGCAGTTTAAGCGTCGCCAGTCCGATAAGCGCCAAAACAAGCGAAATAATCCAAAACCGGATCACGATTTGCGGCTCGGCCCAGCCCTTTTTCTCAAAGTGGTGATGAATCGGCGCCATCAGGAAAACCCGCTTCCCTGTGCGCTTGAAATACAGAACTTGGATGATGACGGACAGCGCTTCGGCCACAAACAGACCGCCAACTATGGCCAAAACGATCTCGTGTTTGGTCGCCACGGCAATCGCGCCTAGCGCGCCGCCAAGCGCGAGTGATCCTGTGTCGCCCATAAACACGGCCGCTGGCGGAGCGTTATACCAAAGAAAGCCCAGACCGCCGCCAATAAGTGCCGACGAAAAAATCAGTATCTCACCGGTTCCTGGCACGTAATGCACATCAAGGTAGTCGGTAAAATCGACCCGTCCGACGGTATAGGCGATCACCCCAAGGGCTGCCGCTGCGATCATAACGGGCATAATTGCCAACCCATCGAGACCATCCGTCAAATTGACCGCGTTGGCCGCGCCTACGATCACGATCATCGAGAACGGCACAAAGAAAATCCCCAGATTCAGGAGTGTATCTTTGAATACGGGAACCGCGAGTTGGTAGGCCAAACCGTCAGGGTGATAGCAAGACGCCCAATAGGACGCGATCGCAGCAACCAATAATCCAAGCCCCATGCGGATCTTTCCAGACACGCCTTTGGTGTTATTCTTGCTCACTTTTGCGTAGTCATCCGCAAAGCCAATCGCCCCAAAGCTAAGCGTCACGAACAAGATCATCAGCACATAGGGGTTATCAATGCGCGCCCAGAGGAGCGTTGAAAAGACCAAGGCAGAAAGGATCAAAAGCCCGCCCATTGTTGGCGTGCCTGCCTTTGCGAAATGCGATTCTGGTCCGTCATCGCGAATAGGTTGGCCGCGTCCTTGTTTGGCACGCAGCAGGTTAATCAACGGCTGACCAAAGATAAAACCAAAGATGAGCGCCGTGAAGAATGCGCCGCCTGCGCGAAACGAAATATAGCGAAAGAGGTTAAAGAAATCCCCCCCGTCCGATAAATCAGTGAGCCAATACAGCAATAAACTGCCCCTTATTCAAGTGTTGGGGCTGGATGGCCCAGTTTTCGGATCGCGTCAACAACGAGTGCCGTTTTGCTTCCCTTTGAGCCTTTTACCAAGATCACATCACCCGCGTCGATGAGATCTTTGGTTTTGGCCACGAGTTCCTGCGAAGTTGCGACCCATAGGCCGCGCTTTTGGTCTGGGATTTCGTCAAACAGCGCCCGCATCATCGGGCCGACACAGTGGATTTTATCGATCTGCGCGACACTTTCCAGCGTTGCAATTTTGCGGTGCTGCTCGATTGCGTCGTCCCCCAACTCCAACATATCGCCAAGGATCGCCATACGTCGCCCAATTCGGACGCGCCCGACATCATTGCGTGGCTTGGCCGCCGCGAGCACTTCAAGCGCGGCCGCAAGAGACGTGGGGTTGGCATTAAATGCGTCGTCAATCAGCTCCAGACTCACTTCAGCTGCATAGCGATCAAGGTAAATTGTCTCGCGGGTACCGCGCCCTAAAGGCGGCCGCCACTGCGCCAAATCACAAGCCGCAAGGCCAATATCCGCGCCGACTGCCTTCACACAGGCCAAAACGCCAATCGCATTCATCGCAAAATGTCGCCCCGCCGTGGACAGTTTAAATAGGGCGGGTTCGCCGTTCAACGTCGCGGAAATCACCGTCACATTATCGGAAAGCTTAACCTCCTCTAGAAAGAAGTCAGCGCTGGAGTCAGTTCCGAAACCTACTTTCTTTTCTGGTGTCGCGTCCCACAAGATTTTAGAGGTCTCAAGATCAACATTGATGATCGCCGTCCCACCATGAACCAACCCCGAAAAGATCGCCGCTTTTTCATGCGCGATTCCCGATATGTCATCAAAGGCCTCCAAATGCGCAGCGGCGACATTGGTAATCATCGCCACATTAGGCGCCGCAATTTTAGCAAGCGGCGCGATTTCACCTGGATGGCTCATCCCGATTTCGATGATCGCAAAATCCGTATCAACCGGCATCCGCGCCAGTGTCAGCGGCACGCCCCAATGGTTATTGTAACTCGCTTCGGCCGCATGAACGCGCCCCTGATGTGCCAAAACAACGCGCAACATTTCTTTGGTTGAGGTCTTGCCAACCGATCCGGTAACGGCGATCACTTTCGCCGCGGTCCGTGCCCGTGCGGCACGCGCCAAATCCTCAAGCGCGCCTAAAACGTCTGGCACTATTAACAGGGGCGCATCCGGTGAAACGCCCTCCGGTAAATGCGTGACCAATGCGGCAGCAGCCCCCTTTTCAAGGGCTTGTGCAACGAAATCATGGCCGTCGCGCACGTCTTTAATGGCAACAAAAAGATCGCCTTTTTGCAAGGTCCGCGTGTCGATGGATAGCCCCGAGGCCTGCCACTCCTGCGTGGATTCGCCTCCCGTTGCAGCTTGCGCATCCTGTGAAGTCCAAAGCGCGGTCATGCCAAACGCCCCTCAAGGGCGGCCACGACAACGCTGGCTTGTTCGGCGTCATTAAACGGCAATGTCACATCCCCAATCGTTTGGCCCGTTTCATGCCCCTTACCAGCAATCAACAGCGCATCCCCCGCACCCAATGCATCGACCGCGCGTAAAATCGCTTCGGCCCGATCGCCTACATTATGGGCTTGCGGACACCCCTCCATCACCATGTCGCGGATCGCGGCGGGATCTTCGCTGCGCGGGTTGTCATCCGTCACGAAAACAACATCCGCGTGCTGTGTTGCGGCCCGCCCCATCAGGGCGCGCTTGCTGGTATCGCGATCGCCGCCCGCGCCCAAAACCACAACAATCCGCCCCATCACGTGGGGCCGCAACGCCGTCAGCGCCGTTGAAAGCGCGTCGGGAGTATGGGCGAAATCTACAAAAACCGTTGCCCCGTTCTCGCGCGTCGCTGCGTGCTGCATACGCCCGGGAACGGTTACCATTTCCGGCAAAACCTCAAACACACGTTCGGCCTTCTCGCCACAGGCAATCACAAGTCCAGCAGCAAGCAATACGTTCTCGGCCTGAAACCCACCAATCAACGGAAGGCGCAGGCCATGTTGCCCCCCTTCGAATGTGAACAAGACCTCTTGGCCTTGCGCATCAAAACGTTGCCCCACAAGACACATATCCGCGCCCGCAGTGCGCCCAACCGACAACACGCGCTGACCGCGACTGCGGGCTATCTCTGCCATCTGAAGGCCCCGCGGGCTGTCGATATTGATAACGGCACGCCCCTCGGCAGGCAGCACCCGCTCAAAAAGGCCCGCCTTCGCATTGAAATAATCGTCAAAATCCTTGTGATAATCCAAATGGTCCTGCGAGAAATTGGTAAACCCCGCTGCCATCAACCGAACGGCATCCAGTCGCCGCTGGGCCAGCCCGTGGCTTGAGGCCTCCATCGCCGCATGCGTTACGCCAGCTTTGGCCATTTTCGCGAGTAATCGATGTAGGGTAATCGGCTCAGGCGTGGTGTGAGAAAGCGGAACTTGAAACGCCCCTTCTACTCCCGTCGTGCCGATATTCGCCGCCGGAAACCCCAAGGCAATCCATATCTGGCGGGTGAAGGTCGCAACCGACGTCTTGCCGTTGGTTCCTGTAATCGCAACCATATGCGCGGGCTGGCCTTCAAAAAACAACGCCGCGACAAAGGACAACGCCATGCGCGGATCTTCCGCCACAACGAGGGCAACTCCCGAGTCCTCAAGGGCGGTTCGGGCAATCTGTGCCCCCACAGCATCCGTCAAAACCGACGTAGCTCCCATTCGCAGGGCATATTCAATGAAGGTTGCACCGTGGATTTTTGCCCCCGGAAGGGCGACAAAAAGATGGCCCTCCTCCACGGTTCGGCTGTCCACGCTTAATCCCGTCACCGGCACATTCGCGAGGCCGCGCGCGGTCAAACCAAGGTCGGCCAATCGTTTTTCTTTAACTTTTCGTATCATGGCATTACCCCGTTATTCCAAATCATCGCATCCTTACCCCTAAGGGTTTTAGTTGCTTGTCAGAGTAATCGCCACAGGTGTTTCGGTGTCAAGCTCTGGTCGCAGGCCCAACAGGGGCGCGATGCGCGTGATCAACTCTGCCGCCACAGGAACAGCAGTCCAACCCGCCGTGCGGCGATCCTCGCCCATTGTGAAAATGGAAGGCTCGTCCAGCGTAACGATCAACACATATTTTGGGTCATGCGCAGGGAAGACACTCGCAAAAGTCGCAATAACTTTGTCTTTATAATAGCCGCCACGTGGTTTTGGCTTGTCCGCCGAACCTGTTTTCCCGCCGACCGCATAGCCTTCAACTTCACCAAAACTCGCAGTTCCGCGCGACACAACTTGGCGCAGCATACTGCGCGATTCCTTAGAGGTCGCCACTGAAACAACTCGGGGCCCCGTAACTGCAGCCGTTTTTTGCTTCAACAAAGTAGGCTTAACGCGCGTTCCCCCATTGAGGAGACTCGCATAGGCCGTCGCAAGGTGCAGCGGGCTGGCCGACAAACCATGCCCATAGGAAATGGTCATCGCCGACAATTCGCTCCAGTTTGGGGGCAACAATGGCCTTGCGCCGGCCGCTTCGGTCAATTCAACGGGGGTCGCATCAAAGAACCCAAGCGAGCGCAAAAACTCTTGTTGGCGCGCGGCACCGATTTGCATTGCAATCCGAGCGGTCCCGATGTTTGAGCTTTCAACAATCACGTCCGTAACAGAAAGCGTCGGGCCATAATTGTGGAAATCCCGAATTGAGAATTTACCCCATCTTAGGGGACCACTTGTGTTGATGGGGGTGCTGGGGTTCACCAGCTGCGTCTCGAGGGCTTGCGCCACAGTGAAAATCTTGAAGGTCGATCCCAATTCATAAACACCCTGAACCGCACGGTTAAACAAGGGGCTATCGGAAGCGTCGCCCTCTGTGAGAACTTGTGGGCGTGTATTGGGGTCAAAATCTGGCAGGGAAACCATCGAAACGATGGCACCAGTCGAAGCCTCCATCAAGACCGCCGTCGCGCCTTTTGCATTCATCAAACGCATGCCGCCATAAAGGACTTCACGTGTGGCGGCCTGAACCGAAAGATCAATCGATAGCTCAAGTGGCGCGCCACGGTTGGCAGGATCGCGCAAATAATCGTCGAAGTATTTCTCGACACCGGCCGTTCCGATGACCTCCGCAGACCGCACCCCTTCGCGACCAAAACTGGCACCGCCAAGGATATGTGCCGCCAATTGACCGTTAGGATATAAGCGCATTTCGCGCGGACCAAACTCAAGGCCAGGGTCGCCAATTTCATGGACCGCTTGCATTTGCTCAGGGGATAAGCGTTTACGAATCCACAAGAACTTCCGCTTCCCAGTGAAATCCTTGATCAACCGCTCTTCTTTAAGTTCTGGAAAAATGCCGACCAATTCCTTGGCCACCCGTTCTTTGTCTACAATGATTTGCGGATTGGCATAGAGCGAATAGGTCGAGATATTCGTGGCAAGGATGCGCCCTTCGCGATCCACGATATTCGCGCGTTGGGCCGTAATGCCAACGCCCGTAGTTGACCCGCGAGGCTCAACAGGATCTGTAGCACTTAAGTGCCCCATCCGCACGCCAACGGTCGCAAACGCGATGACAAAGAACGCGCCTAAAACAAGCAAGCGCCCCTCGGCACGGTTGCGCGCCTTGTCTCGCATATCTTCATGACGGCGGCGAATATTTTCACGCTCGATTTGGTCAGGATTTTCGCCTTTGGCACGCGCCTCTAAGATGCGTGCAAGGGGACGAAGTGGTGTGCGGATCATTGATCTTCCCCGTCGATTGGGGAGGAAACTTCGATGCCGCCCTCCAAAACAGGGAACCCTTTTACAAACATCTCGACGTCGTAATCAATTTGATCGACGTGGCCAAATTGCTCGGGGAGCAGCGGCAAAAGGCCAAGACTGTCGAAATTAATCTCGGCAAGTTGGCGCAAGCGCATCGGGCGGTTCTGATAGGCCCATTCGGCTTGCAAAATTGCCAGATGCTCGCGTTTCAACCCGATCTCAGCTTGAACGTTTGCCATTTCTTTGAGGGTCGTTTGGGTTTTATAATTTTCATTATAAGCCCAAAATGCAAGTCCCAAAACAAATAAGGCTGTTATGGCAATAAACATAGAACGCATTAATTTCGCCCCTGTGTGACGAGTTTCGGCAAGCCCAATCCGGCGCGCCCTGCCCCTTCTGCGGGGGCATCTGTTCGTGTTGCAACGCGCAAAATCGCGCTCCGTGATCGTGGATTTTCTAACAATTCTTCGGTGTCGGGCCCGATAGCTTTGCGCGGAGTCAATTTAAACGCTGGCTGAATCTCAACATCGGCAGGTGCATAGCGATTGGCATTCCCGCCGCCTCCTGAGCGTGCTTGCAAGAACTTCTTGGCGATGCGATCTTCGAGAGAGTGAAACGTTACCACAGCAAGTTTCCCACCCGGTCTGAGCGCCCGCTCGGCGGCCTCAAGCCCTTCAATCAATTGCCCAAACTCGTCATTAACCGCGATGCGGATCGCTTGGAAGCTGCGGGTCGCGGGATGGCTTTGCCCCGGTTTTCCACGGCCCAGTACCTTTTCGATCAAACTGGCCAACGCAAGTGTCGTGGTAAAAGGCTCAACCTCGCGCGCAGCAACGATTGCCTTCGCAATCCGCCAGCTTGCCCGCTCCTCACCGTATTGAAATAGAATATCCGCAAGTTCGGCTTCGCTGCAGCCATTGACCAAATCGGCAGCAGAAACGCCCGATTGACTCATGCGCATATCAAGCGGCCCGTCGCGCATAAACGAAAATCCGCGCTCAGCCTGATCGAGTTGCATGGAGCTAACACCAAGGTCCAAAACCACGCCATCGAGACCCGAGGCATAGTCATCCATTTGGCCAAATGTCCCTTCGACCAGCTTCAGCCGATCACCGTAGGGCTCAGCCCAATCCTTGGCCATTTCAAACACGGCCGGATCGCGATCTACGCCGTAAACAACATCCGCACCCGCCTCAAGCAATCCGCGCGTATAACCACCCGCGCCGAACGTTCCATCAAGCCAAGCACCAGAAACAGGCGCAACAGCCTTTAATAAGGGACGCAGCAAAACAGGAGTGTGAGGTTTTTTTTGGTCCGTGGCAGCGGTCATTGGTTAGCCCTCTCCCAGCGCGTCTAGATAGACGCTCGGATCAACATCCGGATCAAAATCATCATCTCCATCCAGCCCTTCGGACATGGAAGCGTCGTAGGCATCGGGCGTCCAAATTTCGAACGTATCGCCATTACCGATAAAGTATGCCTCTCCGTCGAGGCCGATCTTGTTGCGCAATTTAGCGGGCAAAACGAGGCGCCCCGTTTCATCCACGGTCGTTGGATGCGCCTGCGCACTATAAAGACGCTGCAAGGCTTTGCGCTTACTGGAACCACGGGGGAGCTTTGCGATCAAAGCGTCGACCTCATCAATGGCTTCTTGGGGAAAACATTCGAGTTGTTTGCGTTTCTCATCACCGTAAACAATGACGACACGCGGCTGAAGACCTTCGCGCCACTCTGGATCAGCGCCCTCAAGAACACGGCGAAAAAGAGCGGGAATAGACACCCGACCCTTCGCATCAACCTTATGGTTGCTTTCGCCTCTAAATGTTCTCGCCACTGTCCCCGCGGCTCCTTGTGATCTTGGGGGTCATCGACCCCTTGAATGGAAAACGGCGGATTGAACGAGCTGCCACTGTTCAATCCGCCGTCCGTGTCCCGTTGCCGGGATGTCCAGCTGCGCGCGCCACCTGGGGGATGTCTGCTCGCTCGCGCGCCGGATCTCAATTATGATGAATGGCGGGCGCCTGTATGAAACCTATTTGGTTCTTTTTTGTTTGGGGTTCTTAATCTGCCCCTGATCCCGTCCTCATCTTGATACTAGGAATGACATGGGAATTCATGGGAATCAAGTGTTTTTTATGGCACTTCCGCAACATGCGCCTCCGAAAGAGAGAACGAAAAGTGTACAAATTAGAGTAGGAGTTTCAATTATTGGCACCCATGGTGTAATATTTGAAATAAAAACACCACATATAGTGCAAATAAGAAAAATGCAAAAAAAGACCATGAATTCCCAGAATTTTACCAAATATAGCCCTAAAGCCCTCAACTCTGCGCAAACCCACGGTAAATACCTCATAAAATTCAGCGATTCGCCCTCTATCCGACCCATGAATAAGAAAAGCGCCCATGGTTTCCCATGGACGCTCCGCAGTCATCACTCTTTGGGGGCTTAGGTGCTACGCCATACCACCATCAACAAGACGCTTGGCAATATTTGCATAGGCCTGCGCCATAGGTCCGTCCCCAAGTGCAATCGGCGTCCCGTTATCTCCTGCGAGACGCACATCAATATCCAGCGGCAAGGCTCCAAGGAACGGCAGGTCCAACTTCTTAGCCTCGGCCTCAACGCCACCATGCCCGAATAACTGGGTCTCATGATCGCAGTTTGGGCAAATGAAGGTGCTCATGTTTTCAATCAACCCCAGAACCGGTGTGCCGAGTTGTTCAAACATATTGAGCGCTTTTTTCGCATCCAACATCGCCACGTCTTGTGGGGTCGAGACAACGATCGCGCCCGTGAGGTCCGA
The DNA here is from genome assembly GCF_000812665.2 of Falsihalocynthiibacter arcticus. GTDB lineage: Bacteria > Pseudomonadota > Alphaproteobacteria > Rhodobacterales > Rhodobacteraceae > Falsihalocynthiibacter > Falsihalocynthiibacter arcticus. The sequence continues at coordinate 4,126,475 of NZ_CP014327.1, forward strand.
TTTCTGGCACAGGGTCAGCTGTACGTCCCCCGTTCCGGGAGGCAGATCGACGATCAAAACATCGAGCTCGCCCCATTCAACCTGCCCCAGCATTTGCTGCAACGCGCCCATTAACATAGGACCGCGCCAAATGACCGCCTTATCGGGATCAACCATCAAGCCAATCGACATCATCGTAACGCCATGCGCCTGGAGGGGAATGATCGTTTTACCGTCGGGCGACGCGGGGCGCTTACTCACACCCATCATCCGTGGCTGGCTCGGGCCATATATATCTGCATCCAACAGGCCCACACGACGCCCCTGTTTCGCAAGCGCCACCGCGAGGTTCGAGGACACCGTGGATTTCCCAACGCCGCCCTTCCCTGATCCCACTGCCAAAATGCGCGCAACACCCGAGGGTTTGGTTGGGCCTGCTTGAGGCGTTGGATGGCGTCCAATCTTCAAATCCGGTGGCGCGGCTTTTTTCGCAGCAGGACCATGGGCCGTTAAAACAGCCGATACAGACTGAACGCCCGGCATCGCCTTCACCGCAGCTTCGGCTTCATCGCGTGATTGGGTCAGGGATTGTGCCTCATCTGCAGAAGCCGCCTCGATCACGAATTTTACCGCCCCGCCGTCGACATCCAAGGCCCGAACCAAATCCCGCGCAATTAGATTCGCACCATCGCTTGTTTTGATTCGCGTTAAAACCTCAAGAATCTCTTGTTTTGTAACAGCCATGTAACGACTCCTTATGAACTTCGACGCGGGAGCATTGTTCCGCTTTCCCCCTAAACACAAGAGTCTGCGTTAATTTAGGCCTTAAATTAAAGGCGAATGACGAAAAATCGGCCTAAATTTAGGGCAGCCTTACTTATGCATTTTCTGCATAGCAGCATTGTCGACAAGCCGGATTGTGCATCTGCAGCACAGCCCCTAAATTGATCTCATGTTAGCGCAATCCGGCGCAGCAGAAAATTAAAGTGAGATATGCAAATGGCATTCGCTACAGACATCCGCGCCGCAGAAGCTGGCATTCAAGACCGTATCATCGCAGCCTATAAAGGGTTGGTCGAAAAGTTCGAACGTTACAACGTGTACCGCACAACTTTCAACGAGCTGAACGCTCTTTCGAACCGTGACCTTGCCGACTTGGGCATGCACCGTTCCATGATCAAACGTATCGCAATCGAAGCGGCGTATACCTAAGAATTCTTAATCAGACCTTCTCCTCCCTAGGTCTGAGCAAAGAGCGGTGGCATCTACCTCCTCCCAGATGTCGCCGCACCTACACGGAGCGAAGCTCCAAAACGAACGGCTGATGACCCTCTCCTCCTCCCTGGGTCGGACGCAATAGACCTTAGGCACTTATCCTCCTCCCAAGTGCTAGAGGTCGCATACACGGGGCTTCGGCCTCAACTATTGCGAAGGATCTCTCTCCTCCTCCCTGAGATCCGACGTAACCTGCGCCGACCCACTCTCCTCCTCCCAGAGGCTTGGCGAGGCGCACACATAAGACGGCGATGTTCACCTCCTCCCGAACATCGCCGTTTTTTTATGTCCAAAACTCCCCTTCCAGACACGAAAAAATCTGGCGCCCCATCACAGGGCCCAGCTTTACAAAACAACCAAAACTTACAACTTAAAAGGGCACGTCTCCGGCTTTATCCGCGGGCACGACAAAGCTGGCCAAGACCTTCTTGTCTCCCGCCTTGTCAAAGGAAATCCCCAGTTTGTCGTTATCGACTTCGACAATCACGCCGTAGCCGTATTTCTGATTAAACACGCGCTCCCCTTCGGTAAAGGAACTGATTGCCGATGCGTCAATCGTCAGATGGCGGCTTGAGCGGGGATTACCAGTGGGACGTTCGTTCGCGCGCGCCTGCATCCGCTTCCATCCGGGAGAATTATAGGCATCGGCCTTGGTTGCACGAGCCTCCATTTGCGGCGCCCCGCCTGCCGCCGCACCGTAGCCGCCGCCATAAAGACCCGGAGGTGTGAGGACATCAACGTGCTCCTCAGGCAATTCATCAATAAACCGACTCGGCAAAGCATTCTGCCACTGGCCATAGACCCGCCGATTGGCCGCAAATGAAATAGTGCAAAGTCGCTCGGCGCGGGTGATGCCAACGTAGGCTAGCCGTCGTTCTTCCTCTTCGCCCTTCACACCGCTTTCATCCATCGATCTTTGGCTCGGGAATAACCCATCTTCCCAACCCGGTAAAAATACGTTCGGAAACTCAAGGCCCTTGGCCCCGTGCAGGGTCATAATCGTGACCTTTTCTTCGGATTCTTCGTTTTCGTTGTCCATAATCAGGGAAACGTGCTCCAGAAAACCTTGGAGGTTTTCGAACTGTTCCAAGGCTTTGACCAGTTCTTTCAGGTTCTCAAGCCGACCGGGGCCTTCGGGTGTTTTGTCGTTCTGCCAATGGCCTGTGTAGCCGCTTTCATCCAAAATGATCTCAGCCAATTCCATGTGCGATAGGCGTTCCGACCTTGCCTCAGCGATCCAGCGATCAAAACCTTCGACAAGCTTGCGCAACTCTGTGCCGCCCTTCCCGCCGATGCCGTTTTCCGCCAACAAATGCTTTGCCCCTTCGAGCAAAGAAACCTCGTGTTTACGCGCGCAAAGCTGGATTTTCTGCTGTGCTACATTTCCCAACCCGCGTTTGGGTGTGTTGACGATGCGTTCAAACGCGAGATCGTCGTCGGGACTGGTAACAACGCGGAAATAGGCCATCGCATCGCGAATTTCGAGCCGTTCATAAAACCGCGGACCACCGATAACGCGGTAAGGCAATCCAATGGTCAGGAAGCGATCCTCAAAGGCGCGCATTTGGTGGCTTGCGCGCACTAAAATCGCCATTGTTTCAAGGCTTTGCCCTTTTTCTGTCCGACGCCCACGCTGAAGGGATTCAAGCTCTTCACCGATCCAACGTGCTTCCTCTTCGCCATCCCAATGGCCGATCAGGCGCACTTTTTCGCCATCAGGCAAATCCGTCCACAGCTCTTTTCCAAGCCGTCCCGCATTGCCAGAAATAACTCCAGAAGCCGCCGCCAGAATATGGGGCGTACTGCGATAATTTTGCTCAAGGCGCACCACATGCGCTCCGGGGAAGTCTTGCTCAAACCGCAGGATATTGCCGACTTCAGCGCCACGCCAACCGTAAATCGATTGGTCGTCATCCCCAACGCAACATATGTTTTTATGTCCACTGGCCAACAGCCGCAGCCACAAATACTGCGCAACGTTCGTGTCTTGGTATTCGTCCACAAGGATGTATTTGAACCACCGCTGGTACTGTTCCAAAATATCCGAATGCTTTTGAAAAATCGTCACCACATGCATCAAAAGATCGCCAAAATCGCAAGCATTCAACTCTCGCAGGCGCGTTTGATACTGGGCGTAAAGCTCAATTCCCTTACCGTCAAACGCCCCCGCTTCAGCACTTGATACTTGCTTTGGGGTCCACGCGCGGTTTTTCCAACCATCAATGATGCCCGCGAGTTGCCGCGCAGGCCAACGCTTATCGTCAATCTTTTCGGCGGTCAGTAACTGCTTTAACAGTCGGATTTGATCATCGGTATCAAGGATCGTAAAATTACTTTTGAGGCCAACAAGCTCTGCGTGACGCCGAAGAAGCTTCACACAAACAGAGTGGAACGTCCCAAGCCACGGCATCCCCTCGATGGTTTGCCCCAACATCCGACCAACCCGCAATTTCATCTCGCGAGCGGCTTTGTTGGTAAAGGTTACCGCCAAAATCTCGTTTGGACGTGCGCGGCCCGTATTAAGAAGATGAACAATCCGGCTGGTCAAGGCTTTGGTTTTGCCCGTCCCTGCCCCCGCGAGCATCAAAACGGGGCCATCCATTGTCTCGACGGCTTCGCGCTGTGCGGGATTTAGCTCATCCAAATAGGGTGCGGGCCGCGCCGCCATGGCGCGGGCGGCAAGGGACGGACGGGATGCGGCCTCAAAGGCGTCATTTTCATCAAAACTGCTCATGCGGGCAATCTAGCCGTTTTTATTGAAAAGGAAAAGAGGGTGTTCTCAATATGTTCCAAGTGAATTTTGGGATGCATTTGATAGCGGCACCTTAAAACTAGCACGGATCATCGCCTGCTATCCACAAGGGAGGTTCCGGCATGGATTCGAAAAGTAGGTCAGCACACAGGACCCAAATCGATCTACTTTCAGACACTTCTTCCAAATACTACGCCCAAATTGGAATAATAGCACTAATTGGTAAACAATCGTGACCGAAAATTGCTGCAACAGCGAAGAAAGCTTTACGGCGACGCAGAAAATTCTTAAAAGATACTCCCGAGAGCTATCGGGGAATTCAAAATGTCAGACTTCAAGAAAATTCTAATCGCCAATCGCGGTGAGATTGCTATTCGCATCATGCGAGCTGCAAACGAAATGGGCAAGAAAACTGTTGCCGTCTATGCCGAAGAAGACAAACTCGGCCTGCACCGCTTCAAAGCCGACGAAGCCTATCGCATTGGCGAAGGCCTTGGCCCTGTGGCCGCCTATTTAAGTATCGAAGAAATTATTCGGGTTGCCCTGATGGCGGGCGCGGACGCGATCCACCCAGGCTACGGCCTCCTCTCTGAAAACCCCGATTTTGTAGACGCCTGCGACGCTGCGGGCATCGCCTTTATTGGCCCCAAAGCCGAGACAATGCGCGCCCTAGGCGACAAAGCCAGCGCGCGCCGCGTCGCGATCGAAGCGGGTGTCCCAGTTATTCCCGCAACCGAAGTCCTTGGCGATGATATGGACAAGGTACGCAAAGAAGCCGCAGAAGTTGGCTACCCCCTCATGCTCAAAGCGAGCTGGGGTGGCGGTGGCCGTGGCATGCGTCCAATTTATGGCCCAGAAGAAGTTGAAGAAAAAGTCCTCGAAGGGCGTCGCGAAGCCGAGTCTGCGTTTGGCAATGGCGAGGGATACCTCGAGAGAATGATCCAACGCGCCCGCCACGTTGAGGTCCAAATCCTTGGCGACAAACACGGCGGCATGTATCACCTGTTTGAACGCGACTGCTCGGTACAACGTCGCAACCAAAAAGTTGTCGAACGCGCCCCTGCCCCATATCTATCTGATAAACAGCGCGCCGACATCTGCGCCTTAGGTCGCAAAATTTGCGCCCATGTTGGATATGAATGTGCGGGAACCGTCGAGTTCCTGATGGATATGGACACCGAGGAGTTCTACTTCATCGAAGTAAATCCCCGCGTTCAAGTCGAGCATACAGTCACCGAAGAGGTCACAGGCATCGACATCGTGCAGGCGCAAATCCTGATCGCGGAAGGCAAAACCATTGCCGAAGCGACCGGAAAAGCCAGCCAAGAAGATATCGTCCTAACGGGCCACGCCCTTCAGTGCCGCGTGACAACCGAAGATCCGCAAAACAACTTCATCCCCGACTATGGCCGCATCACAGCCTATCGCAGCGCTACGGGTATGGGCATCCGCCTTGATGGCGGCACAGCCTATTCTGGCGGTGTTATCACCCGTTATTACGATAGTTTGCTGGTAAAAGTGACCGCCAAAGGCCCCACACCTGAGGCGGCAATTGCGCGTATGGACCGCGCCTTGCGTGAGTTCCGCATCCGTGGCGTGAGCACCAACATTGCCTTTGTTGAGAACCTTCTCAAGCACCCGACCTTCCTAGACAACAGCTACACCACGACGTTTATCGACAACACACCAGAGCTGTTCACCTTCAAAAAACGGCGTGATCGGGCCACCAAAATCCTGACCTATGTTGCGGAGATCACAGTCAACGGCCATCCAGAAACCGCTGGCAGACCAAAGCCTTCGGCGGACCAACGTTCGCTCGCTCCCCCCGCACTCAAAGGCACGCCCGTCATTGGAACGCGCAACCTCCTAGAAGCTGAGGGACCGCAGGCCGTCGCCGATTGGATGACCGCGCAAACGAAACTTTTGATCACTGACACATCCATGCGCGACGGGCATCAAAGCTTGCTTGCCACGCGGATGCGCTCGATTGATATGATCCGTGTTGCACCGATCTATGCGGCAAATCTTGGATCGCTTTTCTCAGTTGAATGCTGGGGCGGCGCGACATTTGATGTGGCCTATCGGTACTTGCAAGAATGCCCATGGCAACGGTTGCGTGACCTACGGGCCGCGATGCCGAATGTGATGACGCAAATGCTTTTGCGTGCGTCGAACGGGGTGGGTTACACCAACTATCCTGATAATGTTGTACAATCCTTTGTCAAACAAGCCGCCGAAACTGGCGTCGATGTCTTCCGCGTCTTTGACAGCCTCAACTGGGTCGAAAACATGCGCGTGGCGATGGATGCTGTTCAGGAAGAGAACAAGGTCTGCGAAGGCACGATTTGCTACACGGGCGACATTCTCGATCCTGATCGCGCTAAATATAACCTCAAATATTATGTGGAAATGGGCAAGGACCTCAAAGCGGCGGGGGCTCATGTACTAGGTCTCAAAGATATGGCTGGCCTCCTCAAACCAACCGCTGCTGGCGCTTTGATTAAAGCTCTCAAAGAAGAAGTCGGCCTGCCGATCCACTTCCACACACATGATACCTCCGGCATCGCAGGCGCCACAATCCTTGCGGCAAGCGAAGCGGGCGTTGACGCCGTCGATGCGGCAATGGATGCATTCTCGGGCGGCACCAGCCAACCTTGTCTTGGCTCCATTGTCGAAAGCTTGCGTCACACACCGCGCGAGACTGGCCTCGATATCGGCTCAATCCGCGAAGTCTCAAACTATTGGGAAGCGGTACGCGCACAATATACGGCCTTCGAAAGCGGCCTCGCAGCTCCTGCCAGCGAAGTCTACTTGCACGAAATGCCCGGTGGCCAGTTCACCAACCTAAAAGCACAGGCGCGCAGCCTCGGCCTTGAGGAAAGATGGCACGAAGTCGCGCAAACCTACGCGGATGTGAACCAGATGTTTGGTGACATTGTGAAGGTTACGCCCTCGTCAAAAGTAGTTGGCGACATGGCGCTTATGATGGTTTCTCAGGGACTTAGCCGAGCAGAAGTCGAAAACCCCGAGGTGGATCTATCCTTCCCCGAGAGTGTCGTCGACATGATGCGCGGGAATTTGGGCCAACCTCCGGGTGGCTTCCCGACAGGCATCCAAAGCAAAGTCCTAAAGGGCGAAGCTCCTAACCTGACGCGCCCTGGTGCCGCGATGGAACCCACAGACCTAGAAGCAACGCGGGCCGAACTTAGCGCGCTTTTGGATGGGTTCACCGTAGATAACGAAGACCTCAACGGCTACCTCATGTACCCCAAAGTATTCTTGGATTACATGGGCCGTCACCGCCTCTACGGCCCCGTGCGGGCACTTCCGACACGGACGTTCTTTTATGGAATGGAACCCGCCGAAGAGATCACAGCAGAGATCGGGCCTGGCAAAAAGCTTGAAATTCGCCTTCAAGCCGTTGGCGAAACTACAGAAGATGGCGAAGTTAAGGTCTTTTTCGAACTGAACGGCCAGCCGCGCGTTATCCGTGTGCCAAATCGTCTGGTGAAGGCAAAAACTGCGGCGCGGCCAAAAGCCGAGGATGGCAATACCAACCATATCGGCGCGCCAATGCCGGGTGTCGTGGCAACCCTCGCGGTAACGGTCGGCCAAGTGGTCCACCAAGGTGACCTGCTCTTGACGATTGAAGCGATGAAAATGGAAACTGGCATTCATGCAGAGCGCGACGCGACCGTCAAAGCGGTGCATGTTACACCGGGCAGCCAGATCGACGCTAAAGACCTGCTTGTTGAGCTGGAATAGAACCTAACGAGAGAAACATTGCCCGTCGCAAGAGATTGCGGCGGGTATTTTTATGCGCATTCCGCGTTAATCAAACTTACTTTTCAGTATATTCGCAATTCACCACGGCAGACAATTCGTTCATATCTACGACCATAGAGCCGTCCGACAGAGTAGATTCCAACCAACGCGATTTGGAGGTCCCGCCTAGGTGGCTTCGGAAGATGCTTTCCATCAACTTCGCATGGCTGCGACTCGCGAAAACTTTAGTTTCTCCCCCTTTTTTAAAACAGAGAGTCACGAGTCGATCTTGAGACATAGTCACAGGCTGTCCTCTTCTTTCCTTAGGTGCCGCAACGCGGGCAATCTTGTTCCGTTTGGCGCCGAATCCAGTCGACTCTATTTGAGGTATATTGAACCAACCTTTGTAAAGAGCGCGTAAAGAAGAGGTATTTTGTTACGCAGCCCCAAAGACCAAAGTCATGGCACAAAGGCCTATTTCTTGAGCTGAAGCCGCAAACATAGGCACTACCGTCATAAGACGTGCAAGAAGTGCGATCCCGATAGCAATTGTGAGAATTGCCCCGCGGATGGCCCCCGTCCCTCCCGTCAACCCTCTGCGTGACTTGCAAAGACAGTCAATGAGGCGGATATCGCGTCGCATGATAGGGTCGTTTTCCATTAAAAACTTCTCACTTTCTATATAGAGACACACGCGCGAGCGGGCAGTTTCCGTCGCTTAGAAAATAATTTAAATTTTCTGCCAAATTCCCCTTGCGGCCCCCAATCGTTCGGACTAAACCCCTCCTCACCAGACGGTGCGGGCGTAGCTCAGGGGTAGAGCATAACCTTGCCAAGGTTAGGGTCGAGAGTTCGAATCTCTTCGCCCGCTCCATCTGGTCAAACAAAAAACGGCCTTGGGTTTCCGCCCTAAGCCGTTTTTGTTTTTGGTGCTCTATCGTCTTGTCGCAGATTAACGCACCGCGTTTGCCAACGAAAGATTTACCATGTCCAAAATGAAAGCCGTCGTCATACATGAAGCGGGCGGACCCGACGCTTTAAAGATCGAAACCCGCGAGATCCCCACACCCAAAGCGGGTTGGGTTTTGATCCGTGTGAAATCTTTTGGCCTCAACCGCTCTGAATTATTTACCCGCCAAGGGCATTCCCCCAACGTTCCCTTCCCACGCATTTTGGGAATTGAGGCCGTGGGCGTCGTTGCGCAATCCGTAGATGGCGTTTTCACCGAGGGCGAAACCGTGGCCACAGCGATGGGGGGATTGGGGCGGATATTTGATGGCAGCTATGCCGAGTACACATTGGTGCCAAATGCCCAAGTTATGCGCCTAAAAACGACATTGGCGTGGGATGTTTTGGGTGCCCTGCCCGAGATGCTCCAAACGGCCAATGGCTCGCTTCAGACGGCGTTAAAGGCGCAAGCAGGCGAAACCCTCCTCATTCGGGGTGGCACTACGTCAGTGGGCCTTTGTGCCGCCATCCTTGGCAAACGCATGGGGCTCACGGTGATCGCAACCACGCGGCGCGAAGATCATCGCCAAAGCCTTTTGGACAACGGCGCGGATGATGTGGTCATAGACACAGGTGCAATCGCCCAAGACATAAAAACGCGCTATCCTGAGGGCGTGAACAAGGTGCTTGAACTGGTCGGCACAACCACATTACTCGATTCCTTGACTTGTGCGGCCCGTGGCGGATCGGTTTGCATGACGGGCATGGTTGGAAATGCATGGGAACTGGCTGCCTTTAGCCCGATGGGCGCCATTCCGACGGCCGTAAACCTCACCACTTACGCTGGTGGCAACGAGGATTTCATGGCGTCTCCTCTGCAGGACGTCGCCGATTTGGTCGTCGCTGGAAAATTCAAGGTCCCGATTGGCAAAGTCTTTAAAATCGACGACATCGTTGCCGCACATACCGCAATGGAAAACAACACGGCGGGCGGCAAAATTGTGGTGGTGACCTAGTTTACAGCGAAAGTCTCGACCGCCCCAATTGGCGGCGCGTCTAGTACGTCTCTCTGTTGATGGTTGCTGGTTCACTTCTTTCACGCCAAACTGCCAACTTCGTCCCCTCAACGCGGAAACGGTGAACTCATGTCAAAACTAACAACATCAGCGGCCAAAATGGTTGCGGCGGCCCGCGCGCGAATCCAAGAGGTCGAAACGACGGACGCCATCGCTATGGTCGACGATCCTAACGTCGTTATCGTCGACCTTCGAGATGTGCGTGAACGCCAACACTCGGGCTTCATTCCCGGAAGCTTTCACTGTCCTCGCGGGATGCTTGAGTTTTGGGTCGATCCCGAAAGCCCCTATTTCAAAGAGATTTTTGCCGAGGACAAAACGTTCGTCTTTCACTGCGCATCGGGGTGGCGCTCAGCCCTTTCGGTGTCCATGCTTCAGGATATGGGATTTGAAGCCTCCCACCTCAAGGAGGGGTTTTCGGCGTGGGCGAAGCACGGCGGGCCCATCGAGTTTGCACCTAAAAAGTGATGAGCCAACCCGAAACCACTTGAATGGAAATACGATATAGCCGCCCATGGGTCTACTCCCACAGGCGGCTTATTTTCATCCCATGAAACTACTCCGCAGCGGTAGCGATCTTGTCTTGCGTGGACGTTTCAAAATCGCTTGCGTCGTGCCGCTCAAGCAGTTGCTCCGAAGGTTCGCCCCACGCGCGGTTTACCATCTTGCCCCGTTGGAACGCAGGCCGATCGTAAACCTCATTTGTCCAGCGGTTGAGGTTTTTGTAGCTTTTGACATCAAGGAATTCCGCAGCTTCATAGACCAACCCTTTGACCACGGCGCCATACCAAGGAGCGGTGGCGATATCCGCGATGGAATATTCGTCACCGGCAAGGAACTGTCGATCGGCGAGGTTTTTATCCAAAACGTCCAATTGGCGCTTGGTTTCCATTGCAAAACGATTGATCGGATACTCGAATTTTTCGGGGGCGTAAGCATAGAAATGCCCGAAACCGCCGCCGAGATAGGGTGCGGAGCCTTGTAGCCAGAACAGCCAATTCAAGGCTTCAGCCCGTCCGGCGGGATCTTTGGGCAGGAATGCTCCGAATTTTTCGGCGAGATAGAGTAGAATTGCGCCACTCTCAAACACGCGTGTACCCGTGGTTGTATCCAACAACGCGGGGATTTTTGAGTTGGGGTTGATGTCGACAAACCCGCTCCCAAATTGGTCGCCCTCTTGGATGTTGATCAACCATGCGTCGTATTCCGCACCAGTATGGCCCGCAGCGAGAAGCTCTTCGAACATCACCGTAACTTTGACGCCATTGGGTGTCGCGAGAGAGTAAAGTTGGAACGGATGTTTCCCCACTTTTAGCTCTTTGTCATGGGTTGCCCCAGAAATCGGACGGTTGATACTTGCGAACTTTCCGCCATTTTCAGTGTCCGGCGTCCAAACTTTGGGGGGGTATATGTCATTTCATTCTCCGCTAACGTTGACGGTGACACGTAATACTTCATCGCCAAAGTACAAGAACCTCGGAGCGCTATATGAGGGGAAACCGATGATAAAACAGTATTATAGTGCTAAATCGCGGCCAACACGCCGTGCGCCCTAATTTTTTGAAGGTGTTGCGCGACGTTTTTCGCAAATGTTTCGGATTTTGCGACGGCGGCTGGAAGTAAATTTGGCAGTGCAAAGATACCTTTCACCAAGGACTCGGCATTTTGGCCATGCGCTGCATAAACACCTGCCAACTCTTCCTCACGAGGGTCACGCAAGGCGTACTCTGTGCCACTATCATGGCGTCCCGAAGCGTATCTGATCCAACATGCGGTCGCAAAAGAAAACGTATCTATGTCGCCCCCCTTTTCCAAGACTTCCGCTGCGGGCTCGAAAATCCGCTGGCGCATTTTCTGGGTTCCATCCATCGCAATTTGATAGGTTTCATGCGCGATGTTGGGATTGCCAAATCGTTTTATCAGCTCCGCCGCGTAGTTGTTAAAATCAACACCTTCGAGGGGAGTTAGGGTCTCGCTCGCAGCCTGCAAATGCGCGGCAACCTTCTTGGCAAGCTTTGGATTATCCATGACATCGCGCACATACGTACAGCCCGACAAATAGCCAGCATAGGCCAGCATTGAGTGGGCACCATTGAGCATACGAAGCTTCATTTTCTCAAAAGGTTCAACATCTTGAACCAAGATAGCCCCCGCATCTTCCCAAGCAGGGCGGCCATTACAGAAATCATCTTCGATCACCCACTGGCTAAACGGTTCCGTTTCAACAGCTGCGAGATCGGGATGGCCCAAAGCCTGCTCCACTTCGAAAAAAAAACTGTCCGAACTGGCGGGTGTAATCCGGTCTACCATTGTCGATGGAAACCGCACATGAACCGAAATCCACGCGGCCAAATCTGGATCCACGCGGTGGGCAAACTCCAGAACCCCAGCCCGAACCAGAGCGCCATTATTGGGCAAGTTATCGCACGAAAGGATAGTGAACGGCTCCGTCCCCGCGGCACGACGCACAGCAAGGGCGCGGGTGATGAGGCCGATGGCCCCCGTGGGCAATTCGGGGTTTGCCAAATCCTTTGCGATCTGCGGATCGGCAAGGTTCAGTTGCCCAGTAGAAAGATCGACACCATAGGCTTTCTCGGTAATCGTCAGACTGACAATACGGGTTTGAGGCCGCGTCATTGCATCTAAGATCGGTGTCACGCCCCGCTGGCCCGCAAGAACACTGGCTACGCTGCCAATTTCGCGGAAAACCGGTGGCTCGCCGCGCTGATCGGAGCGAACCACAAGGGTATAACGCCCCTCTTGAGCGTTCATTGCGTCAGCGACCTCTGTGCTGCGCAAACTGACGCCCAGAATGCGCCAATCGCCGCCATTTTTAGCGAGAACACTGTCTGTATAGGCCGCTTGGTGCGCACGATGGAACGCGCCAATCCCGATATGAACAATCCCGACATCCGACGCGCTTGGATCATACGCACAAGGTTCGCTATGCATTATTGTCACGCGCATCTGTAGAGAGATTTGCAAAATCCGAGGACAATGCAGCAATCACCCCGCGCAATTCCGCCAACCCGCGCAGACGCCCCGTAACGGGATAACCCGGCTGTTGAGGGCGCTTAAAATCATCAATCATCTCGTGACCGTGGTCAGGGCGCATGGGGATATTCCAATCTTCACGGCCTTCCGCTCGACGGCGCTTCTCTTCAGACAGAACCGCAGCAATCAAGGCGACCATATCGGTGCTCCCGCCCAGATGTTCTGCTTCGTAAAAAGAACCGGGAAACATGTCGCTCTCGCGCTGCACATTGCGCAGATGCAGGAAATGCACGTGAGGGCCGAGCCGACGCATCATCCCCGCCAAATCGTTCTGCGGGTGCACGCCAAGCGATCCACTACACAAGGTGATACCATTCGCAGGGCTATCAACAGCAGCAATCAATTCCGCATAATCCTGTTCCGTCGACATGACGCGCGGCAAACCAAGCAGCGAGAATGGCGGATCATCTGGATGGCAGCAAAGCCGCATTCCAAGGCGCTCCGCAGTGGGCAGGACTTCCCTGAGGAAGGTATACTGATTGGACTTCAAACGCTCGGATGTAATGTCGGAATAGGAGCCAAGCAGGGTTTTAAAATCGTCAAAAGTCAGTTCTTGGTTCGCCCCAGGAAGGCCCATCACAATATTCGCCATGAGCGCCTGTTTGTCCGCATCCAGCATAGTGGCATGGCGCGCGGTTGCGGCCTCAACCACTTCGGCGGGGAAATCGCTTGCCGCGTCGGCACGATCGAGAATGAAGATGTCAAACGCCGCGAAATCAATCAGATCAAATCGCATACAGGTTGCGGTATTATCCAGACGCCACGCCAAATCGGTGCGGGTCCAATCCAAAATGGGCATAAAGTTGTAACAAACCGTTTTGATGCCCGCCTCCGCGAGATTTTCGAGACTGGTTTTGTAAGCTTCAAGATGGGCGCGCCATGCTCCGTCTTGTTTTTTAATATCCTCGGATACAGGCAGGCTTTCAACGACATCCCACTTGAGGGACGACGGCGTGCCATCACTGCGGGTCGCAATTTCAGCTTGTCGTTTCTCTATTTCCGCACGGGTCCAAACTTCGCCGTTTGGTACATGGTGCAGGCCACTGACAACGCCCGTTGCCCCCGCTTGCTCGATTTCTTCGATCAGGGTGCAATCCTTTGGCCCAAACCATCTCCACGTCTGCTTCATGCCAAATCCTCATATCCATATGTTCGTTTTGCCAATCGATACGCGAGATCAATCGCCACTTCGACAGCTTCATCTTCCAGCAAACGGTGCTCGGCAACTTGGGTCGCCAAAAACGCGCAATCCACACGGCGGGCCATATCGTGACGCGCGGGAATGGACGGGAATGCACGCGTGTCATCGTTAAATCCCACGGTGTTATAGTATCCCGCAGTTTCCGTCGTAAGATTTCGGTAGCGCATCATGCCGTCTGGACTGTCCGAAAACCACCACGCCGGCCCAAGCTTGAGGCAAGGATAGGCAGCCGCAAGAGGCGCCAGTTCCCGCGCATAGGTTGATTCATCCAAGGTAAACAGGATAATACTCAGGTTCTTTTCGTGTCCCAAGATATTGAGCAACGGTTTGAGAGCTTCGACAAAATTCACCCGCTTGGGTATATCAAACCCCTTGTCCGACCCGTATCGCTTAAAGACATGCGGGCTGTGATTTCTGTCTGATCCGGGATGAATTTGCATAACCAACCCGTCTTCAACACTCAGCCTTGCCATCTCGGTTAGCATCTGACCGCGGAACATCTCTTTTTGATCTTCGGTCGCAGTTTGCGCAAGGATTTCCGCATATAGATCGCGGCAGGCTTGTTGAGTTAAATCGCAGGTTGTCGCACTGGGGTGGCCGTGATCGGTGGCCGTTGCCCCCGCCTTGATAAAATCCTGTCGACGTTTTTGATGTGCGCGCAGAAGCCCGTCCCATGTTGCGGTGTTTTCACCGGTAATTTCTCCGAAACGCTCAATATTTTCAACAAAGCCAGAGATATCGGGATTTGTCACAGCGTCTGGTCGATAGGTGGGCACAACCCGCCCGCTCCATGAACTCTCTGCGATACTTTTGTGATGTGCTAGGTCATCAAGACAGGAATCCGTTGTGGCAAGAACTTCAATATTGAAAGCCTCATAAAGGGCTCTCGGGCGGTAGGCTTCTTGGTTCAACTTCTCGGAAATTTGATCATAAGCAGCGTCAGCGATTTCAGGCCGCAAAGGCGCTTCAATGCCAAATTGATTTTCCAACGTATAGTCCATCCAATGGCGCACGGGCGTAGAGCGAAACAGGGTATAATTTTCTGCGAATAAACGCCAAATTTTGCGGCTGTCCATTTCAAATGCTGCGCCATCCAGCGTGGGAACGCCCATAGCGGAATGGGGTATCCCCTGTGAAACCATCATGCGGACGATATAGTGATCCGGAACGATCAAAAGCTGTGCAGGGTCCGCAAAAGGCGCATTGCCCGAAAACCAACTCGGGTCCGTGTGGCCATGTGGGCAAATGAGGGGCAATGCCTCTATTTCATGGAACAACCGCTGTGCTATCGCGCGTGTCGTTGCCTCAACGGGGAAAAAACGATTTTCATTGAGCACTGTTGTCTCCTACTGCTTCAAAGGCTGAATTGATGTGTCGATTAATTAAGGCCTGCGCCAACTCGCTATCTTTGACGCGTAAAACTTTGATGATTTCCAAATGCTCGCCAAAAGCAACGTTAATCCGCAGCGGCAAATTTGCGGTAAGCATGATACGCGCACGATCGGTGTGGGCCTTGACGGAATGAGCAAGACGCCACGCGGACGGGATGCCTGCCAACTCCGCAAGAGCCTCGTGAAATTCCTCGTCGCGTTTAAAAAATTCGATGTGGTCGTCATGGGAAACCGCAACCCGCTGCAACGCAACACTAGCATCCAACGTCCGTAAATCCACGTCTCTTTCGCAGATTTGTTTGACGACTTCGCGCTCTAGCGATCGGCGGATAATAATCCCTTCCCGCACCCGCGCCGCATCAATGGGAGCGACGATTGTGCCAACCTTGCTTTTTGCGTGGATTAATCCTTCGTCGATCAACCGCAAGTAGGCTTCGCGCACAGGTGTCCGGCTGACACCAAACCAATGGCTAAGATCGGTTTCGTTAATGGGCGTTGAAGGCTTCAAACTCTCAACGATAATATTCAGGCGCACAATATCATAGATCTGCGCGCCGATTGGACGCGACCGGTCAATCTCGGAATCCAATAGCCTGCCTGGCGCACGGATATGAATACTTTGGGACATACGACCTCACTTCGCCCCTTCTTAGCACTCATGTATACATGAACACAAGCAGCACAAGACACTCACATTGACCTGATCCGCTAAAACTCCTCCAGATTTGTGTAGAGTCCACCCAACAAAAGGACGGACAAATGAAGGCACGATTTACGGACGAACAGATTATTGCGATGATCAAGGAACAGGAATCTGGCGAGAAGACTGCTGATGTATGTCGGCGGCACGGGATCCATTGGCTGGCAGGTTAATGCATAGCATTGACCGAGAAGCAGTTCAGCGACGTTTTACAAATACAAATCGAAGTATGGCGGGATGGAACCTTCTGACGCGAAGCGGCTGAGAGCTTTGGAAGACGAGAACGGTAAGCTGAAGAAGCTGCTGGCCGAGCAGATGCTGGAGCGTGACTTTGTCCGCCATTGGTCTGAGGACAACGGTCGCGCGCCATGTTGCGAGACATCAATTCAAAAAATGGTGACGCCTGCTGTGAGGCGGCAGGCGGTGGTTCATTTGTGCGAAGCGCACGGTGTGAGCCAGCGGCGGGCGTGTGATGTGCTGCAGATTGATCGATCAACGGTGCGGTATCTGTCGCGTCGTGGTGATGATGCCGAACTGCGAGATGCAATCAAGCGTGTGTCCAGAGAACGGCGTCGGTTTGGTTGCCGCCGCATCCATGTGATGATTGCGCGGGAGGGCTTTGAGGTAAACCACAAGAAAGTGAGGCGCATCTACCGTGAAGAGAAGCTTCAGGTGCGGCGCAGAGGTGGCAGGAAGCGTGCGTTGGGCACGAGAAAGCCGATGGTCCTGCCCGATGGCCCAAACCAACGTTGGAGCTTAGATTTCGTGCCTGACGCGCTGACAGATGGACGTTGGTTTCGCATTCTGGCAGTTGTCGATGACTTCAGCCGCGAGAACTTGGTGCTGGTGGCCGACACGTCGCTATCCGGACACCGCGTTGCACGTGAGCTGGACAAGGTGATCGCAGAACATGGCATGGCGATCCTCAAATGGGTTCAGAAAAGTGATATTGATTGGCACTATATCGCACCAGGCAAGCCCCAGCAGAACGGCTTCATCGAAAGCTTCAACGGCAAGCTGCGAGATGAATGTTTGAATGAAACGTTATTTGGCACATTGCGCGATGCCCGCAAAACGCTTGAAGAATGGCAGGAGGATTACAACTGGCGCAGACCACATTCAGCATTGGGCAACCTCACCCCGATGGAATTTTTGCAAAGAAAGGCAATGGACAAGATGGCGGCCTAACGCCAAAGATTCAACCCCAAGGACTCCGCGCAAAGCTGGAGGAGACTTGGGGCTCAGGTCAGTACGCAAACCCCGCCCACGTACATTTATAGGGCATTTCCGCTTTTTAGTGCTCTAGAAAACAAAATCATTTGCGTCGAGCTCTGCTGGAAGAACGTCGCGTAATGTTATGGTCGTATTGGAAAATTGCACGATGGTGTCGTCACCAAACCGTGTGAGTGTCAGATCGCTGAATTGACTCGCGCCCGCACTAATTGCGACAATGTCGACATTGATAGAGACGTCGGAAATGATATCAGAGCCTGTACCCGTGGCAAACACAAAGGTGTCACCAATGATCACATCTCCGTCAGCATCACCACCACTCGCAACGCCCGTTTCAAGATCGATATTCACACTGGTTGAGGATGTGAAATAGCTCAGGACGCCTTGGCCGCCTCCGCCATCCAACGTATCCGCCCCTGCTCCTCCCTCAAGAACGTCATCGGCTTCACCGCCGTGTATGAAGTCACCACCTTGTGACCCAGGCGCGCGCTACTTCCAACTGCGACTCTTGTTAGAAAACAGTATGTTATCTGACCGGAGGAATCGGCATGGGAACGACTTATACACAGCTTAGTATCACAGAACGCCGCAGAATTCCTTCTCATTGATTGCTTTGCAACCAACTGCCAGGCAGTGGAACGTTGGAAGTACGCTAAAGTCCCTGTCGATGAGATGGCACGCGTGTTGAAGCGCTGCCGTTCGACAATTTACAGAGAGTTGAGGCGTAATTATTTCTCAGATGAAAGTTTACCTAAGTACGCTGGCTACTACGGCTCTGCGGCGCAATTAAAGACTGCGGATCGGCGTGCAAGACAACGTAAGCAGATCAAACATCCTAGCTTATGCGACAGCGTAATTCGACAACTTAAGAACGGTTGGACACCGGAGCAAATTGGCAACCGGATGATCCTTGAGAAAGCACCTCTAAGGGTTTGCCAGGAAACGATTTACCGCTACATCTATTCCAAAGCCGGCCTGACCAAAGAATTGTGGTGGTATCTGCCGACGCATCGCATGTCGCGAAAATCACGCCGTGCGCGCAAACGCCAGCCACCTAAGTTCCATCGCGATGTCAGTATCTTGTTCAGGCCGGAGGATGTTGCTCACCGACGTCAGTTTGGCCACTGGGAGGCAGATTTAATGTTCTTCAAACAAACGCTTGGACAGACAAATGTCACAACTCTAGTTGAATGCGTGAGCCGCTTCACACTGATCTTAAAGAACCCAAATAGGCGCACTAAGCCGGTCATGGGCAAAATCATGAAGGCAATCAAAGATTTGCCCCATGTCGGGCGCAGATCTATTACTTTTGATCGCGGCACTGAGCTTGTTTCCTGGCCACATCTGCAAGCTGAGATTGGCCCGCAGACCTGGTTCTGTGACCCCTCTTCACCGTGGCAGAAAGGCACGGTGAAGAACACCAATCGAAGGGCGAGACGTTGGTTGCCCCGCAAATAGAGACATTAGAAGAATGACGGATCACGACATCAAAGAAATCAGTGACCGCCTGAACAGCACACCCCGCAAATGTCTCGGCTGGAAGACACCAGCTGAAGTCTTCCGTGAAAAGATGTTGGAGGAAATGCGATGAGCGCCCTACCCTAAGGCCTAACAAGAGTCGCACTTCAAGCATCGCTCACACAATAATCGTTTCGTCACTGCTGTCTCCGCTAATTAAAAACGTGTGGGTATAAGCGTCGTTAGCATCAAAAACCGTAACGCCTGATAGGGTGAGAAAGGTGATACTTCCCATCGCCACTCTTGTTATTTCCTGAGTATTCGCATGGCTATACTCGGGGTTTTTGAACACCCGACTTTTGCATTGGTGGACTGAGCGAATGAGTTTCAGGTGTCTTTATGATCCGCCCTAATTTTCTTACCACTGCAGACCGCCTTGAGCTTTTATCCTGCGTGAAGCGCCAGCGTGAGGATTACGGGGTTGCGCGGCGGGCGAATGCGCTTTCGCTGCTGAATGATGGGATGTCATGTGCCCAAATCGCAAAGGTTCTGTTTCTGGACGACGACACGGTGCGCAGCTGGCACAAGCAATATTTGGCTGAGGACTGGGAGGCCGTCGCCTACGATGGGTGGAAAGGCGGGCAGTCACGGATGACGATTGCTCATGAGGCGGATTTGAGCGAATGGCTTGAGGAACGGTTCTGCCGTTCAACGGCGCAGATCAGAGCCTATATGGGTGCAAAATTCAACATCCACTATTCTCATTCTGGCTGCATCAAGCTTCTGGCCCGTCTGGGGTTCGAGTATCGCAAACCAAAGGCGTTGCCCCGTGTGGCTGACGTTGAAAAGCAGGCCGCATTCATCGCATTTCATACGAACCTACTGAATAACTTGCCTGCCGACGAGGCCGTCTACTTCTCGGATGCAGTTCATCCGGAATATCAAAGCAAACCCAGCCATGGTTGGGCTCGCAAAGGGTCAAATCCCGCCATCCAAACGACATCTGGGCGCGTGAACATTCACGGCGCTCTGAACCTGGAAACCTTTGACGCGCCCTTCGTTGAACCAACCACCGTCGATGGGGTCAGCTCCGTTCAGCTTCTCGCCAAAATTGAGGCCAGAAACCCTGACAAACGTATCATTCACGTCATTTGGGACAATGCCCCATACCACAAAGGCCCCAATGTCAGAGCGTTCCTGTCGCGCAAAAACTGTCGCATTCACCTGATCCAACTACCGCCCTATTGCCCTCATCTCAATCCCATTGAGAGGCTCTGGGCCGTCATGCACAGCCACGTCACCCATAATCGGCACTATCCAACGCAAAAACACTTCGCCAACCCAATCTTGAACTTTATGCGAGAGGTCGTCCCAAAAAAGTGGCGCAACTTTCGAGATCAAGTAACTGATAACTTCCGCATCATCTCACATCGCAACGTTCGGGTTGTGCTGTAGCCGCTGTATAGGCTCATTTTAACCGATAAATTGGATGATTAATGTCGGGCAAAATCACCCAACTAGAACGCGATCGGTCCGTTCTAGGCCGCGGCGACGAGGACGCTTCGCAACTGCTTGATCTTCTGGGGATCGGTTTTATTCATAAATTCAGGTGCGAAACCAAAGCCTACCGTGATTTTGTCTTGCTCCACAGGGCTGCGACAGGACGCATGAAAGGATCGCACGCCGGTTGCATTTCCGATCTCTAGGATATTGCGCGCGTTCACACCGCTCCCAGC
This sequence comes from Falsihalocynthiibacter arcticus, assembly GCF_000812665.2. Classification (GTDB taxonomy): domain Bacteria; phylum Pseudomonadota; class Alphaproteobacteria; order Rhodobacterales; family Rhodobacteraceae; genus Falsihalocynthiibacter; species Falsihalocynthiibacter arcticus. The sequence goes on from NZ_CP014327.1 coordinate 4,147,043, forward strand.
CACGATTTCAATGCGCCCTCGCGCGCGTTCTTGAAGTTTGCGCAAACACGCCATCCCGTCTTGCGCATTGAAGGAACTGCCCGAGGTCAAAATGCGCGAAAATCCGAGATCAATTGCTTGATCCAACGCAACAAAGGGGTCATCTAACGTATCAATCACACGGTGGAGGGTTCGGATAAGGCTGCCCGAAGCGGCGATCATCTTGTTGAGGACAGGTAAATCAAGCATCGCCTCCGCCGTTGAGGCTCCGATGACAATCCCAGCCAATTTCGCAGATTTAACAGCGTCAATATCGCCTAAAGCGACGTCAATCTCATGGGGTAAATAAATAAAATTCCCAGCCCGAGGCCGGATCATGGCATGCACAGGCACGAAACTGGTGCGCGCCAAGGATATCTGCCCCGCAGATGGCGTCAGCCCGCCAACGGCCAAAGCACTGCATAGCTCGATTGTGTCCACGCCGTTTTGACAGGCTTGCAACCCATCGGGCGTGTCAATGCAAACTTCGAGCTTAAAGGGGGTAGATTTCATCAACTCAAACCGTTTCGCCAGTAAATTCCGCCAAGGTTCCTCGCACAGTCAAATCATCGTGCAAGACCAGAACATCCTCTAAAACGCGTCCCTCAAGCTGCCCCAAATGCGGCAGCCCCATACAGGCAGCAGGTGTCGAAGTCGCCATTTTCAGCGCTTCAAGGAGGGGCGTTCCCGTGCGCTCGACCAAACGTTTCACGCCCTCGGCTTGCGTCACATGCGCACCCGCAAGGCTGCCTTCCGAGTTAACCAACATGCCGTCGCGCAGGTAAATATTCTTTCCGTAAAGTTCGAAATGATCTTGGCCACCAACCGTCGCCATAGCATCGGAAACCAGAAACATACGGTCGCGTATGGGGCGAGCGCGTATGGCAAGGCCAATCATCTCGTCCGCCACATGATACCCATCGCAGATAATTCCCGAATAGAGCTCGGAATTGATAACCGACCCCACCGCCCCTGGCTCACGACCAAGCATCGGCGACATGGCATTAAACAAATGCGTCGCACAGCGCGCGCCAGCCTTGATCGCCACCGCCATCTGTTCCGCCGTGGCCGCCGTGTGCCCGAGGGACACAACCGCGCCCAGAGCCGCAAGTTGCGAGATATACTCTGGTTTGGTGGCCTCAGGAGCAAGGGTGATCATCACCGGTATGCCCGCTTTGCGAAGTCGCGCAACAACCAAGAGAGTCCGCTCATCCATGGGCCTCACGAACGCGCCCAAATGCGTTCCGCGCCGTTCCAGCGAAATATGGGGCCCCTCAATATGCAGCCCCATAATGCCTCGATCACCCTGCGCTGTCACCGCAGCCTTGGCCACAGCATCCATCACGTCCGGCCCATCGGTGATGACCGTGGGCATAATTGCAACCGTGCCAAAACGGCGATGCGCCTTGGCAATCGTCTGCATTCCTTCACGGGTAGGCGTCTGATTTAAAAGGACATCCCCGCCGCCGTTGACTTGCAAATCCACATATCCGGGCGTCAAAAGCCCCTTAATTGGCCGCGCATTTACATCCTTGGGCAAGGGACTTGAGGCGATTTCAACAATAACCCCTTCTTCCACACGCAAGCTGGCATGTGTCAAAATCTCATGCCCTGTAAAAAGCTTTTCTGGTTGCAACCAAAGCGCCATCATTCCCCCTTCGCGTGTTCAGAAGTACCAAGATCAAACGCCTGCGCCTGTTGATGCTGAAAGCCAGCATAGGCCGCACCGCGCGCACCACTCGCGTCGCCGCCCTGCGCCAAAACAATCGCAGGGATGGCAAAGTCGCCAAATTGTGCATTTTGGGTCGCCGCTGTGAGCGCCTCGATCACACCGTCAATTTTGGACAGGCCACCACCAATGACGATCACATCTGGATCAACAGCCAAAGTAAGGTTGCACAGAAGATCTGCTGTGAAGGCACACCAAATCTCCCAAACGCGTTGCGCCAACGGATCCGTTGCACGTTGTGCGATAATATCTGGCGGGCTTACGCGTGCCCCCATGATCGTTTCGGCAATTCGGCTCATTCCTGGACCCGCAATATAAGTCTCGCTACAACCACGACGTCCACAGCCACATTGCACGATGGGCAAACCGTATTGCTCCACAAGGTGCGCAGGCGCCGACATATGGCCAAATTCGCCACCGGTCATTGTGGGGCCCGCATGGATGTCGCCGCCAATGGCGACGCCGCCGCCAACCCCCGTTCCCAAGATCAGGGACATGACCGTATGGTGCCCTTTTCCCGCGCCAAAGATCGCTTCCGAGAGGGCCAAGGCACGACAGTCGTTGATAAAAACAACCTCGCGCCCCGCCGCACGTTCAACATCCCGATGAAGGGGACGCCCCGTAGCACAAAGGTTGGCCGTAAGCGCCAATTCCGTCGCAGGATTGATCAAGCCCGCCGCGCCAATTCCCAGCGGAACCTGATAGCCAGCTTGGGTATCAGTCCACGTCACAAGCCCCGCTAAAGCCGCAATAAGCGCGTCATAGGTTTGCGGGGTCGGCACACGTTTGCGCGCGACAACCTCCCAATCGTCGCCAAAAACTTGGAGTTCGATCTTGGTGCCCCCCAAATCTATGCCTGCTGCTCTCATTTCACCACCGGATATAGCTTTACGCCCGCAACTACACGACTAAGCGTGCCGCGACCAGTGAAAGGGGCATCAACATTCAGACCCAAAGCTTCCGCCCATCGCACCCCAGCGATTTGCGCGGTTGCCACACACAACGGAGCAGCCCAAACCGCCCCAAACGGCATGGCAATATCAAGGTCACCGCCGACTCCGACGGCCTGTACACGCGCCATCGGGAATTGGCTGCGCAATTCGGCGATAAGGTCCATATCATAGGCCCGTGCAGGCATCTCAGAACTCACAAAAACCGTGATCGCCGTAGTATCGGTCACGAAGGATTTTGGACCGTGGCGAAACCCAAGCGAACTATCCCAGAGCGCAGGGATTTGTCCCGCAGACAGTTCCATAACTTTGAGCGCGGCTTCACGGGCGGCGAAGGCCAACGCCCCCGATCCCACATAGACCGCGCGCTCAGGGAGAGGCGTCTCCGCGCCCATCAAAGGCAAGAGGCCGCGCAACTGATCTGACAAGGCCGCAAAGCGTTGCGCCACATCACAGGGCGCATCAAACAGCGCCAATGTGGTCAAAAGCATCGTGGAAAAACTGCTGGTCATAGCGAACCCTGCGTCGTGGGTAGCTTCTGGCAACGCAATTACCTTGAGCGGCCCCGCACTCGCCCGTGTGGCCAATGCGCCATCGCGATTACAGGTGATATGTAGTCTTGGTGCGGTCGGCGCTAGGGCATCCAGCACGTCTAATGTCCCATTGCTTTCGGTGCTATTCCCAGAGCGTCCAAAACTGACAACAAGTGGGCGCACACCTGACAAAAACGCCTGCGGACGGCTGACAATATCTGTGGTCGGAACCGAGCGAAACCGTTTCCCCTCCAAGCCCGCCGCGACAATGTCGCCGATATAGGCGCTGGTCCCCGCGCCACAAAACCAAACCTCCTCAACGTCCAGAGATGCGATCCAAGCGCGCAGGCCTGCGACGTCCAATGCTCGCCCCCAATCGCGCCAAATATCAGGTTGTTGATGGATTTCGGTCCAAGTGGCCCAGCGACCAAGGGCGTTCAAATCGGTCATGTGGTTTGTGTTACCTTCGAAAGAGTGGTCGGAGCATCAGGGTTTAAGCCCAGCGCCAATGCCGTTTCTAAAATCACCGAATACATGAGCGTCAGGAGGAGCGCGGCACTCGCCGCAGGGGTCAATCCCTCACCCCCAACATCGGCGGGACTGATGCGATGCACGTCGCAACCTACCCCCCGAAAACGGGATTCTGCTTGGTCCAAACTGTCTTTTGTGCTGGGCAAACCCGTGTCCAAGATCAGGACCATAAGCGGGTTTGTCGCGAGTTCAAGGGGGCCGTGCAGCACTTCAGACGACGAGTAAGCCTCCGCATGCAAAGCACAACATTCCTTAAGTTTCAGCGAAGTCTCGATAGCAGCGCCATAACCCGTATCACGGCCAATCACATAGATATTTCGCGCCCGCAGCAAAGCGGATTTTAGTGCTTCGGAATGGGGATGAATGGTCGTCGCGGTCTTAAGGGTTTCCACAGATGCTTGCGCACGTTCGCGGTAAGTAGGGCTAAGCGATGAGAGCAACGCCATCCCCGCGCCAATGGACCCGACAACGGTTTTCGTCGCTGGGACCGCAAGCTCTGGTCCCGCGCCAATCGCTACCGTCGTATGAGCGGCGACTTCTACTGCTGAGTTGGGCTGATTTGTGATGGCAACCACCGAGGCGCCGCGCGCGGCAGCCCCTTTGGCCGAACGCACCAAATCATCACTCGCACCCGATTGCGAAATCACAAGAACCGAAGCGCCCTCCATTTGACGCCCTGCCCGACGGAAAAAACCGACGGTGGCAGGGAGGTCACAGGAATGCTCAACTCGCGCATCATCTCATACGACAGGATATTGGCCGCCGCGTCAGAGGACCCACGCGCAATTGTATAGATCGCTTTGGAGTCGACCAAGGACGCAACGTCGACAACCTGTGACGCGGCGCGGCAGAAAACATTCCGCGCCTGAGCGGTTTCTTTGGCCATATGTTGGCCTGCGATTACGTGTTCCATGCTCATGCCCTTAATTTCCAACTGTCAAATTCCGCCCAAGTTTCGGACAAATCCACCATGCCACCCGCGATACGGGCCTGATCCAATGCCATTGCCACAAGCCCCGCCTCAAGCGCATCAACAACGCCCACAGGTAAGCTTTTGGTTTCACCGCGCAAAAACGCTGCAATATCGCTCACCATCATATGGTCCGCGCCGTAATGCGCCGACATTTTCGCTGGGTCGCCCTTGGTATAGTCATGATCGGCAATTGTTTCCCCGTCGCGCGCTGTGGCCTTGAGATAGCCGCGTACGAAGTCACCTTCAGCCATGCCCAGCGCCCCCATCACACAAAAACGCCGATGCTCATCAGGTGTGTTCAGATTGGTATGAAAGGCCATACTTGCGCCCGTTTCATATTGCAAAATCGCGGTTTGATAGTCGATGATATCGCCATCCGAGTGGAAGGCATCCGGCACGCTCTCCCATGCACTGGTTTTGCGATGCATGATCTCGTTCTCGGTGTTTGACGTGGGTGCAAATTCGGGAACAAAGGATTTGCGGCCACCAAAACTTGCCACCCGCGTCGGACGAGAGCCCGTGACCATGTTATAAATATCAATGTCGTGGCAGCATTTTTCGAGCATAAATCCGCCCGACCATTTAATCATTCGCCGCCAATCGCGCATAAAGAACGCACCGTGATAGGGCGCGATATGCTCGTTCGCCTCAAGCGAGGTGATCGGCCCCAAGCGGTCCAGAATGGCGCGCAAATCCACCATATGTTGCGAGTAGCGCAGCACAAGGCCAACCATAACTTGATCACTCCCGTGCTTGGCCAGAAGTTCAGCCAATTCCATCGTGTCTTCTTTGGTCGTCACCACCGGCTTTTCGGTAAAAATCCGCACACCCGCCGCAAGGCCGAGCTTGATATGCTCTAGGTGAAAGCTGTTGGGCGACCCCACGAAAAACAAGTCCGGTTTGGTTTGGGCCAGTATATCGGCCACGTCATCAAACCGCAGCACATCCTCGCCGATCATATGAAGATAGGTTGGTTGTGGATCGTAATACCCGACGAATTCAATTTCTGGCATGGTCTCTTTCAAGATCGAAAGAACATGCCCAGCGCGAAGCCCAATACCTGCAGTTACAACTCTCATGATACGAGTTCCGGTGCGGATTGGCGTCGCAGGACATCGCCTTGGGCGTCAAACACATGGCAATCCTGTGGGTTGATCGACAGGATGATATTCCTGCCCTCAATGATGGGCACATCTCCTGGTAGTGACGCGCTGAACCGAGTTCCGTCGCCCACAGTGCCATGAGTGATCGACACCCCGCCCAAGCGTTCAAGGACGCGCACGTTTACGTCTAAACCGCTCTCGCCCAGAGCGACATTCTCGGGGCGAATACCCACCTCAACGCGGTCGCCGACGTGTACGGTGCTGGTGTTCACGGGGAGGGTCATTTTGTGACCGCCTTCCAAAAGGACCGACAATCCATCGCGTACAGAAGTAACCTCAGCGGGGATGAAATTCATATTCGGCTGACCGATGAAGCTCGCGACAAATTTCGTGGCGGGGTGGTGATACAATTCCATAGGCGAGCCAAATTGCTCAACACGCCCCGCGTTTAATACAACAATGCGGTCGGCCATCGTCATCGCTTCGACCTGATCGTGGGTCACATAAACCATGGTTGCATCGAGTTGACGGTGCAATTGACTCAACTCCACGCGCATATCGCCACGCAAAGCGGCATCTAGGTTTGAGAGAGGCTCGTCAAACAGGAACACCTTGGGGTTGCGCACTATCGAGCGCCCGATGGCGACGCGCTGGCGTTGTCCTCCCGAAAGCTGTCCGGGTTTGAGTTGAAGTTTGTCTGTGAGTTGCAGAATTTCGGCAGCACGGCCTACGCGGTCGTTGAGTTCGGAGCCGGATATTTTTTGAACCCGCAGCGGGAAGGCGATGTTTTCAAACACCGTAAGATGCGGATAAAGCGCATAGGATTGAAACACCATCGATATGCCCCGATCCACCGGATGCGCTTTGCTAACGTCCTTGCCTTCGATAATAATTTCGCCACTGGTCGCCTCTTCTAGGCCTGCAATGATCCGCAGCAAAGTGGATTTACCACAGCCAGACGGGCCAACAAAAACAACGAATTCCTTGTCTTCGATCGCGAGACTGATGTTGTGCAGCACTTTCGCTGTGCCAAAAGATTTACTGATTGCATTCAGGTCAAGCGTAGCCATGGCGCATGCGTCCTATCGTAAAGGTAAGAAGGGAAAAGTAATGTGGGCCGCCCAACAAGAGACAACTCATAAAGAGCGTCGTCGAGTTCAACACCCGCGATGGTCACAAGGTTTTCAACGGTATCATCCTCAAGGATGATGCCCTGAACCATATTTGTGAATACGGATTGCAACGATTTGAAATCTTCAACCAGCGGCTCTGGTCCACCTGTGGCAATCGAGGCAGTGAACGTGGGCCACATGCCATCGGCGTAGTACAGATCGGTTTTACCCAAGGCTGCATAGTCAAGGATCGGTGTCAGGCCCCATGTGCTGTCGAGGTCATACTGGCTGTCACCAGAGGTAATGGCTTGGGCCAATTCTTGCGCCAATTCTTCGTGGCCTGAGCCTTTGAACACAACGATCGAGTCGGTGATCAAGATTGTGCCGCTTATGCCCGATGGACCCGCTGGAATTGGCGCAACCATTTGGTTGATGCTCTCGTTGTGCTGTCCGTAACCTCAAGGACCCGAGATATACATCGCAATCTTGTTGTCGTTGAACAGGTCTTTGAGTTGATCGCGTTCCCACGCCGTTGGGCCGTCTTGCGAAACGTTCACAAGTTTACCATAGAACGCAAGGGTTTCGCGTGTTTGCTCACTGTCGAGCATGTTTGCGCCCGTTACGGGATCAACCACCGCACCGCCATTGGAATAGAGGTAGTTCAGGAACTGGTGCATTGTGTTGTCGAAGTCTTTGCCCGCAAGGCCAATGCCCGCTGCGTCAGTGTTGTTCACAACCCCTTCGGCCAAAGCATAAAGATCGTCCCAAGTCGCAGGTGCGGCGCAGGTTTGGCCGGACGCTTCGATCAGGTCACAATTCATATAAAGCGCTTTTGTCGAGAACGCGTGTGGGTAACCCCAAGCGGTTCCTTCAATCGTCACAGTGTTCAAAACACCAGGTTGGTAAGGCGTGGCAGGATCGATGTTCGCAGGAACGATCAGGTCATTATTGGCCAATTGGCGCAATGTTCGTGAGCCCATATAAGCCACAGAAGGCGGATCGCCCGCAGCGGCCAACGTCAGGGATTTGTCTTGGCATGTCCCCCATGGCACCGCTTCAAGGTTTACCGTCACGCCATCGTGGTCAGCGACAAACTTGTCGACAACAGCCTGATCGGCTTCGCGCACTTCGCCGCCACACATGATGAAGTGCAGTTCCTCATCGGCCTGTGCCGCCATAGCTGTGCCAGACAGTAGCAAAGCCCCGAGTGTAATTTTCATTGATTTCATTTTGGTAGTCTCCCTAGGTTGAACTTTTTATTATTCTTTGACCGCGCCTGCTGTGAGACCAGCGACGAGGTATTTTTGCAGGAACAAGAAGATGACCATGACAGGCAACACACCCACCAAGGCAGCGGCCATCATTTCGTTCCAAGTCACCGATTGATAACCGATGAATTCGTAGAGGCCCGCAGGCAAGGGTTGCAGTTCGCGGGTCTGGTTGAATGTGATTGCGAAGAGGAATTGCTGGGCATAGGCGCCGATAAACACGGCCACGCCCACAACGATCAATCCTGGTGTCGCAAGCGGCAAAACCACACGGCGCAGGGTGTACATACGCGACGCGCCATCCACAAAAACCGCCTCTTCCAATTCGCGCGGTATTTTCTCCAAGTAGGAGCGCAAGAGCCAGATACCCGTGGGGATCAGGAATGCCACACCCGGAACGATCATCGCCCAATAGGTGTTGAGCAACCCAAGACTGCGCAGCACACGATAAAGCGGGATCAAAAGGACCGCGCCGGTAAACATGTTTACGCCGAGAAAGATCGAAAGCGACGTGTTTTTGAACGGAAACTTGAGCCGCGCATAGGCATAGGAGGCGGGAATTACGAAGAACATCGTGATCGCCGTTACGGACGACGCAATGAAGATCGAGTTGAAGATATAGCGCCCAAGCAGCGGCACCGTGATCCACATTTGCTTATATGCATCAAAACTAAAGTCATCAGACCAGAATTGATAAGGACTGCGGAAAAGATGCTCTAAGGGGCGCAACGAAGCCATAAACATCTCAAAAAACGGCAGAAGCATGAAGATCGCGGACAAGAGCGACATCAACACAATCACAGGCATAATTTGCGGGATCGTGATGCGACGGAAGCGATACCAACGCCCTGCCCCATCCACCCATGCGGCCTCATAGAGATCACGATTGACGCCCTGCATAGCCGCAAGGAAAAACAGCGTTACCATGGGAACGCCCACCCAAACATCCGTCACAATCGCCGAATAAAACGCCGAGGATTTATAGGCCAAAAATTCAAACGGCCCGTCCGTCAACCCAACCCTTTGAGCCAGCCCAGACAGAACGCCGAAATACCCGTTGTACAGCCACAACCAGCCAATACAGCCAATCGCGATTGGAATAACCCACGGCGGCATGACCAAAACCCGAAACAACGCGCGCCCCGGCACGGCGGCATTCAACAGCACCGCCCCAATCATTCCCAGCACCAATTTGAGCGCCACCGAGAGGAACATCCAATAAAACGTCCGCACGATTGTTTGGTGGAACTTCCTGCTGGCGAGTAATTCTTCGTAGTTGGCCGTCCCGATGTATTTCTCGCCGCCCAAGCCCGCTTCCATAAAGGATAGACGGACGGTTTCGACCAGAGGCCACGCAACGATCACCCCGATGAAAATCATCGCCGGCCCCACAAGAAGCCATGCAAAAAGGCTTTCCGAGTTAACGCTGCGCCGCTTCACTTCAGGCGCGTACACTTCATTTGGAACATTCGTGGCAACTGTCAATTTCATCCCCCAGATACACCTCAACGAATCAGAGGCGTTTTATAACAATACCAAAAGGAGCAACATCAAAAACCTGTTGTTTTACAAGTATATTATGGTAAATTGAACTCCAAAGCATGCAATTTGAAATCAAAATAGGTTTCCTTTTTATAATACCACTGGAGTGATTCCCGATGACCGAAAATTCTAAAATCTATGCTTTGGAGCACTGGTTCAATTCTGGGAATGGGCCGCGCTATCAACAACTGCATCGTCATATTGCGAATGCGATCTCATCGGGGAAACTCCTGCAGGGGTCGCGCCTCCCTGCAGAGCGCGACATGGCGGAACTGGCTGGAATCAGTCGCGTCACCGTTCGCAAGGCTGTTGCCAAACTTGTGGCGGACGGGCTGATTGAACCGCGCCACGGGGCGGGGTCTTTTGTGCGAAACACCACCCAAAAACTCAAACAATCGCTCTCGACCCTCGTGTCCTTTACCGAAAACATGTCAGCGCGCGGGGTGGTCCCCACCAGCGAGGTGTTGTCAGCAGGGTTGTTCGCGCCCAGCCCTCAAGAGATGATCGCCCTTGGCCTCTCCGCCAACGATCAAGTCGCGCGGGTTCAACGTTTGCGGTTTGCGGGCAACGTGCCGATGGCGCTTGAAACCTCCTCACTACCGCAAGACATCCTGCCCTATCCTGAGCGTGTGAAAGTATCGCTCTACTCTATTCTGCGCCAAACCCGACAGGCCCCAACCCGCGCCATTCAGCGGGTCACCGCCGTCAATATTTCGGGCCAAGAGGCCAGCCACCTAAAACTACCCGATGGAACGGCGGTGTTGAAGATCGACCGCACAGGCTATCTCGCAACGCGACGCCCCATTGAATACACAACGGGTTTTTACCGATCCGACATTTACGATTTTATTTCAGAACTTGGGGTCGAATAAATGGACTATACTTGCCGCCTCGATGGGCAATTCATGCGCTGCACACTCACACCAGATCGCGCCCTGAAAGTGCCCATTTTCTGTTTTTCGGGGATGGGTCCGATCACTGCAACTTCAGGCGGAAATCGTGTCCGCGGCACGGGCAGTTATACAGAAATCGCCCTGCCTGACCTTGCAGAAAATGTCGCCCACACCGTGACACTTGAATATTCTGGCGGCTTCAAACCGGCCAATCGCGCATGGATGCCCCTTGGGCCCTACTTACGTGCTGGCAACGAATTGATCCCTCTGCCCCCTACCCCCGCAGGCTTCCGCGCAAAACCTCAAGCGGCACCACCCGCCTTTGCGGGCCTGCGCCTTGTCCCGCAACCCACGTCCTTTGTTGCAACAGGTGAAAGCGTGGACCTTACCCACATCAGCGCCTCGAACGACGCCTTTGATGCCGTGGCACAACTGGCCCAACGGCGAGGGCTTGAACCCTTTTTATGCGGCGGCGGACTGCCAGTCGTCTTCAAGCAAGATGCCTCCCGCAAAGACGCCTATACCCTCGATATTCAACCTGACGGAATTTCAGTCTCCGCCAGTTCCTACGGCGGACGTTTTTACGCGGGTATCACTCTTTTGACCCTTCGAAACACCCACGCGGGCAAAGTCCCCTGCGGGGCAATCACCGACAGTTCCCGCTTTAACTGGCGCGGACAACATCTTGATACGGCACGACATTTCTATCAACCTGAAACGATCCACGATTTACTGGATGTCATGGCTATACTGAAATTCAATCGCTTTCATTGGCACTTTGCCGATGACGAAGCTTTCCGCCTTCAAATTGATTGCTTCCCCGAACTTTGGCAACGCACGGAAAAACGTGGCGAAGGGCACTTGATGCCTGCGCTCTTTTCTGGCGCTATTGAGGCCGGAGGGAGCTATTCAAAACGGGAGGCCAAGGCGGTCATTGAACATGCCAAAGCCCTCAATATTGAGGTTCTCCCCGAAATCGAAGCCCCCGCCCACGCCCTTGCAACAACCTACGTTTTCCCCGATGTCCGAGACCCCGCCGACAATGGTGCGGAAGTTAGCGTGCAAGGCTATCACGGCAACGCGATGAACCCCGCGATGCCGAAAACTTGGGAGGTGCTCAATGTGATTGTCGCCGAGGTTGGCGCGCTGTTCCCGTTCGGGCATCTGCATCTTGGATGTGATGAACTGCCAGAGGACACATGGATGGGCTCTCCCAAGGCGCGCGCTTTGATGAAAGAGCATAATCTGGAAACCACCCAAGACTTACAGGGCTGGACCATGGCCAAACTTGCACAGACTGTCGCCGACGCAGGACTACGCCCCGCAGCATGGGAAGAGGCCGCACAGGGCTCAAATGGTGGCATCGGCAACAACGCGATCCTGTTCACATGGACCGGCCAAGGCCCCGGACTTGCAGCGGCGCGTTGTGGCTACGATGTTGTCATGTGCCCCGCACAGCATGCTTATCTCGACATGGCCCACACCAACGACACCGACGATTGGGGCGCAAGTTGGGCCGCCTTCGTGTCCTTGGGTGACACCATCGCATGGGACCCCGTGCCCGATCCAGACCTCGCCGACAAGATTATCGGAGTGCAAGGCGCGTTTTGGTCGGAGTTTACCACTGAGGATAGTCAACTTTGGCCGATGATCCTGCCACGTATTTTGGGGATAGCAGTGAAGGCGTGGCAAACGGAGGACATGACCGAGGACAGCCTGACACGCCTCGCACACCATTATCGAGACATGTCTTTGGCTCCGTAACTTCACCCCAAAAGGGCGATCCCCCCCAACACAAACGCCGCAAGGAACGTGGTTTGAGCGACGATGATTAACATCGCCTTTGCGCCAACGCTTTTGAGTTGCACCACCGAGGTTTTCATTCCAACCCCCGCGACCGCCGTCACGAGCATAGCGCGCGAGACCGTGTCAGCGGGGGTTTTCACAACATCGGGAATGAGGTGAAAGGAATTTGCAACCGCGAGGGCCAAGAACCCCAAGACAAATAACGGCAACAGCGGTGGTCGTTTTGCCCCTGCGGGAACGGAATGCCGCAAAACGAGTGCCCCAAAGAATACAACGGGTGCTAAGAGTGCGACGCGGAACAATTTGACGACGGTTGAAATGTCCCCAACCTCATCAGAAATCGAGTACCCTGCCCCAACGACCTGCGCCACATCGTGGATCGTTCCGCCCAAAAACAACCCTGAGGACTTTGCGTCCAAGCCAAGGACTTCCGCCAAGATCGGATAGAAAATCATCGCGAGAGTGGACAGAAGCGTGACCGAGATCACTGCGAACGAAAGGTCGCGTTCGCTTTCGGGACGATCCGGCAAAAGCGAACTAATAGCCATCGCCGCAGACGCCCCACAAATCGCCACAGATCCCCCGTCAAGAAGCCAAATAAGCGATCCTTGCCAACCAAAGGTGCCAACGCGACCGACAACAAAATCGTCGCCATAACGCTACCAACGATCAACGCCAAATTGAGCGGGCCGATTAATTGCAGCATCTCGCCGCTGACGCGTATTCCCAACAGAGCCACACCAATGCGTAAAACAACCCGCGAGGCGAAAAGGATTCCGGGGGCGGTGCGCTCGTCTTCTGAGAGGAATTGAAGCGGCATGCCCAGTAGAATTGCCATAAGCATCACAGGCGCGCCGTAGTGATCAGACAAAAACTGCGCCGCCATGGCGACCATCGCCGCTAGCAACACCCCAGGTGCCAGAACGCCGAATGAGGATTTTTCAAGGGGTGCGGCGGAAGATTTGGGCATGGGATAATTCCAACGATATTGGGAGGGCAGTGACGCGCGGACGGCTTGACTATTTCGGTGCGATAAACTCGGACCACAGCACCGTTTGCCCCGAAGTCGCACTCAATTGGGCGGCCATTCCCATTGCAACAGCCTTCCAGCCATCCTCAAGCCCAACTTCAGGCGTCGCACGCTCTCCGCGCACCAAAGCCAGAAACCCTTCGTGCTGATAATAGGTGGCGCCATTGTGATCGCCCGCTTCAAGCAGGCGCGGATCGACGGGGATTTCGCGGGCCTCAGGGCCTTTAGGCGCACGCGGGCTGACGATCAATTGAGGGATAGGAGCCTCGCCCAAATGCTCAGGCCAAAAGCGACCGGGGCCAGGCACCAGCGCCTCAATTTTTCCATCTGGCCCAACCACGCTAACTTCCTCTTGATAGCGCGATCCTTCGGCGAACATGCAAAGTTCCAACATCGCGCGCATCCCGTTTTCGAAATCCACGATGACATAGCCATTGTCTAGAATATCGGACGGTTTTCCGTCGTAGGATTCATCAAGGTGGTTCACGTCTTGGCCTGCACTCGCCATAATGCGTGTCGGCTCGGAACCCGTTAAAAGGCGCATCAAGTCAAAGAAATGGCAGCATTTCTCCACGAATGTGCCGCCAGATTTAGCGTTAAATCGGTTCCAGTCGTTGACCTTTTCCAAGAACGGAAAGCGGTGTTCGCGGATCGAAAGCATTTTGATCCCTCCCGTCGCGCGCTCAACCTCTTGGCAAAGCGCCGCAATCGGCGGCATATATCGATATTCCATCGCCACCCAAACAGGTGCGGGATAGGACGCCTGAAAGGCAAGGACCTGCGAAAGCGTTTCAGGATCGGTAAACAGGGGTTTTTCAACCAAAATGGGCAGCGGGCGCGTTTGCGCAATCACCTCAAGTTGCTCAAGTTGCTCAAGATGCATAAAGTTCGGGCTCACAATCACCAAGCAATCAAGCTCCGAAATGGCAAGAAGTTCTTCAACACTCGCACAAAACGTCGCTTGCGGGGCAAACCCTGCCGCAATTTGCGCCATGGTCGCGTCTGGTTCAAAAATCGCCGCCACACGCGTATTTGGCAATAGCGCGATATTGCGCAGATGCTCCTGCCCCATCATGCCACAGCCGATGAGCCCGTAATTGGTAGTCTTAGACATATTCATTCCTCACTTCATGCGCTGCACATAGAGTGCACGATCTGTGTCAAACCACGTGCGTGAAAACTCGACGGCTTCGGGTTCCTGTGCCCAACTCAGCCGTTCGATATACCCTGAAATCGCTCCTGCCGGTTTTCCAAAAGTCTCTGGAGACCAATCTGGAACATCTTGAATTCCCACACGATCTTCGGCCCGCGCAATCCAAAACCCAAGCTGTTTTTGGTAAAAATGATAGAGAGAGTCAGAGAGCACTCCAGCGGGGACAGTCCCCGCATTTTGATCAAGCCAAATCTCCTCAATCGCGACGACCGTTTTATTGAGATACCGTAACCGGCGAATACGCGTTCCCGCGTCGGAGGTGCCAAATCTCGGCAAATCCACAGGCTTTGCCATGGCTTGAATGTCCAGAATATCAGCGCGCGGCAACCCGCCCCCCTCGAGAAGTTCAAGACGAAACATCGCATAAACACTATCGGCTTCGCCACCATGCCGCACATAATTCCCCGACCCCTGAACGCTTTCCAGAAGGTTCTTTTTGATGAGAATCGCCAAGGCCTTTCGCAGCGTCCCAACCGAGGTATTTAGCGAGTCCGCCATGGCCCGCTCGGGCGGCAAACGCTCTCCATCCATCAACCGTCCCGCACTGATATCCCGAATAAGCAATTCGCTTATTTGAACATACATTGGCAGTGCATTCGGGCTCTCATTCGACGAGACCATGAGCTTCCTCCGCATGCGACAGTCTGCCGCAACAATAATTGATACACTATTGATCTATATCAAAGACAGTGCTATGCAAGCAAAAAATGAAGCGAACTTCGGGAGATTTGATATGAGTGTTGTTCCAATAACATCGCCCAGCTTGGAAGCAGCAGAAGTGTCTTGGTTTTCCGCACTTTGCTCGGATGACTACCAATTTTTAGGGGTTCCGGACGGCGATTTGCGCTCTAGCTGGGCTCATTGCAGCGACATCGTCAAAACCGCCGAAAAGCAAGGTTTTCGCAATATTCTGTGTCCGTCATCCTATCAGGTTGGCCAAGACACGCTCTCGTTTGTCGCGGGCTGTGCGCCCATCACAACAGACATCAATCTCCTCGCGGCCGTGCGCTGCGGCGAAGTGCAGCCGATCATGTTGGCGCGCACGATCGCAACGCTCGACCACATGCTTGAGGGTCGCTTGACCGTTAATATCATCAGCTCCGATTTTCCCGGCGAAAAGGCCGAAAGTGGCTTTCGCTATCAACGCTCCCGCGAAGTCGTAGAGATTCTGAAGCAAGCGTGGACACAGGACGAAATCAACTACGAAGGCGAGGTTTATAACTTCAAAGGCCTTACAACGGACCCTGTCAAACCCTACCAAACCGGCGGCCCTCTTCTGTATTTTGGCGGCTATTCCCCTGCGGCGCTTGAACTTTGCGGACAGCATTGCGACGTTTACCTAATGTGGCCCGAAAAGCAGGAAGAGCTGGCGGGCCGGATGCGCGCCGTGAACGCCGTTGCCGAAAAGTATAACCGCACATTGGATTACGGCCTGCGCGTTCATATGATCGTGCGCGACACCGAAAAAGAAGCACAGGAATACGCGGAATATATAACGTCAAAACTCGACGATGACTATGGTCGCATGATCCGTGAACGCGCGTTGGATTCAACCTCCCTCGGCGTTTCACATCAGGCCAAAAACCGCGAACTTGCGGATGAATTTGGCTATATCGAACCCAATCTTTGGACAGGCGTGGGCCGTGCGCGCTCAGGCTGTGGCGCGGCGCTCGTAGGCTCTGCGGATCAGGTTCTTAGCAAGATCGAAGACTATCAAAAAATGGGCATTCGCGCGTTTATTTTCTCGGGATATCCGCACATCGAAGAGGCCGAGTATTTTGGCAAACTTGTGATGCCCCACCTCAAAACTTGCTCGTTGCCACAGGCCTATGGCCGTGTCCCGAGCCATGCCCCCAACACCCCTCTCGCAGCAGGAGTTCGCCGTTAATGGAACGCGTCGCTTTATCAGATACACTAAATTTAAGCCGCATTGTCTATGGCATGTGGCGGATTGCGGACGACAAAGACACCTCGGCCAAACACGTCGAAGCCAAGATCAACGCTTGCCTTGAACAGGGCATCACCACCTTTGATCAGGCCGATATTTATGGCGGCTATACAGCGGAAGCGGTTCTGGGAAATGCCCTGCGTGCAGCGCCCTCTCTCCGGTCCCAAATGCAAATCGTCACCAAATGCGATATCGTCGCGCCGATGGGCCGATACGCGGATGCTACGGTCAAACATTACGACACTTCGGCGGCGCATATTAATGCCTCGGTCGAAAACTCATTGCGTGACATGGCGACCGATCACATCGATCTTTTGCTCATCCACCGCCCCGACCCTTTCATGGACCACTTTGAGACAGGCAATGCGCTCGACGCAGTGGTGCGCTCAGGTAAGGTTGGCGACGTCGGCGTGTCAAATTTCAAGCCGTGGGACTGGGAATTATTGCAATCCGGTATGGACACAAAACTGGTCACCAACCAGATTGAAGTCTCCTTGGCGGCGACAGAGTCCCTCACGAACGGCGACATGGCCTTTCATCAGAAAAACAACCAGCGCGTCATGGCGTGGTCGCCCTTGGGTGGCGGTGGATTGATGGTTTCCGAAACGGAAGTCGGCGCGCACCTAGTTGAAATCGCAGAAGAAAATAATGTCGACACCGCCGCGGTTGCCGTGGCATGGCTTCTGGCGCATCCGGCAAAAATCTTGCCTGTCATGGGCACAAATAACCTCAAACGGATCGCAGCGTTGTCGAATGCCCTCAAAGTCAAGATGGATCGCCAAACGTGGTTCCGCCTGTATTCTGCAGCTATCGGCGGTGAGGTCGCGTAATGGCGTTTGCGTCTCGCCAATTCACACCGGACTCTGACAACGCCCGTCAATTGCGCGATGCGTTTGGACGTTTTTCGACGGGGGTTACGGTTGTTACCGTTGCCTCAGAAGACGGCCCTATCGGGATGACAGCGAACAGTTTTTCGTCGCTGTCGTTGGACCCAGCATTGGTTCTGTGGTCCCCTGCTATTGGATCGCGTCGTTATAAATACTTCGCAAATGCCGAGTACTTTGCAATTCATATACTGAGCGACGAAGACAAACACATTTGCGAAGGGTTCGCCAAAAATGGTCACGCATTTGAGGCACTAGAGCATCGGACAAACAGCCACGGCGTGCCGTTAATTGAAAATTGCCTCGCGCGCTTTGAATGCCGTCATGTTGCCACGCATCCTGGAGGGGATCATGTCATCGTTGTCGGCCAAGTTGAAAATGTAGAACTCCGAGACGGGACTCCGTTGACGTTTTATGGTGGAAAATATGGGAAGATTCAGGCCGCATAAGGTTTGAGCGTTCCCTCATTTCGGGGGAACAACAGGGGGGAGCCTGATGAATATATTACTGACGCTCGTGTCACCATTAAGCCTCGTGAACGAGACGCTCCTGCGAGTCGGGCGCGCCATTGGTGCGGTCGCGATTGCCCTCATGGTCCTCGCCATTCTGGTTCAGGTTTTTTTCCGGTATATTTTGAACAACGCCCTGCCGTGGCCCGATGAGGCCGCACGCTTTTGCATGATGTGGATGACTGGCCTGATGGCTCCGACGGCATTTCGCCGTGGCGGTTTTGTGGCCATCGACATGTTGTTGTATTCCTTGCCCCGTACGATCGCGGGCGTGATAAATCTTATCCTGCTTTCGCTGTCATTTATCGTTCTTGTGGTTGCGGTTCAAATCGGCTGGGGCGAAGTCACAGGATTTGGCGGACGGTTCACGACGGCCTCACTTTACGTGCCCCTGTCGTTTGATTTCACCCAATGGCTGCGCGTGCCACGCTCTTGGATGATGGCCTCGCTTTTGGTTGGGGTGATCCTTCTGCTGAGCGTCAATATCGAGTTGATTTTGCGTACACTCGTTAAACTCTTTGGGGGCGAAGATCGCCTTCCCATCATCGAAGCCGCATCCATCGGAGGGTCCGAATAATGCTTATATGGTTCCTCCCCCTCTTCCTCATCTTCCTTCTCGTTGGCCTTCCGGTGTTTTTTGGCCTATTGGCGGCGCCCGGAATTCTTCTGTTCCTGAACGGACAGGAAAAGGACATAACCCTCCTTTATCGCAACGTTTACAATGGGATGGATAGCTTTCCTCTCATGGCGATCCCGTTCTTTATGCTGGCGGGTGAATTGATGAACAAGGGCGGTATTACCATACGCCTCGTGGAATTCGCACAGGCCCTCATGGGGCACCTTCGCGGCGGCTTAGCCCATGTGAACGTGCTGTCCTCGATGCTGTTCGCGGGCCTCTCTGGCTCCGCGGTTGCGGACACCTCGGCACTTGGATCGATGTTAATCCCTGCGATGGAGAAACAAGGCTACTCCCGTAAATTCGCCGCCGCAATCACTGCCGCGTCCTCGGTGATAGGCCCGATCATCCCCCCGTCTGGCATCATGATCATCTATGCCTATGTGATGGGCGAAAGCGTCGCGGCACTCTTCCTTGCAGGGATAGTTCCCGGCATTATGGTGGGACTTGGCCTGATGCTGATGGTCAAATTCATGGCCGATAAATACGATTTCCCCGTTGCAAGCCGCAAATACACATGGCCCGAACGCGGACAAGCTTCTCTCAAGGCGTTCTTCCCGTTGATGACACCCGTCATCATTCTGGGCGGGATTCTGGTTGGGGTTTTCACGCCGACAGAGGCGGCAGCCGTCGCCGTGGCTTACGCGTTGATCATCGGCTTTTTCGTACTACGCACCCTTACCCTCAAAGACATTCCCGACATCCTAACACGTGCGGGCCTCACGTCTTCGGTTGTGATGTTACTGGTGGGGGCTGCTATGGCGTTTAAAACCGTTGTCAGCTTGAGCCACGCCCCCGAGCAACTCGCCCAGTTCATCCTATCGCTTTCGGAAAACCCGCTCATCCTGTTGTTCTTGATCAACATTCTGTTGTTTGTGGTCGGCATGTTCTTGGATGCGGGCCCCGCGATCATCATTCTTGGACCAATTTTGGGGCCAATCTTCATCAGCCTTGGCGTCGATCCCATTCACTTTGCGATCATCATGTCCGTCAACCTCACCGTTGGCCTTGCAACCCCGCCGATGGGCTTGGTCCTGTTCGTCGCATCCGCCGTTTCTGGCGAACGCGTCGAAGCCATTGCCCGCGCCATTCTGCCATTTTTGGCGGTCGAAGTTGTTGTGATTTTCCTAATCACCTACATCCCCGCCATTTCCATGACAATTCCACGACTAACCGGATTTGCTAATTAACCACGAGTATTCAGGGAGGAAACACGATGCTCACTAAGACCATAACAACCCTCGCGCTTTCGGCGCTTCTAGCAGGGACCGCACTCACTGCGACGGCCGCTGACTATAAGCTCCGTGCTACAGCAAACTCCAATGAAAACGACGAAGACTATGACGGTCTGGTTGTCTTCAAAAACTACGTCGAAGCGGCCTCCAATGGCGCGATCGAGGTGGAACTCTTTATCGGTACACAGCTCTGCTCCAACGGTGCGGAATGTTTGCAAGGCGTGGCCGACGGCACCGTCGACATCTATATTTCCACTTCGGGCGGCGCATCGGGCATCTTCCCTTATGTGCAAGTTTTGGACCTACCCTACCTGATGGCCGACGACCGTATCGCCGAGCAAGTTTTGTCGGGCGATTTCACCCGCACAATGCGCGACATGGCGCTTGAGGATTCCGGCGATGCCATCCGCTTGATGACCATCGGCAACACCGGCGGCTGGCGCAACTTTGCCAACACGAAACGCCGTGTGGCAGAACCCGCAGATATGGAAGGCTTGAAAATCCGGACCGTTGTCGCGGATCTTCCACAGGAACTCGTGAAAGCAATGGGCGCGTCTCCGACTCCGATCCCATGGCCAGAACTGTTTACCTCGTTCCAAACTGGCGTCGTTGAAGGCTCCAAAAACGGCATCACAGACATCATGGGCATGAAATTCCCAGACGCCGGCCTGCAATACCTCACACTTGACGGCCACGCTTACATGGGTGCCCTCTGGTGGATGTCCAACGAAACCTTCATGGAAATGCCCGAAGATATGCGCCGCGTTGTGGTTGACGGTTTCTATGCCTTGCAACAGGCAACTTTCGCGTCACCAAAGCGTAAATCCATCCAAGCCTATGAGGATTTCGTAGCGGGTGGTGGCGATCTTTATGTGCCAACGCCTGAGCAAAAAGAGGCCTTCAAAGTGTCTGCAGCTCCCGTTTACGACTGGTTCAAAGCCAACGTCACACGCGGCGACGTCATCTTTGAAGCTCTGACCACAGCTGTTGCCGAAGCAGAAGTTGAAGTTAATGCCGCACGCGCGGCCGACCTAAACTAAAGCACAGAGGGCGCGGTTCAAGCCGCGCCCTTTTTCCGTTTTAAGACTTCCACCTAACGAAACGGGTACATCCAGCCCTTGTAATCATTGACCAAAACATGCGCCTTCTCAATTTCCGCCTGCGTCATCTTTTTCACGATCTCTTCCAGAGAAATTGCCGCGTCGGGGTCTCCCCCGATGGCCGAAAGCGTGTACCACATATAGCCTCGAACCAAGTCAGGTGCCGCCACACCACGGCCCACCTCGTAATACCAACCGATCCCCGATTGCGCGCCGGGATGCCCCTTGAGGGACGCGCGCAAATACCATTCAAACGCCCGCACATCGTCTTGCTCAACCCCAAGTCCAAGCGCGTACATGACGCCAATAAGCTCCTCGGCGTCGGCATTGCCACTGCGCGCGGCGGGCAAAAACTCCTCCATCGCAGCGGCATAGTTATCGGCCTCCATAAAGTCGCGGCCCTCTTCCACCCCTCCAAAGGCGGGGCTAGCCGCAATCAAACTCGCAAAAACAAACTGGCGCATGTCGCTCTCCTTTTGTGCGTTTCACAGCCCGTTTTGGCCGAACTTCCTGCGCCGCTCACTCCCGAAGACTTTATCGTCTTTGACGCGAAACAGGCGGCAATTGGTCAGCTTTTATTTTACGATAAAATACTGTCAGGGAACAGGAATATCGCCTGTTCCACCTGTCATCATCCCAAATTTGGCACGTCCGACGGCCTGTCGCTTGGAATTGGCGAGGGCGGCGTTGGGCTTGGCATTGACCGCACCGCAGGCAGCGGCGACAGCGCGATTAAAAAACGCATTCCACGCAACGCCCCTGCCCTCTGGAACCTCGGCGCAAAATCCCTGCACACAATGTTTCACGACGGGCGCCTCTCCATCGACGACAAATACGCAAACGGCTTTGACAGCCCCGCCGAAGAATGGCTACCGCAGGGGCTCGAAACGCTCCTCGCCGCCCAAGCGGTTTTTCCACTGACTGCGCAGTTTGAAATGGCTGGAAATCCAAGCGAAAACGAAGTCACAGGTGCCGTTCATGACCGCATTGATGCAGGCTGGCCGATCCTTGCAAAACGCGTGCGCATCATACCCGCCTATGGTTCCGCATTCGTTGACGCCTTTGATCATATCGACACCCTAGAGCAGGTTACCATCGTCGAGATAGCCAACGCCTTGGCCGCATTTATGGGGCTCGAGTGGCAAAGTTTCGACAGCCCTTACGACCAGTATATTCAAGGAGACACCGCCGCCTTAAACGCAACTGAAACAGCAGGAATGACCCTCTTCTTTGGAAAAGCGCAGTGCTCTAGTTGCCACGCAGGGTCCCTCCTCACGGATCAAAAATTCCACGCGCTTGCCCTGCCTGCGTTCGGTCCTGGGCGCACACGCCGCTTTGATCCCATGCCGCGCGATGTGGGCCGCATGGGGAAATCAGACCGCCAAGAAGATGCCTATCGGTTCCGCACCCCCATGCTTAGAAATATCGAAAAGACAGCGCCTTACGGGCACAATGGCGCATACCCAACGCTTGAGGGGATTGTCCGTCATCACATTGAAGCGAAGCCTATTTGGGCCCGCGATTTGCTGGTCTTGCCTGACGCCGCATGGATTTCACAGGTCGATTTTGCCATTCAAAGCGACACACGCGAAATGGAACGCCAGCGACGCGTGCGCGACACCGTGCCCCTTGCCCTCAGCGATAGCGAAATCACTGAAATAGTCGCTTTTTTGGAAGCCCTCACGGGAACAACATTGAACGATCCCCGTTTTGGAATACCGAAATCCGTCCCTAGTGGATTGCCGCTTGATTAGCGTAGCTCCCTGCAGATTAACGACGTCTTTGTAGGCGACGGAAATCTCAGCAAGAGGCTTAGGTTGGAATGACGTGAAACCGTGCGTTCCAAAGGTTTTTATCTTAGCGAGAAAGCTGCGACTTATTTCCCGCTGACATATGGCCGTTACAAAACTACCCTATCAGCTAGCAAGTGCGCTTCGCATGCATCGCAGGGATCACCCTGTTTTCTAAATCTAAATTCGTCGGGCCGATCCATGGCCCGCTTACCGCAGGCGTGCGTCCTAATCGGCTGCGCCATCAAAACACTTATGCCCAATTGGGCATTTACTCGACTGGAGTATACTTAATGACCCGCGTTTCAATCCTTTCTGCTGCCGCTCTATCCATGATGGCCAGCAGCGTTGCTGCTCAAACTGAAATCACTTGGTGGCACGCTATGGGCGGCGCCCTTGGTGACACGGTGAACCAAATCGCGACTGACTTTAACGCAAGCCAGTCTGACTATCAGATCACACCAGCCTTTAAGGGCACTTACGAAGAGGCCCTGACTGCGGGCATCGCGGCCTTCCGCGCAGGTGAACAGCCAAACATTTTGCAAGTGTTCGATGCGGGCGCGGCAACGGTGATCGGCGCAAAGGGTGCCACGATCCCTGTGCAGGATTTGCTGACGGAGAATGGCGTTGATTTCGATATTAACGACTACATTTCTGGTGTGCGCTACTTCTATGCGGATAGCGACGACAAGATGATCGGCATGCCGTTCAACTCTTCCTCCCCGATCATGTATTACAATCTGCAAGCCATGGAAGCCGCTGGTGTTGACGCACCAAAAACATGGGAAGAATTCGAAACAGTGACCGCTCCAGCTTTGGTTGAAGCAGGGTATATTCCGCTGGCGCAATCGCATTCGCCTTGGATTTTTGCGGAAAACTTCATGTCTCGTCATGACCTGCCGTTCGCCACAAATGACAATGGCTATACGGGTTCAGACACAGAAATTTTGATCAACTCCCCTGAAATCAAAATGCATTGGTCACATGTGAAAGATTGGTTGGATTCAGGCTATTATGCTTGGTACGGCGCGGGTTGGGGTGACAACCAAACACCGTTCGAAGAAGGCAAAGTTGCAATTTGGCTTGGGTCTTCAGGCTCCTTTGGTGGATTGTCCAAATTGGACCTGCCGTTTGAATTCTCAGCAACATATCTCCCCTATTGGGAATCTGTAACCACAGAGCCAAAACAAACATTTATCGGCGGCGCTTCCTTGTTTGCGATGTCTGGCAAGTCTGACGAAGAGAACCAAGCAACGGCCGCGTTCTTTGACTTCCTGACATCCCCAGAAGTTCAATACATGTGGCACCAAGAGACCGGTTATGTGCCGATCACAATCGCAGCCTATGAAATGGCACAAGCGGATGGGTATTATGATCGCGCACCGGCTGCAGAAATCGGCATCAAGCAATTGTCTTTGCCTGCTGGTGAGAACACAAAAGGGTATCGCATGGGGTTCTATGTGCAAATCCGTGACGTGATGAACCGTGAATTCGGCCGCATCCTTGGTGGCGAGACATCGGTAGACGATGCCTTTGCGACAATGGAACTTGAGGGCAATGAGTTGCTTGCCAAGTTTGCCCAGACTCAAGCGCAATAATCACTTTTCATACCAAGACCTGATGGCCGCTCTGCGGCCATCAGCGTATTCACAAGGACCCGCTATGAAACGCGCTGCTTTCACCAACCGTTGGTTACCGATCCTGTTGCTCGTGCCACAGATCTCAATCATCGGCATTTTCTTCTACTGGCCTGCCATCCATGCGCTGCGCTCGTCATTCTATCTGCAAGACCCCTTTGGATTTAGCGAAACATTTGTTGGGTTTGCCAACTACGCATCGCTATTCAATTCCGCGTCCTATGGGCGCGCTGCGATATTCACAGTTTCTTTCACGCTACTTGTCACCATCCTGTCGCTTGGCATTGCTTTGCTGCTTGCGGTAAAGGCCGACAAGGTTGTGCGCGGGGCCAAGACATACCGCACACTTTTGATGTGGGTTTACGCCGTTGCGCCTCCTGTTGCGGGTGTGATGGGGCTGATCCTTTTCAACCAAAGCTGGGGGCCGATCTCCGATCTCTTCAAAAGCCTTGGTTGGGATTTTGCCCTTGGCGTAAATTATTACGACACGGCCTTCGCGATGGTTTTGATTTCCGTCTGGAAGCAGATCCCCGTCAACTTTATTTTCTTCCTGTCAGGGCTACAATCCATCCCCAAATCTGTGCGCGAGGCCGCGATGATCGACAATCGATCCGCCGCTGGCCGCTTTTGGGACGTGACCTTTCCTTTGCTGGCCCCAACAGGGTTTTTCCTGTTGATCACCAATATCACCTATTCGCTTTTTGACACGTTCGGCATCATCGACACGGTGGTGAAGGGCGAGCCAGGAAACAACCCGATGACCCTTGTCTACAAGGTTTATGTGGATGGGTTCCGAGGCAACGACCTTGGAGGATCATCGGCGCAATCTGTTGTCTTGATGGTGCTTGTTTTGGCGATGACTGTTTTTCAATTTCGGCTCGTTGAACGCCGCATTCACTATACATGAGGCCCGATATGAACACCGAAATAGTGACCCAATCCGCCCCCCGCGCACGGATCAAACTGTCGTTGGTCTTTGACCACGGCATCCTCATCCTTGGCGCGGCCTTTTTGATCCTGCCAGTCCTGATGCTTTTGCAAATGAGCACCATGCCAGACCTCTTTAACATGAAAAACGGGCCGAGCTTCGCCATTGGCGATCAACTTGATGAAAACTTTCGCAAAGCGATGTTTGAGGCAGACGGGTTCTCAGGCGAGAACACTGGCGTTCAGATGCTTTGGAACTCGTTGATCCTCGGGCTTGGCTTTGCGGCTGGTAAAATTGTGCTGGGCATGATGGCCGCCTATGCAATTGTCTATTTCCGTATGCGGTTTGCGACATTCGCGTTCTGGATCATCTTCACCACGCTACTTTTGCCGCTTGAGGTGCGTATTTTACCGTCCTACGAGATCGTACAACAACTTGGCATGCTCAATACGTATCAGGGGCTTATCATCCCGCTCATTGCATCGGCCACGGCGACTTTCTTTTTCCGCCAATACTTCCGATCCATCCCCGAAGAGCTGGTCGAAGCCGCCCGCATTGACGGCGCTGGACCGTTCAAATTCTTCATTGATATTTTGGTGCCGCTTTCCCGAACGATGATTGCCGCGATGTTCATCATCATGTTCGTCTATGGCTGGAACCAATATTTGTGGCCTACGATGATCACCACGGATGAAGATATGTTCACCCTCGTGCGCGGCATCAAGCAAATCAGACAATCTCTCGAGGGCACCAGTCTGCCCGAATACGGACGCGCAAATATGCTGGCCCTTATCGCCATTTTGCCCCCCGTTTTAATCGTCATCTTCTTCCAAAGCTGGTTCGTCAAAGGTTTGACGGAATCGGATAAATAAGGAAAATCTCATGGCTCAGGTCACACTGTCCCAGATCTCTAAGGTCTACTCCAACGGCTTTACTGCCGTACATCCCGCAAGTTTCGATATTCCGGATGGCGAATTTGTTGTTCTTGTTGGCCCGTCGGGATGCGGGAAATCGACAATGCTGCGTATGATCGCAGGTCTAGAAGATATCTCTAGCGGAGGTTTGAACATCGGCACTCGGCAGGTGAATGACCTCGATCCAGCCGACCGCGATATTGCGATGGTTTTCCAAAACTACGCGCTGTATCCGCATATGAACGTGCGCAATAACATCGGTTACGGATTGAAAAACCGCAAGATTGCCAAGGCGGAGATTGACCGCAAAATACGCGAGGCCTCAGCGATGCTGAACCTTGATGATTACCTCGACCGCAAGCCAAGCCAGCTTTCAGGCGGGCAACGTCAACGTGTTGCCATGGGCCGTGCGATTGTGCGTGACCCCGCCCTATTTTTATTCGACGAACCCCTCTCGAATCTAGATGCCAAACTGCGCACACAAATGCGTATTGAGATCAAAGCCCTCCAACGTCGCCTTGGTGTGACCGCTGTTTATGTGACCCATGATCAGGTCGAGGCCATGACAATGGCGGACCGCATTATTGTGATGAACGAAGGGCGGATTGAGCAAATCGGCACGCCAACCGAGGTTTACAACAGGCCTGAAACCACGTTCGTGGCGTCGTTCATGGGCGCTCCACCGATGAATTTGATGGTAGGCGTCGCGCGGGACG
Source organism: Falsihalocynthiibacter arcticus (assembly GCF_000812665.2). Classification (GTDB taxonomy): domain Bacteria; phylum Pseudomonadota; class Alphaproteobacteria; order Rhodobacterales; family Rhodobacteraceae; genus Falsihalocynthiibacter; species Falsihalocynthiibacter arcticus. Next base: position 4,174,081 of record NZ_CP014327.1, read on the forward strand.
GGCAATTGCGTGTCGGTGACGAACCGATCGCAGCGCATGATCTGCCCACCTCCGGAAAGGTAACCATCGGCATTCGCCCAGAAGATATCGTTCCGGATGAAAATGGGGATATCACAATCGACGTTACCCTTGTCGAGGAACTTGGTGCGCATCGCCTTTTGCACGGCACTCTTGCGGGTCAAGACATCAGCATTCACGTCGATAAAGATAACATCATCAGCGTCGGGTCGCTCCGGGTGTCCCTAAAACCAAACGCTGTATCCCTGTTTGATGCCATAACAGGGGGACGCCTGACATGACTTATGTCGCAGAACTTCCCCTCGTCACAGCAGACCAAAAATCCAGCATCATGACTGCGCCACGCACCGCAGAATCCCACCGCGCATTACTGCAATCGCTGCCCAGCATGAATACCGTTCAAGTGGGGGGCGACGCCTGCGAAACGGCCTTGCCAAAGCAAATTTCAGCCGTGGCATGGAACGTTGAACGTAGTTTGTTTCCACTCGAAAATGCGGAGCTACTGGCGGATTTAAAACTCGATATCGTGCTGCTTTCAGAGGTCGATCACGGCATGGCGCGGACTGGGCAACAACATACAACTGAGGTCATGGCGAACGCGCTGAATATGCAATATGCATTTGGCGTTGAATTCCAAGAGCTTGATTTGGGCGGACCAACGGAACGGGCTTATTGCAGCGATAATTTCAACGCGTGCGGCTGGCACGGCAATGCGATCTTAAGTTCTGTGCCCTTCATCGCAGTAAAACTTATCCGTCTTGATGACCATGGCCATTGGTTTTCCTCCGATGAATTGAACGCCGATCCAGAACAGCCTCGCGTTGGGGGACGCATGGCAATCGCTGCGATTTTGCCTAGGGATGGCGGAACGATCTGCGTCGTCTCGACACATTTGGAAAGCAACGCGGACGCGAGGTATCGTGCCACGCAATTTGAGCACATACTTGATGCCATTGATGATTTTGCACCTGATATGCCTGTGCTTATCGGCGGGGACCTTAATACCGGCAATCACCAGCCACCCGATTTTGACTGGAAAGACGAAACCCTATTCGCAAAGGCTGAGGCGCGTGGCTACACTTGGGACGCAACACCATCAGGAATGACCACCAGATCAAGCCTGATAACACCACATCCAAACCGGAAAATGAAACTGGATTGGTTTTGCACGCGCGGATTATCTTGCATCGATACCGCTATGATCCCCGCGCTATCGAAAACAGGAAAACCGCTCTCAGATCACGAAGCGATATGGTGCTCTGTTTCATAAAACCCGCACTAAACCGGACCTCCTGAAGACAATTACACTCCTTGGATTCATGTGAAGCACAACTTGATAGGTGAACTGGGTCCGACAGATGCCTATTATAAATGCTCCGACAAAAGCACCAAATACGAACATGGTTATGTTCGCACAGTATGGCAACGCGCTGTCGCCCCAAGCGTTTGAGATTATAGAGCAGTCCAGCACGGGCGTCATCGGTATTCCCTACGTTCGTTTACGGCTGTGGAAATAGGCCTGCCTTAACGCGCGGCCCCCATGTCGGTTTGGATACAGGAATTGTCCCCTAGGCGCCAAGACTTGTGCCAAACGCACGAAACTAGGTTTTGGAAATGTTGGGTAGTCCCCTATGATCAGATCTTGTGTCAAAAGTCTGATCAAGCCCTCGCATCGAAATTACTGGGTCAGGCGTAATTGGTAGTTCCATGAACAGACAAGCTTCGACGAGGTCGTGCCAGAGCCCCCAAATACTAGGCGCTTCGCGGGAAGTTGGTATTTCCCGCCAAGCACTTCACAACCGCATTGTGTACCTCGCTTATTCGGCAGCACTTGCCAACGTCTGCCGCGCACGGTCATGCAAATGATAAGGCCGCGGATTTGCTTCGGGTGCGTCCGTTTCCCGGACAGGTTTGGCAAGGCGAAAATTCGGCAAACTGCAGAGTGAAAAGAGCACCCAAACGAAGTAAATATCAAAAACAGTTGTAGAAAATACAGTTCGCCCCCTCTGCAACATGCACATTTCGCCTCGAAGGGCGGCGATCTCAACCATTCGCAGCGTCATCACAATTGGCTGCTTTGGTGATACTGGCGCACAGCTGTTGGTATGGCAATCAACAGAACCGATCATTTCGAGGCGTTCTTAATTGTGCCATTGGTGATGAGACCCTGGCAAACGGCCGTAGGCTTCTAGCGCTTCATCTCTTATCGAATGGATGATTTCAGCGGCGGTTTATTGACTGTGAACAAGCCCAATCGCTTCGCCAACGAAGGGCGCGGCAATATCTGTGTCCGCAGTTTCAATAGCGGCTGACCAGATCCGTTGTTGTCGTTCCAAGTCTTGATTCAGGCCTGGCAGACTTTGTTCCAACGATCCACAAAGCCTGTTTTGAGCACCTTACCAGAGTGGCCCTCGGGCCCATCGTTTCCACGAACCAGATAGTGCGAGTGCGAACCGTTTCGCCGCCCGTGTGGGCTATTGTGGGCCCATCCAGTCTCGGATCAACAAGGGACTCGGTTGCACTCCCTCCGCGCCATGGGCTTGGACTGCCACACGTCCACGCCCGTCGGCGATACCCCCTCGGCACATAAGATTGCAACGCTGCCCCGGCGGGAAATTTCGTCCACAACTTCTGGTACCACAGCCTACAGGTAAATCTCCGGCTAACGCTAACTGGGCCTCGATCCACACTGGGTCGCCGTAGCCACCGCCAATTAGCCCAAGTCCGCCAGCGCGCGAGACGGCACCGGCCATTGCTCTACTAGCGACAAAGGCCGTGGGGGCTTGGAGCACTGGCAGCTGCAGATCGAAAAATCCGGTTAGCCGAGTTTTCATGACTTTGTCCTGTATTGCATGACCGGCAGCTCGCCGATCCCCCAATCTTCAAGCGCAACCTCGTCAATCACGACAAAGGTCGTCTTTGGATCTTTGTTCAGCACGTCCTGTAGCAAGCTGCTTACACCTGCAATCAACTGTGCTTTTTCTTCGTTGGTCGGACGGGTGCCATCCGGACCACCTTCGCGGGTAATTTTGATATTTATACAGCGGCTACAGCACAACCCGAACGTTGCGATGTGAGATGATGCGGAAGTTATCAGTTACTTGATCTCGAAAGTTGCGCCACTTTTTTGGGACGACCTCTCGCATAAAGTTCAAGATTGGGTTGGCGAAGTGTTTTTGCGTTGGATAGTGCCGATTATGGGTGACGTGGCTGTGCATGACGGCCCAGAGCCTCTCAATGGGATTGAGATGAGGGCAATAGGGCGGCAGTTGGATCAGGTGAATGCGACAGTTTTTGCGCGACAGGAACGCTCTGACATTGGGGCCTTTGTGGTATGGGGCATTGTCCCAAATGACGTGACTGATACGTTTGTCAGGGTTTCTGGCCTCAATTTTGGCGAGAAGCTGAACGGAGCTGACCCCATCGACGGTGGTTGGTTCAACGAAGGGCGCGTCAAAGGTTTCCAGGTTCAGAGCGCCGTGAATGTTCACACGCCCAGATGTCGTTTGGATGGCGGGATTTGACTGCGGTTTCAACGGGTCGACGCAACACATGCCTCAAATTTCTCTGCTGGCGTTTGATATTGCAAGGTCTTTCTCGGTCGCTCGTTAAGCTGGCGTGCGACAGCGCTGAGTTTGGCTTGGCTAAATCCGGATATATCAGTGCCTTTGGGGAAGTACTGACGCAGAATGCGGTTGGTATTTTCATTGCTCCCGCGTTGCCACGGAGACTGAGGATCGCAAAAATAGACATCGATATTCGTGGCTATGGTAAATTTTCGATGCCCCGCCATTTCTGACCCGCGATCCCAAGTCAGGGATTTATAGAGCTCCTTGGTTAGTTTTCGTGCTTGTTTGATCAGGGCTGTTGTCACGCTCTGGGTGTCTTTGTTCGCGACTTTGGCCAGCATCACGAAACGGGAATGACGCTCAACCAAGGTGGCGATGTAGCTGTTGTTGGATCCTGCGATCAAATCGCCCTCCCAATGGCCCGGAACGGCACGATCTTCGACCTCAGGAGGGCGTTCGCTTATCGAAACAGCATTCTTGATTTTGCGCAATTCAAGGCTCTTTTGAGTGGCGTGCCTTGAGCGTCGGGTCGCACGTGGGCTGCGCAGGCATTCCTGCAATTCCTTCTTCAAAACCCCTCGGGTTTGGACATAGAGGCTGCGATATATCGTTTCGTGTGACACGCGATTTTGCTCTTCATCAGGATATCTGTGTTTGAGCCACCCAGTGATTTGCTGTGGTGACCATTTCCGACACAGCTTTCGCGCTATCAGCTGGCACAAAGGATCGTTGAACGAGAGCTTACACAACTTGGGTCGCGTTGCGCAGTCCCAGGCGCGTTGGTCCGAGCGTGCTGCGCGATAAGCTTGGCGCCCGCCGTTCCTGCGAACCTCTCGGCTGATCGTTGAAGGGGACCGATTCAGGTTTTGTGCGATTGAACGAAATGACCGTTTTGTGACAAGCCCACGGGAAATCTCTTCCCGTTCATTGAGGCTCAAAGCATGCCGCGACCGCGTGCGATCAGCGGGGCGGATCCCACCGGTTCGCGCAAAATGAGGGAAAATCGACGAAGACGCACGATTGAAGTGACGGCCAATAGAGCTCATTGAATCTCCGCGTTGCCACCGAGCCCACATCTCGGACTTCTGTTTGTCCATATAAAACGTCCGTGTGCGATACTTCATGATAAACACTCCATCTTTCCAAAAAGATTAAAGTGTTGCGTCGACCCTTTGAAACCACAGGGCAAAGCGGTCGTCTGAGGAACCAAATTATCGGCAATCGCGGTCTCGAGTGCCACCCTGTCGATATCTGGGTTGTCACGAACATCCGCAGCCAAGGTCAAATACGGATGGTCACAACTTTCGAACAGTGGGCCTTCTATGCCGAAACGCTCTTTGATCTGCTCAGCAGCAGGGGCCGTGTCCCATTCATCGGGAGAGACGTAGCTTCCCGGCATCCCGAGAGAGGCAAAAAGATTGGCCAGCGTCAGATCAAGCTGGAGCAGGTTGTCTTCGGCCTCAAGGCTCGAGGGGCCAAAGAAATGCCCTACATAATCGGTCACGGATAAACTGACACCCAGAAAGTCCGTCACATCGTCATCACCCAAACCTTCTGCGTCGATAAGAGGCTTCGCAAAATCGGCAGGCATGTGATAACCAAAAGGACTAAGCGTCAGCAGGGTCGTAAAGTATTTGTCTTCGGTCGAACCCAATAGACGCGGAAAGGTGCGCCCAAACCCTGCAAAATCCGGCTCCCACGCCTGATCGTCGCGGCCCTCAAAAATATAGCTGTCGATTGGGTTCAAGAGTTCCCACAGCAGATCACTGTAGCTTTGCGGCAGACCTTTGTTGTTCCACGCATCAACCCAGCTGGGATAGGTATCATAGTAGTAATTGCTTGTTACGAACTCTCCGACTGCTTTTGAAAACCAGAATGTCTTGCCCGCGTGTCCGGCCATCGCAACGGCGCCACGATTCTTGATCGAGACGCCAAATACTTTTGCGCGTCCGGCCGTATTAACGGCTAGTTCGTCGCCAAATGTCGATGTCAGAATCGTACGTGGTGAACGGCCATCACTGGTCGCCGCACGCTGCGGGGGGTCGATTTCAGTCGCATCGTCGACATCCGCACCACTTGTGAAGATCGAATAGTCCGAGTCTTCAATGTTGTAGACAGTGCGTCCGGCTTCGCGGTCATACCATAGGTTGCCGACCATGCCGTGCGCTGCGGGGTTAGCACCGGCTGCCTGCGTCGTATGGCCTACAATCGTTTCGGTGTTGGCAAGGGTATGGTGGGCGTTGTTATAGTGAATGCCTTCTTCAAGCAGGTGCCTGAATCCACCTGCTCCGAGCTGATCCAAAAAACGGATGGGCATATCGCCTCGCAACTGATCGACGGTAATTTGGAGAATAAGTTTCGGTTTGTCCTTGGCATATGCGGCGATTGGAACTGAGCTAAGTGCACACAGTAAAAAAAGGCCGTTTTTGACAAAAAATTCATGGAATATCCTGTGGTGAAACCTGATGTTGGACAAGATTATGCAAGAATCCTCCCGAGCAAAGCAATCCTGATGACCTATTGGGGCTCAAACCTGCCGTTAGCTGCAAAAGACGCCGCTAAAGAAAGCGGAGAGACAATGGCAAATCGGTTTAAGTTGCCGTCTATTGTTTTGGGGAGCATTCTGGGCACCCTGGCGGAGCAGAACTTGCGCTTGCATAGTTGACGTCGCTTGGCGCGACGCCGGAGGCATAATCTAAAAACCTACCCGAACCGTATTCTCAGAGGGCCGCGAATTTGCAACCGTCGAATTACCAATTGCTGGGCTGACGTCTGATGAACGGTCAGAGGTCGTTGCGCAAAAGTTCGCCAAAATGGTTACTGCGATGATCGAATGTGGCGGCAAACTCAACAACGCCTAAATGCAGCATTCGCTTTTGGCACTTGTCGTCATTCTGGAAATCCGCATTTCAGTCCATGGTATTATTGACGTTCCCAAAGTCGATAAAGTTAACTTGTTCGTATAAATCGTGGGGGAAAGAGATAGGTTTCCTCTTCCAAAAACAATATTTTGTCAGGGAGATACGTTTAGTTATTTCAACAAAACGTGCCCAGGCTGTTGTATTAGATCGCTTGACTTCATGGCCACACCATAAATGGAACGTCACCCTCAACAGTCACAACAAACCGATGCAATAGCGTCTGTGTCTCGGCTTGCGCGGTGCAGGAATGCTGCACGCCCCAGGGTATGGCAGCTTCAACGGACCGCATCGCATTGAGTGGCTACTAAAATCAATATCCGGTAGCAGACATCCGACCGACTATATTGCTGCGCGTTCGACGAAGGTCAGCGCAAGCTGCAACGCAGCGCCGTTCGTGTCGTAGGCAAAAGGGTAGGAACTAGGCCTGCGCTGCAATTGAGAAACTTGGCCTCGATTCTGGCGAAGCGGACATTCTCAGCCAGACGAAACACTCGTCGCCAAGTACCTCCTCTAGTATCTGAAAGGAAACGTTCGCGCTAAAATCTCTGACGTCAGCGTAAAACATCAGTCAGAAGGAAGCTATCATGTCCAGTTCTTATGATGACCCGTGAGCAAGAACTCAGCGCACTTTTTGAATCTTCAGCTTGTCTTGCTTTGCTCTATTCTTGGTCGATTCCTCAGAGCGCATGAGAGCTTTGGCAATGACCTTCAAACTCATCCCTTTTGTTGCCAGCAGATGCAGTTTTTGAATTTCTTCATGCGTCCAAGCTTGGCGGTGGCGTTCATAACGTTCTGCCATTGGTGTCGTCTACCTTATTATTGTGTCGGGTCTATGATAAAGCATGGCCGTGCAGATGGCGCCAGTACAATGGCAATAGCGGTTATGGAAGGGCGTCGGTTGTTTAAAAGTGGTGTAAAAGTCGTCCGACATGCCCGCGCCATTAGGAAACTAGTGTTGATGGCACAGATACGAATGGGGGCAATCGCCGAGACCGTTGGCTTTGCTAGGCTTGAGCGGTTGCAAAGCGGGCATTGCCTGTCGCGTGGATAGGCCCATGCGCGGGGTATCTGGTCATGGTTGTTCAACTAGGTGAGGTCGCGCGGCAATCGGCAATGGCGAATTGCGCTTATAAAACATAGGGTGAAGATTTGAAACAAGTCCGTTTTCGGGGGCATTGACTGACTCAAAATGGAGAAACCATATGCAACTGAAACGCGGATATACTTCAGCAACCGTAAAACCGATCCAGCGCAAACTAAGGCGTTGCAGAAAGGCGGGGTCCATAAATATCCACACAAGACGAGGCGGTCATCTAGTGTCTTTCCATTCTGCGAGTGTGTTCGCAACCATTGGCGCATCGGAACACTGCCTCGCCAGCATTGGTAAGATCAAGCCCCACTGAGTTTCCTTTGGTGGCCCAGACGGTTCGAAACCCAGTTTCGCATAGACAGAAATCGCCCTCTTATTGTCAGGATGAGGATCGGTCGCGATGACGGATGCACCCTCATCAAAGAGTGCCTGCATTCTTGCGCCAATAAACGCTGATCCATGTCCAACACCAATCATTTCTGGGTCACCGATGTATTGGTCAATTCCTCGCGCTCCCTTGGGAAGTTTGGCAAAATGATGATCTTCCCAGCCGTGCACCGTATAGTCCTGCATGAAGGCAAAGGGACGTTCATCCATAGAGATGATCCAACGAGATACACGAGGATCGCTTATTTCTTCTTGATCGTATGGCTCATCCGCGTCCCACCATTCGCGAACATGCGAACGCGCTTGCCACTCCTTTAGCAGGTCGAGATCATCTATCGTCACTTGGCGAAATTTATATGTTCTGGCAGTCCTCATTCCAACAGTGTAGCATGTTGCCCGTTGGTCGGTATGGGCTCGTTGCTGCTCGCCATTGCTCGTCAATGCGAATGCCATGAAGGTCCGGTTTCAGGCTCGGCAATGAGGGGAGTATCCTCATCCGGACCAACGATCCTACCTCATAAGTTAAACAACTTGGCAGTATTTATTCGCCCCCCATTTATTCTCGCGCCTTTTTATCTGCTTTCACAAAGTCACCAGACGCATTAGGCATCCCTATCTTCGCTATCCAGGGAAAAATCATGGCGCAAAAAGCCACCATTTATAAAGTTGAACTTTCCGTTTCCGATATGGATCGTCACTATTATGAGACCCATAAACTGACCGTTGCCAAACATCCTTCAGAGACGGATGAACGGTTAATGGTGCGTATTCTCGCTTTTGCGCTGAATGCCCATGAGCAATTGGAGTTGACAAAAGGCCTTTCAACGGATGACGAGCCAGACATTTGGCAAAAAAGCTTGAGTGACGAATTGGAGTTATGGGTGGCCTTAGGCCTGCCGAGCGAAAAGGTTGTGCGTCAATCCTGTGGCAAAGCCAACGAGGTGATTGTCTATTGTTACGGCGGCCGCACGGCTGAGATGTGGTGGGAGAAGATCAAAAACAGCACCACGCGGTTTGATAACCTTCAAGTTATCAATTTTTCAGAGAAGGAAACCAGTGATCTGGAGAAACTGGCAAGCCGCTCGATGAAGCTGCAGGTTAATATTCAGGATGGCGAAGTGATGGTCAGTGTTGAAGATAGCATCGTTTACCTCACCCCGATCAAATGGAAAAATACTGATCATTGATCGTCGACCAGCTCACAATGCGTAGGCGACCGCATCGATTTCGAGGACATAATTGTACGCGCCCTGAAGTCCCAGCATGCGGACGCTAAGATTTTCGCAGTCGGGGACGATTGGCAATCGATTTATCGGTTCGCGGGCTCTTATATTCACATGATGCGGAATTTCGGCCGCGAATTCGGAGGGCAGTATGCGAAAGCTTCCGGAATCCACCGAACCGTCGATCTCGGCCGCACATTTAGGTCGGTTGACAGGATTGCGCTCGCGACTCGACGTTTCATTTTGCGCTACCCAGCTCAGATCACGAAGAAAGCCACCCGATAGCATTGGTGCACAACTAGATAGCTAAGGCCCTACACACTAACGCCACAAATCAAGTTAGTTCTTAACAGGCAGCCATCCTGCCCCTAAAGAACTTGTCTGGCGATACGCCGGTTCCTTGCGCCAATGAAGGTAACTTGCTTGTGCATGTAGGATCGATACTCGTCATTGTTCGATGGCAATGGAGAAGAAGCGAATTCGCGAAAAGGCAGGAAGAATTCGATTGCTGTCCTATTTTTTAAAATCATATCCTGAAGGTGAAAAAAATCGATGTATCCTCCAAAGCTTCCGAATAGTTCAAAGAATTCGGCATTTCTTGCTAATACTGAACTGAGCGGGCTGCCTTCGTTTTGGTAGTGGCGTTTGATGCACTCGAGAGTTAGATCGAAACGGTCCTTTATCTTGCTATTAGTACCACGCGCTTGATTGATATTTTGTTTCCCATCAACCATTCGAGCTGGAAAGATGATGTAGGCACCGACAATACTACCACAGTAAAAGAACTGATCCAGTTCGCCTTCTGGTATTTCGTTGATGATTGGAGCCATGGCTCGGTGATGCCTATAAGTGTTCGTGAGCGCATCGCTGGACAGGAAAAATTCTCCTCGTTCTGATATGTGATGCAGGTAGGTTCTAGGATGCTCGTCTGAAAGAGAGAATGCACCACCAGTAGGCAGTTTCTTGCTCCAGAGTGCTTTGTGGTAGTTGCGCAGTGTCGGGCTATGGCTGTCTGGGTCTTTGCCCAAGTCGAAGCGATGACGCTTGCGGATCGGATTGTCGTGCTCAATGGCGGAAACGTCGAACAGGTTGGCTCTCCGATGGAGCTATATGAAAACCCTGCGAGGCTATACCTGAAGGTAACTACAGGAATCTTCCTCTAAGGGTGCAACCTAATTATTTACAGTTATAAAGTGAGATTTCGAAGGGCGCTCTCAGTTCCTCAAAAGGTGGGTTAGTCGCGTTGGCGCTGGGCGTGATATCATGGTTGCACACCACCCCCTGAGAGGCCCAGAGAAGTCCTTCAGGGCGGCCTTCTGGTATTTAACCTGCAAGCACCCCTCAAGGCAAATGAGTGGCGCAGGACGGCCTATTTGTTGCGCATCGCCTTTATCATTGCCTCATGTTTCTGAGCCAGTGAAATTCCTTCACCATACGAGCTATCTTGCCCTGAGCTAAGTGCGTGTCCTTCGATGGCCTTGGCGGTCTCTGGGAAGACTTCAGCCGCCCTCATTCGGTCTTTCATATTATGACGAAGAGAATAGGTGGTATGTTTAGGGTCCGTCGAGTGCGTTTTAATTTTCTTGCCAAGAACAGTAGATAGCCGATCCATTCCGCCTCTGCTCGCATGTCAATCGCAGAGCAAAAAGGGTCCAGATCGCGGCGTAAAACTGGTCCACTGAGTTCTCGTTTGTCGTGCGCTTTGGTGCGCGTGCCCCCAAATAGCTAACGCGTGCCAAAGCGCATGTCGGCCCTTGGGCCGACATTGTCCTGATCTTGATGTGTTTTGGTTATTGGCGGCTCTTACGGCTATGTTTGAGCCGGTAACTCTCGCCATTCATCTCAAGGATGTGGACGTGATGGGTCAAACGATCCAGCAGCGCGCCTGTGAGCCGTTCGGAACCAAAGACTTCGGTCCACTCATCGAAAGGCAGGTTCGAGGTGATTATAATTGAGCCGCGTTCGTAGCACTGGGATATCACCTCGAAGAGGAGTTCCGCACCAGATTTGCTGAGGGGCACAAATCCCAACTCATCAATGATCAACAGGTTCTGGCTCGTCAGGTGCTTTTGAAGCCGCTGCAATCTCCGCTCATCCTGCGCTTCAATCAGATCATGGACCAGGGCTGCCGCCGTCGTGAAGCGTACTTTCAACCCTCTTTGGCACGCGGCCAATCCAAGCCCTAAAGCGATGTGGGTCTTGCCCGTTCCTGATGGCCCAAGGGCGATGATGTTTTCTCTGCGATCAATGTAATCACATCGTGCCAAATCCATTGTTAGAGGTTTGTTAAGGCTGGGTATGATTTTGAAGTCAAAGCTATCCAGGCTCTTGGTGCTTGGGAACTTCGCCGCTTTGATCCGCCGTTCGATCATCCGGCGCTCCCGATCTATCAATTCCATCTCGCACAGACGCGCCAAGTATTGAATGTGGTCCTTATTCTCGGCAGCACATATCTGGGCTTGTTTTGCGTACTCCCCTTGGAACGTTGGCAAGCGTAACTTCTTGAGGTGATGTTGCAGAAGGATTTGGGGGGCTTGGGTCATGCTGCGGTCCCTCCCATCAGGCTCATGTAGCTGGCCGGACGTGTTGTTCCAACGTTTGCCTTTGGCAGATAAGGATAGAAGTCCAAATCCAAGCGCGGTGGTCGCTTCTCAACTCGGCACAACACAAGGTGTTTTACAGCGTCATAGCCAATTGCGCCCAGATCAATGGCATGCTGGATCGCACCCTGCACAATATCCATCTCAAAGGTTTCCAAAAGGCGCAGGACTTGAACATATTCCCGCTTGCCCGGCTTACCCATTCTGGCTTCGAGCAGTCGGTGCAAGGTGGCGAAGACATCCGGTAGATCCCAGCCCTGCAAAGGGGCGGCTTGATCCAAAGCCCCCACCTTTTGCTCAATCAAAGGCAGGAAGTGGAGCGGGTCAAAGATCATGTCCGCTTTGGCGTAAGACCGCTGATGCCGTGCTATCACCTCATTGCCGCAGCCAATAATGACCGCATGCACAAAGCCACGCACGTGGACGTCGTGATGGGCAAAGGCCACGGGCACAGAGTAATCATTGCTACGGTAGCGCACCATTGAGATTGATGTGGCCCGCGTACTGACATGGTCGCAGGCCTCATACTCTGCGACAGGCAACCCCATCAGGGCATCAAGATCGGACATCAAACGCTGGCCAATAGTTTGGCTGTGGCCACGCAATTTGTCGCCCTGACGTGCTAAACACTTCGCTTCCAGATGGGCGTTCAAATCATCAAAGCTGTCATAGCGTGGGGCCGGCACCATGAAGTTGCGACGTGTATATCCGACCATGCCTTCGACATTACCTTTGTCGTTCCCTCGCGCTGGCCGACCAAACTTGTCATCAAACAGGTAATGGGATTGCAGCTCAGTGAACCGACGTGTGCGGATGCGAGTTTTGTCTCCAAGTATACGGGCTACAGCGATCTTGGTATTGTCGTAGAGAATGGATTGGGGGATTCCCCCAAAAAGGCGAAGGCAGACACGTGGCCGTCGCAAAACGCTTCTGTCGTCTCCGCAGGGTATCCCTTCACAAACACTGCGTCCGAATGCGGTAGGCTCATCACGAAGAAGTGGATCTTACATTCTACGCCGCCAATCACGCCAAGGGTCTCACCAAAATCAACCTGCGCGTGGCCGGGCCGATGCGACAACGGCACAAACACCTCTTTCGTGCGCCGCTTTTGCTCGCGTACGTAATACGTCACAGTCGTCAAGCTGCCAGTATATCCATGCTCGGCTCTCAGGCGTTCATAGATGCGCTTTGCTGTGTGACGCTGCTTTTTGATCAGGGCTTTGTCGGTGCGCAATATCTCGTCGATGATACCTACATAATCATCAAGCGTGGGGCGACGGGGCGCTTCTGAACGACGATAACCAGGAGGGAGTTCATGACGTAGCATCTTCGCTATCGTCTTACGGTCCTTGTTGAAATAACGCGCCGCTTCACGAGCAGACATGCCGTTCTTCAAACAAGCACGGCGCACACGACTATAAATATCCACAGAATACATCTCCCGCCCTCCGAATAAACGAAGGACACAAACTGGCGGAATTTTACTCCGCGACAACTGCGATATGTCGAAGTTGTTTCTGTGGCCCAGTATTGCAGTGCGTTTTACACTCGCATATCTTGGAAACGCAACCGTCTCCCCTGCGCCCTCCGCAACAATAGATTTGGCGACCTCCAAGGCGTCCCCAACGAGCGGGATGGCCCTTTCAGACCAGCTGCTCTTGAGTGTTCTGCCTTCTCTTCGAGAAATAAGGATGTGCGGGATCGGGGCGTTCACCACAAATTCAGACCGCAACAGCATCCTTATCTCGCTTGGACGTGCCCCCGTGTGGTCGAGTAGAGTCCACATCCGATAGAGTTCAGGTGTTTCCTTCAGGTCCGCATAGACCCCATTGATAACGTCTCGGGGGAGCGGGAGCCGTTTGGTCTGACGCCCATCAGTTTCATCCGTGATCTTCATTCCACTAAATGGGTTACTTCCCCCATCAATTGTTAGCTCGCTTATGGCCCAACTAAAAACCGCACTAATATCATTGCGCTCGCGCCTAATCGTGGCAGGAGCAACACCTGAGGCTTCCCTACTGTCCCGCCACGTCCTCGCATGGCTTCGAGTAACCTCAGAGAGCGGCCTGTCCGCCCCTAAAATGCTTATTAAACGCTGTTCGCCCCTGTAAAGTCTCTGGGTCTGCTTCTTGAGTTGCTCAGGGTCGCTTTTGCCTTTTTCGGCGAGGTAAGCCTTGAACGCATCAGTCACGGTCACTGTGCGAGCTTCCTCCTCGACCCCGCCTAATAACGCCCTTGCCAGAATCGCGTCACCTGCAGGGACACCTATATATTCACCTGTATGGGGGTCTTGATACTTATCCACCAACTCTGAAACAGCAGCATCCCTTGCTGTTCTCTCGTTTTCGTCTCTCCCAGCGCCATATGGGTCCATCCCCCACTCCGAAAGAAGGGCGACCATCGGTTTTGATTGTTCCATTGGAGAAAGTTTAGTCACGCCATTCCGCGACAAGCTCAACAAATGCTCAAAGCGTTGATGCACCATACCATAGTTGGTCATGGCCTCCCCTGAGGTTTTCCCTATGACCTTTAGAAATTCATTCTTCTTAATCAAACCTACAAGGGCTTTTGGGACCCTTCGACGGTAGACATAGTTTCCTGATTTCTTATCCTGAGTAACATATTTCACAGTCATATTCCGCATAGCTTAAACCCGTTTGTGTAGGTAAGCGTGTATGTGAATAGGTTACAACCAGATACATTATCCTTTTGTAACAATCACTTAAGCTGGAATAAATGGTGCCCCACACGAACTCGAACTAAAGAACTAACGCACTGAATATAAATGATAAAATAAATATGATTTACATAAACACCCCCAAAAGTACCCTAGAAACTTCTTCTTACCTCGCTTTTTGCGCTAGATGCCGTCGAACCAATTCGGGTCTATATTCACTTGTTCGACCATTTCAGTTTGCACTCCAAGCTTATTGGCTTTCAACAAGTCGCATAAGCGCTCGCCGTCTATCAAGTCGATAGCTTTAGCCCCGTCGCGTGTCGCCTCTTCTGAGGCTTGGCTCGTGAAATGGCCCGTCGTGATAAACAGGCCTTTGTCCGCACGGCCCTCTAATGCGCCGCGAAAATCCCTGATCTCTTTTGAGCCCACACTGCCTTTATAGCGCTTGCACTGGAAATAGACTTGGAATGACACCAAGTTTACCCTTAGCACCCCAACGCCATCGATCCCGCCATCACCTGATTTTCCACGCACCTCGACTTTTACAAACCCTGCTTCTCGCAAGAGCCTTTGGGCCAACCGCTCAAAAGCATCAGGCTGCATGGCCTTAAGCACATCCAAGAGCGTGGCTTTCCAGTCTTCTTCGCCTTCGGGTTCGTCCGCCACAACTTGAACCACATCGAGCCCTTGGGATTTGGCCGCCTTGCGCTTGGCTTTTGAACGATCACGCTCCTCTTGTGTCACTTGGTCGTAAATCGCGCGCGTAGCTTCAAGGGTTGATATCTTTGCGCCTATTTCGGTTAATGCCCAAACGCCACGTGCGGAATTTTCAAGCGCATTGCCGCGTTTCAAATAGGTACGCGCCCACGATAAGTAATAGTTCACGCGCGGGCCACTCATATTGGCCATCATGTAGCCCTGCTCAATCTCTGTGACACCTTCAAGCGCAATGGCTTCTTCATCAAGCTCTTGGATCGATGCCGACCCGCCCAGCGCGTGCAGGGCTTCAATTGTGGTCAACATCATACCCGCCAAATCGGGCAAGCTGTCTTGGTCTATTTTAAATCTGCGCATTCATTCGGTCCAATCTAGGCTGCATATCGCCCGTCATCTGTTAGTTCTGCCTGCCCCAAAGCGGCGAGGCTTTCCAAGAGCGGCTGTACGGCTGTGGTGCGGGCGCGCAGGAATTTGCGGGCGATCTCTTCGGGGCTGGCCTCTCCTGCCTCTTCCAAAGCGGCGCGCACGGCGGCGATTTGTTCGGGCATAGTTTTGGGCCATGGGGATTTCTCGATTTTGACCGTAGGGCCAAGGTCCATTGCCGAGGTCTTGCCTTTAGCGGCCACCTGCCCGCTTGGGTTTTGGTACTCGGGACGCAGCCACCGAATTTGACCCTTGGCCTCTTCCTCTGCCCGCTCTTTGTTGAGGGCGACCAGTCGCATCAAGATTTCTTCGTCGAGCAGATCGGCGGGCCAGCCATAGGCCTCGGCGACGGCGGTATCAATTTGATCATGCAGATCGCGCAGAATGCCGATGAGACCCTGGTCGTAAATCTCTTTGTTCTTGCCCTCGATCACGTCCCCCGCGAGAAGCTTTTCCAGCACGTTGTACATATTGGTCAGCGTCAACTTCGGATGCGCCGCCTGCTGACGCTTGCGATGCGCGTCGAGTTCTTCGCCAAGCTGGCGGAGGTGGACTTTTTGCGGGTCTGTGAGCTCTGGGAAGGGGAACGGGTCGAAGCACTTAGTTTTTGCGTAAACTGGGTCGTTGCCGACTCCCAACCAACTTCCAGCCGCAAGCGACCAACAAACATGGAAGCGGGAAGAGAGTACCGCTAGCCTTTCCGCTGCATCAATTGCCAGAACTATGAGTTTGTTGTCTGCTAAGGTATCTTTACTCAAAAACTGAAACACTCGATGCTTTGACGTTTCAACCGTTGCGGAATAACGAGGCAAGTCTTCCAAAGCTGGCCGTATTTCGCTCCTCGGACGTCCAAAAATCCACCAGTTCTTTTTGATAGATTTGTCTCTGTTGGCGTCGCGCTCTGGTTTCACTGCATCAAGGATGTGTTGATAAATAGGGGGGTAACTCTCTCGGACTTCATTTTCTGACAAGCCAAATAGGTCAATAACCATTGCATTTCGTGGACTAGCCATTAAGTCGCGACCGTTGCGATACTGCCTGATATGTTTTTCTGTCCCAACAATCGTACCTAGCCCCAGATTTGCAGCCTTTTCTGGCGAGACGATAAAACCAGAACCGAACAGCATTACACCACGAGACGACAAGTCGGAATTTGCGAGCAAAGGCCTAGCCCCCGCAACATCGGCCCCAATCTGTAAGTTGCCAAAAACCTTTCCAATCTGGTGATCAAAGGTGACGGGCTTGCCCTCGCTTTCGTTGCATTCTTTCTTTTCTTCAGTCGCCACTGTCAGCAACCGCCCCGCGCGATTGCCCACAGCACCCACGGTCATAGCGATGCGCACAGCTGCTCCGTACAGAGTATCCACCCAGGGATGATCTGGAATAGCAAAGAGCAAGGAAAGCGGCTTCTTCGGGTCGTTCAAATGCGGTTCCAGCACGCGACGGTTAAACGTCTGTCGTAGGGAATTCGTGGTGATCAAGCCAAAACGACGGGTGCCTTTGCCCGTCTTGGCGTTCCAGCCCCGCGCAGCCAAAGCGGCCTTGTCCCACCAGAACATCACCAAATCGGCACTTTGCGGCATCTTGGGATAGGCGCTCCACAGAGCTTCTACATATCCATCGCCCAAAGCATCGCGCAATCGCGAAGCACCAATAAACGGCGGATTGCCAACAATAAATTCGGCCTCGGGCCATTTCGTTGCTTTGGGCTTGGCATAGTCATAGACCTGCACACGCGCGGCGGGGTCTGGCACCTCTTCCCCTGTCACGTTGTGACGGATGGTTGTCACCCCGTCCCAACGGGTCACAGGCGTCCCATCCTCGTTCAGACGCGGCGTGCGATCCGACCATTCCAGCACGGCATCGGCGTTTTTGATGTTCTTGAAGTCGCGCAGAACAGGCTCGGAGGGGGCCGCCGTGCCGTGGGTGCGGTAATGCCATTGCAGATAGCCGATCCAAAGCACCAATTCGGCCACATTCGCGGCCCAAGGGTTCAGCTCGATCCCGAGGAATTGATGCGGGTCCACGGTGATAAAGCTTGATTGAACTTCGCCTAATTCGGCTAAAAGCGCGGTGACTTCACCCTCTAGCCGTTTCATCATTTCCAATGCAACATAGAGGAAGTTGCCAGAGCCACAGGCGGGGTCAAGCACGCGGATTTCGCACAAAGAACTGTGGAAATCGCGCACAGTTTTCAGTGCCTCTTCGGTTTTATCGTCTTGTGTCAGGCGTTGCACAGCGATCTGTACGTTGCGCCAATCCTCGCGCAGCGGCTCCATGATTGTGGGCGTAACAAGACGTTCCACATAGGCGCGCGGGGTATAATGCGCACCCAATTTGTGGCGTTGCTTGGCGTCTAAAGCGCGTTCAAGCAAGGTTCCGAAGATGGCAGGCTCAACTTTTTTCCAATCGGCCTCGGCGGCTTCGATCAACAGGCCAAGTTGCAGATTGTCGAGCGGCAAAGCGGAGGAGTCTTTGAACAGGCCCCCATTGAATTTTTTGACCTTGGTCATGAAAGCATGGGCGAATTCGCCCTTGTCCATAGCCTCCCAGAGCCCCGCCAAAGCGTGTTCAGCGTCTTGGGGATGGCCGCGCAGCTTCTTGAGGAGATCGGTAAAACTATTGTGCGGGATAAGATCAACGTCTTCGGCAAACATGGAAAATAGACAGCGCATTAGAAAACGCGCAACGGTTTCGCTGTCATGCCCCTGCCCTTCGAAGCTTTTGCCAAGCTCAGCAAGATGGTGAGCAATCTCACGTGTGACTTTAGCAGCCTGCAAGGATGGATCGAGACTAAAAGGGTCTGTCCAAATGGTGCGCAAAAGAGCGCGGGTTTCTTCGTGGCGCAAATCATCAAGGGAAATACGGTAGCGATTGCCATCGGGGAACTGGTTGTAGCCCTGCCCTTGTTTTGAAAAATCGGAGTACAGTTCAATGACATTGCCGACATCAACAATCATGAGAAACGGTGGCCAGCCATCCTCCTTGGCGACGGCACGCGCATAGTTGTCGGCTTGATTGCGCGCCTTGAGCATTGTATCGTCGAATTTAGCGGTGCCGCGCTTTCCGTGACCTACTTGTTTAGGCGCATTTTTCTCAAGGAACATCTCAAGGGTGCTTTTGTCTTGAGCGCTTTTGGAAACCCCTTGCTTGGCCTCAAGAATGAAGTGACCTCTTTTGTAAAGATCAATCCTGCCATTTCGTGTGCGGCCAGTGTGCGTTAAAGTGACAGGCCGCTCAAAACGATAGTCTAGAAAGTCGCCATCTTTGTCAGATACGTATGGGCGGTCTACCCCCAAAAGTTCAGTCAATTCAATTGCAAAGGTCTGAGCGGTCGCCATTTCGCTCCCGCCAGACTCTTGCCAACGTCCAATAAACTCATCGATATCCATGCCCACCGCCCAAATTTTTTTATTTATCGGCGAAGTCATGCACTAAATCATACTTTGTTCAATCCCTACCCGCCCCGCATTAACGCCTCTTAGCAACCTATGGAGACGCGGCAATAGCCGTTCCCAGTAGTGATTACCTTTTTTCTGCGAGGCCTTTTGGAAGGTGTCTGTGCTTGTTCATGCCCAACTACGGCCAATCCCTTTTCTTAATCAGCTCCGCTTGGCGCTCAATGGAGACGGGGCAATAGGCGCTGATTGAGGTGATGACACTGGAATGCCCGATGTTCTGAGAAAATGCTTTGAAGGCTTCGCGCGACGGGTATGTGGTATCAGCCCACTTCACGAGCGTTTTGCGGAAAGCGTGGGGCGTAAAGGGAGGGAGGTCTGCGCGCAAGAAGGCCTCTTTGATTACCGAGCGGATTGAGTTGGCGTTTTTGTATACCTCGCGATTGAGGCCAACAACTTGGAACGAGCCATCTATTGGCTTGATCTTCGCAGGTGAAAACAAGGGGTCATCAGGCCCAAACAGCGCGGTTGTTCTCAGATGAGTTACCCAACCTGCGAAACACGCCAAGTATTCGGGATCGACGGGCAGGAAGTAGCTGGTGAAGGTTTTCGAGTTTTTCGTCTTTACCTCGCGCGCATCCTGATAAACGCAACCGTCGATCATGTTGATATGTTTGAGCTTCAAAGACGCCACCGCCCCATCCCGCGCGCCTGTCAGCATAAAAAATGCGAACAACGCTTTGTTGCGGCGTTCGATCTCTGTCGCTTCAGGCATGTATGAAAACGCATGACGTGCCATTTCCATAGAAGGATACGGCGTTTCGCGCGTTGCACTGGCGACGCGCGCGCCCTTGGCATCCATATTGAAGTAATCCGCGTCGGAATGGCGAATACGGCTTTTGTATCCACTTTGATCTGCTAGCCAAAAGATGAACCCTTTGTTGGCGGCAAGGATGCTGCGAATTGTGGATTTTGACAATGGCTTGCCCGTTGTCTTACTCACTTCGACGCTCAGACGGTCCTGAAATTTGATCGCCTGCTCGATGCGAAAGCGTTTGAAGCTGGTGTAACCGACGCTCGCCTCAAACCTAAGAATACCTTCAGCGGCCTTTAGAACCGTGCTGGCGTCCTTGCGCTTAGCAGCCTTGAGATATTGCAGGTAGCGGCGTTTGATCCGCTCGTTTTCTTCGTTGTTTTTACGCATTGGTTAGCGCTCCTGTTTAAGTGTACATTTAAGCGGGGCATGGCGGTATCTATTAGGCATTGCTGCCCCCGCCTGTCTTGATCTGGAAGGTTTCGGAAAACACATGGGTCTGAGTGTTGGAAATCATCCGGCTTGCGCACGCGCCGCAACACGCGCAAATGCCCATCAGGCGTGTGGTTTTAGGTGTGTTTGCGAATGCCTCAACTGACATATCGAGAGGCTTACGCCCTGCCCTGCAAGAAAGGCAAAATAACTCATTCGGGGCCAGCGGTGATTTGGTTGCCTGATATTTGGCGCGTAGATAATCGCGGATTGCAGCACCCGAAATCAAGTAAGGTTTGCGCGAGGCCATGACGGGTAAACCGTCCTTGATCCAATTGCGGATCGTCGCAGGTGATTTGCCCAGCGCGGCGGCGGCCTCACCAATTTCATAGGTTAAAGCAGCCTTCACGGCCATCGGGTTGGCGCGCCTATTCATCCGCCACCCCCTTAAAGAGCGCTCGAATGTCTTCGGCTTTCCAAACGGTAGTGCGTGGGCCGAGTTTTTGCGGTTTCGGGAAGCGTCCATCTTTAACGCCCTGCCACCAAGTAGACTTTGAAACGGGGATTGGTCCCGCTGGTGAAAGGATTTGCGCCAAACGCACAAAGCCTGTTTCGGGGAAGGTGTATTTGTCCATTGATGTGTTCCTGAGTTGATTAACAGTCAGGTACATCTTGAGAAAAGCATTAACGTTTGTGGGGGAATCCTAACTTTCCCGCAGGAATCCCGTTACTTCCCCTTATTCCAATATTCTGGATCAACCAAATTTGACGCTTCTTTTAACCACTTTCGGACTGTCTTAGCATCCATGGTCAACCCAACAAGTTCGACGTCATCTCGAATGTTACTAGGAACATCGCTACGTTCAATTTTGGGGTCATATCCATATTGCTCGCACGCCATGGCTGCAATGAGTTTAAGGAGCGTGTCTCGCTCTTGATTGGTCATTTTCGTCTGCGCAGGGCCGGAGCTTTGTGGCTCTTTGGATGCCGTGCGCTTCTCAAGTATTGAATAGAATTCGGGATGAACAGGCAACTCTATTTCGTCCGTCAATTCCTTCAATTTGCCAAGAGGTTCAGAAACGTACCCCCAACCAGTGTGGTGATAATGCCTTCGCAAAACTTCATATTGCTGAAGCAAAAATTCGTAGGCGCTGAAGAGTTTTATCCCTTTCTTTTGACTATCCCTTAAGTCAATTATTTTTCTATCATCAATTGATTTTGGATTAGCGCCGATTGATACTAGCGTGAACTCGTGAAGCGAGAGTTTACCCATCCTCCCCCAGTATTCAAAATCAACCGCGAAAGACGGATGCCCAAAACCATATGCTATCGCACGAGGAACACGCTTTGTAAGTCGGCCAATTTCACCACTATGTAGCGCCGACCATTCACTTGACTTGATAGTATATGGATCGGAAAAATCGACAGCAATATTTTCGATGTCTTGATCGGAAAACTGCTCCAAAGCGTTAAGGACAAGTGCTCGCGTCTCATCCAATTTTTTCTCAAAACTATCAACACTGTCCAAATTATTTGGCCCAAATGTATGAAGCAAAATAGGGCGTTTCCAATCTAAGAGTTTGCCAAATTTTCTCTGCATAATTTGACTTATGATCGCGGACTTATCGTCCTCAGATAATGACGACATTACTTCCCTCTCAAGTGTTTAGAGGATTAAGCTGCCCTGATATCGTCAAGAAATCCAGCCCACCATTCGGCCATTCGCACTCGCTCTTCCCAAAAGGCTCCCCTTGCATAGGCCCGTCGCACTTCATTTCGCTCAACGTAGGCCAGTGCGCGCTCGATTGTATCAGGATGCCAAAGGCCGCTTTCTTTGGCTATGTGCGTCGTCATGCAGAGAGCACGCGCGAACGGTATCTATCTTTATCAGAAGTTGTACACCAAGCGTATTGGCTTTCAACAGGTCGCATCGCCCAGACATGTTTAGGCTTCAGTGGTCGCTTTTGGCCGACGATGCGCCCCTTGTTCCAAGCGGGCCGATGTGCGCGAATGACAGGTAAGTTTGGTGTTTGCATGACAGTTCCTCCGATCCGCCATGCCCCCCAAATCGACAACCCGACGTTGACAAAGCATCTGGGCCGTTCGCGACATTCATGAGTGAGGTAATTGGCCCAATTTCTGCACCATGTATATTTCGACTTAAAGGGCGGAAACCGGACCTTCGCTGCGGCTGCAAACCAGATTGGACAACTCAAAGAAAGCGGACGCTCACGGCGACGATCCAGTTTGTTCGATGTGCAAACGCCGCGAATGGCGGCAGTGAGCCCACTTTACCGGATGCTGCGCTTTGAACAAATGACTGCAAATACAACTCAAACTGTGCGTTTGAAGTCGGCGGACGGGACTGCAATGGTTTGGTCAAAGATTTGCAGTTGCGTTTACAGGTTGACGCGGCAAGGGTGCTCAAATGACAAAAACATACACAGGAAAATGCCTTTGTGGCCAGATCACGTATACTGCCAGTGGGTCGCCCATCGTTGTCGCCCAGTGCCATTGCGAGGAGTGCCGCCGATTGAGCGGGACAGGTCACACCGTCGGTGCAATGTTCGCCTCCGAAGTAGTCGCTGTGAGCGGAAAACTGAGTGAATTCAGCTACTCTTCTGACAAGGACTCTCAAGTTACCAAGGTCTTTTGCGCGAACTGTGGTAGCCCAATCTATGGCACGAACACGCGAATACCGGATCATCTAACATTGTCTCTTGGCACTATGGATGATGCGAGCGGACTCTATATTGAGGTCGTCATTTTTGAACGCGACAAACCTCATTGGGATCGGCTTGGGCAAGATGTTGTTTTCTTCGCGACACAGCCAGATTGGAAACCCGAAAGCTGAACGTCACCTTGTAAAGAGCAGCGTCCAGAAATTGGCTTTTGCGGCCCTTACTTCACCAAGAGCTAAGGGGCGCTTTGTCCGCATTGCAGCCTCTCGCCTTCCGATTTGGCGGTTATTTTTGTGTGCAACCGCAGCGAACGGCAGCAAGGAGTCCAGAAACACGGATGCTGCGTTATGCATGGATGGCCGCTATGACGAACAAATCAAAAAACCTGCAACGATCACTTGGGTTTTGAACGGGGGGTATGGCAGCGGAAGACTATCTATTTTCTTTCCCTGCCAAAAAGAGGGCTACTGGTAGGGCGTCATTGCCCAGATTTGCAGTTCGTGCGTCACTATAGCTCCTTGATAAGGCACACTTGCATCAGTAATCAATGTCCCGTGGAGGAAACGGGACGTGTCGAACTTAGTCACAACATCTAGCCGCCAATCGGTGGATTGGGTCGGTAGCGCATCGCGCTTGCCAGGCCACGATGTTGCGCTCCGATGTGTTCTTCTTCTGGCTCTGTTCCTGTCGGGCATTGTCCCTCAGGGACTTATGCGGGTTGCCAGTAATGACGGTATGATGCTTGTGCTCTGCACACCCGAGGGCCCTACGGAAGCCTGGTTGACGGATGATGGTCGCGCGTTGGATAAACAGCCCGCAGATCATCCCAAAGAAGGGCCGTCGAGCTGCATGGCGGTCACACTGTCGCTCGTCATGGTGCAGGCGTGGCTTTATACGTTTTCCGGACCGGCCGAGTTTACCGTTTTTCGCCAAGATTTTGTCGATCTCCGTCGCACACGTCTAATCGACAAAGCGCCACATCAGCCGCGCGCTCCACCAGTATTGACCTGATAATTTCACGGGGCACGTAATGCCTGCCGTAACCGACTGAGGACGGGTGCATGACGCACGTCCGGTTTCCGGGCATGGCACATCCTGACGCCAGTTCTCACGCATCCGTATTAGCTTCGGATCGCCTGTCGCCAGTCTTGTGTCCCCACATCCTACCCCAAGTTCGTCTGCCTTTATGGCTACGGAATCGTGCCGGGTGGGCATTCCGGTCGATCCACTAATTTATGCCCGTTGGAGAAAAACTATGAAAACCATTATGATCACCTTTGCTGCACTTTCAGTCAGCACATCGACGGCCTTTGCACACGCAAGTTTTGCCACCCCACATGCCGCACAAGGTTCGACCTATATCGGTGTCGTGAACATCGGCCATGGTTGCGCCGGAGAAGCGACGCTGAAGGTGCGGGTGTTAATCCCTGAAGGTATGATTGCTGCCAAACCTGTTCCAAAAGCAGGTTGGACGCTTGAAACTGTCACTGGAGTTTATGAAAACAGCTATGACTATTACGGCACACCCATGACAGAAGGTGTGAAAGAATTGATCTGGACTGGCGAGCTTCTAGACGCTCATTTCGACCAGTTTTCCTTTCGCGGCAAACTGACCGACACATTTGCGGTAGGATCGACTGTCTATTTCCCTGTTGTGCAGGAATGTGCAAACGGGGCCGAGCGCTGGATCGAAATCCCCGCCGAAGGTCAGGATCCCCATGAACTCGACGGTCCGGCTCCGGGTGTGGAAATCACCGAGCCGGGTGACAGCCACTAACTCGGCTGTATAACAAGGGGTCGTCCGATATCGGGCGGACCTACCTATCGGAGCTGAATAAGCCCGAACGGAAGAATCCAGGACAAACCGAGAGCGAGAAGACCGATGACACGACTGACAGGCATTCTGAATAGGCTGCTATGCACCTTGATTGCGGTTCTGGCGTTGGCGTCACCCGCTTTCGCTCATGCCGAGTTCCAAGGCAGCAACCCGGCAGCCGACGCTCTGCTCGACACCTTGCCCGAGACCGTAAACTTGCGTTTCAGCGAACCAGTTGGGGTGTTGACGATGGAATGGCTTCTGCCGGACGGAACGCGCAGCGCGGCTGAAGCATCAGCCAAGCCCGATGAGCTTTCTATTTCTGCACCTCCCGAAGCCGGACGCGGCACCTATGTGCTGAACTGGCGGGTCGCCTCAGCCGATGGACATCCGGTCGGTGGGGCACTGGTGTTTTCAGTTGGCGAAGTCACGGGCGGGGCCGAACCGGATCTTCCGGCAACCGCCATTCCCACCATTGCGGCGCGGTATCTGGCGGTTTTGAGCATGGTTCTGGCAGTTGGTGCGGCACTTTACGCCGCGATGATCGCGCCATTGCCCCCGGTTGCCGCCCGCATTGAGCGTGTGTCCGCTCTGGCCGCACTACCGCTAGCGGGCGTCGCGCTCGGAGCATACGGGCTTGATCTTTTGGGTCGCGGATTTCCTGCCCTGTTGTCACCCGCCCCTTGGATCGCAGCTGTGTCTGCGCCGCGCGGCTGGGGACTTTTGGTGGGTGCCGTCGCGGCGTTGATCGCGGGCAGCTCCATAAGGGGTCGCGGCGTGGCGCTGCTGGCACTGGGCCTCGGGGCTATATCGCTTGCTGTGTCTGGCCATGCCAGCGTGGGGCAGGATCGCTGGATCGGTCAGCCGCTGATGGGTCTGCACGCCGCCGCGTTGATCTTCTGGATCGGAGGATTGCCGCCTTTGATTGCCAGCATTTCGGGGTCGAATAGCCTACGGACTTTGCACAGATTCTCGAACGTGGCGCTTCCCACTGTAATCGTGCTCGTGGCCTCTGGCCTTGGCCTGATTATTATGCGCCGCGTGGATGTTGCGACCCTGATCGGGTCGAACTGGGGCAAACTGCTGGCTTTCAAACTGGTTCTGGTGGCCTGCATGCTTGCGCTTGCCTTGCTGAACAAGGCACGTCTGACCCCGGCGCTGACCGCAGCGCCTCTTGCTGGGCAAACCAGATTGCGCCGCAGCATTGGCGCCGAAATAGCACTCGGGATGGCCGTCCTGCTCGTTGCCATGTGCTTCCGGCTGACCCCGCCGCCCGGTGCCGAAGAGGCTACTGACCCGATTTATCTGCATCTGCATGGCGCTAAGCTAATGGCAGATGTCACTCTTTCTGATGCGCCTCCCGGTGCGATTAACATAACAATCTATTTCGCGGATGATGGCGCAGAGCCACTACTGCCCAAAGAAACCAGTCTTTCGTTCTCAGACACTTTAGAAGGTATTGGCCCAATCAAGATTGATGCGAAATTGACGCCAGAAGGCACTTGGCAGGCGGGACCGTTGACACTTCCCACTGAAGGGCCATGGGAAATGAAGTTGAGCGTTCTGATCACAGACTTTGTGCAATCCACTTTAACAGCAACATTTGCAAAGCCAGAAAAGCGGTAAAGGCTCGTTCGTATTGCCGATTTTGGCCACCAACCTAAAAACTTGTCAAAGACTTAAGTGACCATCGATGCAGCTTGCAGCGAAAGCTTACTTCGTCCGCAGTCTGTGAATTCACCGATCACTCGATTCTGCTTGCGCAGCGAAAGTCCGGTCTAACGGGCTGCATTGCGGCATTATCGAGGGTGGGCGAACGGCAGCAATGGGCCGGAAGTACAGTTTGTGTACCTCTCTGTTTTTTCCAGAACTCATGCACTCGAGAAACAGACCTAAAGACATTTCTAGGCAAGCAGGTAACGGCGAGACTGTTATCGCGCACGCAATTCGCCCAACAATTCAGCCCACCATTCGGCCATTCGTACTCGCTCTTCCCAAAAGGCTCCCCTTGCATAGGCCCGTCGCACTTCATTTCGCTCTACGTGGGCCAGTGCGCGCTCAATTGCATCAGGATGCCAAAGGCCGCTTTCATTGGCTACAGTCGAAAATGTTGCCCTAAATCCATGCGAAGTCATTTCATCGCCAGTATAGTCCATTCGGCGCAACGCGGCGTTCAAGGTGTTTTCACTGATGGGGCGATGAAATGAACGGGTAGATGGGAAAAGCAGCCGCCCATGGCCTGTCTCTTCTTTCAATTCCAGCAACAATTTAATCGCCTGCCTTGGCAACGGCACGGCATGTTCAATGCGCATCTTCATCCGCTCGGCTGGAATTTTCCAGACATTCGCTTCAAAATCGAATTCTGCCCATTCAGCTAAGCGTAATTCTCCGGGGCGCGTTGTGACGATTGCCAGTAATTCCAATCCCAAACGTGTGGTGTTTTGCCCATTATAACCTGAGATCGCTCGCAGCAATCCACCAAGTGCATCTTTGTCTGTTATTGCAGCGCGTGATTTGGTTTTTTGCCTAATAAGCGCATCGCGCAATGCAAACGTTGGATCGTTTTCAGCCAACCCGTTCGCGATGGCATAGCGAAACACCGCACCGACAGTGGATCGAATGCGATGCGCGGTTTCGTAGAGTTCTTTGGCTTCACTTTTTTTCAGGGTCTTCAGAACGATTGCCGAGGAAATATCATTGATTGGCAAGCGCCCGAAATCCTTGTTCGCGATGGCGATAAAAGACGATACTTTTTTCAAAGTTGCAGGCGCTCGGCCTTCTATCGTGATCTTGGCCAAATAGAGCGCAGCAATCTTTTCAAAGGTATTTGCGTTTTCCTGCTGTCGAAGCACATTACCTTCCTGTCGTGCCAAGCTTGGATTAATCCCAGCCGCAACGAGCTTTCGTGCTTCATCCCTCTTTTGCCTTGCTTGCAACAACGAAACATCGGGATATTTACCGAATGAAAGCAGCCCCTCTTTCCCATCCAACCGATACTTAAATCGAAAGAGCCTTGATCCGCTTGGCTGAACAGCAACAAACAAACCATCAAAGTCGCTTACTTTATAAGATTTCGCTCTAGGCTTTAGATTCTTTATCTTTACATCTGTAAGCGCCATGCTGGGGGTATC
This sequence comes from Falsihalocynthiibacter arcticus, assembly GCF_000812665.2. Classification (GTDB taxonomy): domain Bacteria; phylum Pseudomonadota; class Alphaproteobacteria; order Rhodobacterales; family Rhodobacteraceae; genus Falsihalocynthiibacter; species Falsihalocynthiibacter arcticus. Next base: position 4,201,978 of record NZ_CP014327.1, read on the forward strand.
CAATTTTCCTAAATCTACCCCTACCCCCAAAGTACCCCCTTTTTAGACAGGATACAGCCGCACACGACTGGACGGGATAGGACAACAAATCGTTAGAAACCCTTATAAACAAGCTTCAATCGGATGTCACTGGACTTTAAAAAATTGGAAAATGGTGCCCCCACACGGACTCGAACCGCGGACCTACTGATTACAAATCCGAGGCACTGCAAAACCTCCACTCTACACAGCATAGTCCAACCTCGTCCACTGACATCCACTTTATATCTTTTTTAATAAGGGTTTATTGGAAAAAATTATTGCTGCACTGCAATCTTTCATCTACATTCGTCCGGTACGCTCCAGCTTAATCCCGCAAGTTTTGTCCCCCAAGTGTCCCCCAGAAGAGTATTGCCATGAAAATCAACCTAAACGATCGATATTTGCGCAGTCTGAAGGCACCTGAGACTGGGCGCTTGGAGGTTTCTGACACTAAACGAAACGGGTTGCGATTTAGACTTACGCCTAATGGTAAATCTAGCTGGATGTATGAAAAACGGGTAAAAGGGGGAGTAAAACGCAAGCACACGTTTGGCTCATGGCCAACTATTTCCCTCGCAGATGCAAGAGCAATGGCTTTGGAAATTGAGGCCGAGGCCACGAGGGGAATTGACCGTGTAATCATTGCCCAAGACGAGCAGTTGGCTCTCGAAGAGGCACGCGTCAGTCAACGGTCCGTTCAGCAAGTGATCAATTCTTATTGGGACTTACACCTTTCAAACTTGCGGACGGGTGAAGAACGTAAGCGACAGCTAGAAGCTGCATTATTGAAACATTTAAACAAACCAATCGAAGTCCTTTCCCGAAAGGACTTGCAGGAAGCCGTCGATGCGAAAAACAGGGAGGGCAAAAAGGTTTACGCAAACAGGATCAGGTCTGCCCTTCTTGCATTTACTAACTGGGCTTGGCAGCGTGACTATTTGGCCGATCCTATTGGCGCAGGCGTTGCAAAAGCTATTAAGGAAACTGCACGCGAGCGGGTCCTAACAGTTGAAGAAATTCGTGAAATCTGGGATACATCATTTTCGATGGGCGCATTGTGGGGACCCATTCTACGGCTAATATTTTTAACTGGCCAGCGCAGAAGCGAAATCATCAAGTTACGCTGGTCAGAGGTAGACTTAGACAAATCTCGTATCATTAAAGCGGGCTCACAAACAAAAAACGGCAAGCCACAAATCACGCACCTTTCGCCGCCAGCGCTAAAAGAATTGCAAACACTTGTTCAAACGGAGTGCGAATTCGTCTTTAGCACAACGGGCAAAACTCCCGTTTCAGGAATCTCAAAAATGAAACGGCAGCTTGATTTCCGATTGGGAAATGACTTTGAGCCTTGGCGACTACATGATTTCAGAACAGCAATGGCGACAGCGCTGGCAGAGGCTGGAGAGTCCGAAACTATAGTCGATAGAATTCAAAACCATCAAGCGACAGGCTCCGCTCCCAGTGCCGTCGCGAGGGTCTACAACCAATCAACTCAACTGCCGCAGCGTGCAAAGGCATTAGATAAATGGGCAGAGATACTGACAGGAAAACCTTCTAAAATCGTCAAACTTTATGGAAAAGCCTAACCAAAGATGTAAAGGCCATATTGTTTAGGTATTATCGGGCGACAGAGCAATTACAGCCGCCCCGCGCACGCATAGGGGTCCAAATAGCGTTATTTGATAAGGGACAAGGTTAAACGTGGTTAAGGCAAAAAACTCAAAAGAAGATGCTATCGCTTCAAAGATCGCTCGCATTCTTGCCAATGGGCACGACGGTCAACGACTTCCCCGTGTCAGGGATCTTATGGCAGAATTCAAGACCTCTCAACGGGTCGTTCAACGCGCTATAGCCCCATATGTAAGCCTAGGAAAGATAGAGGTGCGCCGAGGGCTTGGGATGGTGATATCCGTACCGGAAACAATTACCGAAACCTACGATGCGGATTGCCTAATCCTCTACCGAGACTCTGAAAGCCGCCTTCCGCGCAGGCTCTTAATTGAACTTGTCGCGCATTTGAGACGCGCAGGATATCGTGTCGTGCTGAGCGGTTTCAATAACGAAGCCCGCGCATTGGAATTGCTAGAAAATCGCGGGCGGGTGCGCTGCTGTCTTTTGCAAACCAATTTTGAGAACGTCTCAGTAAAGTTGCTTGCCCAAATAAAGAACGTCGCAGACAGTTTGGTTATCGACGGTGTATCCGTTACTGGAATCGATGCCGACGTCATCGGTACTAATTGGCGAGAAGCGCTCTCAATAGGATATCGCAAACTTGTTTCTCAGGGGCACACGCGCATCAGTTTCTTAACCTCTTCCCACGGAGCCCGTCAGATTGCCATGGCACGTCGAGAGTTCTTGTTGCTTAGCGAATGGCAAGGACCAGGGCCGTGTCCACTCCTCTGTCAAGTGGACCGGCTACCTGGTTCGTATCAGCGAGAAGATCTGCTTGCCGCACTTCCAAACCGTAATAACGGAGAAGGTGCCGCGACTGCTTTAATTATTTGGGGATTGGTAGACGGCTACCTCCTTGACAGTGCGCTGAACGAAAACAATCTTCGCTTAGGCGACGATATCAGCATCCTCTTGCTTGGCAGCGTTGATGTCGCGTCAGAGCATGTCACACGATTTAATATGGTCGGCAATTCCGATGCCGAAAAACTACAGCTATTTGAACGCACCATTATTTCACGAATCGAAGGCGATACCAGCGTCACTCAGACCCATTATTTGCCAATCTATCTCCTCGATCACGGGTCGATCCAACTTTTGGATGCCACGACCGGAGCCTAAAGTGAGTATAACCATGGTTATGCAGAAACTTATACTCACCTATAGTAGCACCTATCAGCAGCGGGATAGGCACTACGAATATGAGTTTGAAGAATTTGAATGACACAATCGGCCTGGCAATCATCGGTTCTGGTGAAAGAGGAGTTTACTTTATAGGTAGCCGAATTGCCGAGGCCGCCCCTCAAAGCAAACTGCGAATTGTCGGTCTATTCGATCTGCTGCCCGACCGCGCCCAACTGGCCGCGACGCATCTTGAAAGCATTTATGCAAAGACGGGTGAAGAGCGCCGTATGACTGTTTTCAAATCGTTGGAAGAAGCGTTGGCCGACCCCGATGTGGATATGGTGATCGTCACTACGCATACTGACAATCATCGCGTCCCAGTAGAAATGGCGGCCGCCGCGGGCAAGCGTATCTATCTGGACAAACCGATTTCAGTTTCTTTAGCGGACGCCACCTCAATTGCCGAGGCAGAGGCTCAGTTAAATCAACCGATCATGATGGGCTTTACCCGTCGCTATGAACGCCCATGGATCGAGGCCGTAAATCTCGCGCATGGGGGCCGCATCGGCACCCCGCAAATGGTGCTGCTCCGTTCGGTTATTCCTTATACGCGTTACTTACAGCTCTGGCACCGTGAACAGGCACGTTCTGGTGGCGCACTCAACGATAAAGGTTCGCATCACTTCGACGTATTGAATTGGATCGCAAATGGTGCACGCGCCGTACGTGTCACCGCAAGCGGCGGGACGTCAGGGATCTTTGCACAAGACACCGATGCGCCAGAGCGATGTGGGCTTTGCTCCCGTGACTGCCCATACCGCCGGCACGAAACGCTCGTCGATCGATTTGAAGGCGTTGGGCAAGTACCCAATGCAAGCTGGACGAAAGCGGATGCTGTACACAATCGCAACGACACCTGCGTTTATCATCCCGGCGCAAATATCGACGATCATGCGGTTGTCACGGTAACCTATGACACTGGACTGGTCGCGACGCTGTTCTTTACTATTTTCGGACCTTGGTCAGAGGATCAGGAAACGCTGGAAATTGTCGGCGAGAAAGGTCGCCTTCGCATGGAGAGGCATAGCGGTGAAATCGATCTCGTTGAAAATTATGGCCGCGCCCGTTCAGTTATCAACTACCCGAACCCAGACAAAGGCTCATCACATTTCGGAGCCGACAGAGAAGTGGTTCGGCAGATGGAGCAATTCATGCAGGGCGAAACACCTGCCGTCGGGATCGCTGAGGGTATAGCCTCGTTGCGATTGGTCCGTGCGGCCCAAATCAGTCTCAGCGACGGCGGGCGCCCAGTCGACCCATGGTCCGAGGATATCCAATGATTAACGCCCCCCTCCCAACCCGTTTACGTCCTCGCTCTGCGAAGCTTGATCTGCGCCCCTTCTATGGCGACATCCATAATCATTCTGATTTATCATATGGGCACGGCTCTTTTCCGGATGCGTTGACAAAGGCAGCCCTACAGCTCGACTTCGTTTCCATAACGGGTCATGCATATTGGCCGGACATGCCAGTAGACGACCCGACGGTCGCTCATATCGTCGATTTTCATGTCAAAGGCTTTGCAAAATTGCATGCCGCGTGGCCTGATCACTTCACAACCCTAAACCAAGCCGAAAGCCCCGGACGCTTTTCAATCTTCCCAGGCTATGAAATTCACTCCAATGCCGATGGCGACTATACCATTGTTCTAGCCGATTTGGACAATGGCCCGCTTCTACTGGCCGATACCCCTCAAGCTCTACGGACTGTGCTGGCGAAGCAATTCGGCGATCGTGCTTTTGCCTTTCCACACCATATTGGGTATCGGACAGGCGCACGCGGGATCAATTGGGATAGCTTTGACCCAGCCCTATCTCCCTTTGTTGAGATGTTCTCGATGCATGGTTGCGCCGAAGACTCCCAATCCGATCGCGGCTACTTGCATTCGATGGGGCCAGTTGACGGCCACTCAACGATGGAGTTTGGGTTAGCTCAAGGCCATATCTTTGGAGTGGTTGGCAATACCGACCATCACAGTGGATTTCCTGGATCATACGGGCATGGTCGCATGTCAGTTCTTGCCCCTTCGCATAGCCGCGACGCATTTTGGGCGGCTATGCAGGCTCGTAATACGACGGCGCTGACCGGAGATCGAATTCACCTGCTCTGCGAGATTGACGGAGCCATTCAAGGCAGCGTGATTGCGCCGCAAGTAGGCAGGCAACTCGGTATTGAAGTTGTTGCAGGCGGTGAGATTGACCACATTGATGTAATTCGAAACGGACAGCTCTGGCATCGCGTTAGCCCTGCTCTCACGCCTGCCCCTATTGACCCCGAGACCTCTGGTGAAACACTGATCTATTTGGAACTCGGGTGGGGGGCACGTGGAACCCGACACGATTGGGTCGGACGTCTTGAGATTGAAGGCGGTACCATTGACGCAGTCGAGCCGCGCTTCCGAGGACCCGAAATTGTGTCCCCTCTCGAAGGTGAGGACAGTGGTCATGACATACCAACCATTGAAATGGATGGTACTACTGTGACCTTTGCAGTTACCGCCGCGTCCAATCCAAACAACACAACTCCTGCAACACAGGGGCTGATGCTACGCGCGACTTTAGGGGCCAACGCCAACATCCGCGCAACGCTTTGCGGTCAGGACATCGTTGTGCCCGCAAAGCGCCTCTACGAGGGCGCCAAAAGTGGCAACCTTGGTGCAATCGACAGCCCCGCGTGGCGGTTCCATCAAATGCCTAACCCCGAACACTGGCAGTGGCAGGGCGGCCTGCCCTTAGGCGAATTGGCAGCGGGCGAAACCATTTACCTGCGGGTACGACAAAAGTCGGGGCAAATGGCTTGGAGTTCTCCAATCTTTGTCCAAACAGAAACCTAAGATTCAGCAAAATCAACAACACGGAGGAATTAACAATGAAAATGAAATCACTACTTAGCGGAGTTGCGGCACTCGCATTTATAGCAACCGGCGTGATGGCAGAAGATCTGACAATCGTGCATGGAGCAATCGGACGGGACCAAGAAGTTCTGCGAGGACAACTTGACCAGTTCGAAGCGGACACTGGACACACGGTCACAATCGTATCAATGCCGGAAAGCTCGACCGACCAGTTTGGTCAATACCGGCTTTGGCTCGCGGCTCAATCCAGCGATATCGACGTCTACCGGCTTGATGTGATCTGGGCTCCCCAACTGGCAAGCCACTTTATTGACATGAACCCGTATGTTGCAGACATTATCGGTGACTTCGTTCCCGCTGCGGTGGAAAGCCAAACCGTGAACGGCAAGCTTGTCGCGTTGCCATTTTTCCTTGGCGCCCCAGCTCTTTACTATCGTTCCGACCTTTTGGAAAAATACGGCGAGCAGGTTCCGGCCACGTGGCAAGATATGACAGCGACAGCCCAGCGCATCATGGACGCAGAACGCGCAGCCGGAAATGATGGTATGTACGGATTTGTCTTCCAGGGGGCGGCTTATGAAGGCTTAACCTGCAACGCACAGGAATGGGTCAACAGCTTTGGTGGTGGCCGGATCGTTGAACTTGATGGTTCGATTAACATTAACAACGAAAAAGCAGCTGAAGCCCTGACACTCGCCGCCAGTTGGGTCGGCGGGATCGCGCCCGAAGGTGTTCTCAATTACAAAGAAGAAGACGCGCGTGGCGTGTTCCAATCAGGCAATTCGGTCTTCATGCGAAACTGGAACTACGCCTATGCCCTGTCGGCCGGTGAAGACAGCCCGGTTCGGGATATTTTTGCCGTTACGACATTACCTTCCGGCGGCGAAGGGACCACCTCAGCGGCCACATTGGGCGGATCGAGCCTAGGCGTCTCCGCCTATTCTGAGCACCAAGATGCGGCGGTTGAACTGGTTCAATTCCTCACAAACTATGAAAACCAGAAAGAGCGCGCGATTGTCACCTCTCGTCCACCGACCTTAACGGCTGTTTATGATGACGCCGAGGTTGCCGAACTTCAGGAATTCATCCCCCTTTGGAAACCTGTTGTGGACAACGCCCTGCCACGTCCCTCGGCTGCAACACTCCGTAAATACAACGAAGTCTCGGCTGCCTTCTGGACTGCGGTGCACAACACAATGTCCGGTGACGGAACGGCCGAAGAGAACCTCGCAGAACTCGAGATTGATTTGACACGCCTAAGGGGGCCACGTTGGTAATCGGCTTTTAAAAAAACCTCTCTGGGCGGCAGTTCACGTCGCCCAGAGCTTCACTACAATGAGAGATTAAATGACAGATAAAGCTTTAAAATCAAGGCTATCGCGTAGCCGCACACGATCCGCATGGCTTTTTCTGGCTCCAATGCTGGTTACATTGTTCGTTGTTGCCGCATGGCCCCTCGGGCGCACAATCTGGTTTAGTTTCACCGATGCTTCCCTTGATATGATTTCCGAAGCACGATGGGTCGGTTTTCGGAACTATTTGGAATATGTCGACTGGGGGGACGGCAACGGACAGTACTATGGAATTCTTGTCGATGCACGTTGGTGGCGGTCGGTCATAAATACGATCGTGTTCGCTCTCGCATCCGTTAGCCTTGAAACCGTTTTTGGCCTGATCATCGCCCTTGTGTTAAACCAAAAATTTCGCGGACGCGGGTTTGTCCGCGCTGCTGTGCTTATACCCTGGGCCATTCCAACGATCGTCTCTGCCAAGATGTGGGCTTGGATGCTGCATGACCAATTCGGAATCATTAATGACATGTTGCAATCATTGGGTTTGATCACCGAACCGATTGCTTGGACGGCCTCCCCCAGCACCGCCATGATCGCTGTGCTGATGGTCGATGTCTGGAAAACGACGCCTTTCATGGCCCTCCTAATCCTCGCCGGATTACAAATGGTGCCGCAGGATATTTATGAAGCGGCAAAGCTAGACGGTGTGCCTGCCCATCGCGTTTTCCGCAAGGTGACTTTACCACTTATCATGCCAGCGGTTCTTGTGGCCGTTGTATTTCGTGCCTTGGATGCATTGAGGATTTTCGACATTGTTTATGTTCTCACCCCCAATACAGACGCCACACGGACGATGTCAGTCTTTGCCCGCGAAAACCTTTTCGATTATGACAAATTCGCTTATGGGTCGGCCGCATCGACCCTTCTGTTTCTTGTTATTGCACTCATAACAATCGCCTTCATCATGATAACGCGCATGGACCTAGAAGGAAAACGCTCATGAAACCGAAGCTTTGGCAAATCATAGGGCTTTACGCGCTTGTCGCCGTCATTGTCCTACAGGCCGTCTTTCCGTTCTATTATGCTATTCTTACTTCGCTTGAAGACGGACAGGACCTTTTCGAAGTCAACTACCTGCCTCACGCCCTGAATTTTGTAAATTACAAGGCGATGCTGTCAGGTGGAGCCTTTGGGAAGCAGATCCTGAACTCGATCGTTGTGGCAAGCGTTGTTGTCGTTCTATCGCTCTTTTTAGCAGTCACTGCAGCTTACGCATTATCTCGGATACAATTTCGCGGACGGGGTCTCCTACTTTTGACAGTGCTATCCGTTTCCATGTTTCCGCAGATTGCGGTGCTGTCCGGCCTCTTCGAGGTGATCCGCTACTTTGGCCTGTTCAACTCGCTTTGGAGCCTCGTTTTTTCCTACATGATCTTCACGCTCCCCTTCACAGTTTGGGTGCTGACAACGTTTATGCGCAATATTCCCCTGGAAATTGAGGAGGCTGCAATCATGGACGGAGCTTCATCGTTCACAATCATCCGCCGCGTGTTCCTCCCCCTGATGTGGCCCGCGATGGTAACAACAGGACTGTTAGCTTTCATTCACGCTTGGAACGAATTTCTCTTTGCGCTCACATTCTTAAGCACCGATGACCAGCGCACAGTGCCCGTGGCGATAGCGCTAATTTCCGGGCGGAGCGAGTTTGAGATCCCTTGGGGTAATATCATGGCTGCTTCCGTGATTGTTACACTGCCGCTGATCGGGCTGGTTCTCATTTTTCAGCGCAAAATCGTATCCGGCCTGACCGCCGGTGCAGTAAAAGGATAAGAAATGGCAACCGTAGAATTAATTAATGTCTCAAAATCCTATGGGCCGGTCGAAGTCCTGAGGGATATCAACCTAAGTCTTGAGCTGGGTGAATTTGTGGTCTTTGTTGGCCCGTCCGGTTGCGGAAAATCCACTCTTTTGCGCATGATAGCCGGCCTTGAAGACATCACAAGCGGTGAGTTGCGTATTGCAGGCGAGCCCATGAATGACGTGCTCCCCGCCAAACGCGGCATCGCGATGGTGTTCCAATCCTACGCGCTTTACCCCCATATGACTGTTTTCGAGAATATGGCTTTTGGGCTGGAACAAGCTCGCCTATCTACTGATGAGATCACCGGGCGAGTACATAAGGCCGCCGGAATGCTTCAAATCGAGCCCCTTCTGGATCGCAAACCAAAACAATTGTCCGGAGGTCAACGCCAGCGCGTTGCTATTGGCCGCGCCATCACCCGCGATCCACGCGTGTTTCTTTTTGACGAACCTCTCTCGAATCTTGATGCATCGCTAAGGGTTGAGACCCGACTAGAAATAGCAGCACTTAGTGAGCGGCTGCCGGAAACAACAATGATTTATGTAACCCATGACCAAGTCGAAGCGATGACGCTTGCGGATCGGATTGTCGTGCTCAATGGCGGAAACGTCGAACAGGTTGGCTCTCCGATGGAGCTATATGAAAACCCTGCGAGTCAATTTGTTGCGGGATTTATTGGCAGCCCAAAAATGAATTTCCTGACCGGCACAATCGCTGAAGCTCGCGGCGCCACGACCTACGGCATCCGACCAGAGCACATTCAACTGTCAAAAGACAAAGGCAACTGGAGTGGCAAAGTTATCCTAACTGAACGTCTGGGAAGCGATACCTTTGTGCATGTTCAAGCCGAAGGCATCGGTCCCGTCAATGTCCGTATCGAAGGACGTGCCGACATCAGAAATGGTGAAACGGTGCATCTATCACCAGATGACGCGTCGGTTCACTTGTTTGATGACAGCGGCCGCCCATTACATCGTTAGAGGAAACCATGAGTACAGGTATTATACAGTTGCGCGCAGAGATGGCGCGCCAACACAGCGATGCACTGCAATCCCTTGAGGAGGCTCGCGCCCAAGCTCCAGAAATTGCACAAGCATTGCGCAAACGTGGGCGATTAGTTTTGTTAGGGATGGGTGGATCGCATTGGATAAATCGTGCAGTCTGTTCGTACTACCGCGACGCTGGACTTGATGCGACAGCACATGTTGTGTCCGAATACATGCGCTCCCCGCTTCCAAACGATCCGGCGATGCTCGTCACCTCTCAATCAGGCCGCTCTGGCGAAGTTTTGCGGTTGATCGCGCGGGGTCAAGTCAGTCCCGTCGCTTTCGGATTAACGCTAGAAGAGGATAGTCCGCTAGCCAAAGCCCTGCCCTCTTTGATCGGAACAGGTGGGCCTGAATTGGCCTATGCCGCGACCAGATCGCAGTTGATTACGCTTGCTCAGCACGCGGCTATCCTCGAAGCACTGGGCCAAGACATATCAGACATTGAGGCGATTTTGCGGGTTGGTCCGAAACAACACTCATCGCCAGAAGCCGTGGAGCGGTTAGAACGTGCACCAGTTGCGGTTATGATCGCACGAGGCCAGGCCGCACAGGGGGTAATGGATGCCGCCGCTCTTTGTCTTATGGAAACTGCCCGCATGCCTGTCTTCGGATTGGAAGCTGGGCAATTCCGTCATGGCCCCTTTGAGATGATCGAACCTGATAGTGCGATCGTGATGTTGCGCGGCGCTGGGCCAAATAGCGACGACCTCGCAACCTTGGCGCTGGAATGTCTGTCGTATGGCATGTGTCCCATCATCTTTGATTGCTCGGGGCGCGGTCCTGTAGACGGTGCTATCACGCTCCCCCTTCGCACCCAAAGCGGATTAGCTTTGGCATTTGAAAGCTTACCCGCCGTCCAGGAATTGATCGTAACAGCCTCTAGCTTACGGCTACCTGATGCGGGCCTACCTCGCCGATCAACCAAGGTCGCAAGCGCGGAGGTTGCTTAATGCTTGGTCCCATTGCCGTCATTGGTAACGCCAATCTAGATCTTGTCGGGGCCCACTTGATCATTGGCCAGAGCGCGGCACGGAGACTTTTCTAAAATGCGCAGACCGCCGGATCGGCGGTTCGGCTGCAAACACTGCACTGGTTCTGCAACGATTGGGATCGCAGTCTGGGCTCATCGCTTCGGCGGGGGAAGATATGGTTGGAGAGATGATCCGAGCTCAGTTTTCTGGCCCTTTAGACCGGATATCTCTAGCGGCCGGCCCCAGTTCTGTCACTTTCGGGCTGTTGCACAGCAAGTCCGAACGTACATTTTTTTCCACTCCTGGTCATCTCGATACATTTGATTGCGCCCAAATTCGTGAGAACCTTGAGGGCTGGCCACTCAAGGCTGCTCTTGCACTGGTTTCTGGCAGCTTCGCATTACCCGTACTAGCGGATGAAACGGCATCGCTTTTGTCAGACTTACAATGTTCTGGCGCCCGCACCGCTATCGATCCCGGTTGGCCCGATGGCGGCTGGACACATCAGAACCAATCCCGCGCCATGAAATGGATTGCACAAAGTGATATCATCCTCCTGAACGACAAAGAAGCGCTTGGGCTCACCAACCAAAAAACAATAGATCTCGCGGTTGACTACCTTTCCTCTATCTTGCGGCCCGAGGCTGAACTTGTGATCAAATGTGGCCCCAAGGGTGCGATAAGCAGCGTATCGAATTCGCGCTTCGAAGCCAGTAGCCCAGCCTCTAACATCATGGATACTATTGGCGCAGGGGATGCTTTCAATGCAGGCTACCTTGCCGCTCGCCAGACGGGGCTTGGCCCGTCTGAGTCTCTCACTGCGGGTTGCACGGTTGCAAGCGCAGTCATTCAGGTCTTTCCACGAAGCAACAGGCCGCTAAGTTTCCTTTAACGCTTATGCAGACTTAAGGTCGCGCTTAGAAAGAGGATTGAGCTGATCATTCCAAGAACGCCCGCTTTGAGCGACGTGTCGGTCGATTTGCGCTCGCAGCAAAAGTCCGGAATCCGCCCTTAGTGTTTAATGACACGAACGGCCCAATGTATGTACCGGCTACTGTTTGCAAATGATTTTTTCACATGTTCTCGGAAGTCGCTCATATGTATCCGGCCTGTTGATCGACACGCGGGTCGTGGCCACATTGGGGTTACGCTCGCACCGTGATCTCATTAGCGGAAAGGCCTATGATGACCATTTGGGCCGTCAGATTCCCCCTCTTGTCTTATGAATTGGCCAGCTCCTGTGCGATACAGGAGCCACTGCCCGGCACGTCATTTATGACGGGCAGTGGCGGGGGTCGGACCGTTCCCCTCTTGGTCATAGCGGACCGTGCCTGAGTATGGTCGCCCCCGTCTTTTCTATCGACCTGAACGGATACATGGGCTTTGGGCCCGCATGACAAGACGAGGTAAGGAAAAGACAAATGAACGATACCATTGGAATCGACATCTCGAAAGATACGCTGGACACCTTTTGGCTTTCAAAACGGAAGCACAAGCAATTTGCCAACACCAAGACGGGCTTGAGGGCTCTCACCAGCTGGATACGAGAGGCAGAAGTGTCTTTGGTCATTTTCGAAGCAACTGGCGTCTATCATCGGCTGCTGGAAACCAGTCTTGCAATGCATGATTTTCCTTTTGCACGGGTTAACCCGCGTCAGGCGCGCCGCTTTGCCGAAGGAACCGGCACACTGGCCAAAACGGATCGGGTCGATGCCGCCATGCTGGCCCGAATGGGCTCTCTCCTGAAGTTGAAAGCTGACAAACCCAAAAGTGAAACTCTTCACAATCTCAAAGAGTTGGAGACTGCCAGACAAGCTTTGATCAAGGATCGAACAGCTGCGAAGGCACGGCGGAGTACAGCAACCTATCCACTGCTCAAAAAGCAGATTGGCCACCGCCAGCAACAGATTGCGCGCGACCTTGCACGAGTCGATGCGGCGATTGAGGCAATCATCACTGCTGATAGAACGCTCTCACAAAAAGCCGACATTCTCATCAGCATTCCGGGCATTGCGAAGATAACCGCATATGCGATGCTAATCGAAATGCCCGAACTGGGCAGCCTGAGTGGAAAGCAGGCCGCGAGTTTGGCTGGTCTTGCTCCGATCTCACGCCAATCGGGGAAATGGCAAGGCAAAGAACGTATTCAGGGCGGGCGCGCTGTTTTGCGCAAGGTCATCTATTTGCCAGCTGTGGTCGCTACGCGTTTCAATCCGGATATGAAAGTAAAATATCAAGAGCTGATTGCCAAAGGGAAATGCAAGAAACTTGCGATTACAGCGGTTATGCGCAAACTCGTAGTCATGGCAAATGCGTTGCTACGCGACGGTCGAAAATGGACCGAAACACGGGCTTGACCAATACGGATACTCAGGCATGTAAACATGCCCTGCCGGTCAATGGGGGGCGTAATATTTCCGTTCCATGCTTTTATCTTTCGCGAACTCCTTAGGGTCGTGGCAGGGTGTTAAACTCCGAAAGCAACCTCGTCTCTTGGTGCATCGAATGTGGTGCCGTGGTGCAGGACGCTCCAGGCGGTTCGAGCAAGTTTATTGGCAAGCGCAACAGCGAGTTTGTTGCGGTGCATGCGGGGTTCGGCTCTGATCAGCCATTCACCAAAGCTGAAGTCCGGCCAGCGATGCGGGCGCATTAGGATCACTTTGGCGGCCTGCACAAACAGCATCCGTAAATATCGACTGCCACGTTTTGAGATCCGGCCCAGCACGGTTCGTCCACCCGTACTGTATTGTCGTGGCACCAAACCAACCCAGGCGGCAAAATCACGTCCTCTATCAAACGCATCCCCCGCACCGATGGCCGCAACCATGGCCGTGGAAATCATCGGGCCGATGCCCGGGATCGTCATGACGTTCACACAGTTCTCTTCGGCGCGGCTGATCTGCTCGATCTCGGTGGAAACTGCGTCGATCCGGTCATCCATCCACATCCAGTCACCGTAGAGGCCGATCAGGATCTTGCGCATCCGAGGCGATATCTCATCTTTGCGTTCTTCAAGGATTGTCAGAAACGAATTCTTCAGGGCCCGCAGACCCTTGCGAACCGTGATCCCTTGTTCAATCAGAAACGCCCGGATCTGATTAATCGTCGCCGTGCGCCGCGACACCAAGCGCGATCTAACCCGATGTAGGGCTTGCAGATCAAGCTGATCTTGGCTCTTCTCTGGAACGCTTTTCAAATTCGGACGAAGCGCCGCTTCTGCGATGGCTTCCGCATCGTTGTAATCGTTTTTCTGACCCTTATTGAACGGCTTAACGTAGATGGCGGGAATGATCCGTGGCTCAAACCCCATCTTGCGCAGCGCCCGACTAACAAAATGAGCGCTAAGACAGGCTTCCATCCCAACGATGCAGGAGGGCAGTTCCTCAAATGTCTTTTCCAACGCCATCCGTTTGATCTTTTTGCGCACAACAACATTTCCATCAGGATCAAATCCAACCAAATGGAACACGTCCTTCCCGATATCTATGCCAACTGACATCAACGCCTCGATCTTGATTTCCTTCTTCGAATTCATGGCTACTTCTCCTCTGTTAACGGGTGAAGCAAGCACAGTTTAACCCGATGGGGGGTGTAGCCGGTACATCCCATTAGCGGATCTTCGAGCAAGCTGCGGCGAACGGCAGGTTTGAGCCCGAGGTTACAAGTGCTGCATGGCCCTCGAACGTCGGCTTTTCGAAGCTGAATGGTAACATATCAAAATCAAAGTGGGTTTCTGCACGGGTTGTGGAAACGCATTTCGATAGCGTTGCTTCATGCTCGGGAGCAATAAGAACTTCGGTTTTTGCAACTGAACTCTCTTTTGAATTCTACTGCGTTCGCCATGCCGCCTACTAAGCGGCGGTCACTTCCGTGAAAAACCACATTTTTACATTGCAATTACATGCGCAAGAGCGCATATGCGCTTTACCGCATTTAACTTGTTGGAGATACCCATGCAAGATTTCCTGACAGCCATCGCTGACCCAGTCCGCCGCGCTGCGTTGCATATCTTATGGGATGACAGCGAGCACTGCGTTTGTGAGTTAATGGCCAAGCTTGATGCAACGCAAAGCCGGATGTCGCGACATATGAAAGCACTGAAACTGGCGGGAATCGTTGTGGATCGACGGGATGCTCAATGGGTGCGTTACCGCCGCAATCCTGCTCTGCCCGCTGAGCTATCAGCCATCATCGAGGCCGTGCTGAAAGCCGAACAGTTAAATGAAAGGAATGTGGCATGACCACAGAAACACACAACATCGAGCCTCATCGGGAACACTCTGACTGGTTCTGGTATGTTGGCGTCGCTACGGGCGGCATTGCGTGGTTCTTGCTCTATCAGCAGTTGATCCCGTTTTCAGAATGGGCGACAGCCCTGTTTCCGATTGCGCGCAACAGCCACACTGGTGAGGCTATCGCATTCTTCCTCTATGACGTACCGAAAGTGCTTCTACTGCTTACGCTCATAGTCTTCGTCACGGGCGTGCTGCGAAGCTGGTTCAGCCCGGAAAAAACACGAGCCATTCTGTCTGGTAAACGCGAAATACTTGGCTATCCGCTCGCTGCATCGCTTGGTGTGCTGACGCCGTTCTGTTCTTGCTCATCGGTGCCGCTTTTCATTGGTTTCGTCTCGGCGGGCATACCATTGGGTGTCACCTTTTCGTTCCTCATCGCGGGCCCGATGGTGGGGCCGGTTGGTCTGGGGCTTTTGTTCGGACTGGTGGGGTGGAAAATCACAGCAATCTATTTGGTGTTCGGCTTCACGATTGCGACCGTGGCAGGATGGGTCATGGGACGGATGGGGCTTGAGAGGTATCTGCAAGACTGGGTGCGCGAGTTGAACACAGGCGCGGCAAATGGTTTGCCGGAGGAGCGGCCATCCATGATGGACCGCATCAAGATCGGCCTGGATCAGGTGAAAGAGATTTTGGGCAAGGTTTGGATCTGGGTCGTGATCGGCATTTCCATCGGTGCGCTCATCCATGGCTACGTGCCCGAGGCCGTCATGCTCAAGATCATGGGCGGAGAAACATGGTGGTCCGTACCCGCAGCTGTCGTGGTCGGCGTTCCGATGTATACCAATGCAGCAGGGGTCATCCCCATCGTGGAAGCGCTCTTGGGAAAAGGTGCAGCGCTCGGCACGACATTGGCCTTCATGATGTCAGTGATCGCCCTCAGCCTGCCGGAGATGATCATCCTGAAACAAGTGCTGACCCTGCGCCTGATCGCGATTTTCATCGCGGTGGTCGCCTCGGGCATCCTTGCCACCGGATTTCTGTTCAATGCATTGCTCTGAAGGAGAACAAACATGAAAATCGTCAAAGTCTACGGCGCCAGTTGTAAGCGCTGTGACGCTGCTGAAACATTGGTTAAAATTACCGCGAAAAAGCTGTGTGTCGATGGCACAATCTGAAATGCAGGTCGAAAATCACTTCGTCGACCGGATTGGTTGGCTGCGTGCCGCCGTCCTTGGGGCAAATGACGGGATAGTGTCGACGGCGAGCCTGATCACTGGCGTTGCGTCAGCTGGCGCGGGGCATCCTGAAATCTTGCTTGCCGGGACGGCGGGTTTGGTGGCTGGGGCCATGTCGATGGCCGCGGGTGAATATGTCTCGGTCAGTTCGCAATCCGACAGCGAGCAAACCGACCTTGGCCGGGAGCGAAAGGAGCTTGAGACGCAACCGGAGTTTGAATTAACGGAACTGACGAAAATCTATGTGGTCCGCGGCTTAAGCCAGCCACTTGCCCGGCAAGTAGCGCAAGAGTTGACACGGCATAACGCATTGGAGGCCCATGCCCGCGATGAGTTGGGCCTGAGCGAATTGATCCAATCCAAGCCGCTGCAAGCCGCAGGATCATCCGCTGCCGCCTTTACCGTTGGCGCGGTATTGCCCCTGGCGGCGGTTCTGGCCAGCCCCGTTGCGTCTGTCACCTTGGTCACCACCGTGGTGTCCTTGCTTGCCCTCGCAATTCTAGGCGCGGTCTCTGCCAGATCAGGTGGCTCGCCAATCACCCGCGCCGTGCTTCGGGTCACGTTCTGGGGGGCCGCCGCCATGGCCGCCACCGCTGGTGTCGGGCTGTTGTTCGGCACAACCGTCGCCTAGGCGCTTCACGCAACAAACGCTTTGAAAAGGACAAGTAATATGAAAATCGTCAAAGTTTACGGTCCCGGCTGCAAACGCTGTGATGCTGCCGAAACAATGATCCGCGAATCCGCCAAAAGTTTGGGGGTTGAAGTCGAGATTGAGAAGGTCTCCGACCCCCGCGCCATTGCAATCGCGGGTGTGATGTCCACCCCGGGGATTAGCATTGATGACAAGTTGGTACATGCTGGCGGCCTACCTGATCCGGGCAAGCTCGAAGGATGGTTGGCAACATGATCCTTCCAAGACTTTTCGGGGCGGCGTTTGCACTGGCTTTGGTGTCCACAACTGCACAGGCTGACATGCTTGAGGTGCAAAATGTTACTGACGGTGTTTATGCCTTGGTTGGTCCCAAAGAGCAGCGCTCGGCAGAGAACCTTGCCAACAACGCAACATTTGGCGTTGTTGTGACCGATGAGGGCGTGGTGCTGATGGACCCCGGCGGAAGCTGGAAAGGGGCACAAGCCATCCATGACCGCATTCGGGAGATCACAGATCAGCCAGTTCGATTTGTCATCGACACGGGCGGTCAAGATCATCGCTGGCTTGGCAACGGCTATTGGCAATCCCAAGGGGCAACGGTCATCGCGTCGCAAGCTGCCGTTGACGATCACAAGGATCGCGGATCACAGCAAATGTCAGGGCTGGCGCAATTCTTGGGAGACGAACTCGCAGGCACCGAACCCGCCTATGCCGACGTGACCTTTACGGACACCTACACGCTAGAATTTGGCGGTCTGACGTTCGAAATCGTGCATCCGGGGCAAGCGCACACGCCGGGTGACAGCTTTGTTTGGCTGGACGAGAAAGACACCGTCTTCACAGGCGATATTGTTTATGCTGAGCGTATTCTGGGCAATGGCGGACAGTCGAACGCCAAAAGCTGGATAGAAGCATTCGAGGCGATGGCAGCTTTGGAGCCTGTACATGTTGTCCCTGGTCACGGGCATGCCACGACCTTGGAGCACGCCACAGCGGACACCTATGATTACCTCGTAAACCTGCGAACGCGGATCGGAGCCTTGATCGAAGAGGGCGGCGATATCATGGACGCGCCAAACATCGATCAGTCTGCATTTGAATATCTTGAGCAATTCGACAGCCTTGCCGGTCGCAATGCCCAAACAACCTATGAACAAATGGAGTGGGAATGATGCTCGAGTATACAGTTTCGGCCAAGCGGCTGGATGACACTGGGTCCGAAGCAACGGCGGGTGAGGCAAGTATCATTCTGGATACCGGAATGGCCGGACGGCCCGATGCCCTCAACCCTGCCGAGTTACTGCTGGCATCTTTGGCCGCCTGCATGATCAAGGGGGCCGAACGCGTGGCCCCAATGATAAAATTTGATCTGCGCGGCCTCGAGGTATCGCTTCATGGTCAAAGACAAGACAGCCCTCCCAAAATGTTGGCGATCACCTACGAACTGATCGTTGACACCTCTGAAACCGACGAGCGCATCGAGTTGCTACACAAGAACATCCGCAAGTATGGCACGATCTCCAACACACTGGATGCAGCACTTGAACTTTCTGGCACAATCCGGCGCAAATCCTGATGTCCCACGACCACGCGGCCCCGAAGAACCTGACCCCCGCCTTTCAATGGGCTGTTGGCCTGAATACTGTCTACGTCATACTTGAGGCCATAGCCGGGTTTATGACGGGCAGTCTGGCATTAATCGCGGACGCGGCCCACAACCTGACGGATGTCGCAGGACTTCTGATTGCATGGGCAGCAATGGGCTTGGCCAAACGCACGCCCTCGGATCAGTTTACCTATGGGCTGGGGCGGTCGACCGAATTGGCTGCGCTGGCGAATGCAATCGTCATTCTGATCGGCGTTGGCGCGGTGGTTTGGGAGGCCATGGGCCGCTTTCAAACAGCTGTCGAGGTACCCGGCGGAACCATCTTGGCCGTCGCCCTTGTCGGGATAGGCATCAATTTTGGCACCGCGATGCTGTTCAGATCTTCGCAGCATGGCGATCTGAATGCCAAAGGCGCCTATTTGCACATGATGGCGGATGGCGCTGTTTCTGTCGCAGTGGTTCTGGCAGCGGGCGGCATCCTACTGACAGGTTGGACATGGCTTGATCCCGCCGTCGCTATTCTGGTCAGCTTGGTCATTGCAGTCACCGCATACGGCCTAATGAAATCCTCGTTGCGGTTGACGCTCGATGGCGTCCCCGAGAACATTGATAAAAACGCCATTAGCGATTGGCTGGCCAATCTTCCCGGCGTGCAGTCGATGCATCATCTGCATATCTGGGCATTGAGTACGACCAAGACGGCGCTGACGGTCCACCTGGTTATGCCTGAGCCGGCCGAGCCTAACTTTCTAACTGAGACATCACACGAGCTCGAACATGAGTTCAACATTGATCACGCGACCATTCAAATCGAACATCCAGACGGCCAGTGTGAAAGCAAATAGATACGGTGACGTCTACGGTCAGTTTTTGCGCGCTGCATCAATACCGCGTCTCCCTTCAATCCGACCGGCACGGAAAGCAATGACTTCACCTTCAGTAAATGCCTGCCAAGGCTCCGCAGTCAACGGAACGCTGGCCACAATGCTAATGTTCTGGTCCGCTCCGGTGACGGTTAGCCCATCTCCGCTGATTCCCGCTCCGGCAGGTGAACAATGATGCTGCAAATAGACCAATCCCGGAGCCGTTACCTTGCCTGTCGCGGCATTCTTGCGTCGGTCCCCGTGTGCAAACAGGGCGTCACCGTCGGAATATAGAAAATTTGCAGGGCCCATTTCTCGTATCTCTGCGGCAAAGGTTGAAACCATCTCCAAACGCTCTTCAAGCAGGGGAATATTGTCCGGTGTGGTCCAGATTGCTGCCAGACGTTCTAGCAAGCCACAAAAAGCCAGCTCAGAATCTGTCTCTCCGACAGGAGAAAAACGGCGTGATTGAAGTGTAGTAGCTTCCAAGATGCCCGGTAGACAGCCATTGTGGGCAAAGCTGTGAGTTCGTCCTGCCAACTCTCTCACAAACGGCTGCGCATTGCGGTAGGTAGGGGCGCCCATCGTCGCCTTGCGAATGTGTGCCATTACCAAATCGCTGCGCAACTCATGCTGGCCGACAAAGCGCAGCCAGTCACTGTCATCCGCCGATCCTGCATCTATGATCAGTCGAACATCATTACTCTCATAGTAGGCGACGCCCCAACCATCACGGATCGACGTCGGTGGGCCACCGTGTTGTGCCAACCGCGACAGCGACAAGGATGCCGTAGCAGGCAAATTGCTGGATAGTCCAAAAAGTTCACACATGGCTTTGCACGCCCCTTTCACGGTGATGCTTCAAACTTGTTCCTGCGACGTGTTTTTGCTCGGGGAAAAGCTCTGCCGCTGCCACAGGCCCAACATTGCCACTACCCGAGTATTTCAACGGCCAAGGCGATGCCCTGTCCACCGCCGATACACAGCGTGACAATGCCGCGCTTTAGCCCGTCGCGCTGCATCGAATGCAAAAGCCGCGTGGTCAGAACCGCGCCCGAAGCGCCGATCGGGTGACCATGTGCAATGGCCCCGCCTTCGACATTCACAACGTCTTCGGACAGGCCTAGTTCGCGCAACACAGCCAGCGAGATGGCGGCAAAGGCTTCGTTGATCTCGATCCGGTCAACTTGGGCTACGGTCCAGCCGGCCCGATCCAACGCTTGCCGGACGGCGGGCACGGGGCCAATGCCAAACATCCCCGGTTCAACGGCACCAACACCATAGGCAACCAAACGTGCCATTGGTTCCAGACCCGCCTTTTCTGCAAATCCACGGTCGGCCACAATCATCGCCGAAGCTCCGGTATTCAGCCCTGGCGCATTGCCTGCGGTGATCGTGCCGTCTTTGCGGAAGGCTGGCTTTAGTCGCGCGAGAGAGTCCAGCGTGGCATCGGGTCGATTGTGTTCATCTTTGTCAAAAATCTCGGAGCCCTTGCGGCCTTTGACCTCAACTGGCGCGATCTCGGCCTCGAATTTGCCTGCCGCTTGAGCGTCGGAGAACAGGCGTTGCGACCGCGCGGCCCAAGCATCTTGATCATCGCGGCTGATGGCGTATTTTGTCACCAAATCTTCGGTATGCCAGCCCGAATGTTCACCTGAAAAGGCGTCGTTCAGGCCATCGCGCAACATCGCGTCATAGACTTGTCCGTCGCCCATGCGATAGCCCCAACGGCCAGCGGGCATCAGGTAGGGGGCGGCGTCCATGTTTTCCATACCACCGGCGATTGCGACCTCTCCGAACCCCAACCAGATTTCTTGTGCGGCTGACGCGATGGCCTGCGCGCCCGACCCGCAGACGCGGTTTACGGTCATGGCAGGTACCTCGACGGGGACACCGCCGTGAATGGCAACCTGCCGCGCGGGGTTCATTTTGGTGCCAGCCTGAATAACGTTGCCCATTACAACAGACCCAAGCCGCGCGGCATCGAGGCCTGAGCGGCTAAGCACTTCGCGGATGACTGACGCCCCAAGATCGGGGGCGAGCACAGTTTTCAAGCTACCGTTATAGGTGCCAATTGCGGTGCGAAGTGGATAGCAGAGAACAATTTCACGGGTGGTCATGGCTGATAGCTCCTTGGCGTATGAATTTAAAAACTAATGACGCTTGCCCCTTCAGAGGCAAAACGCGGAAAGGCGGTGGCTGCTGATTCAAGCGCAAGATTGCGGCTCCGAAAGGCGGCCTCGGCACCAATCTGTTGGGCGATACCGATGCAGGTTGTCACGCGCGCACCAGATTTGACTAGGGCGTCGATCTGCGAATTGAATTCGGCTTGCTCGGCATCGGCAAGCATCCGTTCGGCGGGGCCAAATAAATAGACTTCCAGTTCACCCGATGGGGCTGAAAGGATGCGTTCGGCCAAAGCGGGCACCGTTTGCAGCGATGAAGGGTCGGCGTGGAATAAGTGTAGGACGGTTTTGGGCATGGGGAATCCTGTTCTGGCATGGCTTCTTGCGCGACTCAGAACGCGGCTGAATCACGCAGGCTAGGTTAGTCACGGTGCTTTGAATTAGATTGACGCAAGTCAATGACGTGCGTGGCAACGGTATGGCTTCTAGGATTCAATAAACGTGGACGCACCTATGCATTTCAAAACTTTGCCCCAAGCCACTTTCGTTCCCTTGGCTGAACCTGATCCTCGATGCACTTCCGCTCATTTAACCTTTATAGATCGACCTGTCCCCAAACCGAAAAAACATCTTCGGCACGTGGCCTATCGGCTGGCGCTGGCTGTTTCGACACAGTGCCAACCGCGACAAATCCCAAAAACTGTTCTATGGCGCTGAGCCCAAGGCCTTTTTGAAGTGCGCTGGTCTTTACCTTATCCCCGCTGACAATCATCGACCCAAACCCGAACGATGTCGCAGTCAGCAAAATATTCTGTACCGCAGCCCCTACTGACACCCACTGCTCGTGGGGCGGCGCGTCCGAAACATCGTCGCGGATGATGCCAACCACGGCGATCAGGCAGGCTCCATTAAGGGCTTTTTCACGGGCTCTCTCAGTTTGATCCTCGCTGAGCGTGCCATGCGTTTCGCGGGCGGCTACTTCGAATAAGTTTGCGAGCATCGTCCGTTGGTCATTTCTGATCAGAATGAAGCGCCATGGGCGTAATCGGCGGTGATCAGGTGCTGCGCAAGCTGCATCAATCATCGTCCTTACTTGCTCAAGACTCGGGCCAGGCTCGATAAGCCTTCGTGGGGACACGGATCGACGGCGAACTATGTCATCTAACGTCATATTGGTCCCTCAACAGGAAGAGGGCGGCAACCTTGCCGCCCAACTCTTTTGGATTATTACGCAACTCAGGCCGTATATTCCTTGGACTTAAAGGAAACAGCTTTTGAGCGGGGAGTCGCATTCGCAAGTTTGCGAATATTACCCCACGTGTGTTTGTAGTCTGGCAGGACCAGCTCATTTACACCGGGACTCACAATGTTGCCTTGGCTACCCGCGGGCGAACCAAATACCATTGCGACCTGACCAGGTTTGGCTGTCTCCACTGGATAGGCCATGCCCTGTGTTGCGCCATTTCCGTTTGAAATCTCGATCAAATCACCGGCGGATATACCCAAACTGGCCATATCGTCGGCGTTCATTTCAATGAATGGATACGGGAAGCGGTCTTGGATAAAGTCATTGTCTTGATCTAGGAACTGGCTTTGCCAAAAGATGTTGGCACGCACGTTGTTGATCCAGAACTCATACTTGGCTTCTTCCTCGGCTTTGCCAGCAGCTTGCCAGCCCCGCCATCCAGCAGCGCAGAACAGAGCCTTTTGATCTTCGCGACCGTGCCGGGTGAACTTGCCGTCCGAATATTCCCGCTCAGTTCCGATCAGCTTGCCGTCCTCAAAGCCAACAACCGGTTCAAGAACACCATTGTTCCCCATCGCACGCAAACGGTCGTAGGTCACATCAGGATTGCCCTGATGATAGCCGTCCATAAAGGCATCTTCTTCGGTTTCCCAATCATACCCTTTGAACTGCGCGGCATAGTCAGCGTTGCCCATGTCAGTCAGAACACGTTCCATATTCTGTGCAACGGCAGCTGCAATGAGGCAGTCAGGGCGAGAGTTGCCAAATGGATCCATGTATTTTTCAGACAGGCGCAAGCGACGTTCACCGTTCATCGACGTCAGGTTCATCTCGCTGGCTTCACACGCGGCCAAGACAACATGTGCGTTTGCACCGATCTGGCTGTGGATGATGTCCACATCAACAACAAACAGGCCACCCGCATTGACCGCCCCGACGATTGCGTCGACCAAATCCGCACGGCTTCCCCCTGCTGCAGCGTCCATGGCGTCTTTGACCATGTCAGAGCGCTTTTTGTGCACGCGCTTGAACTGAGATGCGTTCAGTGTGGTTTTGTAGTGGTCTGTTGCCCAGATGTGGTGGACCTTGCCGCCGCCATTGATCAAAAGCTGATCGACATATTCTGCCGGGCGACCAACGTGGCCGTCGGATGGACGGTAGTACCCTTCTTGGTGTCCACCAAGACGACAAATCCCGCCACCTTCACGGCCAACGTTACCCGTCGCCAAGGCGATGTTTACCAACGCGCCGATGGTGCGATAGTTATCATTGCCCCAGATGATCCCTTTCTCATAGGCGGTTACGCATTTGCGGCGCTCACCGTCTTTGGGTTCCGCAATCCACGCAGCGGCCTTGGCAATATCTTCAGCCGAAACGCCGCAAATTTCTGCAGCCTCCGCCAACGACATGTTTGTCGCCTTCATCGCTTCTTCCAAGCTACCCAGTGCGGCAGGATGCGCCTCATCTTCTGCAACGGCGACACCCTCTTGGAAGGTCGAGTTGGCGATAAAGTCCGTGTCGACCCAACCTTTTGATACAATCTCGGTAAAGATCGCATTGAACAGAGCCATGTCAGAGCCGGGTTTGATCGCCAAATGCAGAACGTTTTCTTTACCAGCGACTTCTTCAGCTGCATTGACCGTTACCGAACGGCGGGGATCAACCATGATGAACCGCGCACCGTTCCGCATGCCAGGAACCATGTGGTTCAGGAACAGGTTGGTTTGCGTTTCCAAAGAATTTGCACCGACCATGAAGATCGTATCGGTCAGTTCATAGTCTTTGTACTGATAGCTCAACTCACCGATGCCCATGTCGCGCGTAGAGTGCACTTCGGAGTTATACGCAGGGCGGTTGTGGATGCGGCAGTTTTTCACCTTCATCGATTCAAAGTAAAGCTTGCCTGTGCCCCATGTGTTTTCGTAACCACCAGCAGAACCGCCGTGGTCAAACATGGAGACCACGAGATCATCCTCTGATCCTTCGGTCACGACGCGCGCCGTAACCTGCGCCACAAGATCAAGCGCGTCGTCCCAACTGGTGGGCTGATGAACACCATTGCGCCATACCAAAGGATCGGACAAACGCTGTTGCTGCGTTCCAGTTACCGTGGAGGGACGGTTTTCTGCCATGCGTGCTCCGCGGATCGAACCAAGACCCGAGTTCACAACGCAATCATGATCTGGAATAACCGCCAAATGTACGTCTTTGCCGTCCTGTTTGACGATGTTGTACATCGAAGGTGCGATCCAAACGCCGTCAGCACCCTGCTGTTCGCTTAGGTCGATACCTAATGCGTTGTCCTGCATCGTACCCTGCTTATTGCGATCCCACGTGTATGCCTTGTAGCCACATCCAACGATGCAGTAGTGGCATGTCACGTTGTGTACCTTGGCATCCTTTGGTGGAATGGGAAGCCGGTCTATCTGTCTTTTATATGTCATTGTCTATGTCCTCCCTTACAACACGTTTGACGGGCGACCGAAAATTAGGTCGCTTGCGCCTTCGGCGTAGATGTCACCGCTGTCATCAACGCGGAGCGTAAATTGTGGTAAGTTCTGGGTCGCATGACCCCAAACTTGCTGCCCCCCACTTCGGCGTCAAAGCGCGAAAAATGGCCTGGACAATTGAGAGTGCGATCTTCGCCGTTGTAGTTGAGATACCAACCCTTATGCGGGCAGAGCACCGAATAGGCGACAATGTCACCATCAGGACCAACGCCGCCTTCAACAGCTTCGCCCATCTTGAGCAAAATGCCGGGGCTGTCCGCATCCGGGAATTCGATATCGACCGGATCATTGATGGCAAGATCTGCAATGTTGGCCAATTTGGTTGATGGGTAGTCGAGTTGCGCACCGGGCGTTGCGGCTTGCGCCTGCACTCCGGTCATCATTGTGGCCGCTGCGCCAACCCCTGCAACGGCACCGCCGCGCAAAAACTGGCGACGACCCGCGTCGACGAGTTTGTTACATTTCATTTTCGGTTCCTCCCTGAAGCCTTTTGCAACAGTCTAGCAAATCACCGCAGCCAACTGTCACCGCCCTTCATCGACGGGGTCCCTTGTAACTCTATGTTTGAAAATGATTTTTTTTGATGTTCGGATTCCCGAACATAGATTGATGTAATCCACGGTATACTTCAGCCAGGTGGCGACAACCTAGTGCTCGCTCTTGATTCCAAGCTTCTTCATTTTTTCCCAGAGCGTTGTCCGTGAGATGGAAAGCAGCTTTGCAGCCTCGAGGATATGTTGGTCGGTCTGCTCAAGTGCTGCCAGAATTGCGGCGCGCTCAGCGCCATCCCGAACATCGGACAGCGCGCGCGGAACGGCCGTATCGTCTTGGGCGTCTGGGAAAAGGTCAAGCGGGAACAGAACCTCGCCCTGCGCCTGTGACACGGCCCGCTCCATCTTGCTGCGCAGCTCTCTTCCATTTCCCGGCCACGCGTAACTCACTGCGGCTTCTTCACAGCGAACGGATAAGCCCTTCAGCTTTTTCTCGCGGCGCGCATTGAACCCATCATAAAATCGTCGCATGAGCCAAAGAATGTCATCTGGCCTGCTCGCAAGCGGTGGAATGAAGATATCCACGGCCCTCAGACGTTGCAACAAGTCGAGGCGCACCCCACCATCTGTTTCAGATGAGTTCAAATCAGGGGTGAATCCGCAGATCAGTCTAGTCGTCGGCTCTGACAAGAGCCATTCCTGCAACAGGTTTTGGACCGTGTCAGTAGCGTGAGAGATCATTGAAATATATAATGTGCCGTCTTCAGTTGCGCGCGTTAGTGCGGGACGTTCGGCTGTATCGTCAAAGAGGATGTTCGCCTGATCTGAGGCGGTAAGGCGACTAAGATCCACACTTTGAAACGGCCCACTCTCGCGGTTAGACAATTTATGAATGGTTCGGGCCGCCAATCCTTTGCCAGTGCCCCGATTGCCCTTGATATAGACCGGACGATCATTTGAAGCAGCGCGCGTTAACGTTGCATGCAAATCAATCGCTTGCGGTGAAACCCCGAACGGACTGTTACCGATCTCTGATTGGTTTGCGGTTATCATCCCAGACAGCCGCGCCAAGAACTGATCCATGTTGAACGGCTTGGTCAGGTAATCAGCGGCACCTGCGTGAATGAGACGAACGGCCTGATCGACGCCTCCATGACCGGTGACAAACAAAAATGGCGGTGGCACAGAGTGATCACACAGAGCCATATATAAATCTTCACCGGTGCCGTCCGGCAGCTTGATATCACAAACGACCGCATCAAACTTTTTGTGCGGTGTACGGATTGCGCCGAGGGCCACCGTCTTTGTCTTCATCCAAATGACGTGAGCGCCTTCAAGTTCGAGGCGTTGAGCGATCGACCCGCCCATGATTTCATCATCTTCGACCAAAGCGATATGTCTATTTGCTAGGGTCACGTCTCGGATCCGCCTTTTGGTTGCAAGGGAAATCTTATTGTAATCTTGGCTCCATGCTCGGGCAAATCGGCCACTTCGATACTACCCCCTAATCCCTGTGTGATTTCGCGCACTGACCGCAAACCAACCCCTGCCCCGTTTCTGGATGTGGACCCAACCGTCAGTCTGTGACGTGCGGATTCAGACAACCCCGGGCCACTATCGCTCGCTTCAATTCTTAACGTTTCTTCGTCGTTGGTCACATTAAGACCAATCACACCTCCCTCCCCGGCAGCCGCTGATCCGTTCAGCAAAAGGTTAAGGATGATCTGCTGCACTTTAGCGCCTGGAAGCACCCGAAGCGTTTCATCTTCTACGCCAATTGTCAGATCGAGCGTCTGGTTCTTACGGGCGAGCTCAGGTTCAATGAGCAGCCGTAAGTCATCAAGATCTACTTTTGAAAGCGGATGGTCCTGCACATTTGATCGTCCAAAATCCAAAGTCGCCTTCGAGACGTCACGCAGGTTTTTTAGACCTCGATACAATAATTCTGTTGAGGCTTCGACGACATCCGGCCTGTCTTTGAATTTCCGCAACGTATCGACGGCGTTTAACAAGCCTCCAAGCGGATTGTTGATTTCGTGAGCGAGGGTGGAAGAAAGTCGACCAAGGCTGACAAGTTGAGCCTGATCCGATAACCGCTGAGCGATATCCCGGCGTTCCCCCTCAGCCCTTACCAATTTATTGTACCGCTCAAACAGTGATGCGAATTCAGTTCGTTTTGCAGGAAAGGCAGAGTGTGGGATCTCCTCAAGACCATCGCCTTCGTGACTGCCCATAAATTGCGAGAGCACCTGAACCTGCCGCATCATCCGGCTGATAAGAAAATACCCGGCACCCGCCAGAAGAATCGTTGCAAGTGTGTTTCCGATGATCAGCGACCAAAGAGCGTCTCGGCGTTGGGCCAAATAATTATCGACGTCGATCTCTGTTACAACGTGCCCGATAAGCTGCCCTTGATAGACCACGTCCTTTTGCGTCCAGACTGTTGTTTCGGTGTATTTGAGTGACAAATCCCTAATGCCAGGTGCTGCCGTCAAATCCGAGGGTGCCATGGTGCCAGTCGGGAACCGCACCGGATCATCTGCGGCAATGATCTGATCATCGCTATCAGTTGCCACAAGAGCCAGAACCGGCAGGTCACCCGCAGCGTTGCGGGCCCGATCAACGGTGTCAAACGTGCCCCAGATGTCCTGTCGCAAGATAAATGGCTCAAGGGCAATAGAAACACTGTCAAGATAGACAGACGCCACGCCGCGCAGGTTTTCATCCTGAATGCTGGAAAAACGGCTGAGGACCCGCTCTGAGGCAATAACCGCAACAAAGATCAGTAGAAGTGCCGCAATCAGCGGAACACGGACGGTGAGCGGCCATGACTGCGGCCTCGCCCAGTGATACTCAGATTGCTGCATCCAAAACCTCTATACGGCGGCGGATTTCATCAAACAGGTTTTCGGCTCCCAAGGTGAACCCGTCCAATTGCAGCATTTCTAAAATTGCCATGCCGCCAGCTGTGTTCGAGATATTGATCAAGGCCGCTTGCAAGGATTGCGCAATCTCTGATGACAATTGACTGCGTTGGCAGGCTATCGGGGGGAAACCAAACCATTCGGACTTCCAGACAACTTTTGTTTGTGCCGCTAGATCTGGTTCGGTCGCGGATACCGCTTCCCAGACATACCCATCTATGCTGCCCGACTGGGCGAGCCTCGACGCCACTGCCCGCAGCACATTTCGGTGCCCATAGGTGAAAAAAGTGTTCTCGAAAAAACTGTTCCGATCCTCGTCGCGCGCGACAAGCTCACTCTGGGTCACAATATACCCAGAGTGAGAATCTGGATCGGAATAGGCGTGAACATCGCCTTTGAGTTGAGAAAGATCGGAGGCATCGCGATCCGCGCCTGCAATCAGATATGACTGGTATAACGGTTTCTGGTTCCAAACCGGCACCGCAAGGAGGGCAAGCTTGTCCTCGTTTCGAAGATAGGGATACCCACAAATCCAAGCGGCGTCCAAATCGCCAGCTACCAGAAGAGCTGTGATCTCTTCATAGGTCCTGCGAAATACAAGCTCCACAGGGCGCGACATTGCATTCGCCAGATAGGTCCGCAAGCCATCCACCAGCATTTGGTCGTTGGTCAGGAAGACTGGGGTCAGACCAAACCGAACCGGTTCATCTGACGCGGCAATCGAGGGAAATCCAAAACCGGTCGCCACTGATGCAGAAGTTAGAAAGCTACGGCGATTCATTGGCATTTAATTTCCCTTCAAGCATATGTTGTCAGCATAGGGCGTTTTCCGGCCAAGCGGCAAATGGCCTGATCTCTGCAAAATCAAGCCATCAAGAACCAGAGCCACTGATCAGGATCGGATCGGACCGTCGATTGCCGTGAGTAGCGAAAATTTGGCTGATGACAGTTTGTAGCAGCTGTCGAAGGTCTCGCATCGCAAGCACTCTTCCCACTCTTTTGTATCCGCGTTTGGTGTGCGCTTTGGTCCGGCCAACCCGCGCGGGATGGTATTATATCCAAAGACTTTGCCACTCACGGTCCCGTTCTCTGCACCGCCACCTAAGGTCTCAGGAAACATCGTTCCATAACAGGATTTTTGGGTCATCTCTGACGCTCCTCTTTATTGAGCTCGTTTCATTCCTTGCGCGTCAGGGCGCAAAGCGTGCTCGTGTGCGATTGGCAAATGCCACCAGCGTTAGCATTACCGGCACTTCAACCAGAACCCCCACAACGGTTGCGAGGGCAGCACCCGAGTTCAGACCAAATAGACTGATCGCTACGGCAACGGCCAGTTCAAAGAAATTCGACGTCCCGATTAAGGCGCAGGGTGCCGCAATGCGGTGTGGCACTTTCAATGCGAACGCTGCTGCGTAAGCGATTGCAAAGATACCATAGCTTTGCAGAATGATCGGCACCGCGATCAACACGATGATGAACGGCTTGGACACGATCACCTGGCCTTGAAGTCCAAAGAGGATCATCACGGTGACGATCAAACCCACCACCGAATAGGGCTTTACGCGCACCTGAAACGTCTCGATTGCCGCCTCAGACCCGAGGCGATGGCGTGTGATCAGACCTGCGGCAAGTGGCAGAGCGATGAACAGCAAGACCGACAGGACCAAGGTTGACCATGGAACAGTTATGTCGGTGACACCCAGCAGGAAGGCCACGATTGGCGCAAACGCGATGACCATGATCAGATCATTCACTGACACCTGTAAAAGCGTATAGGTTTCATCTCCGCGTGTCAGTTGTGACCAGACAAACACCATCGCCGTACAGGGTGCCGCACCCAGCAGGATCAAACCGGCGATGTATTGCATCGCATCTTCGGGCGGAATCCATGGCGCAAAAACATACTGGAAAAACAGCACGGCCAATGCCGCCATTGTAAAGGGCTTGATCAACCAGTTGACGACAAGAGTGATCATCAATCCGCGCGGTTGTTTTGCCACGTCTCGCAGCGATCTGGGATCAACGCCGACCATCATCGGGTAAACCATTGCCCAGATCAGCACGGCGACAACCAGATTGACGCTGGCCACTTCTGCCGCCGCAATTGCATTGACCAAACCGGGGGCAACATTGCCCAGAAGGATGCCAGCCCCCATTGCCATCGCGATCCACAAAGAGAGATACTTTTCAAAAATATTCATGCGGTGACCTTATCATTTTCTGGAGCTTTAAGCTGTGCGGTTCCCAGCCAGCTCAGACCAATCATCACGGCGGCGGTACCAAGACACAGTGGTATCCCGCCAATCTGATACGTGAAACCGGACAGGACTGTGCCAACCAATCGGCCTGCAGCGTTGGCCATATAGTAAACTCCGACATCCATCGTGACCCGTTTTGCATCCGTAAAGCTAAGGATGAGAAACGAATGCAGTGCTGAGTTTACGGCAAATATGCCGCCAAAAACCAACAAACCCAGGACAATCGTTATGGTCAGGATATTGGATGGTTCGGGGACCAGCCAGACCAGACCCGCAAGAAACCCAGGCACAATGATCAGCAGACCAACCCACCGTTTTGCCAGTGCCAGTATCTCAGCCTCTGTCCGCGATGACGCTTTCAGGATACGTGGTGCCCAGCCTTGGACGATGCCGTAAAGGATCGTCCAGACCGCCATGAACGTCCCGATCATAAAGAATGCTGCGCGATTACCCTCGGTACTGCCGTCCGACAACACCGCATAGAAATAGATCGGAATGCCAACCACGAACCATACGTCCCTTGCTCCGAAGAGGAACAACCTTGCCGCACTGAGCCAGTTGATGTTGCGGTTCTTGGAAAACACGTCCGAGAATTTCGCGTCCTTGCGGCCCACAGGCAGGCCCGTTGGCATCCCAATCACAACGGCAATCAGGATGACAAACAGAATTGCCGCCATCGTCAGCACGGAAGGGACGAACCCAAAGACAGCCAGCAGGACCGCACCCAATAAAAAGCCGCTGCCTTTCACGGCATTCTTTGATCCAGTTAGAATGGCCACCCAGCGGAACAGCCCCCCGCCCGTCGTTGGGGCCAAAATCTTGACGGCACTTTTGGAGCTCATCTTGGCCAAATCTTTTGCGACGCCAGACAGGCCCTGCACCAGCATAACAAACACCACAGAAGCAGTGATGCTCCACGCGGGATCAAGCTGCGTGAGCGCCAAGAGCGCCACAACCTGCAAAGACAGACCTGCATAAAGCGTCGATGTCAGACCGAACCGTGCCGCGATCCACCCTGCGGACAGGTTGGTCACCACACCTGCGATCTCATACAGCACAAACAGATAGGCCAATTGCACCGGCGAAAAGCCAAGCGTGTGAAAGTGCAGCAGAACAAGCATCCTGAGCGCACCGTCAGTCAACATGAACGCCCAATATGCCGCCGTCACCGTCATGTAAGCTGCAAATCCTGCAGGCCGTGTCACAGTTTGCCGCCAACCATCAGAGCTACATCGACCAGACGGTACGCATAGCCATATTCGTTGTCATACCAGGCGTAGACTTTGAGCTGGGTGCCGTTCACGACCATGGTTGAGGGCGCATCAATGATGCCGCTGCGCTGATCATTGGTGTAGTCCGAGGAGACAAGAGGCCGCGTTTCATAACCAAGGATACCCTTCAACGGGCCTTCGGCGGCAGTTTTGAAGAGGCTGTTCACTTCATCCACAGTCGTTTCACGCGCCATTTCAAACACGCAGTCGGTGATGGAGGCGTTCAAAAGCGGCACCCGCACGGCGTGGCCGTTCAACTTGCCCTTCAGTTCAGGGTAGATCAGCGTGATCGCCGTAGCGGATCCCGTTGTCGTCGGGATCAGGTTCGTCAATGCAGACCGGGCACGGCGCAAATCCTTCGCAGGGCGGTCCACAATTGTCTGCGTGTTGGTCACATCATGGATCGTCGTGATCGAGCCATGCTTGATGCCGATCCCTTCCAGCAGAACCTTCACCACAGGCGCAAGGCAGTTGGTCGTGCAGCTTGCCGCCGTCACAATTTGGTGGGTGTCCGCGTCGTAGATATCATCATTAACACCATAGACGATATTGGCCGTTGGCCCGTCTTTAACTGGCGCAGAGACGACAACTTTTTTCACGCCCGCTGCAAAATACGGGGCCAGTTTGGCCTCTGTCTTGAACGCACCGGTGCAATCAATCATCACATCTACGCCGTCCAGTGGCAGGTCTTCCAGATTGCGTGTGCTGGTGACGGGAATACGTGTCCCGTCAATGCTGATCGAACTCTCGTCAGCATCGAACGTCGCAGGCCACCGCCCATGGATTGAATCGAATTCCAACAGATGCGCATGCATCGCAGGATCGCCTACCGCGTCGTTGATAAAAGCGATCTTTGCGCCGCGCTCCAAGAGCGGGCGAAGGGCGAGTTTGCCGATGCGGCCGAGGCCATTGAGAGCATAAGTGGTCATATCTGATTATTCCTGTTTGGCTGTTTCTTTGCCGATTTCATCGACACGTTTTTGTAGCGACCCACGGTCCAAATTCTCGAACGACAATGCGGAGAATGCTATGATACGGTTGTGCAGCGCCCCGTAGGTCTGGTGGAATGCGAGCCTCTTTTCCGCGTCGGTTCCTTCGGCCTTTACGGGGTCCGGCATACCCCAATGACCAGAAACGGGCTGACCCGGCCAAGTGGGGCATTCTTCGTTGGCGGCACGGTCACAGACGGTAAAGACAAAATCCATCAGCGGTGCGTCACCACCTTGGAACTCCTCGATGTTCTTGGACCGCAAAAGCGACACGTCGTGTCCCTTTGAATTAAGCATTTCCACCGCAAAAGGGTTCAGCTCTGAGCGATGCGCGGTGCCTGCCGAATAGGCTGTGAACTTATCGCCCACCCTATCGCGCAAAATGGTCTCGGCAATAATCGAGCGGGCAGAGTTTCCGGTGCAAACAAAGAGGACGTTGAACGTCTTGTCAGTCATGGGAGAGATACTCCAGAGAAGATCAGAAAATTGTGGTGGGCAAATGTCCGCCCGACCGCGACAACAGTCGACGAAAAGCCCCGCAACAACCTCGCGGGTTGCGTCGAGATTGATGGCATAGAGTAGGCGCGTCCGGTCCCGACGCTGTGAGATGAGACCTGCCTGAGTCAGGGCAGACAGGTAGACCGATGCGGTGCTGGCCTTGAAGTCCAAGGCTTCGGCGATTTCACCAGCTGGCAGTTCATCTGGGCAGCGGCGCATGAGCAGCCGGAACACCGCCATCCGCTGGGGATGACTGAGGGTTGCGAGTCGATCTGTAAGTAATGATTCCATGTTTCATGGATATTAGAAATAATGAAGTGCAGTCAAGCAAACTCTTGCCCGAGGCATCCAGTACAAAATAGCAACCTCGCGCCTATTAAGCCCTTTATCGGAATGGTAGCACCTTCCCGAAAGTAGCCATTGGCGCAGCCGCAGCGAAAGCTCACTTTGTCCCGCGTAGCGGTCATTCAAACAAAGCGCGGCGAACGGCGGCTCTCCGCCCTTTAAGTCGAAATATGCATGGTGCAGCATTCGGTCCCCTTCCTTTTCCCATGAATGTCGCGAACGGCTCATTCCCGCTGTCAATCGCAGAGTAAAAAGGGACCAGATCGCGGCGTAAAATTGGTCCACTGAGTTCTCGGATGTTCTGCGCTTTGGTGCGCGTGCCCCCAAATAGCTAACGCGTGCCAAAGCGCATGTTGCCCCATGGGCCAACATTGTTCTGATCTTGATGTGTTTTGACTACTGGCGGTTCTTACGACTGTGTTTGAGCCTATAGCTTTCGCCGTTCATCTCAAGGATGTGGACGTGATGTGTCAAACGATCCAGCAAGGCTCCCGTGAGCCGCTCTGAGCCAAAGACTTCGGTCCATTCATCAAAGGGCAGGTTTGAGGTTATGATGATGGAACCACGTTCGTAGCACTGCGAGATCACCTCAAAGAGCAATTCTGCGCCGGATTTACTCAGAGGAACGAAGCCTAATTCATCAATGATCAACAGATTCTGGCTCGTCAGTTGCTTTTGCATGCGCTGCAATCGGAGCTCATCTTGGGCTTCTATCAGATCATGAACCAAGGCTGCCGCCGTCGTGAACCGTACTTTCAACCCTCTTTGGCACGCGGCTAATCCAAGTCCTAAAGCTATGTGGGTCTTGCCCGTTCCCGATGGGCCGAGGGCAATAATGTTTTCTCTGCGATCCACGTAGTCACATCGAGCCAAGTCCATCGTCAGTGGCTTGTTCAAGCTGGGCATGATCTTGAAGTCAAAACTATCCAGGCTTTTGGTGCTGGGGAACTTCGCCGCTTTGATCCGCCTTTCGATCATCCGCCGTTCGCGGTCAATTAACTCCATCTCGCACAGACGCGCCAGATATTGGATGTGGTCCTTATTCTCAGCAGCACAGATTTGGGCTTGTTTTGCGTACTCTCCTTGGAACGTTGGCAAGCGCAACTTCTTGAGGTGGTGGTGCAGAAGGATTTGGGGAGCATCTGTCATGCCGTGGCTCCCAGCAGGCTCATGTAACTGGATGGGCGTGTCGTGCCGACATTGGCCTTAGGCAAATACGGGTAGAAGTCCAAATCCAATCGCGGTGGCCGCTTCTCAATACGGCATAGCACAAGGTGTTTTACGGCATCATAGCCAATAGCGCCCAGATCAATGGCATGCTGGATTGCGCCTTGCACAACGTCCATCTCGAATGTTTCCAAAAGGCGCAGAACTTGAACGTATTCTCGCTTGCCCGGTTTGCCCATTCTGGCTTCGAGCAGTCGGTGCAGGGTGGCGAAGGCATCCGGTAGATTCCAGCCCTGCAAAGGGGCTGCCTGATCCAAAGCCCCCACCTTCTGCTCAATCAAGGGCAGGAAGTGGAGCGGGTCAAAGATCATATCCGCGGATAGGTAGGATCGTTTGTGCCGTGCAACGATCTCGTTACCGCAGCCGATGATAACCTCATGTACAAACCCACGCACATGAACATCGTGGTGTGCATAAGCCACCGGCACCGAGTAGTCATTGCTGCGATAGCGCACCATCGAGATCGAAGTGGCCCGTGTGTTGACATGGTCGCAGGCTTCATATTCCGCCACGGGCAACCCCATCAGCGCATCAAAATCGGATACCAAACGTTGACCTATGGTTTGGGTGTGGCCGCGCAAAGTATCGTCCTGACGTGCTAAACACTTCGCTTCCAGATGGGCGTTCAAATCATCAAAGCTGTCACAACGCGGCGCAGGGACCATGAAGTTGCGACGCGTATATCCAACCATGCCCTCAACGTTGCCTTTATCGTTTCCTCGCGCTGGTCGCCCGAACTTGTCATCGAACAGGTAATGGGATTGCAGCTCAGTGAACCGACGTGTGCGAATACGCGTTCTGTCCCCGAGTATCCGCGCAACGGCGATCTTGGTGTTGTCGTAGAGAATGGACTGCGGAATACCATCAAAGAACGCAAAGGCGGACACATGGCCATCGCAGAATGCTTCCGTCGTCTCGGCAGGGTATCCCTTAACGAACACCGCATCAGAATGCGGTAAGCTCATTACAAAAAAATGGATCTTGCATTCCACGCCACCAATCACGCCAAGTGTCTCACCAAAATCAACCTGCGCGTGGCCTGGCCGATGCGACAACGGTACAAACACCTCTTTAGTGCGTCGCTTTTGTTCGCGAACGTAATAGGTCACTGTCGTCAAGCTTCCCGCGTACCCGTGTTCATCCCTCAAACGCTCAAAAATACGCTTGGCGGTGTGGCGCTGCTTTTTGATCAGGGCCTTATCTGTACGCAGTATATTATCGATGACACCAACATAATCATCAAGCGTTGGGCGACGCGGGGCTTCTGAACGCCGATAACCAGGAGGGAGCTCATGCCGCAACATCTTGGCTATCGTTTTGCGATCCTTGTTGAAATAACGCGCCGCTTCTCGAGTAGACATCCCGTCCTTCAAACAAGCACGGCGCACACGATTATAAATATCCACAGAATACATCTCCCGCCCTCCGAATAAACGAAGGACACAAACTGGCGGATTTTTACTCCGCTACAACTGCGATACGCAGCCGCTTCTGTGGCCCATTATTGCTCCGCGTTTTACAAATGCCGCAAATGGCGAGACGAAAATAGACTTCGCGCCACAGGTTTGGGCGAGGTATTTGCGTATTGAGATGTCGACCCAAACGCCTGCGGAATACTTGCGCATTCCCGAACAATTGCGCGTCTTTGAGGCGGCATCAACCACGCAACAGCCGTCAATTCTGGGCGAATGGGGCGAATTTTCGCAGGCATCCGCCTATGAGCGTGACCACGAGGTTGCACATATCGCGCTACCCGCGCCAACAGGTGGTGCCACGGCAGAACTGGCTGTGACATTGCCGCCCGCCGATATCATCGCGTCCTCTGTGCGTCGCGGGGGCAATGCCGATTGGTGGCGCATCGCGGCGCCCGCCGAGCAGCGCGAATTGCGTGTCATGCTGGACACGGACCAACAGGGCGGCGCACATCCCGCCCTATTTGATACCGCTGGCGGGGTCATCCCAATGCGCCGTGCAACAGCAAAAGAGGCCGAGGATCGTGGCATGGCGATGCCATTATATCTGGCGGTTCTTGAGCCGAACCAATCCTACAATCTGCGCATCGAAGAACCGCTACGCCCAATCATTATTGTTTGGGACACCAGCGGGTCAACGGGACCCTATAAGCCCGCGATGCAACGTGCGCTGCGCGATATTGCCTTGCAGGCCGACCCTGACCGCGACTTGATCGGTTTTCTGCCATTTGGCGGATCGTTTTTGGGGGAGGGATTATTGGGCGCCCCTGAATTGTTGATCCGCAGGCTGGGGATGATCGCCCAATCAGGGAATTCCAGCAATTCAGAAGGCGCGTTGATACAGGCCAGCGACATGCTTGCCGATCAGGACGGCGTGCGAGGGATCATTTTGATCACCGACGCCGCCACAGGCCAAGACGCGCCACTGTGGGAAATGCTAACCAAAGTGCGCCCGCGTATTGGTGCGCTTGCGATCCCGTCAACGGGGGCATTTGGGCCAAACCCCGACCGCGAACGTGACCTGATGGAAAACTGGGGCCGCGTGAACGGTGGTTTTTATCAGTACATTTCAACACAGGCAGATTTTACCGAAGGTTTTGCCCGCGCAGTCGACAAAATGCGCGGACCTAAGCCCTATGAAATGCGGGTCACGCTTGGGCCTGTGGTCGCACAACCCGACGGGCAATTGCGGGTTATTGAAACGCTAGCCGAACGGGACGCCGCTGCGCCGCCAAATTCAAGTCTGCTGATTTTGATTGATACTTCTGGGTCGATGTTGCAACGCATTGATGGGCAACGCCGCTATCAAATTGCGCAAACGGCACTGTCGCAATTGGTAAAAAGCGCGGAAGCGCGGGGCATCGCGATCGGACTGCGGCAATTTGGCGTTGCACCAGATGCATGCGATTCAGCACTTTTGGCACCGATTTCCCTGTACGCGCTCGAAGACATGGCGGGGATTCTGAACAAAATCTTGCCGCAGAACAATGCGCGCACACCGATTGCAGCGGCGCTTGCCATGGCGGGGAATGATTTGGCAAATGCGCAGGGTGCGCCCCGTATTGTGATTTTGACGGATGGCGAGGAAACCTGCGATGGTGACCCCAAACAGGCGATCTTGGATCTGGCTGAACAAGGGATTGCTGTGCGTATAGATATTGTTGGATTTGCAATTGATGATCCTGCTTTGTCGGACACATTTGCGGATTGGGCCGCTGCGGGCCAAGGGCAATATGTAAATGTGTCTGATCTTGCGTCCTTGGAACGGGCGCTGCTGGACGCGAGCCAAACCCAATACCGCGCTATCGCCGTTGACGGGTTTACGGTGTCTGGCACGGTTTCGGGGGATGCGGTCGCGTTGCCTGCGGGACGGTACACATTGATGATTGATGGCCGCGACGGGGAGACCACAATCGATATTGAACCACAAACGGAATTGCTGATCGACCTTACGAAATAGGGGCGGTGGTCAGATGAAAATGGGTGCCGCTTGCCCTTTTTGGCGAAGAGGCATATTTTTATCCGCTATTTTTCCAGCAAAATATACGGCGGCAATAATGCGCTAAAACTGCCGTTGATTTGCATTGTCCGCGCTGGGTCAAATTCGCCATCTGCAAGCGGCTCGCGATAATGGGCAGCCGCTTCAAAACTGCCTTCAACGAAGAACCCCTCGTCACGCTCTTCAAATGTTATGAGGGAAAGGACGATATCGTTGGCCTCATCTTCCGACTCGCTTGCCATCCAGCCAGATTTCCATGCGTCTGACAAATACATCACTCCAGCGTTAAGCGGGATCAATTGGCCACCAACAGACATAACCTCGAAACTGAACAAAAGGCTATCTTCGGAAATTTTCACACTATCTTCGCTTGGTTGACCCCAAAGCTGAAAAGACTGCAAATTCGCAACCGCTATCGACAAGCCAAAGGATTGGCTTTCGTTGTCTTGCGCGGTTAAAAACCATGTGCGTTCTTCGCCGTCGAGGGTGGCGGTGATATTGCCGAATACGTCTTGTGCAAATGACACCGTCGGCGCGAGGGCAAGAGCAGCAGCAATGACAGCGTTGTGAAATGATGAAATTGGCATGTATGTTCCAATCAGTGAAAAGTGAAATGGTCGTTGGCCAAACAGGTGGCCCTATTAAAGCGTAGCGCCCAACCCGCCAGTCTGCCAACAAATTCTTCAGATCCAGACACTAAGATTTTCAAGGTCGTGATTTTCTATGACGTATTTTTAAAACTGCATGCTAAGCTAAACTTTATAGACTCCATTTCTTATCGCTTCAGGAGTATTCAAAATGTGTTTCAAGCCCAGCATTGCCCTTGGTCTATCCCTTCTTTGCCTAGCATCTCCGACCTATTCAGCGCCAGATGATGCGTGCAACTATGGGACCCCAGACGCATGGGCGCAGGTTGACGCGACGATCGTGGGCTCTTGGCAGATCGTGCACCATGCGGGCTATGTTATTGCTGGCCCGACGACGATGCCGTTCCCTGCAAGTGGCGACATCGAGACGATGCAGATTGAAATGACGTCTGATGGCCGCCTCATCGGCACCCACCCCGAGGCACCGGCCCCGATTGAATTTATTTGGGCGGATGAACCACCATGGAGCTTTGAGGCCCATGCAAAAGCTGATGGCGCACCTGCGCCCTTGCTATCGTCAACCGATGTGGAATCGATGATGGGCTGTAAGGTCGATGATCTCGCGCGGTTGATCGGTCATTCGCAGGTGACAATGAACGGCGTAACAATGGATTTTACGCTGCGATTAATGATCCTTGGCGCGACGTCGATCTATGGCATTTTCCAGACCTCAAGCATTGTAAACGGCGTTTCGGTAAAAAGTTGGCGCGCTGTGACAATGACGCGATAATCAGTCGCGCGATGCTGTATTTGATAATTGAAATGACAGCGGAGATTTAAGGATGACAAGCTTCGGGCGAAACACGTTGAAAACACTCGGCATCGCGGCGTTGCTGGTGCTTGCGGTGCCTGCTGCTGCGCAAAGCGAACACGAGCCGCTGACCGAAGACGAACTGCGGAGTTTGGTTCCATTTGGCGCAGATGACATCCTCAAGCTGGCGGATTGCGGGAAAAAATCCTACCCGACCTGCACCTATGTTTGGGGCAACTTTGATAGTGACGACGAAGCGCGGATCAAAATGGGCGGCAAACCTAGCGGTGAAAAACTCATGACGGTTTTTGCGCAGGCAAGCCGCATTGAGGATTTTGAAAGGGTGGTTTCCGTAACACCTGACGCGCAACCTGTCGAAGACGTCGGTATCGTCGCAATCTGGTCTGCAAATCGGCGCCAGCTTTCGTTGATGACCGAGGACTTTTTGGTAGTCCACGTAAATGTTGACGCTCGTAGTATTGAAGACCCCAAGGCAATCGCACTGCAAATTGCAGACTATTTGATGGAGCAAGAATGATGCGTCAGCTTTGCTTAACAATTGCTCTCACCTGCATCGCGCCGATCGGGGCTGTTGCAGAACAGCAGGCGATCAACGACGGCATTTACGATGCTTATGATTGTTCCGTCCCAATCAGCGATCAACGCGTCGAAATTACGGGTAACAAACTCGCCTTTTATGAATCGTCTTGCGATCTTTCAAATCCGCAATCCATTCTCGGTCTTGAACGCACGACCATTTTTGATGCGGACTGTCAGGGCGAAGGCGAAACATGGACCACGCGATTTATTCTAAAGCAAACCCAAGATGGCGGGATCGCAATGATGGATGAAACGTGGGGCGATCATTATGCTCGGTGCAATTAGCCCGTTTTGTACCAACCCAAACGTTCCAGCCACTGCTTTATTTTCAAACCAAAATGAGGACAAAATGACTAAATTTTCAAAACTTTTGACTTTCCTATTTTGCGCCACAGCACTGGCTGCATGTGTGACCGAAAATGAAACACCCTCAGCAGCGATGCCTGAGACGGGAATGGCGCGCCTTACGGGCGAGGCGACTAGTGTGGCAAAGCTAACGCCCGCATTGGC
Source organism: Falsihalocynthiibacter arcticus (assembly GCF_000812665.2). Taxonomy (GTDB): domain Bacteria; phylum Pseudomonadota; class Alphaproteobacteria; order Rhodobacterales; family Rhodobacteraceae; genus Falsihalocynthiibacter; species Falsihalocynthiibacter arcticus. The sequence goes on from NZ_CP014327.1 coordinate 4,243,340, forward strand.
CAGCAAGGGCCTAACGATGCAGCCGATGCCAGATAGCCGCACAGCCGCGATTGCGCGGTTTTGCAGCGGCGGCGCAGAGGCTTTAGTTTTGACAAGCGCATTCACGGATTCCGAAACTGACCGCTGCGCCGCTGCAGGTGGTCACTGGAGCGCGGTATTTGCTGACGGCATGCCCACATGGCTCGCGCCAAACTTCAAATCAAATTTTGATACATTTAACGGGCTTTGATCATGGCACTTAAAAATAAATCAAAGAGCCGACAATGAACAGATTTTTTGGAATGATCTTCTCAACGGCAGCGGTGTTTGGATTTTCAAATATCCAGCTAACAGCACAAACGGCCACGGCGACCTTTGAAATTAGCGCCAAGATGCAGGGCGGATGCCAGCTGATGGGTGCCTGCGCATTTTACACGCTGTCCCCAAATGGCACAATAACCTATACGCTACCTGGAAGTTTCGGAGGTGAACCTAAGCAAAAAACTGGCGTATTGAGTACGCAGGATTATATTGCTTTGATACAACCGCTAACCGCCGACCGCTTGCAATCACTCGAAAGCTCTGTGTTCACGGGGGTTTGCCCATCATATAATGACGGCGCAGATTACATCTTTGAAATCACACGCGACGGGCAAAAAACGCAATTAAAAACATGCGGAAATGCGCTGACGGACGATCCGCAGATCGACACGCTCATTAGCTTTTTCGGCTTATTTACCGTGAGTTGACCAAATAAGACGATCTGTAATGGCGAAGGCAGAACACAGCGGTCACCTATCATGTCGGCCGAAGATATTCATATAAAGGATAATAAGATGCGGGTAATTTTTGCAGTCATCGCTGCAGGCATCCTTAGCCTCATAATGCCAAACTTTGCTGCTGCGCAGGAGGCAACTGGGCAGATCACCACGCAGATTGACGGCAAGGATTTTGTGTTCACGATCATCAGCCAAGCGGACGCGGCATTGGGCCTCGATGACGCTGATGCGAAATCCGCGTTTGCCCCGCAGTCGGAACAGTTTGCGGGCATCGTATCTTTGGCGCTTTGGGCTACCGAAGAGACGAGCGGGATCCCGTTAATGCTCAATATATTTCACCGCGTTTCGGGAGAACCCACAGAGGTAGATCAATTTTTTTCGGGGTTTCTCTTTTACGCCGAGGGCGGCGAAGAATGGGGTTGGGTCGCGGACCTATCGCAGGATGGATCAACGATAAGTGTAGAAAGGTACGTCGAAACAGAGACAAGCGCCACTGTGGCTGGTCAATTCAGCACAACTGCCTATTACGAAGCGGCTGATCAGGACGAACCTGATCTTAGTCGTAGCATCAGCATTTCAGGGAGGTTCGAGGCAGTCCTTCCGCGTATAGACACGCACTGATACGAGTAGTGTTTTTGATTTCAGAAATGTGAACTTAATATTCACGCCACCTTTCCACTAAAAAACGGTGCTTTTGCCAGGTGCCGTTCAAGATTCCGAACGTGTCTGACACCAATATTGCCAACAAAGCTAAACTTCAGGGGAGCGGCGGCTAATGAACGAAATGACTGCTAGGTTGCGCCTGACAAATCAGCGCATTTGCAGCATTTTTTAAGCTGCGAGCGCACGCAGCGCGAAAACTGAATTCGCACAATGGGCTCCTTGCCGCCATTCGCTGCGGCTTGATCGAAAGTCGGCTGTGGGCCGTTCGCTACGGTCAACACCATGGGCGGGTTGCCGACTTTCGCTGCGGATCGTGCTAAGGTCTGCTTTGCGAATTATTGGCGCTACAGGCCAAGCGAGCTCAAGATAAAATCTTTGCTACTCCACAAAACGATGGCTGAGAGTGTTCCAGTTAACATCGCTGGCATACCCTGCTTCCATGTGTCGAAAATCAAATGGCACCCGAGGGCTCCTGTCGACGTTCCAAGTAGCGCTAAGCTGTCTTCAATCCCGTCGCGTAGGGCGTAGGTGTAAACGGGTTCGCCAAAGTAGGAATAGGTATCGGCGTTCACTTTGCGCTTTGGAGTTGCGGTCAGGCCAAGCTGAACAGCGGGTTCAAAATACTCCAACACTTTGCCCCATGTGCTTTCGTCCTTGGCTTTGCCCGGTTCTATCCCGATTGCAACTTTCAGTCTCGCTGCGACTTTCACAAGGATAGAGCACCGCTAGTTGGGTGAAGTGGCCTTTGGCGAAAGCAACATTTTCATATGGATCAACGTCAGAGCGATGCACAAAGATACCGTTGCTACCAAAATAGCAGAGGCCAAGCTATTTTTTTCAAGCGGCACGGTTCGTTGGAAAACTGAAAAAACCAGAGGGTGGACCAGATAAATGCCCATCGACGCAGCGGCTAGTTTCTTGGAAATGGGCGTTCGGGGAACGATTATCCAACCACAGGCTATAATAGACAATGCTGCTAGCGTGGTTTGCAGCAGACCTGCCGTCCATCCGAAAACGAAGGAAAGGCCCGTGAATGCACAGACGATCGCGACCCTGCGAGAGATGGCAGCCAAGCTAAAGCCTAGGCAGACCGCTGGAGCCACATGCGCCCATTGTGCGAGCGGAATGGGCAGGTTTTGCTCCTGAATATAGCCTTGCAATACCAAAGCAACACAAAACGCGACCACGCCTACCGGCATCGCTCCCATGCGGGTCAGAGGCCAGAGAAGTAAGCAGATTGCAAAAGCGAAGGGGAGAAACCAGAGATGAATGGCTGGACCTGTGAGCAGCATATATGGGGCGAACTCATCTGACAGAGTTGTGTCAGCGACCGCGACCTCAACCAGCTTTAAGACCCCATACACAGCAGACCAAGCAAGCCAAGGTTTGAGTAATCGCTCCGCGCGGCCATTAATGTATCTGAGAAAATCGGCACTCGCCGCCGATTTCCAGCCATTATATATAATCAGCATAAGGAAAAATGGTAAGGCCGCGTAGCCGATCGTAGCCCCGAATGAGCCTGCGTGGAATACCACAATTCCAACGGCTGCGATAAACCGCGCATAATCATAACTGGCTGTGGACACAACTAATTTCTCCTATTAGCGTCACCTATGGCTAAAAAATTGCACTCATGCTGCCTTGCAGACTACCTGCGGTCCCATCCTCGGGCAATCTCCTGCAGATGTTGCATAGCAAGGCCGCTTAAGTGTTGCATTTGTGATACCACTAATGGGATGACCGACCCTAGCTTTCTCCGGCTAGACTGAATGAAACGGTATCCAGCGCTTTTCCCTCAACTCCCGCCCGACGTTCTTCTGTGCTTTTGAGCCATGCTGGTAACCGCTGTTTCTCACCGCTGATTACGCATGTGTTGTTTTGGTCACCGGTGTCGCCGGACACTCGGTAAGGCGCTCCAGCAGATTATTTATTAAAAAACCGTCGCCCGAACCGGCCAATGCGATAAGCGAAGCTGATGAAGCATTGAAATTGGATAGCAACATTGATCAAGGAGCATCAGATATTAAGCTTAGCTAGAGTGTTGCGTCGATTAGTTGAAGCCGCCGGAAGAAGCAGACCTTCCGCGACTATTTGCCAAGGTCGCTACACAACGTCTATATATTGCCCTGTAGACTATACAATGATCAAGGTTATGTCGTTTGTTTGATGAGTTACAGAGCTGTGTATTCAGTAGGTGGTCACCCACGATAGGCGACCCGACACTGTTGGGTTGGATAACGGTTTTTTCCTATGTAATAGCCGGTCTTTTGACTGCATTGGTTCTCATACGTCGATCTTCAAACCAACGTGCTTTTTGGTTTGTTATGACCGTCTTCTTAGTCTTGTTGTCAGTGAACAAGCAACTGGACCTACAAACGGCATTAACCGCGTTCGGCCGGTGTACTGCGAAAACGCAAGGTTGGTACGATCAGCGCCAAACCGTTCAAGTGACGTTCATCGTTATATTTTCTGCGCTTAGCCTTATTTCTACGTTAGTTTTTGCATGGAGCCTGCGGAGGGGACTTTCTCGGATTTGGCTCGCCTTCCTAGGTTTCTCTTTCTTAATGACATTTATTGTTGCGCGGGCAGCCGGTTTTCACCACTTCGACCGTTTCATAAGTTTTGAACTCGGTGCTATGAGGATGATTTGGTTATTTGAACTGACTGGCATCGCCATGATCTCTTTAAATGCCGTTTTTCTAATCATGAAAGGGCCAGAAGTCGAACTGCAAAGGAAGAATAGGCGGAAACCACGAAGCAACATACCATAACGAATGCATCACACGAAAGACAGTCAATTTCCTGACTGATCACAGCCTAAATTAGAAGTTAGCTTAGCCGCAACCCCAGCTGCACTGCACAATGACCACTGTGTACTTTTGGCTCGGACCTGCCGTTCGCTGCGCAATGCACGAAGGTCGGGAATGGGCCGTTCGCTACGGTCAACACCATGGGCGGAAAGCGGAAGTTCGCTGCGCCTCGGACAAAAGGCAGCTAAACGGAGCCCAGTCCGTGTTTTTTCTGGAACTAGTTCTTCTGAAGGATTACCATCAAATCAATAGAGCCAAGAGACTGATTGCATGAACCGCCGATACTATTGGACCAAGACTTGGGGGGGCCTGACGTCCCAGAGTACGACGCACTGGCGCTGAGCCACGACGGTACGCGGCAGCGCATCCTAAGCTATATCCAGCCCGGTGACATCATTGTCTATCTTACCAGCGACGCAAAAGAATCTGACCCTATGCTACGCGGGCGACTTGCGGGAGCTGTCGAGATCGCAGATCCTGTTCAGGAGGTAGATGTCGAGACACTGCGACCAGGAGTGAGGCGACCGCCCGAGCATTATAGGGAGGGAGATGGGCGATTCCGTTGGCCTTATGGCATTGCCGTGTCGCGGACATGGTCCTTCATCGAACAGGAAAGCAACGACACACTGATCCCGGACCACGCTGGTAAGGGAATGCAAGGCGCAGCAAGCATCCACGAGATGCGACCAGAGGAGGTTGGCCGCCTTATGTCGCTCAATGTCCGTGAACAGGTGAAAGACGAAGCGACCGAAAGGTTGCCATTCCAAGGTTCTCTCCATCGCCCTTGGCGCCAAAAGGCCGGGATGCGCGCATCAGCGAACGTCGACCCCGGTACCCATCTTTATATCGCTCAGATCTATGACGCCCATGGATTGACCTTCAAAGTCGGCTCCGGGAAAGCCGTAGAAAGGATTGAAGACCTAAACCGGTATCGTCGTTTGAACCAAGGGGAGGCAAAGTGGGCCGAGAGGTCATCGAGCCAGTTTGACACAGTCGCTGGAGCACGGACAGCCGAAGACTTTATTCTGCTCGAAGCAAAGAAAGCAGGGTATGGATACAAAGATCATTCCGAGTTCCTGGTCGGGATTTCGAGCCGCGACCTGAATGCGCTCTATGCTAAGGCCATCGAGATTGGTTTGGCCGTGGATGCTGAAGAGGAGGCCGTCTGAATTCCTCTGGAGGTGTGTTCACCAAGTGCTATTCTTAAGCTGGGCGGAACCCAATATGATCGTCCGCTAAATAACTGAAGTTGCCATTCATTGCGCTTGGCTCGGGCGGTGGCTTTGGGCCGGAAGTACCGTTTTTGCATCTCGCAATATCTGCTAGAATTCAAACGCTAGAGTAACAGACCATGGCGGCATTTCTAGACCTGCAGGTAACGTCGCAGACTTCTATCCTGCTCGCAAGTCGTCCAAAAACTCCGCCCACCATTCTGACATCTTCACACGCTCCTCCCAAAACGCCCCACGTGCATAAGCACGACGCACCTCGTTTCGTTCGACATGTGCCAAAGCACGTTCAATTGCGTCGGGGTGCCAAAGGCCGCTTTCATTGGCTAAAGTCGAAAATGTTGCCCTAAATCCATGCGAAGTCATTTCTTCGCCAGTATAGTCCATTCGGCGCAATGCGGCGTTCAAGGTGTTTTCACTGATGGGGCGATGAAATGAACGGGTAGATGGGAAAAGCAACCGCCCATGACCTGTCTCTTCTTTCAATTCCAACAATAATTTAATCGCCTGTCTTGGCAACGGCACGGCATGTTCAATGCGCATTTTCATTCGCTCGGCTGGAATTTTCCAGACATTCGCTTCAAAATCGAATTCTGCCCATTCAGCTAAGCGTAATTCTCCGGGGCGCGTTGTGACGATTGCCAGCAATTCCAACCCTAAACGTGTGGTGTTTTGCCCATTATAACCTGAGATTGCTCGCAGCAATCCGCCAAGTGCATCTTTGTCTGTTATTGCAGCGCGTGATTTTGTCTTTTGCCGAATAAGCGCATCGCGCAATGCAAACGTTGGATCGTTTTCAGTCAACCCGTTTGCGATTGCGTAGCGAAACACCGCACCTACAGTGGACCGAATGCGATGCGCGGTTTCGTAGAGTTCTTTGGCTTCACTCTTTTTCAAGGTCTTTAGAACGATTGCAGACGAAATATCATTGATTGGCAAGCGCCCGAAATCCTTGTTCGCGATGGCGATAAAAGACGATACTTTTTTCAAAGTTGCAGGCGCTCGGCCTTCTATCGTGATCTTGGCCAAATAGAGCGCAGCAATCTTTTCAAAGGTATTTGCGTTTTCCTGCTGTCGAAGCGCATTGCCTTCTTGTCTTGCCAAGCTTGGATTAATTCCAGCAGCAACGAGTTTTCGTGCATCGTCTCTCTTTTGCCTTGCTTGCAACAACGAAACATCGGGATATTTACCGAATGAAAGCAAACCCTCTTTCCCATCCAACCGATACTTAAATCGAAAGAGCCTCGACCCACTTGGCTGAACAGCAACAAACAAACCATCAAAGTCGCTTACTTTATAAGATTTCGCTCTAGGCTTTAGATTCTTTATCTTTACATCTGTAAGCGCCATGCTGGGGGTATCCAATCTTCCTAAATCCACTCCTACCCCCAAAGTACCCCCTTTTCAGACAGGATACAGCCGCACACGACTGGACGGGATAGGACAACAAATCGTTAGAAACCCTTATAAACAAGCTTCAATCGGATGTCATTGGATATGTTCGGATTGGAAAGTGGTGCCCCCACACGGACTCGAACCGCGGACCTACTGATTACAAATCAGTTGCTCTACCAGCTGAGCTATAGGGGCACTGTGGCGGTGATTTAGCAACCTCGGATGGGGGATGCAAGGAGGATTTTTGCGAAAATGAAGAAAGTTTTGCTGGAACGGGATTTCTTACTGAAATTCATCATATTCATCTCTCAATGGCTCTGTCTGTGTGTGCGCGCAAGGAGGAGGACGGCGGTCAATCCGACGAGGATGACCAGAATTGCGGCGGGGGCTGCGTCAGACAGATTCTCAAGGCTTGCTTGATCGTAAACGCGAGTTGCTAGGGTGTTGAAATTAAAGGGACGCAAGAGGAGCGTCGCGGGGAGTTCTTTGACGCAATCGACGAAAACCAACAGGAGGGCTGTTCCGACAGAACCGCGAATAAGGGGGAAATAGACGTGCCGTAGGGTACCGCCTGCGGTTTTGCCGAGAGAGCGGGCCGCAAGGGGCAAACTGGGGGCGACACGGCCGATAGCGGCGTCTATGGCTCCCTGTGCAATTGCGAAAAACCGGACACAATAGGCGAAAATGATCGCAAATCCTGTACCTGTCATCAACAGACCGATATTCCGGTCGAAAACGGCCTCAGCCCAATCGGCAATGACGTGGTCCATCGCCGCCATCGGGATTAGCACGCCGACGGCCAAAACAGCTCCTGGTGCGGCATATCCCAAGGTGGTGACGGGCAGGAGCAAGCGGGGGAGTTTTTGCCCTGTCAACCGCACGCCATAAACGAGGAATAGCGCTGCGGAAACGGTGAGAAAGGCTGCGGAAATCCCCACGAGCAATGTATTCCCCAGAGCTTCGATCAAGCCGCGGTTCTGCCACGCCTCAAGATTTGTGAGCGCATGATAGGTGAGCACACTAGCGGGCAAAAGAAACCCAACGGCGAAGGGAATGAAACACAGGAAACTGGCGATCCATGCCCGCACGCCCGTCAGCGGAATGGCAATAATTGCGCGGGATTGGCGGGCGGTATTGTGGTACCGACTATTCTTGCGCCCCACCCGTTCAAGCGCAACCAATACGAGAACAAGTAACAGCACAACGCCCGCGATCTGGGCTGCGCCACCAGCGTTATTGCTCTCAAGCCACGTATTGAAAATTCCGGTCGTCAGGGTTTGGACGGCAAAAAACTCGACCGTGCCAAAATCGCTAGCGGTTTCCATCATCACAATAGCCACACCTGCCGCAATTGCAGGACGCGCCAACGGAACACCAACGCGCCAAAACCGTTTAAACGGCCCTGCCCCCAATGCCCGCGCCACCTCGTAACTGCCGCCAGATTGTTCGCGCAATGCAGCCCGTGACAGGAGGAAAACATAGGGGCACAGCGCCGCCGTAAGGACAATGACGGCCATATACATAGACCGAATTTCTGGGAACCAGTAATCCAGACGATTGCTATAGCCCATGATATTGCGCAATCCCGTTTGCACGGGGCCCGCATACTCTAAGAAATCAACCAAACCATAAGCGCCCAAGTAAGCAGGGATCGCCAAGGGCAGCAGCAGGAGCCATTGAAACCATCGCACCCCTGGAAAAATATACATGGTGGTAAGCCATGCCGCCCCCATACCAACTCCCGCACTTAGCGTGCCCACGGACAACATCAAAATCAGGGTATTGGCAAAATAGCGCGGCAACGTGGTGGCCAAAAGATGGGGCCAAATATTTTCAACCGGATGAAAGGCTATCCAGATAACAGACACAATCGGGGCCAACACAAGGGCCGCAATGAGCACGGCCCCCAGCGACCAAACATTTGGTCGCAACCGTGCTAAACCACGCGAGAATAGGGGTTTGTCAACTATGGTGGGGTTCATTTTTTCTCTCATCGCGGAACTGCTAAAGGAAAGCGGTTTGCCTGTCCAGAAAACCACGTATATTACCTTCACAGGTGCCGCGCAACGCGGCCCCAAGACGCATAGGGGCTAAACGCATGCAGATTGCTTTCCATTTGGGAGCACACTCAACCGATAATGACAAACTTCTTAAAGGCTTACTTAAGAACAAAAGGCATTTATCTGGACGTGGAGTTGTGGTTCCTGGACCTGGACGCTATCGCAACCTTATTCGCAAAACCATCGCGGCCCTTGGGGGGGCACGTGCGAGCGTCGAAACCCAAGAAGCCCTTTTGGATACCATTCTCGAAGTAGATCATGCTGACCGTCTGGTTTTGTCTAACGAAAACTTCATTTGCGTCGCGCCGCGCGTGTTTGATGGCCCGAATTTCTATCCGCAAATAACAGACAAAATTACAAGCTATAGCAACTTGTTTCACGGTTATGAACTGGAATTCCATTTAGGAATTTGCAATCCGGCCGTTCTTATTCCCGAACTCTGTTTGCGCACCCCGAAAATGGACTACCTCGATTACCTTGCGGGGAGCGACCCAAAGGCCCTGCGATGGTCGACCGTCATTCAAGCGATTACCGACACCTACCCCCACGCGCCGGTGACGGTTTGGTGCAACGAAGACACCCCCTTAATTTGGTCCCACATTCTCTCGGCGCTGTCAGGGATTGAGGACGGCTATTCCTTTGACGGCGAATACGACCTTGTTGAAGAAATCATGTCGCCCGAAGGGATGAAGCGGTTTTTGGGATATCTCGAGGCGCATCCCCCCAAAACGATGTGCAAAAGGGTAGCATTATCGCCGCCTTCCTAGATAAATTCGCGAAACCCGATGAAATAGAAACCGAAATCGACCTGCCTGGGTGGGACGACGCCTATGTCGAAGAGCTCACGGCGATTTATGAAAATGATGTGCAAACGATCAAACGAATGCCGAGTGTGCGATTCATCGGATTGTAGTTGCCCGTCTGCCTTAAGATTTGAGCAGTTCCCGCGCGGAAATGGAGTTAAGGCTCCTAATCAGCGAGGGCGAACCGCGGCGTGCCAACCAGTTTATCTAGGGTGCACGCTAGTGTCCACCTTCGGCCTGTGGAGCGGTCCAACGTGACAGATAGATGCGCTCAAAGACAAAGACTGTAGCAATCCCGATAGCGGCAAAAAGCACGATCAATGGATCCGACGCCAACTTCATCATTGTGAACGCGACGAGAACAATGGCGTCAAACGACAGCGCACATAACAAGATTACCGCGCTCGCACCAATTTCTTTTCGCACGCTTCGGAACACACCCCAATGCACCAACATGTCCATGACGAGGTAGAAAAATGCTCCAAGTGAAGCAATCCGGCCCAGATCAAAAAACACCGCCAGCGTAGAAGCGAGGACCACAGTGTAGACCAACGTATGGCTTTGGATAGAGCCGGACATTCCGAAGTGGCTATGTGGTATCATCTTCATGTCCGTCAGCATTGCCAACATCCGCGAGACCGCAAAAACGCTCGCCATTACGCCAGATGCTGTGGCCACCGCCGCCAAAACAACCGTGAAATAGAACCCCAATTGCCCCAATGCAGGCGAGGCCGCCTCTGCCAGCGAATAGTCTTTTGCTGCGACGATCTGTTCAATGGTAAGGTTTGACCCAACGGCAAAGGCCACCAAAAGGTAGATCACAACACAGATTGCAATCGAGATCATGATAGTGCGCCCCACATTGCGATGGGGGTTGGTGATTTCTGAACCGCTATTGGTGATCGTGGTAAACCCCTTAAATGCGAGGATCGACAGCGCTACGGAGGCGACGAATCCGGTGGCACTAAACCCTCCTGCACTGCTGCTCGTCTCTGGAAGACTGAAGCCACCAGACCACAAGGCAACTATTCCAAACAGCGCAATCCCGCCGATTTTAATGACCGCCATAACTATCGAAAGGAGGCCGACCGTCCGGTTACCCGAAATGTTAACAAGAAATGCGAACAGGATCACCCCGACCGCCAATATCGGCACCAGCGGGCCGCCTGCGATGTCGAAGGGCCGCAAGACATATGTGGCGAATGTCCGTACCACAAGGCTTTCGGAGATCACCATCGATAGGGCCATCAAAAGCGCGGCAGCAGCGGCAATGGCACCGGGAACATAGGCCTTTTGCAAGATCATTGCTATCCCTCCAGAGGACGGCCAAGCGTTGGACATTTTGATGTAACTGTAAGCGCTGAAGGACGTAACGATTGCACCGAGCACGAAAGACAGGGCAAAATACGGCCCCGCCAGCTGGGCGATTTGGCCAGTCAGCGCAAAAATGCCTGCACCGAGCATAACGCCCGTCCCCATGCCAACCGCCCCACCCAAGCTGATGGAGCCCTTTTTGAAATCGTCATCGCCGTGTGAATGTGTCATACATTTGCCTCTATTTTGGTTTGCTTACTTGGTCCCGCCAAATCAATTTTACAACGAAAATCACGTTGATAATTACACATGGCGACAGAACCGGTGGCCGCATCGAAGACAGCCCTGATCACACTTAGACTTTTGGGTAAGGCTGGAGTTTCCAATACCCGCCAGAAGCTGCGGCAATTTGTTTTACTTGCGCAGATATTTGAGCAGAGCGGCTATCGCCAAGACGGCAAGAACCAGTACTAAGATCATCCACAGGCCGCCAAAGCCCATTCCAAAACCATTCATTCACTTTCTCCTTTCTAAGTTTTTGTCGTTAGCGACACGCTAAGAAGCCCCATCTCTGATGCATCTATCGCCTTAATCATGCGTCCCATTGTCCTCCATGTGCGCCACCACAGGACAAAACCAGCCTCAAGAGGGGGGGTGGGGATCGTTCAAAGCGTATGACCAATCCCTTGCTCCCTGCCATAGAGCCACCAGCCATAAAGCAGGCCACCAGCGATGGCTGGTATGACGCCCGACAAGATGAAGAGTGTCCCGTTTTCCGGCCCACCGAAATACTCGAATTTTGCATCGACGCGGCTACAAAGCCATGCGCAATAACTGCCAACAGTGGTCACTATGGCCGCCCCCGCCAGTATTGCAGCCCTGCCCGATGTGCGGCCCTCAACCAACAACAAAGTTACCGCGCCAATGACCGCCCCCATCGCGATCCCGCAAGAGGCGACCCAGACGGCCTTAGCGGCCAGACTCACCCCAGGAAACAAATAATCTCCCCAGAAAAAGAAATAGAAGATTTCGGCCATGCCGATTAGGGCAAAGGCCGTAGCAAAGATGTAGATTATGCGGTTCATCGGTTGTTGTCCTTTCCTTCAGAATTTTAACCGGCGCAGTCGAAGCGCATTCGCGACTACGGAGATAGATGAGGCTGACATCGCAAAGGCGGCAAACATCGGGCTGATCAGAATTCCCAGAAAAGGGAACAAGATACCCGCCGCTACCGGCACACCCGCCGCGTTGTAGATCAATGCAAAGAACAGGTTTTGGCGAATGTTGCGCATCGTTGCATGCGACAGGCGACGCGCGCGCGCGATACCGTCAAGGTTACCTTTGACCAGCGTGAAGCCCGCACTTTCGATTGCCACATCGGCCCCCGTCCCCATCGCAATACCAACGTCGGCCTGCGCCAATGCGGGCGCATCATTCACGCCATCACCCGCCATCGCAACCTTGCGGCCTTCGGCTTGTAACTCGCGAATTATCCGCGCCTTATCCTCGGGCAAAACATCCGCGCGGATTTCGTCGATGCCCAAACGGGCAGCGACCGCTTTTGCCGTACGTTCGTTGTCTCCAGTGGCCATGATGATCCGAAAACCCAATTCATGAAGGGCTTTCAACGCAGCAGGTGTCGATTCCTTGACTGGATCTGCCACACTGACCAACCCTGCAATTTCATTACCCAAAACGACGAACATTACGGTTTCACCCTCGTCGCGACGTGCGTCCGCCTTGGCAATCAAGACGTCGGCTTTCAGCCCCATGTCGGTGATCAGGGCAAGGTTTCCAAGCGCCACCGCCTTGCCGTCGACCACCCCTTTGACGCCTTTGCCCGTGATCGCTTCGAAGTCCTCAGCTTTAACCATGGCAACACCACGGTCTTCTGCACCGCGCACAATAGCCTCGGCCAAAGGATGTTCAGAGCCTCGTTCCAGCGACGCCGCAAGTCGCAATACCTCGGCCTCGTCATGCCCCGGTTCTGGCAGGACTGCGACAAGACGTGGTTTGCCTTCCGTGAGGGTGCCGGTTTTGTCCACAATCAGCGTGTCGACCTTTTCGAACCGCTCCAGCGCTTCGGCGTTTTTAATCAGTACGCCCGCCTGTGCGCCGCGCCCCGTGGCGGTCATGATCGACATTGGCGTCGCGAGGCCAAGGGCACAGGGACAAGCAATGATCAACACGGCCACGGCCGAGATCAACCCATAGGAAAGGGCTGGATCTGGTCCCCAAAACGCCCAACCGAAAAAGGCCAAAATCGCGGCGAGGATCACCGCTGGGACGAAGTATCCGGCAACCGTATCCGCATATTTCTGAATTGGTGCGCGCGAGCGTTGGGCGCTTGCCACCATCTCGACGATCTGACTTAGCATGGTATCCGCACCCACACGCGTCGCCGCGATCACCAGCGATCCAGTGCCGTTGATTGTGGCACCTGTGACCGTGTCGCCCGCGACTTTCTCAACCGGAACCGGCTCCCCAGAAATCATACTTTCATCAATCGACGAATGCCCTTCGATGACAGTGCCATCCACTGGCACCTTGTCGCCGGGAACAACTCGTAGGTGGTCACCGACAAGCACGTCCTCCAAAGCCACTTCTTCCTCACTGCCATCGGGACGGATCACGCGGGCCGTTTTGGCGGCCATATCAAGCAGCGCTCGTATCGCCTTTCCCGTGCCTTCACGGGCGCGCAGTTCCATCACTTGACCCAGTAACACGAGCGTTACAATGACGGCCGCTGCCTCGAAATACACACCGACATGGCCATCCGCACTGCGAAACCCGTCGGGGAAAATGCTCGGTGCCAAAACGGCAACTACACTGAAACCATAGGCCGCCGAAATGCCCATTGCGATAAGACTGAACATGTTCAGTTTCATTGTCCGAAATGAGGTCCATCCACGGGTGAAGAACGGCCAGCCAGACCAGAGGATCACTGGTGTAGCCAGAACGAATTCGATCCACAAAGTGGCGCGTTCGCCGAATATCTCCCGAATCCAACCAGCACCAACAAACGGCGACATGGTCAGGATCAGCAACGGTATTGTCAGCACCGCACCGACCCAGAACCTGCGCGTGAAGTCGATCAACTCAGGGTTCGGGCCGTCGTCTGTCAACGTGGCAGATTCAAGCTCCAATCCCATGCCGCAGATCGGACAAGAACCGGATTTGGTCTGACGAACTTCGGCATGCATCGGGCAAGTATAGACGGCTCCATCAAAGCCCACGGGCACTGTGTCATAACCGCTTTTCTTCCCCTTGGATTCTTTTTTGGCCTCGTGGCCCGTATGACCATGATGAACGTGTTCACGAAGTTCGCCGCTGCCTTCGGGCACCAAATGCATGTTGCATTCTGGGCAGTCACCCGGCTCGGTTCTACGGACTTCCGGATGCATCGGGCAGGTATAGATTGTTCCGGAAAAATTCTTGGGAACCATATCCTTTTCCGCCACCTCAGCGGACTGTGAGTCTTGTCCTTTGGTGTGTTTCATCATGTGAATATTCCTAACCGGATTTCTGTTTGTCTTTCGGGGCGCCCTTCTGTGGTTTAGAAAGGGAATGAATCTACCATATTCGCGAGCCTGTTGTTCTCGTGGCCTCCGCCAACAACGACGCTTTGGAAATTTCGTAGCTGGGGTGAAATATTGTATTCGTCGTAACGATCTGAGTGGCCCCAGCGGCCAGAATATCGTCGCACGCGTGTGCGCATCGGGTAATCCGCTATCCAACGGGACGCCTATGCTGCACCCCCACAGTCAACACATTCGCATTGAACAATTCAACCTGTATACCTCGATTATTTCGAGTGCGACTGCCGACCACGATGAAGGCAGGGTCAAAGGGATATTTACGCAAATTATGAGGCTTGACCTTCCCACGTGGGAACCCCCACGTTTACCCAAAACCAGCAAAAGGAAAACCCATGAGCAAATTCACCGTTCCAAATATGACTTGCGGCCACTGCACCGCGGCGATCAAAAAAGCTGTCACCGCCGCAGATTCCGCGGCTATCCTGACCTTTGATCTTGAGGCACATGTCGTTGAGGTCACAAGCCGCCTAGATAACGAAGCTTTGGCGACAATTCTCAAAACTGAGGGCTACGCGAGTTCTCCCTTATCTTAGACACTTATTTCCACCATTCTTGACCACAAGGGTGGTGGAAGCATATTATCGCCTCTCGACTACTCGCCCTCCGACCGCTCGGCCTGCGATAACCGCGCCCGTTCAGACCAGTTCGATTTTATAAATGCGAGGATATCCCAAATTTCTTCGTCGGTGAGCTGGCCCTCGAAACGCGGCATTCCACTTGTAAAACCCGTTGCGCCAGAAGCCTCCAGCACAGCCTGCCCTCCGAGTTTTGTGTATTCAAACAATAACGCGTCTCCGTGATGCCATGTATGGCCGCTTTCGTCATGCGGCGGAGCCGGAAGCATGCCGTTTTCATTTTGGCTGCGCCAGTCGGGCTGCCCCTCAAGATCCTTGCCATGACACGACGCACAATTCTCGCTGTACAAAGCAGCACCAGCCTGAACGTTTGAATTTGAGGGCTGCTTCAATAGGGGCGTGTCTGTGCCAACTAAGAGGAATGAAATGGCCACAAAAGCGATCACGGCAAGGCCACCCAATCCGGCAACGAGGATGGCAGTTTTGTTGCCCTTTTTCATAAATTCATTCCTTTTCCCGTTCACCGAAATCCTCACACATTCTAATGGTTCGCGCAAACTCGCTACGAGTTTAAAACGCAAAGGAGCCCAATCATTCCTGCCCCTCTCGCACGGCGTCAACATATTCTGAAAGCTGCGCCTGTTCGACGAATCCGGGGACGAGTTGGTTGCCGATCACAAAGGAAGGGGTTCCGTTGAACCCCAAGGTTTGACTAAGGCTCATGGAACTCGCGATATGTTCTGCAACCTCTGGGGAGTCCATGTCCTGCCGAAGCACGTCGACATCAAGACCGATATCCTTAGCAATTGCGAGAACGCTCTTCTCATCGGCGCGCCCCTTCATACCCATGAGCGCCCAATGAAACTCTTCGTATTTCCCCTGATTGCGCGCGGCAAGCGCCGCTTTGGACGCAAATACTGAACCCTCGCCAAGGATGGGCCACTCCCGATACACCAAGCGCACATTTTGATCTTTTTTGAGCATGGCTTGAACTTCACCCATCGCACTTCGACAATAGGGGCAATTGTAGTCAAAGAATTCAACCACAGTCACATCGCCGTCCCGATTGCCTAAAACCGGTGCATTTGGGTCTTGTTCCAAAAGAGCACGCTGACTTGTGAGCACATCAGCCACGGCCAATGACTCGTCTTCCAAGCGCTGTTTTTCGAGGATCGCAACCGCTTCCATGACTATTTGAGGGTTTTCAAGAATGGCCTCTAGGGCAAGTTCTTTTATCCGCTCGTCGCTAACCCCATCTGCATACGCTGCAAAAGGGACCGCAAGACACAGCGCCACCGACGTGGTTAAATTCCTAATGCTCATACTAAGTCTCCTGTTGGGGGAAATTTGATTTTGAGAACGCGAAAAAGGTTTTGCATCACGCCACCTCAATCCACGTCATCATGCCAGACGCGGCATGCGAAAGCATATGACAGTGGAAAAGCCACTTCCCCGGGTTGTCCGCAACAAAAGCAATCTCTCGGGATTCATCCCCGAAGATCAAAAGCGTATCTCTGAGAGGACCCAACGTACCGTCTTCGGCAATTTCACGAAAATGCATGCCGTGAAGATGCATTGCATGGGGGAACACGGTGTTGTTGGCGATGCGCATTCTTGCCGTTTCGCCCCGCGAAATGCTTGCAAGAGGCGTCTCTGTCATGCCCACCACACCGTTAAAAGACCAGAACTGATTGGCCGCCACAAGCTCGCGGAAATCCATGCTCTCGCCATCCAAAACGGCCGACTCCAGACTCCCCATCGCGCCACCTTCCATATCAAGAGTGATGCGACGTGCGGTTTCCAGATTTGGCACGTCCATATTCGGGTTAGGTGGCAAAGGCACAGGTGCCCCTCGTTGTTCTTTGGAAGAGTCGAGGGCGTCAACCACACTGAACGCGGCTTGAGAAAAGCCTTGATCATCTTCGATACGGACCAGATGCGCGGTTTCACCCATAGGGGCGGTCACGTCGACAAACAGATCAACGCGTTGGCCGGGGGCCAGCAAAATCACCTCCGGAATCGGCTCAGGGTTTTCGAGAGGCATACCGTCCAGCGCCATCATCCAGCCCTCAAGACCAGACAGGCCTAGCTGAAAAACCCGTGCATTTGCAGCGTTGATAAGGCGCAAGCGCAGCCGCGCATTTGCGGGCACTTCCCACGTTGAGTCAAAGCTTCCGTTCGTCGCAATAAAATTGCCGCGGCGTCCTGCGTGGCTACTATTATGGGGGGCGTCAAAATCGGGATCCAGCTGGCCGGTTTCCGGATTAAGCAGCCAATCATCAAGGATCAGCACCTCGTCGCGATCCACATCCGCAAGCGTTGGCTCTTCGACAATCAACGCGCCATAAAGGCCGCGCGCCACCTGCTCGGTTGAGCGATTATGCGCGTGATACCAGAAGGTGCCGGCATCCGGCGCGATAAACTCATAGTCGAACGTGTCTCCACTTGGCACCGCGTCTTGAGTGAGGCCCGCAACGCCATCCATGGCATTTTCAATGCGCAGGCCATGCCAATGCATTGAACTTGCTTGCGGCAGTTCATTCACAAATCGGCGCGCGACACGCCCGCCTTGTGGCACACGTATTTCAGGGCCAGGCAGCTTGCCGTCATACCCCCAAATATCAGTCTTGGGGTATTCGAGCGGCGCAAGTTGAACGCTGGCAGGGCGTGCGACAATCCTTTGCATATCTGCGGTTTGCGCGCGGCCAAATGTCGGCACCATCGCCGCAACGCCAAACGCGGCACCCATTTGCAAAACATCACGTCGTGTTTGTGTCATTTCTGTTCCTTCATAGGAGAGGGGTTCGTCCCCTCCCCACTTCCAATATGTGATGCGCAATCAATCACCCGCCGCTATGATCATCCAACAAGTAGATGGCCATTGCGCGATGATCCTCAGGGCTCAAGAAGCTCGTGCCATACAAGACAACTTCCCCCATGGAATCACCAAAGGCGTCCCCGTCGGGCTTCACACCCGTACTCAGAGCATAGGCAAGATTATCCACCGTCCAGCCCCGCATTTGCAGCGTTTCATAGTCAATCGCTGGGGCTTTTCCTCCACCAGGCAAAGTTGCGTTGCCTTTGAAGTGTTCGGTGTCGGTTTTTCGCGCTCCGGCAAAGTTTCGTGCGGTATGACAGGCGGCACAATGCGTGGCCCCCCAACAAGAAGCCTCCCCCGATTCCACAGTGCATCATTGTCCGGATTTGGCTTGGTGCGAGGTGGTTTGAGGAATGCCGCGCGCCATAGTTTAAGGCCCCAACGTTGGTCAAACGGAAACGCCATTTCGTGGGGCTTTGAAGGTTCCGCAACTGGGGCCACTGTTTGGTAAGCGGCCCAAAGGTCCGCGATATCTTGATCGGTGAAATTCGCATAGAACGGATAGGTGAACGCTGGATAATAAGCCTCCCCTTCAGGAGAAATCCCTTGGCGGACGGCCACCGCAAATTCTTCAATGGTCCAATCGCCAATCCCGTGAACAGGATCACCGGTTAGGTTTGGGGAATACAACGTGCCAAAGGGCGTTTTCAACTCCACTCCCCCCGCTAAAGGCGCACCACCCGCTTCGAAATCGGTGTGGCAGGCAATACAGCCACTTGCACGCGCCAGATAGGCTCCTCGACCAACATCCCCCTCAAGAGAAATTTGCGCAGGACTGTTACCAATCGGCCAGACAACGAGCGCCCCAATGACCACGACCCCAAGAGCCGCAGACCCTAGAGCCAACTTGAATACCCATCTCATTTATTTATTCTCGGAGCGGTATTTTGTATGGCACGCAGTGCATACTTGAGAAACAATCGTGAAGGCTTGATCGGCTGGCATCGCCGCGATCTGTGCGACGGACATGTTGGTTGCAGGCGCAGACCCCATCATACCACCGCCGCCCATCATATCGCTTGCGGATTTACTTGTATTGCCGCCCATCATAAGTCCATTGTCCGCAGCCTTGGCCAAACCCTCTGCTGACGCGCCAAGCCGCTCGGCAAGTTCGGAGAATTCGTCCCAATCTGACCAGACGCTCGCCTTGGCCGCAGAGGGCGCATGCCCCGTCCCCTCCGGAAACAACGAGATCATCGCTTCGCCAGAATGCTGCAAGAAAAGCGCCGCCGCTTGTTTGACTGTCTCTGCATCGTATGCCGTTGTTCCCTGCATCATGGGAGCGACAGATTTGACTGCCTTACCCATCGCATCCATGGCATCCATACGCTCTTTTACGATCCCCGTCGCGCCGCCGTGCGCAAAGGCGGCAATGGCAGTAAATCCTACGACTATGGACGCTAATATTGGTGTTGTTTTCATCTGTTTTCTCCGTGAAGTTTTTTGAACAAGTCTATTTCAGGACCAAAATCGCGGAGGGGGACTTTCATGCAATAGCAACCAGCTTTCGCCATTGGGGCGAACAAAAAAAGAATTGGTTTGCATTTGTCGTAGAGTAATCAAAATTTCAGTATTTAGAAAAAAAACGGCTGGAACAAAGCAGTCTATTCCGGGATGGCAATGGCCCGATTGTGCTTCTAACTCCTTGTGTGGATGCGATGGATTAGGGGACTCGTGTGAAATTGAAATAGAAGCCACATCCCTAGGATCTTCATGAGCACTCAAGTCTCGGGGGAAAATCGTAAACACAAGGATGGCGACAAGTGTCATCCCTTTGACGATCCCAAACAAAACCAGAGAGCCCTTTGACACCATCAATTAATCCCGTTCTCACGCTGCAATTCACGAACGTAAGTTGCAACATAGAGGATTTCCGCGCGTGTTAAACCTTTCACTGGAGGCATGTCGCCAAAATCCCAATGATGTGATCCCACCCCATTTTGGGCCGCATTCACAAAAGCCGCGTCGGAATGGTGTCCCGGTTCATAAATCTTGTGGACCAACGGCGGCGCAACGCCATTTTGCCCTGCGGCATTTATCCCATGGCACGTCGAGCATTTCGCGTCGAAAACCTGCTTGCCGATTGACGCATTCTCCGACAGTTCGGTTGGCAATTGCACTTCGACAATCGGCGATCCTTCAGCGATTGCCCTGGTGTCTGGAGGCGCCATTGAATGGCCTTGTGGGGTAGTTGCGGACTGCATGACCTTCCAGCCAATAAGGGCTACGCCCAACAAAAGGACCCCACCGATCAGATATCCCGATTTAATCATAATCGTACCCTTTTGAATTTTCTATAATCTACACTCAAATCAGCTTCACCTGAGTGCCGTAAGTCCGGTGGCTTAGCCTAAGGAGGCGCAGCTAGAAAAGTGACCCCAGTGGCAAATACTGAATGCATTTGAGAACTGTTCACGTTTGTCGCTCCATTTTCCCTCAAGCATTTATTCACTGGCAGGTGCGTTGACCTAGTTTAGGCCGTCTTTATATAGTGATGCAACGTTTGGGGAGCGCCATATTTGTATCCAAATGTATCCTTGACTTTGAAGGAGGATAGACGCGTTTATTGGAAATTCCACATCCACGTGAGGTTCCTATGGACGAAAACCAGACTACTGAAAAAAATCAACCTTTCAAATTAATCAATGTAGCAATGATCGCGTGTTGCGCTGTCATGCTAATCCCAATTGGCGGATATTTTTTGGCAGGTGGAACCCTGACGGGTCTTGGGTCAAATCTAATCGCTTTTGCGCCGATTATCCTGTGTGTTGGCGCGCATATATTCATGCATAAAGTCATGGGCAAAAAGTGCCACGGCTCCAAAAAACAAAACGATGGAAAAGTGCAAACTCCAGCGATATTGCCCGTGGTCCAAAGCGCAGCAAGCCCCATTCCGCAAGTTACTCGGCGCTAAATTTTGCGTGGGATAGGCGTCGTTCGCACCGGTCTTACTGGCTTCCTTTTGGCAAGCTGCACGGCATCGGCAACCCAATGCCTCAAACCAAACGAAGGCGTGACGATACAGGCCCGAGTGGCTGCCAATACTCAGGCGCACCCGAAGCCCCAAATTCCATATTCACGTGCGAAAACGGACGCCAAGGTTTTGCACTCACAGACGTCACGCTTCCAGAAATCACACGCGACCGCTAACGAAACATCCACCATCCCAAACTTGCAAAACGCGTATCGCTCTATGGCTTACTCCATCAAATCAGACAGCGCCTTTTCAACGTTTTGTATCCTCGGATCGGTCGGAGATATTGCCATAAGCAACGCTTGTGCCCGCTCGTAAGCCGTTATAGCTTGCTCACGCTCATCAAGAACGGTGTAAGCATTCGCAAGGCGCAACCACCCTTCAAGATCATCTGGTTCGTCTTCCAAACGCGTGGCTAATCGGTTCACCATTGAGCGAATGAAATCGGTGCGATCCTCTTGGCTCATCTCGCTGGCCGCCGCAACGTCATCAGCCGTCGGCCCTACGTTTTCATCCGTCGCAAATTGCGCCATAGGGGCGTAATCCGCTAGAGAAATCAGGCGACGACCAAGCGGCCCACCAATAAAATTGGCTTGAGTGACAAATGCCTCCATCCAAGGTGCAAACCCATCTGACAAAGCGAGACGGGCCAGTAAAAGATCATGCGCGCCCGCCTCATCGCCGCTTTGCTCCATCGCGCGCGCCTTGTAAAAAGTGGCCGCCGGATTGCTTGGCTCCAAGGCAACAGCCCTCTCAATCGCAATGAGCGCCTTCGGAGTCACGACGCCCTGCTCAGCCGTTATCATGGCTTCTGCAAGCATCGACCACGTCGCGGAGGTGGCGTCTTCCCGCTGCGCCACGGTTTCAAAAGCGGAGATAGCCTCCTCATAGCGCCCCATCCGGTAATAGGTTTGCGCCAAAAGCATCCAGCCCTGCGACGCGCCGCCTTCAGGGTCTGCTACCAATTCGGCCAGAAGCTTATCCGTTAGCTCAACAACACGCTTTTCTTCTTGGCGTTCCGTCTGGCGGTCGGCAAAAACGAGGCTGGAAATCTCTGGCGACCCTTTGATGCCATAGTAGGAAAATGCAATTATTGGAACGGCCAGAACCGCGACCCAAAGGAGAGTGCACCCTTCCCCACCCTTTTGACTAGGTGTCTCG
The DNA here is from genome assembly GCF_000812665.2 of Falsihalocynthiibacter arcticus. Taxonomy (GTDB): domain Bacteria; phylum Pseudomonadota; class Alphaproteobacteria; order Rhodobacterales; family Rhodobacteraceae; genus Falsihalocynthiibacter; species Falsihalocynthiibacter arcticus. The sequence continues at coordinate 4,265,559 of NZ_CP014327.1, forward strand.
TGTACTCTGCGTGCGGCCACCAAAATTCGGCGCTTAATTTCCTGACGAGCCCCCTGTGCCTCAACGTCTGAAATTAATCCGCGCGCAGAATCCCGGTCCACTTCTTCAAGCTGGTCCACCAAAACCGCGGGGGTCGCTTGGGCCTCGCTTATTGGGGACTTCCTGCCAAAAAACAGTGGCGTCAAAACCATGCCAATCGAAAGGAAAGACAGCAATATCATCAAAGTCCAAATCATGTGTGTGGTCCTGTTTTTTGTTCATTGATGAAGGTTTCAATTTCTTGTTCTTCTGCGTCGCTCAGCCCCTTTGGTGGGGTTTGCCGCGACGTTCGTCGAAGGGTGAGCAACCCAATTGCCAGTGCCATTAAAAGCAAAAACGGGGGGCGAGCCAAAGGGCATAGGTCCTTGGTTTAAAGGGCGGTTTCAACAACACGTAATCGCCATACCGCACCTGAATGAAAGCGATGGCTTGGGCGTTGCTGTCGCCTGCAACCAGCCTTTCACGCACGAGCAAGCGCAAATCACGCGCCACACCAGCGTTTGAGCTGTCGATATCTTGGTTCAGGCACACCACACAGCGCAATTCCCTTGAAACGTCGCGGGCGCGGGCTTCCATCACTGGGTCTGCCAGCATTTCATCCGGCTCGACCCCAAGGGCCGCAAACGGCGAGAGGAAAAAGACCACCACAAGAAGTCGTAGCATCAGCTTTCCTCCGATTTAAGAGCGCCAGCCTGAATGAGTGCCGCGCGAAACTCTGCCGTGGCCTCTTCACCAACCACGGGTCCAACAAACCGGAAAACCACAGTGCCATCACGCGCAATTATAAAGGTTTCCGGCACCCCTGAAATCCCCCATTCAATCCCAGCGCGGCCAGAAACATCCGACCCGATTCGCGTGTAAGGATTGCCAAGATTATTCAGCCAGCGCGCCGCGTCTTTGGGTTTGTCTTTGTAGTTGATGCCATACAAACGCATCCCATCCTTTTGCGCCAATTTCGACAGAACCGCATGTTCCGCGCGACAGGGTACGCACCAAGATGCAAAGACATTGACCACAACAGGCGTGTCTGAGTTTACGAGATTTGCGCGTGCCAATCCGGGCACATCGACGCCTTCAATTGGCGACAAATCAAAATCCGGCGCGGGTTGGGAAATGAGCACGGTAGGCACCTCATTTGGATCACGGTCTGGGTTTAGCCCCCAAAGGAAGAACCCACCAACGACTAGCGCGATGAAAAATGGCGTGAAGGCAATCAATCGTTTCATGGTTACTCCGCTGGGGCTGTTGCGACTGGAAGGGTTTTACGCGACCTAGGGGCCCCCACACGCAGGCGCCGATCAGACAAGGAAAAGCCGCCTCCAAGGATGAGGAATCCCATACCTATCCAGATAAAATTCACCAGGGGTTCATAGAGAATACGCAATGTCAGCGCGCCACTCTGTTCCGACGTCTCGGAGAGGGGGGTCGAAATTGAAGCATAAAGATCACCCGCAAGAGTCGAGCGTATTGCGCTTTCCGTCGTGGTGCTTTGCGCCACTGGGTAGCTACGCCGCTCAGGGTAAAGAATGGTAATTGGCTTGCCACCACGTTCCACCACGAGAGTACCGCGATCCGCGACGTAATTGGGTCCACGGACCCGTTCCATACCCTCAAATGTCACATCAAATCCCGCAATCTCAATGGTCGTTCCAGGGGTAACAAAGACGATTTCTTCTACTTTCCACGCGCTAGACCCAATGAAGCCAAACATCGCAATCGCGAGTCCCGTATGGGCAAGCGTCATTCCATGTGCAGCCCGTGGTAAATTGCGCGCGCGGTGCAGAGACTCCGCGAAAGATACGTCAAAGAGGCGGATGCGCGTGCCCCATTCGCGTAGGGTCGCCAAGAACAGCCAAATTGCCAAAAGGATCGACAAATAGGCCAAAACTGGTCCGCCGTTTTGCAAATACCAGAGCGTGAGCGTGGCAAGAACCGAGAGCACTGCCACAAAACGCAAACGTTGTAGAATGCCCACTAAGTCCGCGCGTTTCCATGAGAGATAGGGCCCGAGAGCCATTACAAAAACCAGCAACAGCATCATAGGCACAACGGACGCATTGAAAAACGGCGGTCCGACAGAGATTTTCTCATCTGTCACCGCTTCGAGAAATAGAGGGTAAAGTGTGCCAAACAGAATTGCTCCAGTGGCCGCACCAAGGATGATACTGTTGAGCAATAGCCCCGCTTCGCGGCTCACGGGTTTAAACAATCCACCCGGTTCCATCAGTGGCGCACGCCACGCAAACAGGGCCAAGGAGCCGCCAATTGAAAGCGCCAGCAGAAATAAAATATACATCCCTCGTTCGGGATCGACGGCGAAAGCATGTACCGATGTCAAAAGCCCCGACCGCACGACGAATGTGCCCAAAAGCGAGAAGGAAAAGGCCAGAATTGCGAGTAGAATGGTCCAACTTTTGAAGGCGTCCCGCTTTTCGGTGACGATGGCCGAATGCAATAACGCGGTGCCCAACAGCCACGGCATGAAGCTAACATTTTCAACTGGATCCCAGAACCACCAGCCACCCCAACCGAGTTCATAGTAGGCCCACCATGAGCCCAAAGTGATCCCTGCGGTCAAACACATCCACGCGGCCAAAGTCCATGGGCGGACCCATCGCGCCCAAGCCGCGTCAACGCGTCCCTCGAGCAGGGCCGCAACGGCAAACGAAAAGACAATAGAGAAGCCAACATAGCCCAAGTAAAGCAATGGCGGATGCAACGCGAGGCCTACATCTTGAAGCAGCGGGTTAAGGTCATTCCCATCCAAAGGTGGTGGGAAAAGGCGGTCGAAGGGGTTTGAGGTCAGCAACATAAACGAGAGGAACCCCGTGCTGATCCAAGCCTGCACCGCCAGTGTCCGCGCTTTGAGCGGCTCTGGGATATTGCTGCCAAAGAGCGAAACGCCGGCGCCAAAAACGGAGAGGATCAAGACCCACAGCAAAAGAGACCCTTCGTGACTGCCCCATGTCCCCGCAATTTTAAACAGCATCGGTTTGAGCGAATGAGAATTTTCGACCACGTTTAAAACCGTAAAATCACTGGTTACAAAACTGCGCATTAAGGCGGCAAAGGCAATGCCAATAAAGCTGAGTTGCCCAAGCGATGTAGCCCGCGCGGATTGCATCCAAAGGAGCTTTTCACGATTGGCCCCAAGGATTGGGAGCACACTTTGAACAAGCGCGAGGGCGAAGGCGAGTGCCAAAGCGAAGTGGCCGATCTCGGGTATCATAAGATAATCCAGTCAGTTGGGTGGCTTCAGATGCCCTTCCTCATGTGAGGGTAAGGGAGGTGAAAATCGTCAAGTACTACGGTCAATTTTGCCTTATGCTGTGGTGCTATTGGCGAGCGGGATTGTGATTGTGGCGCGCAACCCGATCTCTTCGCGGTTTGACAGAGATATATCGCCACCGTGTGCGCCAATGATTGTGCGCGCAATCGACAGTCCGAGCCCATGCCCGCCGGTTTCTAACGACCGTGACTGCTCAAGCCGGAAAAAAGGATCGAACACACGCTCAAGTTCCGTGGCAGGGATTCCAGGGCCGTCATCCTCCACGGTTATGACAAATTCGTCTTTTGAAACCGTGTGATACACCCGCGTGTTCCCCCCATAACGTTCGGCATTTTCGATGACATTTCTAAGGGCGCGGCGCATTGCATTAGGGCGCAGGCGCACGTCGATTGTTGGGCCGTCCGCAAGCTCGAATGGAGTGTGCATGTCTGTTTGAAGGGATTGAAGGAAGGTTTTCAGATCAACGACTTCTGGCTCCTCCCCCCCGTCAACCCGCGTGCAAAGGTTAGGGTTGCCTCAACCATCGACTGCATTTCTTCGACCGATGCAACCAAACTGTCACGCGTTTCCTCGTCATCCACCATCTCGGCGCGGACACGCAGGGCCGTAAGCGGAGAGCGGAGGTCGTGACCGAGGGCTGCCAACAACCGCGTGCGGTCGGCCACAAATCGCGTGAGGCGACCCTGCATCCGATTAAAAGTAGAGGTAAGATCGCGCACCTCGGCGGGTCCAACCATAGATAAATCAGCGACATCCTCACCGCGACCCAGACGATCCGCCGCCTGTACCAAACCTCGCAACGGGCCCGTAAGGCGGGTCATCAAAAACCAAAAAACGACACCCAAAATTGCGGCGGCAGACAGGGCGAAGGTAAGCATGGAATAGATTGGCCATTGTATGGGGGGCCGTTCAAAACGCGTGCTCACGTTAAGCCAATCCCCGCCCGTAATGCCAATGGACAGGTTCATTTCAACCGCCGACAACTCGCCGCGCATCATGGCAACATGCATTTGGGCCATTTCCTGCGAAAGGTGTGGAAGCGGTAAAATCTGCCCCTCAATTTCGTGCAGCTCGACGCGAATATCGCGACTAAAACTGTCGTCTAACAACGCCCGAATGCGCCCCTCAACTAAGCCACTGTCAGAATGGTCCGCGTGTTGAACAATGGGCCGAGACGCCAATTCAAACCGCACCAAGGGGGAGTTGGACGCGCGCAAAATCGAGACGTGAAGCTCTGAAGGAGCCTCTTCAATTAGGCGCGCAACATTCGCCGCACGACCGGCAGCCTCAAACCCCAATGCAGCGCGAACCGCGAGGCTGCGTTCGTCAGCAAACAACCAAAGGCTAATAAATTGGGCTACCAACAAGGCTGCCATGACCAGAAGAACGAGCTGCACACGCAACGTACGTAAAAGCCCCATCATCCGCCAAAAACCTCAACATCAACCGACAGGCAGTATCCACCATTGCGAATGGTCCTGATGATTTTAGGGCGCAGGACGTCTATTTCAATTTTGCGCCGCAATCGACTGATTTGGTTGTCAATTGTACGATCAAGGGGCCCTCCAGACCGGCCCGCCGCTAAGTCCAAAAGCTGATCCCGACTCAGAACAACGCGGGGGCGTTCGAGCAGCACGACCAGCAATTTGAAATCCGCGCTTGTTAGGGCAATTTCTTCCTGACCTTCGCTCAACAAAACCTGCCGGTCGGCATCCAGAACTAAGTGTGCAAAACGTATTTTCTTACTCGCAAAATCACCAATCACCCTCTCGGGTTGTGCCGCACGACGCAGCACAGCTTTAATACGTGCCAGAAGTTCGCGCGGGTTAAACGGCTTAGAAATATAGTCGTCTGCACCGATTTCGAGGCCGACAATACGGTCCGTATCGTCGCCCAACGCCGTCAACAAAATGATGGGTATTTTTTGCTCTCCAGAAAGGCGCTGACAGACCGATAGACCGCTTTCGCCAGGCATCATGACATCCAAAACGATAAGGTCAAAATGCCCCATCGCCAGCTTGGAATCCATGTCCTTTGCATCCTTAGCTGGGGTGGCCCGCAGTCCATTTTTAATCAAAAAACGGGTCACGCTTTCACGGATTTGCAGGTGGTCGTCTACGACGAGAATATGTGGCGGGTTCATCATGTTCTCTTTCTAAATCAAATATATCCGTCGGGTCAGGCTCATTTTTGTCGCCAATTGTATCAGCCATCCTCCATTGCGACAGATGGATACAAATCCAAGCGTGCGCTGGCTTTGGTTTCTGTCATTTCTTGTCAGTGTAAAGCGGAAATAATTTTGGAGAGACAACAATGTCAAATACCCTCAAAACAGCAATATCTTTTGTCCTATTCACCGCAGTTAGCACCACCGCCTTTGCGGATGCAGGACATCATGACGGCGAAAAACCCAAAGGCGCACCACAAGCGTTCAATGGTATGATGGGCGGGAATGGAAACATGGGAATGATGAGGGGTGGCCATCATGAAGACATGGCGGGAAGCATGGGCATGATGATGCAAATGCACTCACGTATGATGAACCAGAATATGATGGCGTTGATGCAGGGCGTGATGATGGAGGGCATTGAGGCAGACGCCGATGGCGACGGAACTGTTTCAGACGAAGAAGCGCATGGAATGTTGCAATCGATGCACGCAAATTCGGATGCGAATGACGACGGGACTCTTTCAATCGACGAATTTGAAGTGCTTCACAGCATGATGGTGCGCGCGCAAATGGTTGATAGGTTTCAAGACCTCGATGCAGATGGGGATGGCATGGTAACAATGGGCGAAATGACCGCACCTGCCGACCAAATGGACATGCCGATGCGAGGAAACGGTGGTATGGGTGAAGAGTCTGGTCCGTCCGACAACTAGGCGACCACGCTCAGCACAATCGAAAGGAAACCCCTTTATGCAACTGAACCGTAGAACATTGCTCGGCTTCATCGCAGCTCTCCCCGCAGCAACTTTCGCCCCGATTACTTTCGCCCAAAACCGTGAGGTTTGGTCGGTGAGTGAGGCCTATGAGGCCCTGCAACTGGATGAAATTCTTCTGTTGGATATCCGCTCGCCTCAGGAATGGGCCGAGACAGGCGTGGCACAGGGTGCGTGGCCTGTGAGCCTGCATGAGGAAGGGTTTTCGGAGCGACTTATGGCGGCGCGAACGCTTGCCCAAGACCGGCCCGTTGCGCTGATCTGTGCGACGGGGGGACGCTCAGGGGCCGTTTATAAGAACCTGAAAGCGGCTGGATACGAAAATTTCATTGATGTTTCCGAAGGAATGCATGGTTCAAGTGCCGGCGCCGGATGGATCAATACGGGTCTGCCAATTGTGACGATTGAAGAGGCGCAGGCCGCCCTTCCCGACGATCTGCTCTAAAACACTAAACGGAGATACAAATTGAAACGTCGAACCCTTCTAGGCGGTATCGCAGCAAGCACCGCAGTTGTGGGCTTTCCGAATTTATCCATTAGTCAGGAAGCTCCCAAACGTCTCGTCATGCCCCCACTTATGGATGCAACGACGACAAGACGGGTTCGGTTGGAGGCGCAAAAGGGGCGAACTTTGTTTAAAGGTTCGTCCCGCGCTGACACATGGGGATTTAACCAACCCTTCCTTGGACCGACCCTGCGTATGGCGACAGGGCAAACAACGGTCACAGAGGTTACAAACAGTTTGAATGAGCCGATTTCGGTGCATTGGCATGGGCTTCTCGTGCCCGGGAGCGTCGATGGGGGGCCTCATCAACCCATCGCACCGCAGGCAACGTGGACACCAGAAATCTCCCTGACCCAACCCACCGCCACAGCTTGGTATCACTCCCACATTCATGGTGCGACGGCCAAACAGGTTCAGATGGGATTGGCAGGCGTGTTGCAAATCTCGGACGGCCAAGATGACGCCCGAGAACTCCCGTCAACTTACGGGGTGGATGACCTGACTCTCGTAATTCAGGATCGCCGTTTTTCGCACAATGGCCAAATGGATTTGTCCATCGGGATGGCCGAACAGATGACCGGTTTTCTTGGGGATACGATGTTGATCAACGGACAAATCGGCGCGACTGCGGTTGTGCCGCGCGGAGTGGTGCGCCTGCGACTTTTGAACGGATCGAACGCTCGGATTTATACGCTGGCCTTATCCGACAATCGGCCGATGCATCTCGTTGCGACAGATAGTGGGCTCCTAGATCAACCCATCGCCCTCACGAGCCTCAGGATTGCACCGGGGGAACGGTATGAAGTGTTGGTTGATTTTTCCAACGAACGCACGGTGACACTCCTTTCGGCGCAAAATCCGAACACGGGCATGATGGGGGGTGGGAACCAAAGCAATGGCAGCTTCCCTGTGTTTCCTTTTAGCGTCGATGCATCCCTTCCTACACGGATAACGCGCCTTCCCACGGCCCTTGGTGGTAGCCGCCCAACCGCCGATGCCTCCAACGCGAAATGGCGTCGCTTTTCCCTCGATATGTCGATGGGCATGGGTATGATGTTTCGCCAATCGGACCGGCGCTTTTCCATCAACGGGGCACCGTTTGACATGAAGCGCATCGATTTCAACGTCGACCTTGGCGCAGTGGAACGTTGGACAATTTCAGCCGACACGATGATGCACCCGTTTCACGTTCACGGAGCCATGTTTCAAGTCCTCACGGAAAACGGTCAGCCGCCTCAACCTCAAAACACTGGATGGAAAGACACAGTTTTGGTCAACGGGTCTGTCGATCTCTTGATCAGGTTTGATCACCCTGCCTCAGAAAAAACCCCATTTATGTATCACTGCCACATCCTCGAACATGAAGATGGTGGAATGATGGGACAATTCACAGTTGGTTGAACGAAGTAGTCTACCGCAGCCGCCCCTACCCCTTTAGAGTACCCGCGCATGCTCAGCTTCAAGCCCATCAAAACAAAACCCTTTGCCGTTGCGGTTTTCGCCGCTTTGGCACTCGTCGCAGTCTTACTTTGGTTTTTTGGGGTGCCTGCTTTGCCTGACGCAGAGGAAATGACCGCATGGATCAAAAATCTGGGAGTTCTAGGCCCACTCGCCATCATTGGGCTGATGACCCTCGCGGTTGTCGCCAGCCCAATCCCCAGCGCCCCAATCGCCGTTGCCGCAGGGGCCGCTTACGGCAAGATGGCGGGTATGATCTATGTGGCAATTGGTGCGGAAACGGGGGCAGTTCTCGCGTTTCTCATTGCGCGTCATCTTGGCCAAGACGCTGTTGAGCGATTCCTTGGCAAAAAGGCTGGAAAAGGCCTTTTGGGTTCGCAGAACGCACTGACGTTTGCGGTATTCTTCAGCCGACTACTCCCCTTCGTCTCCTTTGATGTAATGAGCTATGCCGCCGGTCTCAGCCGCTTACATCTCTGGCGTTTCCTGCTCGCAACCTTCGCCGGTATTCTGCCTGCAAGCTTTGCCTTGGCCTTTATCGGAGCCGAGGCCGTGGAGGGCAATTCAAAGTGGATCATGAGCGTGATTTTGGGACTAGGTCTACTGACAGGCGTGCCACTTTTACTTGCGTTTCTCCGACGCAGAACGGCCCTTGAAGACAGTGAAGGCACCGATGAATAGTTCACTATATTTATTGCAAAAACGCAAGATCTCGATATCAGAAGCTTCCGTTTATCGCGTACTAAAAGCACGTGACCTAATAACGAGCCCAGCCTTCATTGTGATCAAGGCCGCAAGCGAGTTCTAAGATAAGACCACTGCGATCAATCTACTCCCCCTCTGTCTGACGTCAGCACCTGCTGGACAGATTTGAGTATTTGAATAATGGAGGATTTCTGGTTCATCTTATCGATTAGGAGATCGAGATGATGAAGAAGCCCAAGACATCGAATGGACCTGTCACGGTTTGATGCCGCTCCTTTGATAGCATTTACTGCAACAAAGGAGACTGAGCATGGGACTGAAACGAACAGACGAATTTAGGGAAGATGCGGTGCGGATCGCACTGACCAGTGGGCTTACCCGAAAGCAAGTGGCTGATGATCTTGGTGTCGGTATGTCGACGCTGAACAAATGGATCACAGCGTACCGAGACACGTATGTGGTGTCGAAGGAGGATTTGGGACTGGCTCAGGAGAATGACCGGCTTCGACGTGAGAACCGTATTCTCAAGGAGGAAAGGGACATCCTAAAAAAGGCCACGGTGTTCCCGAAACTTGCGATTGCAGCGGGTGAAAGGCTCTGTCAAGAATTGCTCGATCCACTTTTCGAGACGTTCGGCAACGTGATTATTAGATCAGCCTACCCGCACTTCATGAACACTCACAGATCCTACGAAATAAGAGATTTCAAAAGGGAGGTTTTAGATGAAAGTGAAATAGAGGCGCTCAAAAACCCAGAACGTCGAAATGATTCCAATCGAATAACAAGAGAATAAAAGTGCGCGACGTGGGATCGTAACCAATTGTTTGACCAATGCGATAGCCCCAAGGACCACGGCGACGAATGCCAACTGACCTAATTCAACGCCGACATTGAAGGACAGCAGCGCCAGCGGAATATCTCCCTTTGGCAAACCAAGTTCGGCCAATGCTCCCGCGAAGCCAAAACCGTGCAGCAAGCCGAATACAAAAGCCACCAGCCAAGGGCGCGCAATCGTAATACTGGTTTCTCCGCGCGTAAACCGGACGGCCTCGATTGCGACGAGGACGATGCTTGCGGCAATCATGATCTCAACGGGTCCAGACGGCAGATGCACAAGCCCCAAAGTAGCCAACGCAAGCGTGATGGAATGGGCAACCGTAAAGGATGTGATGGTCTTAACCACCATCTTCCAGTTCCGCAGGATCAACAGCAATGATGCCACGAACAACAGATGGTCAAAGCCCAGCAGGATGTGTTCAATCCCCTGTTTTATATAAGTTACCGCAATCGCCCAAGAGCTTAGGTTCGGGTCCAATTCGACCCATGGGTTCGACGGCCGCACGAGTGTGGTTGCGTAGCCGCCTTTCCCGTCACTGATCCGAACCAGTACATCAGTGATTGTCGCCTCAAGCCCGATAAAGCCGATACGTTTCCCCGCCAGCCCTCCTGGAACCTCGATGGCGCGGCGCTCAACTGTGGTTCCGGGCATATGTTGCTGTGTGGGTTCTGATAAGGCTATGGCATTCTCGGGAAGGTCTAACACAACCGGCAGCGGCACGCCGGACAAGACCGGCGTCCGCCAAAGGAGCGTATAAAGGTCGGGTCCGAGGGGTTCGATCTGTAGGTAAGCTGGGCGAACATCGTGGGCCCTCGCTGTCCCCGTCCAGCTCAGAATAACGGCTAAGAACAGGAGGAAAATGAGTGCGATCTGGCGTCCAAATGAGGCGCGACCTATCATTGTCCGAAGGCCCCGTTATCACCACCCTGTGCGGGTGAGTATGAGACGCTTTCTGGATCCGCCATTACGATTTCATAGCGTGACAACATCTCGTCATAGGCCCGATCACGGATTTCAAGATAGCGATCTTGGAGCCAAGCTGCGCGCACGTCGTCCTCTACAGTTTCAAAGGGGGCTGTGTTGCCTTGCTCTAAAGTATCGACCCAAACGAGGTGCCAACCATACCCAGAACGGATCGGCCCCTGCCAACTTCCAGATGGCAGCGCGAAGACCTCCTGCGCAAAGCTGGGGCCGAATTCACGGGCAATATCGTCAGGCGCGCGTCCACCGTAATAGTCGTGGAACATAAAGCGGTCAGCGGCACCTTTGAGATCAGGATCGTAGGGGTTAGTGTTCGCCAAGTCTGGAAGCAAACCTTCTGCTGCGGTTTTTGCCCCCTCAAGCCCACGCTCGTCTTGCGAGAAATACAAATGACTAAAACTCACGCGCGGCGGCAATGCAAACAAGTCTGCGTTGTCTGCATACCACTCCTTCAATTCATCGGCGGTTGGCTCAGTCAGGGCTGCGAGGTCGGTCAGAAGGAAATCCATTTTCTGGGCCAAACGCCGCGAGATGATCTCGTCGTTTTGGTCGAGGCCAAGCGCAATGGCTTCCCGCGCAAGGACACGCTGGAGGGCTTCTTGGTGCGCTAATTCACGCATCTGATCGGGAGAAGGAAGATCGCGCCCTTGCGACATCATAACCACACCAATTTGGCGCAAGTCCCCCTCTGTAATCTCGATCACCATGTCATCAGTTCGCGACAAAACCTCGTCTTCTTTGAACGCGTACCAAGCTGCAAACACAACCAGTCCACCAAGGGCGAAATGAACGAACGGGTCGCGAAGGAGTTTTGCGAACGTGCCTTGATCGGGGTGATTATTACTGGTCATTGGGTTCTTTCAATTCTTTATCGGTAACCGCATCTTGGCTCATTTGGACATAGCGGGTTATTGCATATTCGCTCGCAGGATCAAGAAGTGCGCCGTTTTCCAGCAACACAGCATAGTCCCCAGACAAGCTCCAGTCGCGCCATTCCATAAGTTCTGCCGCCACAAAACCAGACATGTGGGGTCGCGCGTTAATGAACGCGCGATAGGCTTCAATGACCTCCGAACGTGGGACGGTCAGGTCCGTGTCGCCATGGACAGCAAGCGCAAGAAGCCCAGCTTCGATATCGGCAGGGCTCCGATCACGGGCTAGAAGCATGTTCTGAGTGACCCATTGCACAAAAGGTGGCCCGAGGATTTCAAGCTTAGCGGCCAGCAAGGCTGCGATATCTGTTGCGTCGCCTGTCGTTATTGCGGCTTCAATCCGCGGATTCAAAAAATCAACGACAGATGCTTCATCCGTCATGCCTAAAAGCAATATATAAGCCGCACGGCGAGAGGCGACGTCTTCGACATTGATCCGCGCAATCAACTCGTCTGCTGTAAACATACCGTTCAGGAATGCAAACGCCGCATACGGAGCACGCGCCAGTTCGCCGTGGGCCATTTCCTCGACACTTAAGCGCCCTGCTTCTAGGTGCGGCGCCACCAGTGTTAGACGTGCCTGCCAGTCGGAGAATGTTTCTAGGGGTGGCTGTGCCGCAAGGGAAGTCAGCCAGTCTGTGTATTCGGGATTGAACGCCCCAAGGCTGCTCCAATGTTCCCCAAGGCTATCGCGCACCAGCAATTCAACATGGCCCGAAGTGGGGTCGGTTTTGGGTGTTACGTCTTCTGACATTCCCTGTAAATCTAGGGGGCCATTCGCTTTGATTTGAGCGACAATCTGCCATGCTCCTGAAGGATCAATTTGGGCAAGGACCGCCTGATCAGCATTCTCCAAATGTTGACCATTGGACAGGCTCATCGCGGACAGGCAGATTGCGCAGGCAGTCGCGCTGCTCGCCATGAAAAGAAGAACGACCCCAGCATGCGCTAGGGTCGCCCAAAACAACTTTATCGTCTTCATTATTTGGCAATCGATTCTGACGGTACAACGGCATCCGTGATCTCAGTGCCTAAGAAGACGGGAGGCTCAACGACTTCATAATTTGCATAACCAAACTCGTTGCTGCGAGCGAAATAGTAGCTAGATTTCGCCTTGTCATCCGCGCTCGCAGATTTCGCAGGTTCCATCTTGTAGACCGCGTAGTTGTAATCGCGGTTGCCAAAATTCGTTACGATCTTTCCGTCTGCAATCGAATAGGCACTGTTCGCTTCCCCTAAATTGGAGTGCGCCACGAGATCGCCGAATTCGGAGGGAATATCAATGCGCGGATCGATGTTCATGAACATCAAAAGGCCATCCTCGGTCCAACGTGATTTCATCAAGCCGCCCGTAACCGAATTTTTCAACCATAGATACTTGCCCGAAACCAACGTTTTTAGTTCCGCATCCGTCAAAGCAACGGCCCCTGCTTTTTCAAGATCATCCGTTGTCTTGCCAGCGACCGCTTGGCCACGAGCATCCGAACTTGGCGTGTACCAGATCGGTGAGGACCATGCGCGTTCCTGCACGGTTGCGGAAACCATTTCGGGTGGGGAGACGCCAAGGTCTTTGGCTTGGATCGTGGTCCAACGTGGTGTTGGAACCGCCAAAGCACGGGCGTAATAGAAGGCGTCAAGTGACGCGTCAAATTCGGGGTCGCTCCATGTGCCAATCAATTCGGTCTTGCCTGTGGTGTCATCATAAGTTGCACTTGCAATGTTCACTGTCGATTCAATCGCGGGCACCTTGCCCGTCACCACGTCGGGCACGCGGTCATCGGACCAAACCACATCAAAGATTTTCTCAAACGATTGGCCGTTTTGTGACCAGCCTTTGACAATCTGGATACGATCAAGGTTAGCCGCTGACGGGTCCTTGATTGCCCAAACCACAAAATGTGGCGTAGTGGTGCCGGAACGAGTTACTTCTGGAGGCGCAGGTAGATCGCCGCCCATGGGCACGCCTTGCTCATATGCCGCTTTAACCCAATCTTCGCGCTGATCCAGATCAGACGATAGGCTCCAGCCTGAGAACATGCGAATTTTCATCCGAGGTCCGCTGGTGCCAAAAGTCTCTTTGCGCTGCATCGCTTCAAACAAAGACCCGCGGGTGTTTTCTTCGGCCCAAAGACCTGTCAGGCCAGCAGGGTTTTCAAACCGCACATCAAGACCAGTAAAGTTATGCCCGCCCATGCGTTCCATTGAAGTTCCGTCAAGCCGCGCATGGCCGCCATAGAAGTTTTCCTGGCGATATGGCACGCCAGTGTTGTGCGAATCCGAACCGCCGACAATGCCCATTTTATAGGGATTGTACCCTTCGGCCTGCTGCATTGCGACACCGTCCTTAAACGCCTGCCGCACATAGCTTCCGCCCAAAGTCACAAAGGAGTCCTCTGGATTTCCGAGCAAGAAGTTAAGGATTTCAAAGTTGGCAAACTCGTCATTGGGCGACAAAAGTGGGTGCGCCTCCGAGTTTCCTTTGATCTGTTTGATCTCGGTGAGGCGTTCATTACGTTCGCGCGCATCAGACCAAGCTTTGTCAATTGGCCACCCTTTAAAATCGACCTCTGTGGGATACATAATTCCGCCCGACACGTTAGCATTATGAGAGATTGCCAACAGTTCGTTTCCAGCATCACGCTGTTTGTCCATCCAAGCCCAGAGATCCTCTGGTGCTTCACTTTCAAGCGCACTGAAAGGTGCCTCAGGAACTTTAGCGCAGTCTTTGAAAAAGACGTTGCGGTGCATATTTCGGAAATTTGGCGTTGAGGTCCATTCGTAGGAACAGAATGCCGTGAATTTTCCAGGCTCGTTTGCAGCATCAGCAGCCTTGTTATTGTCATCCCAGACAGTGCCGGAAATCTCGGGCTTCACCAAATCGGCAATTGGCTTCGCTTCGATCATACTTTCGCCGAGCCAAAGATAAATGCGTTGGATGTCCGCGGGATCTTTAACGATGAGTTTGTCGGCAATAGGTAGCTTGCTAATTGCTGATCCTGGCTGGTTCGCCAAACGGACAACGCCGGCGTATTCCGAGTGGTCCGTGACCCCCATCCAGTCCAGCGGTGTGGTGATCTGAATGTCATAGCCAAGCGGATGTTTGATCGGTTCGCCCTTGGCGTACTTATACGCGTCTGCCGGTCCGGTGAGGTGGTTGCCAAAGATATACGCGTCAAATGACCAACTGGTGTGAACGTGTGTCTCGCCGAAATAGGCTTCTCGTTCAGCTATTTCTTGGGCTACAGCAAAGGGCGCTAACGCTCCGACGGCTAGGGTTGTTACTGCAATTTTCGATAGCGCGACCTTAAATTTCACTTTGTGTCTTTTGCTCATCGTAACGGTTTTCCCTTTTTGCTTGGGCGGTTTAGCCCCTATTAAAAAGCTAATTTAAAAAATGATTTAGCTTGATGAGTAAGGGAGGAAGTTTTTCCAATCAATTACCATTTCGCGCCATTGTTTGTGCATACGCATTGTTAGGGGTTCCATCAGGGAGCATGGGCGTCCTAAACCTTGGCGAGTTTCCTTTCAAAATGGAAGTACACTCGAGCCTTTGTGGAGTATTCCCTAAACGCTCGCTTAACATGCACGAGGAATACTCTGAACGAAAAGCAGGGGCAAAAACAGCAAGATTGGATTCCGTAGTGCGGGCAATTATCACTGTGGCTTACCAGCTTCTCCTTATGAAAAAATCCAAAATTACAATTGAACTTTGAAGTCGCAATTCAATGAAGGACGTATGAAATGAAAAAAACAGCCATTACAACGGGAGCCGCACTATTGGCGCTCTTGCCCTGCGCGAGTTGGGCCGATGTCAGCCAAGAGACGCTCGACTCTCTGTCTGCTCCGTCCAAAATCGAGACGCGAATTGGCCATCTTGACTTCCAAGATGGCGTACCAACAGCCGACACGGCGCAAAAAATCTTTGACACTATGGATTTCACCAGCGCGCTTAATGCTTATAATAACAGCTTTCGTGGAGCCTCGGCTCTGGCTATCGCCAAGGGTTTTGAAGGTGCCGGAGTAGCTGACAACGAAGTTGGTATTTTCTCTGACTTGATGGATGCGAATTCGCTGTTCCTAACGGCGAATGCCGACACGATATACTACCTTTCTATTCTTGATCTTTCTAAGGGACCAATCGTTGTCGAACAGCCCACAAATGGCCTTGGTACGATCAACGATATGTGGTTTTCATGGATCATCGATATTGGGCGCCCCGGCCCAGATCGCGGTACAGGCGGAAAATATCTGATTGTTGGCCCGGACTATGACGGACCTCTCCCTGAAGGCGGATACTTTGTCGCCCACTCAAAAACCAACAAAGCCCTTTATGCGGCGCGATCTTTCCTCGTGGACAACGATCCTAAACCTGCGGCCCAAAACATCAAAGATAACCTTAAAATCTACCCCTATGCGGCGGGCGGGTTTGGAACCAGTATAGCTGAAGCGCTTGAGGGTGAAGTGCGCCTTGGCGCAGTTGCCAAAGCTCCTGAGATGAAGTTCCATGAACTCACGGGTGTTTCGTTCAACACGACTCCTCCCAGCGACTACGGTTTCTTCGAGATGATCAACGAGAATGTTCAAAACGAACCAGCCACAAGCTATGATGTGGAATTGGCAGGCCAGCTCGCTGACATTGGCATCGTCCATGGCAAAGAATTCGCGCCCGATGATCGGATGAAGAAAATCCTCAATGATGCCGCGGCCGTAGGTCAGGGCGCTGGACGGTCATTGAATTGGCGTTCTGCCATGCAACACCCTGAATGGGCTTACTATGAGGGGTCGAACTGGGGGAATATGCTGTTTGAAGGTGGCGCCTTCTTTGAAACACCACCTCCCGCGTTTGAAGACGGTATGTTCAAGCCCTACCCTGCGACAGGCGCGCGGACATTGGACTCTCGCACGGCGTTCTACTTTGCCTATACCCTCGACAGCCCCGGTATGATCATGCGTATCCCTGATGTGGGGTCCCAGTATTTGATGGGTTTTCTTGACGCCAAGAACGAACAGTTTGACGGCGCGAAGACCTACAAAGTCACCCTGCCCAAAGACGTCCCTGCGCGTGCATTTTGGTCGTTCACCCTATACGACAACCAAACGCGTTCCATGCTACAAACACCACAGAAGTACCCCCGTGCAGGTTCGCAAAGCTACCCATCGCCAGCCTCCGTGGCGAGCGAAGATGGATCAACGACGGTCTACTTCTCTCCTGAACAACCCGAGGGCGTTGAACGCGGAAACTGGATTCAAACTGACCCTAAAAAAGGCTGGTTCACCATCCTTCGTCTGTACAGCCCCCTGCCAGCGTTCTTCGACAAGTCTTGGCGCCCAAGCGAAATCGAACTGGTTGAATAGGCGCGACTATATTTAAAAACGCGTGCTGGCCCCCTTCATCAGCAAGGGTGGGCCAGCGCTCTCAATTGCAATAGCCGCTGACCATACCGACCGCATTGGTTTTAGCCAAACCATAGCGGTCTTCTTACGTGCAACGCTATTTTTGGGCAAATTGTCCGCAAAATGAAAATCCATTTCGACAGCTTCATTCGTGAGACTGTTTTTAAAATATTTGTAGAGCCTTAAGGAAAATCCATGACAAACGCCTGGAAAATTTTATTATAGTACTCGCGATTACAACAATCTCCCTTGCGGAGCCGTCCATGGCGCACACGGGCGAGGGATATGGCGGAGGTTTCATGAGTGGCTTCGCACATCCTGTTCTCGGTTGGGACCACGTTGCCGCAATGGTTGCTGTCGGGCTCTGGGGAGCATTCCTTGGAACGCCAGCTATTTGGATACTTCCCGTTGTTTTCCCTCTTATTATGGCGCTTGGAGCGGTGGTCGGAATCCTAGGTATCCCAATCCCCGCGGTTGAAGTCGGCATCGCCCTATCAGCCGTCGTATTGGGTCTGATGATCGCGTTTGCTGTGAAGCCCCCCATCTGGCTTTCTGCCATTCTTGTTGGATCATTTGCCGTGTTCCATGGCTATGCACACGGAACCGAGTTACCAGAATCCGCCAACGCCTTTGCCTTTGCCGTGGGCTTTGCCCTTGCTACGGGCATGCTCCACCTGATCGGCATCGCTTTTGGCCTGCTCGCCCAATGGCCAGTCGGTCGGGTTGCCGTTCGGAGTGCGGGTGGGTTTATTTCTCTTGCCGGCGTGGCGTTTCTGACTGGCATGGCCTGATTATGATTGCAAGATGGCTCAGTGGGGTGGCGCTTTCGATAGCGCCATACCCTGCCTACGCGCATAGCCCAATTCCTGGAATTGAGGGCTTCTACACAGGTCTAATACATCCATTCTCTACACCAGCACAGGCGCTCCTCATGCTAGGCCTTGGCCTATTGGTCGGAGGCTTCCCTCCCCTGCGGGCGCGCTGGCCACTATGTGTTTTCTTGCCATCCATGATTGTCGGAATGCTGGTCAGCAACATAATCGGGCAATCGGATTTGGAAATGTTCACAACCACCTTTGCGGCCTGTGCACTCGCAGCGCTTGCTATCGCATTTACGGCTATTGGCGGCATCTGGATGGGGAGCATTTCGCTTGCCGATCCGGGGCCATTACGGGACCGGATCATAACAACGTTAGGGGCATTCATCGGAGCGAACTTGGGCCTGCTCTATATCTTCGGTATCTCAGATTTCATCAGAGGCAAGTACACTTGGCCCAGTGTTCCAATCGCATTTCGGATAGTTTCCGCTTGGGTTGGAGCAATTTCTCTCCTTATGCTCGCGTTGCTCTTCGCTCCAGAGCAGACTTGAAGTGGGCGCATAAAAGGAAATTTATAGTGACCGCTCTCACTATAAGCTGTAAAATATCGCTACAAACTCTAATGCCCAAAGACCTACTTAAAGGATTTTCCGCTCATGAAATATTGCACCCCTTCCATCGCTCTTACATTTGCAGCAACGTTGTTTGGTTCCGGTTTCGCCGCCGCTCAGACCGTGATGGACGGAGGTGGGGCGCTCGATCCGGCGAAACTGGAAGGTCTCTTTCCGGCCCGCGCGTATTCCCCGTATGCGGGCCGCAATTTTCCGGATCGGCCCTTTTTCGGCGACACGCATCTTCACACGGAAATTTCGATGGATGCGGGGGCGGCTGGTGCACGCCTGAGTCCCGCTGACGCCTATCAATTTGCCAAAGGCAAGGAGTTGACCGCATCAAGTGGCCAACAAGCGCGGCTCTCCCGTCCGCTCGACTTCCTTGTTGTCGCCGACCATTCCGACAACATGGGCTTCTTTCCGAAACTCTTGGCAGGCGATCCGTCTATGCTGGCCGATCCGACAGGGAGAAAATGGTATAATCTGATCCAGTCCGGCCAAGGCGCGGAAGCTGCGATGGATATCGTCACCCAATTTGCGGCGGGTACATTTCCGGATGCTCTGATGTTGGCACCCGATACACCGGCTTATAAATCGACTTGGGAAGACATCATTGATGCGGCTGAAGAGGCCAATGATCCGGGGATATTTACTGCCTTTATCGGGTATGAGTGGACCTCGCTTGTTGCCCCGGGCAGCAATATGCACCGCAATATCATTTACCGCGACGGCGGCGATGTGGCGCGCCAAGTTTTGCCCTATACCACACAAGCGCCCTACGGCAGCAACAACCCGCGCGACCTCTGGGATTGGATGGAAAACTACGAGGCAAAAACTGGCGGCGACATTCTGGCCATCGCCCACAATGGCAACCTGTCCAACGGTATTATGTTTCCGGTGATCGAGTCATTTGACGGCAAGCCCGTTGATCTTGCCTATGCCCAGACCCGCGCCAAATGGGAGCCTCTTTACGAGAATACCCAAATGAAAGGCGACGGCGAGGCGCACCCCTTCCTCTCCCCCAATGATGAGTTTGCGAATTTCGAAACATGGGACAAGGGCAACCTGAACGTCAGTGCCGCCAAAACCCCCGAGATGCTGCAGTATGAATACTCCCGCGAAGCCCTGAAAAACGGGATTTTGCTCCAAGACAAACTCGGCGTGAACCCCTACAAATTTGGCGTGATCGGGTCGACGGATTCCCATACCGGCCTCGCAACTGCCTCTGAGGACAACTTTTTCGGCAAGGTTTCGAGCATGGAACCTTCCGCCGAACGCACATCGACCGTGTTCATGAAAACCGATATTGCCACCATCATGGAATGGGAAGTTGGCGCTGCGGGCCTTGCCAGCGTTTGGGCCACCGACAACACGCGAGAAGCGATCTTTGACGCGATGGCGCGGCGCGAAACCTACGCGACAACAGGCACCCGTTTGACCATTCGCTTCTTTGGTGCGTGGGATTTTGCGGCCGCGGATGCTCTCAGCCGCACCCCCGCGCAAATCGGCTATACCAAAGGCGTGCCCATGGGAACTGACCTCGGCCCCCGCGCAGGTGACGGAGCCCCGACCTTCCTTGTGGCGGCTCTCAAAGATCCAATCGGCGCCAATCTGGATCGGGTTCAGATTGTCAAAGGCTGGGTCGACGCGACTGGCAAAACACAGGAGAAAGTGTTTGACGTTGTCTGGAGTGACGCAGAGACGCGCCAACCCGCAAGCGATGGCAAAGTGCCCGCCGTGGGCAGCACAGTGGACGTAAAAGCGGCAACCTTTACCAACGACATCGGCGCGCCTGAGCTTATCACAGTCTGGACCGATCCAGAGTTTGATCCGGCATTGCGGGCCTTCTATTACGCGCGGGTTCTCGAAATACCGACACCCCGCTGGCCCGCCTATGATGCCGTATTTTATGATCTGGCCTTGGCCGAAGATGTGCGCGTCGAACTCCAAGAGCGCGGATACACCTCCCCCATCTGGTATGAACCGCAAGGCTAGGAGCGAAAAGGCAGACAACTGGAAGCTGGCGGTACAGACCTTTTATAACGGGTCTCTGTACCCTTCTCCAGCCTCCGTTGCGAGCGAAGATGGTTCAACGACGGTCAACTTCTCTCCAGAATTGCCCGAGGCTGTTGAACGCGGAAACGGGGTTTAGACTGACCCTAAAAAGGTTGGTTGAATAGGCTAAGTTGAGCTCAAAAACTGTGCTGCCCCCCCCTTTGTCAACGAGGGTGGGCCAGCGCTCTAGATTGCAACAGTCTTATAACTCTGGGCCTATGTTTCCCTGTGGGTTCTGTTGTGACGATATTCACTTGGACTCACGCCCGTCATCCGACGAAACGCTCGCGAGAAGTGCTGAGGGTTTTCGTAGCCAGACATCATTGCGACATCACGGACCTTTGTTGTGCTGTCGGATAACATTGTGCGCGCAACTTCGAAGCGCGCTTCCTGAACCAAATCGCCGTAACTTGTGCCACACAACATCAAACGTCGTTGCAGTGTGCGCGTGCTCATTCCAGCCAACTCCGCGGTCGACACAAGATCCGAACGCCCGTCCGAGGGATATGGTTGAATCATATTCCGCAATGCACTTTTGAAGGCCCAGCTTTCTTCACAATTCAAAGCAAGAGGTTCCTCTCCCCGAACCGCATCTTTCGACGCCATTTCAGTGCACGATTGCGAAAGAAGCTGTGCCTCTATGAGCACCGACGTATTTGGCTGCCCCGTAAGAACTATGGTGTTCGGAAAAGCTGCTTGGGCGCTTTCAGGAACCTGAAAGCCAGCAACGAAAGTAATCTCCGGCGGAGACCAGCCCTCCGATGCAATACTTTGAACGACAGCGATAACAGCACGAAGGTTTAGCCACTGTGCCAGACAGGCATAGGGATGCTGATCTAGGCTCAAATTCTCGATAATCAGGCGTACGTTATCTCCTTCGCGGCTCATGCGAGGGGTGACTGAGTTGTCTTCAAGCGCATGCAAACGAAAAAACCGTTCAATCCGAGCAAGCCCTGTTGGCGCATCAAGTACGGCCGCAAGCATGGCGCCATCTAGGCTATCAAGAGTCAACCCCTCTGAAGCGAGAAAGCCGAGTTCCATTGGCGCAAGGTCATACCCCGTGCGCGCAATCCATTCTAAAGCAAGGGGAAGGCTGATAAAGGCATCTGGTTGTTCCTCTATGAGCCTAGGAAGTCGAGAACTCGACAATTGGCGCTCAACAGGAATACCCACGTCGCGAAAGATATCGATATATATTTGGAGGTATGCCGCCCGAGTAATGAGGGGTTGTTTCATGTTCGTACCATCAGCTTTTCTCTGGGCGGTATATTAAACTTCGCGGTATAATTGACGCAATTCAGGTGGCGAAGCAATTGTCTTTCTACGGCTCTCCGTTTTCCAGTTGATGAAAACCCGCGATAATTCCACGAATTTCACGTCCAAATGTACAGCTTTATACTTTGGCGCGTAATGGTCTTTACTTCGTTCAATCACGCAGTAGTTCCTTCAAACGGAAAGACATACGAAAATTCAAGTAGGATGAAGGCTTTCCAAACCAGAAATAGGTGCCTCCTAAACTATACATCCAACAAATGGCCCTGCGGGATAACGGGCTGGTGATTGCAAAAATACTTTCGGAGATTGATGAAGATGGACCTTAAATCCAAGCTCTTACACGCTGTTCTCGGAGCGTTTTTCGCTGCCGCTAGTCCAGTTTTCGCGCAGGAGACCCCCAACGTGGTCTTCATTCTCGCCGATAACGTCGGATTTGGCGACATGGGGCCATATGGTGGCGGTGAGTTGCGTGGCATGCCCACCCCCATCACGGATCAGCTTGCTCGCGAGGGGTTAACGCTCACCCAGTTTCTCGTCGAGCCATCTTGTACTCCGTCACGCGCAGCTTTGATGACAGGCCAATATTCAATCCGCAACGGCCTCTCGCTGTTCATTATTCCGGGTACGCCCAATACCCTCCCCAAGACTGCGTTTACAATGGGGCAACTCTTCAAGGATGCGGGATACTCCACGGCAATTTATGGCAAATGGCACCTTGGGATCGACGCGCAAAGCCTCCCCTCCGCGCATGGGTTCGACACGTTCTATGGCATTCCTCCGAATACATCTTGGGATTCTGCGGCAACCGTGCCGGGCGTCATGTTAAGCCACAGTGCTGGGGACGTTCCCGAGAAGGACCTCATCGATAAGGGGCCTTGGATCATGGAGCAAAAGGCTGGCGGCGAATTGAAAAAGGTGAAGCCTTTTACACTCGAGGAACGCGCCAAAATTGACGTCGATCTGACCCAGAAATCCGTCGCTTTTATCAAAGAACAGGCCGCCGCCAAAAAACCGTTCTTTCTTTACCTCCCGTTTTCGATGGGCCATTCGCCCAACCTCCCTTCTAAGGACTTCGCGGGGAAATCTCGGATCGGTGAATACGGTGACAAGATCATGGAGGGCGACCATCATGTCGGCCAAGTGTTTGATGCTCTGAAGGAGGCGGGTGTCGACGACAATACAATTGTCGTATTTGCCTCGGACAATGGCCCAACAGGTCTTGAATTCAGCAATTGGAGCGCACTTGGCGCACCCGACATGGGAAGTTCTGGCCCGTTCCGAGGGAGGCTTGGCGCGGGAACTGAAGGGTCCATCCGAACGTTTGCCTTCATTCGCTGGCCCGGCCATGTGAAGCCGAACACGGATTCTTATGCGATGTTCTCGATCATGGACTTCCTGCCGACGTTTGCCGCTATTCTTGGCAAAGAACTCCCGAAAGATCGTCCTATCGACGGTGTCGATCAGACCAAGGTTCTAACAGGGGAAAGTGAAGCCGGCGCGCGTGAAACCTTGCTGAGCTTTATCGGCGCGGATCTTGTTGCGGCGCGGTGGAAACAATGGCGGATTTATTTCAAAGACGAGGTTCGGACAGGGAGCGGCCACCTTCAGTTGGGAGGAGCAGACACCGGTTTTATAGACCGCGCATATCCTTCGGTCTATAATATCGAAATGGACCCACATGAAGACGTCAATGTTGGCGGAAATTTCATTTGGGCTATGGAACCGGCGCTGAAGGCCGTTATGGAATACGAAGCGACGTTAAAGGACCACCCAAACCCCAAGCCCGCCAACGTGACGAATTTTGGTGGGAATTAGGGAAATGGAAATACAGAAGGATACTGCAATGACTCACAAAACACGCCGAACCTCTTTTCTAGCGACGTTGTTTCTTGCAGGCGGGCTTGCCTTGCCGGCAAGTGCCGACGAGGGGGGCGTCGCGTTTTGGTTTTCGGGGCAATACGGGAGCTTTGCTGCTGTACCCGCGACACCTGGCTGGTCTGTGCCAATTCAAGGGTATCGTTATGGCGGTGGCGCTTCTGGGTCCAAACAATTGAAGCGCGGTAATACGGCAACGGCAAATCTCAATTCTACCGTACCGTTACTTATGGCGCAGCCAACCTATGCGCCGGAAACCAAACTCTGGGGTGGTCAACTAGCCATTGGCTTAGGGTTCGGTTGGGGCAACAACACGACCGACGCCGGCCTTGCGGTCACCGGTATCACCACCGAGCTGGATCGCAGCGATTCCGTGACGGGCTTTACCGATCTCTACCCCATCGTCAGCCTGGCTTGGAACGAGGGTAATAACAACTGGATGACCTATATCACCGGCGACATCCCCACGGGCGATTACGATTCAAGCCGCCTTGCGAATATCGGCATTGGCCACGGCGCGGTCGATGTGGGTGGGGGTATACCTATTTTGACGCAGCAAAGGGCATCGAGTTTTCCTCTGTCGTGGGCGTCACCTACAACCTTGAAAACAGCGACACGGGGTATCGGAACGGGATCGACGCACACTTAGATTGGTCCGCGTCACGGTTCCTGAATGAAAACTGGCAAGTCGGTCTTGTGGGGTACGTTTATGGGCAGTTGACGGGCGACTCAGGCCCCTCAGTTCGCGACGACGGGTTAAAATCCAGCGTCGCTGCCATTGGACCGCAAATCGGCTACTCCTTTACCGTTAACGGACAGGCGGCCTATGCGAACTTGCGCGGGTACAAGGAATTCGCTGCGGAAAACCGCGTTGAGGGCACTGCAGTGTTCGCAACACTTTCAATCCCCCTTGGGCGCAAAGCGTCGAAGTAAACCAAGCAGGGATCGCGGCCATATTCTAGGTCGCATCTGCAAAACCGTTTCCCTAGCAATGCTTTGATTGTTGATGGAAGCAACACAAAAGAGGAAGATACATGAGACGAAACGCAGCACTTAAAACACTAGGCTGTGCATTGGTCGGTACGACAATGCTCGCTGCCCCGCCGGTGTTCGCCGAAGAAAAGAAACCCAACGTCGTATTCATCCTCGTCGACAACGTCGGTTATGGCGATTTCAGTGTTTATGGCGGCACGACGGCAACGCCACGTATTGATGAGCTTGCCAGCGAAGGCATCCGCTTTACCAACTACAATGTCGAAGTTCAGTGCACGCCATCGCGTTCGGCAATCATGACGGGCCGTCATCCTGTCCGCTCCGGCACCTATTCCGTGCTACCGCCCCCCGGTGGCCAAGACGGCATGGTGCCTTGGGAATACACAATCGCGGAATTGCTCTCGGATTCCGATTATGCCACCGCGCTTTACGGCAAATGGCATCTGGGCAACGTACAAGGTCGCTTGCCCAACGATCAGGGTTTTGACGAGTGGTGGGGCATCCCCAATAGTTGGGATCAGTCCGGCTTTACCAGCTATCCGATGTACGACTTGATGGCGAAAGAAATCCTCGCCAAAGAGGGGAAGACGGAATTGCTCAACGTCCCGCCACATGTCCTAGAAGGCAAGAAGGGCGAGGAATCCAAGCCCGCGATGGATTTGGATATGAAGGTGCGTCCAGTTATCGACGCCGACTACCTCATTCCGAAAACGGTTGCGTTTATCAAGAAACAAGCGGCGGAAGACAAGCCTTTCTTCGTCTATCTTGGCTACTCCGAGATGCACCCCCCGATCCAGTGTAATCCGGCCTTCGTCGGCACGTCTCCCGAGCGCGGTGGGATGTATTCCGACTGTATCGCCGAGATGGACTATCGTGTCGGTCAGGTGCTTGATGGCATCAAAGAAGCTGGCGTCGAAGACAACACCATCGTTGTTCTAAGCAGTGACAACGCCACGGGTGGTCTTTCTGGCGGCGCTGGCGCGAATGGCGGCTCAAACGGTCCATTCCGCGGCGATTTCTTCTACACACCTTTCGAAGGCAGCATGCGCGTACCCGCAATTGTGCGCTGGCCTGGTAAATTCGCCAAAGGTCAGGTGACCGACCAAATGTTTGCCGCAGTTGACTGGATGCCAACTCTGGCCTCCCTCGTTGGTGCGTCGAAACTGGTCCCCACGGATCGCCCCATCGATGGCAAGGACATTTCTGAATTCTTGCTCGGCAAAAGCAAAACCACTGGCCGCGAGGACTATATGTTCTTTGGGACAGATGGCGAGTTGATGTCTGTAAAATGGCGCAACTACAAAATGATCCAACGCATGACCGCAGGGCCAGCATTGGAAGCCATCGATCAGGCCTACATCGTGCCACAACTGCCGTTGTTCTTTGACCTGTCCAGTGACCCACATGAGGATTTCAACTTGTGGACCACGACACTGACCATGGCTTGGCTTTTTGACCCGATGCTCACAGCTGTAGGGAAATACGAAGAGAGCGTGAAAAAGTACCCGAACATTCCGGCGGGTGTGAAAGACTTTAAAGGGTATAATTAGTAAGCGAGTAAGCCCCCGCCCTGCTTTTCTGGGCGGGGGCTCAATTTCGCTTTTGTGGTAGTTAGACCTTGCTCACGCTGGATAGCGCCCGCCCAGCGGCAATTCATTTCCCGCGTTTCACTATATCTGGGATCACGCTGCGGTCAGCGCAAGATTTCTAAGGCCTCCGGCGGCGCATCATAAACAACCCTAAACCCCGTATGAGAACTCGAACTGTCCGGTGTATTCGACGTTCTTGCAGCTATTCTATTCTAAAACAATAACTTATATGGCACATAAACGAGCCGCCTTTTATCAGTCTATTCCCTTTGGCCGCAGCATTTGGATCACGCGCGGTACGTTTTAGCGAGCGCACCCGAAATGCTGCGGCATTCCACTCCCAAACATTGCCGACCATATTGTAAAGCCCCACATTGTTTGGCTCAAAACTGATTGCAGGGGCCGTTCCGATATATCCGTCTCCTGTGGTATTTTTATGGGGGAAATTCCCTTGCCAAATATTACAGGGGAAAAAATCGGTATCATTTGGCAATTCGCCGCCCCATGGTAACCGCACATCCTCAAGACCGCCTCGCGCCGCATGTTCCCATTCCGCTTCAGTCGGCCCCCCCCCCCAGTTGGCATACACTATCCTCTGTTGATTTTGTCACGGCTTAGTTCCGGTTCCTTTCTAGCAATATTTTACGCTCTGTATAACTTCTCCAGAGGTCACATCATTAACATACAGAATACCCCGGATGTCCAAATACGCGCACCCCTACAGATGAATAGATCATTAGGTAATATGCGTAGAAAATTCGTTATATTTTACAAGACGATAAGATCTGGCAGCTAAAGACAAAATCTAACTCTCTCACTTCGCGTGAATACATAATGAACAAAAAAAGACGACTTCAGCGGTCGGACACTGCTACAACCAGCGCGTGAACCCATTTAACGCCAGCTTGGCGGAAAAGTTGATCGTTCACATAGACCGGATTAGTAGAAACCCAACAAACTTCTCAGCCACAAAGGGGACGCCGATCTGCTGGCGAATCTGGCCGAATGGCCGGGCTTTTACTACTTTGCCAGACCACATAGTGCCCCAACGGGGAAGTCTTACGAAGCCCTCAGAGAAAGGCTCTGAAAGTCAATTTTCTTTTTACTCTGCTTCTTCAATCTTGCGAGCAAATTCCACCAAACTTAGACCAAGCGCATCACATAGCTGCCCGAGCGTTTCCAATTTTGGCTGGTGACGGTTTGTTTCGAGCATAGAAACGTATCTAGCGCTCATCTGTCCACGTCAGGCCAACTCCTCTTGCGACAAGTTCTGAGCCTTTCTTTCCTTTTTCAGGGCCGCGGCAAAAGCTATCAAAAGGGGATCATTTCTTAAATGCGCCATGCAATGACCAATCGCGCAACTGAATGAGGTCGTCCACGAAGTACTCTATGAAACTAGAGTGAAAAAATTAAGCAACAGAAGTGTGAGAAAGACCGTAAGCGCTGCTTTGGTCCCACCTATGCGGCGTAGTTCCACGGTAGCAGCTGCTCGATGTGCTTCTGCTTATGTCCGTTGACTATGGCTGTGAGGACGCTGGTCAGGTAGCTGTGCGGTTCGATTTTGTTCAGTTTGCAGGTCTCGATCAGCGACGCGAGCATGGCCCAGTTTTGTGCGCCAGCGTCGTGACCCGCGAAGAGCGCGTTCTTTCTTTGCAGGGCGATGGGGCGGATTGTGCGTTCTACGGCGTTGCTGTCCATCTCGATGCGACCGTCGGTCAGGAACAAGATCAGGCCATCCCAGTATTTGGCGATGTATTTGAGCGCTGCGCCAGTTGGAGATTTGGCAGAGACCTGCGTTCTTGTGTGATCCAGCCATATTTTGAAGGTCGCTACTTTTGGCGCAGATTTTTGCTGTCGCATCGCTAAGCGTTCCTCAGCGGATTGACCTCGGACTTGGCCTTCGATCCGGTAGAGGACTGCGATCTGTTTGAGACCCTCCTCGGCGATGGGGGCCACGTTATTATGGGTCAACTCATAGAGTTTGCGTCGTGCATGAGCCCAGCAATACGCCAGTTGGATCGGGGCATTGTCCCGCAAATTAAGCACGCGGTTGTATCCGGCATAACCGTCCACTTGCAGGATGCCACCAAAGCCCTGCAAAATCTCGGTTGCGTATTTGCCGGATCGTCCTGGCGCATAAGTAAAGGCCACCCCGGGTGCTTCTGGCCCATTCCAAGCGCGATCATCGCGGGCGAGCGCCCAGAAGTAACCTTTCTTGGTTCTACCTCGCCCAGGGTCGAGCACCGGCGCCGGCGTCTCATCCATAAACAGTTTTGTGGATCTCTTGAGGTGTGCCAGCAGAGCGTCATGGACAGGCTTCAGTTCATGCGCGGCTTTCCCAACCCAGAATGCCAGTGTTGATCGGTCGATATCAACGCCTTGCCGTGCATAGATTTGTGACTGACGATACAATGGCAGATGATCGGCATATTTGGACACAATCACACTGGCAATGGTGGCCTCAGTCGGCATGCCGCCTTCGATCAGGCGTGGTTTGGCAGGTGCTTGGACAATGCCTGCCTCGCAGTCACGGCAGGCATATTTGGGGCGGCGTGTGACAATGACGCGGAACTGCGCGGGCACGATGTCTAGGCGTTCGCTGACATCTTCACCTATGATGTGGCGCTCAGCGCCGCAGCCACAGATCGTGCTGTCGGGTGCAAAAACCTCTTCAACACGCGGCAGATGTTTTGGCAGCACACCACGCCCTTTGGGTGGCTTCGTCGCGCCTGCTGTCTTTGGCGGGTCAATCGCTACGTCCTCAGCATGGACGACAGCCATGGCTGTTTCGATGTCCTCCAACGCGAGGTGATATTGATCCGGATCGCCTTTCTCGGACTTCGCCCCGTAGAGCGCCCGCTTGAAGTCAGTCAACAGCTTCTCGAGGCGAATGATGCGGTCTTCCTTGCGTTGGATGATGCCGTCACGCTCGGTAAGGGTCGTATTCTGCGCACTGATATGGGCCTCGGCGGCCGCCAAAAGTGCTTTGAGCGCATCGATATCGTCAGGAAGATCAGTGGCGGATGTCATGGGTGTTTGATACCAAAAACCGCACCAAACTACCCGCCTAAAGCACCACCCGAGTCATTCTGCCGCAGCCGGTGGGCGGGTCTCCAATGCAGTCACGCGACGCCAATCGAGCCCCGCAAACAGCGTCTCAAATTGAGCCGGATCAAGCCGCAAAACGCCATCCTTGATGGCGGGCCATTTGAACGCATTCTGCTCAAGCCGCTTGTACGCCATGACCAGGCCGGTTCCGTCCCACCAGATCATCTTGAGGCGATCCGCCCGTTTAGCACGGAAGACATAGACCGCGCCATCAAAGGGCTTCTTGTGCAAATGGCTCTGCACCAGCGCGGCCAAACCGTCATGGCCTTTACGAAAGTCGACAGGTTTGGTCGCGACAAAGATCTGCACGCCATGCGACGGATGGATCACAGCGCAGCCGCGATCTCAGCGATGCGGGCCGCAGGCGTATCGGCGGCCAAGCGGATCGTTACTCCACCTTTGAGCAACTCAACGCTGGTCAAAGTGATGGGTCGTGTTGGAAGCACTTCAAGCGCCTTAGGGTTTGCAATCTGCACGGGCACAAAATCCATCCCATCCAAGTTGGGTAAAACAAGTTTACCCGTCCGCGCCATACGTCGCCAATCTGAAACGCTGCTGGGTATCAAACCATATCGCTTGGCCACCCCATTTACAGTCGCGCCCTCAATCAACGTTTCCGCAACAATCCGCGCCTTCAGTTCAAGAGGCCAGCGTCGCTTTCCGTCTGAACTGCGTGGAATCCTTGTGAGAAACTCATTCGTAGCTTCCATAGAGAAACTCCCTCCAAATTTATGAAGGGACGGAATCGCATATTAACCACCCAAGGGGAATGTGGGGTCAAACCAACGGTTACGAAAGACCAAATGGAAGACAAGCAACAATTACTTGATAGCCAGTTAGATCAATTGGCCAATGAGCTGGAAGCACGCATTTTGGACAAGCTTTCACGGAAGCGAAAACTACTTCCTCCTCAAGAATCAGTAAAAACTGCTTCCGAGAAAGCCAGAAAACCAAAAGGGCGGCCTCGCTCAAAATACCAAGTACTGTTGCACCTCAAGGTTTTGGGAGAGGACAAAGACTGGTTTATGGAAACGGCGCAATCTTACGAGGTCCTAAACGGGAAGCTATTTTCTCATTTACGAGCCCTTCACGAAAGGCACGAACGGACAGAAGAAGCGCTGATCCAAGCCTCAAGGGAGCTCGGCTAGGTCAGCATACACGCAAACCACAATACTGCCGCAGGCCCGACGCGCCTTCGCTATTTGGGGGCTACGTCGCGTCGGGCCTGCTACCGCTCTTGTTTGCGGCAAGTTTGACGGCAATACTTTTAAGCTAGTTTAAGGTAGCACTTGAAAGAGCAGCCTTCACTACTACGTGCAAACGCTTTTAAGTCATCCCCAAAGCTTCTTTGTACATCTCCATCACAGCTTCTTCTTCCGCCAAATCATTCGCATCGCGCTTACGCAGGGCAATGATTTTACGAAGGACTTTGGTATCGTAGCCACGGCCCTTTGCTTCGGACATGACTTCTTTTTGCTGCTCTGCGAGGTCTTTCTTCTCGGCGTCCAAACGCTCTATCCGTTCAATAAATTGACGCAGCTCGTCGGCGGTCACGCGATAAGTTGCATCGCTGGAAAAATCGTTCATCAGAAAACCCTCGTCGGTTTGTTTTGCTTTTTGCTGCGCCATAGCTACTCAACACAATCCAGAGCCGCAAGGGGCTTGCTCTGAATGCCGACATCCTTTAGGCGGCAAAACACTTGTTCTTGGAGAAAACGAATGGACATCCTGATTATCGCTGGCGCGGTGCTATCCTTGATCGGCCTGATTGGCTTGATTTATTGTATTGTTTCCGCGCTGCGCGCTCGCAAACAGGGCCTAAGCGATGAAGAGATGCGCGTGCGCTTGCGTGGTCTTGTCGCTTGGAATATGGGGGCCCTGTTTACGTCAATCCTCGGCCTTATGATGGTCGTAGCCGGAATTTTTTTAAGCTAAGTCAGCGCCTTAGACGGGAAGATTGTTGAAATAGTCTTCCGCGCTCTCGTCTTCCAGGGCGCGTTCAAAGGCTTCCAAATCCTCGGGAACTGGCAAACCAAGCGCGCGCATCTCAGACAGTTTTTCCCGCAAAGATTCTTGCAATATATGCACATCCTCTGGCGCTTTTTCAATTTCGTCCAACAAAAGCAGAATTGCCGTTTTTAAGGTCTCAAAAGCCATATTTCCTCCATACTCAACGCGATTCGCCAAAATAGCCCCACGTCAATGCTGTCAGTATACAGTGTTTTTGCGCTTCGGCCTTGAGATATATCAAAGTTTGCCTATATATCTTTTCATCCCAGCGGGGAATCACAGGAAAAGGTGTCGTGAAATGGATCAAAGTTGGATTATGGGCCTCATTGGCGGGCTCATCATAGGGTGTGCTGGAGCAGTATATTTGTTGATGAACGGCCGCATTATGGGCGCAAGCGGTGTCATTGGTGGTCTCATTGATGGGTCAGGTCGCAACATGGAACGCGGCGCGTTTTTGGCAGGACTTTTCATCGTACCCGCGATTTTGGCCGCCACGGTTTACCCCTCCCAAACCAACGTTACCTCCAACCTGTTTATCGTAGCCGCCGCGGGCCTTTTGGTTGGAACTGGCACACGCATCGCTAACGGATGCACATCGGGCCACGGCGTTTGCGGTATCTCGCGTCTTTCGTTGCGCGGCATCGTTGCAACCGTTTTTTATATCCTAGCGGGCGGCCTGACGGTCGTTCTGTTCCGTCACATCTTGGGAGTGATCTAATGCGCAACTTTTATGCTCTTCTCGCCGGAAGCCTGTTTGGCACAGGGTTGCTGATTTCTGGGATGACGGACACCCAGCGTGTTATTGGCTGGCTCGACGTTTTTGGATCATGGGATCCGACGCTCGCCTTCGTCATGGGCGGCGCTATCCTCCCTATGGCGGTGGCATGGGCTTATTCCAAAGGGCGCACGCCGAAATTAGGAGGCACATTCCCTGCACCACCTGAACCACGTCTTGGTCGCGGCCTTGTGGTTGGATCGGTTTTGTTTGGGGCCGGTTGGGGGTTGGCTGGTCTTTGTCCTGGTCCTGCGATTGCGTCCTTGAGCTTTGGCGGTGTGGGAGGCCTCACATTTGTTGCCTTCATGACGCTTGGAATGATTTTCGCGCCAAGGCTAAAATCTCGGCTAGAAACCGCCTAAATCGCGTGGTAAGAGGCGGTATGGATATTAAAACGATTACAGATACCTATGCCGTTTCTGCCCAGATTGAGCCAAACGATGTTCAGGCTTTGGTGGATGCTGGTTTTACCACGGTCATTTGCAACCGACCGGATTCTGAAGTTCCACCAGCCCTACAGGCGGCGGAAATCAAGGCAGCAGTGGAAACTGCGGGGCTGAAATTTGTGATCAACCCCGTCGTCCACGGGCAATTGACCCAAGCTATCCTCGATATTCAGGCCCGTGAGATCGAAACCGCGACTGGCAAGTGTTTTGCATATTGCGCTTCGGGAAATCGCTCAACTGTCGTTTGGGCCTTGGGAAGTGCCGGAAAAATTTCCACGAGCCAAATCATTGCGGCAGGCGAGGCGGCAGGCTATCAGCTTGAAGCCATGCGCAACCAACTCGACCTTCTCGCCGAAAAATAAGACTTTCCTAGTCAATTTGAATTGGGCTCACGTCCATCTCGAAATCAAGGTCTGGCAAATCGTCCATCGGCGGCAAGTCACCCATGGATGGAAAATCGTCCAATCCGTCGTCTGGCTCGTCCACTTCATCCGGTGGACTCATATCGGAAAAATCTTTTGGAACTCCGGTGTTCATTGGCAAAACGGCATCCGTCGCGGTGACAGGTATTGGCCCATCGACGGGTCCCATGGCCTCAAGCGGATTTCCATTCATTTGCGCCATCGAGGACTTTGACTGCGTTGTCTTGGCACCATCTACACCCGAAATTTTCACCGCGCGGAAACCGTTGGACTGGCCCAACGATCCCTGAGCGACGACGCTTCCATCGCTCCCTTTTACTTTAAGGGTGTTCACGGACATGCGTGGCAGCATAATTTCATACCCAACGACAAGATTGGGGACTTCGTCCAACGGCATGGTGAACGTATGCAGGGTCACGTCAATCTCCACCTCGGCTCCCATCACCCCTGCTTCGAGTTTTGTCGTCCATTTTTTGGAGGGACCGACATCCTCCGATGCTTTCATATCCACCCGCAAGCTCGGATAGGCGAGGATCAAGGAAGCAGGCTTGGCTACCTTGCCCAACCCCACTGCAATCTCAAAACACGCATAATCGTCTTCTGGCAGAACGAGGGGCAGATGGCGCTGATTTTCGATAACACGGGAATAGGAAAACCCAAGAAACCGCGGAAGTTCCTCCTTGCCCGCAAGCTGATGCACGAATTCGGCAAGAACGGCATCTAGAAATGGCTCTACCAAGGACGCATCCGTACGGGTGGGGCGCCGCGCAATCGGCGGATTCGGTGAGACATCCCCTATTGTTTGAATCTCAATCAGACTCGCCAATAGAGCCGCATCCGGAATCGCAATGCCGAGACGATCGTCCGTAGATTGTATGAGCATGTACAGGCGGTTGTCCTCAAGTTTACTGAGCAACATTTCGCGAGTGTGACTTTTC
Organism: Falsihalocynthiibacter arcticus; assembly: GCF_000812665.2. Lineage (GTDB taxonomy): Bacteria > Pseudomonadota > Alphaproteobacteria > Rhodobacterales > Rhodobacteraceae > Falsihalocynthiibacter > Falsihalocynthiibacter arcticus. The sequence goes on from NZ_CP014327.1 coordinate 4,299,558, forward strand.
AGGGAAACATCCGACACGATCAACGGTAGGTCCAGCGCATGATCCGCCGCCTTTGGAAGAGCATTGCGCATCGCTTTGCAGGGCGTCATCAACGACAGGTCGGGGCTCTCCCCGACCCGCTCCATCAAACGTTTTAGTACTGATTGAACCGCGTCGGCAGTCATATTCCTTGAATTCCCAATGGCATACCCTCTGTTTTTGGGCAAACATGGTTGAGAATTCGTTACTAGTGGCCACGGCTTCGCAAAAATTAACCCTTAGAGCGCGATTTCCTCGCTTGGAAGGTCCAACATCGCATGGGTTACTTTGCGGTCAGGCAGTTTACTCGGGAATGAAACGCGGAACGCCGCGCCACTCTGCCCTGGTAAATAGCTCACTGCGCCGCCAAGATTGATCATGATCTCACGGCAAATCGCAAGGCCAAGTCCTGCCCCCCCGCAGCAGCCTGATCCCCAAGACGGGAGAATTTTTCAAAAATGAGCCCTTGGTTTTTGTTGGAAATCCCTGAGCCATTATCACCAAAAATAATCTCAATCTGCCCGTCCGGCTTTGGCGTTCGCACGTGAATACGCAGCACAGGATTTTCGGCGTCACAGTATTTTTGTGCGTTTGAAATCAGATTGATAAAGACCTGCGTTAAGCGATCGCTGTCGGTCCGCAGCGGAACCATTTCACGCCCTGTATCCCGTATTACTGTGATCGGATGCGCATCATGCGAAATACTTGCCGAGACCGCGCGATCAAGCAGCGTCCCCAATATAGCGTCCTGTGCATTCAAGCTGACTTGCCCGTTTTCCAGTACCGAAATATCCAGTAAATCGTCCAAAAGCCGCGTCAAGCGTTGGGTCTCGTCATGGATAATGCTCGAATATTTTTTACGCTCGGAATCCGTCATTTCTCCGTCCTCGCGCAGAATCTCCGAGAAGGCACGAATGCTGGTCATAGGGGTGCGCAACTCGTGGCTGATCTGGCTCAAGAATGCATCTTTCTGGATCGACAATTCAGTCAGTTTTTCATTTACTTCGCGCAATTGAAGCGCCGTACGTCCAAGCTCTGCGGTTTTATTCTCAAGCTGATTTGAGTACTCTAACATTTGCGCAGTTTCATCGGCCACCGCCATCAAATCCTCAACCGAAACTGCGGCCCCGCCGACAATCTGCCCAACCATAGCATGCGCGGTCGCAGCGCCAACCGATCCGGCCAATTCGCGCTCAATTCGACTGAGGAAATCTGGTGAAGTATCGGGCAGATACCCCTGTTTCCCTTGCGATTTCGCCGCCTGAAAGAATACTTTTTGCGCCTGATCCGCCCCCAGAATACGCTGCGACATTACTAGAAGATCTTCTGCTTCACCGCCATGCCCCCGCCACCCTTGCGCGGTCGTAGAATGCTCAAATGCGTTGACAATTTGTGCGCCTTGCAGTCGCTCTAACGGCGAGGGAAAACTCAGCAAAGAAGTCGTGCAGAACGCCAGAGTGTTCAGGAACATTGACCAAATCACCGCATGAACTACTGGATCCAAGCCTTTGATTCCAAACAATGATTGCGGCGCAAGCCAACTCATCCCGAAAGGGCCGTACTCCATAACAGAGGCACTCATAAGACCATTGGCACCGAGGCTTGGTAAAAACAACGCATAGGCCCAAACCGCAAACCCCGTCAGCAGGCCCGCGATGGCCCCAATCCGAGTTGCACCGCGCCAGAACATGCCGCCAACGAGAGCGGGCAAAAACTGTGCTACCCCCGCAAAACTGATCAACCCAATGGCCGCGAGCGCCGCGCCGCCGCCTGAGAAACGATAATAGATATAACCAAGCCCCAAAATGCCAGCGATTGATGTACGACGCGCAAGCAAAATAACACGCCGCACATCGCCCGAAACCGTCGCACCGCTTTGGTTTTTGGAGAGCCAAAGTGGCATTACAATGTGGTTTGACACCATCGTCGACAGGGCAATCGCCGCAACAACTACCATCGAGGTGGCCGAGGAAAAGCCGCCAAGGAAAGACAACATCGCAAGGCCGTTTTGGTTCATTGACAGTGGCAGGCTGAGAACGAATAGATCGGGGTTATTTCCAGGCAAAAGTTCGAGGCCAACAACAGCGATTGGGAGCACGAAGAGGCTCATCAAAAACAAATACAGTGGGAAAGCCCAGCTCGCCGTAGCCACATGGCGTTCGTCGGAGTTTTCTACCACCATAACTTGGAACATGCGCGGCAAACAGATGAATGCAGCCGCCGAAAGGAACGTCAAACTGATCCACCGGCTGGTGTTGGGGGGATGTCCGAAAGCGGCGAAGCGTCAATGCGCGCCAGCGTATCCCCCATGCCATCCGCCACGCCCCAGACCACAAATATACCGACGGACAAGAGCGCGACAAGTTTCACAACCGCTTCAACTGCGATGGCCGTCACCACGCCGTGATGGCGCTCATTGGCGTCCAGATTGCGCGTCCCAAACAAGACCGTAAAGACCGCAAGCCCGATCGCCACCCAAAGTGCGGTGGCGTTCAAATCCATATCGGCACCTTGGGCGCTATGCGCCGCAAAAACCGAAAATGATAGCGTAACCGATTGAAGCTGCAAGGCAATATAGGGCGTGGACCCGACGACCGCCATCAAAGTGACAATAACACCAAGCGACGTCGACTTCCCAAAACGCGAAGAAATAAGATCGGCAATGGAAGTGATCCTCTGCATTTTCCCAACTCGCACCAGTTTTCGGACAAACCACCACCACCCGATCATCACAATCGTGGGGCCGATGTAAATTGTCGCGAACTCAAGCCCTGAGCGCGCCGCATATCCAACGGCACCATAGAAGGTCCAAGCAGTACAATAAATCGATAGGGATAGCGTATAGACCAGCGGGGATTGTAGCCAGCCAAGCTTCCCTGCCGCTGCGCGTTTTTCGGCGAAAAAGGCGATGAGAAACAGGGCGACAACATAGGTAAGGCAGACGGCAATTAGCGCATTAAACGGGACCATCTCTAGGCCTCTTGGTCCGACTTGGACGCTTTATACTCTTTGCGCCCGATACGGTGCAACGGCTGGGCCAAAAGCGCCGCCAGCGCAATCAAAACGACCCACACCCCAAACATAAACAGCACCGACCCAGAGATCCCGTCATCGGAGCCATTACTGCGGATCAAGGTCAGAACGCCGACAAGAAGAATGACGCCCAACAGCGGCAAAAGTCGGGCCGCGTCCATAGTTCGACGCGCCCGATAGGTGGCATGTGCCACAAAGAGGGGGCGCGGTCGTTCGTTCATGCGGGGCAAAGTGTTTGCATAATTTCAAGGACTTCGGCGTTGGAGAAGGGCTTGGTCATAAAATGGCTCACCCCGTAACTCTCGGCCAATGCGCGGTCTTTGGTTTGGCCGCGTGCTGTAAGCATCAACACGGGCAACGTCGCGGTAGCTTCGATTTCGCGCAGCTCCTTCAGGATGTCAAACCCGCTTTTATGAGGCAGCATAACGTCCAAAATCACCACATCGGGTGCGACATCAAGAACCGCATTCACCGCCGAGCGTCCATCCGCATGGGTATCCACCCGCCAGCCATCACGCGCCAGAATAAAACGGATCGCCTCGACAATATTCGGTTCATCTTCAATCAATAGGACATGTTTGCCCATCTATCCCTCCCCTTTCGACAGCCAGTTCGAAAACCCCTGTCAGGAGGCCTCCACCTCCCATTTTACGTGCCCTGATTATTTCGATACTCTCACCTCATGTCAAAAGCAACTTTGATGCAACGCAATCGCAAAACCGGTTAGATACGGGTTACAGGCGCGTTTGACAGGAAAAGATCGGGCGTGGTCCCAATAATATCCGGCACAAGCGCTGCGGGTAAAATCAACATTGTTGCCTCTAGTTGCGGTGGCACATCAAACGAAAGAGGCGCGACCGACTGACAGATTGCATAGACGAGGAACTGGCGCGCAGAACTGCCCTGCCCCTGTTGAACATGGCGCCGCACGGGCAAATTTGGACAGCTCAGGGCTTGATACAGAGGCCATTCCGGATGCGCCCCCCCAAACCTTGGTAAAGGAAATCCGCCGATTGCGTGCCTCAACACCAAAGCCCCCGTGCCGTCACAAATAGCAAGGCCAATGGCCGCGTTTTCCGTTTCGACAGGGAGGGTCACGAGGCGCCGCATGGCAGCGGGTATGCTGGTGGAAAACGCGCAGGCCAGCTTTGCGGGGTCGTATTGTACTCGGATGGCCTCCTGCTGAAACGCTCCCAATGGCATTGCCGCAGCGTCTTGCACATAGCGTGTGAAATACTGGCGCGCAGCCTCTTGAGCGGCATCGCCTTCAATTCCTGCTGCAATGACAAGATTGAGAATATCCGCATCGCCAACCTCTAGCGCAGGAAGATGAAAGCTATGCTCTCGTAAATATGCCTCCAAAACGTCGATAGGAGTCCCCGCCTGTGAGGAAGCCGCCTCATCGCGATCAAGATACGTCACCAACGCCTGCGAAGACTCGGCCAAACGTACGGAATCCTCATAGAGGTTGCGCTGAAAACGTGTGCGCCACGCCTGCTCCATGTCTTGCGGATCGGCCAGAATAGCCGCAGTGGAACGGATAGCAGTCACGGTTGAGAGAACTTCATGCAGCGCCCCCGAGAGAATAGGATCATGTGCAAGCCGATCCGTCAGGGCCTCGACTTGGCGCTCCAACGCAGAAACCCGTTGTGTTTGACTGGCCAACAGCGCCGCCCACCCCGGAAACCGCGCGGCGAACCCCTCTATTTGGTCGATTTCGGCGGCACTCGCCATTTGGCTGGCCGCGGCCGAAAGCAGGCGGGCCAAAAGGGTGGCTTCTGTGCCCTCAGAAAGGGCCGACGCGTCAACCGCCAAGGCCCGTGCGATATCCATCAACAGTTTGCCGCCGATTCTGCGACGATTGTGTTCAATCAAATTAAGGTAGGACGGCGAAATGCCGACTTGCGTGGCCAAATCCCCCTGTTTTCGCCCCACGGCGACCCTTCGATCTCGAATTCTATGGCCTGTCAATTGCTGTGACGTCATGCTGACTCCCCCGAAAACCGCAATAAATGCAGTATTTTTCTGCACCTGCTTGTTAATAATTTTACACATTAATCTCCTTTTATGTCTATATCTTTACAAAAATATTCTTTGTTTAAAAGCTGTTGTTGCGAAATTTTCGAACCCAGACGAATACTGTTCATGTTCTGTAAAGGGCGAGTGGCATATGCGGAGGAGGCATATGTGACTTAATTCAATCGGGAGGATATGAATGTCCAATTTACTCACTCGTCGTGGTTTACTTAAAACCAGTGCCATCGCTGGCGCTGGTCTTGCTGTTCCCACGATTTTCACAGCGTCGTCCGCAGCGGCCTATACCAATGCCCCTGACGGCAGTGGCGTAACGCTTGGTTTTAACGTACCCCAAACTGGCGCTTATGCCGACGAGGGTGCTGACGAACTTCGCGCCTACCATCTCGCTGTTGAACACCTGAACGGTGGCGGCGACGGCGGCATGCTGAGTACCTTTAGCTCCAAGACTTTGGATGGCACAGGTATTCTGGGTAACAAAGTTAATTTCGTAACGGGAGATACACAAACCAAATCCGATGCGGCGCGCGCTTCTGCGAAATCGATGATCGAAAAAGACGGCGCAGTGATGATCACTGGCGGATCGTCTTCGGGCGTGGCTGTTGCAGTTCAAGGCCTATGTCAAGAAGCTGGCGTTATCTTTATGGCGGGCTTGACCCACTCGAATGATACGACTGGCAAAGACAAAAAGGCCAATGGCTTCCGTCACTTCTTCAACGCCTATATGTCGGCAGCGGCTCTAGCTCCGGTTCTTGCCAAGCTTTATGGCACAGATCGTAATGTCTACAGCCTTACTGCTGACTATACATGGGGTTGGACACAGCAAGAATCGATCCAAGCGGCGACTGAAGCGATGGGTTGGACCACGATCAATGACGTTCGCACACCACTTGCTGCGACCGACTTTAGCTCGTACATCGCCCCGGTTCTGAATTCCGGCGCCGATGTTCTGGTCCTGAACCACTACGGCGGAAACATGGTCAACTCGCTGACCAACGCTGTGCAGTTTGGCCTGCGTGACAAGATGGTCAACGGCAAGAATTTCGAGATTGTCGTGCCACTGTATTCCGAGCTTATGGCCAAAGGCGCAGGCGCCAATATTGCCGGTATCGTTGGTTCTCAGAACTGGGACTGGAAACTGGAGAACCAGATGGGTGCTCGCTATACTGGCACCAACGCGTTCGTTCAGTCCTTCGGCGCCAAATACGGATTCCCGCCGTCACAGGCAGCGCAGACCTGCTATGCACAGACCTTGCTCTATGCAGATGCGGCACAACGTGCGGGTACTTTCAACCCATGCGGTATCGTCGAAGCTCTCGAAGGCTTTGAGTTTGACGGTCTGGGCAACGGCCCAACACTCTACCGTGCTGCTGACCACCAGTGCTTCAAGGACGTTGTCGTTGTGCGCGGAAAAGAGAACCCAGAGAATGAGTTCGATTTGGTGGAAATCGTCGAGGTTACACCAACCGAGCAAGTTACCTATGCGCCGGATAACCCAATGTTTGCGGGGGGTGCTTTGGGTCAATGTAACCCAGGCGCTTAAGACTTGATTAACAATGGTTGGGCGCATGCGTTGCGCCCAACCCCCTTGGCCCTACAAACGTAGGCGCCCCAAATCATAAAAAAATCGGGTGGGGATAATGGACACGCTCCTTCTTCAAATTTTGAATGGGTTGGACAAAGGATCCGCTTATGCGCTGATCGCTTTGGGTCTAACTCTAATTTTCGGCACGTTGGGGGTGGTCAATTTTGCCCACGGTGCGCTGTTCATGCTTGGCTCATTTTGTGCCGTCACCTTTAGCAGACTCCTAAGTTTGTCATCCGTCAAGTTGGACGAGACAAAATTGGATTTTCTCGGCAATCCCACCGAAATTAAGACCCCTTATGTTGAAGCATGGTTCGGCCCCGAAACGGGTGCAGCCATCATCGACTGGGCGGTCCCACTTTCCCTCCTCCTTGCAATACCTTTCATGATCCTTGTCGGCTTCGTTATGGAGCGCGGGTTGATCAAACATTTCTACAAACGCCCCCACGCAGACCAAATCCTCGTGACCTTCGGGTTGGCGATTGTTCTTCAAGAAATCATTAAAGCTATCTTTGGCGCAAACCCCATTCCCACACCGGCCCCTGATATCTTTAAAGGTTCATTCGACTTTGGTTTGGCCCTCGGGATGGATGCGAATAAAATCATCTACCCCTACTGGCGCATGGTTTACTTCAGCTTTTCTCTCGTCGTGATTGGTGCAGTTTTTAGCTTCCTGCAGTTCACCACCTTCGGGATGGTTGTGCGCGCCGGAATGGCTGACCGCGAAACAGTCGGCCTCCTCGGCATCGACATCGACAAACGCTTTACGTTTATGTTCGGGATTGCGGCCGCCGTCGCGGGGGTTGCTGGTGCGATGTATACGCCAATCAACTCGCCCAACTACCATATGGGGATGGACTTCCTCGTGCTCAGCTTTGTTGTGGTGGTTGTTGGCGGTATGGGCAGTCTGCCCGGTGCCGTGCTTGCGGGCTTCATGCTTGGGATACTTGAGAGCTTTGCTTCCATGAATTGGATCAAAGACATCATCCCTGGAATTGACCAGATCATCATCTATCTGGTTGCAATTATCATTCTGCTCACCCGTCCTCGCGGACTTATGGGCCGCAAAGGTGTGATGGAGGAATAATCATGCTAGGTCTCAACAAAAAAGACACCAAATTTCTGCTGATCGTGATCGCTTTGACCATGCTGACGCCGTTTCTCACGCAACCTTTCGCCGAAAACTCGGGCCTTGCTCAGTTCAACGCGGGCTACCCTGATCTCATGCAACGCTTTGCGATCTATGGTATTTTTGCGATCGGGTTTAACATCCTCTTTGGTCTTACGGGATACCTCTCCTTTGGGCATGCGGCCTTTCTGGGCGTGGGCTCCTACTCCGCGGTCTGGATGATGAAACTCCTCACCGTAAACGTCATTCCCGGAATTATCTTGGCGATTGTTGTTTCGGGCCTCTTTGCTCTTGTGATCGGATATGTGTCTCTGCGCCGGTCTGGGATCTACTTCTCAATCCTCACCCTTGCCTTGGCACAGATGAGCTTCAATCTCGCCTATTCGGTGCTTACACCCATCACAAACGGGGAAACTGGTTTGCAATTGGCGCTCGACGACCCTCGAATCCTTATGGCGAAAAATACCTCGGGGTCGCTTCCAACGACCAATCTCTTTGGCCTTTCGATGAACAGTTCCGCCAAATGGGAAGTCCTTGGACACGTGTTCACCTTCAACGTTGGCTACTACTTCTGTGGCGTGATTGCAGTGATTGCCTTCTACATCAGCCTGCGCATCTTCCGCTCCCCTTTTGGGCTGATGCTGCGCGCGGTTAAAACCAACCAAACACGCATGAGCTATACTGGTTTGAATGCGCGTCCCTACACTTTGGCCGCTTTCGTGATCTCGGGTATGTACGCAGGTTTGGCGGGTGGTTTACTGGCCTCGATGGATCCCCTCGCGGGCGCCGAACGAATGCAATGGACCGCTTCTGGCGAGGTTGTCATCATGACCATTCTCGGCGGTGCAGGTACATTGATGGGCCCTGTCCTTGGGGCTGGCTTCATCAAGTATTTCGAGAACATCTTCTCAAAAATCAACGATACGGTTTTGCACGGTTGGTTTAATTTCCTACCTGATGGTCTGGAAAACCTCCTTGTGACGCTGATCCACCCCTTCGTTGGCAAAGGCTGGCACCTGACCCTTGGCGCGCTCTTTATGCTCGTCGTGATCTTCCTGCCAGGAGGCCTGATGGAAGGCGGACAACGCATCACGAAATGGATTAAAAACAAGCGCAGTGGCGGGGGGGATCCAAACTCTAACAAAACGCATGCCCCGAAACCCACTCCTCACGTGGCCGAATAAGAAAGGATACGAACATGGGTATTCTAGAAGTAAAAAACGTCGGCAAGCGGTTTGGGGGGCTCCAGGCACTCGGAGACGTCAACCTCAGCATTGCTGAAAACACCGTTCATGCAATTATCGGCCCAAACGGGGCCGGTAAATCCACCCTCCTCAACGTTTTGGTTGGCAAACTCATTCCCGATACGGGTTCAGTGATGTTCGACGGCCAATCTGTTTTGGGGCGTAAGCCGCATGAAATCAATCAGATGGGCATTTCCCGTGTGTTCCAAACACCCGAGATTTTTGCCGACCTCACGGTTTTGGAAAACGTTCTGATCCCCTGCTTTGCAAAACGTGACGGGTCCTACCGCTTGCACGCATTGGAAACCGTTGAAAACGAAGTGGACATCAACGAGCAAGCAGAAAAAATGTTGCTCGATGTGAATATGCAAGACAAACTGCACATGACAGCAAGCTCCCTCTCTCGCGGGGATAAGCGACGCCTTGAGATGGCCATGTGCTTGGTCCAAGAACCGCGCCTGTTGCTGTTAGACGAACCAACGGCTGGCATGGCGCGCGCCGATACCAATAATACCATCGACCTGCTCAAGGAAATCAAAGATAGCCGCGACATTACTATGGCCATCATTGAGCACGACATGCATGTGGTCTTCTCGCTCGCGGAACGCATCACCGTTCTCGCCCAAGGCACTCCATTGGTCGAAGACACCCCCGAAAACATCAAGGGTCACCCCAAGGTAAAAGAAGCTTACCTCGGCGAAACTCAGGAATAGGAGGCCCACATGGCTCTCGCGAAAAACGCAAACCACGCCGCCACGGCTCCGGCCTTTTTCTCCGTCTGGGATTTACATGCTTACTATGGCGAGAGCTACATCGTCCAAGGGGTGAGTTTTAACGTGCATGAAGGCGAAATCCTTGCCCTTCTCGGCCGCAATGGTGCGGGTAAAACCTCAACCTTACGGGCTCTGGCACGTCTCGATGATCCGATGCTTACCCATGGTGAAATCTGGCTCGACCATCAAAATTTGCATAAAATGAAGGCGCATGAAGCGTCGCGTGCAGGCTTGGCCCTAGTTCCCGAGGATCGCCGTATTATTCAAGGTCTTACGGTTGAAGAGAATCTGCAACTTGCGCAGATTGCCGAGCCTATTGGTTGGTCGCTTGAGCGCCTCTATGAGTTGTTCCCGCGCCTCGGCGAACGTCGCAAGCAGGAAGGCGTCACGCTTTCGGGCGGTGAGCAACAAATGCTCGCCATCGCCCGCGCCCTTGCCCGCGATATCAAGGTTTTGTTGCTAGATGAGCCCTATGAAGGACTTGCGCCTGTCATCGTTGACGAGATTGAGAAAACCCTCAACATCATCAAAGCGCAAGGCATCACCACCGTGATCGTTGAACAAAATGCCATTCGTGCGCTAAAACTTGCAGATCGTGCGGTCATTTTAGATACGGGAACAGTCGTTTTTGACGGCCTTGCCGACGAGGTCCTAAACAACGAGAAATTGCGCGCGGAATACCTCGCTATCTAAAGCGTGGCGCAGTTTCAAACGACCCCGCAGAAAAATGTGGGCCCCCCTCGCGCTTTGCGCAAAAAGTGGTAAACATCGACCAAGGAATTTGTGCCCAGTCTCTTCACACTGCGCACATCGGGAGGAGAGACTTCAAATGAGTGATAAAACATACGCACCCAGCGCCGCATTTTCTGTAGCGGCCCACGCAGACAAAGCCACTTACGAAAAAATGTATGCCGAGTCGATCGCGGACCCCGATGCGTTTTGGGGCGAGCACGGCAAGCGGATTGACTGGATCAAGCCCTATACCGAAGTTTCCAACACGAATTTTGAACTCGGAAGTGTGAACATCAATTGGTACGCCGACGGCACGCTGAATGTGGCCGCCAATTGTATCGACCGCCACCTTGCAACACGCGGCGACCAAACGGCGATTATTTTTGAACCCGACAGTCCCGATGCACCCGCGCAACACATCACCTACAAGCAGCTGCACGAAAACGTCTGTCGCCTCGCGAATGTGTTTAAATCTCAAGGCGTAACCAAGGGCGATCGCGTTGTCCTTTATATGCCTATGATCCCAGAGGCCGCCTACGCGATGTTGGCCTGCGCACGTATCGGCGCGGTACACTCGATTGTTTTTGCTGGATTTTCACCGGATGCGCTTGCCAATCGCATTAACGGCAGCGCGGCGAAGCTCGTCATAACAGCCGACGAGGCCCCGCGCGGCGGACGCAATACAGCCCTTAAATCAAATGCAGATGCGGCACTTTTGCACTGTAACGACAAAGTAAAATGCTTGGTGGTAAAACACACGGGCGGCCAAACCACTTGGACGGAAGGCCGCGACATCGACGTTAAAGCGGAAATGGCTACCGCGAGCGCCGACTGCGCCCCCGAAGAAATGAATGCCGAAGATCCGCTGTTTGTGCTCTACACGTCCGGCTCCACTGGCCAACCCAAGGGCGTTGTCCACTCCTCCGGTGGATACCTCGTCTACGCCGCGATGACACACCAATACACTTTCGATTACCATGACGGCGACGTTTTTTGGTGCACCGCGGATGTCGGTTGGGTGACAGGGCACAGCTACATCATCTACGGTCCCCTCGCGAACGGCGCGACAACCGTAATGTTTGAGGGTGTACCGACTTACCCTGACGCTGGACGCTTCTGGGCTATCTGTGAAAAGCACAAGGTTAACCAATTCTATACCGCTCCAACCGCCATTCGTGCGCTCATGGCACACGGGAATGCGCCCGTCGAAAAATATGACCTTTCCAGCCTCAAACTCCTTGGAACAGTGGGCGAACCCATCAATCCGGAAGCTTGGAATTGGTACAACGACGTGGTCGGAAAGGGCAAATGCCCCATCGTTGACACATGGTGGCAAACCGAAACCGGCGGTCACCTTCTGACCCCCCTCCCCGGTGCAACTGCTACGAAACCTGGCTCCGCCACCCTGCCTTTCTTTGGCATCGCCCCTGTCGTACTTGACGCGACCTCGGGCGAAGAAATCCATGAGACCGAGGCCGAAGGGGTTTTGTGCTTCAAAACCAGCTGGCCCGGTCAAATGCGCACAGTTTTCGGCGACCACGAGCGGTTCGAGAAGACATATTTTTCCGATTACAAAGGGTATTATTTTGCGGGCGATGGCTGTCGCCGCGATGCGGACGGATATTACTGGATCACTGGTCGCGTTGATGATGTGATCAATGTTTCGGGCCACCGCATGGGTACTGCCGAAGTCGAAAGCGCACTGGTGGCCCATGCCCATGTCGCCGAAGCGGCGGTTGTTGGCTTCCCGCACCCCATTAAAGGCCAAGGCATTTACGCCTATGTCACCTTGATGAACGGTATTGAGCCAACGGATGAACTCCGCAAAGATCTTGAAAAATGGGTCCGTACGGAAATTGGCCCGATTGCCAAACCCGATATCATCCAATGGGCCCCGGGATTGCCAAAAACGCGTTCTGGAAAAATCATGCGCCGTATTTTGCGCAAAATCGCCGAAGATGACTATGGCTCCTTGGGCGATACGTCGACGCTGGCGGACCCAGGTGTCGTAGATGAACTTATCTCGACCCGTATCGAGCTAAAGTAATTCAGCTAAAATCGTGAGAGTTAAGGCCACTCCTTGTCGGGGTGGCCTTTTTTGTTGTGCTTCGGAAGTATCAAAGACTGGCAAGCTCGCAACAAAAAAGGGCGCCCCCAAAGGAGACGCCCTCAAAGTAAAAACAGTCGCCTATTTCAATGCAGCGTCTGTGATGGCCAATGTATAGGCACCTTCAGGCGTTTTGGAAATGACAGGATCAGAGCCACCACCCAAGAGAGTCGCAACCGTACGATCATAGTCGGCGATGTCGAGTGCGCCGTTTGATCCTGAAGTAAGCTTAGAAATTTCGCGCATCATGCGCTCTTGGTGCTTCTCTGTTTGCGCACCAGTTTCGTCATTGTCCAAAACAATTGCCGCAGCTTCGTCTGGGTTTTCTTCTGCCCATTTCCAGCCCTTCATTGAAGCGCGCACAAAGCGTTCAAGCTTGTCGACTTCCGCAGGATCAGCAAGCTTGTCCTCTAGAACGTAAAGACCATCTTCGAGTGTCGAAACGCCTTCGTCCTCATATTTGAACGTCACCAAATCATCAGGAGTAAGACCCGCGTCAATCACCTGCCAATACTCATTATAGGTCATTGTCGACACGCAAGCAGCCTGCCCTTGCAACAATGGATCAACGTTAAACCCTTGTTTTAGAACAGTTACACCGTCCCCCCCTCGGTGGTATAGCCCAGAGTGCTCATCCAACTGAGGAAAGGGTATTCATTGCCACCGAACCACACGCCGAGTGTTTTTCCACCAAAGTCCGTGGGAGCAACAATGCCGCTTTCCTTAAGGCATGTCAGCATCATGCCGGAGCTTTTGAACGGTTGCGCGATATTCACGAGCGGCAGGCCCGCTTCGCGCGCGGCCAACGCGGACGGCAACCAGTCCACAACAACGTCGGCACCGCCGCCCGCGATAACCTGTGCAGGCGCCACATCTGGACCGCCGGGTTTGATTGTGACATTCAGATCTTCGTCTTCGTAAAATCCTTGATCGAGCGCGACATAATAGCCCGCGAATTGCGCCTGCGTTACCCATTTAAGTTGCAAGGTAAGATCATCAGCCGCATGTGCAGCCCCCGAAGCAAAGCCCAAAGCTAGAGCGCTTGTAAGTAGTTTTTTCATTGGTAGTCTCCCATGTTGATTAGTTTTTTAATTATCACCGACGCCGTTGAGACGGATGCCAAAAGGTAACCTTTTTCTCAACGAACGCCACAAATCCGTAAAATAACGATCCCGAAATTGCCGCAATCGTAATTTCTGCCCAGACCATATCAAGCCCCAGGCGCCCGACCTCTGCTGAAATGCGAAACCCCATCCCGCGTGTCGGAGAACCGAAGAATTCAGCAACGATTGCCCCAATAAGCGCCAGTGTTGTCGCAATTTTAAGCCCATTAAAAACAAAGGGCATCGCGACAGGGAGGCGCAGCTTAAACAAGCTTTGCCAATAGCTTGCTGCATAACTCTGCATCAAATCGCGTTGCATTGCATCTGTTTCTTTTAGCCCTTGAACCGTATTAACCAGCATCGGGAAAAACACCATCGCAACCACAACGGCGGCTTTGGAATGCCAATCAAACCCGAACCACATCACGAGGATGGGCGCAGTACCAATTATGGGCAAGGCCGCGACAAAGTTGCCAACTGGAAGCAGACCACGTTGTAAAAAAGGAGACCGATCAATCGCAATAGCAATCAGAAACGCCGCCCCACAACCGAGTATATACCCCGTCAAAGCGCCCTTTACGAAGGTTTGAACAAAATCCGTCCAAAGAATTGGCAAGCTTTCACTCAGCCGCACTGCGATGGCGCTTGGCGGCGGCAAAATTACGGCAGGCACTTCTATGCCCCGCACAAGCCCTTCCCAAACAACCAGAATAGTGACGCCAAACAGTGTCGGCACAAAAAGTTTTCCCGCACGCGTTTTCGCCCAAACGCTATTGGCGATTTTAATATTCACACCTATGGCCGCAGCCCAAAAAAGCAGTACAGAAACGATCCAAATCATTGCGCCATCCCCATTCTACGCAACGTGACGCGTTGTAAAAAACCAATAAATCCAACGAGACAGGCCGCCATAACCGCTGCGGAAAACAAAGCGCTCCAAATTTGGATGGTCTGCCCGTAATAGCTCCCCGTCAGCATTCGGCCGCCAAAGCCACGTAACGGGCTGGATGAAAGTTCCGCTACAATCGCACCGATCAGCGCCGCAGCAATCCCGATTTTTAGACTTGTAAAAAAGTAGGGCATCGAGTTTGGGAGGCGCAATTTCCAAAACGTCTCAGCCCCACTGGCATTGTAGGTTTTCATTAGATCGAGTTGCATATTATTCGGTGCACGCAGTCCCTTCACCATGCCAACAACGACCGGAAAAAACGACAAATAGGCTGCAATAATGGCCTTGGGCAACAGTCCCTGCACCCCGATAGAGTTCATAACGACCACGATCATCGGCGCGATGGCAAGGATCGGAATAGTTTGGCTAGCGATCGCCCACGGCATAACGCTCATATCCATCGCCTTGTTGTAGACGATGCCCACGGCCAATAGAATTCCACCGATGGTACCGATGGCGAAACCAACCAACGTTGAACTCAAGGTAATCCACCCGTGATAAATCAAGCTTCGTTTAGACAGACCCTTGCCCTCAAGCACCATGGCGCCCGTAGTTTTCCAGATTTCTTGCGTCACTTGATGGGGAGCCGGGAGCTTGGGCCGGTCTTGGGCCATTGTATCCGCGACGATTTCGTTCAACGTAAGCTCAACATTTGCACGGCGCGCTTGGTCTTGCGTCCAAGTTTTGTTCATTTGGTAAGTTCCAAAATACCAAACAACAATGATTGCCGTAACAACCGTCAATATTGGAAATATGCTACGCATATGAGAATTTCCCTTCCAATATCGCACTGATTTGCCAGTCGATGTTCGAAAATAACAAGCCCACATCAATCATCGCTATGACCTGCACGTAAGCCTTCCCGCACCCGATGTGCAATTTCGATAAACTCGGGACTTTCACGAATGTCAAGCGGCCGTTCTTTGGGCAGCGTACTTTCAATGACGTCAGCAATGCGTCCGGGCCGCGGACTCATAACGACGATCTTGGTGCTGAGATACACGGCTTCTGGAATCGAGTGCGTAACAAAGCCAATTGTTTTGTTGGTTCGCGCCCAGAGCTTTAGCAACTGTTCATTCAAATGATCTCGCACGATCTCGTCTAAAGCACCAAAGGGTTCATCCATCAACAAAATATCGGCGTCAAACGCAAGGGCCCTCGCGATACTCGCGCGCTGTTGCATACCACCCGATAACTGCCACGGAAATTTATTGCCAAAATTCGCCAACTCAACAAGTTCGAGTACTTTCTCGACCTTCACATTTTGCTCAGACTTAGAAAACCCCATGATTTCAAGGGGCAGTCGGATATTCCCCGCGATAGTTCGCCACGGATAAAGGCCCGCCGCCTGAAAAACAAACCCGTAGGCGCGCTTCTGACGTGCTTCCTCCGCACTCATTCCTTTGACGGTCAATTCCCCAGCCGACGGCGTCTCAAGAGCAGCAATCGTACGTAAAAACGTAGTTTTCCCGCACCCCGACGGTCCGATGAAGCTAACAAAATCGCCTTGGTTGATCTTAAGGCTAATATCCTTTAGCGCGTGGACTGGACCATCGTTTGTTTGAAATGTCAGGTCCAGATTTTTAGCTTCTATTACAGTTGCTTGGCTCACGCCGTCCCCCTTGAGATTGCCGGTTTTCCGGTCATTTTTGTACGTGCCGACACTGCCGGCACGTTGATTTAGATTCCCGCAGGAATGTTCATTGGATCCCTTTTAATTGTGCGTGGAGAGTTGAGTTCTTTCCACTTACTTAAGGCTTTTGAAGCGCTCGAGAAGGCCGGCCTTGGTACAAAGCGCCCGCGACCGGGCTGAGGCTGGCTATTCTGCCCCCATGCCCAAATAACTTCGCCACGGCTCAATGTATAACGACTTTGCGCTTTAACATCGAACCCTTCAAACACGTTGTAATCCAAGACAGAATGGTGATTGGCTTGGCTTATTGTTTTTGAAATCTTCGGATCCCAAACAACGATATCCGCGTCGGCCCCTTCCATTATCGCCCCTTTTTTCGGATAGATATTGAGGATTTTGGCAATGTTCGTAGAGGTTACAGCCACAAATTCATTGGGGGTCAAACGCCCCGTTTCAACACCCTCTGTCCAGAGAACAGCAAGCCGTTCTTCCACCCCATTTGAGCCGTTCGGAATGAGGCAAAAATTATCTTTCCCCATCAGTTTTTGTTCTGAATTAAAGGCCGCATGGTCCGTCGCGACTACTTGCAATGACCCGCTCTGAAGACCCGCCCAAAGGCTGGCTTGATGCTCTTTATTACGAAACGGCGGGCTCATTACGCGCCGCGCCGAATGCATCCAATCGCCTTTGAAATACTCGCTTTCGTCCAATGTCAGGAATTGAATCAACGGCTCGCCGTAAATCCGCATACCTTTTTGACGCGCCCGACGAATGGCCTCATGCGCCTGCTCGCAAGAAACATGGACAATATAGAGCGGCGTTCCCGCGGCATCGGCAATCGTAATCGCACGATTTGCCGCTTCGCCCTCAAGTTCTGGCGGACGCGAATAAGCGTGCCCTTCTGGGCCTGTGATGCCTTCGGCTAGGTATTTTTTCTGAAGGATATCAACGATGTCTCCGTTCTCGGCATGCACCATCGGCAGTGCCCCAAGCTCCTTGCAGCGCTGGAAAGACGCGAACATTTCGTCGTCTTCCACCATTAATGCGCCCTTATAGGCCATGAAATGCTTGAACGAGTTAACGCCCATATCGACCGCGTCTTTCATCTCGCGGTGGATGTCTTCATTCCAGCCCGTGATCGCCATGTGATAGCCGATGTCGGAACAGATTTGCGGTGCGGATTTGCGGTGCCACTCGTTGATCGCGTTTTTGATCGAGCCATCGGCACCGGGCAAGCAGAAATCAACCAACATCGTGGTGCCGCCAGCCGCCGCGGCCCATGTTCCACTCTCAAAAGTCTCCGCCGCCGTCGTGCCCATAAAGGGCATCTCAAGATGGGTATGCGGATCAATCCCGCCGGGGATCACATAGGCCCCTTCCGCATCGATATATGTGTCGCCCGAGAGGTTTTCGCCGATCTGTTTGATGATCTCGCCCTCAATCAGAACATCGGCCTTCCACGTGCGATCCGCAGTGCAAACAGTTCCATTTTTGATGACTTTAGTCATAGCATTTTTCCTTCTAATGACAGCGAGACGAGCAGATTACTCAACAATCTCAGCTGTTTCCAAAACGGCGTGCAGCAGAACATCTGTTCCTGCGGTCGCCCATTCTTGTGATATTTCTTCGGCCTCATTGTGAGAAAGGCCATCAACACAAGGGCACATAACCATCGCGGTCGGTGCCATTCTGTTGATCCAACAGGCGTCATGCCCTGCACCAGAGATCAGGTCGCGATGTGAATACCCCAAGCGCTCGGCGGCATTGCGAACGGCCGTTACGCAGGTTTCATCAAAGGTAACAGGATCAAATCCACCTGTTTTTTCAAACGAAACCCCAAGGCCCATTTCGTCACAAATTGCTTGCGCCCCTTCGCGCAGACGCGCTTCCATATCTTGGATGACTGCGAGGTCGGGCGAGCGGAAATCGACGGTGAAAACAACTTTTCCCGGGATCACATTGCGCGAATTTGGATAGACATCAATGTGGCCCGCCGCGCCAACCGCATGGGGGGCATGCGACATCGCAATTTGGTTCACCAATTCAAGGACATGCGCCAAACCCAACCCTGCATCGCGGCGCATCGGCATCGGAGTCGATCCCGTGTGAGAATCTTTGCCCGTGATGGTAACTTCTGTCCAAGAGAGTCCCTGTCCGTGGGTCACGACGCCAATGGTTTTTCCTTCGGTCTCAAGGATTGGCCCCTGCTCAATGTGCAACTCAAAGAACGCATGCATTTTCCGCGCGCCGACGTCTTCGTCACCGCGCCATCCGATCCGCTTCAACTCGTCGCCGAACGTTTTGCCCTCCGCATCTTCGCGCTCGTACGCCCACTCTTGAGTGTGCATTCCCGCGAAAACTCCGCTCGATAACATGGCGGGCGCATAACGCGTGCCCTCTTCGTTGGTCCAGTTGGTAACCACGATTGGGTGTTTGGTTTTGATCCCCAAATCATTCATCGTGCGCAGGAGTTCCAACCCGCCAAGAACGCCCAGAACCCCATCGTATTTTCCACCAGTCGGCTGCGTATCCAAGTGACTGCCGACATAAACTGGCAGCGCATCGGGATCCGTCCCGTCCCGCTGTGCAAACATATTTCCCATCTGATCAAGGCCCATCGTACAGCCAGCGTCCAAGCTCCATTTCTGGAACAACGCGCGCCCTTCACCGTCCTCGTCCGTTAGGGTCTGACGATTATTACCGCCAGCAATACCCGGGCCGATTTTTGCCATATCCATGAGACTTTCCCAAAGACGCTCGCCGTTAATTTTGAGGTTTTCACCTGGTGCTGCCATGGATAGATCCTTAATCTAAAGACTTAAGAACGTCCGCTAACGTCCCGATAAGTTTATCAATATGTTCTTTTTCGATAATCAGCGGTGGGCTCATCGCGATAATATCGCCCGTGGTCCGTACGAGAATCCCCTTCTCATAGGCCTTCAAGAAAGCGTCAAACGCCCGCTTGGTCGGCTCCCCCGGAATTGGCTCCAACTCCACGGCGCCAATCAGGCCCATATTCCGAATATCGATCACATGCGGAAGTCCCTTCAGGCTGTGCAATGCCTCTTCCCAATAGGGCGCCATATCCGCCGCGCGCTTGAACAATTCTTCCTCGCGATAGATTTCAAGGGTCGCTAAACCGGCGGCAGACGCCATTGGATTCCCCGAATATGTATAGCCATGGAAAAGCTCGATTACATGCTCTGGACCGGTCATGAACGCGTCGTGAATTTCGGAAGTAGCCAGAACGGCACCCATCGGAATCACACCATTCGTCAATCCCTTAGCACAGGTAATCAAATCGGGCGTAACACCAAAATGCTCCGCGCCAAAACTTGAACCAAGACGCCCAAACCCTGTGATAACCTCGTCAAAAATCAATAGTATTCCGTGTTTTTTCGTCAGCGCGCGCAGGCGTTCAAGGTATCCTTTGGGCGGCATGATCACCCCGGCGGACCCCGCCATCGGCTCGACAATCACCGCCGCAATCGTTTCCGCACCATGTAGCGCGATCATCCGCTCAAGGTCATCCGCAAGTTCAACGCCATGTTCTGGCTGGCCTTTGGTCCAAGCGTTTTTCTCGGGCAAATGGGTGTGTGGAAGATGCAAGACACCATTCAAAAGCGTGCCAAACATGCGACGGTTATTAACCAGCCCCCAACGGAAATCCCGCCAAAGTTCACCCCGTGGTACCCTTTTTCGCGCCCCACCAAGCGTGTGCGCGTGCCCTGCCCGATGGCGCGTTGATACGCGAGCGCGATTTTAAGCGCGGTCTCGACGGATTCCGATCCAGAATTGGTGTAAAAAACGTGATTGAGGCCTTCAGGCGCCATGTCCCTTAGGGCGCTCGCCAACTCGAACGCTTTTGGGTGCCCCATTTGAAAGGCTGGCGCATAGTCCAATTCGGCGACCTGCTTTTGAACTGCTTCGGTGATTTTCGAACGCGCATGCCCAGCGTTACAACACCATAAACCCGCAGTGCCGTCCAAAACCTGCTTGCCGTCTGACGTGGTGTAATGCATCCCTTCGGCAGCAACAAAGAGGCGCGGGGCCTTTTTAAACTGCCGATTAGCCGTAAACGGCATCCAATACGCGGAAAGATCGTTTGGAATATTTGCTTGATCGTTTGCCATCGCGGCCTCCCTTGGTGAGCGCGTCACTTCATGACCACCGCCCAAAATAGTTTGACCATTTGGTCAATCTCACGCTAACAGAGGCGTAGAACCAGTCAAGTTTTTCAGCCCCGTTATTGAGAAAAACACCAAAGATTCTACGGATTTTCTGAAAAGAAACAAATAGATTGGTACATTTTTAAGCAGGACGTTAAACGCTGCTCAACCGACGTACAAATTGGAGCGAACGCTCCACCACACGAGGCCGAAATGAATAACAGACAGCCAAAAACACGCATACAGCAAAAAAATACTTTAGTGATTCTAGAAGCTGCTTTGGACGTTTTCTCTCAGTTCGGATTTCGGGGATCGACTCTGGATCAAATCGCGAAAACCGCAGGCATGAGTAAACCGAATTTGCTTTATTATTTTGCTTCTAAAGAAGCCATCCATACGGTCTTGCTCGAGGGCCTTTTGGAAACGTGGTTGGAACCTTTGCACAAATTAGACGCTGCAGGAAATCCCCGCGCCGAAATTCTCGCATATGTGCATCGAAAACTTCAAATGAGCCGTGATTTTCCGCGAGAAAGCCGCCTATTTGCCAACGAAATCCTACAAGGAGCGCCGCGTATCGGCCCTGCAATTGAGGGGGAACTTAAGAAACTCGTCGAGGAAAAATCAATCGTGATTGATCGCTGGATTACAGAGGGAAAAATTGCCCCCGTAGATCCGCGCCACCTCCTGTTTTCGATCTGGTCCCTCACGCAGCATTACGCAGATTTCGATGTTCAGGTACGGATGGTTTTGGGCGAGGAGCGGCCCGACCCGTTCCCAGACGCAGAAGCATTTCTCGATACCATTTTCACCAGAATTTTAGCGCCTGATCAAAAATAAAAGGCCCCGCAATCCTGCGAGGCCCTCGTTTTAATCCGTTGATATTATAAGTTATTCAGCAGCAAACGATGGGTTGTTTGGGTGTTGCGTCCAGTTGGAATACCCACCCGTTTTTTCACCCGTCCGCTCATCAATCGCGCCATCTTCGAGCGTTGTCATCGTGATGCAGTTTTCGACAGGACACACGTTAACGCAAAGGTTGCACGCCACGCATTCGCTATCATCCACCGTGAAAACACGATCTTCTGACATCAGAATTGCTTGGTGGCTTGTGTCTTCGCAAGCCGCGTAACACCGACCACATTTAATACAATCGTCTTGGTTGATGACTGCTTTTGTGACGTGGTTCAAGTTGAGATACTGCCAATCAGTTACATTCGGCACAGCCATGCCAACGAAATCTGCGGTATTGGTGTGGCCCTTCTCATCCATCCATTCGCTCAGACCAGAGATCATCTCTTCGACGATTTTAAAACCGTAAGTCATAACGGCCGTACAGACCTGAACATTGCCAGCACCAAGTGCCATAAATTCGGCCGCATCGCGCCAAGTGGTAATGCCGCCGATTCCCGAAATTGGCAAACCCGCCGTTTCGGCATTACGGGCGATTTCCGCAACCATATTCATCGCAATCGGCTTCACCGCTGGGCCACAGTATCCGCCGTGTGTGCCTTTGCCATCGATCATGGGCTCAGGGCTCATGGCATCAAGGTTAACGCTGGTGATGGAATTGATTGTATTAATCAGACTCACCGCATCCGCGCCGCCTCTGCGTGCGGCCTCCGCAGGCTTGCGCACGTCGGTGATGTTGGGTGTGAGCTTCACAATCACAGGCATACGGGTGTTTTGTTTGCACCACCGTGTGACCATTTCAATGTATTCTGGCACCTGTCCAACGGCCGAACCCATTCCGCGCTCCGCCATCCCGTGGGGGCAGCCAAAGTTGAGCTCAATTCCATCCGCACCCGTTTCTTCGACAACGGGTAGGATGGCTTTCCATGCGTCTTCTTCGCACGGCACCATGAGGGATACTATCATCGCGCGGTCGGGATAATCCCGCTTTACCGCTTTGATTTCACGAAGGTTTGTCTGCAACGGGCGATCGGTGATCAGCTCGATATTATTGAGACCGAGCAAGCGGCGATCTGCGCCAAAAATAGCACCATACCGTGGCCCGTTTACGTTCACAACGGGCGGCCCTTCGGAACCCAGTGTTTTCCAGACAACCCCACCCCAACCGGCCTCAAAGGCGCGGCGAACGTTGTATTCTTTGTCGGTCGGCGGTGCAGAAGCCAGCCAAAATGGGTTGGGTGATTTGATGCCAACGAAATTGCTTGTTAGATCGGCCATGACTTAGGCACCTCCCATCAAAAATGTATGAATATCTTCGGCAGCATCGCGCCCTTGGGCGACCCCTGTGACAGTAAGATCATCGCCACCACTCGCGCAATCGCCGCCAGCCCAAATCCCTTCGATGTTTGTTGCGCCAGTTTCCGAGGTTTGGATTTTGCCGCCCGCCATTGCGATACCCTCTGGGGTTTCGATTAGCGTTTGGCCGATGGCTTTGAATACTTGATCCGCGGGAACGGTGAAAACTTCCCCCGTCCCTTGCAACGCGCCGCGCTCCGAGGTGGTATATTCAAATTCAACGCCTGACGCGGCGCCATTTCCAAGCACGGCTTTGGGTTGCGCGTTGTAGATAATCCGAACGCCTTTGGCCGTTGCAAGCTCCTGCTCATAAACACTTGCGCTCATGGCTTCTTTACTACGGCGATAAACCATGGTGACGTTCTCCGCCCCCAATAGTTTGCTTTGGACTGCGGCGTCGACGGCGGTCATCCCGCCGCCGATCACCACAACATTGCGACCAACGGGAAGGGCAGAAAGATCATCTGCTTGGCGCAAATCTGAAATAAAACCAACGGCATCCAAGACACCGTCTTTGTCTTCCCCTGGTGCACGAAGAGCGTTTACTCCCCCTAGACCAATACCAAGGAACACTGCGTCATACTCCGCGCGAAGGGTTTCAAGCGCGAGGTTTCCTCCCAACGCCTTCCCAGTTTTAACGGTAATTCCGCCAATCTCCAAAAGCCACGCGACCTCGCGTTCTGCGAACTCGTCAACGGATTTATAGGCGGCGATCCCAAATTCATTTAACCCACCAGCTTTGGCGCGCGCGTCATACAGGGTCACATCGTGCCCCTTCATCGCCAACCGATGCGCCGCTGCCAAACCCGCAGGTCCGGCCCCGACAACGGCAACTTTTTTGCCCGTCGCCGCGGCCCGTACATAGGGATGAACACCCTTTGCCATCAACGTATCTGTTGCAAATCGCTGCAAGCGGCCAATTTCGACAGGTTTCCCCTCGGCGGTCTCGCGCACGCAAACTTCTTCGCAAAGCGTTTCCGTCGGGCACACCCGAGCGCACATTCCTCCCAGAATGTTTTGATTAAAAATTGTTCTCGCTGCTGCGTCGGGTGTTCCCGTGGCAATCTGGCGTATGAACAATGGGATATCGATGCTCGTCGGACATGCGGTCATACATGGAGCGTCATAACAAAAATAGCAGCGATCTGCCGCAACGGCGGCCTCATGGACCTCAAGCGGTGCGTGAAGATCGGAAAAATTCTCGTTGTAGTCCGTGTCTGACAACCTTCCCGAAGCGATTCCGGGGGTAAACTGGCTGTTCGGCATAGGTGCCTCCCTGCTGGCGTGTTTGATATCCAGAGCGTTGCACATGTTTTAGCACTTTCAAAGCAATTTATTGACTAAATGGTCAAAAAATAAAATGCCGCTCTTAAAATGATTATAAATCAAGCAAACTTCCAGTAAAAATGCGGTAGAATCTTGTGGCATCACGCTGCCAAGAGCAGAATTTGGATCCATTCACCCCATATAATTCTTCTAACAACCCCGAAATCATACATCCGCTACAACTTCTGTAACAAAATCTTGAGTTTTAGCTCTCGTAAGGTCAAGAATTGTTGTAGGAATGCTTTTCTATCACTTGGCAACTGGCTATAAGCGTCTAAAACACAATTTGGCATGTTGCTGCCAAAGAAGCGGTAACGGAAAACATCGAGGACGGCATGACAAAAAATCACGATTCAGATGTGGCATTCATTAAGGCCCTTGCAGAACTTCTAAATGAAAACGATCTCACCGAGCTGCATGTCAAACGCGAGTATGGCGACGACGATTGCTTGAATGTTCGTGTTAGCAAACAAACCAATGTTGTTGCCGCCGTTGCAGCCGCCCCCGTTGCAGCCCCTGCTGCGGCTGTGGCTTCTGCACCCGCATCCGCTCCTGCGGTCGTCAGTGAAGATCCGTCTGACCATCCCGGCGCGGTGCCTTCACCCGTTGTTGGAACCGCTTATATGGCGGCCGAACCCGGTGCAGCTAATTTCGTAAGTGTGGGTAGCAAAGTTACCGAAGGCGACACATTAATGATCATCGAAGCGATGAAAACTATGAACCATATTCCTTCCCCTGCGTCCGGCACGGTTAAGCGGATTTTGATCACCGACGGCGACGCCGTTGAGTATGGCCAACCATTGATGATCATCGAATAAGGCGCGCCCTATGTTTGAAAAAATTCTAATCGCCAACCGTGGAGAAATCGCGCTACGCGTGATCCGCGCTTGTCGCGAGATGGGGATCAAATCGGTCGCCGTTCATTCCACTGCGGACTCAGACGCCATGCATGTGCGCATGGCCGACGAAGCTATCTGTATTGGCCCCCCTTCCAGCACCGACAGCTATCTCAATGTGGCGGCGATCATTGCGGCGTGTGAAATCACAGGCGCCCAAGCGATCCACCCCGGCTATGGCTTCCTCTCTGAGAACGCGGCATTCGTGCAAGCCCTCGAAGACCATGACATCGCGTTTATTGGCCCAACGTCGGAACACATTCGCACGATGGGCGACAAAATTACCGCCAAAGAGACCATGCTAAAACTTGGCGTGCCTTGCGTTCCTGGCTCTATCGGGGGCGTCCCTGATTACGAGACCGCGCAAAAAGTTGCGAACGAAGTTGGCTACCCTGTCATCATCAAGGCAACAGCGGGCGGTGGTGGCCGTGGCATGAAACTTGCCAAATCCGCAGCCGACCTCGAAGTTGCCTTCCGCACAGCACGTTCTGAAGGCAAGTCGGTGTTTGGCAACGACGAAGTCTATATCGAAAAATATCTCGGAACGCCGCGTCACATCGAAATCCAAGTCTTTGGCGACGGCAAAGGCAAAGCGGTGCATTTGGGCGAGCGGGATTGTTCGCTCCAACGTCGCCATCAGAAAGTTTTTGAGGAAGCCCCCGGCCCGAGCATCACCCAAGAGTTGCGGGACAGAATCGGTAAAGTTTGCGCTGACGCCTGTGCGCGGATCAATTACGTTGGCGCGGGTACAATCGAATTTCTCTACGAAAATGGGGAGTTCTATTTCATCGAAATGAACACCCGCCTTCAAGTTGAGCATCCGGTCACCGAAGCCATTTTTGGCATTGATCTGGTGCGTGAGCAAATTCGGGTAGCATCTGGCCTTGAAATGTCCTTTGGCCAAGATGACCTTGTCATCAACGGTCACGCGATTGAGGTACGGATTAACGCCGAACGCCTGCCGAATTTCGCCCCGTGCCCTGGGCGTATCACGCAATTCCACGCGCCGGGTGGCTTGGGTGTCCGTATGGATAGCGCGCTTTATGACGGCTACACAATTCCCCCTTATTACGACAGTTTGATTGGCAAATTGATCGTCCACGGGCGTGATCGCCCCGAAGCACTCGCACGTCTACAACGGGCCTTGGGCGAGCTTATCGTCGATGGCGTCGCAACCACCTTGCCGCTGTTTGACATGCTCCTTGCGGAGGAAGACATCCAAACGGGGAATTACGATATCCACTGGCTGGAACGTTGGCTCGAAGCAAACCTTTCTTGAGAATCACACGCCTGCCCTTATTCGGGTGGGCGTTTTCATATGCTGAGACTGGGAATGTCTGACCCTTTAACGCCAGAAATATTGCTCAATGGCTACGCGTCTGGCGTATTCCCGATGGCTGAAAGCCGCGAAAATCCTGATATATTTTGGGTCGACCCACACCGCCGTGGCGTTATTCCGCTCGACGGGTTTCACATTTCACGCAGTTTGGCGCGTACCTTGCGAACCTCGTCGTTCGACATTCGGATCAACAGCGATTTTTCTGGAACGGTTGCGGCATGCGCGGATCGAGCGGAGACATGGATCAATACCGAAATTTTTGATCTCTACCAAGAACTGCATCGATTGGGTTTTGCGCATTCAATCGAAGTTTGGGACACCCACACCCTTGTCGGCGGGGTTTACGGCGTCACATTAGGGGGAGTATTTTTTGGAGAAAGCATGTTCTCACGTCGCCGTGACACCTCAAAAATCGCTCTGGCCTATCTAGTAGACAGGCTTTGTCGGTGCGGTTTCACCCTATTTGACACACAATTTGTCACGCCCCATCTGCTCTCACTCGGAGCACAGGAAATTCCAAGAGAAACCTACCGGAAACGCTTATTTTCTGCGCTCCGAGTCGATGCGAATTTCTACTCAGCAGGAGCGATATCGTCGCCCGAAGACGTTTTGCAATGCAACACCCAGACGTCATACCGCGAGTGATCCAAAGCATTGAGCGCGGGAGCGGACCCAATCATCCAGCCCTCAAAAACGATTTCACCCTGCAGGCGATCTTCAATAGTCAGATAGGCGAATGCATCACCAGAGGGATTGTCCTGCGGGTAACGGCACTCTTTTAAAGTGACAAGCAATGGACCGACCATAAAGCTTTCGCCTGTCGCCAGTTCAAAGTCCTGAAGCTCAGTACTCACCCGATCTAGCCCGCGCAGAACAGCACCCGTACCTTGAGACACCTGCTCGACGGATTCAGTCTCAACGCTTTCTAGAGAGGGATCGCCGTTGGAATTAAGGACGTCTAGGCTGCGGTTCTCAGTCGTGATGCCAATGATCCCCAACTCTTCGTCAAAGGACGGCAAGGGCTCTTCAATAATGGTCTGAGCAAATGCCGGCATTGCGCAAAAAGCCAAAACTGCACACAGAGAGCGGTTCATTCCGCGCCGCTCCCGGAGACAAATTTCATCAACAACGATATGAGGCTGACTGCCCCCTGTGTATCTTCAATTTCGGCACCGGCTTGGAAGTTCGAAAGTGATCCGCCGGGACTGACTTCAACGAAATTACCGCCCAACAAACCCTCTGAGGCAATAGTTATGGCACTATCATCCGGCAGTTGGATACCATCGAAGAGCGTCATTTCAGTGTCCGCGAAAAATGTCTGCGTGTTCAAGGCCATTCTGGTGACGGATCCGATTTTTACACCGGCAAGACGCACGTCTGAGCCAACGGTAATACCTTCTGCGGAACGGAAGCTTGCAGACAATTCATAGCCAGCGCGGCTACTTCCAAATCCAGTTGCTTGCCCCGCAAAGATCAGAAACCCTGTAGCAACAACCAAAACGGCACTGCCCACTATGATTTGAGCTGGAGAATCGCTCATTGTTATTCTGGCTGCCAAGCTTCGTAATCTGCGCGACTCGCAGGTGAAGCTTGTCGCAGCGACCCTGTCGGCGCATAAGCCGCGAGCGTGCCTGTTGTGTTCTTTTGGTGGGGTTTCTCCCAAACCTTATGAGCTAAAGGCGCATCAGTCGGCGTGTCGTTCCATGTAAAATGCAGCCAGCCATGCCAATCTGGCGAAACTTTGCTTGCGTCGATATCACCGTTAAAGATGACCCACCGTTTGGAGCCGTCCTTGTTCTTGTAAAATAAATTACCAGCGGCATCTTCGCCAACTTTGATCCCTTTGCGCCACGTAAATACACGTGTCCCCAAAGTTTCTCTGTTCCACCAAGTGATCAAGCTGAGAATAAAGCGCATAGGAGTCTCCGAAAATCGTTAGGGTAGATATGCCGTAACTCGCGCCTGAGGTCTAGTCCATACACGCGAAGGTAAGGCAATTTGCCGCTGAAGCCAATTTATCAGGTATCTAGCGGTTAAATAGTTCTGGGAACGAGATACTCCCCTTCCCAGAACTCGAGTTTCATTAGCCCGCGCTTACGGGCTCAGCTTTTTCATCACCATGGACCAAAAGAGGTGACGCGTCGCTTAAGACAGCTTCTTCGTTTACAACCACTTCCGTTACGCTACCCATATCTGGGAGTTCGTACATTGTATCCAAAAGGATTTCCTCAAGAATGGACCGAAGCCCCCGCGCACCCGTTTTACGTTTGATGGCGCGACCGGCGATGGCTTTGAGGGCGTCGTCGGTGAATTTCAGCTCCGCATTTTCGAGCTCAAACAACAACTGATATTGTTTGACTAACGCATTTTTAGGCTTGGTCAAAATTGTCACCAACGCATCCGCGTCAAGATCCTCAAGAGTTGCAATCACAGGCAGACGCCCGACAAACTCAGGGATCAAACCGAATTTTAAAAGGTCTTCTGGCTCCAACTCTTGGAAAATCTCCCCAACACCCCGATTGTCGTTATTGCGGACATCGGCGCCGAATCCCATCGCGCTACCTTTACCACGGGCAGCAATGATCTTGTCGAGGCCGGCAAACGCGCCGCCACAGATAAACAGGATATTAGTGGTATCGACCTGCAAAAATTCTTGCTGTGGGTGCTTACGCCCCCCTTGTGGAGGCACGGAAGCAACCGTCCCTTCCATAATTTTCAGAAGCGCCTGCTGTACACCCTCGCCCGACACATCGCGTGTGATCGACGGATTGTCAGATTTACGGGTAATTTTATCGACTTCGTCAATATAAACGATGCCGCGTTGCGCGCGTTCAACATTGTATTCGCTGGCTTGAAGCAATTTAAGGATGATGTTCTCGACATCTTCCCCGACATAGCCCGCTTCGGTCAAGGTTGTGGCGTCCGCCATGGTGAACGGAACGTCCAAAATGCGTGCAAGTGTTTGCGCGAGCAAGGTCTTCCCGCAACCCGTTGGGCCAACCAACATAATGTTGGACTTTGCAAGTTCGATGTCGCCTGTACCACCGGAGTGGTTCAAACGTTTATAGTGGTTATGCACAGCAACGGCGAGCACACGCTTTGCGTGCGCCTGGCCAATAACATAATCATCAAGAACTTCACAAATATCACTCGGTGTCGGAACGCCATCCGTGGCTTTCAGACCGCTAGACTTGGTCTCTTCGCGGATGATGTCCATGCAAAGTTCAACACATTCATCGCAAATAAAGACCGTTGGTCCTGCAATAAGTTTACGAACCTCATGCTGACTCTTTCCACAGAAAGAACAGTAAAGTGTGTTTTTGCTGTCGCCAGTCGTCGTTTTTGCCATGGTGATCCTTTGTTTGATCTCTGGTGGCCGCATTGCGCCCAGTCAAACCGTAATAAACGTTGTTTAGGCTGCCTTAGGCCCTAGCTTAGGACAGCCAATTTTCTTGTACAACGGCAAAATCATTGTGCCGTTAACGCATCGGTAGAAACCAACGCGCCCTTATGCGTCGCTTTTTTCGCGATTCTCAACGATCTCATCAATGAGACCCCAGTCTCTAGCTTCTTCTGCAGACATGAAATTATCACGCTCAAGC
The DNA here is from genome assembly GCF_000812665.2 of Falsihalocynthiibacter arcticus. GTDB lineage: Bacteria > Pseudomonadota > Alphaproteobacteria > Rhodobacterales > Rhodobacteraceae > Falsihalocynthiibacter > Falsihalocynthiibacter arcticus. Next base: position 4,329,495 of record NZ_CP014327.1, read on the forward strand.
CCGTCGACGACGGTCTTCATATCTTGACCCGTATGTTTGACATAAATGCCATTCAAGCGG